>SCSM01000020.1 GCA_004322215.1 Bacteroidota bacterium | reverse complement strand
TTTATATTCGCTATGGGATAATAGAGGTTATACGCTATGGATTCTGAAATAAATTCAGAATGACAAACATGATTTAAGAGCAAAGATAAACGATTTGTGATTTGAGAAGAATTGTTATATTATCCCTACGGGATAAGTATGGGTGGCGGGATTTTGCTTTTTCTATAGACATATAATCGCTATGCGATAGAATTGTTATATAATTTCAAATAAATTTAACCACAATTCAAAATTCAAAATTCAACATTCAAAATTATTTTTTTACCCAATCTGCTCGGATATTAATTCAGCGATTCTGAGTGCTTCTGCGGCTTCTTCGGCACTGACTGCAGCAGGTGAGCCATTGATAATTGCTTCTATGAATGATTTCTGTTCTTCTGCTATGGCATTGATTTCAGGAACTAAAGGTTTTTCGAAAACGATTTTTTTGTTTGTTAATCCGGCTTCGAGTGTACCGAGCATGTTTGCGGGAATTGCGTTGCCTTCAGCAGTTTCATCCACATCCAAAAGTCTGAATACCTCGACTTCCTGGTTTCCGAAATCAATTGAGATGTAAGCATTGCTTTGAAACATTCTAAGCTTCCTCATCGGATTAGCAGATATTCGGGATGCAGTGAGATTAGCAACAGCACCGTTTTCAAATTTGATTCTGGCATTAGCTATATCGGGTGTATCTGTCAGCACAGCAACGCCGTTGGCATCAATTTTTTCGACTTTAGATTTGACGAGCCAGAGCATTATATCAATGTCGTGAATCATCAAATCGAGAATCACGGAAACGTCAATAGCACGCGGCTTGAACTGGCTGAGACGGTGTGCTTCGATGAACATAGGATTGAGATTGTAATCTTTCAATGCCATCAGTGCGGGATTGAATCTCTCTACATGTCCAACTTGCACGACGAGATTTTTATTTTTTGAGAGTTCGATTAATTTTCTTGCTTCATTATAAGTGGATGTGATAGGTTTTTCAATAAGACAGTGAACTCCGCTCTCAATGCACTTTTCAGCGATATCGTAATGGAATGTTGTCGGTGCTGAAATTGTAACGGCATCAGAAGATTGAATTGCATTATCTAATGAATTGAAAATATTGATACCGTTTTCATTTGCAATTTTGTATGCTCTTTGAGAATCGGTATCATATAAACCGATTAATTCGGCGTTAGGAGTAGATTTCCATAATCTTGTGTGAATGCTGCCGAGATGACCGGAGCCGATAACTGAGACCTTGATTTTTTTCATAACCTAAATTGTAAATTATCAATGATACAAAATTCGTAAATAAATGGGTAAGAGTAAAATGTTTAATCAGGCAGTAGGAATTTAGAATGTAGGGGATTAGGGAATAGGGAATGGAGAGTGGTTTAAAGATATGTTAAATCCTCCTTTTTCAAAGCGGGAAAAATGGATTCCTGCTTTCGCAGGAATGACTTTCATTCGTAATTCATAATTCGTAATTCGTAATTGATTAGGCTTTTGGGTGTGCTTTTTTATATGCTTCTTTTAAACGGTCAACGGAAACATGTGTGTAGATCTGGGTTGTCGAGAGTGATTCATGCCCGAGCATTTCGCTGACCGACTGAATATCAGCACCATGGTCGAGCATGTGAGTGGCAAAGGAATGACGAAGTACATGAGGGCTTTTCCTCTTGGCTTCAGTTATTCCCTTCATAGCATGATTAATAATTCGATAAGCCGCTACCGAACTCAATCTTTTTCCGTGAATTGAAATGAATAGAGATTTATCTTCAATTTTGTCAGACAATTCTTTTCTTTTATTAATGTAATTAGTCAATGCCTGCAATGCCTTGGAGCCAATAGGGACAACGCGTTCTTTCCTTCCTTTACCAAAAACCCTGACAGATTTCGCAGAAAAATTAATATTGTTAATATTCAGTTGTAGTGCCTCGCTGATACGCAAACCGGAACTGTAAATCAATTCAATCAGGGCAAGATTTCTCGAATCTTCAGCAATGTCGGGATTGAATTGTTTGCATAATTCCGTTACTTCATTTTCGAGAAGAAATGACGGGAGTCGTTTTGGCGTTTTTGGAGTAATTACCAATGCCGCAGGATTTCTTTCAACGATTCCTTTTTTCAGACAAAATTTAAAGAATGATTTTACAGCCGATATTTTTTGTTTGAGAGAAGATTTGTCTTTACCATTATCATGGAGCCAGCCGAGAAATGGTCTGATGTCATTTGTAGTTAATTTTTCAAGTGAAGGAATTTCCGAATATTCATTTTCAAGATAAGCAGTAAACTGCCCCAGAGCCAAATTATAGCTCCGAATAGTGTGGACTGAATAATTGCGTTCAACTTTGCAATAATCAATGAATTTATCAATAGCTTCAATTATTTTCATTTTGCACCAGTAATTATAATTACAAAATTAGCAAAATCCAAGCCACTATGATTTTTATACAATTAACAATAAATAATAATGATTGTATTCTTTTAAAATAGTTGTTAAATTAAATCTTTGAATTAGAAAAAATAGGAAATAAATAAAGGAACTTTTATGAAAAAGTTTTTACTACTGACATCAATTCTGTTGATATTAATTTCATCATTATTATTATCGCAGCCGAAGATATCATATATAATACCCGATATTGGAGCTCCCGGTATGAATGTGTATGTTGATATAATTTGTCCATTTGACCCCGATAATGTACCTTTATCGGCACTGAATTTCGGAATGGACGGAGTGTTTTTGAATAATCCAGGTGACCCTGTCCGGCTTGAGTGTGCGAATCCTGCAGACACACAGAAAATAATTTTCGGTCCTATAATAGTAAGCTGGGGTGGGAGGATGATTTCATCACAGGTATTTATTCATCCATCAGTGCAGCCGAATTCGTGGGATTGGGAGCTGCTCACTTCAAATTTCAAAATTCCGTTCAAAGTAACTGTTTTGGGAGTGTCATCGAATATAGACACATTTTATATTGTGAATCCATATCACATTGGGGATGCGACAGGTATAGCTCATTGGACTTTGGGTTCGGGAGCGCTCGGAAGAAGGTCGAGAAGAGGTGCAATGATAGTTGATTCGTTGATATTGGCAAATGTAAGTTATAATGTTTCAACGGTTGACTGTGACCCTGCAACAACAGCAAATGAAGCGTACCTCCCATTTGTATTATTATCTTTAGGAAAAGTGGAAGGTGGAACAAACACCAAAATAACAGTTGACGGTGAAATATCTGCAGGTGGACATGGTGGAAATGGAGGACCCGGCGGCGGGGGCGGAGGTGGAAGATTTTGTGATGTCAATTTTGGCGGCTCATCAGGTGATGATGGAGGTGATGGTTTTACCGGGGGAGGCAAAGGCGGAGAAAACAGAGTGATTGGTGGAGGCGGGAATTACAAATCAGTTGGTTTTGGAACAGGAAATAATCCTTCAAAGGGATACAGTATAAATGGAGAATATCCTCCTAAGCAAGTTGCAAATTTCTACGAAGCATCAGGAGGTGGAACCGGTCATCCTTTTGGGCAATCAGGCATAGCCACATCCGATGGGAATAATGATGACCCGATGGGTGGCTTCGGTGGAGCAAGCGGATACCGACAGAGAACAAATGGGGGTTCGGGAGGGTATGCGACAAATGGGATCAGTTCAGGAACACAGAATGGTGGCAGGATGCACGGCAACAGCATGGTTGTTCCGATTGCGGGCGGCTCGGGTGGAGCCAGCGGTAATCCTCAAAAGCAGAATCCTTTTGCTTCGATTGAATGTTCCGGTTCAGGTGGCGGTGGAGGAGGTGCAATAAGATTGTATGCACCTATAATCTCAAATGTAATAGTATCTGCCAACGGTGGTGAAGGCCATACCGGAGATAACGGCGCTCATGGCGGCGGCGGTTCAGGTGGTAGTGCATCCATACATACAAGAATTGCAATAAACGGTGGTCTCATAACGGCTCAGGGTGGATTAGGCGGTGGCGTCCCGGGTGGAGCAGGAAGAATCAGGCATGATTATCCTGCATGGAATTTCGGACCCGTAACTTTACCTCCCCAGGCAACAACATATAGAGGACCCACGACTGATACATCGAATTGGGTGAGCAGGCAATTCAATATAACAGGAAGCAGGAATCCTGCAGAGAATGTACATTTTTTTATAAAGCCGGAAACAGGTGTATGGCAGCCAATTAATCAGCCGGTAGCACCTGGAGCAAATTGGCAAATTCCGATGGACCTAACGGGGGATGATTCATTGTACTTTTTTGCTGTAGTACAGGATATAACAAATCCTATGCAAAATATGACAGACCATTTGTGGGACCCAAATGCAATAATGTCCCAGTCATCGGCAAATATATTCAGGGTTCCCCAATTCCCGATTATAGACAGCGATACATTAATTTCATTCAGGATTGTTGGATGTGAAGGGAATACGCACGATGATACAATAATGATTTATAATATTGGAAAGGCGAATTTGGTTTTAAGAATGGATTCGTCTGGATTTAAAAATCCGGGGAGTGGATTTTCACTTATATCACCGACTAATGTTGTGTCTGTTGCACCGACTGATTCACAGCGGGTTATTGTAAGATACACTTATCAGAAGGGTCAGATAGGTGTTGTCAGGGATACACTATTAATATTTAATAACGATTATAAATCGAGATACAAACCCTGGCAGATTTCTTATGAAGTGAATATTGATTCGATAAAATATGAATTGATGGATATACTCATCAGGAATCCTGTTGATTCTCTTGGATTCTTTGGAATGTGTATCGGTGAGAAAAGTATAGCGCCCTTTATTTTAAAGAATAATTCTAATATATCTATAAATTTATTAGACCCGGTTATTGTTGGCGCACCTGAATTTGGTGGTATAATTGTAGGTAAAAGGAATTTGACGCCTGGAGATACGAGTTTGTTATATGCAACTTATACACCAACATCAGAAACAATAGTATATGCAACTTTTTATATAAAAAGTGAGGGATGTAATTTTTATTATGATTCTTTAAATATGTATGGATTCGGGTTGAAAGCAGACCTTGCTTTCTCAAATGATATTGTGTTTTCTGACGTTAAAGTTGGAACACGAGATACAATGACAACGATTTTGAAAAACACAGGTTCAAGCGATGCTTTTATAACTACTTTACCACCACTATTACCACCGTTTAAAGTTCTGAACTCTGTTCCAGCCGTTCCTATACTTCTTAAAAAAGGGGAGAGTATTGAAATATTTATCGAGTATGCCCCAACGGTTGAGGGAAGTGATTCAACGATATATTTAGCTTTTTCGATTTATAATTCGTCTCCAGTACCCGGTTTTTCTTGTGCTGATACTGCATATACCAATATAAAAGGAAATTCTGTGATGCCTTTGATTGAATTGAATAAATATTCGATTGATTACGGATTGCTCGGAATGTGCCAGACAAAAACTGATACAATTATCGTTACAAACAGGGGAACCGGTGCTGTAAGCATTACATCGAGAGGGCAGATTACAGGAGCTAATCCGAATTTCTTCAGAATTATTACTGAACCAACAACAGTTCCTTACACACTGCAACCAAATGGAAGTGAAATGTATATTATTGAGTTTGTGCCATCTGCAGGAGCTTCAGGGACCAAGAATGCAGATTTTTCAATTAGCACAGATGAGCCAACGATGCCGAATATTGTTGTGCCATTAACCGGAAGGAGTGACAGCATAAGAGTGTCGGCTCCTTCATTAATTGATTTTGGCGGAGTTCCGATTGGCGAAATAAGAACACAAACAATTACATTAACCAACAATGGTGAATTTGATGTACATGTCTTAAGAGTGGATATTGATAATCCTAATGTCAGCTTGAATCCTCAGACCGCAACGATAACAGCAAACGGAGGAACGAAAGATTTTAATGTAAGTATAAATTATATAAAAGGAGGAATTCAAACCGCTCATTTAATATTTATTTTTGATATTCCATGCCCCGATTCTCTTATAGCAGATGTTAGAGGGGAAGGGCTTGTAGGGGATATTGAAAACACAATAACTCTTGATTTTGGTGTTCTTGCACCCTGCGAAGATTCAGTGATGACAGTTGTGGTAACAAATACCGGGAATACATCAATCGAAATATTGCCAACTCCTTATGTAAGGGGATCGGACAAGACACTATTTAATGTTCTTGATACAAACACATATTCGAAAATACTTAATCCGGGTGATACCTGTTTTATTGATGTGCAATTCCACCCGCAGGGTTCTATTGATGGAATTAAACAAGCTGAATTGTTAGTTCCTGTATTTATGAATAATGATACAATTGAAGTTATAACCTCTCTAAGAGGCGAGCGGAGGAGTGGAATTTTATTTGTACCAAGCCAGCTCAGTTTTGGTAATGTAACAGTAGGTACTACGGCTGAACGAAAACTTGTCATGAAAAATAACGGGACAATACCAATAACAATTACACCGATATCATTCACTGGCTCATTCAAAATCAATCCTGACCCGATACCTCTAACTATTTTACAGCCGGGAGACAGTCTTGTAATAACCGTGCAGTTTACTCCCGATTCGGTAAAATTTTATGAAGACACATTGAAGTTCGGTATTCATGTTCAATCATGCGATGATGAGGTAAGCGTGATTGTGAATGGTGATGGCGCTCCGGCAAAATCAATGTTGGTGTGGTTTCCGCATTTAAAAGACGTTCCACCGGATTTACCGGGATATACCATACCGATATATGGAAGATTGGATAATCCAAATGATTCGATAGATTGTTGCTCATTTACAGCTGAATTTGGATTTGATTCGACATTATTCTATCCGTCATCAATGATTAATGGGAATATATTGTCAATGACAAGGGACAATAAATTTTATAAATTAAAAATCGAGGTGTTCGGTATAAACCTGAGTAAAACCGATTCGATTATAACCGAGTTAATCGGGTATCCTTTGTTGGGTGATACGACATATACCGATTTGAAATGGTACAGTTTCAATTTTGTAAGTCCTGAACCAATGAATTCACCAACTTTGATTGATGGTAGTTTCGAAATTCAGATTTGCAGGGAGGGACAAGATAGATTATTAAGACATGGGAGTCCTCTGGCAATGAGTGTGAGTCCAAATCCGGCAGATGGATTTCTTACACTGGATATTTCAGTACTCGAAACAGGTAATTATAAAATTGAATTAATTGGATTAACAGGCGGAACTGATATTTTGAAAGAATGGAATGTAAAACTCGATTCAAATAAATCGGAACATTTTAATCTTGAATTGGGAAATATATCGAGTGGTATTTATTATTTATTGCTGAAATCTCCCACAAGGCAGGTTGTAGTACCTGTTATAGTAGTCAATTAGAATTCTGAATTAAAATTGTAGAATGTAAAATTCAAAATGAAGAATAAAAATGAAAAATATTAGAATAATTATTTTGTTTGTTATTACTTTTATTTTACCCTTCGACAGCGCCCAGGGTGACAGTAACGATAGTTTAGTAAAGAACCAAAAGCCGTTGTATTATATTGGCGGATATGCAAGTTATAATTTGAATTTGCATAGTGCGGATTTCGGGAAAATACCGCCTTGTCCGAACTGCAGTGAAGGATTTACAGGCGGCTCTGGCAGTGGCTTTGGAGTTGGTGCTTTATTCGATTATGAATTAGAACCGAATATGTTCATTGAAGCCAGATTAGGTTTTTCATCTATTGGGGCTGATTTATCAATAAAAAATAAGAAAATTGCAAATACCACAATAATTAGAAATGGGAATACCGAAGTTACCGATGTTATCGTTGAACACTTCTTAGATTCAAAAATCGATATCATAAGTTTGGAACCGATATTTAAATTAAAATTTTTAAAGGGATTTTTCGGTTGTTTAGGATTGAAAGCCGGTTATATGATTACCGGAAAATTTACTCAAATGGAAAAATTATTATCACCAGAAAATTCGACTTTTAAGGATGGCAGATTGATTCAAAATGATTATTATAATATTGATATACCGAGTAAAAATGCTTTTCAATTATTTGGAATGCTGGGATTGGGTTATGAACTTCCAATCGGAAGAAATATGTATCTTGTACCGGAAATAAAGTATTATTCTGGTTTGGTCAATGTGGCAGCCGTAAACTGGAAAGCGAATCACCTGCAATTAGGTGCCTCAATCGAATTCCCGATTTACCCGCATATCGAGCCGCCTCCGGTTAAAAAGATTGAAATTATTGATACAGTGAAACCATTGCCGAGACCGAAACTGGCTGCAAGTGTAGATGCGTATGGAATAAGTGCCAATGGTGAGAAGCAAAAGACACCGACAATAATTATTGAAGAAACGGAAACTGAAGAAGGTTTCCCTTTATTGCCACATATATTTTTCAAAGAAGCAAGTTCGGATTTAAATTCATCCGGCTTAAAATTATTAACAAAAAGCCAGACAAATTCATTTATCGAGGATTCATTGAACTGGAATATAATGGATATTTATTCCGACCTGCTCAATATAGTCGGTTACAGGATGAAAAAATTAACCAAAGAAAAACTGACTATCACGGGTTGTAATAAAAATCTTGGTGTTGAAATAAATAACCAGTTATTATCGAAAAAGAGAGCAGAAGCCGTCAAAGAATATTTGGTGAATATTTGGGGAATAAAACCTGAAAGAATAAATCTTAAAGATAGAAATTTACCTGAAAATCCGGGTAATAATACAATTGTTGACGGGCAAATTGAAAATCAGAGAGTAGAATTGAGTTCGACGAGCTTCGATTTATTAAAACCTGTTTATCTCAAGGAAATAGAAAAGAAATCGAATCCTCCTATTGTTGAGATAGAACCAATAATAAATTCTGAAGCAGAACTCGCCGATTGGAATTTAACAATTGAACAATCGGGAAATATACTGAGAAAATACTTGCCTACAGATAAAACAAAAGTTACAGCACCCGGAAAACAGTTATGGGAGGTTGAGAAAGAACCTATTCCGAAACTTGATTCACCAGTAGAAATAAAACTAACAGCCAAGGATAATATTGAACAAACAGCAGATGCAAAAACAACGTTAAAAATCGAGCAATTGACAATAAGAAAAAAAAGGTATGAATTAAAAGAAGACAAAAGAATCGAAAGATTTTCATTGATTGTATTTGATTATGATAAGGCAAATATTAAACCGGACCACAAGAAAATTTTGAATGAAATAAAACAAAGAATAATGGCTAATTCAATAGTTACAATCGAGGGATACGCCGACAGAACAGGGGAAGCTGCATATAATAAAGAACTTGCTATGAGACGTTGCAACGAAGTTCAGAATATATTAAATGTTAATAAAGAAAATTTGAAAATTAATCCGGTTGGTAGTGATGTCCTTTTATATAACAATGACTTAGCTCAGGGAAGAAGCTATTGCAGGACAGTGAAAATTAAGATTGAAACACCCATTTCAAATTAATTTTGGATTTTGAGTGTCAAATTTTGAATGAAAATGTAGAATGTAAGATGTAAAAATGCAGGATGCAAAATGAAGCTTGTAGATATTCAATTTGCAGTTGTTGAGGTTTAGAAGTTAACTGTCTAATAATCTGACAACTTATGAGCCAAATTTGAAAATTAAATATTATAAATTTATTGAAAATTGAAAATTGAAAATTTTTTTAAACATCGTTGTAACTTTTTTTATTAATAAAGTGTCTTTATGATTGAAAGCAGAAGTGCTGTTTAATAAAATGTGCTGATTTATGAGTAAGCAAATGGGAAATATGGACGACCCTGAAAGACTTCAAAGAGCTTTTGAAGATTTAAGGTTGGGGAGTGCCGAAGCCTTCCATCTGCTTTATGAACGGTACAATAAAAAAGTATATAGGTTTTGCCTGAGAATGTTGGGAGATGAAGATTCAGCAAAGGATACGTTCCAGGAGATATTTATTAAAGTGTATGAGCACAGAAGAGAGTTTAGGGGGAAAAATTTTCAGGCATGGCTTTTTACAATAGCACGGCACACATGCTTAAATAGTATTCGAACCCGTAAGGAACATGAAGAATTCGATGAAGTGGTTCACTTTTCAACATCGAGAAACGAATCCGATATCGGATTGAAAGACTGCATCGAAAAAGCGATAGCGATACTGCCGATACCATTGAGGGAAGCATTATTGCTCAGGGAATATGAAGAATGTTCATACCAGGAAATTGCAGATATTTTGAATATCGAATTATCGCTTGCAAAGATTCGTGTTTTCAGGGCACGAGAAATTATGAGGAAGTTACTGACACCATTGAAAGAGGAGCTTTATGGAGCTTGATGACTACATATCGAAGTATATTGACAGTGAATTGACTGACGAGGAAGATGTTCTACTGAGGAATTTGCTTTCCGAGGATGAATTTTCAAGAGACAAGTTCGATTCTGCTGTGACTGTACATTTGGCGATGAAGGAAGATTCGCAATCGATCGAGCCGCCTGAAGATATTTTCAGACAGACCGAAGATATTGTATTGATGAAGATTCTCGCAAGCCAGCCGATTATTGCTGAACGTCCATTCTTCCGGAGAAGAACACAGGTGCTTGCAGCAATGATAGTTTTTTTCATTTTTAGTTTTGTTTTTCAAATTGATGATATGCAGCTTGGCTGGTTGAATACAATTGGAAATTTTTCCAATTCTATAAGCAATCCAACTAAACATGAAACAATAAATGAAAATAATAATTTACAAAATATAACTGCTTCAGGTGAACGCATTGTTCGCAACAGGGGCGTATCAAATTTAGCAATATTATCAAAGCATGATAATGATGGTTCCACACTTGCGTCAACAGCCGGGGGAGCAGGAATTAGAAGTATTGAAACAAATCATGACGGGTTACGACCAATTGAAAACCGGATTTCAGCAGAAATATCAAAACCTGAATTGATGCCTGCACCGCCTATTGCAGTTAAAACTGATAACGAAGAAAAAAAGGAAGTTTTAAAACCGTCTGTTACTCTAAATTCATCCGGTGTGGAATTGAATAAACTATTAGATAAAGATACTGATGATAATATTATTATTAAGAACAGTACGGAGAATATTATTGCGAAAGATACCAAGTCCGAAATCAAATTGATGAAGTTGAATTATGAAAATACATTGAGAGAAGCCGTTAATGATAAAACCAATATAATTTTTTCCTCATTCCTTGGGACCGATGTTATCAGAACGGGATTTAACGATAATGAGAAATTAGCTATCACCAATTTCTCGCAAAGTGTTGCATACTCGATTAACGATTATGAAAAAATGGGAATTGAAATCGGATACTCGGAATATGCATACAAGGAAAATGTAGTGATGCCTTCGCCATATCACAGCTTAAAAAATGTTAAGTCACAGTCAATTGAAACTGCCGAATTAATTAATCCGATTGGTGTTGATATGTTTGAAAGTTCAGTTACATTTAATAGACAGCAGCAGTTTGTTTGGGGTTCAGCTTTTTATGAAAGGTCAATAATCAAGAGTCAGGATATGGCTTTGGAAGGAAGAATCGGTATTGGAATGTCACATGACGGACCCTTGGGTTACGGGCGTCTTTTCGGGAAATATAATTTTTTAAATGGATTTTCAGTAACGGTCGGAACCGAAGGAAGA
Organism: Bacteroidota bacterium; assembly: GCA_004322215.1. Classification (GTDB taxonomy): domain Bacteria; phylum Bacteroidota; class Ignavibacteria; order Kapaibacteriales; family UBA2268; genus XYC2-FULL-35-21. Next base: position 93,324 of record SCSM01000020.1, on the reverse strand, counting down.
GTGTTTCAGACATTCTTACCGGGAGAAGATGTGAATAAAAAATTGAGATCCACAACAACAATAATTTACGGATTTCAGATTAACTTTTAATTGCTTTTAACTTGTTGATATAATTACAATTAGTAAATTCAAATAATTGAAAGTAATGAGGTGTAATAAATTATAACAATCAAAAAGAAATTGTTATATTTGAAGATTGCTTAAAATGGAATTTAAAATTTTTTAGTAAATAATTATCGGAGGATTCAAATGTTGTATTTACGATATTTTACCAGAGCGGGCTTATTGTTTTTATTAGCCGCAGTATTTATTTTAAATAATTCTATAGCACAAAAAGTCTATAAAATTTCACCTTATTCTTTTAATAAAACCTACAAAGGATATATAATTAACAATTATATATTCATTTCTTCTGGAATAAATTTGACATGTACAGGCAAGTTGGTATCACAATATGAAAAAAAAATATCAGGCAATGAAAAGTCCTGCAAAAAATCTTCAGCTGAAGTTCAGAAAGGTGATACGCCAAAAGTTTTGATTGCCCCCAAAGATTTACCCGGTGTACAATTTGGCTATTCATATTATGATTTGCAATCGAATGCCTCGATGTCGAATAGGTTGGCATATTATGATTATGATGGGAGTAAATACTTACAGGCATTTTGGATGGCTGATGAGGATGGTTTAAATGGTTGGCCCACAAGAGGTACATTCTATGATGTAATAGATATTAATAATCCTGATAATTTTTCACCTGCTAGTCTGTGGGTGAGTAGAATAGAAAATATAAGAACAGGATGGTGCACGATGCTTCAATTTAAAGATGGCCATGCTGCAACGCCTTCACACAATCCACTTGATGGTGATGGAGATATGAAATTTACTTATAATTCTACCTTCGGTGGGAGTGACTGGAAAACTATAATTGCTAATCCTGACAGAACCTTATGGCCACGTGCTGCTCTCGATGAGAAAGAATATGTCCATATGATTTATACTTATGATACTGCTAATCAGGTAAAAAATGGACAGGTGGGCTATAAACGCTCGAAGGATAAAGGCTTGACTTGGGAAGCTGAAAAATTATTTACAAGTGCGGATGCCTTCGATGGTAATATGCCTGATGGTACCGGTGCCGATTCTTATGCTATAGATTCACGGGATAATCTGGTAGCTGTTGCTTACAGGGACGGCGAAAGTAATTTTGTTTATAGAAAATCTACTGATAATGGGGATACATGGGCGCAACCAACAGTAATATTCAGCCCAGGACATCAAATATATTATCAGTTATATAATAATGGCGATGGCACAGTTGGATTCGCTTCTGATACTGTTCCTACACCAGGTGAGCAATGCGATGTGATAATTGATTCACAAGGTAGAATTCATTTTGTAATAAATATAATTCCGACTTATATTCATGGGAACGGCAGAATTGAAAATGACCAACTTGTTAGAATTGACGACGATACAACATATCAGTCCGGTTCATATTTTTACTATGGACTGGCGTATCAATATGAAGGAAGTCAACAGCCAATTATGCTTTTCGCCTCCCCATTTAAAACCAGCGAACCTCCTCCTAATACTAATGCTTCGAGATACCCGTTCTTTTTCGGTCATGGGTTCTCCCGATATCCTCAATTAGGATTAGATGAGAATGATAATATCTATTGTGCTTATTCAGGTATTAAGGGCGATGATTATTTATCAATGTTTGTAAGTACTGATTCGGATGATAATCCGGACCAAAATATCGACCTTTATTATGGGCATATTTATCTTACTCATAAATTAAATGCTAATGACAGAGGCTGGTCAGACCCCAAGGACATAACACCGAATGCTGCCGACTGCTTGTTCCCGTCTATGTTAGATGAGGTGATAGATGGAAGGATGTATTTCGCTTACCAGGCAGACGGAACTCCAGGCATTCATGTATCGGATTTAGAAATTCCGCAGGAAATGAATTATATTATGGCAGCACAATATAAGGTGAGTGATTTGAATCCATCGCCTATCGTCGGTGTAGAAGATAATAACAATAACATCGGTACATTATATTTCAATACCATTTATCCTAACCCTGCGGATAATAAAGTTGAAGTCAATTTCAATATACCGGCAAGCTCAAAGTATGAAATAACAATCAGCGATTTGATGGGAAGAGCAATGAAAAATATAATCAGTGGAATAGGCAGCGAAGGTCTGCAGTCAGTTAAGCTTAATACTGCAGATTTACCACAGGGAGCATACTATTGCACGATTAATTCCAACGGGCAGAGAGCAACGAAAATTATTACGATAGTAAGATGATAAAATTAATATAAATTTTTGGAGTTTATTTTATGCGAAAATTATTGACTTTATTTTTAATTAGTTTTTTAATATTTCCACTTACCACTTATGCCGGATTATACGGTACGTTAAAAGGTAAAGTGGTTGACGAAGAAGGTAAACCGGTAATCGGTGCTTCAGTCAGAGTAATGGGCACACCACGTGGCACCTATGTCAAAGAAAAAGACGGGAAATTCACTATTGTTAATATTAATGCAGGCCAGTACCAGATACAGGTGACGGCAGTAGGATATGCCAAATATACATTAACTACAAGTATTTCAGCAGATGAAGTTACTGAAATAAATGTGAAACTTAAATCTGAGGTTAAACAGACTGAAACAGTTAATGTATATGGTTCAAGACAATTGGTGAACAATACCGAAATCGGTACGAAACGTAAAATGACATCTGAACAAATAACCGGCGTTGCACGTGAAGGTGTTCAACAGGTAATTGCTTTAAGTGCAGGTGTAGTAGCAAGTGGAAACGGTTATAATATTCGTGGAAGCCGTGAGACAGAATCTCAAATTCGAATTAACGGAATCGATATGGGGAGCCAGTTCACGGGTGCGTTTGGACTGGGAGGTCTTGCATATTTCCCAATGCTTAGTTCTTATGCAACAGATGAAATCCAGGTTCTCACCGGAGCATTTTCGGCAGAATACGGTAATGTTCTCGGTGGAGTTGTGAATACAATTCCCAAAACCGGTACAACTGATAAATACGAGGGATTTTTGAGATGGAGGACTGATGTCGATGCCTTATGGGGGTCAGCTCTTTCGGATGTTGTTATTCATGACAATGTTACTTCGCTGTCCGCCGAGCATACAGGTACGGGTCCCAAGCTACAGGGACCTAATCAAAACAAGTTTGAATTCGGTGTTGGCGGTCCGATTCCGGTATTAAACAATTCATCATTTTATTTATCAACTGTATATACTTACGAAAAATACAGAAATGCAACTTATGAAATATATGCTCCTGTTGACCAGAATAACCCATCTGCCGGCGCAGCCAATCTTGGTTTATTACCCAATAACAGAAGCTGGGTAAAGAATATATCTTTAAACACAAGATTCGGCATATCTAATGATATTTATCTTATATTAGGAGGTATGTGGGGACTTTCAAATCTTGAAGCGGGAAATACAACTTTGTTGAGACAATGGATGTTTGCTAACACACAGGGAGTCATCGACGGCACACCAAACGGAGTACCGGAAAGAGTTGCGAAACAAGTAGTATTTAATACACTGGTAATGAATATGATGGCTCGAATTAATCATCAGTTGACAAGTAAAAGTTTTTATGAATTTACTGTGTCGAATAATACGAATAATGATGAAATGTCTAAGAGGAATTTATATCCTAATTATACTATTGAAGATTATTTGGATGGAAAAAAACTTACACCGGATGAAATAAAAAATCCAGTTGTTGACCCGGGCTTTTTTACAGGTTTTGACTTGTGGTATCCGGTTGATAAAGGGATATTAAATGTAGATAATCAATTTGTTAAAGGTAAAAATCTTACAATAGATGAATATGAGACTCAATCACCTATTGGAATTACTGCAGATGGTTATTTTAAAATGGCATCAAGAGCAGTAAATCCTTTTACAGGATATATCGAAGGCGGAGAAGATTATTCCGGAATGAATAATCCTTATGGTTCCCCTATAACAGGACAAATGGGAACAATTTATCCGTTTGTTACACATGGCAATACGAGATTTTTTGAATTCAGGAAAAGTAATTACTGGCAATTCGATGGGAACTACACACAAAGTATTGATGCAGGAGATTTCAACCATATGTTCAAAGCCGGATTTGATGTAAAGTTGTTTGAACTGAACAGGCATATGAATAGTTTGCCGTGGATATCAAATCCTTTTTATGATGTTTATACATCAGAATGGGGCGGGAATTTATATGTAAATAAAGAAGATTCAATTGCACGGGAAGCAACAAGTAAGCCATATAAACCTGTTCTAGGTTCGGTTTACGCATTAGACCAAATAACCTATAAAGGAATAATAATTAGCCCGGGCTTGAGATTTGACCTCTTTTTACCTGAATCGAGATATAGAATGCCGAGCAGTATTTTCCAATCCATTTTGGACTCAGTTGGATTTTCTGAAGCCAAAACAAAATACCAGATAAGTCCCAGAATAAATATCGCTTATCCGATAACCGAACGTTCAAATGTATCGATTTCTTACGGAATGTATTTCAAAATACCTGAATTGCAAAATCTATATGATGGATTTGGTTCAAGCAGATTAAGAGGTAATCAATTAATAGGTGACCCGAACATTAAAGCACAAAAAGAAAATTCATACCAGGTTTCTTATAGCAACCAGTTGTCGGATGATTTTGCATTTGATGTGCAAGCATATTATAAAGATATATATAATCAATTAGGAACACTACTTGTAAAAACATTGCCAATTCCATATTTTCTCTATACAGTATCGGATTATGGTAATTCAAGAGGAGTTGAATTAACATTCAGAAAAAATCCTAATCAAAATGACCATATAGGATTTTCTTTAAATTATACATTGGCTTCAGTCACAGGTACTTCGACAAGTGCAGATGCAAATTACCAATTACAACCTGACCCATATACAGGTCAACAGGTTTATCCATTAACAGAATATCCACTTGATTATGATAGAACCCATAAGGTTAATTTCAGTCTGTTTTTTAATTGGGGTGATAAACAAGGACCTTCAATTGCAGGAATTCAGCCAATTGAAAATACTGATATAGGATTTACAACTTTATACCAATCCGGAGCTCCGTATACGAAGGTTGATTTAAAAAACAGACCTTCTGGTGAAAGAAACGGAGAAAGAGGACCTTCGTACTGGATGACTGATATGAAACTAACCAAACGTTTTTATTTCAGGGATTGGTTTGGTGAAAGCGCCGGAAGTACATCTATTGAATTTGTTCTTGAAATATACAATTTATTTAACAGAAGAACAGCAAGAACATTTTATATTATAACGGGTGATGCAGACGATGATGGAATTACTTTTTATAATACTAAAGGAAGTTTTCCACCGGTTTCACTTTATAAAGATGCTGACTTTACAAATTCAACATCATTACAGGCAGACCAATACGATAACTTCGGGAACAGGAAATATAATGTAAATTCAGATTTTGACCATGACAATGTGGTTACCCAGGATGAAAAATATATGGCATACAAAAAAATTGTAGAAGATAATAAAAGATTACAAAGTACATTTCTTCAGCCAATGAGTGTGTGGTTCGGAATAATGATAAGGTTCTAATTGAAAATGATTATAAAAATAAATAAAGGATAAAAAATGAAAACAATTTGGAAAAAACTAATATTTACAGTATTCATCCTGCTTGTAATCTTTTACAATAGTGAACTTGTTGATGCAAAAACAAAGGTTTCGCAGAAAGATAAAAACAAAACGGATGTCATACAGAGAACTTCATTTGGTGCTTTTGACCTTCAGAAAAACACCGTAAGTAATATTGAATTCTTTTCAACAAATTATGGAATTTTCGGACTCGATATTTTAAATAATGTTGGTGGAGGAAAATGGCCCCGTGGCTCTTTAAATCAATACATATTTGGTGGTGGTATTTGGTTCGCAACTCAAAAGAGGTATCTCTCTACAGATACAAATCTCCGCAAACTGGTTGAAATATCATATAATCCCAATAGTGGTGCCGGTTGGATGGTACCAGGTAGAATCGAGGACAATCAGCCGAAAGTTGACATGAATGAAACAAAAAAATACCGCGCATATTTTTCAACAGATTTTAAAAAGGGTGACGGAACTCCTCAAAATCCTAATGATGGACCGAATTGGCCAATATGGGATTCGAGTCCTAATCCGGAAGATACTTTAAAAAAGGACAGGTATTTCGGTAATTTTATTTATGAACCCGACCCGGATAATAACCAGGTGAGGAATACCACGAATTATCCTAAAGGTCCTGCATTTATTTCAGGTGAAGATATATTCAGTACTTATAAGGATACAGACCTGAGCTATTTTGATGGGGGTGATAATCTGAGAAGACCAATGGGTTATCCGTTGAATCTTCAATTCGAACAAATGATTTATTCATGGGGATTCGGTGATTACAGGGACTTTATTTTCATTAAATATCAAATTTTCAATTTTTCGAAGGATACATTATGGAATTGCTGGGTAGCACCCGTAATGGATATTGATATTGGCAGATTGCCAAACCCGGTTGCCAATAATGACAGAGTCAAATACTATAGTTCTGACCCGTCTCTGAATCTGGCAATTCAGTGGACAGATGCACAGCCAGCAAGCGGTGAAAAGGGATATGGATTCGGTTATCTCGGATTTGATTTTCTTGAAAGCCCTGCTGTAGATGTTAACGGATTTCTAAGAAAAGATAAAAAGGTTTATGAAAATTCCGAACAGCTTGGATTGATTACGTTTAAGAACTGGAATATCGAAGAAGATATTAATGAGGATGATTCACGTTATAATACTATGGCATCCGGTGTAAGAGACGGAGACAATGGAATCGGCGATAAAAGATTTATGATGTCAACCGGTCCATTTACTATGTTACCGGGTGATTCTGTACGTATTGTTGTTGGAATGATTCTCGCCGGACCTGCTGCAAAAAAAGATGCGGACGGTACCGATGAAGATGCTGCTGAATTGATTAGAAAAGATAAATTTGCACAAAGTGTTTATGATAATAATTTCAGAGCTCCGACACCTCCGGAACTTCCAAGATTTACAGGGTATAAAGCATTAAATAATGCGATTCATATCGAATGGAAGGATATTACATCTGAAAATTCTTATGACCCGATTGAAAATGGATTGGGCTTTATGGGTTACCGGCTCTACAGGGCAAGAAGACCTGAACTGGATACATTTAATACTGACCAGATTCAGCCAAGTAATGCAAATAAGAACAAAGGACAAGGTCCATTAGGATGGAAGCAAATTGCACAATGGGAAATGCCTACACCATTTTATAAATCGGTTTACAGAACAGGTAATGACCAAAATAATACAATGATGCCATTTATTGACTCAATGAGAATAGTAGGTCCCAATATTATAAATGGTGAAGTTGATAAAACTACAATTAAAGTAATGAGAATTGGCAAGGGAATGATGCTTGCATATCCCGAATCATGGGTTAAAAGTTTTTTGAGTCCAATAACCGGCGGGTATAATATTCCAGTTATAATGGGTATTGATACTGCAACACAGGCACAGCCATGGGGAACATTTTATGCGGCACATTCTCAGCCGGGTGATTTTCCATTGTACCATAATCCGTTTAATCCTCAAATTAAAAAGCATTATCTCCTCGATGATGTTACAATCGGTATCGTTAATTTAATCACAGCATCTGTTCCATATAATCCATTATTAAGTAAAAAAGAAACAATAATTATACAAGATACGGTTAATTTACCCAGCATTGATGAGGATACTGTTTATCTCAAGAATACTTTAAGAGTAATTAAAGTAAATAATACCACTGAATTTGTTATAGACAGGATGATACCTTATGATATGAATCTGGCAATGAAGGATACAATTCATTTAAAGAATACTCTCGATTCCGTTTACAGTTATATCCAAAAACGATATGCAACTGTTAAATTTCCTAACTTTGAGAGTACTGCCCCAGCAAGGAATGAAGCAATAATACCGTATATGGCTAAAATTACTAATGACAGAACATACATTGATATTGGTGATGATAATCATGATGGTGTGATTGACTTTGCAGATGAGCCGAATAAGACTGAAAAATTAATTAATAATATTGACTATTGGTATAAATTGAGAGCTTATGATGAGGGCGACTACAGTCAATCAACCCCGGTTAAACTCGTGGAGGGTGATGTAGACAATTCAAATGTTATGAAAGTATATCCTTTAGCAGAAGCAGCAATGAAACCGGTTAAATTTGATGTTACGGTTGTTGACTCTTCTAAGATGGGCGGATTGTATAATTTTAGAATGTTCGCATTAGACCCGGACAGGGTTTCCCAAATATATGGCGGACATGAGTTTGAATTGGAATTTGTACCTTCTTGGGACTTTAGAACAGTATATTTATTAAATAATAAAAGAGCACCAACGGATCCAATTCCTACAAAAGATTTAGGTTGGTATCAACGGGAATTGATTCTGAAAGACCTAACCGCAAATAAAACTATTTTTGATGGTAAAACTTGGTTTGAGCCAACTCCATGCCAGTTTTCACGAAACAATTTAACTGAAGATGCTGCATCAGTCGTATCTACAGATCAAGTAATTGACACTGTTAATGAAAGGGGAGATAAGATAATAATTACTTTTGGCATTCCAGCAGATACAGGAAAAGTCATACAAACAAGTCATTTTACAACAGGGGAATTCAAACAACAGGGATATTGTTATAATCGGTATTTCAATAGCGAAGCATTAGGTACATTCGGATTTGAATTCGATTTTGCAATGATGCAGATGGGTGGCAGATACAGGCCCGACCCTTCATCGAAAATAATCAGCAGTGATGCTACAACCCCCGTTACATTTATAACAGATATAGAAAATCCAATTCATGAGCCGGATAAGGTTTTAACTACCCAACCGGTAGATTTCCAGCCGCAATTCCATCAATTTGCTGGCTATCCAAGTGGTACTTACAATTTTGTGCCTTACGGACAATTCGTTTATTCGAGTTTCAATAACGGACCTGCGGATTATATAGTGGAATTCCAGCCGGGTGGATTGGAAACTATGCAGTTAACATCGAATAATATAACTAAAACTTACGATGTTCCTTATTTAACTGTTAAGGTTACAAATAAGGCATCCTTTATGAGACCGGGTGCAGATAAAGAAGTCGAGGTAAATTATCCGGGAGAACTGGAACATATTAATCTCGATATAGATACATTGACGAGTCCGCCGAAAATGTATGCTTATCCTCCTTCACTCAAAGACAAAGCAAGTGAATACCTGAATAAGTTTAATTTATCTGCTTATGGCTATATCAATGCAAGATATGTGAAATTCTTACAATTGAAAAAATGTGTAGCAATCAGAAATACAGAGCCGTATAGCGGTAAAGCTACTTTTGTAGGAGAACAGGGCAGGTATTATCTTACTGGATTATCACAGGACAAACAGGATACAGTAGATTTTTGTAATATTTTATCTGCTTCAGGTGTTTACTTTGCATTCGATTATGCAAGACAAGGTGGCCGTCTTGCTACTGTTAACGAATGGCAAATTGATCCTAACAATAAAAAGAATTTCGGAGCTGATTTTAAAGAGGGAGATAAAGTCGAACTGAAAACTCAAGGTGGTGTATTAGGTTTACCATTACCGGGAGCAAAAGTTAAATTTAAAGTTGATACATTGGTTCCGAAACTTGAAAGCTATACTGACGATTTACTAAACCAGATTAACATCGTTCCGAACCCATATTATATTACTCATGAGGGACAGAAATCACCATATGATGCTAAATTGTACTTCACAAAATTACCGAAGAAATGTACAATTGACATATACACAGCAACGGCGGATTTGATAGTTTCAATCAACCATGATGAATATATATCACCCGAACCGGATAAAGAGGGTATTGAAGTATGGGACTTGTTATCAAAGAATGGGCAACGTGTTCAGAGTCAAACGCTGGTGGCATTAATAACAACCCCCAACGGGGCGCAGACAATTAAAAAATTTGCAGTCGTTGTCGGTGGTTTCAGAATTGTGCCTGAAAATAATTAGTAAAGGATTGAAGAAAATAAATATATGGAGCAAATAAATATGAAAAAATATCTTAAAATAATAATATCGGGATTGATGATAATTCTGTTGAACTTCAGTGCATTTGCAGTAAATGATATAACAGGTGCATCTAAAGGAGAATTTTCCAAAGTAGGTGCAGCCGGAGCACAATTCCTAAAGATCGGAGTTGGAGGCAGAGCGAATGCCATGGGTGGAGCTTATGTCTCAATTGCGAATGATTTAACTTCACTGTTTTGGAATCCGGCGGGCTTAGCCGATATTAAATCAATGTCAACAAATTTTTCTTATACACAATGGTTCGCCGGATTCGGTCACAGTTTTGGAGCCATATCCCTGCCATTAGGAGAAAATTTTGTTTCAGCACTGAGCATTACGTCATTCAGCAGTGATAAGATGACAATGACAACAGATGAACGTCCGAACGGAGCAGGTCAATTCTCGGTTAATGATGTTTCAGTCGGAGCTTCGATATCGGGTTATTTAACCGACCAATTTTCATTTGGAATTACATTTAAATATTTAAATAGTTCAATTTCAAATCTGAGCAGCAGCGGAATAGGATTCGATGTAGGAACTTTATACAATACCGGTATCCAGGGTATTAAACTCGGTTTTGCGATTCTTAATTTGGGTACGCAGCAAAAATATGCCGGGCAGGACTTGCAATCAACCAAAAAACTTTTTGAGCAGTTGAATGCCGCACCGTTGGATGTCCAATATCTTTCATCGAGTTATAACATCCCATTAATCTTCAGAGCGGGGGCAACCACAGATATAATCAATGAAGAGGATAACAAGCTTCTCGTAGCTGCGGATTTTATTACAACTTCTGATATTCCCGAGCAGCTTGCATTAGGTGCAGAATATACGTGGAATAACCTTTTGTCATTTCGCGGAGGATATGTATTAGGTCAGAACCAATTCGGTTTATCCGGCGGCGTAGGAATAAATTACATCGGAGGCGGTTTTAAGGGGCAGATTGATTATTCCATCAGTCCAACTGTAAATATCGGTTTGATAAACCGTATCAGTATCGGATTGTCTATTGAATAGATAATCAATATTTTGTTTATATTGCCGTTGAATTAAATCAACGGCAATTTTTTTTGGTTTGAATTGATAATGACACGATTTTTATTAGTATTATTTTTTATAATCGGATACACGAATATTTGTGCAAAAACAGTCAGTTTTGACATTGATTGGTCACAATTCCGTTATGATGAAAATAAAGTTCTTTGGGAAATGTATTATTCATTTCCCGATACATTATTGAAATACCAATATAATACTAATGAAAAAGCATTTGTCGGTGAATTATATATAAAAGTAACTATCAATTCTATGGTTAATGTTGAAACGGAAAAAGAATGGATTGTAACTAATTCTGTAAATACTCCGCAATCTCAACACAAGACTGATTTATTAGGACAAAAGGATTTTATATTATCACCAGGGCAATACAACGTTCAAGTAAACATACTTGATTTGAACGATAGTACAACCCAAAATGTTTTTCAATTTAATTTAATAATAAAAAAATTCAATAATAACCAGATTGAATTAAGCGAAATTGAACTATCAAAATTCATTGAAAATAAGGATGAAACAAGCATTCAATGGAATGAATCATTCAAAAAGGGGAAATTATATGTTGTTCCGAATCCAACGCATTTTTATTTTGGCGATAGTCTTTTTTTAAGAGCATATTATGAAGTATATAATTCAAAACAAATTTCACCATCCGGATTTATTATTAAATACAGAATTCTCGATGCTGTGAAAAGAGAAGAGTTATTAATAAAACAATTTAAGGAATCTATCAGCAATGGGCAATCGGATATCGTTGCATTACCAATTAACGTGTTAGCAACAGGTGTTTATTTTTTTGAAACTACTTTATCTTATCCACAAGATAACCCGACAGATTCAATCACCAGGACTGAATTATTTTATGTACTGAATCCCGAAATACCACCAAATCTTCAAACAAATTTTTCCGAGAATGTAACATTTGAAAAGAGTGAATGGTCTGTTATGTCTGAAGAACAAATTAATAAGGAATTCGATAAAGCCAAATACATCGCATCACAAAATGAAATAGAATTATGGAAAGAAATAACCACTACGGAAGCCAAACAAAAATTCATGTTTGCCTTTTGGAATATCAGGAATACAGATACAACAAAACCATATAATGTGAAATTGCTTGAATACAGGAAATTGATTGATTTTGCAAATACATATTACTCTTATGGAAACATGAAGGATGGCTGGCATACTGACAGAGGAAGAGTTTTATTGAGATATGGCAAGCCAACCCAGATAGACCAGACTCCATCCAGGGGAGATTACAGACCTTATGAAGTATGGACTTATAATGATGTGCAGGGTGGTGTGAGTTTTTATTTTGTTGACTTAATCGGTTATGGTAATTTTGTACTTGTTCATTCGACCGCTATCGGTGAAATGAGAAATGATGATTGGTACAAACAATATGTCCCATCGAAAAATACAGATGGTGATATAAACGATCAGCAAAATTATAATCAGGGTATAATTAGATAATAATTAAAGGAAAATCATATTAGTGAAAATTATATTTGATTTATTAATAACATTTATTCTTCGAATCATTGGATATATATCATCTCATCTTTCAATTCCCAGGAGAAACAAATTAGGTTATATTATAGGTGTTTTTTTTAGATTATTAAGTCCACAACGAAAAAGGATTGCAATAAACAATATCAGGAAGGCATTGCCTGGAAATACTGATGACTGGTATCGCACAATTGTAAAAAAATCATATCATAATCTTGGAATAATAGTAGCGGAAGTTTCAGCGATGGGTTCTTATTCCGAAAACACCATTAATAATATGATTAAATACAACAACCTTGATTTATTAATTAAAAAATATAATGAAGGGAGAGGACTGCTTCTGCTTTCCGGTCATTTTGGGAATTGGGAATTATTAGCTTATTCAGCAGGACTATTTACTAAAATTCCAATACTCATTGTAGTCAAACCGCAGAAAAATAAATCATCGGATAAGATAATAAATAAATACAGAATCCGTGCAGGGAATCAGGTAATCTCAATGCACAGGGCAGCACGTGAGATAATAAAAAATATACAGGATGGACATGCAATTGCACTTCTTGCCGACCAATCCGCCACAACTGATAAAGATATATTTGTCAATTTTTTCGGTATGCCCTCGACCACTTATAAAGCACCCGCAGAATTGGCTTTGAAGTATAATGTCCCGGTCATTTGTGCCTTCCCTGTCAGAAAATCAGATTTTACTTACGAGGCAGATATTATTGAACTGAAACACGAGGACCTTAATGATAATGAAGAAGGCATCTATGAATTTACTAAGAGATACTTAGACTTGCTGGAAGAAGCAATCAGGAAAAATCCTGAATTATGGGTTTGGCAACATAGGAGATGGAAACACTCGATTTAATTAACAATTCACAATTAATAATTTAATTGATTATATGAAAAGAATTGAGACCTATAAACATATTGCTATTATACAAACGGCATTTCTTGGGGATGTGGCATTGTCATTGTATTTGACCCAAAAAATAAGGAACATTCATCCGAATTCCGAAATAACTTTTGTTACTACTCCTTCCGGTTCACCTCTTGTCGCCTGTTCTACTGCTGTTGACAATGTAATTACTTATGATAAAAGAGGACTACAAACCGGGTTGAGAGGCATCAAATTTATCTCGTCATTATTAAAAGATAAAAAAGTTGATTGTATAATTTCTCCTCACAAGTCGTTAAGGTCAACGCTTCTTACATTTATTACAAAACCGGAATTTTCGGTATCATTTTACAGGAGCGCTTTATCTGTTGTTTATTCAAAGAGGATTAAATACTTCGAACATCAGCATGAAATCGAGAGAAATATATCATTAATGAATGCATTTTCAGATTATACCGTATCTGACATTCCCACTGTTGAACTTGAATTTGATGAAGATGATATTAGTTATATAGATTACAAGCTTTATGGTACCGGCATTAGAGAAGATGAAAAAATTGTTTTAGTCGCACCGGGTTCAATATGGAAAACGAAAAGATGGGGAGAACTCTATTATGCACGACTCTGCAATTTGTTGAAGGATTTGAAATGCAAGGTGATATTAATCGGGTCGAAGGATGATTGGGAATTGTGTTCGGGAATATCAGTTAATTCAGGTGCCTTTAACTGGGCAGGAGAAACTTCCATACCTAAAACATTAGTCCTTATGAAGAAATCCAGTCTTACGATTACCAATGATAGTTCACCGACACATTTTGCCGGGCTTGTCGGATGTCCTGTAATAACAATCTTTGGTCCGACTTCTCCCAAATTCGGATTTGCTCCGAGAGGAGAGAAAAGTAAAGTAATCGAGTTGCATAATTTAAAATGCAAACCATGTACAATTCACGGCAGCCATACATGTCCAATAAAAACTCATGATTGTATGATTCACATTAATCCTAAAACTGTATTTGAACAGGCATTAGAATTATTGAATTTATAGAAAAAGGATTGCAGCTTTTTTATTTTTTTAATCCATTCAATAGTAGCTGTTCAATAGGTATAGTTTGACCGAACACTTCATAATACCTCATAGTGTCCAACATGAAATACACGGCATTTGTATCTTTCATTACTACACATTCCGGAATCTTATATAATGTAAAAAGTGATGTATAAGGATGCTTACTTGTTTTGCTTTTAACCGAATAAATCTCGTAATTCGTTTCTGGAATACTGCAATTGGCAAATACTTTGCACAAATGAGCTATATCTGTTTGTTGGTTATTGCAACCACAAGAAAAATCAGCGAATAAATAAACTTTATTTTTATTAACATCGAAGTTACTAATAATTTGTTTTGTTATGTTTGTATCAGGATTGTATAATATCATCTCAGTTTTGAACCAACTATTTGTAGGAGTATTGACAATATCATTTACTGATAATTTAATAACATCATTATATGATATATTTTCCGAGCAAGCAGAAAATAAAATAAATGATAATAAAATTAAAATTAATTTTTTAGAAATAGTTAATTCTTTCATAATTCACCTACAATATATTTTTCTGTAATAGTAATTAGTGTAATAACAAAAAAAAACCGATTTTGTTACGGTAAAATTAAAATAAAAATAAATTAAAGCATCTATGGCTCAAATTTATAATAAATGACGGAAATATACCGAAAATAATTAAAGCAAATGATGCAATACCTAAAGTTATATATGACAATCCTTTATCGGCTTGTTGAATTTTTTCTTCTGGCTCTTTAAAATACATACTAATGACTAATCCGATATAAAAATAAATTGATATTATTGATGCGACGACAGCAACAATAGCAAGCCAGATATAACCACTTTGAATAACAGATGCAAATAAATAATATTTGCCGATGAATCCTGCAAAAGGTGGAATACCGGTAAGCGAGAACATGAATACAGCCATCATTGCAGCAATAACGGGATGCGTTTTACTCAATCCGGCATAATCGCTGATTTCCATGTTGAATTCATTGTCCCTTTCAAAAATTGATATAACAACAAATGCACCGATTTGCATGAACATATATGCGACTGCATAAAATGCTATTCCATCCCATCCTTTTGGATTATTCGCAACAATTCCCATCAATAAATAGCCGGCATGAGCTACTGATGAGTAGGCAAGCATTCTTTTTACATTTTTCTGGACCAATGCTGTGATATTACCTATCATCATTGTTGCGGCAGAAATTAATCCAATAATTAACCTTATTGTATCACCATTATATATTTGTTTTAATTGCTGATGGTCGATATCTGTAGGTACTAAAGGTCGAATAATTATTACCATAGCAATTAAAGCTGCTGCTTTGCCGGCAGTGCTCATAAATCCCGAAACAACTGTGGGTGCACCCTGGTAAACATCAGGAGCCCATTGATGGAAAGGGAATGCTGCGACTTTAAAGCTCAGTCCGATAATTAATAATCCCACACCAATACTTAATATCAGAGGTGCTTTACCGACAGCAGACATGAAAAAACCTGCTTTGTTAATACCTATACTTCCTGTGGCGCCGTAAATAAGTGCCATACCATATAACAAAAATCCTGTTGCAAATGCACCTAAGAGAAAATATTTCAAACCTGCTTCGACAGACCTTAAATTATTTCTGAAAAAACCAGCGAGAATATAAAATGAAATAGACATTAATTCAATTCCGATAAAAAGCACAAGCAGGTTATTTGCATGGGCAATTATCATCATTCCGGCTATTGAAAGAAGTAATAATGAATAATATTCATTTATTTCCCTGTACTCTCTGATTAGATATTGTTTTGATGCAAGAATAGTTAAAATACCGGCTATACAGAAGATAATGTCGAAAAAAGCAGAATAGCCGCTAAAAACCAACATACCCTTTGTGATTAACCTGTCGCTGTGATGAAGGGGAATCAAAGCCACATTTGCTTTGATTAAACTATATATGGCGGATATTACAGTTATACCTAAGCCGGCAAGAGAATAATAAAAACCAATTGATTTATTCCTGAGAAAAATTGCATCAATAACAATTGCACTCGTAGAAAAAAAAGAAATTAAAATTATCGGCAAAATAAATTGAAATTCATATCCCATCATATTCAAAACCTGCTCATTTTATCTTATCAGTTTCATTCAAAATTATATTATTTTTTATAAGCATTACTTGCATTTAAGTTATATTTCCCATTAATTCCGGATTTGGCGAGTTCCATTTTCTTAACTAATGCTCTTGTTGAATTCTCGGAAATTTTCAAAAAAGAATTTGGATAGACACCAATCCATACTATTAAAATTACAATTGGAACTAATGTTAGCCATTCCCTTTTATTTAAATCTTTCAGATTTTCATTTTTCGGATTATTAATCGTACCGTACATCACCCTCTGGAACATCCAAAGTAAATAGATAGCAGCGAAGATAACACCAGTAGCAGACACTATTGTGTACCATTGAGAACCAAGGACGGGTGAGCGGAAAGCACCAAATAATGTAAGGTATTCACCGATAAATCCGTTTAATCCCGGCAAACCTACCGAACCGAGCATTGCAATTCCAAAAAATACGGTAAATGCAGGCAGAACTCTTGCCAATCCTCCGAATTCGGATATGTCTCTTGTGTGCCGTCTTTCATATATCATACCAACACACAAGAAGAGCATCCCTGTCGTCAAACCGTGATTGACCATCTGAATTATAGCTCCCTGCAATCCTTCGACTGTCATCGAGAAAATTCCAAGAACAACGAATCCCAAATGGCTGACTGAAGAAAATGCGACAAGTCGTTTGACATCTGTCTGCACCATAGAAACCAATGCACCGTAAATGATACCGATTACAGCAAGAACAGCAATATATGGTGCGAATTCTAATGATGCCTGTGGAAATAATTCGAGATTGAATCGCACTAATCCGTAAGTCCCCATCTTCAGCAATACTCCCGCAAGTACAACAGAACCAGGTGTCGGTGCTTCAGTGTGAGCATCAGGCAACCATGTATGAAATGGGAATAAGGGAACTTTAATACAGAATGAAAGTGCAAAGCAAATAAACAGCCATCTCTGAACTTCAATCGGTATCGGATGACTTAATAATGCACTTTTCAAAACAAAAAAGTTTGTTGTGAATCCTGCTGCATTATGTAAAATGTATGTTCCTGTATAAAATCCGAGCCAGACAATTGCTACGAGCATGAACAAAGAGCCAACCGCAGTAAATATAAAGAATTTTACCGCTGCATAAATTCTGTCTTTTCCACCCCAAATACCAATTATAAAGTACATTGGAATTAATATCAATTCCCAAAAAACGAAGAATAGCAATAAATCGAGTGAAATGAATACGCCGGTCATTGCAAATTGCAAGAGTAAAATCATAACATAATATTCTTTTTCACGTTTTTCAATTGCTCCGAATGATGATAATATTGTTATCGTAGAAATGAATGTCGTTAATAAGAGCAACAACATTGACATCCCATCAAGTCCTATCCTGAATCCCGCATCAATTGAAGGTATCCAGACCGCCTCGAATTTTAACTGAAAATCAGGATTATCCTGATTGAAGAAAAATAATAAAAACAGGGAAACAACAAATGTAACAAATGAAAATCCGAATGCTATATATTTTATTAGCTTGGGTTTATCTTTATTCAATAATAATAAAAACAATGAACCTGCAAGAGGTAGAAATAAAGTTATAAATAAAGCAACCATAAAAAATTTAATAATTAATAATTAACAATTCTCAATTAATATTAAAAAAATATTTCAATAACTCAAGACAAGCCAGGCAATGATAATGATTATGCCGCCAATCATCAGCAATGCATAGTTTTGAGCTACACCTGTCTGAATTCTTCTGATTCTTTCTCCGGTACTGACTGTTACATCAGCCAATCCGTTAACGAATCCATCTATGATTTTAACATCGAATATTTTCCAGAGAAAACTTTGAGATAATTTAAAAACAGGTGTTCCGATAAAAGCGTAGTAAACCTCATCGAGGGAATATTTATTAAATAACAAATTATACACAGGTTTGAATTTTCCTGCCAAAGCTTTTGGAACTGACCACTTTTCATCGCTGTAAAACCGTTTCGCAAGTAAAATGGCTGTTATTGCGATAGCTACCGAAACCAGCATTAATATATATTCAATGGAGTGTACCTGGTGTCCTTCCGTTCTGTGTAAAATTGCCTGTGCCTGTGAAAACACAGGATGGAGCCACGTTTCGAGCAAATTCGGCTGATGGCTAAACCAGAAACCAAGTGCATAAGGAATACCGAGAAAACCGCCTATTGCAGATAATAAAGCAAGTATGATTAATGGTATCGTCATCACTTTCGGTGATTCGTGCGGATGGACATGGTGCGCATCGAATCTCTCTTTACCGTGGAATGTAAGCTTCAGCAATCTGAACATATAAAAAGCTGTGAAGAATGCTGCTATGGCACCAATAAGCCATAGAAATACGTTGCCATTACTGAACGCCATCCATAATATTTCATCTTTCGAAAAGAACCCGCTGAAAAACGGAATTCCCGATATAGCTAATGTGGCGACAAAAAAAGTTTTATATGTAACTGGCATATAGCTTTTTAATCCGCCCATATTTTTTATGTTTTGTTCTTCATGCATACCATGAATTACAGAACCTGCACCAAGGAAGAGCAGCCCTTTGAAAAAAGCGTGTGTCATAACATGAAACACACCTGCAGTGAAAGCACCGACACCGAGTGCAGCGAACATATATCCAAGCTGGCTGACTGTTGAGTAAGCCAGCACCTTTTTAATATCGTTTTGTACAAGTCCTATTGTAGCCGCAAAGAATGCAGTGGCAATTCCAACAATCGCTACAATCTCCATTGAAAAAGGGGAGAGTGCGAATAATACAGAATTCCTTGCTACCAAATATATACCTGCAGTAACCATAGTTGCAGCATGGATGAGCGCAGATACCGGTGTCGGACCTGCCATAGCATCAGGAAGCCAGATAGCAAGTGGTATCTGTGCAGATTTACCGGTACAACCTAAAAACATTAATAGTGTGATTGCAGTTATTGTTCCGCTTCCGAAATACTGCATTGTGGCTTCTGCTGCCAGATTAGAAACCTGTGTGTATTGCAGTGAATTAAATTCATTATAAATTAAAAACATTGCGATAATAAAACCGAAGTCACCGATTCTGTTCACAATGAATGCTTTGTTTCCTGCATCTCCGGTCCAGGTGATTTTATATCCTTCAAATTTTCTATCGTACCAAAAGCCGATAAGCAGGTAAGAGCAAAGTCCGACTCCCTCCCAGCCGAGAAATGTAAGTAACAAGTTATCGGCAAGGACAAGATTCAACATCATAAAGATAAACAGATTCAGGTAAGCAAAGAACCTGTAATAGCTCCTATCGCCGTGCATATAGCCGATTGAGTAAACATGAATCAAAAATCCAACACCAGTAACAATCAATGAGAATAGAATCGAAAGCTGGTCAACCTGGTATGATATATTAATATTTAATACGCCTGTCTCAATCCACTTGTAAACAGGAACTAAAATCGGTTTTTCATGATGAGCAGCGGCAAAATCGAAAAAAATCAATAGTGAAATGACAAAAGAGCCGAATACAGTGCCGCTGCCGATTGCACCAATCAGAGCTTCTTTTTTCAAATATTTTCCGAATAATCCTAAGACAAGAAATCCTATGAGCGGGAACAGAGGTACAAACTTTATTAATTCGTGCATTACAAATACCTGTCTATTGTTTACTTAGTTCATTATCCTTAAACCTGTTATCAAATAAAATCTTTCGGTCAAAGGAATTGCAAAAATTCAAATTTTAAAATTACAAAAGTTCGCATATTCATACAAATTTAAATTGATAGAATCAGGACTGGACATTGTATTAATACTTCCACCTGAATGTTACAGGAGTTACTCGAAGCATAGTAAATCCATAATTCAATAAAAAATAAGTTTGAAATTCTCATCATATTTATTTAATTTCTGATTCCTGAAAATTGTTATAAGGTTATATGGCTGACGAAACAACTGTTACACATGGTGATTTGACGGGAATTGATTCCGATGTCGATGTTATAGATGATATAACTTCTGCTGCGAAAGTTATTCTCTATAATGACGAAACTCATACATTCGAAGATGTAATCAATCAATTAATTAAGGCACTAAACTGCACTGTCGAAAAAGCCGAATCGCTTACCTGGGAGGTACACACAAATGGAAAAGCGTGCGTCTTCAGCGGTGAAATTCACGATTGTCTCAAAGTCAGTTCAATACTTGAAGAAATCGCATTGCATACTCAGATAGAGTACTAAAACAATTAAGAATTACAAATTAATTCATTTATTTTGTAGAGAATTTAATATTAGAATCACAGAAAATTCATTTTTTTGCTCCAAAAATGATAAATTACTAAACAAAAATATTGGAAATCAAAAAAATATTTTTTATTTTACTCAAAATAATTATTAACAATTAAAAATATAAATATATTCGAATTTCTTTTCTTTGAAATACTCATAATTATATAGATATCTCATTACTTTTGATGTAAAAAAGAATTGAGAACAACTTAATAAAAAATATTTGATATTAATATTTAATATTAATAGAAAGCAAAGTGCTTTTTATAAGTATTTGTTTGAAAACACAATTAATGAGTAACCAATTGGCAATAAATTTATGTTTAATAAAATTTCAGAAGGTATTTTATGAAGAGGTATTATTATTTAGCTTTTTTATCATCTTTAGTTATTGGATTTTTCTTCTTACACTTATCATCGAGCGCTCAAGAAAACAAGCAACTTGAAAAATTTGATATAGGATTGTCCTATTATCATCCATCTTTTCCAAGTGGAGCCCAATCATCATTTTCAGGTAATTTTGAGATTTTCGCAGCATTCCCGGTTTCAAATAATATGAAGGTTTATGGCATTTTACCTCTATCTTCATATTCAATGAAATCACTTTATTTAGGTGATAAATCTTTTTCCGGTATAGGCAACTTCATAGTAGGATTAAAATATCTTTTTGGTAAAAAGGACAATTTCCTTTTTAAAGGAGGTATTGCTTTGCCTACTATTGGTGATAATTATGATGTAAAAATCGCAAATGGATTTTCGTATATTTCAAGAGTATACGACCTTGAAAAATTTACTTCTGATATTACATCATTGTTCGCTGAATTTCAAGGTAAACATATTTTTGAAGGTAATTTTTTTATTGGCGGAGGTACTGGATTGAGATTGTTAATTTGGACGGGTCCAGGTTCACATGATGCTGAATTATTCTTACCTTTTAATATATTTTTGGGTTATGAAAAAACAGAATTAATCAAATTTATTGCAGCTTTTAAAGGTATTTATATTTTAACAAATGAGAATAGTGATTTCGGTGATAATGTTATGGACCTTTTGCAACTGAAAATATCGTACCCGGGACAAACGATTGAACCTGCTTTGATAATTGAATTGCCGATAAATGATAACTATAAGAAGGTTCTCAACAATAATATCGGATTTAGTATTTTAATTAGGATTATGTAAAATAATTTCGAATTACGAATTAGTGATTAAGGATTAGCAATAATAGTAAACAATTGATTTTTTAATTAGTCTGGATTGTAAAAAATATTCTATTTCTTACACTATAATACTCTAAAAATAAAGATTTCACATTTTAAATGATATGTGACGTGGAATAAGAAAATCTTCAAATAAAATTTTCGAGATATTTTTTAATAAAGATTTATAACATTTGAATAAATAAATTTTCAAATACAGAAAACTCATATTTTTAAAATTAATTGGAGTTATTTATATAATATGTCAAACTATGAATTGAATTTAATGAAAATGAAATGTTTGTGTATAAGATTAATTATAGCAAATTATATTTCATTGTTTATAATGCCAATGTTCACATTGGCTGTCGGGCACATTCAACCGGAAAAATTAAATCCTGTTATCGGTAAAATTGTGAAGATAGGATAGGAATCAAAATTTTAAAAATATAACGAATAGTAATTTTGAAATTAATTGAAAACATTATAATAATATTTATTTTCCTGCTTCAGCCATTCTTCATTTCAGCTTTAGCTATTAATGAAACACCTATACCTTTCGATTCTTCATCAGGGAATAAGGTAATTATTTTAATGGATGATTCTGAAATTGTGGGGAATATAATTGAACAATCAAAAAGTTCTTTGAGAATACAAAAAGAAGATGGGATTATTTTAAGAATTCCAAATTCAAAAATAAAAATAATTTATAATCAAGATTATTTTGTTAAAAATGTTATTTATTTGGATATGGCTTCGTGTCTCTGGGTGGGTAATATCAACATTAATTATGAAAGGATGATACACCCGATTTGGAGTATAAGAATTGGTGCCGGTATCGGATATGGTGTAAAGGATTGGTGTTTTCAGGCAATTACTTTAATGATAAATTTTTTACCCGGGAAAATGTATTCAAAATTTGAATTTGGAATTGGTACGAGTTATGTTAAAGAGGTAATTAACAGATATACTTACAGCTATGAAATGAAATTTAATATAGCTTTAGCCATCGGCTATAGATATCAAAACATATACGAGGGTATGCTTTATAGAATTGGCTTTAGTTACCTGGGCTATGGTGGAGGAGTCCATTTATCAATTGGCTATGCTTTTTAAATCTCAATTATTTCGCCATCTTGCGAAATAAAATTCAGAATTCAACATTCATCATTCATGATTCTTTTTCAGCTCCTCGTAACTGAAATCATGCACCCCCACATCGGGATACTCGCTGTTTGGCTCGCTTTCCGTTGTCTTGAGTGAAATAAAAGTCTTTTTCCCGCAGGAACAGACAACTTCGATTATTTCGATTTCATCATTATCATTTTTATGCACAAATACCGAAGAATGTTTTTCATCATCTTTCATTGCCGGGTCATCGAGTATTTCCATCATAACACCGGAATCGGTAACTTTTTCAGCGGGAATTCTGCTTGAATGAGGTATATCTGTTTGTCTGCCTGTAATATTTTTTATTTGCAGGTAATCCTTGAATTTCTTTTTCAATACCTCATCCGTCGGTTTTTCGTACTCTTCCGGGTCGCCTTTGATTAGATTGGAAAAGTTCTTTTCCTTACGAAAATCTTCCGTTAATGTGAGTGCTTCGATGAGTTCTTCATCAGTCATAACCGACTGCCGCTGTTCAGCATCGGGTTTATTTACAACAGCATCCTTATCAAATTCTTCTCCGAAAGGAGATTCATTTTTTTGCTGATTCTCTATGTTATCTAAATTATCCATAATATTTTATATTATCGGTTATAAAATCAAAATTTGAAATTCAAAATTCATAATTATTCCTTTTTGTAAGCCATAGTCTTAGGAAAATGCAATAACTTAAAATCTTTAGTCAGGTTGTGCAAAGATTCAGAATTGCCTATTAACAAATAACCTCCTTTATTTAATATTTCGTAAAGGTAGGATAGAACTTTTTGCTTTGACGGAATATCGAAGAAGATGAGGACATTGACACAGAAAATCACATCCACGTTTTTAATGGTTTTGATGGCATTATAATCATAAAGATTAACATTAGTGAATTTCACCATCTGTTTTATTTCGTCGCTGAGTATGTAATAACTATCGGTTTTTTGGAAATACTTATTTAATATTTCTGAAGGCAAACCCTTCACTGCATATTCTTTATAAATACCTTTTTTTGCCGAATTCAGTGCGTTATTATTAATATCGCTAGCCAAAACCTGGAATTTTACACCAGGAAATATATTTTGCAGTTTTTGCCGGATAATAATTGCAATTGTGTAAGCTTCTTCTCCAGTAGATGTCCCGGCACTCCAAATTCTCAGGTAAGCATCTTCTTTTTTTGTTTTTTTTAGATTGATTATTTCGGGAACGAGAATCTTTTCGAAAGCATTGAATTGCTCTTCTGACCTGAAAAAATATGTCTCATTAATTGTTATTGCTTCTAATAAATTGTTTACTTCGTCCCTGTAACTTGGTGTTTTAAGTATTCTTATATATTCATCATAACCTGAATAATTTTTTTCATATATTATTTTATTCAATCTATCTTCGAGTAAATATTTCTTATTTTCAGTATAATATATTCCTGAATATTGATATATTATGTTTCGTATCTCGACAAAAGAGGCAGAACTCATTACCAATTCAGCAGGTGGCTGTTTAATTGTTTCTGTTTGCGAACTATCTTTAGTAAATTTAAATGTAAATAATTGTGATTCCATTTTTTATTTTTTTTTACAAGTTATCTGGTTTTTAAAAATCATATTTTATTTAATCTTTTTTCCTTGTTTAAAGCATTTGAATCCTGTAAAAATGTTAATAACTTAAGTTATACTCTTGCCTGTAATATTTATGCCTAATTGTTCGATTCTGTATCTCAGTTTAGCTCTCGAAATTCCGAGAAGTTTTGCTGCTTTAATCTGATTACCGTTTGTAATATTCAGCGTCTGAATAATTAAATCACGCAGGACATTACCCATGCTGACACCATTTGATGCAATTTGAAGGAAATGCTGCCCATCGCTTAATTCCGCAATAGCTTTAATTGGTGTTCCTGGTTGACCCAAAGCGGTTTTGAGGAAGCTGAGTGTTTCACGAGTAATCATATCGCCGCTTTCCAGTAATATGATTCTTTCGATAACATTCCTAAGCTCGCGTATATTTCCTTTCCATTGGTAATTATTAATTATCTCTACAGCATCAGGTGAAAATCCTTTCACATTTTTATTAAATTTCTTATTGAATTCTTTTACAAAAGCTTTGGCAAGAAGCATAATATCGGCACCTCTGTCTCTGAGAGGGGGAAGGTAAATACGGGCAACATTAAGTCTGTAAAACAAATCTTCACGGAATTTTCCATCTTCGACAAGTTTTTCAAGTTCCTGGTTTGTCGAGGCAATAACTTTTACATCTACGCTGATTTCCTTTGTGCCTCCAAGGCGGTAAAAGCTTCTTTCCTGCAAAACTCTCAGAAGTTTTACCTGCAAATCCATACTTAATTCGGAAATTTCATCCAGAAGTATTGTACCCCTGTTTGCCTGTTCAAATTTCCCGGGTCTAATCTTTTCGGTTGCACCTGTAAATGCTCCTCTTTCATAACCGAACAATTCATTTTCTGCAAGCTCTCTCGGTATAGCTCCACAATTAATCGTTACGAAAGGACCTTTTGCTTTATTGGAATTATCATGTATGAAGCGAGCAATCAGTTCCTTACCTGTTCCGGATTCACCCAATAAAATCGCAGTTGTATCTGCCGAAGCAATAATTTTTGCGGTCTCGATAGCTTTATTCAATCCTTCGGAACTGCCAAGAATTTCATTCGGTCTCTCTTCTCTTAATTTTTCGGACAGTAAATCAACCTGCCGCCTCAAATCATAATTTTCAAGTGTCTTTTCCACGGCAACTTCAAGTTGTTCCAGGTCAAGAGGTTTGACGATAAAATCCTCAGCACCGAGTTTCATTGCTCTGACAGCCATTTTAATATCCGAAAATGCCGTCATCATTATTACCGGCATCGTATATCCCTGCTTACGCAGCATTTCAAGAATATCCAATCCGTTCGCATGTCCAAGGAATATATCCAGGAGCACCAAATCCGGACCTATCAAATGGAATTCATCCTGTGCCTCCTGTGCATCAGTATATGTAACTACTTTCGTATATTTCTTTGTAAGTATCCCTTTCACTGTTGAATTGACCAGTGGGTCATCTTCAATCACAACTATTGTGTAATTCTGTTGTTCCATATACTCCCGATTTTTTTAATAATTAATTTTGACTTAATATTTTTTACTACTTAAAAATTTATTTTATAAATTTAACTCAAACCTGATTTCAAACTTGCATTAATTTAATTCACATTCAAAGAATTTATTTTATTAATTATCTTTCTAAATAACCAATTTCTAATTACCATTTTCCATTTCCCCGTTTTGCATTAAAACCGGTAGTTTAATGTAAAATGTTGTTCCCTTGCCTACTACACTTTCTATATCAATCACACCATTATGATTATATATTATTCTTTGAGTAATAGGTAGTCCTAAACCTGTCCCTTCCGCTTTTCTGGTGAAAAACGGATTGAATACTTTCGATAAATCTTCAGCGCTAATTCCTATACCTGTGTCTGCGATTGATGTAACCACATAATCCTGCTCATTCTCTCTCCCCGCGGTTTCTAAAAAAGTTCTGATTTTTATTTTACCGGAATCGTTAATTGCATCAATTGAATTTGTAACCAGGTTGATGAATACTTGCTGCATTTGTTTAGTGTCTGCGGCAATCAACGGTAATTTATCCATTAAATCAAATTCCACTTCAACCTTTTTTTTCGATAGCTGCGATGATAACAAATCAAACGTCGAACGTAGCTGTGAATTGATGTCCATTCCTTTAATTTCAGGGATTGAAGTTCTGGAAAAACTAAGTGTTTTCTCGACAATTTTAGAAATTCTATCAACTCCCTGCAGGGCAATTTTAACTTTTTCCAATTCAGGAGAATCCTTTGGTAATTCTCTCTCCAGTGTTTGTAAATTAAGATTCACAGCCGACAATGGATTTCTAATTTCATGTGAAATTCCCGCAGATAATTGTCCCAATAAAACAAGTTTATCAGTCTGTAATAATTTATCAGTCATTATTCTTTGTTCACTGACATCCCTTGCAACTGCCTGAATTAATCTTTGCCCGTTGTAATCGATAAAACGAGCACTTATCTCAATCATCACTTCTACATCATCGCTGTTAAATAAAGTCAATTCGCTTAATACGATTGGTGATTCACTTTTATTCAGCAATTTAAAAATTCTTCTGAATTGAGGCAGGGTAGTACCAATTAATTTTGTCTTTGGAATATTCATGGTATCTGATGCACAATTATTAGCGTCGAGAACTTCCCATGTATCAGGTTGAATAATAAATACTGCATCAGTTGAATTATCAAAAAAAGATTTGTACCATGCAAGCTGCTGCTCGGTACTTATATTGTTATCTAATTTTCTTTCTTTTATAACTGTCACTCTGTGATTACTCTTTATTTATATTTATCAAAATTATAAAATTCACAACTTAAAACTATTTCGGAGGAGTTATCTTGACATCTTTTTTTGTTGTGTCCTGTTCAAGGTCTTTAAATGGATTTTCAAATTTTATTTCAGGGGTCACTTTTTCTTTTAATTTATTCGGGTCTGTTACATCCTTAGTTGTATTTTCGAGCATTTTTTCAGGATTGGAAAATGGTTCGGTTAATGTTTTGATAAATTCCTTCGGTTTATTAATAATATCGAGAGGGTCATTAAATAATGACTTGTTTTTTTGACCTTTTTCAGTTGACTGTATTGCAATAGTATCAACCTGAGTTTTCTTTTCATACTTTATTAAATGAAGTGCTTTAAGAGAATCAGGAATTTTTCCGGCTTTCATTGCATTAGCATAATCAACCATTGCTCTTATGTCTTTTGCGTATTCCGAATTCGGATATTTCTCCAATAGTATCAGGTAATAATGAATTGCACTATCCCTGTTTTTTAAATCATTTTCAAAAGTCCAACCGACAGAATATAGTGCCTTCGCAGCAAAATCATTTTCCGGATATTTTTCATAAATTGTGAGAAACTGCCGTAAAGCATAGTCGTATTCTTTATTTTTTCTAAGCATGACACCTGATTTAAATAGCTCTGCGACGGTATCAATCACGAATTCTTCAGTATAACCTAATCTTTTGCGTGCATCAATTCCGTATTCGGTAGTCGGAAATTGCTGTACAATGTAATCGAGAATCGAATCAGTTACCGTTGGTTCATTATCTTCGATATATCGAGCATATACATACAAATATCTTGCAGTAGCTTTATCATTTACAGGAGATACATCTTTTGCAAATTTGAAATAAAACTCAGCAGAATCAGAATTGCCGAGTTCTTCGTGAATTCTTCCCGTTTCGAAAAGATTTAAGGCGAATACCGATAATGTTGAATCGTTTAAAGTATCCTTAGTTGCCCATCGCTGCATGAGGGGTACTGTAACATTTCTTTTGCTTTCCCAGCTATTCAGTAATTTATACATTTTATCCGAGGAATTGGAGACAGGAGTTTTAATAATTTTTGACCTAGCAAAATAATTCCTGGCATAAACATATTTATTCTGGAAATAATTATCCATACCCATTTCATAATAGACAGTTGATATGGCATCATTGTTAGGATAAGCAGAATCAGCATAAACAGTCATTTTATTAAATAGTGTATCTTTTCTTTGCAGTCTCAGAATGTTTAATCTTTCTGCAACAATGTTTGCTCTCCATTCAGTAAATTTCCCGTCACTTTCAAGTCTGTCGAGTATTTCTTCGGCTTCTTGAAATTTTCCTAATCTGGATTTGCTTGCAGCTTCATAAAGCAATGCTTCAAATATACCGAGGTAGTCGGGGTCATAATTCAATACACGTTGAAAACTAAGTTCCGCTTTATCAAACATACCTATCCTGTATTGAAGTGATGCTAAGTCTAATTGCCACTTTGCACGCTGTTCGTCATCTTCGCATTGAACTATTGCCTGCTTATATGGTCTCAAAGCACCTTCGGTATCATTCAGAAACAATGATAATTCGGCTTCAAGGCGGAAAGCTTCCGATAATATATCGTATCTTTTCTTTTGCCATGCAATATCAACTGTCCTGGATAATAATACCTGTCCGGCTAAAAATTTTCTCTGAATGAGATAATCTTTTGCCATTAAAAGATGTGCATCGGGAGATAAGTCACCATCCGGATATTTATCAATCAATTCACTGCATTTGATTTGAGAATTTATCCACTGGTTCTGATAAAAGAATGACATTGCCATCAAATACAGAGTACCTTCGATATAATTACTCTTCGGATGCTTGGATAAAATCTTAGAGCCCTTTATAATTATCGAATCAAGCTTTGTTTTTACCGGTTGAAGTTTTTGCTGAGTAATAATAAATTCGTTAAGGAACGGAGGCGGTCCGCTTTTTGGAACTGCCGGAACATATAACTTATTATCCGGTACTATAATCCTGGGTTTGACTCTTTTTTTCTCTTCCTGGTAATCGAAATCTTCTTCGGTCTCTTTGATAAGCCGTTCTGCATTGTAATATGTATTATAGAATGTTGTGAAATTATCATATTGCTTGCAACCGCCGATGACAAGCAAAAGAAACGTAAAACTGATTGCAGCAAAATACTTGAACATTATTTATCACTCAATATATATAATTAGTAATTATTAATAAGTAATTAGTAAATAATCATAAGCACATCAGCCATTTAAATTTTACATTAGTTAAATTTTTCATAATAAAAAAAACAATATTAACCACTTTCAAAACATTTATTTCGTAAATCGCAAATTGTAAATAGTAATTTAATTAAATTGGCTAATATTAGCAATACGTTATGTATTTATTATTATTGCAGTAATTAATTTTTTTATCTTTTTAAATAAAATTATGATTAATTAACTGTATTAAACAATTCAAAATTCTAAATTAATAATTCATAATCCGGTAATGTTATCTTCCTCCTGCAATTGATAAACGAATATCCAATCCAATCTGGGTAGTGGAATATCCCGGTTGTGCAGCACCTTCGGTAAATGTGCCGTCATATCTGACAAAGAATGAAGCAGTAACCCTCTTGCTCATAGAATACCTTACACGCGGCTCAATTGAAATTTGAGTGTTGCCCTGAATTGTTCTTCCGTTTTCACCCTGGTAGTTGTATATATCATAAGTTGCGGTCTTATTATTTTTATAAGATGTATAGAAAATAAATTCAAGGTCGTTTTTCAAGTTCAATCCGAGAAAAGGGAATTCGAATCCTCTCATTGCATAATTTGCCTGAATTTGTAATTCAGTGGTTGCTTGCTTGGATATAGTTCCCCGATTAGATGTCATCAAATTGTATGATGCAGTTGTTAATAATCTGAAAGATGTTGTTAACACACCTTTTAGCTTTTCCTCATCGAATCCTACATTAATTCCGAGTAATGGCTGAAAACCGACTTGCACTTGTTGTGTTTGGATGGTTTTTCCGTTATCGGTGATTTGAGCAACTTCGGCATATTTTGATGTATAGCTGTGTTCGATAGAAACATTTTTCAATGTTTTATTCCATATCTCCCATTTTTCGAGGCCTTCCCACCTGAATGACCAGTTAATTGCAGGGATGTAAACAGAACCGGGACCACCGAAAATGCTGAACAATTCAAGCCCATCCCTGAAAGATTCGGATAGTGCTATCAATAGTAATTGATTCTTTTGTATTGTATCAATCGGCAGCGGGTCTATTTGTGATTTTCTTGCACTGTACAGGTCAATCACATGTTCAACAGTATTGTTTGATATATTCATCCCGAAAATCGGGGGCATGCTGAAATATGTCCTGCTGATTGATTCGAGTGAAATAATATTTGTAAAAGTCGGAGTGCCTAAAGAATCAGTAAGGACAGTTTGATTTTTATTGAAACCAAATTCTGTCATCCAGTTCAAATCGAGTACTGCACCTTCCCACAATTTCCTCGAAGTTTTGATTTCGAAAGTTGTTTTTTGCTGGAAATTATCCTGCAGCACTGCATTTGGAGGTCTCTTACCCGGGAAGGTTTCAAAACCAAAGAACGGGAAACCCGATGAAGGATGAATCCTGAATCCGCCATGAGGATTTGATACGAGTCCAAGCTGATAGGCGAGACTCGGTCCCAGAATATCTTCATTATTTCTCCAAAAAGCCCAAAAGTTTGTGATACCTGTTCCTCCGATTACACCCGGATTTAATGTATTACTCGATTGATTGAAAATCAAATCGACTTTGTCGAAATCAAAAAATATCGTCTTAATAGTCCTGAAAATATTTCCGAGTACGGTCGGACCCGAAGTATCTTTGTCCGGTATTTTCTTAATAAGTTTCGGTGTTAAAATACCGAATAAGTCATCAGTAAGTGATTTTAATTTGAATGCGGTATTGAATCTAATAGTATTTTTCCATGTAGCAGACTTTGCAATGTCCCTGATAACCGGGTCGGGTTGCAAAGGATTCATCCAATTATAAGTTGTTACAAAAGACCCTGACATATCGAAGTATTTATGATATTCACCGATTGGCAGACGTGGTTTAATATTCAAAGTAACAGTTTGCATGTGATTATTAATATCACCGAGATTGATTAGATTCCCATTCCTGAAAAACATCATAGAAGCAATCTGGCTCCCGGTTCTTTGCTGTCCTGTTTCATCCAGTTCGAGAGGCACAAGTGTGCTTATAGTCGAGACATTGTAATCGAGAGCAGGGCTCAGAAAGCCATTTTCTGTGAATTTCCAGGTAAACTGTGCCTGCCTTTGAGCAGAAAATTCACGAAACACAGGGCTGGGAGATTCGAGAAATCGCGATTGCTCCGTGATTCTCCTTCTTGTTAAATTGAGCGAAGCTGTAAAATTTGAAGGAATGAAATTAATTTTCATTTCTTTATATGTGTCAAAAAAAGCTGTTTCTTCTGCCCATTTGAAGGGTTCCACAGTAAAAAGCTTAGAAAACTGTATGCTGTATTGTCCGGTGAAGTTCCATTGCCAGCTGAACCTTTCGGCAACAACAGGAGACCTCTCCCACTCCTGCGAATAAGAATACCCCAAAGTCAATTTATTAAATGTGTCATCAATCAACCAGTGATTAATTGGTATTCCGAGCCGAATCCCGGTTAGTGCCCAACTGTCGAGTACACGAACTGTCTGCGACCTGCTAATAGTTGCTCTTTTTGTTTCATCAGCAAGGAATTGGGCAGCTTCGGGAGTTAACCCCCTGTTTATTGCGTCAATCCTGGTTCTTTCTGCTGCGGCATTAGCCGCATCAGAAAGCTTGACATCATTATTAGATACAAATTCAGGGTCTTGCACATACTCTGAATGGTTGAACGATATAGGAATTCTCAGGTTCTTAAAAGATTCGGGTGCAAATTTTTCCAAATTTCCCTGTGCATTGAAAGACCAGTTGGTCGTTTTAATCCTGTTGCCGAACCTTTCTTCGAGCATGTGGAAATTCGGATTCGTCTGAGATATATTAGCATTAATATTTCCGAGGTCGGCAAGTTTCATATCAAAACTGCCGACACCTCCCCAATCGCTTCGTCTTTCGGGACTGAGTAATCGCAACTCGTCAATCCACATCGTTGTGCTAAGTTCATTCGGATATCTTTCTGAAGGATTGGAAATACCGAATCCGAAGAATTGGATTCTTGTCAAAGTAGGATTACCTTTTATTGCAAATACTGCAAGTGGGTCACCCGGTACAGGGAATATCTGCCTGTTGAGGACACCCAGGGAATCCCTTACTTGTTTAATTGCCGTAAGCTCTGTCAGAATTATGTTTATGTCCTGCCATCCTCTTAAAAGTGGCCGCCTGTATTCATAATAATTCGCAGAATCAATTCCGAACCTGAGATAGCAATAGGCTTTGGGTATTGCCCCGGGGACTATATTATCAGGCATAGTGCCATCGCCATGAACGAAAAACTTCAGGTATTTATAATAGAATAAATCCACTTGTCTGAAAATCCTTGTTGCCAGGCGTTCTTCTCCGTATTTCAAGTTTCTGACGCTAATGGCAATTGATTGTTCGTTTAATCTAATATCCTGGTTAGGATCAGGATTGTTTAATTGCCTGGGTGCTGAAACTCCCGGGGGCATTGTGTAGTAATTCGGAGCTCCGCTGTTTTCTTCAATATTTACGAAGGAAATTTGAAGAACACTGTCATCAGGTAGAACGTTTTCCTGGAAATTATTTACTCTCTGCCATTGAGCTCCGACAAGCCGCCAATCAGCTATCTCGCCTGCGAATGAACCGCCCTTGAACCACACCCGTATATATTGAATATTTGCAAATGAAGGATTGCCAACACTCGATGACGGTTTTCTGATTGGAATTCTGTATAAATACCACTTATTATTTCCTCCTCCGACTATTTGAGAGTTTATTTCCGGGATTGGAAGCAAATTTACTTCATAAGTAAAATAACTGTTGTCAAGAAAAATTGTCTGACCATTATTTTTATTTAAAATTTCAGTATCGGGAAATTGCCCGATTTCAGAAACGAGTGAATTACCTTCGAAATTATTATATTTTCTGAAATCTGCTTCTGTTCTCCTGTTGTCGTCTTTGCTGAAATCAAAAGCATAATTATCTCTTGCGGGGTCTCCGTTCGGGTCTTTGGGTACGGGATATAATCCGGAGGCAATTTCCTGCTGGTCGTTTTGTGCATCAATACCAATATCTTCTCCCGGGTCTATTATGTTATTTGGGACAGGATTTGCCTGTGTTATACCGTCTTCTGTATTGAGAATTCCGTTTGGTATAATGTCTTCGCTGATTTGACCTAAATCAATATACATTTTTGTTTTACCGGGTTCCCAAACATCTATTTTCATCATAATCTCGATGTAGTCTATATTTTCAGTATCGAAATTCGTATTGAATGATGAGAATAATCTTTCCATTCCTGCCCAAATTTTCTGTCTGTTTTCCGGCTTACTTCCGAATTCATCGGCAGGATTAAAATCCCTGTCGAGAGAATCGAGGAACTGGAGATTCTTGTTATATATTCCTCTCATCACCGGATTGAAAATTATATTCAACGGGCTGATATTTGAACGCCCCTGAACTATATCTTTTTGCGGATAAACCTCCTTTATCGGTACTTTAGGGATGAAATACTGGAACCAGTGCATATTACCTCTGAATTTAGCTCTTTCGACATCATCTACACCGATAATCGAATCAACCGGTTGCGATGAATGTATCCATTGTGCTGAAGATAATCCGAGTGAAATGTATCTTTGTGCACCTTCAAAGTCATCAATATAAACAACCGGCTCTCCATTGTCAGATATTACATCCGATGTCCTTTTATTCGGCTCCGGAAAAGTGATAGCCCATTCACCTCTTAATTGCAGTGATGAGGTTGCTTTTGTATCATAAAAGGGGAGTGCATCCAGCATCTTTGTTATCCAGGGTGTTTCCCATTGCAGTTTTGTATCGAGACCGAACATTGTGTTCGAAACCGGTTCTTCGCCCAATCGCACACGGTCAATTATCGCAGACTGGTCATAGTACATTAATGTGAAACCCAACCCGGCATTTAATTTCCTCGATTTGAAAAGCTGGTAATCTCCCCTGATTCCGGTTAATGTTCTCGTTGATATATTGAATACATCGTTTGCCTCGTATTCGATTTTCAGATTAGCATTCGGAAGCGAAGCTCTTTGATTTCTTAAAGTGAGCATGCCTGAATAATAATCAACGACATAATCTTCGAATTCTCTCAGAGGAACACCGTCAAGTGTAACTTTCACGCTTCCCTGGGCAAGATTGAAAGCACCAAGTGGTATTTTATTGGTTGCCCTTCCCGAAACTTCGCCAGATATAATGAACCTGTCCCTGCCTGTATTTCTTCTTGCAACTTCATAAGTGGTGTCATAAATTTCTCTGAAAATAAATTGTTGAGCAAGTTGAATATTTCCTTGTCTTTCGAAATAACTTTGTAAACCTTCCCTGAAAGGTTCGAGACTCGGAAATGTAATTTCACCTCTTTCAAAATCGAAAAATGGCGGACGCATATCAAACTCACCGTCGGGGGTCGGATTTCCATTGCCGTTAGTTACCCTGTCCACACCAAGTATCGTAACCAGCTTGTCGGGTGCTCCGGGCAGAACATCGCTCGAATCATTATTTTGATTCAGGTACCATATTGCAATTCTTGTATCTTCGGGATTAACATTAGTCGCATTTATCGAATAAATGTTTTTCATCTGCCTTGCCCATAGTGATTTATAACTTGGAATCATATTGGGCCTGCTTATAAGTTTCAATATCAGAGTATCACGTTTACCCTGACCGGGGATAGTAGTAAGTGTATTTGTAAGATTGCCATAATATGCATCATCATCGGGAGATGTTGTTTCTCCTTCAATTCTGTATCCAACAGCATAATACCTGTCAGCCCTAAGATTAAGTATTGTCAAAGTGCCGAGATTGTAATCTATTTTAAATCTTGTAGAATCGAGTTTTATGAATTGTCCGGCTTCGACTATACCGGATGAAATAGGTGTTCTTTTTTTATTGTCATTATATTTTTGTCCCCTCTTGACTAAGATTGAGTCAAGGTCAGCATACGCAACTGCATAAGTTGAATATACTGCAGCATTCTGTACATTATTTTCCGATTCCCAAACTTCAATCTCTTTTACCCTTATTTTTTGAGTTGATGGTGGAATAATGCCTGTGGAATTTTTAAAATAATCCCTGTAAACAGAGCGATAAATTGTATCGAGAAAGAAGTGATTTCGGGCAAAATCGTAAGCACGGATTTGGAAAGGCATCCTGCTTGTTCCACCCCTAACATCAACGTATTTTCTTTCACCCCTTCTTTGTGAGAAAATTGTTTTCAGGAATAAAGGACCAAATTGGAAATCAGACCTGACACCAAACAATGTCTGACCACCTCTAATTAGAGTTGTTGGGAGGGGTAAATTAACGTTCCCAAGCTCAACCAATTTTATAATATCGTCATCTTCCCCTTCGAATCCCAATTTAAATTTGTTATCATAATCGAATTGCCTGTGAGTGTTCCAGTCAGTTGTCAGTTTTAATTTATCACCTATCTTAGCTGAAACATTTACCCTTATATCCTGATTGAATATCGGAGTAGATTGTGTTTGTCCGAATGCAGAAACAGTTCCCAGGTTTTGAGAATCCCATCTCCATCCCAAAGTTACATTAACTTCGCCCTGAACGTTGATGTTAATTGTAGGTTTACCGAAAATACTCATAACAGGATTCGGAGGCACAGGAATTGTCAAGCCGGTTGACTGACTGATTAAACGGGCAAGATCGCCTCCCGACAATGCTTCAGCCAGACTATATCTCGCCATCAAGGAATCCCATAAATCATACTGTATGTTTTTTTTCCTGATTTTGAGATATTCGTCAATTCCCATATTATATGAAAAACCCATATCATGCTTGTCAACATCATAATGCGTTGTAACAGAATCAATATCTTTATCAACAGTAGAATATTTAGTGAAACCTTTCGGATGATTCCTAAGTTCCGATTTAGGGTGCAAAGTATCAATTCTGTCAAATGGAGTGAAATTGCTATAATATGTATTTCCATTTGCAGAATCCTTTGAATTTGACACAGCACTTGTGTCTTTCGAATTTGATATTTTACTGGTATCTTTAAGTTTAGACACATTGCTTGTGTCATTCAAATTAATAACTTTACTTGTGTCTTTCGTTGAAATAAACTTACTTGTATCCACGGGATTTGGAAGTTTATTGGTATCATTAGGTGTTTGTGTAGTATCGAGTTGAAATGGAACAGGTAAATTGAAAGACAGCCAGAAAGCCGGACCATAGAGGGATAAAGTCGAAAATATTGTGTATTGAAAATAAAAACCGGCATAGCTGAAAATCAGTGTTTCGTTACCTGAAGCATGAGCCGGTGTATTTTTTCCGGTTATTATAAATAGAAAAAATACAATCAAAACAGAATTAATTATTTTTTTTAATCTTCTACCCAAATTACTCTCATTTTATTAAAACAATAACTCGCATCTTTATCACAATTCGGGATAAAGATAATTCAGTCTATATATACACTCTAAAGACCGACATAAATAAAAAATATATTTATGTTCACTGGTAGAAGAATAATTCGATAAATGCCTTTCATTAAACTGTGAAATATTTCAAATAATAAATTAGTAAAAATTATGCCGTTCTCCAATGATTTTGACTGATTTATATAATAAAAATTGTATGCATAGTAATATTTAACTAGAAATAATTTTTGTGTCTGATTAATTATAAGCGTAATTTTGAATTTAATTTTATTTGAAATGAAATAAATAATAAAAATTATAAGTATTTAATTATTAATTATGAATTGTCAATTGATTTGGTCGCTTAGCTCAGCTGGTCTAGAGCGTTCGCCTCACACGCGAAAGGTCGCAGGTTCGAACCCCGCAGCGACCACTTCAAAATTAAGAGAGGAATTTCCTCAAGAATCTTCTGATTAGCTTTACAGAAATTATTTTATTAATATAACTGAAATAAGGGTTGACAATTACATATTTTATTAATACCTGAATTAATAAATGCAGTTTTGAACGGTCATCTTTGTAAACATTATAATCAAACCATATAAAGTTTCTTACAATTAATTTTCTTGGAAAAGCTTCAGATTTCAAAACAGTATCTGTTCTTTCAATTAAATTAACTTTCTTTCTATCTATTAAATTATTTTCAATACAATATTTGTAGATTTCTGTCCCTTTATAAGGATAAAATATTGATGTCCTTGTCATTTTCGGCTGGCAGATTTTATTGATTTCTATTGTTTCGTTGAAATCTTCAATTGTTTCAGTCGGCAATCCTACCATATTATATATAAACACATCCATTCCAATTTCTTTTGCATAATTCACAGCATCTATAATTAGTTTGTTTGAATAATTACGCTGCAGGATATCTCTTCTAATTCTTTCGCATCCGCTCTCCAGTCCAATATTGATATATGTACAATTCGCATTTTTTAGTGAATTCAGTATTAATTCAAATTTTAAATTTGGAGTAATTCTTAAATTAGTGCCAAAGCTTATTTGAGGATTAATTGTTTGATTATATTTTTCAATCTCATTGCATAAATTCAGGGTCCATTTTATATCTACTCCGATTGTGTCAATTTCAAAATAAAATTTTCTTTTTGCAGTGTTATTATTTTGAATTTCTTTAATTTCATTTAAAATATTCCCGGGTGAACGCATTCTGACATACTTGCCTGGTGCAACTTTTTTTAGTGCATGATTCGAACAATAGGTGCATTTAAAGGGACAACCTCTGCCGAGTAAAATTGTATAAGGAGATTCAGGTTTATCATCAATCCAATCATTCCAAATATCTCTATCGGGATGAGGAAATTGGTCAATATCCGGATTAAACTCTCTTGTTGGATTAATCTCGATTCCGTTTTCTCTTTTAATCCAAAAGTTTTTAATTTTTTCAGGAATTTTATTCTGATTATATTCCTGAACAAACTCGAGTAAGGGATACTCTCCTTCACCGATACAAACGGCATCAAATGAATCTTTGATTACTTCTTCGGGATTAAGGGTTGCATGTACACCACCTATTAATAAGAATTTTTCGGGATAATGATTTTTGACATAACCTGCAATCGTTGCAATGAAATTATATTCTGATGCGACTGATGTGAATCCGATAATATCAGGATTGAAATTATTAATATATTTATTTGTCATGCTTAAATTTTTTTTCCCAAGCATCCTGCTTAATACTAGAAGATTTGTTTCATACCCGTATTTTTTAAGTAGCGATGATAAATGGGATAAACCGAAGTACATTCTGCCCGGATGATTAAGTAATTTACCTGCTGGGTCAATATTATCAGTTGAATATATGAAGAGAATTTTCAAATAAATCTTCCCGATTAATAAATAATGAATTTAAATATAATCCAAAATTTTCATATTTTAAAATTTAAAATAATCAATATCGAGTGAGTATATTATGAAAATAATTGTCATTCTTTTTTTAATTGTACTAAATTGTATTTCTTTTTCCCAGCCAATAGAATACAACAGCCGGGGAACAAAATCTTATATTGTAAATTATGGTGCTATCGGAGGAAACCCGTTTCTCGCATCGTTTGCATCAAAGAGATTTGTGATGGTTGATGAAGGAAGCAAAACTGATATTAGCCAGATTCACAAATTCAATCCTGCATTACCGATTTTACTTTATAAGGATGTTGTAGCCATTTATCCATCGTTTCCTGAATATACTGAAGTCAATAAGGATGAATTTGCATTTCTTCATTCCTGCGAGCCGTCTGGATTAACTTATTCGAAAATGACAACTGATAATCTTATCTGGCTGGCTGACAGGAGAAGTCCCGATATTATCGGATACAGATTGTATTATTCTTCTGACTCATTGGTTTCTTATTCAATGATTGATACAATTATTAATTCCACAAATTACAATTCTGAACTTCCACAATCAGCATTATGGATTAAAGTGAAGTCAGTATTAAATGATTATTCTGAATTGAATTATGGCTTTCCGGTTTTGATTCAGGTAGCAGAGGTGGGAGCTAATGTCCCATCGATAATTATCAACGACTCAAGAACTACCGATACAGTCCGAATACACATTGAATGTGAAAATATTGGCAATATTGAACCTGATTCTGTTGTAATTTCTATTGACTTAAACAGAAATAATGTTTATGATGCAAGTGAAAGAATTAAATTATTGAAATCGAGCAACCGTTGGATTTATGATAATAGTCTTGGTTATAATAATACGTCAGCAGGAGGGTATGAATTTATTATTTATGCTTATAAGGGTGGATTAAAAAGTCAATCTCCTTCAATAGGGGCTTATACAACAAATATAAACAATAGATTGAAAAATGATTATTACAATTTTTATGTATGCAATGTCGGGAACAGCACATGGAGAAGGGGATATATCGGTACTATACTCAATACATTTGATGAATACGGATATAATGGTCTTTTTGAGGATGACACTTGGTATAAGGTAAGTTCATGGGCTGTGGATTGCCCGGCTATTTATGCTTATCGTGATGATGTATGGAAAAAAGATAT
Organism: Bacteroidota bacterium; assembly: GCA_004322215.1. Lineage (GTDB taxonomy): Bacteria > Bacteroidota > Ignavibacteria > Kapaibacteriales > UBA2268 > XYC2-FULL-35-21. Next base: position 52,823 of record SCSM01000020.1, on the reverse strand, counting down.
TTGCGATTTTCTTGATACAATCAAGTCAGCTATTTCACCACGTCCTGCATTCTTCAACGGTTTGTATGCAGGTGATGCAGATAGTTTACTACTTCACGCTGACGGGGGAATGACAGAAGGTTATGGAAGTACTCATTGGTCAGGTATTATGACTTTACCATACTGGAAAGAATTATGCGATGTTGGATTGAAATGCCAGCATAAGTATAAAAAGTTGTGGCTTTGTCTTGGAGGAATTAGCAACAGTGACCCGGAAGCAAGGTTATATTCTTATGCATCATATATGCTCGTTGCAGATTCGCTTGGCTTGTTCGCAAACGCAAACAATTACCAGGAATTTGCTCATTACCCGGAATTTGATATTCCATTGGGAAAATCTTTAGAGAGTGCGAGCTTAGATGTTGACGTTTTGAAGCAAATTTATGAACCGACTAATACAGAATATTATATCCGGCGATTTGAAAATGGGGTAGTGGTTGTCAATCCGAATTCAACAAAATATATAGTTCAGCAATATGGTGCAGGTAAGAACAGTTTGTATATTGATAATAAACTCACAGTTGACGGAGCTAGGATTTATCAATATAAAGCAAGTGATACTATTTATCCTAAGCAAGCAAGAATTTATCTGAATAGTAATTTTGAAGGTAATACACTTGTTTCTCCTTATATTGACACTATCATTGTTGATGCTTTATATAACAATTCTGATGAGACCACAAAGGTTACGATTAAAGCTTTAGTTTCAGATTCATCAAGCAAAATGTTCCGTTCAAATTCAGATTTACCTTTGTATGTAACTGCAGAGCTTGGCTCATTAGGAGGACCGACAGAATTACTACTTGCTAACGATGGTACACCGGCTTCAGCAGAATTGAGTGAATATCAAGGCAGTTTTATAATGCCTCCAAATGTTGCTTCCGGAATCATTTCATTACCTATTGTTGCATATTCAACAACCGGTTTGTTGACTGTCGGCTATGGTAAAATTAATATTCCGGGTACAAATATTATTCAGAATTACAGTTTTGAAATTGATGCAGGAGAAGATGGCATTCCCGATATGTGGAATTCTTATGTTAGAGGATTTATCTATGACACGACTGGAGCAAATGCAAAATCAGGGAAACGTTCAGTTAGTGTAAAAAATGATAGTTTGAGCTGGTCGGGTGGAGTTAATATGAGATTAATACTTGACCAAACCGAACCGAAACCACTTTTACTGTCTGGTTGGTCAAAAGCCGAAAATGTTTCTGGAAACAAAGACAATAATTATTCCTTATATATTGATATTCGCTATCAGGACGGAACTCCACTTTATGGACAATGTGCCCAATTCAGTACCGGCACACACGATTGGGAATACTCGGATAAAATTATTAACCCGACAAAACCGATAAAAGATCTCACCCTTTATGCTTTGTTTCGCAATCACACAGGACAAGTTTGGTATGACCAATTATCTTTGGGTGATTATGATTCAACAGTGGCTGTTAAAGAAGTCAAGTTTCCAAATCATTTTGAGATATTTCCAAATCCATCCGTTGATAAATGCTATATTAGAATTAATTCTAATCAAATTTCAGACAAGGCTGAAATTAAAATCCATAATGAACTTGGTGAGATTTTAGATTTAGAAACAACTTTGATATATTTTGATGGAAATGAAGTAATTTTTGAAATTAATATTTCAAATTTGGTATCAGGTATTTATTTTGCCAAATTTAAATCTGAACATATAAATAAATCAATATTGTTCGTAGTTAGTAAATAAATTTCTCTAAATTAGGAGATAAATTATGATAAAGAATATTTCATTTTCATTATTTTTTTTCATTCTAATTTTTCAACCGATAAGATTATCTGCTGAAATTATTGATAGCACTTCAAATAACAATTCGGGCTTTCTTTGGAATGTTAAAGGAATTGATATCAGTGTAGGATTAAACTTGCTTAAAAATGAAAATAAAGATTATGATGAGCTATTACATAGTTTAAATTTTTTATCAAATTTACCAAAAATTGATTATGGCTTAAGTATAAAGTTGGGTACCTATAATAATAACATAAGCATGAGCATTTTGTATGATTATTATTTTTCAAAAGATGTTACTGATGAAAATAATTATAGTCATTCGCTTTCCAAGAGTATATTTTCTTTATCCATTGGTTACTTATTTAATGTCAAATCAGGATTATTTTTAAATCCTTATATAGGATTCGGATTTTCATCATCAGATTTTACAATAAAAAGAACAGACAAAGGAAATTTAGATATTCATGATATGTTTTCTAGTTTAGCAAATGTTGAAAAGTTTGAGGGAGGAAGTATTGGTTATATTATTGGTTGTTATGCAGGATATGATTTCAAACAAAATTTTTTTGAATCTGGTGGTATGAATCATTTAAGTGTATTTTCAATAAGTATCAATTTTATGTACAATAGCCAAGTATATTCAAAATGGGAAGTTGGTAAAATAAAAGTTGATGGACTTCCAAATTATTTAATAAAGGGATACAGTATTGGTTTAAATCTACATGGCAGAATTTTGGATTATTAGAAATTTACTGTACCCTTATTTTTTTTAAAATCCCTCAGGACTAACAACCCGAGGGATTTTAACCACAATTCAACATTTAAAATTTATAATTTTATTCTCCCTTCCACTCAGGAAACCTATTTGGTGTCCACGGGGCACCAAGACGGTCCATCTCCTTTTCAATTCCTTTCAGTTCAGTTTCAACAATTCTTTTCAAATTATTATAAACCGGCGTGAATTCATCAACTACAATTTTGTATGCTTCTTTTTGAGTTTGTGTAGCATCTGACGAAGTTGCCCAAACACCCCAAACGATATAATTGCACCTGTCGAGTATTGAAGGCGGCTGATTCTCGTTCCTGTTTGAAATTGATGAGTTCCCGTACAATGAGGTATTAATATCATTCAATTCAAGCTCGATTTTTCTTGTCTTTTCCAAGAGTTCTTTGGGAGTTCCTTCGGAAGCCATTAGAGTAGTCTTAACAAGTTTAACTTCCTTCTTAGTTTCGCTTAAAATATTGGTAATAGCATAAATAACTTTTTGTGAGTTTGCGACTTTCTTTTGGAATTCAACGAGTTCTTTTCTATCCTTTGCAGGAAGAGTTGCATTCTTCAAAACTTTGCAATTGAATTCAATTGGTTCTGTCAATTGAGTGATTTCACCATTAATACTTTTTGAAACATAGACTTTGTATTTCCCCGGCAGAACAGGCATACCATTTTGTTTATTCGGGTCTGTTTTTTCATCTGCAGGATATGGAGAGGGATAGGTCAAATCCCAAGAAATTCTATTTATCCCTTTTGATGCAGAAGTTTTCAATTTTCTAACAATATACCCGCTTTCATCAGTTATTGTGAAAATCAGGTAAGGTGCTTCTTCTAAATCTTCTTGTGTCAATTGTTCGAGTGTAGGATATTTTATTGATGTTTTATTCTTCTCAGCTTCCTTTTCTTCTTCTTTACGAAGGTCCTTTTTTGTTTTATAAGAATCTTTAAGATAATAAGTAAATACTGCTCCGAATGGAGGATTATCGGCACGGTAAAAAGTTTCACCAAGGTCATGCTTCGCTTTTGAATCATCAAGAACATACATCAAAGCATCTTTCACAGGGAATATGAATGCTTCTTTTTCAAGTTGTTCCTGTTTCAAAGTTCTCAAAGGAGTATAATCATCAAGTATGTAAATTCCTCTTCCGAAAGTACCGACAATCAAATCATTTTCCCTCTTTTGAAGTTCAAGGTCTCTCACTGCAATAGGAGGCATTCCACTTTTCAGTTGTATCCATTTCTTTCCGCCGTCAATTGTGAAAAACAAACCGAATTCGGTTCCGACAAAAAGTAAATCAGGATTAATATAATCTTCCTGTATTGTATATACTGCACCATTCTTAGGAAGATTACCTGCAATTGATGTCCAGGTTTGTCCCTTGTCCGTGCTTTTCAAAACGTAAGGAAGAAAGTCGTTGTTTTTATGATTGTCAAAAGCAGCATAAACTACATTTTCATTATGTTGTGATGCGAATACTTCTGATACATAAGTTGTTTCGGGAACACCTTCGAATTTATCAATCTTTCTCCAGTTTTTTCCGGCATCCTCGGTTACCTGAATCAATCCATCATCTGTCCCTATATAAATAAGGTTTTCCTTAACAGGTGATTCAGTCAAGGCAACTATGTTACCATATAATGAGGTTGAAACATTTTTAGCTACTGCTTCAGCATCCCAAACCTTATCCATAACCTTTAACTGATTCCTGTCAATTTGTCTTGTCAAGTCGGGGCTAATGGCAGTCCAGGTATTTCCCCTGTCGTCACTTCTGAAGAGTTTATTGGCAGCGAAATACAATCTTATATTTGAATGAGGACTAATCAGAAGTGGAGTGTCCCAATTCCAGCGATGTGCTTCGCCTTTATCCGGTTGTGGTTGAATGAACATTCCTTCACCGCTTTTTCTATCGAAACGTACAAGTCCCCCATATTGAAACTCACCATAGACTATATTCGGGTCTATAGGGTCAACCATTGATTTATATCCATCCCCACCGACAACGAGGAACCATTCATCATTTGTAATCCCGCCTGAATTAGTTGTTCTGGAAGGTCCACCCCATGTGGAATTGTCCTGTGTACCGCCATAAACATAATAAAACGGCTCTGAATTATCAGCAGTTATTCGATAAAATTGTGTTACAGGAAGATTATCAACGTGGCGCCAATTATCCATATCGAATGTTTCATATAAACCCCCGTCACACCCTACAATCAGATGTTTTGTGTCGTCAGGGTCAATCCAAACAGCATGGTCATCAACGTGCTTGTGTTTGTTACCAACAGGTCTGAATGTTTTGCATCCATCCTCTGAGACCTGGAAAATTGTTTCTAATGAATATACTTTATCGGCATTCTTCGGGTCACATACAATCTCCTGGTAATATTGAGCACCGGGAGTTGAATATGTTTTGCGTTTTTCCCATGAAGCACCTCTGTCTGTGGAACGGTAAAATCCACCTTTTTCATCTGCTGTTTCAATAAGGGCATAGACAATATCAGGATTAACAGGAGAGACAGCAAGCCCTATTCTGCCTACATACCCACCCGGCAAACCGTTTGTCAGCTTGTCAAATGTTTTACCGGCATCAACTGATTTGTAAATTGCTCCTTCGGAACCGCCGTCAATCAATGTCCAAACATGCCTTCTTCTCTGGTATGATGAAGCATAAATCACATCGGGACAACGAGGGTCAAACACAATATCTGATACACCGGTGTTATCGCTTATATTCAGAATTTTTTCCCAGTTCTTTCCTCCGTCTGTGGTTTTATATAAGCCCCTGTCGCCTCCGGGTCCCCAGAGTGGTCCCTGTGCGGCAACATATACGACATTTGAATTTCGCGGGTCAACGAGAATTTTCCCTATATGCTCGGATTTTTTCAATCCCATATTTGTCCAGCTTTTTCCTCCGTCAATGGATTTGTAAACACCATCGCCATAGGAAACGCTTCTCTGACTGTTGTTTTCGCCTGTGCCTACCCATACGACGTAAGGATTATTCGGGTCAATGGTAACGCATCCAATAGAGAATGATACCTGCCCATCGAAAACAGGGGAGAATGTCTGTCCTGCATTTGTGGTTTTCCATACACCGCCGCAGGCAACAGCGAGGTAGTATTCACTGTGGTTTTTCGGATTGACAGCTATGTCAACTATTCTGCCTGACGTCAAGCCCGGTCCTACAAGCCGCAGCTTCAGTCCGCTGAATACAGATGATGCCATCAGGTCTGTTGTATCTTTTTCTTTTGGTTTATCTTTTGCAAAAGTGTTTAAGCAAAAAGGTAGTATTATAAATAATACAATAAGTGATGCTTTCTTCATAGAACGCCTTTATTTAAATAAAAAAAATCAATTTATTATTCAATATTCATTATTCATTTTTCGTAGTTTAGAGTTACGGTAAAATTAATAAATAGTTGCGAGATGAGTAAAAATATTGAATAATTATTCACACCACAAGATAGAGAGAAACAAATGGTTTATTTATTAAATATTTTATCACTTTTCACTCTTGAACACAACGAACTCGACGCGGCGGTTCAGTTGCTTTCCGAATGTGGTTTTATTGCTTGCCACAGGGCTTGACCAGCTTAAGCCGCGGTATGCTATTTTTGTCTGCTCTATTCCTTTTTCAACGAGATATTGGGTTGCTTCTTCTGCACGCTTAAAGCCGAGAATGCGGTTGAATGCTTCCGTTCCTGTGCTGTCGCAATGCCCGGTAATGACAAGTGCAAAATCAGGATGACTTAGCATTAAGTCTGCTACGCTGTTCAACTCAAATTTTGCATCATCCGATAAATCGTGCTTTGCAGTTTCAAAAAATATATTTCGGATACATCTCAAAGAATCACCTACAGGAATTAACTCAATATCATTTTCAATTTCCTGGAATTCATTTACCGATGATAAATCAATAATTCCATAAGCGCTGATATATCCTTCGAGTTCAACTCTGTAACTATACTTAATGCCGGCTTCGAGAACTATTTGGTAATCACCTGTGTTAGGATATGAACGGGATGTACCAAAAACATTGTTATTTTCAGCATTGCGAAAAACAATCGTAGCCCCAAGAGGCAGACGAGTCTTGTAATTAATAACAAGTCCTTTGACGAGAACTTCGGGCACTTCACGAACAGGATCAGCCATTTTAATTTTGTAAATATCACCCTGCCCGAAGGTATTATTAGTCGAAACATAATAAGCATAATCACCTGAAGGAGAAATTTTATAATAAGCGTCCCATCCCGGTGTATTAATGTCTGGACCCACATTTTCCGGTTTAGACCATTTCAGCCATGTGCTGTCCAATCTGTGAGTGACAAATATATCTGCATCACCGTATCCGCCAAGTCCGTTTGAAGAAAAGTATAAACTGGTTCCGTCAGAAGCAAGAAATGGGGAGAACTCATCGCCGAATGTATTAACTACCGGACCAATATTCATAGGAACTGACCAATCGCCGTTTTTCATCTGGAAGCTGACATATATATCTTTTTGCCCGTAGGAATCATCTCTTTCAATTGTCATCAGTAGTGTTTTCCCATCATTAGTTAGGAAAAAGCTTGACTGTTGATTTAGATTGTAATAATCCTGTATATTAACTTTCTGAGGTATACTCCAGCCGCCTGTTGCAAGTTTTGTGCTGATTGATATACCTCTGTCAATCAGTGTATCTGCCGCATAAACATTTCCAAGTAAGAGTTTCTGCCCGTCAGGTGTAATCGAGGCAACGAAGTTGTTAAATTTATTATTAAGCTGAGGACCGAGATTCCATGCGTCAATCCAGGCACCGTTAGAATCTCTTTGTGACATCCATATATCCTGACCTCCGATATTCCCTTTACATTCCCCCCTGCAGAAAAATATGGAATTTCCATCCGGAGATAGGACAGGCATAAGTTCATCACATTCGCTGTTTACTCCGGGTCCGAGATTCTCGGCATACTTGACAATCCTCTGCGAATATCCATACCCTATGCAGAAAATAATCAGAAATAAAATAGATATATTTTTGTATTTAACCATTCTTACCTCATTCCCTCTTATGAAAGAAGGGTTAGGACTTGTTTAATTATTTAATAAATAACAACTTACCTGTAAAAGGCATAATTTAGCAATTTATATACCAATCTGGCAGCAGTAAGATTTGCGTGGTGAAGCGATTTTATCGGGGCTAATTCAACCATATCGAAACCGATAATTTTCTTTCCTTGTATGTTGATTTCTCTGAATATTTCAAGTGTTTCATTATATTGGAATCCATCCGGTTCGGGAGTACCAGTGGATGGAATTATTGAAGGGTCAAAATAGTCGACATCGAATGTAATATATATTTCATTTCCTAATTCTTCAACTACTTTCTTCTGCCAATTTTCACCGTGAAATTTTCTTCTTATTGCAGATGCATAAAAGGTTTTTACTCCTTTTTCTTTTATTAAGTGTGCTTCTTCGATGCATTGAGCCCTTATTCCAACCTGAACGACTCTTTCAGGTGGAAAGAATTCTATTACTCGTGCCATAAAACAGGCGTGTGAATAAAACGAATCTTCATAACTTTCTCTTAAGTCCGAATGAGCATCAAAATGTAATACAGACATATTTGGATAATACTTGTAATGTGCTTTTATTGGTGCGATTGAAATAGTATGTTCACCACCGAGTGTAACTACAAATTTTCCCATTCTCAGCAACTCAGCAACTTGCTCTCTTATTAATTCTAATGCTTCATCATCAATTTTCTTTTTGAAGTTTATTGGTTTTAATGTAGTTATTCCTTTATCAAAGCATAGTTCACTTTCAAATTCATCATCATAAAATTCAACGAATGCACTTGCCTTTAGAATTGACTTCGGTCCTAATGAAGCACCTTTACCATAACTTGTAGAATGTTCATAAGGAGCAGTCACAAAGGCAATCTGGGAATCTTGTAGATTTGAATATTTCTCTTCGATTGCCAAAAAATTTTTATTAATACCAAGGATTTTCATTTTAGTTCTAAATTGTTAATATGAATTTTTAATTATTAATTTTTTTCTTTGCTTCTTTCTGCATCGCAGCTAAAGTTTTCAATGCTTCAAGTGGAGACAAGCTGTTAATATCTATTTTAAGTATCTGTTCTCTGAGCAAATCATCCCTGAATTCAAAAATTGCAAGCTGGTCGGGAATGTGTCTTGCTTTTTTTACTTCAATTCTTTTAGTATCTGTTTGTTTTGTTTTAATATCAGCATTACTATCTTCCTTACTGCCATCTTCAAGTGATTTCATTATTATGTTTGCTCTGCCTGTTACTTCGGTAGGAAGTCCTGCCATTTGTGCGACATGTATTCCGAATGAATGGTCACTCGTACCGGGCATTACCCTGTGTGAGAAAATAATTGTATCACCCGCCTCGACAACTTCAACTTTGTAATTAATTATCCTGTCATACCTGTTTGCAATATCATTCAATTCGTGGTAATGAGTGGCAAAAAGTGTTCTTGCACCAATCGTATCATGTATGTGCTCAGTTATTGCCCATGCGATTGAAATACCGTCATAAGTGGCTGTTCCCCTGCCGACTTCATCGAGTAGAATCAAACTTTTAAAAGTAGCATTGTTCATAATATTAGCCGCTTCCTGCATTTCAACAAGAAATGTGCTTTCACCTGTCGTAATGTTATCCTGAGCTCCGACTCTTGTGAATATCCTGTCAACAAGACCTATTTTTGCTTTTTTTGCTGGAACGAAACAACCAATTTGTGTAAGTAATACAATCAATCCGACTTGTCTCAGGTAGCAGGATTTTCCGGACATATTCGGTCCTGTTATTATATGAATCTGCTCGATGTTTGTATCCAGTTTTGTCGAGTTTGGATGAAAGCTTTCTCCAAGCGGCAGTAATTTTTCGACAACGGGATGTCTGCCTTCAATTATTTCAATACTCTCCGATTCATCTATTTCCGGTTCATTATAATTGTTTTCTTTTGCTACTTCGGCAAAATTTTGCAAACAATCTAAAATTGAAAGTGTGTCAGCATTATTCTGAATCCTTTCAGTGTAAACTGTGATTTTATTTCTAATTTCTTGGAACAAGTCCTGTTCAAATTTCAGGATTTTTTCTTCGGCATTAAGTATCTTTTCTTCAAATTGTTTTAGATCCGGCGTAGTGTATCTTTCAGCATTAGTCAATGTTTGTTTCCTGTCATATCGAGTTGGTACTTTATCTTTGTGTGCATTTGTAATTTCAATATAATATCCGAAAACTGAAGTGAATCCTACTTTTAAAGATGGTATGTTTGTTAACTGCTTTTCATTTTCCTGGTAATTATTAACCCATTCTTTTGCAGAAAGTTTTGCATCAATATAGGAATCGAGTTCTGAAGAAAATCCATGCCTGAAAACATTTCCCGTTCCAAGTTGTACAGAAGGTTCATCTACGAGTGATTTTGAAATCAAATTAACTACTTCTTCGACATCTTCAAATCTTTTAACCAAAGAATTCAACGGTTGTGAATCAAATTCACCAAGTTGATTTTTTATATCGGGAATTTTCGATAAGCTTTGTTTTAATGCCACTATATCTCTCGGATTAGCCCTTCCGGTACAGATTTTTGAAATCAATCTTTCAATATCGGCAATTTCAGATAAATTACTCCTAAGAGAATTTCTTTTATTATCATTTTCATAAATTGCCCGGACAGCAGACAGACGCTTCTTTATTTGTTCGATATTAAGAAGCGGTCTTGTCAGCCATTTTTTCAATAATCTACCGCCCATATGGGTACAGGTTTTATCAATAATTGATATTAAACTGCCTTCTTTTGTTCCTTCAAACATCGAGTATGTAATTTCCAGATTTCTTTTCGTTGCATAATCCAGGAGCATGAATTCAGATGGATTATATATCGAGATTTTTTTCAGGTGACTGATTTCTCCGTTTTGAGTTTCTTTGATATAATGAAGAATAGCACCTGCTGATGCAATACCTTCAGTATAATCATCAATACCGAATCCTTTTAGATTCTGTGTTTTAAAATGACCGAGTAGTGCTTCTCTTCCAAATTCACTGTCAAAAATCCATGGCTCGAGTTTTGTTATCGGCGGATTATAAGATAATTTATTTAATATTCCGGTTAACTCGTTTTTTTGTTCTTTACTGATTATTATTTCGGATGGCGTTAGTGTTTCGAGAACCTGCAAAATGGAATGAGCTGAAAATTCAGATACGATAAATTCACCTGTGGATACATCTGCACAAGCGATTCCAGCTATAAAGTTAGTATTGGAGTTATTCAGAACAATTGCGCATACATAATTATTCTTCTTTGACTCGAGAAGTTTGTCATACATCGCTACACCCGGTGTAACAACTTCAATAACACCTCTTCTGACTATACCTCTTGCTTGTTTCGGGTCTTCGAGTTGTTCGCATACTGCTACCCGATAGCCAGCTCTGACTAATTTCGGAAGATATGCATCGAGTTGATGGTGGGGAAACCCTGCCAAGGGACATTCTCCAGCAGCGCCGTTATGTCTTTTGGTAAGAGTTATACCACACACTTTGGAAGTTGTAACTGCATCTTCATTGAAAGTTTCAAAGAAATCACCAAGCCGAAAAAGCAAAATCGTATCAGGATATTTGCTTTTCATTTGGCTGTATTGCCTCATCAACGGTGTTTCTTTTTCTTTCATTTAACCACAATTCAAAATCTAAAATTCAAAATTTATAATTTTTTATCCTATTTTGGTATTTGTACGGAATTCATTCTTCCCTGGATGAACTTTACCCGGCTTTCTATGAATTTAGACGGTCCAGCGGGAGACCACCTGTGAGGATTTGGAAGTACGGCTGCCAATAATGCAGCTTGTCTTCTTGTCAAATCCTTTGCCGGTTTTTTAAAAAATTCCTGCGATGCCGACTCAACTCCATAAATCCCGTCACCAAATTCAACAATATTAACATATACTTCTGCGATTCTCTTTTTTCCCCAAACGAATTCAATCAGATAAGTAAAATACACTTCTAATCCTTTACGTACATAATTTCTTCCGTGCCACAAGAATGCATTTTTTGCCGTCTGCATTGTAATAGTACTAGCACCGTGTTTTTTTTTCCCTTTATGAATTTCATTATATCTTTGTGCTGTTCTGACTGCCTTCCAGTCTATACCTTCGTGCCTCATAAAACGTGCATCCTCACCAGAAATTACTGCCCTGAACATATTAGGTGAAATATCATTATATGACTTCCACGTATAGGTGATTCCAACTAATTTCCCTTCGTATAATCCCTCGAAAACCCTTATTATCATTACCGGTGTAACCGGCGGAGAAACAAATTTATATAATACAACAATCAGTATAGAATAAATAAAAAAACTTACTACACACCAAAATAAAATCTTAAATAATCTCCTAATCATATTAATTCATTGTCAATCTGAGCAAAGCGAAGAATCTTATTTGATTTTTCTCCAATTAATTCTGTCAAAATTAAACATTCTTACAAAAATAATGAATCACAATTAGTTATGCATCATTAGTAATTCGTAATTAAAGAAGAGTCACCATAGCTTAAAAAACGATAATTATTATTAAGTGCAGAACTATATATCTCTCTCCATAATTCTTTTCCGGTAAATGCAGCAACAAGAAGAATCAGAGTACTTTTCGGTAAATGATAATTTGTTATTAATCCATTTACAATTTTGAATTTATAACCCGGAATGATGAATAAACTTGTTTTTGCTGTTATTTCAGTTTGATTTTTTTCTGTTAAAAAGTTAATAATTGACTTTAATGATTCTAAAGAATCAGGTAATTCATATTTAGCTTCTATTTCATACGAATCCCATTGATTCAATGTAAATATATCATTTTCATTATATATATTAAATAAAATTTTGCAACCAATCCAATATAATGATTCCAAAGTTCTGAGTGTCGTTGTTCCGACAGCAATTAATCCTTTTGTTTCATTATTCCTTAAATACTTGATTATATTGTTTATCGAATCTAATGAAATACTAATTCTTTCAGAATGCATTTCATGCCTGAATACATCATCAACATCAATCGGCGTAAATGTTCCGGGTCCAACATGTAGAACGATATTTTCTGTAATAATATTTTTATTTTTTAATTGATTTAATATTTCATCTGTAAAATGGAAACCCGCAGTTGGTGCTGCGACCGAGCCATCGGCTTTTGCATATACTGTCTGATACCATTTCTTATCTTCCAATCTGACATCTCTGTTTATGTATGGTGGTAAGGGTACTTTACCTGTTTTTAATAACATTTCGGAAAATGTAATGTTATCGGGCAACCATCTGAATTTAACAATTGCTTCGTTTTCTCTTCTACTTAAAATTTCAGCTGTAATTGTAAAATCATCACCGTAATTTTCTTTGAGCAACATTTTTTCTTTTACTCTTTTTCCGCCAACTATGCACAACCAACAGCTTTCACCTTTTGAAAGCAGGGCAATCTGCGGGTCACTATTCTTACTCACTTTATTAACCGCAATTTCATTTAGATTAAAATTTGCCGGTTCAACCAATAACAATTCTATTATTCCACCGGTTGGTTTTTTTAAAAAAATTCTTGCAGGTATCACTTTTGTTGTATTCATCACTAAAAGTGTATCTGAGCGTAATAATTCAGCTAATTCATAAAATTTATGGTGTGTAATTTTCTTTGTTTTTACATCTGCATATAAAAGTTTGCTTGCTGAACGGTCTTCTAATGGATATTCAGCAATTCTGTCTTTTGGAAGTTCATAATGGTATTCATCTATATTTACTTTAGGAATAAAATCAGGTTGTATCATTTTATATAATTTCAATTTTCAATTACTAATTGTTAATTGTTAATTGATTTATTGGTTTCGTCCATGACAATTCTTGTATTTTTTTCCGCTGCCACATGGACAAGGGTCATTCCTCCCAATTTCTTTTTCTGTTTTTCTATAAGTTCTTACCTTTTGTTGAGTATCAACCTGCTGTTGAGCAGATTCTCTCCCGGCTCCCTGTTGCAAAAAAGCAGGTGTATCTGTTGGATGCGAGAATTGCATTGCCGCAGTATTTACCAAGCTTGACCTTCTAAGTCTGGGAATACCATCGGCTCCAACCTCAGCTTCCCTCGGTGCGGCACCCTTAACTCTTACCTGTCTTTCAACTACCTGCGGGAAATACTTAAATGCGAAATTGACCGATGCAGAATTAATGTCTTTAATTAATTCCATAAACTGATTAAAAGCTTCTCCTTTGTATTCCAACAATGGGTCTTTCTGTCCGTATGCACGAAGGTGGATGCCTTCTTTTAATTCATCCATCACTCTCAAATGTTCACGCCATTTCTCGTCAATTGTCTGGAGTACTGCAACTCTTTCGAGATGTCCCATAAATTCTGAACCAAGTGTTTCTTCTTTTCTCTTGTAAAATTTATCAGCAGATTCTACAATACTGTTAATGCAATCATCTACTTTCATTCCTTCGAAATCACTCTGTGAAATATTCAAATCGCACAGGAGTGTAGACCTGACTGTTTTTTTCAAGCCATCCAAATCATTTGCCGGATGAAATTCTTCATACCACAATTCAGCCAATTCTTCAATGTAATTGAAAAGTTCACCTTTTAACCTTTCACCTCTCAATGCAGCACGTCTGCGGTTATAAATTACTTCCCTCTGCTGATTCATCACATTATCGTATTCAAGAAGCCGTTTCCTGATACCGAAATTATTTTCTTCAACTTTTCTTTGTGCCCTTTCTACTGATTTCGACATCATAGAATGTTGAATCGGCTCACCTTCCGGAATTTTCATTCTCTGCATAATACCGGCAACCCTGTCTCCTCCAAATAACCTCATCAAATTATCTTCTAGTGAAATAAAAAATTGAGATGAGCCCGGGTCTCCCTGCCTGCCCGACCTACCCATTAACTGGCGGTCAATTCTTCTTGCATCGTGCCTTTCTGAACCTACTATTGCTAAACCGCCATTTTTTCTTACATCGTGGTCAAGTTTTATATCTGTACCTCTACCAGCCATATTGGTTGCAATAGTAACAGCACCTTTTCTACCGGCTTGAGCTATTATTTCTGCTTCTCTTTGATGCTGTTTTGCATTCAGGACATTATGATGTATTCCTTTCCTCTTGAGCATTTTACTTAACAGTTCCGAGACTTCAACCGATGCAGTACCAACGAGAATAGCCCTTCCGCCTTGTAATAGCTTTTCAATCTCATCTACAATAGAATTATACTTTTCTCTTTTTGTTTTGTATATATAATCATTATTATCCGTTCTGATTATTGATCTGTTTGTCGGTATGACTATCACATCGAGATTGTATATTTTCATAAATTCTGCGGCTTCTGTTTCAGCAGTACCAGTCATTCCTGCCAGCTTTTTATAAAGCCGGAAATAATTCTGAAGCGTTATAGTAGCTAATGTTTGTGTATCCCTTTCCACTTTAACATTTTCTTTTGCTTCGATTGCCTGGTGAAGTCCCTCGGAATATCTTCTGCCTTCCAGTATTCTTCCGGTATGCTCATCTACAATCATGATTTTATCATCCTGGATTACATATTCAACATCTATTTCATAAAGTGAATATGCTCTTAATAATTGAGACACAGTATGAATCCTGTCGCTTCTCTCTGCATACAAAACATTAATTTCATCAATTTTTCTTTGCTTTTCTTGTGGCGTCAAATCGGTTTCATTTTCGAGCATGCTCAATTGTGAAGCAATATCCGGTATTACGAACATATCGGGGTCTTCCTGAGCGGAACACATCATCTGCCTGCCTTTGTCATGAATATCTATATTGTGATTCTTCTCGTCAATTGTATAATACAATTCTTCATCGATCTCATGCATTCGCTGCCCCTGGTCTCTCAAATAGAGAAGCTCTGTTTCCCGCATTAGTTTCAAGTTTTCTGGCTCCTGGAGTAACTTCATAAGTTTCTTATGCTTAGGCAATCCCCTGAATGAACGTAAAAGATTTACTCCTGCTTGCTCCCTGTCTTCTTTTTTATCGTTTTTTAATAATTCATCGGCTTCCTGGGCTAATTTATTTATGAGTTTTGTCTGTGCCTCGACTAACCGTTTCACTCTTGGATTCATTTCATCGAATTTTTGGTCAGACTGACCGACAGGTCCTGATATAATCAGAGGTGTTCTCGCTTCATCAATTAATACGGAATCAACTTCATCAACGATTGCATACCAATGCTCACGTTGGACCATCTGTTCTTGTTCGACAACCATATTGTCTCTTAAATAATCGAAACCAAATTCATTATTGGTTCCATATGTGATGTCCATATTGTATATTTTTTTTCTTTCATCATTGTCCATATTGGATTGAATGGCACCTACCGTGAGACCGAGGAATTCATAAATTGGTTTCATCCATTCGGAATCGCGTTTTGCAAGGTAATCATTGACAGTAACGAGATGAACCCCTTTACCTGCAAGTGCATTTAAATAGATTGGTAATACAGCCACAAGTGTTTTACCTTCTCCCGTTGCCATTTCGGCTATTTTCCCGCTATGTAAAACTATTCCACCTATGAGTTGGACATCGTAAGGAACCATGTCCCAAACAGCCGGCTGTCCTGCATATTCATATCTGTGCATTCTTTCCTGTAATCTGCGGCACGTTTCTTTTACTACTGCAAATACTTCGGGAAGTATTTCATCCAGGACATCATTTATTTCGCTGAATATTTCTTTATCGAGTTGTTTTACCCTATCGTTAATATTTTGAATTTCATCACCTACAAGTGCTTCATTCCTTAATTTTTCATGGAGAGCTTCTTTTTCTGCTTCAAGTTCTTTGGTGTGTTCTTTTATAATCTCTTTAAATTCAATGGTTTTATGCTTTAACTCCTCATCGCTTAAACTGCTTAATCCGGTAAAAAATTCATTAATTTCGTCAATAATTGGTACAATTTTTTTTAAATCTTTTTCGCTTTTTGAACCAAATAATTTTGTTAATATAGTGTTTATCATTATTGCAATATGTTTTATTTTTATGAATAATATTAATTTATTGTTGACGTAAATCTTAATTATGTATTTAATCAAAATTTAATTTAATTAAAATTTATGAAACAGGCAGATTACAGGCAGGTTGAAAAAAGCATTACGAGATTAATCCGAACAAATCGTCAGACGATGGTAATCGTTATCGAGAATGATGCATCGGTTACCGTCAGAGCTCCCAAAAGAGTTCCAAAAAAAGAGATTCTCGATTTTGTTAAAAGCAAAAAGAACTGGATTGTCGAAAAGCAGAGAGAAGCAGCCCTGAAAGTTCGTCAGGCGAGAGCAAAGAAATTTGTCGAAGGCGAAATGTTCATGTATCTTGGCAAGCAATATCCACTCATCATTACCGAAGAAACAAATTATGCATTAAAGTTTTCAAAAGGTAATTTCATTCTTCATACAAAATGTCAGCCGACTGCATATCAGATTTTTATCAATTGGTACAAAAAAATTGCTTACAAATATTTATCCCAAAGAATTGAATATTATTCAGGAATATCCGGGATTAAATATAAAAATATTAAAATAAACAGTGCCCAAAGCCGATGGGGTTCCTGCGGATTGAAAGGTACAATCAATTTTACCTGGCGTTTGCTCCTCGCATCGCCAAACATCATAGATTATGTTGTTGTTCACGAATTAGCACACATGAAGGAGTTGAATCATTCTCCCAAATTCTGGAGTATTGTTAAATCAATTTATCCGGATTTTCTGTCAGCCAGGAAATGGCTTGCCGATAACGGACATATTTTGAATATTTGAATTGTTACTATTTTACCCCGATAATTTTATTTCTAAATATATTTTATTATAAGTTTCTATGATAAATAAAAATTTATACCGGAAATTGATTGAAAAAGATTTACCGTTAGGGGAGCAACTTGCTTCGGCACGTTCGATTCTTGCTAACGAACGGACATTTCTTTCATACCAAAGAACAGCCATCACTCTTTTGATTGCAGGGCTTACTTTTATCAGGTTTTTCGAAATATTGTGGATAATTATAATCGGTTGGTTGTTTCTTCCTGCTGCAGTCTTAACGATGTATCTCGGAACTTACAGGTATGTAAAAATGAGAGACTTGATAAAACACGTCGAAATTAAATCAATTGAAAATAATCATAAAAAAAGTTAACAATTTAATTCTGTTTTGTCCGAACTTCATCCACGAGTTTTTGGATTTCGATTTCAATATTATCAAAATCTCTTTTATTCCAAATATAAACATGAAACCAATTTTCATCGTTGTTCCCGTTTTTTGCTAATCTTGTGAATAATAACCTTGCTCTGAAATTTTGTTGTTCGGGATATAGTTTCATCAGGAAGAATACATAAATTTTCATTTGTAATTCGTAATATTTAATAAGCTCATTTTTTTTATCAATTGATTCAATTCTGTTTGTTTTCCAATCCCATATTTCCCATTCACCACTTGCATTTTTTATTAGCAAATCGGTTTTTACGAGTAATATTTCATTTTTATAAATAATCTGCATTGTCTGTTCTGATATTGATTCATTAAATAAATTAGTATATAACTTAATAAGAGTTGTATTTGCAACTTGCCTGCATTCATCGTGAATTCTGTCAAATAATTTTCTGCCGATTTTTCTGTTAGCATTTCTGCAGACAGTTTCGATGACATTGTTTAATGTTTTTTCGTCAGCAACTCCATCGCTTTGTAACCAATCCTTGATTCTTTCGAGAACAGAATGAATCAGCGTACCTGCATAAGTTCCGATAACATCATCTTCCTTGCTATTTTCTATTAAATGTATCGAATTGAATTCTGAATCTTCAGCAGAAGGTAAACCGAATAAATATCTCCTTACATACTCGTCTGGATTATTATGATAGGTCATCAATTTAGTTGCCGAGAAAATTTCATTATCAAATTGACTTGACACTTTATTGAGGAGAACTGTTTTTTCCTGATGTTCTTTAACTTTATTTTCGAAATCTAAATACTTATTATCCGAGAAATTGAAGGCGAAACTTACCGGAAATTTAATTCTTAAATCATAAAATTTGTTATTGTAATAACATTTCAAAATATCATAAAAGGATATTTCTTTTAAATTTTCAAAATTTTCCGGTTCCATATCCAGAGAATTCAATATCATTTTGAAAAAGCTTTCATTATATCCTTTTTGTCCTTTTTTATTTATTGAACCGCTTATGATTACATTATTTTCAGCTCTTGTCAAAGCGACATATAAAAGTCGCTTGGATTCTGCCTTTTCAGCTTCATTTTGCTTTTCGGAAGCCAAATAATAAACGGGGGTGATGATTTCTTTATCAATATTACTCATCTCATCTTTAATTCTCATCCTGAATGTCAATCCTAAATTATCATCGAGAAGGAAAGGTGAATCTTTAGAATATGATTCAGAAGAATTATAGAGGCAGACAGTATCGAATTCCAAACCCTTAGATGAATGAATTGTCATAATATTCACTGCATTTTCATCGGATAAAAAAACTGCTTCGCTTTCAGATAAATCTGCAGATATTGTTCCCTTTACCTGCTCTACAAAATCATACAGGTTCTTGAATCCACGTTTTTCAAAATCCCTTGCTATCTGAATCAACTTGTTTACATTGGCTCTCATCTGGTTTTCTGAGGGTAATCCTGAAATGAAAGAATACCAACAGCACATATCAATTATCTTATGTATTAATTGTGGTATGGAAATTCTTGCAGCCCTGTGATAGAGTTCGGTTAAAATCTTCATTGCCCGAAGACAATTGTCCTCTTCCTCATCTGCTCTTTCCGACCGGTTTATCTTATTCTCAATATTTGAACAGTATTCTTTAAATTTCGACCAAAAAGAATTTCCGGTTTTCAATTTACTGATTTTGTATAAACCATTATCGGAAATATTAAAAAAAGGTGACCTCAATGTTGCTGCAATTGATTTATTATCATCTGGATTATGTAAAAAGCTGAGTATTGAACATAAATCAACAACTTCCGGCGAATTATAAAATCCTTTACCTGCATGCAAAATATACGGAATGTCTTGCTGTTGCAAAGCTGAGATTAATTCGTCAAATCCTTTTCTCGTCCTGCCGAGAATTCCGAAGTCGCTCCATTTCTTTTTGTTATCAATTGCAAAACTTTTAATATATATAGCAAGAGTTTTTGATTCGCTTATTTCAACATATTCATCCGAATTTGTATTTATATAATCATTAATTAAAAATGTTACATTTCCAAAATTTTTTTCAGTCAGGTCAATTTCAGTATTAATATTTTCATTTTCAATTATTTCCGATATTTTCTTGCTGCAAACCAGGGGAGAATATTCAACATCAAATTCGGATTCTTTTTTTTCAAATAATTTACCGCATACTTTATTCACAAATGCAGCCGGAACCGGTGCCAGCCGAAATGTTATCGTTAAATTCAAATTACCGAAATCTTCTTTTTTATCTACGGTTAAATTTTTTTCCCTTTCATTTGTCTCAGCAATATCCTTCTTAGCTTTTTCAAATACTCTTACATCTGCATTTCTGAAACCATATATACTTTGTTTCTCATCACCGACTATATAAAAGTTTAATTTTCCCTTTAATTCTTTTCCTTTAAGCTCAGGAAGCAATTTCTTCACAATATCATATTGTAAATCATTCGTATCCTGGAATTCATCAATCATTATATATTTTAGTTTTCTCCTGATTTTTTCTACTGCATAATCATCATTTAATAATTCGGATGTTTTTATGAGTTGGTCATCAAAATCAAGTCCTGCCCGCACTACTTTCTCATCATTGATTATATCAATCACATCTGAGGTGATTTCAATCAATAATTTTGCATCATCGAAAAGTTCCTTGTCCTTTGCATTATATTTAAAAGAATCGCATATATCGTTTACTTCCTTGAGTAGAATTAAATATTGATTGAAATACGTGATTTCATCTTCTTCCAATATCTTTTTTACAGTAGGTAGATACAATGAACATTCTTTTTTTATAATTTTTTCGTCAAAAAGAAATTTTAGTATTTCCTTAATTTCATTAATCAAATTTTCAATTGTAACAATAACCGGTGAACCTGAACTGATATTTTCCAATTGCTGATAAATATTAGCAATTTTATTATTAATTAAGGAAAGTGTTGAAAATTTCTTAGAATTTTTTCCACTTAGCTTATCAATTAATTCAGTTACTTTATTAAATGCAGGTATGCAATTGTTATAAATCTTATTGAATATTATTTCATCTCGTTTAAGAATAAAAGATTCAACATTATTTTCTTCGTAATATTTTTTCAGTAATTCAAATCTTTCTCTTTTTGACAGCAAATATTTTATTCCGTTTTCTAATCTTTGCATTCCGAAAACAGAAATAAAATTCCGAATTCTAGTACTTCTTTCTATTACTTCCTTATCAAGCCATTCTTCGAGTGCCTGGATGGTCGAGTTTGAATAAATTTCTTTTTTTTCAATTTCGGTTAATTCTCCGAAATTGGGTGGTATATTTGTTTCAATTGGAAATTGTCTCAACAGGGCAGAACAGAATGAGTGAATTGTTGAAATAGGAGCTGTATTCAGTTTCGCCCTGATTCTCTCGAGTTTCATTTTTTCAGTAAGACGTGATTCATTTTCAATTTTATTTTCGATATTTTGTGAAATTTTGTTTAGAATTTCAGACGCGGCTTCCCTTGTGAATGTTATTGCGACAACATTTCTCGGGTCCGGCTTTTTTTCGTCCTTTAATAAAATGTCAACGTATCTTTGCTGAAGCACACTGGTTTTACCCGACCCGGCATTTGCCGTCAATGCAATATGCCTGTCAAATCTTAATGCTTCTTTTTGTTCCTGAGTTAATTCTTTTTCCATTGATTTTTAAAATTATCGAATATCAAATATAATAATTAAACATATCTAATTTCTATCCTTTCCCCTTTTTTTCCATATTTTTGTAATTAATTAACTGAAATAATATTATTATCAATCGTAATTCGTAACTCATAATTCGTAAATAATTAAGATGGGCTTTTTTGATAAATTCAAAGATAAAGTTAGTTCGGCATTTGGTTTCGATAAATTAAAAGACGGTTTGTCTAAAACGAGAACATCATTCGTTGATAAAATACAGGGTGTTCTTGGTATTGGCAGAAAAATAGATGATTCTCTTATTAATGAAATCGAGGATATTCTTATTTCATCTGATATTGGTGTATCGACAACCGACCAGGTTATTGCTGATATTAAACTTCGGGTCAAAAAAGAAGGACACGAAGATTCAGCTGATGTTTTTAATATTTTGAAAGATGAGCTTCACAAAATTTTACTTGAATCTCCATCTGCAAATAATGATTATGATTATTCGATTGATGAAACAAAAAAGCCGCATTGCATTTTAATCGTTGGTGTTAACGGTGTCGGGAAAACAACCACAATTGGCAAACTTGCATATAATTACCGGAATGCCGGTAAATCAGTATTAATAGGCGCTGCAGATACATTCCGTGCTGCTGCAAATGAACAACTCGAAATCTGGGCAGAACGTGCAGGTGTTTCTATTATTCAGCAAAAACCCGGAGCAGACCCGGCTGCAGTTGCTTTCGATACTCTTAATTCGGCTATTTCAAAGAATACTGATGTGGTTATTATTGATACAGCGGGAAGATTGCATAATAAAGGGAACCTGATGGCTGAACTTGAAAAAATTAATAGGGTACTTAAAAAAGTAAAAGATTATGCTCCAAATGAAGTTTTTCTGATTCTCGATGCTACAACAGGTCAAAACGCCATTCAACAGGCAAAAGAATTTATGAAAGTAACAAATTTGACCGGGATTATTCTAACTAAGCTTGACGGCACCGCAAAGGGTGGTGTTATTCTTCCGATTGCCAATGAATTGAAGCTTCCGGTTAGGTATATCGGTGTTGGGGAGAAGATTGATGACCTTCAGGTATTCGAACCGACTGCTTTCATAGAAGCACTATTTAATCATGAATAATATACAATATTGTTCATTTTTAATTTTATTACAATTCTATAAAGCTGAATTCAGATTTCTTATAGATTATTCTTATTAATTTCATTAGTAATTAGTAATTTGTAATTAGTAATTAGATTTAATTAGTTTGTGATGAAAGACAAAATCGTATATATCTGTCAATCCTGCGGTGCGCAGTCGTCAAAGTGGCTTGGACGCTGCAATGAATGTGGTACATGGGGTTCCTTAGTTGAGGAAGTTATTAAATCAACCTCAACAAAAATTCAAAAAGTAAAATTAAAAAAGTCGCAGCCGGTGAAACTCGATTCTATTAGCACAGATAAAGAATACCGGCTCAAATCGGGGATTCCCGAATTGGACAGGGTTCTTGGCGGAGGAATTATTCCTGGCTCTTTGGTTCTTGTTGGAGGAGATCCGGGAATCGGTAAATCTACTCTAATGCTCCAGATGTGCGGGGGCTTGAAAAATCACTATCCATTATATGTAACTGGGGAAGAATCCCTTGAACAAATCAGGTTCAGGTCACAGCGGCTGGATAATATTTCTGAAGAATTAATGCTCCTCGCTGAAACAAACATCGAGCAGATTGATTATGTAATTAAATCCGGGGATTGCAGGGTAGTGGTTGTTGATTCCATTCAATCTGTTTATACTGACAAAATAGATTCTGCTCCCGGTTCGGTTGTTCAGGTTAGGGAATGTGCTTCGCTTCTGATGCAAACTGCCAAACAAACCGGCAAATCAATTTTCATTATCGGACATGTTACTAAAGAGGGTATTATTGCAGGTCCCAAATTGCTTGAACACATGGTTGATACCGTTTTACAGTTCGAAGGAGAGAAAAATTATTCTTACAGAATATTGAGGGCAGCAAAGAACAGGTTTGGCTCAACTAATGAAATCGGAATTTTCGAGATGGAACAATCAGGACTCAAGGAAGTTAAAAATCCATCTGAAATTTTCCTTGCACACAGAAATAATGATTCTTCGGGTATAGCAATTGTAGCTGCGATGGAGGGATCTCGTCCTCTTTTACTCGAAGTTCAGGCACTTGTGACCCCCTCATATTATGGCATGCCACAAAGAACGGTGAATGGCTATGATTTAAGAAGAATTCAAATGCTCCTGGCGGTATTAGAAAAACGGCTGGGATTGCGCTTCAGCCAGCATGATGTCTTTGTGAATATTGCGGGAGGTTTATACCTTGAGGATACATCTGCAGATTTAGGTATTGCTGCGGCTTTGGTGAGCTCGCTTCGCGATAAACCGGTTGACCCGAAAACTGTCTATATAGGAGAAATCGGATTAACGGGAGAAGTTCGTTCTGTATCTTATCTCGACCAAAGATTGAATGAGGCACAAAAGCTGGGTTTTGATAAAATAATCATTCCAAATACGGGTTCGAATAGGAACCCGAATTTAAATAACATAAATTTGATTCAGGTGGAAAGATTATCATTAGCATTAAATGATTTTATAAAAAATGAACCGTAGAATTTTCTAATTTGATATAAATAATGTAAAAATGTAATTTGTAGAATGAATAATTAAATTGCAAGGACACAAAATTTTGATTAATCATTGAATATTTAAATATGAAATTTATAGATTATGCTAAAATATTGATTAAATCGGGTGACGGTGGTAAAGGACATATAAGCTTCAGACGGGAAAAATATGTACCTAAAGGAGGACCCGATGGTGGTAACGGAGGTAAAGGTGGCGATATAATTTTCATTGCTGACCAGCATCTGAATACTCTTCTTGATTTTAAATACAAACGAACATATTCGGCTCAAAATGGAAAACCTGGCAGTAAAAGCCGCTGTACAGGTGCCGATGGAGAGGATTTGTATATTAGAGTTCCCAAGGGTACACTTATAAAAAATGCTATAACTGAAGAAATTTTAATTGATATAATTGACACAGATGTAGAATATGTTTTAGCAAAAGGAGGAAAAGGTGGAAGGGGCAATTCAGAATTTGCGACACCTACAAATCAAACTCCCAGGTTCGCAGAAGATGGGGTGAAAGGAACCGAACTTGAAATAATATTAGAATTGAAATTAATCGCTGATATAGGTATCGTCGGATTACCAAATGTGGGAAAATCAACTTTAATTTCTGTAATCTCATCTGCAAAACCGAAAATTGCCGATTATCCTTTCACTACACTCGTGCCTAATCTGGGTATTGTGAAAATTGCCGAAGGAAAAAGTTTCACTGTTGCGGATATCCCCGGATTAATTGAAGGAGCATCGGAAGGAAAGGGCTTGGGTATCCAATTCCTGAGGCATATAGAAAGAACAAGGTGTCTTTTATTTATGCTCGATTCTATGAGCGAAAATCCTTTGCATGATTACAAAGTGCTTACTAAAGAATTAAAAAAATACAATATTTCACTTCCAAAGAAGAAGAAAATTATCTGCCTTAGTAAAATTGATGCTATTACACCTGATATAAAAAAGAAATTAAAAAAAATTGATTTTAAAGAAAAAAATACACCTGTTTTTCAAATATCATCTGTTACCGGAGCATCAATTCAGGAACTGAAAAATGAGATGTGGATGGTTTTGTCTTCTGATTGATGGAATTTTTATGAATACATTCCATAAAATTCCTTATTTAATGTTGTTCATTTTTATTACAATTAATAACAATCATCTTTTCTCTTCGGATTCTACCGAAAAATCCAATAATGTATATCTAATCAAAAGCCGCTGGCATACAGGTTTGATTTTCAAAGTTGATGACATTGCAATTAATAACATTGTAGCACTAAAGTTATTCCGGAATTTTAATTATGTTGACATTGGCTGGGGAGATAGGGATTTTTATCAATCTCCTAAAGATTTTGACTTGTACCTGGCATTCAAAGCTTTATTTATTCCTACAGAAAGTGTTGTCAGGATTGAAGGATATAATTACGGTATTGAAGATATTATTTCTTACTCGGATTATTGTATCAAATTCCAATTCAATAATAATGAATTAACAAATCTTTTGAAATTCGTTGATTCGACATTTTCAAGGGGCGATAAAAATAAGTTGATTATTACTTTGAAAAGAGCAGGCGGAAATATTATCTTTTTCAAATCGAAATATTCATATCATGTTTTTGAAACCTGCAATAAATGGGTGGCAAAGGGCTTTGTGGCTGCGGGTTTTGATATATCACCAACATGGGTAATTACTGCGGAAAACCTTTTCTGGGAAGTAAAAAAATATGGTAAAGTTATCCGATGGAAGAAATGATTATTTATCCATACAATAAATATAATTATTTCCATAACGTCAAAACAAATTATTGAAAATAAAAAAATCGGGAATTAAATGAAATTTTTAAAAATTATTCTGCTATTTGTTATATTTTTAATTTCAGCAAATTGCTTGTTTTCGCAGGTCGAAACATGGCTTCAAAAAGGACAATCGGCAATAATCAAAAAAAAATATGATGAAGCTATAAAAAATTATAGCAAAGCTATTCAATTGGATTCTTCACGTACTGATGCTTATTATAACCGTGGTCTGGCTTATCTGTATTTGGAAAAATATCCCGATGCTATTGAAGATTTCAGTAATGTCATTAAAAGGGATTCTTCGAAAACCGATGCTTACAATAACCGAGGACTGGCTTACGGATTTATTGGCAAAGTCAATGAAGCAATAAATGATTTTAATTATGCAATTAAGCTCGATAGTTCATTTAGTATGGCATATTTTAACCGTGGGAATGCTTTTATGAGCTTGAATAATGATAATGCCGCACTTAATGATTTCAATAAATCTATTGCAAAAGATTCTTCCAATCCAGCAGTTTATTTTCAAAGAGGAACAATCCACTATAGTAAAGGGAATTATGATAATGCCTTATATGATTTCACAAAAGCCATCAGAATGGGATTTAAGCCCCCGAAAATTTTCTATAATCTCGGAAACACATACTATAAACTGAATCAATTCGACAAAGCAATAAAAAATTATAATGAAGTCCTTAAACTTGATTCAAATGATTTCGAGGCATTAAACAACAGAGCAATAGCTTTTGATAAATCCGGTCAAAAGGAAAAAGCTGAAAATGACAGAAAGAAATTGCAAAGAATTAGAGGTGATACTGGAATTCGCCCGCCGGTTGAATCTTTAAAATACAAAAAATTTACCGCTCCTGATAGCAGTTTTTCAATTTCATTGCCGGATGGATGGAATGTAGCATTATCTGATTCAGTAGATGTAATCGAATTAAACGTATCACCTGAACCGATTAAAACTATAAGGGACCCATATTTTGTCGGTGTCCATTTATCCTTGAATTTAAATATGTATAAACATTGGGGAAAGACCAGCCCTGACGAAATTATGGATTTTTGGAAAGGTAGCGTTTCAACTAATATTAAAGATTATTACGGATATAAGAAATATACCGAAAAATATTTCAGCCGTTTCGACTGCCAGGGATTAATGACAAACATTCAGATTCAGATCACCGAAAAATCAGTGCCGTTGGTTCTTTATGAATATGCATTAGCTAAAGATAATGTATTGTTTTTTGCCTATTTCCAGGCACCTGTATCCGACTTTGCTTATTATCAGAATATATTCGATAAGGCAATTGAGAGTCTGATTCTGAATTAATCTTTTAAATTTTATTAATAGATTTAAAAATTATTCCTTGTAATAAAATGAAAGTTCTAAATTCATATTAGGTCTTTTCTTTTTTAAATACCTGTCCTTTCCACACTGTTTCCCTGTCTAACAGTAGGAAAGGCACAAAAAGTTCCATAAGAATGAAAACAACTGCGGATGGGATTATCCATATACTTAATTTCAATTTGTTTAATCTTTTTAATGAAGAAAATATTAGTATAAAATCGAAGACAAATCTTGTAAATAAAATAGCAAAGAACCAGGCAAGTTCACAAAATATTAATGATGTTATCAATCCTATCCACAAAGCAATTGAACTAATGACAAATATGGCTGCCCTCCACCCAAGGTCAAGTCCGCCGAGAGCCCACCTGTGTTGCTGTTTTAGGTATTCTTTGAATGTTTTGCATGGCAGGGTTTCAACGCTTGAATCATCGGAAATAAGATATCTGATTTTTCGATTATTATTAAATACGGCTTGTTGTAATGCCAAATCTTCTGTCATTGAAAATTTTATGTTTTCAAATCCGCCAAGCTGAACAAAATCACTCTTTCTTACGGAAAGATTGTTTCCAAAACACCCTAATGGCTGATTAATTCCAATCCCGGCACAAGCCATTGTGTGCATATATACCCAGTAAACAGCTTGTGCTATTTCAAAACCGTTTGATGGTTTAATGTTCGTTACAGCAGCAGTTAATCCGACATTTTCATCGAGAAATGGCTTTGAGACCGATTCAATCCAATTCTCATTTACAATGCAATCGGCATCAGTCATCATAATGATTTCTCCTTTCGCCGATTCTATCCCTACCTGTAAAGCACCCGGTTTACCTCTCAGGTTTTTATGTTTAGTGTTATCTGTAATTTTAAGTACAATCAAATTGGAATAAATTGATTGTAAATTAACAAGAATTTCACCGGTTTTATCGGTTGACCTGTCATTGACAACAATTACCTCAAAATTATCTTTCGGATAGTTGTTTGACATAATTGATTCGATGCATGATTCGATGTTATCTTCTTCATTCCTGGCAGGTACAACAATAGATACCGATAATATTTTATCACTTTTGGTTTTGATTATTCTTTTTTTGTATTCCGTTATCAACCCGATAAAAAAAATAATCGAACGAAATGAATAAATTATGATTGCTTGTATATATAAAATTTCAGGAAACATTTCATTGATTAATTATCATTAAAATTCAATCCAAAATTACTAATAATGATTTGCTCATAAAAATCATAAATTTTTAAAAATTTTAAAATGATTCATAAATTTATGTAAAAATTACTGCTTATGCTTGATTCAATGTTGTGAACAGAATAAAATAATTCATTTATTTTAATTTTTTTTGAGACCTTTTTGCTTTATAAGTGTCTTTGTTATTGAGAGAAAAACAAAAACCAAAAAAGTTTGGTGAAAAATTTAAAACGAGCGTTCTTTGAAAAATAATGTCGGTTTTGAAAAAAACGAAAAAAAAGAGCCATATTATACCGGTCTTAATGTTCAATTTATTCCGAATTTGTTGGGAAAATTTGTGATATTTCTTATTTTAGAAGATTGTATTAGAGTTGAAATTTTGAATTTATAAGAAGATTAAAAATCAGAGATAGGAATGGTAGAAAATTCGAGAATTTTAGTATTAGGTGGATGGGGTTTGGTTGGTTCGGCGATTTGCAGAAAATTAATGGAATATTCTCCTTCTCACCTGATTGTTTCCTCACTAAATCAAAATGAAGCCGTTGATGCAGTCAATAACCTGAGAAAAGAATTTAATCGGCATAATCCGGATATGTTTGAACCCAGATGGGGTAACGTGTTTACAAGAACCGAATTTAAATCTAAAAATTGGAATTTGGTTCTTTCCGATGCTAAAAATCGGAAAAAAGTTGTCAGCGATGTTTTTGACGAATTAAATGAGAAAATTTTAAATTCTTCCGAACTTTACACACTGATAACAAACACCAAACCTGATATTGTTATTGATTGCATAAATACTGCAACTGCTATAGCTTACCAGGATGTTTACAATACCTCCAGAATCGTGGCAAATAAGATTGAGAGTAATGAACTCGATTCTGAATCTGTCGAACGCATGATGGCAAGTATGTACATACCGCAGCTTATAAGACACGTTCAAATTCTGTATCGTGCATTGCTCGACACTAAAACAAAGTTATATATAAAAATCGGTACAAGCGGTACCGGAGGTATGGGATTAAATATACCTTACACACACAGTGAGGAAAGACCATCGAGAGTTCTTCTCGCTAAATCTGCAGTCGCCGGGGCGCAATCTTTACTTCTTTTCTTACAGGCACGAACTCCTAACGGTCCGATAGTAAAAGAAATCAAACCTACTGCAGCAATTGCCTGGAAAAAAATTATGTATGGTAAAGTAATCCGAAAGGGAAATCCTGTTCCGCTTGTGGACATGCCTTCCGAAAATGCTCACGAGGTATCGGCAAAATTGGATTTTAACAATTTCAACGGCGTAAAAGAAACCGGGAAAGATTTAGAATCGGTTTTTATTGATACCGGGGAAAATGGGATATTTTCTAAAGGTGAGTTTCAGGCAATAGGTTCGTTAGGTCAGATGGAAATTATCACTCCCGAAGAAATCGCAGATTATGTCGTTTTTGAGGCAAATGGCGGTAATACAGGGAAAGATATTATCCAGGGTTTAGACAGCTTTACGATGGGACCTACCTACAGAGGTGGTATGTTATTTAACAGGGCAATTAATAAGCTTCAGGAACTTGAGAGAGAAAACAATGTTGACAGCATCGCCTTTGAAATGCTGGGACCGCCCCGACTTTCCAAATTGCTTTATGAAGCCCATATTATGAAAAAAATTGCAAAAACCATGACCGGTATTCTGAAATTCGAGCCGGAGGATTTATCCTCAAAAGCACTTGAATTATTGAATAGCGATAATAAGCTCCGCTCGGAAATGCTTTCTATCGGATTAGTCATTCTATTTCCTGATGGAAAAAGGTATTTAAGAGGAAAAGATATTAAAATTCCTGCTAAATCAGATAAATCCGAGATAACTATGACTCCTGAATTTGTAAATAAATGGTGTAATGAAGCATGGATTGACTTAAGGTCCGATAATTTCAGAAATTGGCAAAAAATTATTAAAAACATTATAAATCAGTCAGATAATATATCTGCTGATGATACAAGTTCAAGGTATTCGTTTACAAAAGATTACTGGAATAATTACGAAATATTTGATGAAGGAAAACTTGCCGGTTGGATATTTGAAAACGAAGACCATGGATGGAGATTTAAAAGATAAATTTGGTTAATAAAATTTGAATAAAATTATTTTATAACTTTAAAAAAAACACGTATATTAATAAAATGATGAAAGTGAAAATTAAAAAAAGTATAAAAAACTTAATAAATTGTTTTTGTATTATTAATTCTTTGAGGTGAACTTATGAAGAAATTTTTGATACTGCTAATTTTTGTTTTCGTATGCAGCGCATTCCTTTCGATTACTGCGACTGCAGGCGATAACAAGTCGGCAGGAGGGGATGAGATTCTCAGAAAAAGCCAGTTGGTCGAGGATCCTTACTTCGGTCCTTGGCGAACAAGCTATCCTTATCCCTTTGGTCAGACGACTGACCCATATCCAAAAACTAATCCTGCCGTATCAACAGGATATTATTTCGTGGATAATCGTGACGTTGTTGTCAATGATTACCGCTTATGGAGACCTGTTGCTAACATAGTTGATACTAATTTTGAAAGTAATCTGTGGAGACGTATTCTGTCCGGTCCGCATCAGCAACCTCCGGGCTATTGGCCTCATGAAAACGGTTTTGCATTCTTCAGAAGCTGGAAGACCAATAGTGGATCTCCCATCACGGGTAGCTGGTTCGATTATACTTTAGGCGAGCCGAACGATGTAGATACAACTGATAATGCTTATGCTGGTCCTATGCCGATTGGCTTTGATTTCTATTTCAACGGCGTAAGATATGACAGTTTTTATGTTTCTACAAATGGTATCGTTGCCCTGACTAACAGAAGATATTATTACAATTCATTCGGTGAGAGAACTCCTCCTCAGGGTGCTCAGCATTGTTATGATTACCAAAGTATGGATTGGTTTGTTGGTCCCGGTGCCGCTACTCCTGCCGGATATCCTGACAGGGTAACTTCCAGGAGTCTTACGATTTGTAATGATGAAGATGGTACTGCCGACCCGATTACAGACGATTTCGGATTTAATATAGCAGTTTATAACTTCGGTAATTCTCATACAGGTCCGAATCCGGGCGGCTATGCAGGAACAATACTGCAAGCCGGCGGTGAACTGCATCAGTTGAATACAAAATTACCTGTTATTGCACCGTTCTTCGGTGATTTGCATTTGTCCCAATATAATCCTGTTGCAATGAAAGCAGAAGATTGGGGTAAAGCATATTATAAGAAATCAATATCAGGTGACAGCTTGATTATTTATTTTGTAAACGCAGTGCTCAAGGGTGGTGTAGTAACACCATTCGGTACATATAATGTCGCTATTAATCACAGGCCTAATGACGGTGCAGATGCCTATCTCGGTGCAAATGCCCAGGTGTGTTTGACTCGTAGAGATAGTTCTATAACAATTACCTATGAAAAATTCGAAGGAATTTTAAGTTCAGGATTTTATATTGCATGGCGTTCTGATTTCTTATTCAGATGGAATACAACTTGTGGTGTTCGCGGTTTTGCAAGACATTCTAACTTTAATTCCAAAGACCCAACGGCACCTGTTCCACCTCTTTGCACAGGTAACCCGTATTACCCATACACAAATGAATATGAACAGACTACTTATTACTTTGATAAATATCGTAATCCGCAGGAAGACCTCGGTATTCCGGAAGCTTCGGTTGCTGTGAAGTTCAAATCCTGGAAAAATGTTGTTAGGGTTATCGGTATAAAGTATATGCTCAGACAAGAACTTCCCGAATTGGATCCTTCTTATACTGATTTATTCCAGGTTGAAAAATCTGCTGACCAGGTTATCGATAAAGAATTTCTTGCCGGTCACAGACAATTGGGTGCTATGCAGCCGGTTGCTTTGCTCCAGAATTTAACAAATGATATTCAGGGTCCCAACGGTATTAACTACCAGGAACAGGATGTAACATTCAGAGCAAGGTTTATGATTAATAACCAGGCAACTTTAAGAACGATTTATAACCGTTCGGTACCTATTAATAATAATTGCTTGGCATTACCCGACCCGGACCCGGACAATCTTTGCATGGGTGTACCCAATGTAAAAGTCAGGTATGTACATGTTACCAATTTCACAACATTGGCAACTTCGTTGAATCCGTATCCCGGACCAAGTAATCTTAATGGTATTCCTCCTTATGGATATGTGGAAGTTTTCTTCCCGCCATTTATACCGAATCCATTATTTGAAAATCATATTGGTCGTATGCATGCGAGAATCATTGCAGAACCTCAATATTATGATGAAATTCTGCGCAGATTTATTACACTCGGCGATCAATGGCCCTTTGACGATACGACAAGCACTCGTTTCTTCGTTATGAGAAGAATTCCTAATGATGTAACATTCAAAGATGATGTTACCGAATATCATGTTGTTCAGGATATTAACGGTGCATCTTCTCCGATTCCATCTGTGTTAAAATGGGTTACGTTTAACGCTGATGTTGTAAACGGCGATGAAGTATCACAGCATCCGCTTCCGCCAAGAGGTTCATTCAAGGCAGACAATTCAAGGATGGCTGATGATTCATTATTTTATGCAAATTATTTCATGCAATCACCCGCAATACTGATGGATAGAAATCCACAGCCGTCGCAGGTTAGAGATAACGGTGACGAAATTCGTTCTTACCCGATTGATATGACAGGTAAGAAGGGAGCCGTATTATCAATTTCCATTCAGAGGTCACTGAAACGTGACGATTGGGAAAGAGGATTTGCCGATGCTGAATTAGTCGGTTGCGAACAGAGAGTGATTGTAGGTGGAAACTGGGCTGCTACTGTTGGTATCGGTTCGGCTACTGCCGATGAAATATTAGTACAATATGCAAAATCAAGCCCCGACAGAGTTAAGGGTATTTGCTGGCTCCATGGCGGTGATTTGACATGGAATGAATTACCACAAAAAGGAACCGGAGCTGTAACATGGCCCGACGGACATGCAGGCGCTCTCAGGTTATATGGCGGTGGCGGTTATGTTATCGGTTATAATGAAAAAGATTACAACCAGGCATATCCTATGGCTTATAATGCTGGTACGAGAGAAAAACACGGTTTGAGAAATGACGTTTACGATGATGGTATAGATGCTGAATACAAGAAGTTCATTATGACCATACCCGATAGATTCATCGAAGCTCCCGAAGAAGGCGCATTTAACTTCAGATTCAGAATAAAAGTTTGGGCTGATGATAATCAAATGCTTGGTGCTGTACCCGGTATTCCTGATGATAATGACCCGTTTTATGTGGATAATGTCAGAATTCTCGTTGCTGGTGAGGAAGAAGTTGACTTAGAATGTAATTCTGTTAGAGTTATTTGGCCTTACTCTGTAACTCCTGCTTCTCAGGCGATTGCAATTCCTATTAGAGTAAAAGTCAGCAATAATACAGGTGCAAGTGCTCCTGCATATTGGGTGAAAGTCAGAATTTTCAAATTCATCGGTCAATCACAAATTGATGATTCTGCTATTTATTGCCGTTCACAAAGTCAGGCATCATTACATGCAGGCGAACAAACAGAAATCAAGTTCCCTGATTGGAATGCAAGGAAAACTCCTCCCGGACTCTACAGGATTGTTGCTAATACATTTATTCCTTATGACGGTGGAGACTTAGAGCCATTAAATGACACGACTTATTACGACTTCGATGTTAAATACGGTGATTGCTTCCAGTATGACCCGGCTGATAACAGAACAAATGATGTTCCCGAAGGTAACTTTGGTGCATTAAACGGCAGAGGATTAAATATGTACGGATTCTCAATGGGTGGTGGTGTTTACGCAACTACTGCCGCTGACAACCCAAGTTATAAGAGAGAATGGGAAGCCGGTAGAGAATCAGGTAGCGGTTCCGGACAAATTGCAATGAAATTTGAATTGTTCCAGGCAGATACCATCTTTGGTTACAAAGTATTTTTCGGTCCTTTAAACCAGCAATGGAGTGAAATAGTTCAGCTTTCTTTGTATGATGGTTTAACACTTCCGTCAACTATGGTTGAGGGTACTGAAGTAGCAAAGAACAGAGGATTAGACGATATAAGAGACAAAAAGCCATTCTGGGATCAATATGTAACTTATTTGTTACCTCAGCCCAAGTTCCTCCAAGCCGGCAGTTACTGGATGACAGTATCACAGCAGGGTGAAACAGGTCTTGAATTAGGTGCTTCCAAATCCAGAGTTGCTATGAGAACAACAGATACTTATACTTCAAATCCTCCTGGAGACGGACAGTTCCAAAATGGTAGCGGTTCAATCTTCTTAATACTCGATAAAAACCTTAGAACTGCGACAAGAACAGAGCAGTTGTTGAACTTAAATGTTTTCGCTTATGAAAACACCAAGGGCAGCAATACATGGTATCCGTTTATGAATACACAGGGTAATCCGGCTTACGGCCACCTCGAATACAGAGGTAGGGTGCCTGATGCAACAACTACACCTACTTATACAAGAGGTACATGGATCCCGATGATTGCTCCATACTTTGGAATAAGAACTTTTGGTACAACACTTGAGTATGAGCCATGCCCCGATTTCATTCCAGTTGAATTAACATCATTCAACGGACAGGTTCGTGGAAACAGAGTTGATTTGTTCTGGGAAACTGCTTCAGAATTGAACAACTACGGATTCCATGTTGAAAAAGCAGTTGATGCTGATAACGACGATTACAAATGGAATACAATCGGATTTGTAAAAGGTCAGGGTTCAACTAATTCAGTTACCGATTATAATTATACTGATAATAATATTGAATACGGAAAGACTTATCATTATCGTTTGCGTCAGGTCGACCTTAATGGCACTCAATCCTGCGAAAGCTATTCAAATATTGTCACTTTAACTATTGACGGTAATGGCGATATAGTTCTTGAGCCGAATGCTCCGAACCCATTCAATAACTCAACTAAGATTGCTTATTATCTGCCTGATAATAAGAATGTTAAAATCGATGTACTCGACATTTATGGTAATGTTATTAAGTCTTTAGTTAACAAATCAGAGAGTGGACAAAAGTATATTGATTGGAACGGAACAGATGAGAATGGTAACAAAGTATCATCCGGTACTTACATCTTAAGATTAGTTGCCGGTGATGAAATTAGAACATGTAAGATGACAGTTGTACGTTAATAGTATTAACTTTCAGTAAATGATTATAGCCCTCTGCTTCATTAGCGGAGGGCTATTTTAATTAAATAACTAATTAATCTGATTTTTTTTATGACTGATTCTGTTTTCACTAAAATTCAAAAAAGGGAAATACCTTCAAATATCATTTATGAAGATGAAATGGTATTTGCTTTCGAAGATATTAATCCGGTTTCACCCGTGCATTTTCTCATCGTTCCGAAAAAACAAATTCCAACAATGAATGATTTGCAGGAACAGGATAAAATTCTGTTAGGGCATATTCTGTTGACAGCAAGCAAAATTGCAAAAGAAAAGGGAATTTCCGACGATGGTTACCGCCTTGTAATAAATTGCAACAAAGGTGCCGGTCAAACCGTCTTCCACATTCATTGCCATTTACTTGGCGGCAGAACTTTTAACTGGCCCCCGGGCTGATTTTCTCATTAATATTAATATTATGCCGTTGACAGAAAAAGAAATTATTAACGAGGTTTCAAATGTTTTCGATTTGAATGTTAACTCTTTGCTTTTAGCTAAAAAAAATATTACAGTTGAATATGCTAAAGCTGTTGAACTGCTTTCAGTTTCGAAAAAGGTGATAATTACCGGTGTCGGTAAATCCGGCTTGATTGCAAAGAAGATTGCAGCAACTTTTTCGAGCATAGGATTCAAATCATTCTTTTTGCATCCGGTTGAGGCACTGCATGGAGATATTGGATTAGTCGAGGATGGAGATTGCTGCATACTACTGTCAAAAAGCGGAACCTCTGAAGATATTATACGTCTGATTCCGTATTTAAAGAGTCGGAATGTTAAAATCATTGCCATTGTCGGTAATTTGAATTCGTATCTTGCTTATAATTCAGATATAATTCTGGATGGTTCTGTCGAAAAAGAAGCATGTCCTCATAATATTACTCCTACAACGAGTACGATGGTTGCGCTTGCTATTGGCGATGTTCTTGCCGTTTGTTCAATGTTATATAATAATATCTCAATTAATGATTTTGCTAAAAATCATCCTTTAGGTCAAATTGGGAAAAACCTTACTTTACAGGTAAAGGACCTTATGCATAAAAATTCTTCATTACCAATTGTTAATAAAGGTACTGATTTTAAAGACGCAATTATCGAAATTTCTAATAAAAAACTTGGTTGTGTTTGTATTATTGATAATCAAGAAAAGCTAATGGGAATTATTACTGACGGCGATGTAAGAAGAATTTTGCAGAAGCATGATGATTTTCGCAATCTTAAAGTGGAAGATGTTATGACTTCTAACCCGATTTCAATCAAACAGGAGTTATTACTGAACGAGGCATTATCGTTAATGGAACAACGTGAAAGCCAGATAAATGTTCTTCCTGTAACAGATGAAGAGAATGTTTGTATTGGAGTAATAAGGATACACGACATTATCAGGAGCGGGATTTGATTATCTTGGCTCCTTTTTCTTATCTTCAAACGGCTTATATGGCTCTAATGTTGATGGTTCCAGCATTTTAATCTGCGGCTCTTCTTTTTCTTTTTTAATGACTTTTTTCCGGAACTTTGATGTATCAACCTCCGACCAGGGAAGTGATGAACTTATAACTTCTGATTTTGTTATTTTTACATTTCTGACAACACTCCCTTTAGTTCCGAATGGTTTTAATACACTACCGTCCCTTCTGAACTCAATTGAACCGACATTGCCGACTGTAAGAAGGAAATACTTTTCGGCAGTCCATCTTTTTGTTACATTCGGTGCCATATGTATTATCTCTGGTTTTTTTCCGTCAATATCTATTCTAAGCCAGGACGTATCTATGGCTCTTGCTTCAAGATTGATACTGTCGGGTTTTTCAAAGAATGATAGCAATCCGTTACTTTGTGAATTGTTGTTAGATGAGTCCTCTTTTGCCGTTGATTCTTTATCGCTCGTGTATGAAATGCCTGTTTTGCTCGAATCGCTGAATATTGAAAAATATATTAACACGACAAGCGAAAGAACAATTCCGGCATAGATTAGATAATTAACTATTTTTCCTTTATTGTCATTGCTCAGATTTAATTTATAAAGAGACTTTTTAAAAGTATCTGTAATTTCAGATTTCAATGATTCATATTCATTTGCCGGCTGTGCAGTGTACGTAGGTTTTTCTGCAATAAATAATTCATCGAGCATGCTATTCAGAACCGATGGCTCGATTTTAAGAAATGTTCCGTAAGATTTTAATGAAGACCTCGCATATACTGATGGGAGTATATCATATTTATCTTCCTCAAAAGCATTCAAAACCTGATTCCTGATTTTAAGTTTCTGACTAATTTCTTCAATTGTCAGTTTTTGATTTACTCTCGAAGTTTTTAACAATGTACCTAAGGTTTCCATTTATATTCTTATTTGTTTTATTTTTTTAAGAAATATATACAAAATGTAAAATATTTTCAAATATTTTTTGTTAAAACAATAATTGAACTACCAAATTAATAAGAAGTTGAATGTAATTAACGTATTTTTGTAAAATTTTTTCAGATATTATTTCTAATTCAGATGATATATAAACTAATTCAACCTAAATATATTATTATTATAATATTGACTATCATTTTTAATATAAATTTATTAGCTCAATCAAATCAATATTCCGAAGAAGACGAGAATTTTTACAAATCAGCAAAAGATTATATTGTTCAGAATATTAATAAAGATAGTGTGTCTGTCAAAGTCACTGATAATAAAACCGGGACTATTAATTATCCATGTATATCTGTTGATGACTTCAAATACTCAGAAAATCAAAAATATTTGATTGACGGCTCTTTACCATACGCATCAACTCATATAAAGCCACTTGAAGCATCAATTATCGGAGGAGTTTATATTGGTGTTTTATATGCACAGCATGTAGGGCAGATGAATACGATCTGGAAACAACAGACAAAATTCAGATTCGTTGAAGACGGTGAGTATGCTTTATACGCTGATAAACCCGGTCACTTTTTCGGATGTTATTTTACATCCTATCTGTGGAGCGAAACATTAATGTTAGCTGGTTTCAGTTGGGAAACATCCACTATAATAGGCAGTGCGTTGGGATTTGCATATTCATCTTATGTTGAAATACTGGACGGATTCGGTGCTAATTGGGGATTCAGCCCGACTGATGAATTATTTAATTTTATAGGTGCAGGTTATTTTCTTGCTCAGCATTATATACCTGTACTTCAAAATTTTTCCCCGAAATTTATGTATATACCTGCAAATTGGCATGGAGAACATAAAAGGGCAGAAGCACAAATGTTTATCGATGATTATAGTTCACACACAATGTGGTTATCAGTGAATGTTCACAATTTACTTCCTGAATCAATGAAAGAGTATTGGCCCTCCTGGATGGAGCTGAGTTTCGGTTATGCTGCGAGAAATCTTGGGGACTCGCTATATGCACCGAAATTTTATTATAACGGATATTTCGGATTCGGAAGCCCTAGATTTATCATTTCTTTAGATTATAATTTAGTAAAACTATTACCTAAAGACGGCGCAGTTTGGAATTGGCTCAGGCAATCGCTGAACTTCTTTAAATTTCCTTCACCGGCAATAGAATTCGGTGAAGTAACAAAATTTTACCTGATGTATCCATTTCCGATTAAAATTGGCAATGTCAGATTTTGACGTATTTATAAAATATACTGTTAGTCGATTAATTGATTTGAATAATAGTAAATTTCTTGAAAATTGAAAATTCCAAATTGAATTTTTATTAAATAAAGTGTAAATTTTCTGATTTAAAAGTTAATTAAAAAGTGTACCAGGATTTGATTAGTTCGGCTGCAGGTTTGTTTCTCGGTGTATAATTTGTTTTTTCATTTTCTGATATAGTACTTTCCCAATTCCACCAAAAAAATCCATCGAACCACAATTGTTGTGAGAATGAATTGAGCATAATATTATAATAGAATTTTTGACCTTCATCGTCAACAATCGCATTCGGCTGGCTTCCAAGCTGATAATCCCATGGCTTTTGTAATGCACCCTTCACTGACTGAATTCCTACTTCGGTAAGTATAATATTTCTTGTATATTTATTGGATATTTTCTCAATCGGTTTTACTAACTGATTCATCATAAGCATAGCATTTTCGTATGCAAATGGAGAATTTACATCATCAATAATAGAAGTATAAAAGTCAATTCCTATATAATCGAGTTCATCCCAAAATTCGATTTGCTCATACTCCTCGCTTGAAATCCCAAACATAGTGGCAGAACCGAATGATGCGGCATATATTAATTTCCCACTGTATTCTTTCTTAATTTTATCTATTAATTCACTCCATTTATCCGAATATTTTTTTTGTGTGGCAACTATGTATTCCACTCCGATACACAACATATCCACTTTTTCTTCTTTTGCAAGATTTGCATATTTGAGCATCATGTCTGAGTAAGATTTGAACCACAAGCCATTATCATCGGGTGTAATTGCTGCACGCCACTCCCCTGAATACAAATCAACATGCGGCTTTAGCATCACTTTCATTTTATTTTGTTTTGCTCTTCTTATTGCCTCTTTTATATCATATAAGGTTGACGTTAATGACCACTCTTTACCGTCCAAAGGATTAACACCGGTAGTATTTGGGGCAATTTCAGTGCTATTGGGATTATCCTGGTATTCAAAGAAACATAGTGAAATCCATTCTGAATTTGTCTGGTAAATTAAATCTTCAATAGCATTAATTGAATTACCTCGTACATATCCGAAATTTGTAAAGGAAGTATAAGAAAATCCTTTAATTTTAATTTTTTTCTTTTCGGGATGTAAATCAGTATTGTTTTCTAAACATGAATAGAAAATGGAGGCAATTATCAACAATGAAATTAATCTAACTAAAGTTGAATTTAGTCGAAAACCCGATTTAATTTTTTTTAAACGTATTAGCATTTAATACCGAATATCATAAAATATTGCTATAATTATTAATATAAAATACTTAAATGTACTTTATTTTTAGTAAAATTTTTGATGTTTTATAATATTGCAAATCTTATTTAAATCAAATAAATTTCTTAATTTGGGATTTTGTAATTAAACAATTTGGTGCAAGTTTGATTGATGTAGAAAAATTAAATAAATCTATTTCCCAATTAAAATCTAAAAATGGCAGTAATGGTACTTCATCTGCTATATTCCAATTAAAAAGACAAATAAATATTGAGAAAAAAACAGCACTTATCAGTGTAATTATTCCTGTTTTGCAGGAAGAAAAAATACTTGAATTCACTCTAAAATTATACACTCAGGAGCTAAGAAGAAAATACAATATTGAAGTTATTATCAGTGATGGTGGAAGCAAAGACAAGACTCTTGAAATAGCAGAGAATTATGCCGATATGATAGTAAGTCATAACGGTAATCACAGGCAAACAATTGCCGAAGGCAGAAACAAAGGTGCAGAAGTCTCGAAGGGAGATATTCTTGTTTTTATTAACGGAGATACTTTTCCACAAAACGCTGAACACTTTTTTGAATTTATCAGAAATTGGAATAATGAGCAAACACCCTATACAAAGGTATCTGCTCTTGCCTGCCCTGTATATGTTGCACCTGATGAGATTCTTTTCAAGGATAGGATTTTTTACAAACTTCATAATTTATATATTCGGCTCTTGATTTCTCTCGGTTTTGGGATGGGTAGAGGTGAATGTCAGATTATCAAAAGAGAAGAATTTTTTAAAGTCGGCGGCTATAATCCAGACATAGCTGCAGGTGAGGATTTCGATTTATTCAGAAGAATTTGCAAAACCGGGAAAATTGGCTTTGCTAATGAAATTCTTGTTTATGAATCTCCGCGTAGATTCAGGAAATATGGTTATCTCAGAATTTTATTTTCCTGGACAATTAATTCTCTGTCAGTTATCTTCAGAGGTAAATCGGTTTCTAAGGAATGGGAAGCAGTCAGATAATTTTAAATTAATTACTATATTATTTACAAGCCAAAAAGGTAATATCCGGAATATTTATTTAGTTTATGGTTAATTAACAGGTTTTTTAAATGAAAGAAGTCATTGGTGTTTGTCTCGGGTCATCTACTGTATCTTTCGTTAAAGCATGTAGAAATTCTAATGACGAAATAAATATTTCAGATATTCTTTCAATTGCACATAATGGAAATCCTAAAAAGGTTTTTCTCGATAATTTAATTAAATTCAATAATTCCAAACTTCCTGTTGTAGCAACTGGTAGAAAACTGAGATTTATGCTTAAGCTGGATTCAATTTCTGAGCCGGAAGCTACGGAATTTGCCCTGGAATATATAAACAAATCTAATGATGATTATTCCGCAATAGCAACGCTCGGAGGTGAAACCTTCATGGTTTACAATCTCGATGAAACCGGGAAAATTGCTTCACTCATAACAAAGAATCAATGTGCTTCAGGTACGGGTGAATTCTTTCTTCAGCAAATAAGCAGAATGAATCTTGGCTTAAATGAGGTTTATGAAATAGCAAAAGATGCTTCACCGCATAAGGTATCGGGTAGATGCTCCGTATTCTGCAAATCAGATTGCACACACGCTTTGAATAAAGGTACGCCCAAAGGAGAAGTTACATCAGGATTATCATTAATGATGGCTGAGAAAGTCGAAGAGCTTCTGAAAAAGACTCGTAACGGTAAAATCCTTGTAGTCGGCGGTGTTACTCAAAATTCAATAGTTATGAATTTCCTTAAAGATAAAACAAACGGTAATGTTAGTATTCCGAAAGAAGCATCTTATTTCGAAGCTCTCGGCGCTGCAATTTACGGTTTGAACAATGGTACTAAACCTTTGGAATCATTTGAAAACATTTTTACTGAGAATAACTCTTCCTTTGTTTTTCATAAGCCGCTGACAAATTATATCGATAAAGTTACTTTTAAAAATTTAGAGCGGGATACTGCAAAAGAAGGAGATATCTGCATTTTTGGGCTTGACGTCGGCTCTACAACGACAAAAGCAGTTTTAATCAGGGAAAACGACAACAAAATCCTTGCTTCGGTTTATCTTTATACACACGGTGACCCGATAGATGCCTCGAGAAAATGCTATGCTGAATTATTCAGACAAATTACTTGTGAAATAAAAATTATCGGTCTTGGAACAACCGGTTCAGGAAGACATATTGCAGGATTACATGCTTTAACCGAAGCTGTAATCAATGAAATCGTAGCTCACGCAACTGCTGCAGTTTATTTTGACAGCGAAGTTGACACAATTTTCGAAATCGGCGGACAGGATGCAAAATACACTTATATAGTAAACAAAGTACCAGCCGATTATGCAATGAATGAAGCATGTTCAGCAGGAACCGGCTCATTTCTCGAAGAATCTGCATGGGAATCACTCGGTGTGAAAGTTACCGATATCGAGACGATTGCTATGAAAGCAACTCATCCTCCGAATTTCAGCGACCAGTGTTCTGCTTTCATCAGCTCGGATATTAAAACAGCGTTACAGGAGAACATTAGTAAAGAAGATATTATTGCTGGACTTGTTTATTCTGTTTGTCTGAATTATGTGAACAGGGTAAAAGGCAACCGACCTGTTGGTAAAAAAGTATTTATGCAGGGTGGAGTTTGCTACAATAAAGCAATTCCGATAGCAATGGCGGCACTTTCCGATAAGGAAATAGTAGTTCCTCCTGACCCAGGATTGATGGGAGCTTTCGGTGTTGCTCTCGAAGTAAAAGAGAAAATCAAACTTGGATTTATAAAGGAAAAAGAATTTTCACTGAAAGAACTTGTCGGGAGAGAAGTCATATATGGGAAACCATTTATTTGTCCCGGAGGCAGAGAAAAATGTGATTTAAAATGTCCTGTCAATATTATTGAAATTGACGGAAGAAAATACCCATTCGGTGGCTCCTGTAACAAATATTATAATGTTCTTCATAAGCAAAATGTTGATTCAAACAAATTCGATTATGTTAAGAAACGTGAGGAGCTTCTTTTCAATAAATATGCTCCGCTTACCGTATTACCGGATAATCCAAAAACAGTAGGAATTAATTTGTCATTCCATACTCATACAATTTTTCCTTTGTTTTATAATTTTTTCACTAAGCTTGGATTTAAAGTTATACTTCCTGATAAAGTTGAAGATGAAGGATTGGAGCGTGAACTCAGTTCATTCTGCTATCCTGCTCAATTATCTCTCGGCTTGTTTCAGGATTTGGTAAATAAAAAACCAGACTATTACTTTGTTCCCGAAATTTTTGAAATGTATGTTGAAGATGCTGATTATCACCGGCTTGATTTCAACTGTACTTGTGTATTCGTAAGTGGTGAACCGTTCTATATCAAGCAGGGATTTAAAGATTGTAATTTAGAAGGCAAATTAATTACACCTTTCTTGAATTTTGCTAACGGTTTTGATAAAGAAATCGAATCTTTTGTAAAAGTTGCAAAACAAATCGGGATTGATGATGAAGTAATAGCAAAAGAAGCATTTCGCTTTGCATTGAATGAGCAGGACAAATTCTTTAATGAAATGTTCACAATTGGTGAAGAATTTCTGAAATTCTTAGAAGCCAATCCTGATGAAATGGCTGTGGTTCTTGTTGGCAGACCTTATAATTCATTCACTGAAACAGCTAACAAAGGTATTCCGCAAAAATATGCTTCTCGTGGTGTTTATGTTGTTCCTTTTGATATGTTTGATTACCGTTTCGAAGAAATTGATGATAACCAGTA
The DNA here is from genome assembly GCA_004322215.1 of Bacteroidota bacterium. Lineage (GTDB taxonomy): Bacteria > Bacteroidota > Ignavibacteria > Kapaibacteriales > UBA2268 > XYC2-FULL-35-21. The sequence continues at coordinate 8,460 of SCSM01000020.1, read as the reverse complement.
TTGGGAAGGTGGTAAGAAAGTATTGAAGGTTGCAAAAATCATTAAGAATCATCCTCAGCTTTTTGCAACTTTTATATCTAATTATTCCTGTGGACCTGATTCAATGCTCCTAACGACTTTCCGTTCGATTATGGGAACAAAACCTTCTCTTACACTTGAATTGGACGGACACACTGCCGATGCCGGAATAAATACCCGAATTGATGCTGCACTCGATATAATAAAAAATTACAGGAAAATATCTGCAACTGTTTCAGATACAGATTTCAGTGATTATCAACAAGCCACGATTGAATTTGATTCTGTACAGGGATATTTTGTTGCATCTGACGGAACGAAAGTTCCCCTATCTGACCCAAGGGTTGATATACTCATTCCCTCGATGGGAGACCTCGCCGCTTCACTATTCGCCGCAGGACTCAGAAGCCAGGGATTCAATGCTATTCCGATGCCCGAAGGAAGTTCTGAAATTCTTAAATACGGCAGGGCAGTATCTTCAGGAAAAGAATGTCTGCCATTACTCTTGTGTGTCGGCTCATTAATGCATTATCTCGAAAACAAGTGGGACGGCAAACAATATGTTGCATTCTTCATTGTACAGGGAGCAGGAAATTGCCGTCTCGGACAATATCCTGTTTTCATAAGAGAATTAATAAAAAGAAAGAAAATAAAAAATGTTGCTACTCTTGTTCTTATGAATGAAGACGGTTTTGCCGGCTTGGGTCCTAAGTTCTCACTTAGAGGAATTCAGACTATAATTGCAAGCGATGTTATGGATGACATCCGTTCAGGAATTATGGCTAATGCTGCTAACCCCGGAGTAGGTCTTGAAATATTTAATGAGGAATTTGAAAAAGTTGCAAAAATTATTGAAACAACTCCCGATAATATTTATAAAGCTCTGAGAGATTTTTCAAAGAGCATCAGAAAAAATATACCTTTCAAAACTCATATTAAGGACTCAAAGTATATTGCTTTGCTTGGTGAAATCTATGTACGCCGGGACCATTTCGCTCATAAGTGGTTGAACAAGCGCTTTGCCAGACAGGGATTCATTGTCAAGGATGCTTATATCAGCGAGTGGATTTTCTATGTTGATTATTTAATCAGCAAGGAATTGCTTGAGCCGGAAGCATCTTTCAAAAAGAAGAAGGAAAGATTTATTCGTGTTTCTTATATGCGGTATGCTGAGTGGCGTATTAAAAAAATATTAGCAAAGAGCGGATATTATAAATTCTCACGGACAAAGATTGCTCCTTTACTCGCTCACAGCAAACACATAATTCCACTCGAATTCAAGGGTGAGCCGGGACTGACTCTCGGCATTGCACTCCACGAAACAATCGAAAAATATTGCGGTGTGATTAATCTTGGCCCATTCGGCTGCATGCCAACCCGCTTTTCCGAATCAGTTTCGATTCCCGAAATGAAAATCGAGAAAAAAATTTCTGCAAAAAGATTGAATGACCCTGATTATAATCTGCCAGAACATATTTTCAACGGCAAAATGAATATACCATTTCTCACAATTGAAACAGACGGGAATGTCTATCCTCAAATTATCGAGGCGCGGCTCGAAACTTTCACTTTGCAGGCAGAGAGAATGGCTCAACTAATGAAACAAATGAAAAACGAAAAAAGTAATATTAAATAAAGATTATTATGAAAACTTACAAAGATTCAGGTGTTGATATTGAAGCGGGAGATGAGACAATTAGAAGGATTAAGCCGCTCGTAAAATCCACATTTAATAAAAATGTTCTTGCAGATATTGGTTTGTTCGGCGGCTTCTACCAAGCCGATTTTCCCGATTATGAGCACCCGGTTCTCGTTGCCAGTACTGACGGGGTCGGCACGAAGCTTAAAATTGCTTTCATGTCTGGAGTACACAACACAGTAGGGCAGTGCCTTGTCAATCATTGTGTCAACGACATTCTCAGTTGCGGAGCCAAACCCTTATTCTTTCTCGATTATTTTGCAACGGGAAAACTTAAACCCGATGTTGCTGAACAGGTAATCTCAGGATTTGTCATCGCCTGCCGTGAGAATGGTTGTGCTTTAATCGGCGGCGAGACGGCAGAAATGCCCTCGATGTATCAGGAAGGGGAGTATGATGTTTCGGGTACAATCATTGGTGTAGTCGAGAAAAACAAAATCGTTAACGGGAAAAATATAAAACCCGGAGATGTGTTAATTGGTCTGCCTTCCACAGGATTACACACAAACGGCTATTCACTTGCAAGAGCTGTTCTTCTGGGGAAATATCCTGTTACTCAACACTTCGATGAACTCGGCTGTACGCTTGGCGATTGCTTACTAAAAGTCCACCGTTCATATCTTCATATTGTATCTCCATTACTCGATACTGGTCTCATAAAAGGAATTTCGCATATTACAGGCGGAGGAATCATTGGCAATACAAAACGCATACTTCCCGAAGGAACATCACTCGACATTGACTGGAACTCTTGGGAAACACTTCCGATTTTCAATCTAATTCAAAAAGAAGGGAATATTTCTGACGATGAAATGCGTCTCACGTTCAACCTCGGCATTGGTATGCTCCTCGTCGTTGACAAAAGCAATGTCGACAAAATATTATCATTATGTGCAAATGAAAAACCGCTTGTAATTGGAAGAATCAAATAATTCTGAATTCTGCTTGTCATTCTGAGTAAAACGAGGAATCTTCTCATTTGTCATTCAGTGCATGAAACAAAAACCATAGCGAAAACCAAACACAACTTTTTACTGCAAAGACGCAGCAGGTATGCAAATAATAGAACACGGAAAACACAGATGCAACAGATTTCCACTGATTTTATGGTTCAACCTAAAATTGGGAAATTTGGTTATATAGAAACAAAAATGGACAATTTTATTCATTTTGAACATTTTTCACAAGGTTTTTTTAGTGTACATTTTTGTACGATGTCACATTTTGCATAGTTTGCCTCACTTTTTTTTATTTTTGTATTGCTCTCCAGAAATTAAATTGATTTGTAAGGAGTTAGAATATTGCTTATATGGAATTTTTGTCACGTTATGTCACTAATTGTCATAGTGATGTCACTTTTGAAGTGAAAAAATGTGACAAGATTAAGAAATTTTGAGTGTTGAGTGTTGAGTGTTGAATGGTGGTTATATTATTGAATAATCCACCTGAATCCCCCTTTAGTAAAGTGGGAAAGAAAAGCCCGAACATTTATATCCCTATGAATCGGGATTTCCGTAAGACTTCATCCCGATGAATCGGGATTTCCGTTGCACTACAACCGGTATTGACTGGATTCAGCCCGATATTGTTTAGCAAAGAACAAGCGGTGCAAAGATTTAACCTCACCCTAAATCCCTCTCCAATGGGAGAGGGACTTACCATACGGAATGCAAAAATAAGGATGTGGGAGTGATATGTCAAGAAAACGGTTTTAAAAGGATTTTAAAATTATTTTAAAATGGTTTTAAAAATATAGTCGGGAGTCGGGAGTCGGAAGCCAGAAGAAGGAAGTAGGCAAGAAATTCACAATTCATAATTAACAATTCACAATTAAGGTTTCACGCAAATTGTCTGAACAGGATTTTCTTGATTAAAGGATGGACAAGATAAAAAAACCTTATATAAATCCTCTAAACCTTAGTAGAAAAAAATAGCCGGTACACATCAAACCTTATTAGCTTATTTTGTTTTTTATTTCCCGTTCAATAAGGAAATAAGGTTAAGTTAACCGGGGGATTTGTTTGTTACTAAGATTGAAGGATATATGATAATAAGGTTTTATTTCACGAAGGAGGCAGGAGGAATTTAAAATTTGAAATTTAAAATTTAAAATGAATTTTTTAATGATTTAATTTTCAATTGGATGTATTTTATTTCAGCGCAGAGAAGCAAATTAATAGTACACTGATTACACTGATGGAACTGATTTTCGCTGATTTTTTTACAGCTACTCCCGATGAATCGGGATTTCCGTTGCACTACAACCTGACCCTTCCTCGCAGGAAGGGAAATTTTGGTTGCACACAGAGACGCGGAGCCGCAGAGCTGAGAGCCGCCGCAAAGAAAAATTCTGTGCCGGGGATTAAAGGGAGGGTAGGAATAAGAATATTTTTAATTTTTAATATCAAGTTTTAAATCATCAGGATTATATGCATTACGCAATTCATTTTTTAACTTATAATATCTTTCCCTCAAATGATCAGGAGGTTGCGCACCACAACATTCAGTAAAATTTGTAAGTGATATACTATTAATTTCTTTTTCTAAATCATCTCTTTTATCTTTAAATTCATTTTGAATAACAATTATAACATTAGCTAATTTTACACTGTATTCATTAACAGGGACTATTGCAAGTTCATATTGTTTTGAAGATTGTACATTCTTCAATTCAATTAGTAATTCACTTAGTAATTTATAAAATTCATATAATTTATTAGTTATAGACGATGATAAAAATAACTGGCTATCAGCTATAATAGCCTGATATTTGGTAAATGTTACAATAAAACCATTTGTGGCATTCTCGACACATTTATAATCATCACATTTACCAGATAAAGAAATATGTAATTTTTGAACTTCAAACAGAATTTTTATTAGAGAAGCATGTACTACTTTTTCGTAATCAGATTTATCCTTTTTTATCGAAAATTTCAAATCTGATTCTAAGTTTTTTTCGATTTTTCTTAAATCATTACTTAACTCTTTTTCTTTTATTTTTAGATTATGTCTATTATTTAAATAAACAATAAGTAAAGCAACAATAACAGCAATATTATTCTTTAATAATTCATAAATACCTTGTAAAATTTTTTCCCACATTTTTACCTCAAAAATTTAATATTATCATTTATAAATTTTCTCAATTTTCTCTTTTAAAGAATCTAACAAAATATAATCTGGTTTATCAATAAAAGATAATGCATAATATGGTTTGTTCTTTTGGGATATATCCATTATTCCTAATTCTTCTTCAATGTCATTATCAAAAATAACTGAATATCCATAGTTACTTATTATCAAATTCTCTATTTCTTTACTTGAAATATCTGCACTATTGATAGCATCGATTAATTTATATGTTTGATGATCTTTATCATATACAGAACAATATGGAATACAAAATTTATTTAATAAATTAATATAATATTTCATACAATCTTTACCGCCACAATCAATAATGGTATAATCATATTTGAATATATTAATTTTTTTTGCCAAAAATGGTATAACCGTTTTATCTGTTTGACCTTCAACTAATATTACTTTATTAGCAAAAAATAATTCACTTCTTTCAGGATTTATCCAATAAATCAAATTAAAATCCTTTTTGTCAAGTGGATTTTCAAATAAATTTTCTAAATATTGAAAAACTTTTGTCCCTTTTTCTATGTTTTCTCTTTTAACTATGCAGATAGATTTATACTGTTCTATATCAATAAATGAACTTGAATGAGTACATAATAAAACTTGATTTTTATTCTTAGATAAATCTATTAATGAAGAATATAATTCTCTTTGTGCTTGGGGATGAAGATACAATTCAGGTTCTTCAAAAATGAAATATGCCGAATCTGAGGCTTTCCTTTTACTTTTTTTATTTTCATCTTGCTCATCTTCTGAACTTTCTAATACCTTTTCTTTATTTTTTTCATCTTTTAATAAATTTGCCCATGATTTTACCAAAGCAAAAATCATAGCTCTTTGTAAACCATGCCCTTTTCTGGTTATATCGGTTTTAATACCATCATTAATCCAAACAAAAGCACCAACTTTAAAAATATCATCTATATTTGGGGGAGTGATTTCAACATCAATTGTAGTTTGCCAACTTTTTAATTCTTCCTCAATACTCCTTTCCAATAAACTTAGTTCAATTGGTCTTTCTTCATTATTTTTTCCATCATCAGTTTCTTTATTTAATATTTTCATTAAAATTGTTATTTTTTCTTTTGCTTCTTTATATTGAATACTAGATTCAGAAATTTGATTAATAACTCTTGAATATAATTGATTAAAAATTGAGCTACTTCTTGTACCTAAGCTTAATTCAGTATTAGCATCTTTTACAGAAGGTATATAAAACACCTCACCAAATATACCTTGTGCGACATTTCTTGCCCCTAAAAATGGTCCTAATTCCATCTCATAATTAAACGTAATTGCAGCTCTATTTTTATTAATATAATCTTCAATTGCTTGGTTATAAATATCTTTTGTAATTCTTCCAGATGAAGGTAAAAACTGATTAATTGGTAAATCATTTACTTTATCCCTATTATTATAATTATTGTAATTTTCAATTTTTAACCAATCTTCAGATGGATTTTCTAAATATCCATGATACTCTATATCCTCTCCTTTTTTAATCTGTTTTCTTACTTTTATATTATTTTTTGATGTTAAATATCTTTTAAATGTGATTTTATCATTTTCATCTAAATTTTCAAATTCAATTTCAATATATAAACTATTTTCACCTTCATTAAAATCTAAATCATTATATTTTATCTCACCAAAAAAGAAAAGTAATGCGCTTAAGATATTTGATTTCCCGTGGTTATTTTGACCAATAAAAATCATTAAATCCTGCAAATCAAATTTTGTGTTCTTTATTGAACGCCAATTATTAATTTCGACTGTTTTTATTTTCATAATTAAAACCTATAGTAATAATAAAAATTTCAAAACAACTCCTCCTCGCCATTCTCCTTATCTAATCGCTTGGTTGCACTCTTAAACGTCAGCATCTCTCCCAAGCCGGGGAGGCGGACGGTTTTGCCGTCTAAGAGGTCTTCGACTGTGATGATTTGGAGACGGTCAACTTTGAAGTCGGGTATGTAGCCCACATCACGAGCTAATTTCCTCATGCCGTCTGTTACCTGGTAATCGAAGCAGACGAATATGCCCATGTCGGCTTTTTCGCTGTTCACCACGTTTGCGAATGAACGCAAAACGGAAATGCCGACAATGCCGCTTTTGACTTCGATGATGGCAGTACCTTTTTTCTTTCCGTCTCCGGAGAGGGGATAGATGAGATATCCGTCGTAACCGCCGTCTGCGGTTTTCTTTTCGTTAGAGACGCCGCCGAGCATGACTTCGATGACCCAGTCCTGGAACTTGACGCGATGCTTGTCGGTTTTGGTGGCAAGCTCACGAGCCGAAGCTACATCTTTCGGGAAGCCGTTAACTTCGATGTTTTCCCTGATGCGTTTTCGTTCTTCCTCGCCGTAGGGCTTTGTGAGGCGGTCGAGAATGAGGCGAATGGCAAGGTGGGAGATGTCGGCTCCGAGCCATTGGCGGTTGAGACGCTGTGCAACGGCAATGGTAGTGCCGCAACCGCAGAAGAAATCGGCAACCAAATCGCCTTCGTTTGAGGAAGCTTTGATAATTCTTTCGAGAAGAGCTTCGGGCTTTTGTGTTGGGTAGCCGAGACGTTCTTGAGCTTGTGAATTTATTGGAAAAACATCATCAATTAAAGTTTGAATTGGGTATCCCTTATTTTCGTCTAAATATCTTTTTATTCTAATACCACCATTTTTTGTATAATATAATCTATTTTCTTTATCTAATTTTTTCATTGTTTCTAAGGGACATCTCCAAAAACCATTTATCCCTTTATATTCATAATTATAACCACCACCAGATAAACCCTTTGCTGTTAAAGGTCCATCTTGCCATTTTCTACCATCGGGATCTGATTGTTTAAACCTTTTTAAATATTCATCTTTATGTAATATATATTGTTGATTCCAAATGTTATTTTTACTCTTTGAATAAAATAAAATTGAATCTACATTTATCCCATATTTTCCAGAATCATTATGCGCACTCGTTCTTTTCCAAATAATTTCATTTTTAAAATTTTGTTCTCCAAAAACCAAATCGCATAAAATTTTCAAATAATGGCTCATAGTTTGGTCGCAGTGGAGGTAGAAAGAGCCAGTGTCTTTGAGGACTTTACGCATGTATAAAATGCGGATTGCCATAGTTGTGAGGTAAGCGATTGCTCCTTTGCTGAGGCGGATTGCGTCCAATGCGGTGAGGAATTTGTACAAATCCAAATCAAGTGTTTGCAGTTCATGGAGAGTGTCTTTGTAGGAGACGTTGCTCCATGTGTCGGCAAATGCCTGCTTCTGTGCCTTTGTGTCCTTGAGGTCCACTTCCTCGAAGAGGACATTGTAATTACGCTTGGAATTGAAAGGGGGGTCAATGTAGATCAGGTCAATGAAACCGCCCGGGTGCTGTTTGTTCAGTTCCTTGAGTACATCGAGCGAGTCGCCGAAATAGAGTGTGTTCATTTTTTTTTTTGGAATTGTTTAGAAATACAAATTATTAATTTATATAAAGTCTAATAATATTTTACACAATGAATAAAATTTCGTATATTTGCATTATGTCAAACAATGCAGGTGTACAAATGCCAAAATCAAGATTAAAAGTTACAAGATTAACTCCAG
>SCSM01000019.1 GCA_004322215.1 Bacteroidota bacterium | reverse complement strand
TATAAATTCAAACATCCTAATAAGTAGAATTGAAATATTTTCCATTCTTGGTAATAAAGTAATTGAAACCGAATACAAAGACAAGATAGATGTCAGCCGGCTGAGTGCAGGTGTGTATTTCCTGAAAGCAGGAGCTCAGGTATATAAGTTTGTGAAGATGTGATAAATATGCAAAAAATAATAATAATTTTATGGTGATTGTTATGAAACTGTTAATCAATTTTCTAATTCTTGTTATTTTTACTAACATTGCTCTCTCGGAGTGGGAACTCCGTTACAATGCCGATAATGTAAGGCAATTTGCCAGTGACGGCAATAAAATGTATATCGGAAGAAACAACGGTATGACAATATATGATTTTAACAAGGACACAAGTTTAAATAAAAATTCGCTTAATTCAGAATTACCTGGGAATTATATTAACACATTATTGCCGATGCCCGACAATACAATTCTTGTCAGCACGAATGGCGGTTTGGCTGTAATTGAAAACGGAATAATCACAAAAGACAAACCAATATGTTCGAGTTATCCCGACAATGACGCAAGAGACCTGTATAAAGACTCCAGCGGCAACATCTGGACATTCTCATCACACAAAGTTCATAAGTACAGTAATGGAGTATGGAAATCTTATGACTTGAGCGATTCTGTAAAATACGCATTCGACATAGCAAAGTTATATATCTTCGGAGACAAGTGTTGGGCATTGTTTAATGATAATACAAAAACAGCCAGGGTATATTATTTTCCCCCAAGTAATTATGAATTTATTAAAATTGCAATTATCACAGATACGGGTAATGTGAAGTTGTTTCAGAATAAGGATGAATTCCCATATTATGATAATGGTAATACCGGAGATGTTATCTCACTAACAAGTGCAAATCAGGATGTATATCTAAAAAATCCTGAAGGAGTTTATTTTTATCATGATACAACATGGACAAAAACAGATATATTTGAAATATATAAGTTAGATTTACTAAAGCCTTATTTATTACAGGATATTTTCTCAGACAAAAATGGTAATATTTGGAGTGTCGTATCAAACTTCTACATTTGGAATAATTATAATAATATTGCTTTTCCTGTCAGCTATAATGTCAATACCGGTATTGTAACAGAACATTTGAGCAATCTTGAGGAAAAATGGATTAGCAATCTTACAATGCTTGAGGATGGAACAATTATAGCCCAATCGAAAACGTATCTTTACTTCTATAATGATACGGGTTGGACAAAAATATCAATACAACAACTAAATATACCTGATAGTATCAATTTCAGTATGCCAAAACTTGTTGATGGGAAAAAGTATGTTAAAATTAATTATGACTTTAAAAAAGTAAAAAGCCTCAAACCGGGTTCAATATTGTGCCTTGATGATAACACTCTTATTGTGCCTGAAAACACAGGATTCCCTTGTACTTCTGTTTTAGCACTTGGTATAAATAAAAATGGCAAAGGAATGTTCAAAGGCCGTAACACTTATAATTTATATGAATCTGATTCAGGATTTGTAAAACCAAATTTATTATATGATGAAACAAATATTAAACCAAGTAAGGATGGCTTTGTGTATTTTACAAATCTAAAGATGAATGATTCAACATCATCAACTCCTTTTTTAACAACCTGGGAAGGCAATGAACTAAAAAATATAGATATGGGTTTTGTTGATAAGACGGATAGTAGATTAGATTTTGATGCTATGGATGATTATTTAATTGCTTTAGGTCAATATTACTATGCGGGAGATTCTATTAATTCATATGTATCAATTTATAATACAACAAATGGAAATCTATTAAAATTTGATAAATATAATTCCTGTCTTCCGGATTACTATCTCAGTGGTATTTTTGGAATACCTAAGGATACGGTCCCTTATGCTTTTACTACAGATAACAATTTAAATGTATGGATTGTTACATACGAATCTTTTATTAAGTTTAATATGGGTAATTGTACTTTTTACGATTTTCCTAAGAGAGATTCAATAAAAAATATTTCAGTCGGAAAAATAAATTTTGATTTACCAAATAATGAACTATTAATCTCTAACTACTACAATAAATTCTACTATTTCGACATTGCCACCGAAAAATGGGATAGCATCAAAGTAACCGATGCAGGTTTCATCGGCAATTATGTTGCTCACAAAAAACTACTCGACAACAATGTCTGGGCTTGCGATGATTTGGGTTATATGTATCGCTATACAGGGAAAGGTCATTTTACTCCATACAATCTGCAAGTAAACGGTAAACCAAACCTTGGATTTCGTATCAACGACTTCTCAATTGATGCAAATAACTACCTGCATCTTGGTACAGACATTGGCTTACTGACAAACAAAACCATATTAACAGGTATTGAAGATAATACATTTATAGATACTGAACAAATATTCCTGATGCCAAATCCAGCTACAGATTATTTGTATATAAATTCAAACATCCTAATAAGTAGAATTGAAATATTTTCCATTCT
>SCSM01000018.1 GCA_004322215.1 Bacteroidota bacterium | reverse complement strand
TATATTAATAGATTAAGCGAGAGAGTAGTATGGTTCTGGCAAATGTTCTCACACTTTCAAAAGAGTAATGAAAAATGTAAGAATCTATGTGTAATTAATTATTAGATTTTATATAATATATAGTGAGGTAAAAGTCAAGGGAAAAATAGAAAATTGAAAATTTAAAAATAGAAAATTGAAAATTTCTCTGAGAAACTCTGAGCAAAACTCTGTGAAACTCCGTGATAAAATTCCTTCTTCCCCAATTCCTATTTCCCAATTTCCGAATTCCTATTTCCAATTCATTATTCAGACAATTTCATCTTCTCTATCGGATTCTTAATCGTAGCATTGAATTTCACATTGTATGGTTTGCTGATTTCTCCGAGTGTGGCTCCTGCCTGCACTGCATTCAAAGCATATTCAAAAGCATCGAGAGGGTCTTCGCTGACAGAGGCATTAAATTTATCGAGCAATTTCGAAACGTTCATGTTATCCCGTTTTTCGATGTGTGCCTTTAATGTTGAGTGTCTTTGCTGAAAAACCTGCTTATAGTCAATTTCTGTGGCTTCAATCGGCTTTTCTTTAGGGTTTGGATAGATATTATTACCGATAAATTCATCAATCTTTTTTGTGTAATTGAAAAGTCTTTCATTTTTAACTTTTTCGATTTCTTCCTTTATAAATCCATTGTCGAGAGCCGAGTAAAATCCACCCTCTTTTTCAACCTTCTGAAACAGTTCCCAGGCATTTTTAGCAAGTCCATTTGTGATATTCTCGACATACCAGGAACCGCCGGGAATGTCAGTTATACCTGCAAAATCACATTCCTCTTTCAGAACAAGAAATGTATTACGGGTGATTCTTCCGGAAAATTCATTTGGTAAGCCAAATTCTTTGTCAAAGTATTGAAGATTGATGCTATTACATCCACCAAGCATAGCAGACAGTGCTTCACCGGTGTTTCTGAGTATATTAACATAAGCATCGGTTTTAAATTTATTCCATTTGCAGGTTTCAGTATGAATCCATACTCTTTGAGATTCTTTATTACCTCCGAAGTGCTTAATGATTTTTGCCCATAATATTCTTGCTGCCCTTAACTTAGATATTTCAATAAAGAAATTCGGACCTATTGCATAAGATAATTTTATTCTACTTGCAGCTTCGTCAATGTTAATTCCATGATTCAGTAACTCTTTCAGGTATAATACAAGTTCACTCATAGTGAATGCAAGTTCCTGCACTGCATTTCCACCTGTATCGTTGAATAAATTTCCATTAATTGTGATTACAGAAAAAGGACTTTTCTTAAATTTAAGCCAATTGAATATTGATACTATTTCATCAAAAATTAACTCATAATCATAAGGATATTCATGTTTTTGAGCTAAAGCTGATAATGGGTCGTAATGAAAGCCACCTGTTATTTTTTTAATGTCAATCTTATTCCTGAGTAAATAATAAAAAAAAACTGAAGCAATTGAAGTAATATTTGTTGAAGTCTTAATAAAAATCGGGTAAAGTTCAATATTTATATTTTTCAATGCCTTATCAAAATCACTTGAAGTGAAAAATGAAGTTCCATTTTTTCCTATTTTATCAATTATTAACTCATCAGGATTAAATCCGTATGCTGATGCATCATCAAGCTTTAACGCAATTGCATTTTGCCCTGAATTAAGATTTTCTGACAAACTACTATTAAAATCTTCAGGTGTTGGAAGTGGAATATCCTGTGATAATAAGCAATTAATTGAATTAGTTAAATTTGTTATCAGATGTTGACGATTAAGATAATTGTTATTAATGTATTCTTTGAAATAAATTGGTTTATATGCAATGTCCTCATATATTTTCTTAACATAATCATCTAACTTATCATTAAAAAGTAAATTAGTTGAATTTTCCCAATTAAGATAATTTGATTTTTGAAAATCTTGAAATAATATTTTTTTTTCAATTTTTTCCATATTTAAACTAATGACTATACTCGATTCATAATTCAAAATAAAAAAAAGGCGTACTATTTAAAGTATGCCTTACAAAATTAATAAAAGGAGAGCATTTTTAAATCATTAAAAATGCGTCACCATAAGCAAAGAAACGGAAATTGCTTTTCATAGCTTTTTTATATGCTTTGTACATTTCTTCTTTACCGGCAAATGTTGCAGTTAACAATAATGATGGAGATGCAGGCGGCTGGAAGTTAGTCAGAAACTTACCCACTATTTTGAAATCATAAGGAGGATAGATGAATTTATCAGTCCAGCCCTTGTTCGGTTTAACTTGCCCTGATGTCAACACAGACGATTCCAATGCTCTTACAACACTACAACCTACTGCCATAACCTGTTTTTTTGCTTTTAGAGATTTATTAATAATTTCGGCAGATTCCCTGGATATTGTGAAGAATTCGGAATACATTCTGTGTTTAGTCAAATCCTCAACTTCAATTCTTTCGAATGTACCCTGTCCTATATTTAGGAGTACTTTTGCAATTCTAACACCCTTAGCTTCTATTTCTTTAAGTAAGTCATCGGTAAAGTGGAGTCCTGCAGTCGGCGGGGCGATGGAAGCAAGAAAATTTTTATTTGCAAAAACACATTGATAAGTTTTTTTATCGTGTTCGGTCGGTTCACGTTTTATATATTCAGGCAGAGGCATTTCACCGATTTTCTCTATGATTTTAAATAAGTTACCATCGTAGCTGAATCTTACAGTTCTGCCTCTTGAAGTAGTATTATCAATTACTTCGCAGTTGAATTTATTGTTATCGAAATAAATTTTATTTCCGATTCTGACTTTTCTTGCGGGTTCGACCAGAACATCCCAGATTCTTTCTTCTGATTTGAGTTCCCGAAGTAGCATAACTTCAATTTTTGCATTGGTTTTTTCCTTTTTACCAAACAATCGTGCAGGGAACACCTTTGTCTCATTAACAACAAGACAGTCTCCTTTATTTAAATAATCAATAATATCCTCGAATACTCTTTCTTCAATTTTCCCATTATGTCTGTTCAACACCATTAGTTTTGATTTATCTCTCGGTTCAGCGGGAAATTTAGCAATCAAGTTCTTAGCAATACTGTACTTAAATTCTGATAATTTCATTATATATCCTTTAAAATTAAATAGATGCGCTTAAAAATTTTGCCTAAGGTTCTAAATGAACAGGAATTTCATTAATAAAATGGAAAATATTATTTAGACAAATACTAATAATACAAAAATACAATAATTCAACTGCCCACATCAAGTACTTTTTAATCTTTTTTTGTAGAAATTTCAATAAATTCGTTCATTCTTCTTAAAAACTCGTTAGGAGATGGCAATTTTCCTTCTAAAAGTAAAGCACCTTCATAAAGCTGTAATATTGTATTGTTAATTAATTCGTTATTTGAATCAACGAGCATTAACGTCGCCATATTCTTTATTATTTGATGAGATGGGTTAACTTCCAAAATTCTTTTAGAATGAGTGAAGTTTTTATCAATGTACTGCATCATTTTTTCGACCTGCGGGTCGAATCCTTGTTTGCCAACAACAAGTGTTACCGGGTAATCAATTAGTCTCTTTGATTCTATCACATCTTCAACTTTGTTTCCCAACACTTTTTTAAACAATTCAATTATATTTTTAGATTGACTTTCGGAAACAGGTTCCTTTACGGTATCTTTATTAATATCAATATCAGATTTCTCAATTGATTTCAATTGTTTTTTGTCGTATTCAAATATATATGGTATTGTGAAAACATCCACAGGGTCTGTTAAATAAAGAACTTCGATATCATTTTTCCTGAAATATTCGAGATTGGGATTCATTTCAATCAAATCCCTATGGTCGCCCATAATATAGTAAATTACTTTTTGGTCTTCTGCCATTCTCTTGACATAATCTTTCAGTGATACTTTTTCGCCTTTCGGTTTTAATGAAGTTTCGAATCTCAGAAGTCCAATTAATTTATCTTTGTGAGTAAAATCAGAATTCAATCCAGTCTTTAACAAGGAGCCGAAATTATTATAAAATTTCTCATATTTCGGTATATCGTTTTCAGCCCAATCTTCTAATTGACCTATAATTCTTGACGTCAATACATTTTTAATTTTTGCGAGGACAGGACTCGATTGTGTAACTTCTCTCGATACATTCAGCGGCAATTCTTCAGTATCAACAACACCTTTTACAAATTTCAGATAATCAGGTAAAAGTTCTTTACAGTCGTCCTGTATGAAAATCCTGTTTGAATATAATTGTAAAGATTTTTCCAATGCATCCTGGAATAAATTTGGTGGGGCAGTCTCCGGGAAAAATATTAAAGCTTTAAAGTTTAAAGTACCTTCAATATTTAATAACAGATGGTCTAATGGAGGTTTAGTATCATTTGAAATAAAAGTATAAAAATCATTTAATTCTTCTTCTTTTATCTCATCCTTTTTCCTGTGCCATAACGCAGAAACAATATTAACTTTCTCTCCATTAACATAAATTGGGAAATCAACGAAATTGGAATATTTCTTTAAAGTACTTTTGATATTCCAGTTTTGTGAATATTCTTTAAATTCATCTTTCAATTTAAAATGAATCTTAGTACCTCTTGGCTTCTGCTCTATTTCTTCAATAAAAAATTTATCTTCACCCAAAGATTTCCATTTATAGGTTTTTGAATTCATGTCAGCATAAGTAGATTCGATATTAATCTCATCAGTTACCATAAATGCCGAATAGAAACCAACTCCGAATTGTCCGATAAGATTAGCATCTGCAGATTTATTCTCATCCTTCAATTTTTTGAGAAATTCCAGTGTACCGGAACTTGCTATTGTTCCAATTCTGTTTATTAAATCTTCTTTGGTCATACCAATACCGGTATCAGTTATTGCAAAAGTATTTTCCTTTTCATCAACATCAATGCTGATTTTCAATTCTGAATCCGGGTCGAGAATGTTGGCGTCAGTCAAGCGTCTGAAGCGAATTTTATTAAGTGCGTCTGATGAGTTTGATATCAATTCTCTAAGAAAAACTTCAGGATGAGTATAAAGTGAATGAACTATAAGGTGAAGCAATTGCTTCATTTCAGCTTTGTATTCATACTGATTCTGATTAATTTGTTTGTCCGACATTACATTCCATAATAAGTTATCACAACAAAAAGTCGTTTGACGTTGACGAATCTATGTTTTTATTATTGAAATAATTATAAAGATTATCTTATTATCAGAAATGGAATTATATACTTTTCATATCTTAAGAAATATATTCCTTCAGATAGCTCGGAAACAGATAAAATGAGAATATTATTTAACCGGTCAAGTTCTACTGTTTTAAGAAGAGTTGAAAGATAATCGTATATGTAGACATGGTTTTTCGATAATATTAATTCACTAATTTCAACTGTTAGAAATTCATTTGCCGGATTTGGATATACTGAAATATTATCTATTAAATTTGAATTATAATCGGTAACATCTGTGATAGTTTCATATATATATACACCATTTCTATGAGGTGCGACTAATAATCTTCCTTTTTTATCACAAATAAGATATTGGGCAGTATTTGTAAATAATCCGTTATTGAAAAACTTCCAATCAATTGTTTCGAGATTTGACCTATATACACCGTTATCACGAGTAGCTACATATAAAAAAGAATCCGGAGCGATAACTATTGAACGAATGTCTGTGCTCTGCAGACCCAGATTCATCCAATTCAACCCGTCGTTTGATGAGAGATACACACCGCTACCCTGGGTGCCGGCAATAAGAATACTATCTTTTATTACAGTAATGACATTGATAAACAAATTGCCAATATCATTATTAATTTTTGTCCATGATAATCCGTTATTTTCAGACTTGAATACGCCTGAGCCAGGAGTAGCAGCAAATAAATATCCCTTTGAAGATTCTGCCAATGAGTAAACAACAAGATGAGTTAAACCCTCATTTCGGCTGAACCATTTTAAGGAATCAATATCAAAAAAGAAAATACCGCTTCCCCCCGTACCCGCAAATAATTTATTATTTGAGCTGACTAAAAGTGAATATATATTTAAATCAATTAAACCGTTGTTGATCTGAGTATATGAGTTGCCATTATCAGTTGAACGAAAAACACCTTCTCCATAAGAACCTGCATAAATATTATTATTGGAATCAACAGCCAAAGACATAATATTATTTTTCGTGATACCTGTGCTTTGATTAAACCAAACCGGGGTTTGTGTAACGGATTTAAATACACCTGAAGTTATTGTACCACAATATAAATTATTATCTTTATCAAATGTGATTGTTTCTACATCGAGATTATTAATCCCAAGGTTTGAATCGTACCATGAATCCCCATTCAAATTAGTATGAATTACACCATTTTCTCCTGTTCCGGCTAATAAAATACTGTCACCAAAACTGTAAAGAGCCCTAATCCAAATGTAATCGGAACTGACAGGTTTCTGTTGCCAGAATGTATTTACAGAAGAGATGTCCCTTATGAAAAGACCTTTGCCACGTGTGCCAGCATATAATTTTTTATTATTAATCATTAAAGCCCAAATCTCATTGCCGTATAGTTCATCATTATAATCAATCCAGGTTCTTCCTGTATCACTTGTGTAATAAACACCCAGTGATGTTCCAATGAAGATTGTATCATTATTTAATAATATGCATTTTAAATCCTTAGCGAAGAGTGTTTTATCAATATGAGTCCAGTTATAACCATTGTCTTTCGATAATAAAATACCATCATTAGTACCTACAAAAATATACCCGGTTTTATTAATTGCGATACTCCAGATATCAAGACTATCCAAACCCCTGTGAATCCAATTTAAGCCATCATTTGTTGAAGAAAAGATTCCATCTTCATGAGAACCAGCCCAAATTATGCCATTAGAATCTTGTGCTAATGTCCTTAAATCAGCAGCAGAAATTCCGCTATTCGCGTCTAACCAATTTTCACCGAAATCAGTGGAACGTAGGATACCACTGCCATAAGTTCCAACAATAATATTATTATTTTTGGTAATTAAAAGAGTAATGATGTCAAGTTCAGATAATCCGTCTATTTTTTGTTCCCAGCTTTCACCTGAATTTGTGGATTTATAGATACCCGAACCTAATGTTCCTGCAAATATTTGATTGTCTTTTCCTGTAATGCAGGAGATGATGCCTCCGTAAAGTCCTTCTGTTTTTGTCCATTCCGGTTTGTTTTGCGACAGGGCGGGTAATGATTCAAAAAGTAATATTGTGATTACAATTAATAGAAAATAGAAAATAGAAAATAGAAAATTGATAATGGAACATTGAAAAATGTTCTTACGTTCAAAATTAATTTGTTTATCACTTAACATTGGTGTGATTCAATTTATTAATTATTTAAATTTGCCATATATATTATATAATGACACATCATTCGGTAAAAGGTCTCAAACTTTTATTATAATTCTGAATTATCAATTTTAATCAACAAGTTCTCTGAATATACTTTTATATTCATCTAATTCAATTTTATTTAATTTACATAAGTCAGCAATTTTTTCCTCTTTATTCAAAGTGACAATTCTATCTACTTTAATGATAGAATCAACCCTGAGTTTATTTGTATTACTGTGTCTCATTAGAATTTCTCTACTTGATAGTTTTTTTGGTAAAACAGAACTTATTGCAGATAAAACCAAATCCTCATGTTTATCTTTTGTAACAGCTATAACAACTGCAGGTCTGACTTTCTTATTTGGAGAATCTGAGAAAGGAAAAGGGATTAATACAATATCTCCAGTTTTCATTTTGGAGCCTTTTTAGTTAGATAATCCTGATATATATCTTCTTTTTCGTCTTCCCAAAACTTAAAAGCATTAGTATGAGAAGTGAAATCGCGAATCATTTCATCCTCAGATTGTATAATCTCATCAATAAATGTTATAATTACTTTTGTTGGTTTTTTTATTGGAATATTATCCAATGGTTTAATTGCCTTACCATCATAAATTCCTTTTATTGCAATCATATTAATGTTCCCTTAAGTTTATTTTTATACTTAATTAGGTACGAAATTATTATGAAATTATTTCTAAGGGACAGAACAATGTTCTGTCCCTACATATTTTATTTAATTACAATCATTTTACCTGTGTATGATTTGTTTCCTACCATTAATTGATAATAATATAATCCTGTTGGATATCCCTTTGCATCCCACTTGATTATATGATTTCCTGAATCTAATTTTTCCGATAATAATGTTCCTAATTCAACACCTTCAACATTAAATATTTTCAGAACAGTGATAGCGGGTTCAGGCAGTTCAAATTCAATGTTTGTGAACTGAGAAAACGGATTAGGAGTATTATTAATAATTAGAACAGGATTTTCATTATCATCAACACCTCTTGTTCCTTCAGTGATGAAATTAAATGCATCAGACCATAGACCTTCACCCCCATCGTTCACAGCACGTATATGCCAGTAATATTTTGTTCCTTCATCCAGAGTCTTGAATAATTTCCTTGTCGTTGATGAAATATTTGTTAAAAAATAAACTGAATCTGCTTTTGAAAACGAATCAGATAATGAAATCTCCAAATCATAATAATTTGCATTAGCTACCGAATCCCAGGTGAAAGTCGGTTTTGTTTTTACAGCACTATCACCATTAAGAGGAATTTTTAACACCGGCTTTGCAGGTAAAGCCATGACTGTGAAATTCCAAATATCAGACCATTGGCTGGGTTTCATTTCATTTAAACCGCGAATACGCCAGTAATACTTACTCGCTGCTGATAAGGGTTCGGTTAATTGCAGTGTTGTATCGTTCAAATTGTTAAGTTCATGGACATCTGTCGAACAAGTAGGGTCAGTTGAATACTGCAAGTCATATATAGTTATACCGGGATATTTCGCATCATACCGGGAAGAATTCCAAATAAACTTAGGTTTTGCACTGATATTTAATGTATCATTAGGCGGCATTTTTAATACCGGTGCTAATGGTATTGGAGTACCTGTTGTAAATTCCCAAACACTTGACCAGTTGCTTGTGTCGGCGGAATCATAAGCTCTGGCTTTCCAATAATAAGATTTATTGTCAGAATATGAATTTGACAGGAATTGTATTCCATCATAATTCCTGACGTCAAGTATTGTATCGGAAAAATCTGATTTTCCGGAAATCAGTATTTCATATTTTGTACCTGATGCTACCTTCGTCCAGTCGAGAACAACTGAACTATAGGGTATTTTAATGGAAAAATTCTTTGGATTAACTAACATCGGTGCAGTCAGTTTCATTCTCACAGGTGATTGCATATACGGAATTTTGTATTTTGTATTTACAGTTAAATCTGTGAATTTATTGGTTTGTCCATTCTGGTATATTATTATTACACTATCAATATTATTATAATCACCTAGTCCGAAATTCAATTCGTTTGAACTTTGTGAGCAGCGCCCGTTCATAACTGTACCGGGGAGACTCCTGTAAAATTTCTGGCTACCACAATAAACGGTAACATTAGTTCCGAATCCTTCATTCGGAATATTATTCGCGGGGCTACCGGATAATCTGAAAGCCACCCAGTAACCTTTGCCAGGTAAATCATTCCTGAACAATTTAAGATTTTCCTTATCGCTGGCAATGATAATATCCATATCGCCATCATTGTCGTAATCGAGCCGAACAGGAGTCCATGCCCCATGAATATATGCACCGCTTTCCCAGGTTATATCCTTTAACTTGTAATTTTTAAGTGGTCCCTGGTTTAAGTAAAATCTTGTAAATCTGTTATTTCTGGCTCCCTTTTGGTCGTATGAGTATTGAGCATGAACCAGGTCGAGATAACCGTCAAGATTGAGGTCAGCCCACACAGTTCCTGCATTCATCTCGAAAAATTTCAAACCCATTTCAGAATGCATATCAGTAAATGTCCAATCCGGAGGACCGTCGTTTTTGAAAAGCAATGAAGGATTCGAATTCAAAGCCCTTTCGTCCGGATGACCAAGATTGCCGACACATAAATCATCGTATCCGTCGTTGTTGAAGTCACCCCAGTCGGAACCCATTCCATGGCCGAAGTATCCAGGATAATAAGCGTCAATACCTCTTGTTCCTGTCTCAGTGCCTACTTCATAGAAAATGTCATTTGAACCATTCATATAAAGCAAGTCGGGAGCCAATCTGTATGTAGCAACAAATACATCGGACCAATTATCATTGTTAAAATCGCAAATACTTGCACCCCAGCAATCATAATAGGGAGAAGGTTCCCCAGTTGATATACCAGCAGAGTTTGTAACATTTTCAAATAAACGGTTTCCAGAGTTTTTAAATAGTTGGTCGGGATAAAAAGTTTCGTTTCCCTGAGCATCGGAAGTTCTGCCATAAGCAACGTATAAATCAAGCAATCCATCATGATTGTAATCCAGCCACATTGGAGTAACAGTCGGCTGATTTAATTTTATTACCGGGTCTGTACTATCAATAAAAGTATAATCTCCGTTGCCGAACATGATTTTATCATTTCCACCAGTATTCAAAGCGAAGTAATCAATTTTACTGTCGTTATCAATGTCAGCCCAGCTTGTCTGACCTGCCTGTAAATTTACCTGCTGTGAAATATTTGTAAATGTTCCGTTTCCATTATTTTTAAAATAATATGAACCGAGTGCTATATCTTCTTTTTCTTCATTATTGAAACCGACAACGCTAACTGTAGCCGATTTGATAGGATTGCCGTTACCATCAACCAATCCAACTTCTTTTGTAACATCAACTAAAGTGGGTGTGGGAGGTGTTGAAGACGTTTCAGCATCCGGGAAGTCGTAATCAACCTCGAAACGAACCATGAAATTGCCCTGAGCCCCTGAAAAGATAGTACCTCTGATTCCTAAGAAATCCGGGTTAGGACGTAAATCTGTCATAAATGAATGAATTCCCTGTGACTGAGTTTGATTATCAAAGGTGAAATAGGGACCGTTTTGTTTATTTCTGTGTTGTATTACGACACTGCAAATTCCATCTGCTCTGATATTGTCTGCTGATATATCAATTTCATACCAACCGGGTGTTCCCGAATAATTGATTATTTTTCCATCAGTCAGTTTGTTGATATACCAGCAATATGATGAAGGAGGATAAGCTCCTTCGGCAGGGTCTCCAGCAATCCAGATAGTATCAGGTGCTGCAACGGAGCCGCTAAGGTATATTTGAATTTTATTTATTTTACATGGACCCGGAGGTTTCAACATTGCAGTCTCATCCCAGCCCAGTGTATTAATATTTGAATACATTCCGGCGGGAATTCCATTATCATACTTAAAAATAACAGGAGCAGAATATAAAGTTGAAAATAAAATTGTAATCGCAACAAGCATGTAAATCACTTTTTTCATATTGAATCCCAAAATTGATTTTACAAATTTGAAATATTACTCTGAAATTGAAACAGAGTAAAATGAAAAATAGCAATTTTATCAATTCAATGTATAATTATTTTTTTATAGAATTTATTATTCTAATAAATCAAAATTCCTGCAAATACCGCTTCAGACAATTGCTTTTCTTGCATCCAACCTTTTAACAACGATAGAGTAGATAAATAGAGCGATAGCAGCAAGAATACCAATTCCAGCAAAATAATACCAAATATAATGAGCATGTTCGTAATATGGAACGAGTTGGCTTGATGTCAATCCCTTTAAACCTTCTTTATTCGGGTCGGGGCAGTAGGCGTCGAGTAAGAAACCAGAAATGAAAAAGCCGGCAAAATTTGCAAAGAACGAATGTAAATGAGAGAAACCGAGATACATACCTTCCTGACCCTTTGGCGCCTGCAATGAAAAATATTCAAGGAATCTCGGTGAAATGAAACATTCGGCAAGTCCTTGAATTCCGATTCCGATTATCATTGTTAATGCCACGGGATGCAATGTGAATAATCCGAATATTGATATTGATAAGCCGGTCCATTTCTCCAATAGAGGACTCAATGCCATCAGAACTGCAGACATAGGCATCAGAATCATTCCAACATTCATAGAAGTGATTGCTTTGAATTTCTTCATCCAATGAGTTATTAACATAACAAAAATTATTACAGTAGCAGAATTGACATTCGAATACCATTCAGGTGAAGCATCCTTACCGACAAGCCGAATAATATACTTTGGCATAGAAGCATACATCTGGTGTTGTATCAGCCAAAAGCCGGCAAGAATTAATATCAATGTGATTAACCTTGCATTCGTTATGACTCTGACAAATCCAGCCCAAATCTCTTTTATTGGCTTTCCTTGCCCGGAAGTGTCAATATTTTTGAAAAAGAAAAAGACAACAATTATGGCAATAAATGTCATAATTGCAGAGAAATATCCGATGGCTTCCAATCCAATATCAATTCGAATCGGCTTTGCAAACATCTTTCCCGTAAAAGCACCAATATTAACAACAAAATAAAAAATCGAATAAGCTTTTGCCCGGTTCGATTCCGAAGAGTTTTTCGCTACAGTTCCGGTAATGATTGATTTTATGAAAGAACCGCCGAACATAAGGAAAACAAAAGCAGGTATCACAGTTGATTTATAAGGAAGGAAACTCATTGTAAAATACCCAATAGTGAGCATAGTAAATGCGATGAGTAATGCTGCGCGGAATCCGATTTTATCAGCATAAGCACCGGTAAAAGGGGGAAGGAAATATACACCTGCACTGAAGAAGGCGCCTATTATTCCTGCCCATTTGTCATCGAATCCGACAATATCGGTAAGGTATAAAGATATTGCAATAAACATACAGTAAAAAGCGGCTCTTTCGAGCAGTTCGACAAAATTTGCTGTCCAAAATGTTGCAGGGAAATGCCATGAACTCTTTTGTTTTACTTCTACTTTATCTTTCAAAAAACACCATGTATTTAATTTATCCTCAAATTTCAATTTTTTTGATAATTAAATAATTCTCTTTCTTCCATATTGAAATTAATGGAATACCGTAACCAAAACTCTTTGTGGATTGAGAAAACTATTTATTCTCTATTACCGGTTCTTTATGTTTACAATATGAATCAAGAAAACCGAAAAATTCTTTTTGCCATAACAATGCATCCTGTAATCCTTCAATCCAGTGATTTCCATCAGGAAAAATCACGAGTTTGGAGGGGATACCTTTGACCTGAGCAAGAGTGAATGCCTCCAGACTTTGAGTGTATGGAACTCTGAAATCTTTTTCACCTGTACTAATCATAATCGGAGTGTCCCAGTTCTGAGCAAATTTATGGGGAGAATTTTTCTCATAAATTTCTTTATTATCTTTAATCCAGAATGGACCTCCGAATTCCCAATCGGGGAACCATAATTCTTCGGTCGAGCCATACATACTTTCGAAATTATATACTCCGCAATGAGAAACAAAAGCACAGAATCTTTTTTTGTGATTGCCCTCAAGCCAAAATACAGCATAACCACCTGCGCTGGCACCGACAGCAGCCACACTTTTTTTATCAATATAAGTTTCTTTTAGCATCTCATCAGTAGCCGTCAAAATATCCTCCATTGGTTTACCGCCCCAGTCCTTGCTTATGGCGTTATTCCATTCCTGGCCGAATCCTGGTAATCCTCTTCTGTTTGGAGCAACAACAACATAACCCTGGGAAGCCATTAAAAATAAATTCCATCTGAAACTGAAGAATTGACTAATTGTTGATTGAGGACCTCCCTGGCAATAAGTAATCATCGGGTATTTTTTTGTCGAATCAAAATAGGGTGGATAAAGCACCCAGCTTTGGAATTTTTTTCCGTCAATGCTTGTAAACCATTTTTCCTCAATATTAATTTTTGCAAGATTTGCAAAGTAATAACTATTCACATCGGTAAGCTGGAAATATAGTGGAGTCTCACCTTTCATTTCAATTGTGTAAAGTTCATAAGGTCGAGTCATATCTCTTCTTGCGGTAATAAGTGTTTTTCCGTCTTTGGAAATATCTAAACCACCATCGAAATTGTATCTTCCTGAAGTGATAATTTTCCACGAACCATCTTCAATTTGCATCTGATAAATCTGTACTGTTGCTTTATCTTCGGCAGTAAAATAAATAGATTTGCTATCGGGAGCCCAAACCATGTGTCCAACCCATTGGTCAAGCTTTTTGGATAATTCTTTGATATCACCGTTCTGCCTGTTGTAGAGCATTAATCTTATTCTGTCCGATTCGAAACCTTCATGTTCCTGGCTATGGAAAGCAATCCATTTTCCGTCAGGTGAATATAATGGGTCTGAATCTGCACCTTTCAAATCCTTAGTAATATTTTTTGTTTCGCCACCTGTCACAGGAACAATAAAAATATCTGAGTTTGTAGTCTGTACATAATTATTAACTTTCTTTGAAGTATAAGCAATTTCTTTTCCATCGGGCGACCATGCAATTTGTTCGATACCACCGAAAGGTTTCACGGGTGTTTCAAATCTTTCCCCCTGCATTAAGTCAATTGGTTGTTTAAAATCTGTCGAACCAACCAGATGGAACTCGCGGATAAACAGGTGACTGTAATTTTCATCTTCCCATTCGTCCCAGTGTCTTATCGGTAATTGGGTATAAACCCTTGCATTGGCATCAGGTAAATCGGGATATTTTTCTTTTAATGTCGAATCCATTTTAACATCGGATGTAAATGCAAAGTATTTACCGTCGGGAGACCAGGAAATATTGTCAACCCCGTTTTCTACAATAAAAGGGAATTGAGGTATGACATTAGGTAACATTCTCCAGACACCTCTTGTATTGGTGGTCAGGAGCCGGTTTGTATCAGGGGCATCAATAATATTAATTTGCGGTTTGCCGGTACTTTTTGAAATATAATATATTTTTTTTCCGTTTAGAGTCCATCTTCCGTTATAATCTGCAGCAGCATCGGTAGTAATTTGAATATTCCATCTACCATCAATGGATACCACATATAAATCTTTATAAGTTTTATTTTCCTTGTATTTTGGAATTGACTTGCAATATAAAACCCAATAACCATCGGGAGAAATTTGCGGGTCACTTACTCTTTCGAGTGATAAGAGAATTTCCGGGGTTATTGGCTTTTTATGAATTTCAGGCATTCTCGATAGGTGATATTCATTTAATTTAGATTTTAATTCTCTTTTGTCCTCATCGGGAAGGTTACGCATCAGGAAATTCATAATTCCAGTCGAAGTAGTGTCGGTCAATGATTTTACCAAAGCATCAGGCAATTTTTTTAAAAATGGCGTATAGAACTCAATTGGTGGTTCCAAATCCTGTGGATTAAATATTGCCTTATCCTGTGCAAAGGAACCGAACGTTAATAAAATTAATGTGAATATTATTATATGAATATTTTTCATTTCTAATACCTCAGATTTATGGTTTTGATAAAAATAGAATTTTAAAATTAAGAAAAACGAGGGAGAGAAAATAATGTTATAAATTGGTTAATATCTTACCTATTTAATATTATTTTTTTAATGAAAACAGAATCATTAAATTTAAATTTAATAAAATATATACCATTTGTTTCATTGGATATAGATATTGTCTCATTAAAATTTCTTTGGGAATCAGGTTGAATATTTAAAGATTTGACGATTATACCATATATATTGAATAATTCTATTCCGACATTTTCAGAATTAACATTTTGGCAAGATAGCGTAATATTAGCTTTAGTTGGATTTGGAAATATTTCAATTTGAGCTGCTACATTTAAATCGTTATTAATTCCTGTTGTATTTGTTACAGGAAAAATAACCTTCGAAATGTAATTACCCCAATGGTGAAGATATGTTTTGGCTATTAAAGTGTCACCCGGTTTATAAAGTTCACCACCATTATTTAAATTAATATCGAACATCGGGTAATTAGAATTAGTTACAATTACTCTGATGGAATGGCCGGCGAGAAAATTGTTCGATAAATCATTAAGTTCAATTTTAACCGGATAGATTTCACCGGGAGTCATTAGCTCTTCATTTGAAAGAGAATTTCTGAATCGCATTCTCTTGATTCCCTGGGTGAGCAGAATTGACCTGCCGTCCGGATATACATCACATAACCTTATCCCGAAATCTGTGTCTTCTTTGTCTGCTGAAACGTACAATTCAGCACTGACAGTGCCATTCAAAACAAAATCATTTTGCAATGGAGCAGTAGTATAAACCAATGCATCTGACCTGCTTTCGACTTCATCTCTTTGGTCTAATGGTCCCATAGGAGTTTTGGGGTCAAAGGGATTGAACCTCGAACCGCCATAAGTCGGTGAAGGGTCTTTAGGGTTGTATTCTACCGAATCAATAGATTTAATATCAAGCATTGACGGTGTATCGGTTAATAAATGATTATTATTAAAATATAATGTGTCGTAGGAATCTGCTACATTATACCAGTTATCGGTTGTTTTCCAAACGTTAGAGCCCATCTCAAAATATTTAATTACAGGTTCATTTTCCCAACCGTTATTTATATTTCTCAGATAATAATCGAAGAATTTCTGTGCCTGCTGATTTGGAATATCTTCAGCTTCTGTAAAAGTCAATTCACCCTGTTTCGGTAAACCAATGCTTGAATGAAGCCATGGTCCCATAATTAATTTATGTTTATCCTTCACATCAGGATTGCTTTTGTTTCTTAAATCGTGGAAGGCACGAATGCAATCGGAAGGATAGTGGTCGAACCAGCCGCTGCACATAAGCATTGGAATTTTTATGAGTGATGAACAATCAGATTTTATTTCTAATGAGTCCCAATAAAAACTATCTTTATATAGCATTAATATAAAAGAAGTAGGTATGAAACCGAGTCGTTGTAATTGTTCGCATTGTTCTTTCCGGTAATCGCCACCGTAATAATAATTCTCATATTTAGTTAAGAAGTCCTTTATGAATGGTGCTGAACAAACCAGATGAGGCGGATGAAGTTTTGCAGTCTGGAATTGAATCAGTCCAAGAGCTGAACCGCCATAAGTTCCAACTTTGCCATCAGACCAGCTTTGCTGTGCTATCCATTCTACCACATCATAACCGTCTTCTCCCCTGTCTTTTCCCTGAATATCTTTGTCATTATTAGCAAAAAAGCCACGCCAATCGAGAACGACAAAATTATAATTGATTGTGTCGAATGGCAATTGTGTTCCACCTTCCTGCGGTGGGGATTGTAAAGTTCTGTATGTAATTTTATTATAAGGTGTCTGAATCAATATAGTCGGTTTCTTAACCGTAGAATCCAAAACATATATATCTGCAAAAAGATATTTCTTTTCGGGATTTTCTTCGCGGGTAGGAATTTGGACTTCTTTGTATTCTCCAAAGGATAAATTATAAAAAATAAGGAAACAAATTATCGTAAAAATCTTTGACATAATAACCTCGTATTTTTTCTATTTAATATAATAATTTTAAACATGGTTTAATAAGATTATTTTTTTTATTATTTTAAAATAAGAAAGACACTCCTGCATTTATAGTTATGTATGAGTAAGGGCTTAGTGAATTGTAAAAGTATGTTAATTCTATATTACTATTAAATAAGAAATTATTACTAAATGGTAATAAAACACCTTGAAGTACGGAAAAACCAAATTTTGAATGGCTATCAGATATTCCATAAAATTGATGATTATAATTAAATAGTCCAACATCTAAACCTGTGTATGGTGTAGGTCCCTTTTTAAACCAATAAAATCTAGTTCCTAACATCAAAGATATAATTTCTTTGGTACTCAATGACCATTGGACATAACCAAATGTAAAATCTATTCCGGTATATTCATTAGTTCTGATTTCAATTTGCCCCTGGAAACCATAGGTGCCTTCATAAGAACTTGAGCCACCCCCAATTGGTATATAATATCCAATAAAAGGACTAAGCATTATATTGGTTTCTTTAGCAATGCCAAAGGAAGATAAACAAACTAATAAAATAATAATATAAATCCTTTTCATTGATAATATCAAATAATAATTGGATTATTATATAAAATGGCTTAAAAAGTAAAAGATACACCTGCATTAATTGCCAAATAAGAAAATACATATCCCGATGTACTTATACGGGTATAGCTTAAATAAGTATTGAGATATAAATAATCTCCCATCGGGTATAATGTACCACCCAGAAACGAAAAACCGAATTTGGGTTCATTTGTTTTTTCAACTTCTTTTTTAATGCTTGTATTATACATCCCGACATCAAATCCTACATAAGACGACATACTTTTAGCTGTAAAATAATATCTTCCTCCAATCAGTACCGGAATAATAGAGAATTTCCAAACTGAAGGAGCATTTTCAAAATTCCATGGAGTATAACCCGCAGTTATATCCATACCGATTTCTTCTGTGATTAAATATTCGAATTGTGCCTGGAATCCCACACTGCTTTTATAGTTATCGGCAGCAGTTCCCATTGGCATATTGTAATTCACATAAGCACTAAGCATCATGTTGTTTTCCTGGGAAAAGCAGCTAATTGTTGATACAATAATTATGAATAATATTATACCAAATGATTTGAATGCATTCATAAAATGTCCATATAAATAAAAAAATTATTTTGCAACTGTTATATTAATCGGAGAATTTTGTTTTACAAGTTCACCGGCAGCAGGAGAGTGGTCAATCACAGTGCCTGCCATATAAGTCTCACTTTTACCAAGAAAAATATTGCCGACAGTTAAGCCGGATTCTGTGAGTAATGATTGTGCTTCACTTACTGACAAACCCACAAGGTTTGGCACTTTAACAAAATTTTCAGAACCTTTGCTCACAATAAGATTGATTGGGCTTCCAGCGGGGATTTTTCTATCGGTAACAATACTTTGAGAGATAACAGTATCGAATCCGATTGAATCGGAAGCGACATAAACGACATTGCCCAAAGCCATTCCGCTTTGTATCAGATTAACCCTTGCTTCACGTAAAGATTTTCCGATTAAATAAGGAACTTCGAGTGTTTCTCTTCCTTTGCTGATTATCAAATATATGCTTCTTCCCACTTTTACTTCAGTTCCGGGTTTCGGAATTTGATTTATTATAGTATTCGGAACTACATTTTCGCTGTATTGTTCACCAGATTTAATGAATTTGAGATTTTTTCCCCCGATGAGATTTTGTGCGTCATCATAAGATTTTCCGACAACGTTTGGAACCTGGACAGTCTCGGTATTGTGGACAATGAGCGGCATCATGACTGAATCAACAAGCCAGAAAATGATTAATAATCCGGCAATAAAACCGAGAAATATGTATATATAAGGAAGATACTTTTTCAAGAATTCACTTTTACAACTAATAAATCAATCATATAAACGACCTGTAAATTACAAAGAAAATGTTAATTTTGGAGCATTGATTATTATAAAAAAATGAAGAATATGAATAATAATATAAAAAATTCGCCTGCAAGCGAAATTCTAAAAATTCTGTTAAATTCAAAAAAAATCACAATTACAACACATGTTAGCCCCGATGGAGATGCAATTGGTTCAGAATTAGCTATGTTCTTTTATTGTCAACAAAAAGGAAGCCGGGTAAGAATAATCAATTACAGTGAAACTCCATATAATTTGAAATTTCTTAACGGGATAGAAAATGTTTGTGTTTTTGATAAAAGTCATGATACGGATTATATAAAAAATTCGGATACCATATTATTTCTCGACCTGAATAACAGTTCACGAGTTAAAGAAATGGAAGAATCTGTAATGAGTTCTACTGCAACAAAAGTCGTTATTGACCATCATATAGAGCCAAAGGATTTTGCAGACAATTATTATATTGATTCGGATGCGACATCAACCGGAGAACTTGTCTGGAAAATACTGAAAAGCGATAATAATATTAATCTCACAAAAGAAATGGCATCTGCATTATATACAGCGATAATGACCGATACGGGAAGTTTCAGATATCCGAACACGGATTCTGAAACACACCAGATTATAGCCGAGCTAATTAAATATGGTGCAGACCCGGTGAAAATTTACGAGGAAGTGTATAATATAATTCCTCCCAGGGCTGCGAGGATTTATGGAGAAGCTTTTTCAGGTATGGAAATTTATTGTGATGGCAAACTTGTCGTTTTAACTCTCTCGAAAGATACATTTAATAAATCAGGTGCAACAGAATCAGACATCGAGGGTTTGGTAGAACAAACCATGACAATCAAGGATGCAAAAGTAGGTGTATTGCTCACCGAAAGGCCAAACGAAGCTGAAATCAGGATTTCATTCAGGTCAAAAGGAGAACTTAATGTTCGAGAATTGGCACTTTCATTAGGCGGAGGAGGGCATTTCCATGCAGCGGGCGCACGAATTTCAAATATTTCACTTTTAGATGCAAAAAAGTTAGTGATAGAGAAAACAAGTACACTTTTCAATATAAAAATATAAATATTTTGAATTTTTAACAAAAATTAATATTTGTTATCAATCCTTTTTTTATTTAAGTTAAGCAAAATACTCTGATTCATTTGAAATTGTTGGTAAGGTTAGGTAATAATTAAATTAAATATTGAATTTTATTAATCAAAGTATATTAATAACTTAGAAAATTCTATTATTAAAAATTAATTGAGGAGAGCCATGAAAAGGTTAATACTCATTATTCTGATACTTGGGGCAATTCCCATGTTAATTTATCCTCAGCTTAACAACGCTGTGTTTGTCCGTTCAGATTGCGGGTTAAATTATGTAATAAATTCCATCGAAATATCTGCAAGACATACCAATTACCCGGGGAATGCATATCCAATAACATTTGGTGTTAACGGCATTCCAAATTCATGTTATACGATAGAAGCGGCTTACCTTTGGTGGACAGTTTCTTATAGAAACGGCTCGCCTGCCCAAGGAATTGTATCGATAACAAATCCACAAAATGCAACTCAGAACATTAATGCAGTTTTAGCCGGGGCAAGTATACCCAAATGCTGGGGCGGAGGTGGAGGCATCGGTGAAATAGGAACGCGATGTTTCCGTGCAAATGTAACTTCAATGATTACCGGGAACGGTAATTATTCCATAACATTAAATACACCTCAAATAGAGACTGATGGAATGACATTGATGATAATTTATAAAGACAAACTGGCAACTTATGAAGGACATTTTGTGATTTATGACGGAATAATAACCAATGATGCCGGAACTAATGAGTCGCAAACAATGGGCGGATTCAATGCCTGTGCAAATGCAACTTTTGCAAGAGCTTTTTCAATAGTATCCGATATGCAGTCAAATTATACCCAACCATGGATTTTTGTCGTTGACGGTGTTCCTAATAATCAGACACGGGATTTTTGGAATACAGCAACCGTAAATTGTAATGTTTCACAGAATAAGAATAACGTTGCTTTCCAAGTTCAGCCAAATGTCGGAGATTGCTATTCATGGGCAATGATGGGTTTATATTATCAAACCACAACTTGTACCACTTGCCCAACAGGACAAATAAATTTGAATGTTAATCCCAAAAATACAGGATTTTGTTTGGGTAATTCTGCTAATATAAGTGTATCGGGAGCTGCAAGTTATGTCTGGACATCAGACCCACCAGGTTTCAATTCAACAAGTAATAATATAACCGTATCACCGACAGTTACGACCCGTTATTTTGTCAGGGGTACTTCTGCCGACGGATGTTTTACGGATGATGATACTGTAACAGTAAATGTATATCCATTGCCTATACTCGATGCTGGATTAGACAGACCTATATGTATCGGAAATCCAACAAGACTCGGAGAAAATGCCAGCGATGGAACACCTCAGTACACATTTTCCTGGACACCACCAACAGGTTTGGATAATCCCAATATTCAGCATCCTATGGCTTCACCAACGGCAACTACAGTTTATATTTGTACTTTGACGGATGCTAACGGTTGCGTTGATATTGACACAGTCGTTGTAACCGTTAATCCATTGCCACAGCCGGTGATTACTGCATCGGGTCCCACAACATTCTGTTCATGCGACAGTGTAACACTCGACGCAGGTAATTTGGGATATATTTCTTATCGTTGGTCAACAAATCAAACAACACAAACAATTGTTGTCCGAAATCCGGGGCAATATACCGTTACAGTTACAGATACTAACGGATGTGTCAATACATCAGCACCGATAACGATAAATGTGATTTATCCGAGAGCAGAGATTGCACTTCCACAATATCCGGTTCATGCTGAACCGGGTGAGATGGTAAGAATACCGCTTTATATCAGGAATTCCTGGTATCTCGATACTTGTAATGTGAGAAACTTTCATGCAATAATTAATTTTAATAAAACATTACTCGTTCCCAAAGGAAATACACCACAAGGCACAATGGTGGGAGATAACAGGATTCTCGATTTAACAGGTACCCGTAGTACAGATGATACTCTTATGTATCTTGATTTCAGGGCTACTCTTGGTAGAGTACCACAGACTGCCTTGACTATCAGCTTGTTTGAGTGGACAGATTGTTCGATTCCCGATTCACTTTTTAATTCAGAGTTCAGACTTGATAATCTTTGCAGGTCTTATTTTAATGGAGACAGTGTTATTCGCCTATACAACTATGAAGGTGTACCGACAAATATGCAATTCAAACCCAATCCGGTAGAAGATAAAGGAACGATAGAATTTTCTCTTGCTGAAACAGGACCTACTCAACTGTTTATGTCAAATGCAATAGGTCAGGTGGTCAGGAAATTCATAGATGAATCTTATGAGATGGGAGTGTATAATCTTATTTTCGAAACATCTGAAATTCCTTCAGGTCTTTACTATATTACATTAAAGACACAAACTAAAGTTATTAGCAAAATGGTGGAGGTGAGAAAATGAAAAAGCTGTTCTTATATTTTTCGCTTATAACATTGTGCTATTGCAGTGTTTATTCACAGATTTCGGATAATCCTCTTGAGCCATTGAAAAAACAACACGATAACATGAGATTCGGTATTTTTGGGAGTTTCAATTTGAATCAGCATCCGGCAGAGTTCCAAACTCTTCCGGGAGTTGCATCATGCTGCCAGGATTACGTTGACGGTTCAGGAACCGGTTTAATGGCGGGATTGCTCTTTGAATACCCATTAAAGGATGATTTATTTCTTGGAATCCATGCAGGATTTTTAACAAGAGACGGAAAATTTACAAGAGATGAAAATCAAATAGTAAATATATTTGGTAGGGATACATTAGGTACAATGAGACATACACTTGAGATAATGCTTTCCGATATTGCATTAGAGCCAACAATAAATTACAGGTTTTTCGACAAATTTCTGGTACATGCAGGATTTCAATTTATTCCTTTTAATTTGAGAAAGAAATTTCATTCATGGGAACAATTGGTAATTCCTGAAATTGGAACATTTGAGAATAAATCGAGAATCAGGTTAGATTCAACAGGCGATATTAGTGAATTTTCTTCAATGAAATTATCATTACTAATTGGTCTGAGTTACGAATTTCCATTGAATTATAAGAAAAGCTGGATTCTTGCCCCGGAGATTTTTTATTCTTATGGATTATTACCTGAAATCAAAGATACTATATGGAAAGTTAATATGCTGAGATTCGGCTTGGCTTTGAAGTATTCACCAATTCCCGATGAGGTATTTGAACGCAAAATTATTGAAAAGAAACTGCCTGTGTTATTAGCTGATGTTAATGCAACCGGTGTTACACATGAGGGTGCAGAAGTTCCTGTTGTACAGGTCAAAGTTGAAGAGTTTTTATCTACCAGAATGCACCCTCTCCTGACTTATGTTTTCTTTGATGAAAATTCTTCGGTAATTCCTGACAGGTATAAAAGAATAACTAAAGAAAAGGCAGCAACAGCGAAGGTGGAACAGTTTCATGATTTCAATGCACTCGAAACTTATTACAATCTACTGAACATAGTAGGAAAGAGAATGTTGATGTATCCTGATGCTAAGATTGTACTCGACGGATGCAATTCAAATGAAGGCAAAGAAAAAAATAATATCGAGCTATCGAAGAAAAGGGCAGAAGCAGTTAAAGCATATTTGGTTGATACATGGGGTATTGCCCCTGAAAGAATCAGCTTGAATCCGAGAAATCTTCCTAATGAGCCATCAAATCCTCAGAAGGATGATGGTGTGGTGGAAAACCGAAGAGTTGAAATCCTGTCTAATACAATGGAAATTATAGCTCCCGTAATTACGGTTGATACATTGAGGGTTACAAATCCACCTTCCGTACGATTCAAAACTGATTATAAAGGAGAAGCTCCTTTGAGAAGCTGGACATTGCTTGCAAAGCAAAAGGGTAGAACTTTGAAGACTTTTTCGGGTGATAATGCAATGCCGAAAGAAACCGACTGGATGTTTGCTCTCGATGAAAAGAGCATTCCTAAGACACAGGACCCATTAGATTACCAGTTAATTGTTCATGATAATGCAGGGCAGATGTATGAATCACCGGTGAAATCTTTACCCGTTGAAGTATTGACATTGCAAAAGAAACGGCGTGAATTATTTGCAGATAAACTTATTGACAGATTCAGCTTAATACTTTTTACATTCGATGAAACTAAGCTGACATACTTCAATACAAAGGTACTGGATATTATTCAGAGCTATATAAAACCGGAATCCGAAGTTAAAGTAATGGGCTATACAGACAGGATGGGTGAGGCGGATTATAATCTGAAATTGTCTCAGCAGAGAGCTCAGGGAGTAGCAAACACACTTCATTCGGATAAGAAAACAATTACCGGAATCGGGGCAAACGATTTTCTATATGACAATAATACACCCGAAGGCAGGTACTATTGCCGTCGAGTGGATGTTACAGTGGAGACACCGATAGAGTTTAAATAGGAAGTATTTGTTTAGGGGCAATCCACGAGCCGGAGCGAAGCGAAGACCGACGAAGTCAATTGCCCCTCTATTAACAAAATTTATAATTTAGCAATGATTATTTCGTTTTGAGGTTAGTGTGATATATAATTTTGAATGGGATGAAGAAGAATCAGAAAAAAATTTAGCAAAGCATAATGTTAGTTTTGAAGAAGCAGCAACAGTTTTTGATGATTTATTATCTGTTACATTTCAAGATCCTGATCATTCCATTCAAGAACAACGTGAAATTACTATAGGATATTCAGTTAAGAATAGATTGATTCTTGTTTTTTTTACAGAAAGAAACAATAAAATCAGAATATTTTCGGCAAGAGAAGCAACAAAAAAAGAAAGGAAAAAATATGAAGAATCAGCATAAAAAGAAAGTGCCTGAAGATTTTATGAGAAAAGAATATGATTTCGATTATAGAACTGGTGTTCGTGGAAAGTATGCTCGAAAAGCAACTGAGAAGAATGGATATGTTAAATTAACAGATGAAGTCCATAAATATTTTAAAACTTCTGAAGATGTTAACAACGTTTTGAGGGCAGTAATCGAGGCATTCCCAAAAGCAAGGCAAAGAGCAGTATAGTCTATTAATATAAATTACTATTCATCCGAAGGCAAGTTCTATTGCCGACGTGTGGATGTTACAGTGGAAACACAGATAGAGTTTAAGTAGAATATGTTTTGTAGGGGCAATTCACGAATTGCCCCTACATCTTAATTAAAATTTTATAAAATTTCCAAATTCAACTTTTCCGTCGTGATAAATTATTTTAATGAAATATGGACCAAATGCCAATTCTGCTGTAGGAATTATCTTTTCATTATCACCCGAATAAAAGTGATTTTGAAAAATCATCTCTCCAATTAGATTTGTAATGATTAGTATTGCTTGTTTGGTATTTTCTCTTCGAATTGTTATTTTATCGAATGAAGGATTGGGTGTAATGACAATTTTATTACCTGAATTAATTGGATTATTTTCAACCAAATTTAAGTTGAGATTTGACAATTTTTCTTTATATATACCTCGACCATCTGTTCCTGCAAAAATATTTGAATCAATTATAGATAAAGTAAGTATATATTTATTTTTTAATCCAACATTTAATTCAATCCAATTAATTCCATTATTAGTTGATAAAAAAACACCATCACCATATGTACCGATAAAAATATTTCTTTTATAAGTCGTTAAACATTCAATATCCTTAGTTTTTAAATCAGAATTTACCTCAACCCAACTATCACCATTATCTGAAGAATGAAATATTATAGCGTCTTGTGAAATACCTAAGTATATATTATCAATTTTTGTAATAACGGATAAATATTTGAATAATCCTTTTTGCTTAAATTCCCAATCCATGCCATTATTAGTTGATTTATATAATCCAGAGCTTGTACATGCTAAAATAATTGAATCATCAAAAAATAAATTACTAACATAAGAATCAGTAAGACCAGAATTTACTTTTTCCCAATTAATTCCATTATTTGTAGATTCAAATAATCCTTTATCCCGAGTACTGATAAATAATTTTGAATTATTTTTTTTTATTAAATCTATTGTTTGTTTTGCTAGATCTTTGCTAGAAATATCCCAGTTAGTTCCATTATCATTTGACTGATATAAGCCATTTTCCCAGGTACCAACAAAAAGTGTGGAGTCAAAAACAGCTAAAGAATATATTTGACTTTTTGTAATATACCAATTGGTCTCAATCCAATGTGATGCTTTATCATTGGATATAAGTAATGCATCAAATGTTTCAGCAAAAATATAATCATTTTTTTTGATAATATTTTTTACCCATGTGTTAGTCAAACCAGAATTAATGTAAGACCATGAAGAATCATATTTCGAATACAGCATTACACCGAAATCAGTTCCTAAATAAAAATTGGAATCATTAACAATTATTTTGCGAGTTGACTTATTTCTAAGTCCATAATCTTTGTTTATCCAGTTTTGCCCAAAATTATCTGAAATAAATATGCCTGCACTATCTGTACTTACATAAAAAACACTATTTTTTATTGTAATACTATTAATTTTAATATTATTAATACCAACATTTAATTTGTACCAACTTGTTCCAAAATTAGATGAGATAAAAAAAGTGTCATTAATATTTCGTGCTATAATATATGATTCATTAATGATGATATTAAAAATCATTTCGTTTGATAATCCTAAATCTAACCAATTTTTTCCAAAGTCATTTGTTCTGTATAAACCTGTCGAGGTTCCAACATAAATATCAGA
This sequence comes from Bacteroidota bacterium, assembly GCA_004322215.1. Lineage (GTDB taxonomy): Bacteria > Bacteroidota > Ignavibacteria > Kapaibacteriales > UBA2268 > XYC2-FULL-35-21. The sequence continues at coordinate 9,177 of SCSM01000018.1, read as the reverse complement.
ATCTTGAGCTGCAATACAATAAACAGATGCATAATTCAATCCTGAATCAATTCTCCTCCAATCTTTTCCAAAATTTGTTGACAAAATTGCCTGATAACCTGATGCAGCATAAATATTTGAGTCTTTAATATCAAAACTAATCCCAAAAAATCTATTAGGTGTTAAATTTATCCATTGGGAATCTATATCTGGGCAGAAGTATAATCCATTGTAGGATCCTACAAAAATTCTTGAATTGACCACTTTAATATTTGAAATATGAATACCATTTAAGCCAATGTAATTCCATAATAAACCACTGCTATCATATAAATAAACGCCATTATCAACAGCTGCTAATAATGTATTTTTGTATTTTTCTATACAAAATATTTGTTTTCCTGGTAATCCATTATTACATTCTTCCCATTGAGAATAAATATTATTGATTTGAACTAAACTTAAGAAGAGAAAAAAAATGACCAGCTTTTTCATATTCTTGCCTTACAATCAATGATTATTATTTTAAATTTAACTAATAATTCAATCTAAGAAAAAATTTATTTTTTTTTTAGAATCACACAACGAATCATCTCCATCCCTGTGATAAACGTAGGTCGGCTCTTCGGTTTTCATTATTTTGAAATTGTGTTTTATTGCTCTCTGAAAAAATTCGTAATCTTCACCGAATCTAAGAGCAGAAAAGCCACCGATTTTCAATGCCATTTCTCTTTTAATGAATAATGTTCCTCCTATAATGCAATTGTCAAGATGAATTTGTTTACCCGGATTTTCAAAGTCAGGAACATAAGGATTGCCTATGATTTTTGCACCTCCGTATAACAAATCAATCGTAGAATTTTCCAATAAAATTTTTTTTCTGGAAGTGAGATGTTCGTGTAAATATTCATCATCCGAATCGAGGAATGAAATGTATCGACCGGAACTTTGTTTCAATCCTTCATTTTTGGAATAACCTGAACCATGATTTTCCTGAAAAAAATATTTAATGTTTTGGTTCTGCTCTAAATATTTGTTGAGAATTTCTTTTGTATTGTCTGTGCTTCCGTCATCAATGATGATTGCTTCCCAATCGGATTCGGGTTGATGGAGCAAAGAATCAAGTGCCCTGTTAAGAAGTGCAGCACGGTTGAATGTGCAGATTATGACAGAGAAAAATGGTGATTTAAAATTAGATTCTCTCAATTGAAACTCCCTTAATCCCCTTTAGAAAAAATGGGCTAAAAAATCTTTAACCAGTAAAAACGTTTACAAAATTGTTTATAGCATACAATCGAAAGAAGTGAATGGATATTGTTGAATTCTGGACGATTTGTTCTGCAAATGGGATTGTACTCAGCAAAGAGCAAATCAGGCAGATTGAAAGATACAGGGATGAGCTTGTTTACTGGAATGAGAAAGTGAATTTAATTTCACGTAAGGATATAGAGAATGTTCTCGAGAATCATATACTCCATTCCCTTTCGGTTTTGAAATATTTAAGTTTGCGGATTAAATCAAGATGTCTCGATATTGGCACTGGTGGGGGGTTGCCGGGTATTCCAATTGGAATAGCAAATCCTGAAGTAAAGATGTTGCTTGTGGATTCAATCGGGAAGAAAATTAAAATTACAGATATGCTTGCGAAACACTCAGGGAATAAATATATAGAAGCAGTGAACGCAAGGGTTGAAGACCTGGTTAATAAAAATGAATATAATTCGTATTTTGATTTTGTTTTTGCACGTGCTGTTACTGATGCAGAACAAATTGTAAAATGGTCGAAGAAATTGTTGAGACAGAATGGAAAAATTGTTCTTTATAAAGGGGGAGATTTAAAAAAAGAAATTGATGATTTGAGGAAGAGTTTTCCCAAAATCATCTTAAAGGAACAATTAATTTCTTTAATAGGATATAATAAATTTGAGAAGGAAGAGAAGAAGTTTTTGGTGTGTTCTTTTAATTGATAAACGCCCTTTTACCCGTTCATGTTTGTTGGGGAAATAAATGAGGTTGTCATGTTGAACTTCGTTCAGCATCTATAATAAAAAACAACCCCCTAAATCCCCATTTTAAGGGAGAATTAATTGAATTAATTTTATAAAATATAATAATATATGGCTAATATCTCGATAAAATATAAAAATAAATTATTAATTACTTTAATATTAATATGTTATATATGTTTTCTGCCAGAATTACCTGCACAAAAAACAGAAAGCAAATTTCGTATTGCAAGGGTAAAATATTCCGGTGGTGGTGATTGGTATAATGACCAGACAAGTGAACCAAATCTGCTAAATTTTATTGCAAAAAATACTAATCTTCCGATTGACCCGGTTTATGAATTTGTTGATTTGGCATCGGATAATTTGTTTGCATATCCTTTAATATATTTAACCGGACACGGAAATGTTAATTTCACAAATACTGAGGCAGATAAATTGAGGTCATATCTTGAAAATGGCGGTTTTTTATATATTGATGATGATTATGGTTTGGATGAATTCATTCGCAAGGAAATGAAGAAAGTTTTTCCTGACCAGGATTTTGCCGAGTTACCATACACACACGGTATTTATTCCTGCCATTTCAAATTTCCAAAAGGGCTTCCTAAAGTGCATGAACACAATAATAAGCCACCTCAGGGATTTGGATTATTTTATAGCGGAAGATTGTGTGTATTCTATACTTATGAATCCAATTTGGGGGACGGATGGGTTGACCCGGATATATATAAAGACCCGCAGGAAATCAGGGATGCTGCTTTTAAGATGGGTACTAATGTTGTAGTGTGGGCGCTGACAAATTAGTGAATAATGAATAGTGAAAAGTGAATAAAGAATGGAAAATTATAATATAAAATATAATGAAGTATTAAATAGAATTGTTTCTGTAAGGGGTAAGGAAACAAGAAATTTGTTCCTATCGGGATTTATGAGAACATTATCATTTCTATTAATATTTATTTTGGTAATATCATTAATCGAAATGCTCGCTAATGGGGATGAGGTTTTCAGAACAATTTTGATGGTATTGATGTTAATCTCATCAATCGTAGCAGGTGTAATTCTACTCAACGGTTCATTAGTAAGATTGCTGGGTTTGAGAAAATCGAGTATTGAAAGCATTGCTTTAAGGATTGGAAATGCATATCCTGAATTAAAAGATAGATTGTGCAATGGTATTCAATTAATAAAGAATCTGTCGATGAAAACAGGGACATCGCCTGTACTTGCTGTCGAGGCGTTCGGGAATGTTTCGGAAGATGCAGCGAGCAAAGATTTCGGAGTGATAATAAACAAAAAAGAAACAAAAAAATCTTTACTTTACTTTTTATCCATATTTTTTATAACTGTTTTATTACTCGGAATTTTTCATACATCACTCGGAGCTGCATTTTACAGGGTAATGAATTTTAACGAATCATTTTTACCGCCTGCTCCATTTTCATTATCAATAAAGCCAGAAAAGACATCGGTGCTGAGAGGAACAAATGTGATACTCACTGTAACAGCAAAAGGTACAGCACCGGAAAAGGTAATTTTATACATTCGAGAAAAGCAACAGGAACAGTATGATTCTTATACATTGCAAGCCGATTCAGACGGGGTATATAAATACGAAATACCATCAATAAGACAATCAATTGTGTTTTATGCCGAATCACCATGGCTGAATACATCAGTTAAATCGGGAGAAGGAACTGTTAATGTCGTGGATAAACCATCAATTCGTTCGATGACAGGAAAGCTGACATATCCGTCATATACAAAACTAACAGCGAGGGCAATTGATGAGCAAAGTGCAGATATTGCTGCACTCAAGGGTTCAGTTGTAAGTTTACAGGTAATCTCAAACAAGGAACTTTCAACGGCTAAAATTGTGATTGAGAATGACCCTAATATTTCTCTTAATACAAAAGACACTTCGACTTCATTAACTGTGGTAAATAATATTAAAATTGATACAAATTATGTAGCAATGAAAACTGATGGGAAAAAAGCTTATGGTTCATTCAGGGTATCGAGAAATGGAAATTATTATATCAGCATTAAAGATAAAAACGGAGAGAATAATTCAAATCCGATAAAATATAGCATAGTAGCTTTGAATGATGATTATCCATCTATATCTCTCGTTTCACCTACAATGGATATACAAGTAACCGAGGAAGCACTTTTACCAATTAGAGTTTCAATTTCTGATGATTACGGATTCTCGGGATTGAAACTTTTCTATCGTTTAACTCAATCGCAATATGTACAGCCGGACCAGAAATTTACATCAATCAATATCCCGGTTTTAACGAATGAGAACACTGCCGATATTCCATATTTATGGAATCTGAATAAAATTAATATTGCCCCTGAAGACCGATATGAATTTTATCTTGAAGTATATGATAATGATATTGTCTCCGGTCCGAAATCGGCACGCACACAGACTTTATCATTGAGACTACCTTCGTTGGATGAAGTATTGAAGGATGCCGATAAATCACAAGATAAACTTCAAAAAGATTTGCAGAATGTCCTTAAACAGGCAGAAGATGTTAAGAAAGACATGGATGAACTGAACAAGGAAATGCTTAAGAACGAAGGGAAGAAAGAAATGGACTGGAAGGAAAAGAAAAGCTTGCAGGACATTCAGAAGAAACAGGAAGCAATCAGGCAAAAACTTTCAGATGTTCAAAAAAATATTGAAGATGTAACCAAGCGATTGCAAGAGAATAATGCATTATCACCGGAGACTCTTGCAAAATACCAGGAATTACAAAAATTGTTGCAAGATGTAAATTCACCCGAATTGAGAAAACTACAGGAAAAAATGCAACAGATGCTCGAATCCATTCCCAAGGAACAGCTTCAAAAGGCAATGGAGGAAGCTAAGTTCAATGAAGAAAATTTCCGTAAAAGTATCGAGAGAACAATAAAAATATTGAAACGTTTGCAGGCAGAACAAAAAGTGGATGCTCTCACAAAAAGGGCAGAGGAGTTACAGCAAAAACAGGAAGATTTGCAGAATAAATTGAATAATACAAATCCGAATGACGAGAATAAAAGGAAAGACCTTGCCGAACAGCAAAAAAATCTGAAAAAAGATTTGAATGACATTGGTGAGGATTTGAAAGACCTCGAGAAACTGATGAAGGAAATCGGCGATGAAATGCCTATGGATGAACTCAATAAAGCAAAGCAGGAACTTAGTCAAAATGAAACCTCACAGGATATGCAGGAGGCATCCGAATCAACTGAGAACGGTCAGTTCAATAAAGCCCAGCAATCTCAAAGTTCAGCTTCGAAAAAACTTCAAAAGTTTACCAAGCAAATGAAGAAGCTTAAAGAAGAAATGGATAAAAAGATAACAAAAGAAGCAATTAAAAAGATGCAGAAAGCCATTTCCAATATGCTTGAACTTTCGAAGAAACAAGAACAATTGAAATCGAAAACATCGTCTGCTGATTATAATTCAACCCAGATTCCTAAATATGCAGAGGAACAGCAAAATATGGAGGAAGCATTGGGGAATATAGCAAACAGTTTGATAGAACTCTCTCAAAAAACATTTGCTGTTACCCCTGAAATGGGAAAAGAAATCGGAGATGCCCTAAACTCGATGAGAAATGCCATAAGTAAATTATCAGAGATGCAAACCCTTTCAGCATCCCAGGAGCAAGGCAAATCAATGACTGCAATGAATAATGCTATTATCCAAATGCAAAATATGCTCTCACAAATTCAAAGTTCAGGTAGCTGTAATAATCCCGGTGGCAGTGGAGAAGGACAAGGTTCAGGGCAGAACCAGATGGGCGGTAGTTTTTCGCAGAGATTACAACAATTAGCAAGCCAGCAGCAATCAATTAACCAGGCAATGCAGCAATTAGGTGAACATGGAAAACTGTCACAGGAAGAACAGGCGAAATTAAACAGGATTGCCGGCGAACAAGGTAAAGCTCAAAAAACACTCGAGGAATTGGCAAATGAACAAAAGAAGTATCCTCAAACGGACAGAAAAACGCTTGGGGACATCGAAAAGATTGCCCAGGAAATGAAAGAAGTTGTTTCGGATATGAAATCCAGTAATATTAATGACCAGACTTTGAAAAGACAAGAACGAATATTATCACGTTTGCTTGATGCAACCAAATCAATTCATGACAGGGATTATGAGAAAACAAGAGAATCCAAGACCGGTAAGGAGTTCAATAGACAGTCTCCCGGAGAAATTGACTTAAGCACGCAGGAAGGAAGAAACAAAGCACTTCAGGACCTTCTCCGCTCTATTCAGGAGGGCTATACTAAGGATTATGAAAATTTAATAAGGATGTATTTTGAATCAATACAGAACGGCAATTAGAATTAATTGACAATTGAAAATTGAGATTTGTTTTACATAATTCCGAATCATAATTTAATTTTTTTTTATCCTAATATAGCTTTCGATATATTTATTCAATTATTATGATACAATAATGATTTTAAACGATTCTCAAGGAACTTGAAGAATTTTGTATAAACTTCAAAATATGTTCATAAGAAAAAATGTTGATTAGTATTATTTCGTCATCTGCTAAATTTCAAAGAGATTCAATAATAAATAAATTATTAAATGAAAATATATATATGTCTTTTGATGATTCTGATGCCATCAATTGTAAGTGCTCAGAACAGTTTAACAGGAAAGGTAACCGACACAACTGGTAAACCTATACCTCATTGTACAGTTTTCATACATGACCTTAAACGCAGTGCAGGTACAGATTTAGAAGGGAAATACAAATTAACTGATTTGCCTGATGGGAAATTTCTTGTCGAATTCAGATATATAGGGTATTTAAAACACGCCGAATTGATTTCTATTAAAGGTGACACTAAATTAGATGCCAAATTAAGCGAAGAGGTTGTTGAGCTTCATGAAGTAGTTGTAACTGGAGCATCGGGAAGCAAAGAAATAACAGAGAATCCTCTTGCATTATCGAGTATCGATGAGAAAGCAATACATGAAAGTTCTTCAACCAACATTGTTGATGCAATATCCAAAGAGCCGGGTATTTCACAAGTAACAACAGGAGCAGCTATTTCAAAACCTGTTATCCGCGGACTGGGATACAATAGGGTAGTCATAATTAACGATGGTGTCCGGCAGGAAGGTCAGCAATGGGGCGATGAACATGGATTGGAAATTGATGAAAATACTGTTGACCACGTGGAATTGCTTAAAGGTCCTGGAAGTTTGATGTATGGCTCAGATGCACTTGCTGGCGTGGTGAATCTCATTCCATCAAGTCCTTTACCCGAAGGAGAAATTAAAACAAATGTGATGATGAACTATCAAACTAATAATAAATTTATCGGAGGAACAATCTACAACGAAGGAAATAATGATAATTTTATATGGTCAGTGAGAGGAAGCGGGAAATTAGCAGGAAATTACCAGAACAAGTACGACGGAAAAGTTTTTAATTCGGATTTCAAAGAATTGGATTTTGACGGACGATTTGGATTGAATGGGAAATGGGGATATACTCATTTTAATTTGAGTGCGTATAATCTGAAAGTTGGAATGATTGAAGGTACAAGGGATAGCAATGGAAATTTTACAAGAGAAGCAGTACAAAACGGTAAAATTTCTGAATTAAGAATAAGTAATGAAGAATTAAACCATTACGATATATTTATTCCTGAACAAAATATAAATCATTATAGCATTTCTAATAATTCGCGAATTTATTTTGAAAATTCTATTTTGGAATTTAATCTTGGATTTCAACAAAATAACCGTAAAGAATTTGCTAACCCATTAAAAGCAAATATACCCGGATTAAATATGGAGTTGAATACTTTTACATATTCATCAAAATATATGTTAAACATAAATAGTGGCTGGATGCCGACTTTGGGTATCAGCGGAATGTTCCAATCAAATCAAAATCAGGGGTACGAGGTATTGATTCCCGGCTATAATCTGTTTGATATTGGTACATATTGTTTAATTGAAAAGGATTTTGAGAAACTCAATCTTAGTTTTGGATTCAGGTATGACACCAGGATAATAAGTTCAAAAGGACTTTATTATTCTTCGGATAGTACATTCACTGAAGTACCTTCATCATTTGTAAAATTCACACCATTCGATAAAAATTTTAATGGTTTATCAGGAAGTGCCGGTTTATCATATTCCTTCAATGACTATTTTTCGACAAAACTCAATTTATCCCGTGGATTTCGTTCTCCTAATATTGCCGAACTTGGTTCAAATGGAGTGCATGAAGGTACATTCCGATATGAAATAGGAAATAATCTTTTAAAACCGGAATTTTCAACTCAAATTGATTTTGGATTTGATTATAATATCGAACATTTATCAACCCGGCTCAGTTTGTTTTATAATTACATAGAAAATTATATATACGTTGGGAAATTAAACAATTATTTGATGGAAGATAGTATTCCCGACCCGATACATCCTGTACCTGCTTATCAGTTCACACAAGGAAATTCATTTTTATATGGCGGAGAGCTGAACATTGACTTACACCCGCATCCGTTGGATTGGTTGCATTTTGAAAATTCATTTTCTATCGTTCGTGCAAGCCAAATCGGACAACCCGAGAGTTCGAAATATCTTCCTATGATTCCTGCACCACGCTTGCTTTCACAATTAAGATTTGCTAATTATCAATTATCATTTATTAATTTTCAAATTAAAGATGGTTATTTATTTATTGAAGGAGATTATCATTTTCCTCAAAATGAGTTTTATAAAGCACATCAAACTGAAACTGCTACAACTGATTATTTGTTGTTTAATGCAGGTATTGGAGGAGGTATTACTAATCAAAATGGAAAAACTTTATTTAAAATATACATCACACTGAACAATCTATTCGATAAATCATATCAGGACCATTTAAGCAGATTAAAATATGCAGAAGTTAATCCGGTTACCGGGAGAAGGGGAGTATTCAATATGGGGAGAAACCTCAGTATTAAAATTAATTATGAATTTTGAATGTTTAATTTTCTTGCTTAATGTAATTAAAAAACCTCCTTCTATCGGAAGGAGGTTTTTTACTTATATAAAGTCTAATAATATTTTACACAATGAATAAAATTTCGTATATTTGCATTATGTCAAACAATGCAGGTGTACAAATGCCAAAATCAAGATTAAAAGTTACAAGATTAACTCCAG
>SCSM01000017.1 GCA_004322215.1 Bacteroidota bacterium | reverse complement strand
ACTTGGATTATTCTATCCTTCACTCGCCGGAGCAGGCATACATACTATGACATATACATATACAGGAAATAACGGATGTACAATAAGCAAAACAGGTAAACTGACAGTAAATCCATTGCCCGAGAAACCAATAATAACGATACAGGATACTGCACTTATATCAAGTGCCGATTATGGTAATCAATGGTATTATGAGGGGAATAAGATTACAGGAGCTATTGATAAACAATATACACCACATAAGTACGGAAGATACAAAGTGCAGATAACAGATTCCAACGGCTGTAAATCGAAGTTTTCGGAGGATTATAATTATACAACTTCAGTACCGGAAGAATTAAACAATGATTTAATAAAAATATACCCTAATCCAACTGAATCACAATTGAACATTGAAATCATTACATCCGAATATCCAACGGTAGATTACACATTATACAATGTACTGGGAGAAACAATTCTAAATTCACGGATATATTTGAATGGCACTAAAACAATAGAAGTTCTAAATCTGAAAAACAAACCGAGTGGAATTTATTTGCTGACAATAAAATTATGTAAAAATTTATACTATAGGAAAATTATTGTCAGTCATTAATCCCTCCCGATTTATACACAAAGCCGGGAAGGTCTTTTACAAAAAATCCGCTGGCATGCTTTGCTATTTTTATTAATCTTTCGAGGTCAATATCCTTCCGATACCCCATGTTCTGAAGCGTATGGACAAAGTCTTCTGTGCATACATTTCCGGCGGCAAGCTTTGTAAACGGGCATCCGCCGAGCCCTCCGAATGCAGTCTCGATATATTTAACACCTTCTTCTATAGCAACAAGGCAATTGGCAAGTCCCATTCCATAAGTATTGTGAAAATGACAAGCCATTTCAATATCATTATCCATTTTAAGGATTGCAGAATATAACCGTTGAACCTTTGCTGGATTTCCATGTCCGGCTGTATCGGCAAGACTTATGTTTTTGATTCCGGCATTCAGATATTCCTTAACAATTCCCAGAACTTTATCTTCGGCGATGTCTCCTTCGAAGCCGCAGCCGAAAGCGGATTGAACAGATACCTGTACACGCTTGCCGGAATTCATCAGTTCCTTTGCCATGTTGATAATTCTTGTCTGAGCTTCTGCACTGCTCATACCTGTATTTTTCATCGAGTGGGTTTCGCTTGCCGAGACTCCCATGCAAAACATTTCGACACCACTATTCAAACCGCGTTCCATTCCTTTTTCATTCAGAATGAGAGCTGAGAGAATTGTATTCGCAGGTTTATTTTCCGGTTTGTTGAAATGCAGAAACAATTCGTCAGTGTCAGCCATCTGAGGGACTTTAACTGTGTGAACAAATGAGCCAACTTGCACAATATCAATACCCGATTTGATTAGCTCCTCAATCCATTCGATTTTAGTTTCAATGTCAACGGATTCGCTTTCCATCTGCAATCCGTCTCTCATCCCTACATCGTGGATTTTTATATTTTTAATATTATCGAAGTTCATAAACAAACAATTATTTTTTTTAAATGATTTCACACTGAGTAAAGTCGAAGTGTGATAACCTTATTAAAAACGGTCTTCGACAAGCTCAGACTGACATTTTCAATTTATAAAATTATAATTTTTCAGCTATTGCATTTGCTACATCCAATGTCTTAGCCGAACCGCCCATATCATAAGTCCTGACCTTGCCTTCTTTAATGACATCGGCAGTAGCTTTTTCGAGTGCTTCAGCTTTCTCTGTTTCACCGAGCCAGTCGAGCATCATCTTTGCCGCAAGTATGGTTGCAATAGGATTTACTTTGTACATACCCGTATATTTTGGTGCAGAGCCGTGTGTCGGTTCGAACACCGCAAGCTTATCACCAATATTTCCGGAACAGCCAAAGCCAAGTCCACCAACCATTTGAGCACATAAATCGGAAACAATGTCGCCATACAGATTAGGTGCAACAAGAACATCATAGTTACTCGGATTTTTCAAAAGCCACATTGTCATAGCATCAACATTTGCTTCATCGAATTGAATTTCGGGAAATTCTTTTGCCACTTCTTTCCCGATTTCGAGGAAAAGTCCGTCAGTTGCTCTAACGACATTTGCCTTATGCACAATCGTAACTTTCTTTCTACCGAATTTACGTGCAAATTCATAAGCTGCTCTGATAATCCTTTCACAACCTTTATTTGTATTTATTTTGCACGAAACAGCATATTCATCATCCTTTAAATCCTTAAAAGCAGAAAACGGCTTTGATAATTTTGCGAGTGTATCAGAAAGTTCCTGAGGAACAGGATTAAACTCGACACCGGAATACAAGTCTTCGGTGTTTTCCCTGAACATGACCAAATCAATATTATCCCTGAAATTCAGAGGATTGCCGGGATAAGCTTTTGTTGGACGCAGGCAAATATACAAATCGAAAAGCTGTCTCATTCTTACAATAGGTGAACGGTAAATCAAACCCTTTCCCCGAAGCTCAGGAATGAGCTCTGCTTCTGCTGCCTTCATCGGTTTTGAAGTGATAGCACCGAACATAGCAGCGTCAACATCGTTCAATAAATCAAGTGTTCTTTGAGGTAATGCATCTGCTTCTTTGCACCAAAATTCCCAGCCGATGTCCCCGTGAATATATTCTGCATTCAGATTCAGTTTATCGAGTACGATTCTTGCTGCTTCCAAAACCTCAATACCAATGCCGTCTCCGGGTAACCATGCAATTTTGTAATGTTCCTTTTTCTTTCTCTGTTCAGCCATTTAAACTCCTTTTAATAACTAATTATTATAATTTATTTATTGATTATATTTTATCATAATTTTCAATTTTTCAATTTAAAATCTTCAATGAATTTTCAATGACTAAATTTTTAAATAATCAGATAAGAAAAGTATTTAAAAAAAGAACTTGTTTTTTAGCTCATTTATCATTAAAAATTCTAAATTACTTACACAAATAATCCGTGATTATTAAGAAGAAATATTGTAAAGACTGTTCCTTCATTCAGCTTACTTTTAATTTCGATTCTGCCCCTGTGGGCTTCGACAATCCAATTAACGATTGACAGACCGAGTCCGAATCCCTGTACATTGCTCGACCTCGCTTTGTCAATGCGATAGAACCTGTCGAATATGTGTTCTAACTCTTCTTCTTCCATTCCCATCCCGTTGTCTGTTACAATTATTTCACTGAATATTTTTCCCTTTTTCAGCTCAATTGATATTTCTCCTCCATTATGTGTATATTTAATCGCATTATCAATAACATTCAATATTGCCTGATGTATTCTTGCCGAATCGAAATCAATAATCAACTCTTTTTCAATTTTGGGAATAATTTTAATATCTTTTGATTCGGCCAATATAATAGAATCCTCAACAATGTCATAAAGCAATTTTGACAGATCTGATTCTTCGAAATTCATTCTGACCTGACCTGTATCTGCACGGGAAAGCTCGAGAAGAGTTTCTACAACATTAGACAATCTCTGAACTTCTTCTAATGCACTAATCAGAACTCCTTCATACTCTTCGGTTGATTTCTGACTGTGCAAGGCAATTTCAAGCTCACCTCTCAGAATAGTCAAGGGTGTTTTCAATTCATGAGAAGCATCGGAAGTAAACTGTCGAATTTGGATGAAAGAATTTTCAAGGCGTTCAATCATCTCATTCAAAGTGCGTGTGAGCCGTCCCAATTCATCGTTAATCGTCATTTCGGGTAATCTTTTGCTGAGGTGTTTTGCAGTAATATCGTTTGCTGTCTGAGTTATTTCGTCAACCGGGCGAAGTGAAATTTTCGCAAGGAAAAAACCGCCAGCAATCGAGACTAATAAAATCAGAGGGAAAGCAACAAGCAATGCAAAGAATAATTGGCGGAGCTGATTTTCAATGACGCTCGATGTGTAGCCAATTGATATAACTGCATTGTTAGTTCTTTTAACAAAGAGACGCAATTCTTCTCCCTCGTGGTCAACATAAGAAAAAGCAGAGTCAACATCCTCGTGTAATGTAATAATTGAAGGAGGAATCGTAAAAGACGATGAGCCCTTGACAAGTACAGAGTCGCTTGTAACCTGCATTTTGAGTGAATAATACATTATAACCGGCAATGAATCGGATTTTAAATTTTCGGAACGCCAGACTATATGATTGTTTGTATCAGCAATCTGAAGAAAGTAATTTTTCGGTTCCAGAAGAATATGCTGGTAGATTGCAGACCAGACCATTCCTTTGTCGTCATCCGATTCCTTCTTTTCGCTTCCGGGACGAAGAGGTCCAACGAATCTTCTTTTCTCATCTTCCCTGAAAAGAGCAAATTTATCCTGAGTACCTTTAGTTCTTTTTTCTGTTTTCTGACGAATTCCTTCGATTGTATTTTCTTTAATAATATTATCGAGAGACATTGCAACGTTTGCAAGAGATGCATCGAGATTGGCATGCAATTCATTGGAGACTGACAGATACATATATACCCCAAAGAGTGAGAGTGACAGCACAACAATCGCACTGTACCAGAAAGTCAGACGCATCTTCAGTGATATTTTTAATGCCATTTAATTGTGCTCCGATAACAATCAGGTGTAATAACCTTTATTAATAAAAAGATATTATATTTTCAACCAATTTCAAAGATAAAAAATTATTTGGGAATAATAAGATTAACCAGGAAACGATAAGTATCATTATAATAACACGATAATAAACGGAATTTATAAATAAACATATATTTAATTTATTTTGATTTTATGATATTGTTCAGTATACTTCACAAAAAATTCAAATATTGTTCAGTATATTGAACAATAACAAAGAATTATTTTTTACAATTTATTCTTATTTATTGTGTCATTAACCATTTTTTAAATAGAGTATTATGAGAAAAGAGAATATAAGAAACATAGCAATCATTGCTCATGTTGACCATGGTAAGACGACACTCGTTGACGGAATGTTGAAGCAAAGCGGAACCTTCAGGGATAACCAGTATGTCGAGGACAGGATTATGGATTCGATGGACCTCGAAAAGGAACGCGGAATAACAATAATGGCGAAGAACACTTCGATATTTTATAAAGATGTCAAGATTAATATTATCGATACACCCGGTCATGCCGATTTCGGAGGCGAGGTGGAACGAAGCTTAAATCTCGTTGACGGTGCTTTGATTCTCGTGGATGCGAGTGAAGGTCCTCTGCCACAGACAAGGTTTGTCGTTAAAAAAGCGCTTGCAAAAAAACTTCCTATTATACTTGTAATCAACAAGATTGACCGTCCGGATGCAAGGATTCAGCAGGTCATTAATGAAGTGTATGATTTGTTCATTGACTTAGATGCACAGGATGAGCAGATTGAATTTAAAATCCTATATACTAATGCGAAAACAGGTGTGGCTCATAGTGAATTGGGTGATGACAACGAAGACCTGAAGCCATTGTTCGAATCTATTCTTTCTGAAATACCCGGTCCTGAAGCCGATGATAACGAAGTGCCGCAATTCCTGGTTACCAATCTTGACTATGATTCTTATGTCGGACAGATTGCAATCGGACGGCTGTCGCATGGCATACTCGAGATGAACAAAACATATTCATTGGTAGTTGAAGATAAGATTATTAACGGGATTAAATTTTCCGCTCTGTTCAATTTCCAGGGATTGAAGAAAAAGCAGGTAACACAGGTCGAGGCGGGAGATATAATAGCAATTGCCGGCGTTAACAATCTTGAAATCGGGGACACAATCACATCGAGTGAGAATCCGAAACCTTTACCGAGAATAAAAGTAGATGAGCCGACATTGTCAATGATTTTTTATGTTAACGACAGTCCCTTTGCCGGAAGGGAAGGTAAATTCCTCACCACACGGCATCTGAAAGAACGGCTCGAAAGAGAGATGCTGAGAAATGTCGCAATCGAATTGAAATATCTCGACAGGACAGATGCTTTCGAAGTATGCGGAAGGGGTGAACTTCAGATGGCGGTGTTAATAGAAACAATGAGGCGAGAGGGTTTTGAATTTATGGTGTCGAAACCGCAGGTAATCACAAAAGAGATTGACGGACAACAATGTGAACCGGTTGAATGGCTTTTCCTCGATATACCCGAAGAATTTATAGGCACACTCACTTCAAAGCTGGCTGTCAGAAAGGGAATAATGTCGAATATCACTCACAGTGGAAACGGCAGGGTGAACATGGAATTCAGGATTCCATCACGTGGATTGATTGGTTTCAGAAGCCAATTCCTTACAGATACAAAAGGCGCCGGAGTGATGAATACGATATTCGAAGGGTACGAGCCATGGTTCGGTGCAATTCCGCAAAGGTCGACAGGTGCATTGGTTGCCGACAGGCAGGGCAGAGCAACTGCCAATGCAGCTTACGGCATGGAAGACCGCGGTGAGTTATTCATCGAGCCGGGTTACGAAGTTTATTCCGGTATGATTGTCGGCGAAAGAAATAAATCGCAGGACTTGAATGTGAATATAACAAAAGAGAAAAAACTTACTAATATGAGGGCATCTAATTCAGATGCAACTGTTGTTCTTCGCCCTTGCAGGAAGCTGTCGCTCGACCAGTGCATAGAATTCATTGCCGAGGATGAGCTGATTGAAATTACACCGGAAAACATACGGCTTCGCAAAATGGAGCTTGACCCTAATAAGAGAAGAAACAAGAAGGAGTAATTTAATTCACAATTCATGATTAGAGGGTAGAGGTTAAGAGAGTAGATGTTTAGATTGTAGATGGTTAGAGGTTTAGGAATATAGGAAGAATTATGAATGTGTGATTTGGATGACTTTGAAGAACGTCATCTAAGCACAGTTACTTTATATGTTTTATCAGTTCCATTGATAGAAATTCTGAGAAAGTATATTCCATTTTCTAAACTATTTACATCAATCTTCTTTGTGTAGAAACCTCTTTCGATATACTCTCTTTCTAAATTATAAACTTTATTTCCAAGAATATCTGAAAAGGTAACATTTACTGATAATGGCTCCTCAACTGAGAAGGAAACAATCACAAAATCATTTGCTGGATTAGGAAAGACTGAAGCAGAAAATGTTTTGTTTATTTCATTAACTGATGTAATTGTGTCTAGAACTATTATCGTGTCTGATAATGATTTAGTAAAGTACCAATCATCATAAGTCAACGTCACACAATAAATACCTGCCTCATAATATTTATGTGAAGGGTTTGAATCAGTACTGCCATGTCTATCACCAAAATCCCATTCCCTATAAAAATAATCATCTTTAATTGATTTGTCATAAAATTGTACCTCGAGTGGTACATATCCAATTCGGGGATTTGCAGTGAAATCAATCCACATCGGACTTTTAACAACAATATAATTTTCTTTTATTATCGAATCAATTTTATTCCCGTCAGATGCTATTAGTTTAACAGTAAATTCACCACTTTTCCTATATGTATGAACCGGACTTTGTTTGTCACTTCCAGTGCCATCACCAAAATCCCATACCCACCAAATAGGTATGCCATTTGATATATCGTAGAATTGTAATGGTTCGTTTTTGATTACAAAGTTTGTGTCTGTTGAAAAGTTTGCCTGAAATTCAGGATTCAAAATTCTCGGTTTTAAAATCCATAGAATACCATCATTATTTCCACAAGCAACATTAAAAGAATTTGGAGAATTTGAAAATTTATAATCATTTCCCGGAAATTGATATGTTTCGCATATTCTATAACTTTTATAATCAAAAAACTGTATGTAATTATTACGATTAAAATTATAAACTTCACTAACTAAATTATTATTTTTTAAAAACAAAATTGAATTTATAGGATAATCACTGCTCATTAATCTTATGGGTATGGAATTTACAAGTTCAAAATTATCAAGGCTAAATACTAATAGATCTTTGTGCCACATTGAAACATAAAGAGTATTATCAATAGAATTGTAAGCCATGTCAACAAATTTCGATTCAGGATCCCAACCTGGTGGATCGTGATAATGCCCTCTATCAAATAATTCAGTATAAATAATATTTGGATTTGATAAATTTGAATCATATAAAGTTATAATAAATGTATCGAGTACATCTGAATTTTGTTTATAAGAAATTGAACCAACAGCTATTATATTTTCATTTATCGGTTTTATAAATGTAGGAAAAAATTTATTAATACAATTTATATTTTTACCTGTTTTTAGGTTCCAAAGACTAACTTGTTGAATGTTACTAAAATCAATCTTAACAAGTAGCTTGTTATCAGTCATTATATATGCATTGAAGTAATCAATTTCCAAATCATTTTTATTTATACTATCATTATAATTAATTTTTGCATCAAACCGAAGAATGATAGTATCCTTTTCAATATCATACAAAGTAATGTAAACAGAAGTATCTCTATAATAAGATTCATAAGGTTTTAATACTAAAGTTTTTTCATCCTGCATTAAATCAATGAAATTGTAATAATAATATTGTATATAAAAATCCTTTACCATATAACCGGATTCAACGTCCCATGTAATAAAATGACTATATCCGTCAAATGTAAATAAATATTTTCCATCATTTGAATAACGAACAAATTTATTTGGAGAATAATTATACTTTTGTTCTAAATAAGTACCTTTATCAATCCATCCCGGTAATTCAATTGGGTCATTACTTATCTCATCAACATAGCAAATATAAATGTATGAACTAAAATATATTTTGCCATTCTTTCCCTGAAGTAATATTCTTTCAGCTTCATCTCCCTGATGTTCCCAGAATTCACCATTGTTATTTGAAAAATAAATATTATTATAGTAAGCACTTATAATTAATTCATCGTTACTTGTAATTAGCATTTCATAAATATCATAATCACCAATTCCTTTATTAGTCTTTTCCCATTTATTATTTGAATACCTGAATATTCCGTTACCTGTACTGATAAAAATCTCTTTTTTGGAATTAAAATCAATGTCAGTTATTGCATAAATATTTTTGAAATCATTTTTGAAAATCTTCCAAGTGTTTCCCTGATCTGATGAAATATACAAAATACTATCAGCTCCGATAAAAAATGTATCTGTTGAAAATTGAGTAATCGCTGTAATATTTTTATTATTGAAATAAGGTTCACTGTACCAGCTTTTTCCATCATCAGAAGTTATGAATAATCCCTTATTTGTACCAATAAATATACGATTTGTTGGATCAACTAAGGAAGTATAAATTTCACAATCATTAAATGTTGAACTATCAGTTCTGACCCAAGAATAACCTAAATCCGTTGAAGTGTACAATCCTAAACTATCATAGAAAACATAAATTTTCCCTTTTTTATCGGTGATGAGTTGCGTGGGAAATCCTCTTGTTCGGGTAGGTTGGATACCGGTTTTTACTATACCCCAATACCTTTTGTCAAACTGTGATTTCACTAATTTACCTTGTGATGATTTCATCATTAATTCACCATCACTTGTTTCAATTATACATCCACGATGACTTACATCATTATCAAAATAATATTTCAATGATGCAGAAAATAATAATTCAAAATCAACACCATTATTTTTTGAATAATATACTCCTGTCCTATGGACTATGAGTAATTCATTCTTTGAATTAAAATAAATATCATGAATGTCACTTATAGGGTCCCCATAATTATCGGTTACCTCATAATAAAAGACAGAATCACATCTCGGTGGATTAAAAGTAAATTTAAATGCACCATCGTTTGTTGCTATATAAATAAATCCTGAAGAATCTTTTTCCATATCATAAATAGGTCCGAAATCATACCAAAATGTTGAAATCATTTCTACAGTATCAGAACCAGGAGGAATTAAATTATACATTGTATATCTATAGCCATTATTCAGGGTAATTACTGTATCACTATTTAAACAATATACAGAACTAATCCCATACATATCAGTTGTATCTTTTATATGTTTCCATGTTTTACCATTATCTTTTGAACGATAGACATCTCCACCGGTAACTATGAAATATTCATTTAATGTATTTATTGTAAAGGAATAAATTGGATGTCTAATTGTTGTATCATTATCAATTCCTACCCAGTTATTACCATAATTTGATGATTTAAAGATACCCCCATTTGAATATCCTTTCCCAAGAAGTGTAACAATTAAATTATCATTCTGTTCAGTATATAAAAATAAAATTGAATCCCGTGAAATACCATTATTAATATCAATCCATGTTTTAGCATTATCATCAGAACGAAATAAACATGAGTCAGTTAAAATAATAACAGAGCCATTTTTTAGTATTTTTAAGTCACTGATTATCGTATCTCGAGAAGGAAATTCAATCAGATCCCAAGATTTTCCTTTATCCGAAGACTTAAATAAACCGTGTTTTGCAGCGACTAATAATGAACCATCTAATAATTCAACAATTTTTCGTAATGGCTCATCACCAAGTGTTTGAAAAGATTTAAACTCCAGGTTCTTTGCTAAACCTACAACAGAATATGCAATCAGTATGACAACCAGTAATAATTTTTTCATGGTTTACCCACAATTTATTAATTGTGTAATCAATTTAATACAATGACACATTAAATGCCAAAAGGTCTCAAAAATAATTAAAATTAAGAATTCACATTTAACAATTAAGGAATTGATGAAGGTTATACTCTATGGATTCCTACTTTCGCAGGAATGACAATCAGGATTTAAGAATAATGATTAACAATTTATAAATTGGGAAGATTCTCTGCTATACTCAAAATGACAGCATTCCAATTCCTATTTCCCAATTCCTTATTTATTTCATAATTTTGTAAGCTATATTAAAAATTTCTAAATCATGTAAGATAGAAATAAAATGTATAATAAATCGGCACCAAAGTCAATATCAAAGCCGCATCCGTCGCTGATTTCTGCAGAGTGGACGGACGGTTTTGCGGCTACGATTACTCTCGAAAAGCTACGCGAAGAGTGTCCCTGTGCCTTGTGCAAAGATGAGCGTGAGAAGAAAAGTAAAGAGCCGTTCCCTATGCTGAAAACATTCGTTACCGGAATGAATGAATTGAAATCGCTGGAGAAAGTAGGCAATTATGCTTTGACTGCTAAATGGGGTGACGGGCATGGCACGGGTATTTATACTTATGATACGCTTAGAGAAATATTTGAGAAGCACGCTTTGAAGCCGGAACAATTGAAAAAATTTGAAATAAAAGCTAATAATTAATACTAAACATAGGATTATCTTGTAAGAACTGAATTTTTAATTTTTAATTCAAAATTTTTAATAAATATTAAATTATAAATTTATAATGAATAGCCACTATTTTCAAATAGTGGGATAGTAATCAAGAACGTCTCAAGAGACTTTAGTCACATATTGTGAGGGGATAAATCCCGCTAAGTGGTGGTGCGACAAGCCCACGACTTAAAAGTCGTGGCTATTCAAAAAAAAATTGAAAATTATAATATTAGAAATTCATTGAAAATTGAAAATTAAAAATTTAATATTATTTAAATTAATTCTATTGTGACATTATATTGTGAATAAGTAAATTAAAGGTGAGATGGTGAGAAATGTAAAAGTGCCGCGCGGCACACAATTGACGTGCAAGAACTGGCAGATTGAAGCTGCTTACAGGATGCTCCAGCATAACCTCGACGCGGAGAATGCCGAAAAGCCGAAGGAGCTGATTGTTTATGGCGGATTAGGCAAGGCAGCAAGAAATTGGGAATGTTACGATGCGATAATCGAATCGCTGAAAAACTTAGAGCCGGATGAGACTTTACTCGTTCAATCGGGAAAGCCGGTGGGGATTGTTCCTACATATCCGCTTGCTCCGAGAGTCATTATTGCTAATTCAAACCTCGTTCCGAAATGGGCAACCTGGGATGAGTTTCGTCGATTAGACAGCATGGGCTTGATAATGTTCGGGCAGATGACTGCAGGTAGCTGGATTTACATTGGCACGCAGGGAATTTTACAGGGAACTTATGAGACATTTGCAGCAGTTGCACGGAATCACTTCGGAGGAGATTTATACGGAAGATTCCTACTCACAGGCGGGATGGGTGGAATGGGCGGTGCCCAGCCGCTTGCGGCAACGTTTGTAGGTGCGGCATCGCTTACAGTCGAAATTGACGAAAAGAGAATTGACAAGAGAATTCACGATGGATATTGTGATAAAAAAGTTTATACACTGGATGAGGCACTCGATATAATAAATAATGCAAAGAAGGAAAAGAAAGCAATTTCGGTGGGGCTTGTGGG
This sequence comes from Bacteroidota bacterium, assembly GCA_004322215.1. GTDB lineage: Bacteria > Bacteroidota > Ignavibacteria > Kapaibacteriales > UBA2268 > XYC2-FULL-35-21. The sequence continues at coordinate 46,270 of SCSM01000017.1, read as the reverse complement.
AAACACTGCCGATGTGCTGCCGGAATTAATCAAAAGGGGAATTATTCCCGATGTAGTAACAGATCAGACAGCGGCACACGACCCGTTGAACGGGTACTATCCTGCGGGATACACAAAGGAAGAAGCGGACAAATTGCGTTTGTCAGACCCGGATAAATATATGAAGGAAGCTTATAAATCAATTGCCAAACACGTTCAGGCAATGCTCGAATTTCAAAAACGGGGTGCAATAGTATTTGATTACGGCAATAATATTCGGGGGATTGCAAAAGAATATGGAAAAGTACTAAATGCTTTCAATATCCCGGGATTTGTACCTGAATATATCAGACCTCTGTTCTGCGATGGCAAAGGACCATTCAGATGGGTGGCATTGTCGGGGAATCCGAAAGATATTGCAAGAACAGATGAAGCATTGATGGATTTATTCCCGGATGACAAAGCAATGCACCGCTGGCTCAAGCAGGCACAGTCGAGAGTGAAGTACCAGGCGCTTCCGGCACGCATCTGCTGGCTCGGTTTCGGCGACAGGATGAAAGCCGGACTTCTTTTCAATGAACTTGTGAAGTCAGGGCAGGTCGAGGCACCGATAGTAATAGGCAGAGACCACCTCGATTGCGGTTCGGTTGCATCGCCGTACCGCGAGACCGAAGCAATGAAGGATGGCTCTGATGCCATAGCCGACTGGGTATATTTCAATTTTGCACTAAATGCCATAGGCGGTGCTTCGTGGGTTTCGCTCCATCACGGCGGCGGAGTGGGAATGGGACTTGCTTTGCACGCAGGAATGGTCGTCGTTGCAGACGGGACGGAAGAAGCGGAAACAAGATTGAAAAGAGTGTTGACTTACGACCCGATGACAGGAATAATCCGTCATACGGATGCCGGGTATGGGCGGGCAATCGAAAATTCGCATAAGTTTGGCATAAAAATTCCTATGCTATACGATTAAGTAAGTTGTTATGACAATTAGTCATAGCGAAACAATTAAAAATATTTTAAATTTTTTTGAAACCTTTTGCCATTTTTTGTGTCTATATAGTATAAAGAGTGACAATTTTTAAAAAACTAATAAATTTTGTGGGTTTATTTCTGAAATAAAACGGAGCTGTATGATTTAGTTGCTACTCAATTAAATAAGAATTACTTAGCAAAAGCTGAGTATTTGGAAACAAAAACAGAGAGGATGGAATGCTATGAGAACGGCAACCGGAAGAACTGCTTTGGTTGTGAGCGGCAAGCAAACAGCAAAAGTAAATGGTCAGAACTATAAATCTACAAAAAGGAGTAGAAAGATGGATTTAGCCCTTCAAATCGAAAACCTCTTCAAGACGGACAGGAAGAAGTTTCTCGGTTTCATCAGACAGAGAGTAAGGAGCCAGGAAGAAGCAGAAGACATTCTTCAGGACGTCTTTACCAATGTTTTGGCGGCTTCACGAAACGTGCAAAAACCTATTGAAAATATTGCCTCATGGGTATTTACAGCAGTTCGCAACAGAATCATTGATTCATACAGGAAGAAGAGAGCCGAAACATTTTCGGATATGCAGACTCCGAGTCAGGCAGAAGACGGAATAGATACATTCGAAAGCTTTTTGGGCGATTACACAACAACCCCGGAGGTTGATTTGCTCCGCAAAACAATCTGGGAATCTGTTCAGGATGGACTTTCAGAGCTTCCCGACGAACAGAGAGAAGTATTTGTCAAGAATGAATTCGAAGGTGTTTCGTTCCGCGAAATGTCTGAAGATACAGGAGTTAATATTAATACGCTTCTTGCACGCAAGAGATATGCAGTTCTTCATCTGAGGAAAAGATTGAAAAACTTATATACATCGGTGAGTGAGAATTAAGCCCGAAAAGGGATTAAGGTGAAAATAATCAATTGTTTATAAAAAGTCTGCTTTAAATAAAAGCGGGCTTTTTTTTATTTTCTGCCAAAATTGCAAATTCAAGATATGACAAAATGACAGATTTGTGGCATAATAACAATTTATTAGTGTGAAATGAAAGTGTGAAATTAGAATTACATGATGTGAAGGGAATTACACAGAAATTGTTTGATGAATAATATTGAATAAAATCATTTTTCCTAGGGATTGAATAATTCACAGCTGGTATGAATGAAATCAGTTGTATTGCGTGTAACCAATATTAAATCGTTTATTATTGCAGTTGAAGCAATCAAACCATCAATAAGAGGAATTGTTCTACCTATATTAGCTAAATCAGATTGCAGAATACCCCACCTTACAGCAATTTCTTTGTTAATTGGAATGATGACTTTTCAAATTTCTTTATAACATAGTTTTCAAACCAGTTTTCTAATTGCTTTCTTTTTCTTGAGTCCGGAAGTCTGTTTATACCGCTTATCAATTCACCCAATGTAATAACACTTATCTGCAACTGCCATGGAAATTGTTCATTGATCCATGACTGAACTTTACTGTGAGGTTCAATTTTTATCAGTTCGGAAATCACACATGTATCGAGCAGATATTTCATAAATCGATATTCCTGCCGGTGTCTTTATCTCTCTCCAGATCAAGTTCAACTCCGTATAAAGGAGAGTTCCTGAAAAATTCGACTAAATCATTCTTAGGTTTATTAGCTGACTTATTATTTATGAATTTTACTTCAAAAAGATTTTCTCCGTCCACAACCAACTCTTTTGGTTTTCGTCCCAACCATTTAATTCTGTCTTTTACTATTTGTGCTTTATAGGTTTGCATTGCTTTACCTCCCGGATATTCATATTATTAATTTTAAGTCGTAATTCTAAAACAGTTATTGTCATTAATTGTTTTCAAATTACTACTATTTAATTACAAAATTAAATAAATTAATTTCAATATGTAAGTAAATGAATATGAGCAATCCGTGAAATGACTCTACAATTTAATTTGACTTCACAATAATTTATCATTAAGTTTGTTTTACGTTTATACTTGATAAAAAAACTGAAGCACTCATTAATAACAAAGGGAGGGCGTTAGGTATGAAGAAGATAATAATTTTATTGCTTGTCATTTCGGCTACAGCACTTGAGGCACAGAACTACCAATACTTCACAGCAAAGCAGGGAATACAAAAAGCGATGGAAATTGCAAAGTTGTATTTTAATGATGATGGTGTGGAGTTGTATTCTATAAAATGTATTAGATGGAGAGTACAAAACTCAGATCATTTCCCTTATGAAGGATATAAGGTTTTAATTGATAAAATAAATCCATACAATGATTCAACGGGGAAATCTTTATATTGGTATTACTTAATATGTAATTCACAAGATTCATGCCTTTATTTCAGAATATGGAATAATGGAGATAATTATATATTAGATTCGGTTTTTGTTTATCCATCTTATTTCAAATCTGACCAACAACTATATGAAGAAGATATATTACTTGACACTGATTCATTAGTCAAATGTTTAGATTCAACTTATTTAATGTATTTAAATTATTCAGAATTAAAATATCATTATCACGGATGGCCTTTTAGTTACGAAGAGAATGGGTTTCCGGTTTGGACATATAGATTTTGTGGGAATTGCCCAAATGATATATCTGAATTATCTATTTATATTAATACAAAAACTTGTGAAATCTATAGAATTTTTGCTGATGTTTCAGAGAAAAATAATAATACATCATCATTTAATATCAAATCGGATCCTAATACTGATAACATAATAATTGAATCCAATTCTGATTTGTATCAGGAGGCGGAGCTGAGATTGTACGACCAGGTTGGTGTTCTACTTTTTGCTGACAAGATGAATAACAAAAGTTATGAATTGAGTACATATAATTATCCATCGGGTTTGTATTTGTTGCAAATCAAATATAGAGGGAATATAATAACGAAGACGGTGATGGTTGTGCATTGATAAGATAAAATCAGAACATTTATACAACATTCAAAATGATTTTTCGTTTATTTACAAAATTAAATTTAACGGATTAATTATGACTCAATCTATAAGTACAATATTTGAAAAGGTATCCTCCCTTCCTCCTGAGGTACAGGATGAGATTGCTGTGTATTGGAGTGAAGACCTTGATTCAGAACTTCAGTGGGATACCACATTGAAAAATTCCATTTCTCAACTTGAATTAATTGCAGAAAAAGCAATAAAAGATTATGAAAATGGGAAAACAGTTAGAAAGGGATTTGACGAACTTTGATTTCAGAACTGAACGATGATTTCGTCAAATGCTTTTCGAAACTTCCCGAAAGAGTTAAAAGAAGTGCAAGGAAAAGTTATAAAATCTGGAAGCAAAATCCATATCATCCATCGCTTGATTTCAAACCTGTACATCCAACTAAACCTATTTATTCAGTTCGTGTCAGTATCGGCTGGCGGGCATTGGGCGTAATGACAGATGATGTAATAGTATGGTTCTGGATTGGCTCCCATTCAGAATATAATAAAATTTTGAAGAAATAAAAATCAAGCCAATTCCAATACTTCTTCGTTTCCAACAACGTTTGAAGCATATTCGAGAGCTGCATGTATCTGTTCAGAATTCAGATGTGGATACATTTCAATTAATTGAGGAATTGTTATTCCTTCTGAGAGCTTCTTTAAAATTAATTCAACAGTAATCCTTGTTCCTTTTATGACAGGTTTACCAAGCATTATTTTATAATCTGAAATAATATTGTCTTTATAATTTATCATCTTGATTTATTTAATTATTTGTGAAAAAAATATCACATAGCCACAATTTTCTTTGGAATTGATTTTATAATTGCTTTCAAAATAAAATTTACTTGTTCGGAAGACTGAAAAATTTTTGCAACATCCTCGTCAAGTTCAATCAAAGTTCTGTTTTTTTATAGAATGGATTCCGTTTTACCTTTGTATAATCAATTTCATATTCCGGTAAAAGCTCATCATCAAAGGATCTATCAGTAATTGGCTTTGCTTTCTTTATGTTTTTTCCTTTGTAATTTTTTTTCATAAAAATATATATTTAAAATATTAAGATAAATTTCATCTCCCTAATCTCCTCATGCCATCCAATGCGACTTCATTAGTCGGTTCGATGGATAATGCGAGCCGGAATGCCTTTTCTGCTTCTTCAGGACGGTTTGTGTAGAGAGCATACCTGCCTATGTTAGCTATGTTGATTGCGGCTGTGTTGCGGATTCCATCAACGAGATGACCTTCGTTTTTGTTCAGTGATTTCAGGAATCTTGTCAGCTTTGCGGGATTGAATGTTGCAGGATATATGCTGTCTCCTTTGACAAGACGGAAAGCGAATCCCTGTGGTACTTTCTCATATCCTTTTCCTATATCGGGGTCGGTCGTGATTATGTCAATTGTTAGATAAATTGGTCTTTTGCCATAGTTTTGGTCAATGAAGCTGTTGAACATATTAACAAATCTCTGCTGAATTCTTTCGCGGTTGTAATCCTGGTCCGACTCGAACAGTTCGAGGTCTTCCTGGTAAAGTTTCATCTCAATTTGAGATTTTTTTGCTATCTCCGGATACCACAAAGCAAATTGCTTTGGATACCATGTGCGACGCATTAACTCCTTTTCAACAAGCACAACATCATTGCGGTAGCCATCAACTTTTTGCATATACCAGAATGCAGAACAGAAATAATCCCATTGTGATGAAATAATGAGAGCATTCGGCTCCAGGTTATTTGTGAGAATTTTCATGTATTCGGGAACTATTACATCGTCTGATTCATTGTTTGTGGTGTAATTAAACGCAAGCGCAATTAAAGGTAAAACAAAGAATGCAGGTATGAGCCGGAATGAACGCTTTGCCAGAGCGAGTAAGCCGACTCCCGTAACAATAAGTAACGAAAAGAATGCAGTTGAAAAGTATGTGTCAATGTCATGAATCTGGTAATTTAATGTATAAACAAGACAGAAGAAAATCAGGAAAATGAAGAACCAGAAAAGTTCTTTCGAGATTTTGAGTAAAATGTAGAAGCCGTAGAGCATAAACAGGATTCCGACAAATCCAAGTTGGAATGGAACTTCCTCTGCAAAACGGACAATGTTTGTTTTCCACAGTCCCATATCGGCAAACATCCAAACCTGGTATTGCTTACCAGACACATGATAAATGAATTTGTCCCAGCCGCGGGAAACACCTCCCCAGTTGAATTCAGGCATTGTGGCAGCTCTCAGAGGGAGATATATATAGAAGCTTAATCCGATGAATAATGGAATAAGCAAGATTGCAAATTCTTTCCAGCGTTCGGAACTGAAATCGAATTTTTCATCAGGTCTTTTGAAAAATAAATACAGAATTGCCGGAAGCATTAATACTGTTGTGAGATGATTTGCAAATCCCAAGCCGAGTAAAAAAGCAGAAAGAAGAAAATACTTTTGATTTCCTTCCAATACTGGCTTTAATAAAAATAAGATAATCAAGTTCATCAGCAGAAGCTGAAGAGAATACACCTCGATTGATGTTGCCTGAGACCATATTGTGCGTGCTAATGCATAAGCAAGAGCCAGAGCCGTAGAAATCAGTATGATTGCAGATTCATCAATTTGTTTTGACCAGAATATTAAAAATTTTGATGATTTGCCTTTTCTCTTTATGTCAGATGGCTGCTGTTTTATTTTATTTTTGTTAGAAAGATAATTCAAAACTAAAAAAGAGATATGGAAAAACACGAGCGCTGAAAGTGCAGTCAGGAAGCCGGCAAAAATATTTAGTGACTGAATATTCGATAAAGGTAAAGGTATTTTTGTCCAGAAATAACCCAGAATCGAGAACAAGGGATAGCCTGTAGGATGTGCGATTCCAAGAGTTGTGCAAACTGAAGCAAGCTCACCACTGTCCGTGAACATCAGCCCGGGAGCGGCTGTCAGAATATATATAATAAATGAAAAAACAAAAACGAATACCGAAAAAATGTTTTTATTAAATAATTTCATAATTGGAATATCAATTCAAAAAAAAATAATGAATGTAAAATTATTTCACAGTTAATTCTTCAAGACTTAATTCAGAATTAACTAATTGTTGAATCCAAAAACCATGTATTTTACCAATTTTATAATCTGTTCCTTTATTCCTGATTTCTTTAACATTTTCTTTTGAATATTTACATAACGACTTTAATGATTCACTTCGAGAATCAGAATCAATTCTAATTAAATAATTTTTTGGTATCAGATGTGATTTCAATCTTCCATCACCATATTTATCATGAGTAATAAAATCCTTATCCTTTTCTGTGATTTTAAAAAGTTCTTTCAATTGTGGTCTATCTAAAACAATAAATCCATTTTGATATGCTTTTTCTCCAATTGGCATTTGATAATCTTCAACAAGTAATAATAATCCATCATCGGCTAAAAGTGATGTAATAGTACCATCTTCTTTAAATAAATTGAACCAGTCTTTTGGATCTATTTCATGAAAAACATCACACATTATCACAACATTAAAACTATTTTTATCATAATCTGATAATAGATTTTGCATATTGTTATAATACCTTTTTTCACAAATACTATATGCTTTGCTTATAGAATTCTCACATTGTTCCTTATCTTTATCAAATTTGTCGTATGCTATATAGTCTAAGTTTTCAATTAATTTATCTTTTTCGGTTGGTTCTAAGTCAAATATATTTGATAATAATCTTCCCTTACCTGCACCATAATCTAATACTCTTAGCTTACCTTCTTTAGTTAGTTTAATTAACTCCTCTCTTATTTGATATGATTGAATGTCATTACTTCCAGTCATTATTGTTTTTGGTTCAAACAAACATTCAAATGCATAATTACTTGTAGCATATTGGGCAGGTAAGCTTATAAAATCTTGTAATTTTGCTATTTCATTTTCATCTCCTAATAAGCTTGATAATACTTTTTCGGGAATTTTCCCTGCATAACTAATTTTATTATTTTCAACATACCAGATTAATGAGGGGTCAAAATGTGCAAGTAAAGGTATTGAATGTGTTGCAATCCATATTTGACCGTTTGAGACAAATTTTTGTATTCTATTTAACAATTCAATTATTACAGATGGATGTAAATGATTTTCAGGTTCATCCATAACAAGTATAAGATCCTTTAGAGCAGTTTCCTGACTGTATATTAAAAGGCAAAATTGAATTAGAACAATTTGTCCTTCGGACAAATTTGCTCTGCTCATTGGTAATCCAAATAATGTTGGTTCACCATTTTTATCTCTATCTATTTCAGTATTTAAAAAAATTTTTATTAAGTATTTTAGTTTCTCATAATTTTCAATTGCATTCTTCTTATCAATTTCAGATATACTTGAAAATTGATGAGTAGCTTCATGCCAACTATTCTGAATAATTTGGATTTTTGCCGATGTTCCTGTATGTATATTTTCAATTCCTATCTTATCATAATTGCTAGCAGATCTAAGTAGTTCATGTTTATTTAATTGATTGCAATCAGTTAACGTCAAATTTTTTGGTACAAAATGAACTGATGTATAATGATCCGAAATTTCAGATGAAATTATTGTTTTGTAATAAATCACTTTTTCATGATCTAATATTTGTTTATTTGAATTTTCAATTCTTAATTGATTATCATTTATTGCTCTATTTAAATTATCAATTTGTGTTTGATTTGTTTGATTTAATAATTTACTTTTTAAATTTTCATTATTAGAACTAAATTGACTTATATTCTTTTGAATATTCTGCATTTGCAATTTTGAATTATTAACTAAATTTTTATTTGGCTTTGCTTTTAATGTAGAAAATATTTTATTTAATATTCTTGTTTTACCAGAGCCATTTTTTCCTGCTAATAAAACAATAGGTCCTAACCTGTCCATTTTAATATGTTCAAGTCCATCATTATTATCTGGTGATTTTGGTATGTCAACTGATGTTATTCTCATTACAAATCATTTAAAATTAAAGAATAATGTACTAAAATTACATAATTTATTTTTAAAAAACAATTGATTGTATTTCACAATTGTGATTCCGCTTCGACGTATGCGTCTTCGGTTTCATAAACGCGGATTTTAGGGCAAATAAAAACCCCCTTTATCCACCTTTGAAAAATGGGGCAGCAACATCCTATTTATTTTTGGCTTTTATGCTATGGATGCTGAACCAAGTTCAGCATGACATTTTTTGATAATCACAATTTTGATTCGGATTCGGCGTAGGCATCTTCGGTTTCGTAAACCCTGATAATGATATGATTAATATTGGAATAGTTTTTGAATTGAGGTGATAATTTGCTGATGAAAAAGTCTGCGAGGTTTTCTGCAGTTGTGTTTTCTTTTATGACGTAATGTTTGAAATTGTGTTTTGTGAGAAATTCGAGCATTAGAGTATCCGCCTCATTGCAGATGAATGCGTGGTCGAGCTTTCTGACAAGCGGCATAACGATTTTTTCAATGTTATAATAATCGATTAACATTCCGTTATCGTCAACTTTGCCGCTTAATTCTATTCTTAATTTGTAGGAATGACCATGTATGTTTTTGCATTCACCTTTATGAAAAGGAAGGCGGTGGCTCATTTCCCATTTAAACTCTTTAGCGATTTTTGAAAACATAACTCTCTTTATCAAGAATTTTAAATTTTTAATTTATAATTTAAAATGAATTTTCAATTTAAAATATTTAATTTTTAAACGACAATAAAATGTTTTTCCATAATAATTGACTTTCCTCTTAAACATATTTTTTAAGATTTCATTTTAATCATTAAAAAATAGAAATTTGATATTTATTTTAAATTAAAAATTGAAAATTAATAACTATTAAAGTTTATCATTCACCCTTATGATATTCTGCTACTATAACTGAATTCATACCGCCGCGTGTTGTCCATTCGCTTGTGATTTCCATTTCGAGAGGTTCGCATGCGGCAACGAGGTCATCCAAAATCTGATTGGTAACTGCTTCGTAAAAAATGCCTTTATCTCTGTAACTCAAGTAATAATACTTCAATGCTTTCAGTTCAAGGCAGACTTTATCGGGTATATATTTGACCGTAATGATGCCAAAATCAGGCAGACCTGTCTTCGGACAGACAGATGTAAACTCAGGATTGACATGAGTAATCACATATTTTCTATCGGGTTTCGGATTAGGAAACGTTTCAATCGAAATCATAACTCACCATTTATAAAATTGTTAGCTAATGACGAAAGTAAATTAATAATATTAATTCAAAAAGTGTTAAATTTTTGGGGAAGGATTATTAAATTAAGGCATAGTATTTGTTATAATTTGCAAAGAATTATAAATTTTATGGGAAATTTTATTAAATAGCCGGGGTAAGCGGATGGATAATTACGCTCACACATCATTTTCGCAATGTGGAGAGGATATAATACTAAAATTCATTTTTGATAATCTTGGAATAAAACAACCAACTTATATTGATATTGGTGCACACCATCCTTTCAATCTAAGCAACACGGCAATATTCTATGATGCCGGAGCAAGCGGAATAAATATTGAGCCGAATCCGAATCTCTTCAGGGAATTCTTGAATCACAGGCAAAGAGATATTAATTTAAACATAGGAGTTGCAGGGAATAAAGGTGAATTACCATTCTATATAATGAATGCAAATACGATTAGCACATTTGATAAAAATGAGGCAGATGATTTCGTAAAAAATCACGGATATGTAATTGAACAGGTTATCCCAATTCCTGTTGATACATTGATGAACGTAATAAATCAATATACTAATTCTGTTTTTCCAGATTTTTTAAATTTAGACGTAGAGGGATTAGAATTAGGAATATTGAAATCAATTAATTATGACAGATGCTTTCCTAAAGTAATCTGCATTGAAACTCTGCCTTTCGGGAATGATTTTAAATACAGGAAAAAGGATAAGCACCTGATAGATTTTCTGACAGAAAGAGGTTACATCGTATATGCAGATACATATATCAATACAATTCTGATTCATCAGGATTATTTTGAAAAAGCAAATGAATATTCAAAAATTCAAGAAAAAATTTCGCTTGATTTTATCAGGGAAATAAAAGAAAAGAAATTATGGTCGGACGGAAAACCGATGCGGCTTCATCTCGGCTGTGGCGAACAGCATTTCAACGGATATATCAACGTGGATTATCCCCCGAGCGAACATGATATAATGAATGTGAAAGCGGATGTTTTTGCAGATATTACAAAACTGAATCTATCTGATAATACAGTTGATGAAATACGGCTACATCACGTATTTGAGCATTTTAGCCGTGTAGGCGCATTGGCACTGCTTATTCGCTGGCACAAATGGCTGAAAACAGGTGGGGAACTGTATATAGAAACACCCGATTTTGAGGGAAGTGCAAAGACATTTTTGTCTAACAATAAATGGAATGTAAAAACCGGTGTCATACGCCATCTTGCTGGTGACCAGGTTAACTCGTGGGCTTATCATATAGACCATTGGTTTCCTGAAAGATTTGAGAAGACATTATCCAAACTTGGTTTCGGTAACATCAGGACTAAAAGCGAATCATGGAAGCATGAGCCGTTTTTGTCAAGTGTACATGCAGTTGGAGTGAAAATAAAAGATTTGTCAATACAAGAACTTCTTCAAGCAGCTGATGAACTTCTTTGGGACAGCACTGTTCATGAATCCGAGAAGCCAAGTCACGAAGCATGGAAAAGACAATTGAGAGATATTGTATTATCGGGTGCCGAATTGCCGCATCCAATCATTGATTACGAGAAATTCAAATTTGATATACCTCAAAAAGCTGTTGAAGTATTAAAGCAGAATGATGCACAACTTCCATTGGATGAAATTCACAATTTCAATCAAAGAGACAGGGACAGATGGGTGATTGAGAAGGCGAAGGAAGTTCCTGCAGGTGCTTCCATACTCGATATTGGTGCAGGAACTTGCCCTTACAGAGCTAATTTTTCACATTGCAATTATAAGGCACATGATTTCAAGAAGTATCATGGAGTCATGCTTGGAAATACAACTGAATATGGTAAAATTGATTATGAATCGGATATAGCTTCAATCCCTGTTCCTGGTGAATCATTCGATTACATTCTTTGCACAGAAGTGCTTGAGCATGTGCCGGAGCCAATAAAGGCGGTCGAAGAGATGACAAGAATTATAAAACCCGGTGGAAAGATATTCATTACTGCACCGCTTGGTTCGGGACTTCACCAGTTGCCTTATCATTATTACGGGGGTTATACACCTGAGTGGTACAAGCTGATGGCTGAAAGATTCAATTTGAATCTTATTGAAATAGTTTCAAACGGAGGTTATTTTAGATTACTTGCACAGGAATCGGCACGCTTAGCGTGGACATGGGACCAGCACAAGCATTTGCACGGTGAAAACGGGCAACAAATTCACAGCTTGTTCGGCGAGTGGATACCAAGATATTTATTCTATCTCGAGGATAATTGCTTTATAGACCAATTCACAGTCGGATATCATGTCGTTTATCAAAAGCCGGGTGAAAAACAAACTAATAAAGTTGAAATTAAAAAGCCGGAAAAGCCCGTTGTTGAAGATTTCAGAGATACGAAGAGATTGCTGGAAATGGCGAAAGATGAAGCCGGTAAAGGTAATTATGAAAAAGCATTTAGATTGGCTCTGGCTGTGTTGAGTTTGGAGCCGGAAAACCGCGATGCAGCAAAAATTTTGTCGGGAGAATGAAATGGAAGTTAATACGAAAGAAACGTTAATACTCATTTTCAGCCGCGACCGTGCTATGCAATTAGATGCGACTCTCCGTTCCTATATGCTTCATTGCAGTGATTTCGATGAATATGACATTCGTATTTTATATACAACTTCATCCGAACATCATCAAAGACAATATGATATTTTAGCGAGTGAATTTTCAAAAAACCGGGATATAAAATTTATAAAAGAAAAAAGTTTCAAGAGTGATGTTCTGGCTCTGGCAGCTCCTTATGAGAAATTGTTATTCCTTGTTGATGACAATATATTTGTCAGGGATTTCAGAATAGTTGACCTTGTAAATTTATTAGATGAAAATCAAAAGGCAATAGGAATTTCGCTTCGTCTTGGTAAAAATACGGACTATTGCTATTCACGCAGGGCATCTCAGAGATTCCCGAAATTCACTCAAATTGGTTACGGGTATATTATATTCGATTGGACTAATGAAGAATATGATTTTGGCTATCCGCTTGAATTATCCAGTTCAATATATAGAGTGGCAGACATTTTCAAGCTGATGGTTGTGATTGATTTTCGTAATCCGAATACATTGGAGGAGTATCTCTGGCAGAATGTTTCATATTACAAGGAGCCGCTTCCTGAATTGATTTGCTATGAGGAATCATTAACTTTCTGTATTCCTGTTAACAAAGTACAGACCACTAATCCCACTAACCGTGCTTCGGAGCAAATCAGCTATTCAGCAGATGAACTGGCTGATATATTTGACAAAGGGAAAAGAATAGATATAGAAAAATACAATAACTTCATACCGAATGCCTGCCATCAGGAAGTAGAATTGGTCTTTACAGGAGATGCGATAAAACAATCTGATATAATTGTGTCGGTAATAATTCCATGCTATAAGCAGGCAGAGTATTTGGCTGAGGCAGTTGAAAGCGTTGTCAATCAAACATATAAAATTTGGGAATGTATAATAGTCAATGATGGCAGTCCGGACAATACGAATGAAATTGCAAATCAATTGATTAAGAAGTACCATGATTGTAATATTCAAGTCATTGAACTACAGAATGGTGGATTACCATTTGCAAGAAACGAAGGAATTAAAATATCAAAGGGGAAGTATATTCTCCCACTCGATGCTGATGATAAGATAGCAACCACCTATCTCGAAGAAACAGTTGCAATACTTGAAAAAAATCCCGGTTATGACATAGTTTATGTTGACGAACAGAATTTCGGCGAGACGAATCATATACACAGGAAGGGTCCGTCAGGACTTCAATACCTGATAAAATATAATGTTCATGACTATTGCAGTTTGTTCAGGAAAGAAGTGTGGGAGACCGGTGGTGGATTTTCAACAGCAATGTTCATCGGCGCTCATGACTGGAATTTTTGGGTATCGGCAGCAAAACACGGATTCAAATCTTATCATCTCGAGAAACCACTGTTTCTCTATAGAAACAGGGCAGGGACGATGGTTGAGACAACTATGTCAAAAATTGATGAAGTATTGGCTCATATAATTATTCATCATAAAGAATTGTACGATGATAAAGCAATTGCCGATGCAAAAGAAAAAATCAGGAAAATGCCGGCGAGCAGTTCCGACAGATTAATTAATGCACTGAAGAGACATCCAACAAATCCTCTGCTTCATGAATTATATATGATTTGGAGACCGGAAGAAATCGAGAGCATCAAAGTAACCGTTATCATCCCGACTTTCAATCGTCCTGAGATGCTGAAAATCGCTGTCCTTAGTGTTTTGCAGCAAACATATAAGGATTTTGAAATAATCGTAATCAATGACGGTGGAGAATCCGTAATAAAAGTAATAGAGGGATTTGATGACCAAAGAATAAAATATCTCGAGCTTTGGAAAAACAGCGGTATGTCTATCGTAAGAAATACCGGTATCAAGTGTTCCAGGGGAAAATATATATGCTATCTGGATGATGACGATATATTCTATAACAACCATCTTGAAACATTAGTGAGATTTCTCGAGAACAGCAATTACAAAGTGGCATATACCGATGCATTCAGGGCAAGCCAGGTAAAGCAAAACGGGGAATATGTAACGGTGGACAGGAAAGTTATTTACTCCGAAGATTTTAGTTATAAAAAACTCTTAGTCGGGAATTACATACCGATATTATGTGTAATGCATAACCGATTGTGCCTTGAATATTCCGGGTTATACGATGAATCACTCTCAACTCACGAAGACTGGGATTTGTGGATTAGAATCGGACTTAATTTCGAATTTGCGCATATAAGACAAGCAACCTGCGAATTTACATGGAGGACAGACGGTTCGACTATGACATCATCGCGTAGGGCAGATATGCTCAGAACTTTGAGAATTATTTATGATAAAACCAAAGGCATTGTCGGAGAAAATGAGGAGATACTTTATCATAGAAGGATTAACGAAAAATCAATCGAAGCAGAAGTAAACAAACTTAAAGAAACTGAAAAAACCGGTGTAAAAATTCAAAGCATTAAACGGGATAAACCAAGTGTCAGTATAATTATTCCGGTATTTAACAGGATTGAACTGACTAAGAAATGCATCAACAGTATATATCAATTTACACAAAACATAAAGTTTGAAATTATTGCCATCGACAATGCTTCGAGTGACGGCACTCAGTCACTTTTTAGAGAATTATCAACCGAAAGAGACAATTTTATATTTATACGAAATTCAAAAAATGAGGGATTTGCTGCAGCTTGTAATCAGGGTATTAGTAAAAGCAAAAGTGAGTTCATTATTCTTCTGAATAATGATACCGAAGTTACTGGGGGATGGCTTGAACCATTGATTAAAGAAGCAATGTCAGATGAGAAGATTGGTATTGTGGGCTCATTGCTGCTTTACCCGGATACCGATAAAATCCAGCACTGCGGTGTTAGAGCTGGAATGATTGGAGGAGGAATAGCACCTTATCATGTAAACCGGCTCAGAAGTTTGAACAGCACACCTTCAGCAAGAAACTCGAGGGATTATAAAGTCGTTACATTTGCCTGTGTACTATTAAAAAAATATGTTATCAGCGAGATAGGTTTATTGGATGAGAAGTTCAAAAACGGTTATGAA
Source organism: Bacteroidota bacterium (assembly GCA_004322215.1). Classification (GTDB taxonomy): domain Bacteria; phylum Bacteroidota; class Ignavibacteria; order Kapaibacteriales; family UBA2268; genus XYC2-FULL-35-21. The sequence goes on along the minus strand of SCSM01000017.1, from coordinate 30,513 downwards.
GATGTAGATTATTGTTTCAGGGCTTACTCGACAGGATACAGAATCAGGTATTGTGCGGACAGTATAGTGTATCATTATGAATCAATGTCAATTTCAAGGCATGATAACGACAAAATCAACCAGAAACTGCTCGATGAGAAATGGTTGAATGTTATAGAATTGGATGAAAATGAAGAAATAACCATTTCCAATCAATGGGAAATATGGATAAGGGAAATCCTCGAGAAAAATCCGGATGATATAAAATATATTCACAGGTTGATTCAGGTCCTTCAAAAGAACGGCGATTACCGTGAAGCGGAAGATTTAAAGAAGAAGATGATAGGATTATTAAATAAGCAGGAAAAGAATGACCCTGCTGTCACTTTCGTTATTCCCTTTACATTTGATTTAGATTTGCTTTCGGAATTTATTAATTCGATAAGAAGGACAGTAACAGGTTTTAATTATAACTTTACAATAGCCGGAAATATTCCAAAGGATATTGTTGATACTCATTTACCAAAGAAGCTTTCCAAAAAAGATGATGTATTTTTATTGAATGACCCGTTGATAAACAGCAATATAATATCATTATCGCAGGGAATAATTTCAAACAACTCATGTTTCATTTGTTTTGTTGAACCATCATTGCATTTGAGTGAGAAATGGTTCGATAATTTGATAAATGTAATACGTTCTGATGAAAATATCGGCTTGGCAGGACCCTGCATACTCGATTCGAATAGTGAATATATAAAACCGGGATGGGGTCAAATAAAACCCCAGCCAACAGGTATAGATTTGTATTACCCTGTCAACGGGAAAAGCATTTCCGAATTGAAAGAGTCTGAAATTTCGAATGATGTTCACTCACTGCCGTTAACATGCATGCTTATCCGCAAGTCGGCAGTAGTAAATGTTGGTGTACCCGATGAGGGCTTTGAAAAATATTTTGCAGATGTAGATTTTTGTCTGAGAATGTCTCAATCAGGATTCAAAGTAAGATTTTGCGGTAGCAGTATAGTTTCGGATTCCGGTTCTCAAAATTATGATATTGATTTAAAGCAAACTAAGGATTACCACAGGTTCAGAAGCAAGTGGACCGGGCAGATAACAATAGATGAAACCTGTAAGATTGAATTTATAAAAAAGATTTTACCTATAAGAATTGATGAAGATAAATTCCATCATAAAATTGATTCGCATATTACTTTCTCAATAATAATACCTGTACATAATAATCTCGATTATACAAAAAGATGCATCGAAGGAATCAGGAAGATGAAAGGATTATTTAATATTGAATTAATATTAATTGATAATGCGTCAACCGATGGAACAGCAGAATATCTGAAAAATCTGAATGAGGAGACAAAAGGTAATAAATCACTGCAATTTGAAATAATATCAAATCATAATAATGAAAATTATGCATTTGTGAATAACCGGGGTGCTGAAATTGCAAAGGGAAAATATCTTGTATTTTTAAATAATGATACATATCCATTCCCGGGATGGCTGGATGCAATCGAGAAGGAATTCCGGAGCAATCCCGATGTCGGAATCCAGGGAGCAAAACTATTATATGAGAATGGGACCATACAACATGCCGGGATGATATTCGGCGAAAGACCCGGAAGACCTGAAGAGCCATATCATGCATACCTGACAGCAGATCCATCTCTTCCGCTTGTCGATAGAAGAAGAGAAATGCAATTTGTTACGGGAGCATGCCTGGCTATAAGGACAGAACTCTTCAGACAAATTGGCGGGTTCGATGAAAAATATGTTTTCGGATGGGAAGATACTGACCTTTGCATGAAAGTCAATTCAAGCGGGAAAAAGATTATTTACAATCCCGAAGTTGTTCTATATCATTACGAATCAATCACTAAAAAGCTGAGACAGTCAAACGGCGAAGATTTACTCGCATTAGACACTCCGAAAGAATTGAGAAACCGTGAAAGATTTATGAAACGATGGGATAGTCAAATCAAGCGTGATGCAAATTTATTTTATGCCGAAGACGGTTTGAAAATGCAGGGCAACACACTTGTTCCGGTTAATGAAGAGAAATTCAAATCAATGATGGAATCCCAAATAAAAGGAGCAAAGCAGAAGGAAGAGAAAAAAGAATATTTCACAAGCTTTTCAAAAAAGTTTTTAGACCGGAATTATCAGTATGCAAAAACGGTTATTATCAAATCCCCTCCTGCAATCGGCGATGCATTTGCATTGACGGCGATTGTTGCTGAGTTGAAAGAGAAATATCCGCAATTGAAAATATACATATCAGGAAATGAGATTGTCGGCGATGTGTTCCTCAATCACAATGATATAGAAGATATTATACTTTCGGGTTCGGAAGATGAAATAACAATCGAATCAATGGCTGATGTTGTGGTTGATTACACAAACATTATTGCGAAACTGCCTGAATATTACAATGGTATTTCATACATGGACATATTCGGTAACATAGCAGGAATGAGATTTACGAAGCAGGACATAATATATACAATCACCGAACAGGAAGCCGATTGGGCAAAAAATGAAATTTCCAATTTCAAAAACGGTTATGAATTAATCGGGATTCAATTATTCACAAACAAAGACCAGAAGAGAAGCTATCCATACACAAAAGATTTGGTCAGGGAGTTATTAAATCGAAATCCGAATTTCAGATTCCTTCTTCTTGGAAAGGAATCGCCGGGATTAAGTATTCCTGAATTATATGATTGTGCATGGAAGAATATACCATTCAGGTTACAGATGGCATTGGCTGAACATTGTGATAAATTCCTGACAATTGACAGTGCATTTTATCATGCGGGACACAATTATTTCAAAAAACCGACAATGGTGCTATTCGGTTTGACAAACCCTGCATTGAGCGGAAATCCTTCATCTGGATTTGCTGTTGCCAGGAATCAGAATCTTAATTGTCTAAATTGCTACTGGCGAATCCCATGTAATATCGAGTGCATGAATAATTTTTCGCCATCAGTAATAGCAGATGAATTTCTGGATATCGAAAATAATATAAAAAAGAATTTTGATTATAAAGAAGTAACGATAAATGTTACCGAAAATACAGATATTGACAATGTTCTCTTTGGTTTTTACCTGAATAATAAAGAAACAGTCAAATTAAAATTGATAGATGAGAAAAATGTTTTGCCGGGGTATTTTGCGAATGCAAACGGTATTACTTTAGAGTCGCATGGCAATGTTTCGCAGCAAGAAATATTACCTAAAGAAAACGCAGATGAGAATCTATCGGGATTTACGTTTGATTTGGAAGAAGAGGAAAAACCAGTATTTGACACAGAACATAAGTTAGAGACGCATGGCAATACGCCTCTACATGAAGGAAAAAATGGGCAACCTCAATTAAACATAGTATGGGAGGGTTCTCAATTTGTATATCATTCTCTTGCATTAATCAATCGCGAGCAGTGTGCTAATTTGATTGATACAGGACTTGCCAATGTAACAATTGTGCCTTATGAAAATGACAGGTTTCTACCCGGTGGAAATCCGAAGTATGAAAAATTAAAAGACAATGACATAAGATTCAAAAAAGAGGTTAGCAAGGAGGTAGCACGTCTACCTTATGTTTGGATACGACATCAATGGCCCCCAAACAATGAGCCGCCGAGAGGTGCAAAGTGGATAATAATGCAGCCCTGGGAATACACAACTTTGAGAAAAGATTTTGCAGACTTATTCAAACAAGCTGATGAACTTTGGACTCCTTCGACATATTCGCGGCAGAGCTTTATTAATTCGGGAATAGATTTCAATAAAGTGCAGGTCATTCCGAACGGCATTGACCCTGAGCTTTTCAAGCCGTCAGGCGATAAGTATCTGATTCCGACAAACAAGAAATTGAAATTCCTTTACATAGGCGGTACAATTTTCAGGAAAGGGATTGACGTACTCCTCCATGCATACACAAAAGCATTTACATCCGATGATGATATAACATTAATCATTAAGGATATGGGCGGCGAATCATTTTACAAAGGGCAAACTGCAAAAGACCACATAGAGAAATTGCGGAAAGTGCCTGGTTCACCCGAAATAATTTACTTTGATAATTACATGACCGAGGAACAGATAGCAAACCTGTACAGGTCATGTGATGTGTTTGTCTGTTCCTACAGGGGAGAAGGGTTTTCACTTCCGACACTCGAGGCGATGGCTTGCGGTTTGCCCGTTATTGTTACTGATGGCGGCTCGACTGATGACTTCGTAGATGAGAAAGTGGGTTGGCTGATACCATCCGAACCACGTTCGATAGGAGATAAAATCGGTAATCTCGAGTTAACAGGAGAAGCATTCGTTCTTGAACCGGATGCAGCTGCATTGACAGAAATTCTGAAAAATGTATATTCTAATCCTGCCCTGATTTTTGATAAGGGATTGAAAGCCACATACAGGGCGAGAACACAATGGACATGGAAACGTTCTACATTGAAAATCATTTCACGATTAGATTATCTCTACGATAAAGCATTGGCTCATAAAGCAGAAAATAACTTAAATGATAAACGGGATGAATTTATTATTCTTGGCGAAGCAGATGAAAATTTCGATTCGGGAAATTATGAATCGGCAAAAAGATTGTATTCGGAAGTACTGGAGCACGGAATTAAAAGTGATCGATTCAAGCTTCATGCTTTACACAAGCTCTCAATGATTTCAATGCTCGAATCAGATTTTGAATTAGCTGGGAAATTTATATCAGAAGCCGATATAATTTCACCGGACCATCCTGACAGCATTTATATCAAAGCCAAATCATTCTTGATGAATGGCAATTGGACAGAAGCACTCGAACTTTTGACTGAATTGATGAATAAATGGAAAGAAACACGGTTTAATACCACGCTGAAAGTTGCACTCGATGACCTGCTATGCGACACGGCAGAGGGTTTGTTTGAACTCGGTGATATTGAAAACTCATTGAAGCTATACACAGAAGCATTAAAAATGAACAATTCCAATCCATTCGCTTGTTTCGGTGCTGCGCGATGTTTCATCGAGGCAGGAATAAATGACGATGCTATTAAAATGCTGGAATGGGCAATCAAGCTAAAACCGGATTTTGCTGAAGCAGAGAAACTGATGAATAACCTATAAAATTAATAGAATTAATAGGATTATATTCTAATTCAAACCTCCACTATTATCAATTTATACGGAATAATTTGGTTGTTTTAATGACCGAATTTACGTAAAATCAGTCAGTGATAGTGACCAATTTTACATAAACAATTAATTAATTTATCCAAATTATTGAGTCGAATAAATCAAAAATTATTATACCTTTAAAAAAAGTAATTTAGAGCATCAATTGTCAAACATTAAACATTACACAAAATAAATTTTCTTTTTCAATAATTTATCACTACATTTCGACTGGAACTTATTCATACTTTTATATTTCATGTTTGAATTGCTTTTTGACTCTTATTTATAATTGATAAATTCATAATTAATCAGGAGAAATTATGCGTCAAAAGTTAAGTTTGTTTATAATTATTTTCATTTCGTTTTTCATATCTACTGCAATTAATCTGACAGCAGCACCTGATAAATTGCTCGATATAATCACCGATGAAATGAACCGTGAAATGGATGTACTCAAGACACAGGAGAATCCGCCATATTATATTTGTTACAGGGTGGATGACGTGCGGAGATATACTGTCAGCGCCTCTTTCGGAAATATTACCAACTCGGATGAATCGCACAAACATTACTTTACAACTCAAATCAGGGTGGGGAACAATGTTCTCGATAATACACATGAACTAAGAGGCGACCAACTGAGCGAGATTTTCGGAATGCTACCCCAGAACAATTTACTTCCTATCGATGATGATGAAAAGGCAATCCGGCAAATCATCTGGAACGTTACGAATGACGAGTACAGAACGGCAGCAGATAAATTTGCGAAGGTGAAAGCAAATGTTGCAGTTAAAGTTACAGCAGAGGATACATCTGCAGATTTTTCGAATGATAACGGCAAAGTGGAATATTACGAAGAACCGCTAAATCCAAAGGACTACAGCTTCGACAGAACAGTATGGGAAGACAGGTTGAAAAGATATTCCAAAATATTGTTAAAAGAAAAAGACATATACAGAGGCGATGCTACAGTCAATTTCAGTGTCGAGAGAAAATACTTTGTTTCGACTGAAGGCACGAAAATTGTTCAGAACAGGTTTGGGGTTCGTTTATTTGTGAGCGGGACTATTAAGGCAAATGACGGAATGGAACTCCCTTTATATCTCTCCTACTTTGCATACAAGCCGGAAAATTTACCAAATGATGAACAGGTAATAAAAGAGGTTACCGAGTTGGTTGATAAGTTAAAGAAAATGCAGAATGCTCCAGTCGTTGACCCGTACACAGGACCGGCGATTCTTTCAGGCAGGTCAGCCGGTGTATTTTTCCATGAAATATTCGGTCACAGAGTTGAAGGGCACAGGCAAAAAAGCGAAGATGAAGGACAGACTTTCAAGAAAAAAGTCGGCGAACTGATTCTTCCCGCTCAGATGAGTGTGATATTCGACCCATCTATCAAATCACATAACGGGGTTGACCTTAACGGCTATTATATGTATGATGACGAGGGTATGAAAGGAGAAAAAGTTGCAGTTATTGAAAATGGGATTTTGAAGAATTTTTTAATGTCAAGAAGCCCGATTGACAAGTTTCCTCATTCTAACGGACATGGCAGGGCGCAGTCCGGATACAAGCCGGTTTGCCGGCAGTCCAACCTTATTTTGGAAACGACCAATCCTCTGACGAAAGAACAGCTGAGAAAAAAGCTGATTGACGAGTGTAAATCGCAGGGAATTCCATTCGGGTACTTTTTTGAGGATATAACCGGCGGTTTTACTATTACCGGAAGGACAATTCCAAATTCTTTCAATGTAATGCCGACAGAAGTTTACAAGGTATATGTTGACGGCAGACCCGACGAGCTTGTGCGTGGCGTTGACCTTGTCGGAACACCACTCTCGATGTTTTCACAGATAGCAGAGGCAGGAAGCGATTATGAAGTGTTTAACGGCACTTGTGGAGCCGAATCGGGTGGTGTCCCTGTCAGTTCGTCGACTCCTTCGATATTTGTTAAACGGATTGAAGTGCAGAAGAAAAGCAAATCGCAGGATAAGCCGCCGATTCTGCCTCGCCCCGGTTCAATTCCCGAATAATTAATAAAAATAAATTTAAAGAGGTATAAATGAAAAAGAAAATAATATCAATAGTCATAACATTAGTCCTGGGTATTACTTTATCTTATTCCCAGCAAAGCAATTCAAGAGACATAATTATTAAAGCTGTGAAAGATGAGTTGGGCAGGAATTTGAATAATCTTTCGCTCGAAAATCTAAAAAAGCCGTTTTTCATCTGCTATAATATTCATGATTTAAAGGTTATGTCACTAAAAGCATCACTCGGAGCAATCGTTGTTTCTGAAGTAAAACCCTATCGCTCGCTGTGGTCGCGCATTATTGTAGGGGATTACAAAAGAACACAGGAAAATTTCTTTGACCCGGAATCGGGAGGTGATTTTGTGTCCGGCTTCACCAATGATGAGCTTCCATTGGAAAACGATTATGACGGAATTCGAAGGGTAATCTGGAAATCAACAGATGAGATGTATAAACGTGCAGCAGAAACTTATGAGAAGAAAATATCAGCAATCAACCAGCAGAAGCTTACACCTGAAGATTCGGCACTTGGAGACCTTTTCAAGGCACCGGTTGTAAATAAAAAACTTTCCCCTGTGAAATTTGATTTCAATAAAACAAAATGGGAATCTGCGGCAAAAGAAATTTCCGGTCTATTCGGAACTTACCCGGATATTTATAAGTCGGAAGTAACAATAACTTTTATCCAGGGGGATGAATTTTATATTAACAGCGAAGAAACCGAAACAGTTTTTCCCGTAACTCTCGCTGCGGTCCAGGTGAATGCGTACACGCAGGCGGAAGACGGAGAACCGCTTTTTGACCAGGTTTTGTATTATGAAGTTAGTCCAGAGGATTTACCCAAGCTTGATGCGATGAAATCTGATGTAAAGAAAATGGCAGAAAATCTTGTCTCATTGAGAAAAGCAAAATCTTTCGAGGAATCATATACAGGTCCAGTATTATTCGAAGACCAGGCAGTAGGTGAAATGCTCTCACAACGTCTATTCTCCGAAAATGAAGGACTTTTAGCGATAAGAAAATTGATTTACAGCGACCCGAAGTTTTTGTTATTTGCTAATCAAATGATGGGAAAATCACTCGATGATAAAATGGGAAAGAAAATTCTTGCTGATAATCTTACTATAAAATCAACTCCATCAAAAACCGAATTTGACGGTAAAAAATTAATCGGAAGTTACCAGGTTGATATGGAAGGTGTCGTCCCTCCGAATGAACTAACGCTTGTTGATAAGGGTTCGTTAAAAACTATTTTGAACAGCAGGATTCCGACACCAAAACTCGATGGCTCAAACGGAAGTAAGAGGGTCAAGTTCCAGGGTTCATCGGTTACATCCGATATAGGGGCTGGTGTAATCGACTTTTCATTTTCTGAAACTCTTAAGAGGGATGAACTTAAAAAGCTACTGATTGAGAAAGCTAAAGAAGGAGGATTGGATTATGCTATTATTATCAGAAAGCTAAAATCACCGGCTTCATCAATCAAAACAAAGATGGATGAATCCTCAATAATGTCATTCGCTTCGGGTTTTGAAAAGAAAGGTTCTGTCAGTAAGCCGATTGCTATTTACAAAGTATCGGTAGCTGATGGTAAAGAAGAACTATTGCGCTCTGCCGAAATAGGTAGTATATCGTTAAGCACATTGAAAAAAATAGCAGGTTCATCGGCACAAAAATTTGCATATAACACGATGCTTTCGCAGGGAGGCGGAATGAGCGGCTTGTTCTCATTTGCCTTCGGATTCGCCGGCTCAGAAAGTTGGAATTTAAGTGGAATTCCATCATCTTTCATCGTTCCCGATGCCATTTTGATTGACGAAATGGATGTACAAAAAGAAAAACGATTGATAACAGGGAAACTGCCTGTGGTTGTGAACCCTGTCGGGAAGTGAAAATATGAAATTAATTTTCTTTGTCAAACCTCTGCTATAAATACAGAGGTTTGATTTTCAATATTATTTATACAAAAAACTAATTAATTTTATTTTGGAGAAATAAAATGAAATCAACACATATCATTTCAATACTCGTAGCATTTGTCTTAATTCAAAATTGTTATTCACAAAGAATCACACTTCATACTTCAATGTTCTCCGAGCCGAAATATTCTCTCGATGGTGGGGTCAATTTCAAAAAGCTTGAGAATAATATGAATGAGTTAAAAGTGCTGATGAGAAATTGCAATGATTGTCTCGATAAACTCGACAGTTATAATACCAAATCATCAACTTCGGAAATAATTGGCATAATTGGAGGTGGATGTATCGGCTGGCCGCTTGGCGGCTATTTAGGAGGCGGAAAATGGCTCGATTATTACACGCCGATGATTCTTGTCGGTTCCTGTGCAGTTATCATTGGATTACTTGTAGCTTCATCGGCAATTACGAGTTTAGAGGAAGCAGTAGAATTGTACAACAGGACAATTACTAATAATGGGATTGAATTTTTTCCAAAATATAATACAAGTTATTCTTTTCCAAATAGAGGAAAAATAATTGGAATCTCAATATCTTTTTAGAAAACTTTTTTTTCCAGAATTGTTTTAATTACTACTGATTCATCTAATATTATAAATTATTTATTAGAAAAAGTTAGGAAATTTCGTAAATTGTTATTATTAATAATAAGATTAAAAAATCTTAATTATATTCTTTTTAATTTCTTTTATTAAATAGAAGTATACTTATGAAAAAAATTATACTTTTCTCTGCTATTGCTATCTGTGTTGCTTTATTCACCGGATGCAATAATAACGATTCAGGCACAAACCCGACGGATAACAATGAACCACTGGTTACTCCTGTTGGGACACCACTGGGACCTGCTGTTACGGCTACCATTGACGCAAGCGGCGGTTCGCTTTCTTCAGCCGACGGAATCTTAGAATTAACAGTTCCTGCCGGTGCAGTAAGCTCAGCAACTGTTTTCAGTATTCAACCCGTAACCAGCCATTGCCCGGGTGGATTTGGCATTGCTTATCGTTTGTTACCCGAAGGCATAAAATTCGCCCAGCTGGTAACGGTAACCTTTTCTTATGCCGATACTCTTCCGGCTAATGAAGAGTTTCTGGGAATTGCCTATCAGGATACTGATAAAACATGGTTAGCACCGAAAGTTTTTTCATTAGATGTTGTTGAGAAAAAAATCAGCGTACAGATTAAACATTTCTGCGATGTGAGTGAGTTTGAGAAAATCAGTATTGTCCCTTCGGAAGCAATTGTAAAAATAAATGAAAGTATTGATTTGGAAGTAATATATATAGGAGAACCCAAATACAAGACAGAAGAGAACGTTGACCTTCCTTATTTAAATGAAAACAAAACTTATGTTTCAACATGGCAGGTGAACGGCACCAGTGGCAATGCTGCTTCCGGTCAAATCGTAAAAACAGATGAAAACAAAGCTACATTCATTGCGCCTTCGGTTGTACCTGATGAAAGTCATAATCCTGTGGCGGTTTCTGCGACACTCAGTAACTTAACTTTTACCTATAAGGACAAAACTTTTAAAAACCCGAAATTGATTTCCAATATTTTGGTAATTGAGGGAGCGCTTTACTCTATAGTATTTACATCAAACATACCTTTAGGATTTGGTGCGGGAAAAAAATTCTTCACTGTAACCGACAGTGCAAGAATGAGTGTATTATTAAAGGACGATTTATCTGTAATGGTGTTAAATTTATATAATGAAGAGGCAAAAGTAACACCAAAATCACAAAGCGAGGGGACATGCACCTACACAATAACACAACCCGGTGATGGCTATTTTAATATTTCTAATGGCGTTTCATTTGGAGGGAGCTTCAATCCTTTAGAACATCAGATTAATATCTTTATGAACGGTAATTCTTGGGGTTATACTCCATCTTTTAAGATAAGCTGTAAAGATGCCCCGCCTTGGTCTGAACCAGGATCTAAAACGGTAACAGGTCCGCTTGGGCTTACTTTTGATGCAAACAAAGATTACCAGGAACTCGTGGAGAAAATTCCTGACGGAGGAGGAACTTTACCTGATGGAATAGTAAAGACAACTGTTACGAAAGTAAAATAAATTATCAAGTTCATAATATATGTTTTTCTTTTTTGTAGAATTATATATTAATTCTGTTTAAACAGGGATATTTTACTTAAACTTTAATTGTGCTATTTCAAGTATCACAGTATCATTTCATTAAAAATATACAATACAACATGTAAGTGTAAATAAGGGTAACATCACATCACGTTCAAATTGCCTTTGGTAGTGAACCTTGTCGGTAATTGTAACCGAAAAATGTTATGATAAGCAAATAATTTTCTTTATTTTTGTAATCTCGAAATAATACGGCGGGGGTAGCTCAGTTGGTAGAGTCCCAGATTGTGGCTCTGGTTGTCGCGGGTTCGAGCCCCGTCCCTCGCCCAAAAAAATGAATTTTATTATCCGTTTTCATTTTCAATTAAGGAACATCACTTGTTCATTTTCTCATTATCTCTTAATTTACATTTCACTATTCAATACAATTTTTAATATATGATAATTTATTATGGAAATGAGAAAAAGAATTCAGGGATTATCGCATTTAATCGGTAATACACCTTTACTTGAGATAGATTTCAAATACAAAGGAAAACATAGAAAAATATTCGCTAAAGCTGAAAACCTGAACATGACAGGCAGTATAAAAGACAGGATGGCTTATCACATTTTGTATCGTGCTTATGAGAAAAAAGTACTTAATGATAAAACACATATAATCGAAGCAACGAGCGGTAATACGGGTATATCATTCTCTGCTCTCGGGAGGGCATTGGGACATCCTGTTACCATCTTCATGCCCGATTGGATGAGTTTGGAAAGATTAAATCTTATCAAGAGTCTTGGTGCAACCATTAAACTCATCAGTCGCGAAGAAGGCGGATTTCTCGGAAGCATAAAACAATCGGAAGAGCTTGCGGAAAAAATCGGTAATGCTTTTCTTCCATGCCAGTTTGCGAATGGCGATAACGTTGAAGCGCATTATTTGACGACGGGACCTGAAATATGGTGGCAATTATCATTCCGAAACATAAAGCCGCATGCATTTGTCGCCGGAGTAGGAACAGGCGGCACAATCATGGGTGTCGGAAAATTTTTCAAAGAAAAGAGTAAGGAAATATACATTCATCCTCTTGAGCCGGCAAATTCCCCGACATTAACCACAGGGCACAAGGTCGGTAAGCACAGAATCCAGGGTATATCCGATGAGTTCATACCTTCAATACTTAAGCTCGACGAACTCGATTCTGTAGTATCGGTTGACGATGGTGATGCAATTATTATGGCTCAAAAGCTGTCCTCCGAGCTAGGCATTGGTGTCGGTATATCGAGCGGTGCAAACTTTGTTGGTGCATTGAAAATCCAGAACGAACTTGGTGATGATGCCAGAGTGGTAACTGTTTTCCCTGATGATAACAAGAAATATCTCAGCACTGATTTACTTCGAGATGAGCAGGTCAAAAATGGATTTCTGTCCGTAGATATAGAGCTGGAGGGTTTTCGTTCGCACAAGCGTGTATGCCACACATGTTGTGACCCGTCTGATTGCTTAGAAACATATTTCGACGATACCAATGACGAAGTTCCGCTTCCGCTCTGCCCGAGAAGGATGAGGTAAATTAATTTTCAATTTAAAATTTACAATTTTCATTGAATTTTTAAATTATAATTATTAAACCGGATAATTTTTATTCAATAAGCATAAATCCAATCCATATTCGTTTAGTGATTTATTGTTTTAGTTAAATTTAGGATTATTAATGAAATTAAAATTGTTTTTGCCGGTTTTAATTTTCTCGGTCATTATATCGTCAACATTCGCACAAGTAAAGAAAAGCGACAAACTACCGCTTGCTGCATATAAAGAAGGCGAGCTCTGGCACTTCATCTATCCCGATGGTAAAGACATTTTTCCTCCTCTCGAATTGGCTGATGTTGACGGTTATGGAGATGGATTTTTCAGAGTGAAGAAAAAAATTGACGGAAAAGAAAAAGTCTGTTTCCTGAATATGAAGGGTGAAACAGCAATCGTTTGCGATTGTGACAAGGCAAGGGATTTTTCAGACGGAATGGCTGTCATAATGAAATACACCACTGATGCTCACGATGACATGGTTTACGGATTCATCAACAAAGAAGGAAAACAGGTACTGCCTCCAAAATTTATGGATGCTACTGATTTTGAACGTGGAATGGCTTACATACTCGACAAAGATAAAAGAGGTTACATTGACAAAAACGGGGAATATTTAATCATACTTCAAAATGCTTCGGGAAGCAAATTCCACGAGGGAATGGCTGCAGTGACAAACGAGCATTACAAATGCGGATTCATAAATAAAAAAGGTGATGTGGTTATTGAATACAGATACGATGAAGCCGGATATTTCTCCGAGGGCTTAGCTGTCATAGGGATAAATGGCAAATACGGCTACGTTAATAAAAAAGGTGAAATTGCAATCAATCCGGTATTTGATTATGCCATGCCTTTTAAGGAAGACAGGGCTGCAGTTGGAAAGCTCGATAACAGTTTCAGGACACATTGGGGATTTATCGATAAGACTGGAAAAGCAACAGTAACAACACTTTTCGATGATGCGTTGGATTTTTCGGAGGATTTATCTGCTGTGAAGAAGGACAGGAAATGGGGTTTTGTAGATAAAAACGGACAATATGTTATCGAATCGAAATTCAGTACTGCAGGGAGTTTTGTAAACGGGCTTGCATGGGCTTCGAATAAAAATACGAAAGAGTTTGGATTTATAGACAAAAAGGGAAATTTCGTTTTAAAATTCACTGAACCTGAAAGCGTAATAGATTTTCAGCTGAATAAATATGTGCTGATTCCGTAAGTAAATATCTTAATATTAATAGACGGAAAAATAATTTTTCATATATTGAATTTATTCATAAAACTGATTTGAGGTGTACATGAGAAAATTAACATTATCTATATTAATCATTATAATAGCTGTATTTGTGTATAGCTGTAGTGAAACGGCAGGACCCGGATGCAATACAAAATTACCGGCAACAATTGCAAAGCTTTACGATTGCGGACCCGATGTTGATAATTGCTACGAAGGAAAACTTAAACCCGATGAGGGAATCAAGGTCTGGTCAAAGTTGAAAGAAATCCGTTCTCTCCACCGTTTACAGGAGGTGTCAATCAATCCTGATGATGAAGTATATGCGCAGGAAGCAGCATTGATTACATGTGCTAATGAAGAAATGAATCATGAGCCGCCGAATACTTCGAAGTGCTTCACACAGAATGGATATAAAGGTTGTGTCGAAAGCAATCTTTGGCTTGGTTCTGCTACACAGGTTTACGACTGGCTTTCTGAAAAAATGATACTTGATTGGCTGATAGACGATAAAGTGGAATCATTAGGCCATCGCAGATGGCTTTTGAACCCTTTTATGCGAAATTTTGCTTATGGCAGAGTAGATAAAGTCTCAAACAGTGGGAGGCATGTTACTGCAGGTGTGTTGAAGGTTTTCGACCAGTTGGTTTATTGGCCCAGGTTTGAATCTGATATAGAATATGTCGCATATCCTGAGGGAAATTATCCCGCTGATGCTTTTAAATTGGACTGGTATCTGTCTTTTTCTGCAGTCGCCGACAGGGATACTTTCTTTAATAATAAAAATGTTGACTTTTCAAATGCAACAATTGAAATGAAGGATGAAAGCGACAATCCTGTTATTGTTAATTCTATTTCTTACAATACCGAAGGGTACGGAATACCAAACGTTATTCAATGGAAAGCAGAAGGATTGGTTAACGGAAAAAGATACACTGTGTCAATTAAGAAAGTGAAATATAAAGAATTGGAGAAAAACTACACTTACTGGTTTAAAATTGTTACGACATTGTAATTGGGAAATTGGAAATATGATAAGGGAAATGGCGAATTGAAAATTAATTCTGAATTCCGAATCATATTAACACCAATTTTAAATTTAATAATAAATCCCAATTGCTATTAGAAGGAATCAGGTATTAGAAAATTTGAATTATAAGAAATATAAGCTTTAAGTTATTTTACAATAAACATACCATGTTGAATATTTTCACCATTAATAATTTCGCTGATATAGTATGTCCCTTTTGCATAATTTCGGGTATCAACAACCAATGATGATAAATTCATTATGGAATATCTATCCGTTTCTCTGCCATTCATATCTGTAATGATAATTACTTTAGATTTATTATCAAAGTTTGAACTTATTCCGATGGTTACATATTCGGAAGCAGGATTGGGATATGTATTAAGTAAACCGTTATTTGCATATTGCGATTCTTTTACATCATTAGTAATATCTACCGTAACAGAGCCGACCATACCGAAATTTCTATGAGGTGTACATTCGTAATCATATTTGCCCGGCATAGTGAATTTGAAAATATAAATCCAGCCCTCTCCGACCTCGTTTCCGAATGATTCGGGATTATTGGGGAAGGATGACCTTGAACCATTTACATTATGCATGCCTTGAGTATTTGTCCATCTGACTGTATCCCCTGCACCGATTGTAATGTTCTTCGGTGTAAATTTTGTATTAGAAACATTAACATCGAATAATTTCGCGAATGATATGTTCAGTGTAAAAATATTTATGATTATAATTGCGAAAAACATGTATTTAATAATTATTTTATATGAATTATTCATTGTACAATCCCACTTAATATTTGAATTGAAAATAGTTACCGGAATAATAAACGAATAGAAGCCGATAATATTTCCATTAGGCAAAATTTATAATTAGTTTTAACTATTTTTTTTAAATTGATAATAATTTACAATATCATTATTCTAATTTGGTCTTTTTCAATGCATTAATAATTTTAAGGGAGTGAAGCATGAAAAAGATAATAATACTTATTTTATTCAATTTTTCATTTGCATTGTGCCAGTTGCCAAATCCAGCTTTAATTGGCTATTGGCATAACTGGGATGATGTAAACGCTCCATATATTCCAATAACATTGATTGATTCAAGGTACAATGTCATAAATGTTGCTTTCGCTGTTCCCAAGCCACCTGAGGATTTTGAAATGGAATTCAATCCTGTAGAGGTCGATTCATCGGTTTTAATTAATCAAATAAATTTTATTCAGGGTCAGGGAAAGAAAGTGATAATCAGTATCGGGGGTGGAAATTCTCCGATTATTCTGAACGATGAAATGGAAATGAACACCTTTGTCAGCACGATGAATCAAATAATAAACACGTATAATTTCGATGGCATAGACATTGACCTGGAAGGCAATTCGCTTTTTATAAACGGTGGAACTATTTCTGAACCGACAGATAAACCGGTTCAATATATGATAGAAGCCATCAAAAAAATCATGTCCGATTATTATTTCAAAAACGGGAAAAGATTATTATTGACAATGGCTCCCCAGACAGCGAATGTGCAAGGAGGAATGGAATCCTTTGCAGGAGTGTGGGGGGCTTATCTACCGGTGATTGATGCACTTCGGGATTCGATAGAAGTACTACATGTCCAGCTTTATAATAGCGGTTCCATGAGGGGAATAGACGGGAACATATATAACCAGGGGACAGCAGATTTTATCGGGGCAATGACTGAGCAGATAATCCGGGGTTTCGACACACCGGGGGGATATTTCAGAGGTTTGGCTGAAGACAAGATAGCTGTCGGATTGCCGGCTTGCGCAAGTGCTGCGAGCGGGGGATATACAGACACTGCAACTGTTAAGCTTGCTTTGGATTACCTGATGGGTAAAGGGCCCAAGCCGGGATATTATACACTCATCAATTCAGCAGGGTATCCTAAACTCCGGGGAATGATGACCTGGTCAATCAATTGGGATGTTGTGAATACATGTCATTCAACTTATGAATATGCAGAAAATTATGAAAGGATTTTTAATACTGAAACAGGGATAATTGATGAGTACAGCGAAGAAACCAATTCTGTTAACCCAAATCCATTTTCGGATTATATTTCAATAACAATTCAAGGTGATGGAAAAGCGGAAACTATTATTATTTATGATTTGCCTGGCAGAGTTATTTTAAAACAACAAACAGAATTTCTCGAAACAGGAAAAACATCCAACTTTCACATTCCGACTGAAACATTGATTTCAGGTGTGTATTTTGTGAATGTGCAGGGTACTACTGAGATGAGAATGGTAGTAAAGAATTAGGAATTGGGAGATGTATGTGAATAATGAATAATTTCGGTTACATTTAAAATATGTTTTTTCTTCAATAATAAGCCAGTGTGATTACGTGAGTTATCAGAAAATGTCACATTTTGTCACTATTTGTCACACTTTTTTTTATTTTTGGATTGCTCTTTAGGAATTAAAATGATTTATAAGGAGTTAAATAATTACTAAATTGGAATATTTGTCCTGTTTTGTCCGTTTTTGTCTCATCTTGTCCTATTGATGTCCTATTTGGGGTGGCATTTTGTGACAATAAGTGACTAAAGTCGAGAGGTTCTTTTAATCCAATCTCCACTATTTAAAAATAGTGGCTATTCAACCCAGAATATCAAAGAACAAGCGGGGCAAAGTTAATTTAATGGAATGATATAAAAAGAAAACGGTTTTAAAAGGATTTTAAAAATAATTGTCTGAACAAGATTAAGGGATTAAAGGATTTCAGGATTTTTTGTTTCACGCAGAGGAGCGGAGACGCAAATTGTTGGAAAAGTGATTTGTGTGATTTTTGTGATTGGAGTGATTTTGATAACACCACACTTTAGTGTGGTGGGGCTGTGGTGATGGACGAGTATCTTTCTCTTCCCCCATGCTGAAGCATGGGGTTACTCTCATGCAGAGACGCAAGTAATCTGAACAGTGATTTGTGTGATTTATAATAATTGATGTGGGTTTTGGCTATGGATTCCTGCTTTCGCAGGAATGACAATGAAGTGGCCCTTCGACATACGCTCATGGCGATAGGAATATATAATCCCTACGGGATAAGAGTGGTTGAAGTAATTGATATGTTACACTAAGTAATGATTTAGACATAGCTAAAATAATAAAATTTAGTAAACGTTTAAATTTTAAATTTTATTAAATATAGGAATACTTAAGGGGGAAATATGAAAAAAATTGTGTTATTAGTCGTTCTGCTAATATCAGCATATACAATGTCTTATTCAGCAGTAGATTTTTACCTGCAAATAAAGGGTGCCAAACAGGGAACCTTTAAGGGAGAAACAAGGAACCAGCAGTTTCCCGATAATATCCAGGGGATAGCATTCAGTTATGAGATAAAATCACCACGCGATGCCGCTACGGGACAAGCATCCGGCAAAAGGCAGCATCAACCAATTAAAATTGTAAAAGAGTGGGGAGCCGCTTCACCGCAGATATTCCAGGCATGTGTTACAAATGAAGTGCTTCCTTCGGTAGTTCTGCAGTTTGTACACGTGAATTCTGACGGCTTCGAACAGGTTTACCAGACCATAACATTGACGAATGCCAATATAAGTGGTGTAAGAATGTTTAAGGATTATTTCAATAGTGCGCAGGGAGTTGATTCGAAAGAATTAGAAGAAGTTTCATTTACATTTCAGAAGATACAGATTGAAAATTTGGATGGAAAAACCATGGCTGTTGATGATTGGTCAAGATAGCCGTGTAACTAATATTATATATAGGAGAAGTTATGAAAATTAAAAGATTCTACAGTTATATGGCAATGGTCTTTTTGTTGTGTATAATCATGTTGAACAAAGTGAATGCATCAGTGCCACAGGTTATTTCCATGCAGGGAAGATTACTCGATGCCCAGGATAAACCCCTGACTGACGGTCAATACCAGGCGATTGTACGGTTATATGATTCTCCCGAGGGAGGAAGATTATACTGGCAGGAAGATGAGTTATTGAATATAAAAAACGGAATATTTTCGACCATGCTTGGGGAGCAGGTGCCGATAATAATTCCCGAAACACTGACAGAATTGTGGGCAAGCGTGCAAATCGGAGGAGGAGTAGAATTATCGCCGAGGATGAGAATAGGCAGTGTACCTTTCAGCTTCAGGGCAGGAAAATCGGATACTGCGTCCTATTCGGAAAACTCGAAAATGTCACTCCATGCGTTAAGCTCTGATTCGTCAGGATATTCA
This sequence comes from Bacteroidota bacterium, assembly GCA_004322215.1. Classification (GTDB taxonomy): domain Bacteria; phylum Bacteroidota; class Ignavibacteria; order Kapaibacteriales; family UBA2268; genus XYC2-FULL-35-21. The sequence goes on along the minus strand of SCSM01000017.1, from coordinate 11,147 downwards.
CAGAGAGCAGACACAGCCGCTTATGCAATGAGCGGTGTGCTGCCTGTGGGTGTCATTCTACCTTTTGGAGGAATCGCAGCAAAGATACCGGACGGATGGATGCTTTGTGATGGTACGGCACTGTCATCAAAGGATTACCCCCATTTATACCAGGTTATTTCAACGAACTGGGGCGACGGGTCAAATGATACGACAGGTACAAAGAATTTCAACCTGCCGGACTTACGCGGATTGTTCCTCAGGGGAGTTGACGGCGGTGCAGGAAGAGATGCAGATGCGGGATTCAGACAGCCGATTAAACCCGGTGGAAATGCCGGAGATAATGTCGGCTCTTTGCAGGATATGAGCGGAGCAAATTCAAATCCGCTTTACATATCATCGGATAAATCAGGTGTGGAACCTATGTATGATAACCAGGGCTACAGGTATAGCACCAGCAGTGAAAGCGTCGAAGAAACGAGTGCTGTTCCGATGCCTCCGAATGGGTCAGTGTTTTATATTATTAAGGTCCGGTAATAATACGAGGATTATGATATGTTAAAGAAAAAATATTTTGCAGTTATTTTGTTTATTGCTTTTTCGGGACTAATAAATGCACAGGAAGTGAAGTTAGAAGCTGTAAGTTTTTCGCCCGGTCTTATCAGTACAAGTTCGGGGAATATTAATGCACAGTTTGCATTAGGTATTCCTATTGCAGGTAGAGCAGAAGCAAGCGGAGCTACAAATGCCGAATTAGGGATTTTGTTCAGTTCCGATGAAGGAGTTTCATCAGTTGATGATTTGGCGCAGTTCAACGGGGGGATTACATTGATGCAGAACTATCCTAATCCAAGTATTAATTATACCGCTATCGAGTTTATAGACCGACGTGATAATCCGGAATCGTGCGACATCATAGTACAAAATTCACTGGGTCAGGAAATTGAGAGGTTTTCGTTAATCCCAAAGCCGGGTATGAATACAATAAGTATAAATACAGAGAGATATCCATCCGGAGTTTATGAATATATTATCCAAAGCGGTAATGAAACAGACGGCAGGAAAATGGTAGTGGTTAAGTAACCTATTTATAAAAAAAAATTTTGAATTTTATGTTTTGAATTATGAATGACGGTTTGATATATTTAATTACGAATGATGGTTTATAGATTCAGAACCAAGTTCAGAAAGAAATTTTATTGAGTTCGAAATATGTCATTCGTAATTAATTAATGTTCCAGGGGTAGTTCTTGCGTTCCACACAAAATTTACCCGATGGCTGAATATTAAGGTCAAGAACAAACTCCAGCACATCTTCATCCACCGGACGATACGGTTCAACTACAATGAGCTTGAAGGTCAGGGATTGAAGATTATTAAACTGATATTCAATATCGAAAAGGCAATCGCAATGGCATCCGGCTTCCTGCTCCTTTTCGTTTATTATGATTGCATCATTGTTGATTGAAATATCGGCAGTGATTTTTCCGGGGCAGCAATTGAATCCGGCATTAATATGGTTTAATTTCAAAATACCATTCAAGTTGTTGTAGCTGTATTCGATGCAATCGAGATTGTTAGGAGTCGTATCAGATAGAATACCTGTAACAGTGTTTTTACAATCTGAATATTTAATTAAATTTCCGGTTGGCTTGCCGTTATTCTGAATGCTTGTTTTTTCACAGCCGGAAATAATATAAGTAATAATCATTAAGACAAAAGCCATTGTCCAGAAAACAGACGGAAAATTCATTCGAGGCATATTTGCATCCTCCTTTCATACAATTAAATATATTTATAATGTTAAGAACGTTTCCTTTAAAAAAAAGTTTCAGTTTTTACTGCCAGGATTAATTCCTGTAAGTGAAATATTTTGGTTCTCCAAGCTCTTTATTAAATAAATCCGAAAAAGGCGATTTTGTTTCAATTATTAAAATAAAGAGCCATGGCACAGTTAAAGATAAGGATGAAAGAATGTTTACAATTCCATCACTGCCCATCTCCGAAGAGATGGGAGTGATTTCAAATTTTTAAATAATATTAAATCAGGTAATCTACCTGTTTTCTGAGGCAGACCTGAGATACTCGAGAACAGAAAGAGCATCATTTTTTGAAAGTTTCAGGTCGGGCATAGGAACTTTATACTGATAGAGCAATTGTTTAACCCTCGAATCTTTTTGCTGCATTTCCACAGTATTCAGAAGCAGGTTGACAATATATTCGGGCGCCTGTTCTTTTGCCACTTTTCCAAGAGGAGGGCCCACTTTTTTCTGGTCAAGTGTATGGCAGACAAAGCATTTTGAATTGAAAATATTTTGACCCATCGAAACTTGTCCTTTGTTGATGGGACCGAGTTTTAAAGATTTTATAGGACCAACACCCAAGTCCCTGTTCTCCTGAGTGCCCGAGTTTGTAAACAAAAACATAACCAGGAGTGCAATAATTGCAATTATTATTATATTTAATGAATTTTTCATTTTTTCTAAAACATAAACCAAGTAAGTAAATAAAATGTATTATTGTGAGCGGCATCTCTTCCGGCACCATCATAGTTAGTACTTGCACCGTTGAATTTGTTGTACATTACATATTGGAGCGAGAATCTTGTGTTCAACCATGGCAGATAACCGAATTCAGCAATTAGTCCATCGCTGTCCGGTTTCCCGTTATAATTACCGCTGACCGGTCCGGAAGGATAGAGAATATTATCCGCAGAGCCGGAAGTCGTGAAATAGCCGAGAGTCAGATTGAGCCGCTGAAGAAAATAGTAGCTCGCATTAATTTTAAATTGATTAAGTTCATTAGTCTTATTTTGTGATGCTTCGGATGCAAAAGTTGCATCCAGCTCTTGTTTTTCATGGATGTAGGAGCCATAAACCGAAAGAGCATCAGAGCCGGAGCCAATGCCCATTTCGTATTGGATATCTGCACCAAAATCGGTAAACTTGTTTGTTGTTCCGCTGATGCCAGTAGGTATTGTGTTAGCCATAAGCCCGATTGTACCGACAGAAATATACTGGTTAGAGAACTGATACTGAAGAGCAAGCCGCCAGTAGGGTGCAACTCCCTGTATAACGCCCGATACAGTGGAATCATAAGGATGGGAACCACCCTGGAATGCGGAATGGTAAACACTTAATTCAGCATATAAAAGGTCATTCCAAAGTGCAAACGCACCCAAACCCAAAGACTGCCCAGCCAAGCCGCCATCAATAAGAGTAGCGGCACCGGGAGCCGGAGCAACTGCAGAAGAAGCATAAGGGTAACCCCATGCAGAGGTAGTATGCCACAAATCCTGAACTGTAGGATTATTATTAAGAGTCAAGCCGTACACTAAATCCGAGTTTCCGATAGTTGTATTGTCGGCAAATCTTAGTTCGGTGTTATCCCATCCAAATGCACCGCTTTGGTCATCATAGGTAATTTGCATGAAGAGTCCGAGTTTTGGTGCAATGGCACCCGCAAGGAAAAGACTGAGCTGCTGCGGAAATGCCACATTATCATTTGAAGTTCCATCTGCCGGTTTACCCAAATGTGTAAAAGAACTTTCGAGCATAGCCGAAATCGGCGACATCTTCAATAATTTCAGAAAGCTTGTATTGCTCAGAGTGTCATCACTTTTTAGTTCTATGACATCGGCAGTTGTAAAGGTGTAACCATTTAACTTGAAATTTCTACCGAAAGAATTAAGCTGGGGAAAGACAGTGTGACAAGAGTTGCAAGCCAAACCGGTCTGGCGGGCAAAGCTTGGAACTGCTTTCGATTTTTGGGTACTAAAAAACATGGCTGAAATGAAGAATAGCAGGGCGAGAAGTGTCCATACATACTTGTTAGAGTAAAATTTACTGAACATCAGTTCCTCCAAAAAAAGTGATTAAATTAAATAAATTTAATGCACACTCCAAAAATTCAAGATTCAAGACAAGAATCAGTTATTTTTAGTGTAATATAAATGTATTATTAAATAATATGAATTTAATTGTTAGTAGTGAATGAAATAATATTATGTTATGGTTAATTATAATGAATTTTGATACAATTTTTTTTCAATAAAAATAATTCATAATATTACAATATAGAAAAAAAACAAATTGAGCAGATGAAAAAAGAAAAGTATAATGTTGCAGCATAAATCAGCAAAAACAAAAGTCATAACAACGGCGATTGCTATGATTGCAATCCTGAATTATTATACATTAGCCCAGGATTCGCTGAGCAGAAGAACTTTCAAGGTATTGACCGAAGGTTTGAAGGCGAAAGAAATGAACCTAAATGATATATGGCTTTCGATTGATACAACAGAAAACAATTATCACAGATTGAAATTGTTCGATACAATTTTCACAAATCCTTTACATTCTGTTGATGTAGTTAAAGAACACGCTAATTTTCTACTGAATTTAAATGAAACCAATTTTGATATATACTTTGAAATGGTAATAAACCAACTCGAATTCAGGAAGTATCAACCGGTATATTATGATAATAACCTGAGTACAAAGGATATTGACGGTGAACTTGGATTCGGCACCGATACCACATTTGGAGTTGAAGGCGGGCAATTATTCAGGATGTTCATTTCGCCGGTCATTCAAATCAAACAGATGCTTGCCGAGGATTTTCTTTGCAAGAAGGGTGTGAGATTATCATTTCTAAAGGATAATTACAAAGGGGTTTTACTCGGTACGGGAAGTGAAAATTCGAATACCGGGTATGACTCACTGCAAAAAACAGCAAAGGATTTCTTTATTTATTCACAGTCGGCTGACCGTTCGATGCTCTATTCGAACGGGATATCATTATATAAAACATTATTAAAACTTGCGGTAACAGCAAGAAATAATATTGATATACTGAAAAATAATATCAAGACAACAATTATCGAAACACCATACGGGAAAGTGGCACTCGGCGGAGCTGGGAACGATAGGTATGAGGGTGATTTCACTGCTATACTCGATATAGGAGGCGATGATAAATACATAATTACAAGTTCAGGAAATGGCAATAAATCAGAAGCGAAGTTTATCGTCGATTTGTCAGGGAATGATATATACCAGGGAACCGATTATACCCTCGGGGGGGCTGCTTTCGGTATTAATGTATTGATTGACATCGAGGGAAATGATAGTTATTCATCAGATAATTTTTCACTTGGCTGCGGTGTGTTTGGAGTTGGTATTTTGCATGATGTATCAGGGGATGATAATTATACAGGAAAAATCATGTCGGAAGGAGCATCATCTTTCGGACTTGGTTTACTCTTTGACAATTCAGGTAATGACGAATATGATATAAGCAGTTTCGGTCAAGGATTGGCTCTTTCAAAAGGATTTTCAGCATTAGTTGATAATTTTGGGAAAGATAGTTATCATTCTTTATTTTACATTAATCCTGAAAAGAAGCAATATTTATCATTTGCACAGGGTGTATCTGTGGGATTTTATCCATACTCATCAGGTGGCATAGGATTATTAGTAGAAGGCAGGGGAAATGATAATTACAGGGCAGGTGTATGTGGACAGGGTTTTGGCTATTGGTTCGGTTTGGGAGCATTATATGACATCAATGGTTATGATAATTATGAATCCAATCAATATTCACAAGGAGCTTCGTTCAATAGCGGCATTGGAATTTTGTTCGATAACCAGGGGAATGACTCATATAGTTCATACGGGATAGCACAAGGTTTTGCAAATGATAATAGCTTTGCATTACTTCTCGATGACTTCGGCAGCGATTTTTATAGTATTAATACACAGCCGGATGATAGGATTGAATCCAAACTTCCTTCATTCTCAATGTTAATTGATTCTTACGGAAGTTCAACATTCAGCAATTATTTGATTGTTGACAAGGAAATGATTGGAAAAAAGAAGACATGTTTACCCGAGAATCAAAAGAACAGGGATATTTCATTTTATACAAAAACGGGATTGACGGAAGAGTGTTTACAACATAACATCAGGGATAGATACGGAAATTTTAATATATCAACGGGGGATACATCAGTTACCGATTTTTATTCGATTTTGACATTAGCCACACAAGATACAAATAAAGAGAAACAGAAATACGACTTGTCTCAATTCGATTTTGAAAGAAGATTGATTCTGTTACATTCAAAAATTGATACAAGCAAATTTAATGAATCAATAAAGGATAAATCATCGGAGGATTTGTATAATCAAGCGATGAGTGGAACTTTGAAAGTTGAAGAAATAGAACTACTCAAGGATAAGATAACCGAAAATCCATCAACTGCAGAATATTTTGCAGGAAAATTGGGAACCGAATCCATATTTGAAAGGAAATTTATAAAGAATATCCTTTCAGGATTATTGAAAAAGAACTCTCTTCCTTGCAAAAATCTGTTGATAGATTCCTCAGAATCGAAAAATGCGGGAGTGCTGATGGTATGCCTTGGATTGATGGCAGATTATAAAATATTCGATATAGTGAAGCCGATATCAGAATTATCAAAAAGCAGTTCATGGAGGTTGAGAGCCGAAGCAGCCGATGCAATAGGGAAAATCGGAGCAAGCACTCAAATAGACATACTGACAGAATTGTTGGAGGATTCAAATCCATATGTAAGGTCATGTGCAGCTTTTTCACTCGGTGAACTTATGCCGGAAGACATATTAAATCGGATTCATTTGTGCTTTTATGACGATTACAATTTAGTACGCAAAAGAACATTCGAGGGGATTACAGATAAGCGGGATATATCATTAATGTTTATACTGCAATTATTTAAAGCCGATATACCAATGTCTGCGAAGACGGAATTTGCACCACTAATAACAGCATCAAAATTTTCCAAAAAAGAAATGAAAATATTTCAGGAAAATTTTTATAATTTACCTGTGAGCATAAGAAGAATTATTTATAAATCAATTTATAAAACGGGTAATAAGATATGGACGAAAAAATTAAAAGAGTTCAGAAAAGCAGAAACCGAGAAAGAATTGCAGAATCTGATTGACAAATTAATGGTGTTAATGAAAAAGAAAGGAAAATAAATTCAGTATTGTTATATTGATAAAAGCGGAAAATCAGATTTAATAATTATTGATAATAAAGATTGATATAAATTATGCCCGGAACAAAGAAAAAATTAATAGTACTGTCATCGCCAAGCGGAGGCGGTAAATCAACAGTAGCGAGATTTTTGCTGAGGACATTTCCCCAGCTCCAATTCTCGATTTCGGCGACAACACGCCCGAAAAGGCCCAGGGAAACACATGGGCGCGAGTATTATTTTATGGATATTCCCGAGTTTTTCCGAAAGCTTCAGAACAACGAGATGATAGAATCGGAAGAAATATTCGGGCAGTATTACGGAACATTGAAAAGCGAGATTGACAAGGCACTGAATCAAGGGAAAACACTCGTATTCGATGTTGACGTCAAGGGAGCATTATCGTTGAAGGAAGCATACCCGAGGGAGTCAGTCCTGATATTTCTCAAGCCGGCAAACATGGAAGCACTGGAACAGCGTTTAAGGAAACGGCATACCGAATCGGAAGAACAGATACAGGTACGTCTCAAGCGGGTGGAAATGGAAATCGGCAAGAGCAACGAATTCGACCATGTGATAGTAAATGATGTTTTAGCCGATACATTTGAACAAGTGAAGGAAATAGTAGAGAAATACATCAAGTAAATAAATTTTATAAATTGAGACACAAGCCGTAATTTTGCAGTCTCGATTATCGGCGTGTAGCGCAGCCCGGTTAGCGCACTACTTTGGGGTAGTAGGGGTCGGCAGTTCGAATCTGCCCACGCCGACAAGTGGATTTAATAATATAATTATTACTTATTGATTTTATTAATAATTACAAAAACAAAACAAAATATCACTTAACAGAATACTTAACAGTTTATTATTAATTTATTCATATTTGTTTCAATGGTTCCCATATCTATCCACCAAAACAAATGATTTTCCCTTTCTCTTATAAAGCATAATATCATATTCATCCGCAAAATTATACACATCATCATCAAAGCCAGATCCTGAAACAAGGATAAGTTCATCTGGTTTCCATTTAACATCTATTGAATCCTGTGCATCTCCAGATTCACTTATTAACTTTTCTATATCTTTTCTTTTCACATTTCCGAGATGGTCTTTACATTCAACCCATACATGTTTTACAGATTTTGTTTTGAAATAATAACTAACTATTAAAAATACAACCAAAACAACAATAACTGCACTATGTAATTTAATATCAGGAACAAAATTTGCAACAATAGATTGTAAAAAAACTTGAATTTCGTTTATTTCAAATATTAAAGATAATATTGAAAGTATTACTACATACAAACAGACAAAAAAAATATTTCGGTATAAATTATTTTCTTTAATACCATGAACATCAACCTCAATTGGAATATTGGTTACTTTGCCTTTTATCCTTTCTCTAATAGCGACTTTATTGAAGCCTAATTTTTTCTTCATAAAATCTGCAAAATCAGATTCTAATTTTTTTCCATCGTTTGACATAAGTATTATCCTATTTGTTATTCTCAATTATATTTTGTATTTCCACCGGCACACAGCTTAAAAAGTTATAGCCTGCTGAATTTTCTAACATACTTTATCTGTCGTAAGAAATTCTAGTGAAACTTGAGAAAAATTCTAATTGATTTACTTATAAAGAATAAAACTTTTTGTTACATTACCAATGCCACATTTCAAAGTGCAAAAATAAAAACCAGGATTAAATTCTTTCATTGAAAAATTAATTGAACTCTGACCAAATAATTTCATTTCATCAAATTTTTTTATTTCAATTCCAAGATAATTATAGATAGATATACTAGTATTTGTAAAATCTGAATTTGAAAAAGAAATTGAAATATTATCCGATGCAGGATTTGGGGAAATTCCCAATTCTATTTTGTTATCATTTGTTTGGTCTTCAACATCTGAAATAATTTTAAATGTTGTTGTTATATTATAAGGAGCATTATAAGGTAAATAATCATTATCACTAAAAGCATCTGCAATTATTTCTAAATACATTAATCCTTTAAATTTTGCTAACATTGATTCATCTAAGTAAATATTATTTTGTTCTATTTCATTTGTGAAAGTTGTATCCATCACATAATATTCATTAGAATCCCATAGAATAATTTTGCATGGTGAAAGAGTATATGTTTGATTAAGTAAGTCATTATAATTAATCGTCAATAATCCATTCTCAATATTTAACTTAGAAATATCAATTTTATATGAATCTGTATCATGCAGATTGTAATTCATTAAGTAATTTCTGAAACCAATATAAGTTTTACCTATTTCTAAATTATATGAAAGAATCTTTTGTTGGGGTTCATCAAGTCCTCTAAGTATAGAATAAAAATCTTGAGGCTCATTTGTATGCATTTTATCTGTTAAAGTAGTATCAGTGATGCCATACGGATACGGCATGTTATTAACAGTTCTTATCCATTGCCTATCTAAATCAACAATTCTATCACCATTTGTAAAAGAAACATCAGAAGTTATCCAATGATAAGCAATATTCCTTGGTAATGGCAAAGATTTATCAAGTTCTGTATTAATCCCTAATATTAAATCATCTTCGGTTCCATTACAATTTATATCCCTATTATGCCATCCGCCAAGGTAACTTGGTAGAGAAGTTAAACCAGATTCCGGTCCACCAAATAAATATCTGCCGACTCCACCATCACCTGCTATATAACTATAGCGTAAATCTCGAACAGCTTCACTACTTGTATTTATCATCTGTATTTCATCAGATTTATTTTTTTTATCGGCTATTGGTATAAAATTGCCTGAATTACTTCCTAAATGAGGAGTACCAATCGTTACAAGTTTTGCTACTCTATGTCCATCAGGTGAATTTGGGTCATACCACCATTTAGGTTTTCCATTTTCTCTTCTTTGTAAGTATTCTCTCGCACATAATCCACCCATTGAGTGACCAACTAAAATAACTTTTTGAGCCCCGGTTTGATTAATTATTTCTTTTATAAAACGCCCCAAAGCATAACCTTGCTTTACAATCGAGGATTGATTACTTTTGGATTCACCTGTTGAAACGTCATAAATATCAGTATTAAGATAAATCATTGGCGAATTCGGATTTTCATTCCACCAAGTATCAAAGTTTACTACATAGATATCACTAGTTTTGTTGCTACTATTAAGCCCATGTATAAAAATAATAGGATAAGGTAATTCTTGAGATAACAATGGAATTCTGACAAATATCAAAATTATTATTAAAATGAAAAAAAAATAGTTTTTCATAACAATACCTTCCAGGTGATTACTGAAAATACATTTAACCTCTACTATTCAATAGACTAAAATATTTAATGAATAGCAAAAAAAAGAATAAAGTATAAATTGTTCAAAACAAAATTTACCATTTTCCCTGCTCATGCTCGAGCATCCAGCTTTGTAACTGCGAATAACATAAAGTTCCCACAAGAACTGCTTCTGCCTGCTTTTCGGCTGAATCAGTTGGATCTAAATAACCAAGCACTTTATTTAAAATTGTCGTAACTTTCGAGGCTTTATCCAATGCACCTCCAAAAGCAAAATCAATTAAACCATTCTTTTTTAATTTTTCAATTTCCTTCTGACACCAACTCGTCAATGCCTTTGCATCGGGAATCGAAGTGACATTTTCCCAATCTGCTTCCGGGTCATAATCCAAAGTAAAATGCTTGATTTTTATTAAATCTCCAACTCCCATAAATGTAGCAGTACGCAATTCAAAATTAAATTCCAAATGAACGATTCCTTTGTTCTTATCTCTTGTCGCTGCATCAATCCACAGGGAATAATCTTCTCCGGTCTCTACCACTTCAGCCCAACCGCAATTTTCGATATTTGCTTTCAATCCTGCTTTTGCTCCAGCATTTGCTGCTTTTTCGATAATATCAGTTTTTACATCGAACTTATAATAACCAACTGGATTTGGCAACTGTACTTCTGTAGGATTGTCTTTTGTGCAAGAAGCTAGAAAAATAATCGCAAAAATTAAAACATAAAACTTTTTCCTGACTTCCGCATTTTTTAAAAAAGACAGAAAAAAACGCTGGAAACACGCATAAATACTATATTTGAATTTTTACGTTGGGTGTCCCAGAGGAGTTTTTTATGTTTGTTCGAA
>SCSM01000016.1 GCA_004322215.1 Bacteroidota bacterium | reverse complement strand
GGAATGAATAGCCACTATCTTTAGATAGTGGAGTTTGGTTTCCAGCACCACACGACTTTAGTCACTTAATGTCACAACCGATAGGACATCAATAGGACAAAATGAGACAAAACAGGACAAAATAAGACAAAAATTCCTTGTACGTAATATTCTAACTCCTTACAAATCAATCTTATTTCTAAAGAGTAATGTAAAAAATAAAAAAAGTGAGGTAAATAGTGACAAAACGTGACATTTTCCATATTCCCCCATTTTTTCAGAAGGAATAATAAGTTTATTTATAAATACTTAACCACAATACGTAATTCATAATTCGTAATTTCTTAGGAATGTTTGGCACACGCTTTGTTGATTTTAATTTCTCATTATATAATTAATGTTAGAAGTATTATGAAAAATGCGGCAAAATTCTTTTTAAAAATGCTCGCTTTTCTACTTATAGGCGGGTTCGCCTCCGGGCAATCGCTCATGGTCATAAGAACTGATGTAACGGCAAACCGTTCCGGCTTTGTAACTGCGACCTACACATTCGGCATTGACATCATTGCCGATGGTGTTGAGAATTGCAACGGTGTTACTTTCGAGCTTAGTTACGATTCTTACGATTACATTAAGTACTCACAGTGGCAGCATGGAGCATTCGGTCCCAAAACAACGACAGCTGTTATCTCCGAAGATGACAATCCTCTCCACCAGGGGAAAGTATATGTCGGCGCAACCTCAGGCGAAGATATCGGAAATGCAAGCATTGACAATCCGAAAGTCATACATCTGGATTTTGTCGTTACCCCCAATGCACCAAACAGAGGGAAAGTTACTCTCTCTTTTACTAATGCTATGGCTGTAATCAACGATAGCTCCTCAGGGGGAAAGATAATTAACTTACAAAGCCAGCCGGTCGTATTCGATATTCACGGATTTGTTTTCGTTTACCCCGGCGACACAGACAACAACGGAATCGTTGATAACCGTGACTTTGCATACATTGATTTGTATATGGGCTACGGCACTGAGGCAATTCCTGTAAGAAGCTTCAAAAGGGAAAATCCAAGTACACTCTGGGAGCCCCAAAGATGCCTGCTCTGGGATGATTCACAGGCGACCTACGCAGACTGCGACGGCAATGGTGAGGTTACTGTAACGGATGTACTCGTGTGGAAATACAACTTCCTGAAGACACATTCAATTGCAGTGAAAACCAAAGACCATACTCAGGCAAGCGACCTTAGAAACAGCGATTTCATTAAAACTGAAAATTCAATTTCAATTCCTGTTTATATTAATTCAGCAAATGATTTTCTTGGAGTTTCTGGAAAATTAAATATAGAAAATAGCAGCGAATATAAAATTCTTGGAATAGATAAAGGTGATTTACTCAACAGTCATTCTGCTTTTATATTCACAAAGTTCGATGAGAATTGCAGTACTATTGATTTTGCAATCGGCTCTCTCGATGACGAAATTCAGACACAAAAAACAGGAATAATTGCTTACTTAATCGTTGAAGCTTTAAATAAAAATTCAGAAAAAAATGTGAATGTTGTTTCAAATAACATGACCGGAATTTCAATTGATGGCATGCTCTTCGGGATTGAATCATCAGTAAACTATGTGAATGAAAATTTGCAAAATGTTGACAAAATTGTACAAAGTAATAATAGCAATGTACTTTCAATTTTTTCTGAAAATCTGAAATATGGATATATTGAGCCAATTCTCTTTGATATACTTGGTAACAAAATAAATTGCAATTACTTACACGAAAATGAGAAATTAATTGTTGATATTTCACAACTTAATTCTGGGATTTATTTTGTAGAGTTAAATGTCAATAAGTCTTTTATATATTTGAAGATTATAAAGTAAATATTATATTTTAATTATCGTTGGTGATAAATAACCAAATGAACGAACTTAAACAAAAATTGAATGAATTTGAAATGCATTTTGCAATTAAAAATTGACAAAAAATTGAAAATTTAAAAAAAAATTTTATAGAATCAAGTATATACCTGTTATTATTATATAAAAACTACGAATTAATTTTATTTGAGAAGGAAAGTGAAATTTTTGGCACACTTGTTGTAAAATTTTATCTGACCGGATTAGTTTCGGAATAAAAAAATTATAAAAAAGCCCTGAAAAATTTTTTGGAACAGTGGCAAAAACTTTAGGAAGAAGATAATTATATTAATAATGTTCACAGGAGGTGAATAATGCCATTTGCTATAGGAGGTAGCTCTCGCATCAGGACAAACATTCCTGCCGAGAATGCTTATAACGCGCTTGAAGTATCGAACCGCGATATTTCATTAAGACAATTAAGGTTGTCAACCGGAAAAAGAATTAATAATGCTGGCGATGATGTTGCCGGATACATTACGTACCGCGCTCTCGAAGCCCGGAACAGTTCAATGAAAGCGGCTCTCAGGGCAGTCGGTGATGCTCTTAATGTTACCAATATCCTCATGGATTCATTGGACAACATTTATGACCAAATGAACAAAATTAAGGAAGCAACGTCTAATGCTGCATCGGGAGCTATGGGTACATCCGAACGGGTTGCTCTTGCAAAAGCCGCTTACCGGCTTGCTCAACAAATTCAAACCGTTGCAGATTCCACTGTCTTTGGAGGAAGACAATTGCTATCCGGCACATTCTCTGCCGACTTCGTTATCGGCACCGACGGTGCAAATAACCTTCTGACATTAGCCATTGATATGACAACCGGGAATACCGACTTTAATGTTGATAGCAACAACTTCAACTTAAATGCAATGCAGGTCTCCATGTTTGCTGGTGTAACTAATCTCGATATGAGAGAATTAAACAATACAAGTGCAACTAACCTTGGCTTATTCTCTGACTCTGCTTTATCACTGACATTGACAAGTATCTCAACCGCTATCGATAACATTAATAAAGCTGCATCTTATCTGGGTGGTGTTTCTAACAGAATGTTTTCGCAGGAAGACTTGCTGAAAAGCCAGGTAACCAATTACAATGCAGCTATATCCAGAATTCAGGATGCAGACATTGCGCAGGAACAATTGCAATTGATTAAATCGCAGTTTCTGCAGCAGGCATCATTAATATCATTGGCACAAGCCAATACAAACCCGCAGTCTTTCCTGAGATTACTGCAGGGTTAATATACGAAAATAATATTTAATATATAAGGAGTAACAAAATGCCATTTGCAACAGGAGGCAATGCAAGAATAAGGACAAACATTCCGGCAGAGAATGCTTATAATTCACTTGAAGTATCAAACAGGGAAATATCGTTGAGACAACTTAGATTGTCCACCGGAAAAAGGATTAACAATGCCGGTGATGATATTGCTGCATATATAACTTCAAGAGCATTATCATCGAGAAACGGTTCACTGAAAGCAGCTTTGAATACGGTAGGTGATGCAAACAATATCACCAATATTGCTATGGATTCGCTTGATAATATCAGTTCATTAGTTATTAAAATTAAGGATGCTGTTACTCAATCTGCTTCCGGTGCAATGGGGACAGATGAAAAAGTCGCTTTGGCAAAATCAGCATTCAGATTGGCTCAGCAAATTCAAACTGTCGTTGATTCAACGGTTTTTTCAGGTAGGCAGTTGATTAACGGGTCTTTTACAGCAAATTTCTTTATTGGGATTACTTATTCAAATACATTGATTACTCTGACGGTTGATTTGACAACATCGAACCCCGAACTCAATGTTGAAAGTAATAATTTCGATGTTAATACAGTAAATAACAGTAACTTTGCAGGTATTACAAATCTGAATCTCCAAAGCTTGAATGATGTTAGCTCTGCTGACCTTGGGATATTTGCGGATAACATGATGTCTTCGACTTTGACAAGTCTTGCAAGAGCATTGGATAATGTAACAAAGGTTGGTGCCTATCTCGGTGGTTTTGCAACCAGGTTAAATTCCCAGGAAGAACTGATTAAGAGCCAGATTGTGAATTATAATTCTGCAATTTCAAGATTGGAAGATGCCGATGTTGCAAAAGAACAGCTTGAATTAGTAAAAGCACAATTCTTACAGCAGGCATCTTTGATTTCATTATCGCAGGCGAATCAAAATCCGAATTCATTCCTGCAGTTGATAAGAGGATAATGCTAAAGAATTGATAATTTAAAATTGATTATTGAATAATTAAAGCACTTTGGATATGTTTCTGAAGTGCTTTATTAATGCGCCTCATACCAATTTTTACCTACTCCAATTTCGACGACAACAGGAATGTCCCCGATTGGCAAAGCATTTTCCATTTCTTGTTTAATTAAGGTTTTCAATATATCCAGTTCATCAGGGAAAACTTCAAAGACAAGTTCATCGTGAACCTGCAACAACATCATTGATTTTAAATTTTCTTTAACCATAACTCTATCTAATTTTAGCATCGCAATTTTCAACATATCGGCAGCAGTTCCCTGAATCGGCATATTAATGGCAGCACGTTCATCCGCTGTACGGAGATTTCGGTTATTACTTTTTATATTCGGGTAATATTTTCTTCTGCCCATAAGAGTCTCGGCATAACCTTTTTGACGGGTTGCTGCAATAGTCTCTTCTATATATTTTTTGATTCCGGGATATTTATTAAAATAATTATCAATAATTCCCTGTGCTTCTGTTTTACTCAGTCCAAGCCGTTGAGCCAAGCCGAAACTTCCAAGTCCGTACATTATACCAAAATTAACTGTCTTTGCAACTCTTCTCATATTGCTGTCAACTCTGTCTATTTCAGTATCAAACAATATTGATGCAGTAGCAGAATGTATATCTTTCTTTTCGATAAATGCATTTTTTAAATTTTCATCTTTACTGTAATATGCCATGATGCGAAGTTCGATTTGAGAATAATCAGCCGATAAAATATAGCAATCATTTCTTTCAGGAATAAATGCAAGCCGTACCTTCCTTCCCAATTCAGTTCTAATCGGAATATTCTGCAAATTCGGGTCTATTGATGATAAACGGCCTGTACCTGCTATAGTCTGATTGTATGTTGTATGGATCCTTTTCGTTTCATGATTTATCATCTGTGGCAATGCATCCACATAGGTTGATTTAAGTTTTGTTAGTTGTCTGTACTCGAGTATCATATTAGCTATAGGGTATATTTCAGCTAAGTCCGTCAGAACCTGCACATCCGTACTGTAACCGGTCTTACCTCTCTTAGTTGCAGGTATTTGCATTTTTTCAAATAATATATGACCGAGCTGTTTAGGTGAATCGATATTAAATTGAATTCCAGCTTCTTTATAAATATTTTCAGTTAACACTTTGCTTTCAATTTTTATTTGTTCGGATATGTCTTTTAAAATATTTGTATCAATAGTGATTCCATTCCGTTCCATTTTAGTCAGTACTTCAATTAATGGAAATTCCACCTCTTCGGCTAAATTTTTCAGATTTTCCTTTTCAAGTTCAGCGTAAAGTTTGTTTCTTAATCGTAATGCGAAATCGGCATCTTCACATGCATATTCATAAATTTTTTCAGGTTCTATGTCTGCCATTGAGATTTGTTTGCTTTTCTTTTCTCCAATAAGATTCTCAATTGGTATGGGTGAATAATTGAGCCATTTTTTTGAAAGGGCATCAAGATTATGGCTATCATCGGGATTAAGTAAAAAAGAAGCTATCATAGAATCGAATTCTATCGGCGATATTTCGGCACCAAATCTTTGTAATATAAATGTATCGAATTTAATATTTTGTCCGCATTTCCCAATTGATTGATTATTAAATATCCTGTTCAGTTTTTCTACAACTTTTCGTATGGGTAGTTTACTGTCAATATTATTTGATTTAAGTTTGTTATTATCAGGTGAATTTGTTTGAACAGTAAATAATGATGATTGTTCACTTGATTTTTCATCTTTCTTTTGAATTGAAGATTTATCCTCATCATTATATGTTGCTATATAAAAAGCCCTTCCTTCTACGGCACACAATGATATTCCGACTATATCGCATGACAATCTGTCAAGTGAGCTTGTTTCTGTATCTAATGCAATCAGTTTATATTTTTCAATTTCTAAAATAACCTTTTCTAATTCTGAGAATGTATTAATCAGAAAATATTCTTTTTGAATTTTACTAATATCTGAATATTGTTTTGTCTCAGTAACAGGTTCTATTTGAGAACTGTTTTCAAAATTACTCGAAAATGTTTCCAAATCAGCAACAGCTTTCGATTGCCATTTCTTTCGTATTTGATGAAACCCGAGATTAGCAAAAAGTTCATCTATTTTTTTATAGTCCGGTTTATTTATTTTCAGTTCGGATAATTCAGTATCCAATGGCACATCAGTAATAATAGTAACAAGTTCTTTAGCAAGAAATGCTGACTCTTTATTCTGAATTAATTTATTTTTCAGACCTGTATTTTCAATTTTATCAATATTATCATAAATACCTTCAATTGAGCCGTAACTCTGAATCAACGGAATTGCAGTCTTATCCCCAACACCTTTAACACCGGGAATATTATCGGCAGTGTCGCCAATCAGGGCAAGCACATCTATGACCATAACGGGAGGTACGCCGAATTTTTCATATACACCATCAATATCAACTATATCAAAATCATCGCCGGATTTTTTCCCTGGTTTGTAAAGTTTAACCTTATCATTAACAAGCTGGTAATAATCTTTATCGCTTGTCAGGCAGGCAACTTCTATGTCATTTCCAGATGCAATTTTGGATAATGTACCGATAATATCATCTGCTTCATAACCTGGCATTTCCAGTCTCTTAATATTCAGATAATCAAGAAATTCCTTTATTCTTGCTAACTGAGGTACAAGTTCTTCTGGAAATGCTGCTCTGTTTGCTTTATATAAAGGATACTTAATGTGGCGGAATGTCGGTTCGCTCCTGTCAAAAACGACTGCAATATGCTCCGGTTTCTCTTTTTCGAGAAATGAAGTAATAATATTAACGAAAGAGAACACGGCACCGGTCGGTTCACCAGTTGGTGATTTCAAATTCGATTGAGCCATAGCGTGGTATGCTCTGAAAACAATAGACATACCATCTATAAGATATAATTTTGACATAAGATATTCGTAAATTATTTTTAATTATGCAACGAAGTTGCGATATATTTATAACTAATCAATTAATTTATCGTATAATACATAACAAATATCATATAATTTTTCTACAAATAAAATTTTTCTTTAATTTGAATAATTATTAACTAGAGGATAATAAAATGGATAAAAAATATTACCTGGTAATAATTATATTATTAACAATCCTGATTAGTTCTTGTGAAAAAAATATTATTTCAAATGACTGTGTAAAAGGTTCCAAAAAAATTATTTATGATTATCGGAAACTTCCATCCTATAACAGTATTGATTTTGATGGAGCTGGTAATATATTTATTGCCCATGGTCAATCCGATACAATAATTATAGAAACAGATGATAACATAGCACCATTAGTTAAAACTGATGTAATTAATTCAATACTTTATATAAAACCAATTGAATCAATTTGCCCTAATAGTCTTCAATTTTTAGTAACTATGGAAGACTTCAGATTCCTTGATTTTTCCGGTTCGGGAAGTATTATTACGACTGATTCTTTAAATCTGGACGATATCGATATTAATATCGAAGGTTCAGGAAAAGTCAGGTTATTCGGGAAAGCAGGAAATATTACTGCAGGACTTGATGGCTCCGGAAATTTGGAATTAATAGATATGCCTGCTGATTCTGCTTATGTTGTAATCAACGGCTCAGGTAATATTTATGTTTATTCAACTAAATATCTGAAAGCTATTATTAACGGAAGCGGTAACATTTACTACAAGGGCAATCCTGAAATAAAAGAAACACAAATAAACGGTTCCGGAAATATTATTAATATACCATAACATTTATTTATTATTATATGCCAAAATTAAATCTTGGATTTTTAGCATCACACGGAGGAAGTAATATGCAGGCAATTATTGATGCCTGCAAAAAAGATAATTTCAATGCTAAGCCATGTGTTGTGATTTCCAATAATTCTGAATCTCAAGCATTGCAAAGAGCCAAAAAAGAAGGTATACCATATTATCATATTAGTACAGCAACTCACAATGATAATGTTGACGATGCAATAATCGGGGTTATGGAAAAACATAATGTAGATTTAATAATTCTTGCTGGATATATGAAAAAATTAGGTGATAAAGTAATTGAAAAGTTCAAAGGAAAAATTCTGAATATACATCCTGCTTTACTTCCTAAATACGGTGGTAAAGGTATGTATGGGAAATACGTTCACGAAGCAGTCCTGGCGGCAGGTGAAAAAGTAAGTGGTCCGACTGTACATGTCGTTGATTTAGTTTATGACCATGGCAGGATTCTTTCTCAAAAAGAAGTTCCGGTATATCCTGATGATACTAAAGAAACATTATCAGCAAGAGTACTTGAACAGGAGCACATTCTATATCCTGAAACAATAAAAAAAATTGCTGACGGTGAAATAGTACTATAAATTTGAAATAGAGATTTTCTCTAAACAAAAATTTATATTGCGAGTATATAAAAAAGAAATGTGAACGCCTCCCAACCCTACCCTATAATCAAAATATCTTCTGGCTTGTATTCTCTTCTGCTTGGCAATTGCATCACCTCCTTTAACGAACAATCAAACCTTTACTTTTACATGTGTAGGTTGATTTATTCTTGGTTCAGTTTCTACTTTTATTTTCCTTGTTGATTTAGCTCTTTGCAAACGTTTTAATGCATAATCCTTTTCCATTCTCTCCTGTATAACCAGAGGAAAAGCACTCATCAATTTTGCACGTATAACCGAAGGCATCTCGCCCAGTTGAACGGAATAAGCACCATCGAGCATTACATGTATCAAAGTCATTTCCTGCTCGTGTAATGATTTAAGTTTATCTCCTACCGGCAGCCATACAATGTTTGCCATAAAAATTCCCCACATTGTTGCTATGAATGCCGACGCAATATGGTGAATAAGAATATTCGGGTCGCCCCCAGCCGCAGCAAGAGTGGCTATCAATCCCATTACTGTTCCTATGATTCCCATAGTCGGTGAATAACCGCCCATCTTGATGAACAGATTTATGTTTGCATTATGGCGTAGAGTGATATAATTCATGTCCGACTCGACAATCTTAACTATCGTATCCGGGTCAGCACCATCAATGCAAAGCTGGAATAATTTTTTCAGATAGGGATGTTTAACAAATTTCAATCTGCTTTCTAAAGATAATATTCCTTCTTTCCTCGCAACAGTTGAAAATTCAACAATTTGGTCAATGATTTCTTTAATATTATAACCCAAGGGGAAAAAAGAAATATAAAATAAGCGTGGCATCTTAGCTACTTGCGCCATCGAGGAACCTGCCATTCCCGCTGCCAACGTCCCACCGAAAACAATAAGCATGGCAGGCAGCATGATTAATGCACCAAGTGTTCCTCCCTCCCAGATGAAAGCTCCGAAGATGGCAAAGAAGCCGCATATAATTCCAAATAATGTACTTGCTTTCATATCATATATTTATAGCATTTATTATTTTTCTATTTGATATTGCAAGAATTATACCACAATTGTATATAAGATAAAATATATAATACTAAATATTAATTTATGTTAAAAAATCAAATAATGTTCTTGACATCAAATTCGAACCCACCTGCAGCGTATAATTCAGCGATGTTTCATCCTTTTTTAGCTCTAAGGAAGTTCTTGCTATATCAGCATCTTCTTCGGACGACCGGAAATCTTTGAGCCGCGTTATCTCCTCTGTAAGCTGTTCCTTTAATATGTCAATTCTGTTTAACTTAGAACCGTTAACTGAATTTGCAGTGGTTAATTTATCATAAAGCGTCATTAAGCTTTTATGGGCATTATTTAATTGGTCCTGTTCTGCTTTTGTATAACCTTGGTTATCCGGTCTTGGTAAACCGTTTTGGTAAGACATCAGGTTGTAAACATCGATTATTGCCTGGAATAACTGTTCTCCATTCGTTCCGAATAATGCGTCTGCTTTTGTATTTATAACTTCTGTTGTCGTAGCATCTTTATGAACGGTTCTGTCGTTCGTATTACCTTTGAAACTCACTCTCAATCCCGAGGGATTAGAAGGAGTCGGAGCGTCGGTTACAATTTCGAAAGGATTATTATTCGTTTCAGGTGGAGTAGGAACGATTGAACCGGGTGTTGTTTGAGTACCTGAATATAAGTATTTATCTTTATATGTTGAATTCGCTAATTTTACCAAATCCTCTAATAAGCCTTTGACATTTGTACCAATAGTTGCAAGACTTTTCGATGCACCAATTTGTGTGGAATCAATCAGTAATTGTTTGATATTGCCTACGACTGTAACCATTGAATCAATGTTTTCATTTACAGCTGCTAATTCATTGTAGGTATTGGAAAGGTTTGAGAGAATAATCTCATCTTTACTTATTTTATTGGAAAATTCCTTAATTTCTCTCACACGTTTGGGGTCATCAGAAATGCTTAGTATATCCTTGCCGGTACTAAGTTTCATTTCCTCACCGAATTTTCTTTCCTGTATATCCTGTAAAGAGGTCAGGAAATTTGTGAAAATCGAATTTTGTGTAATTCTCATAATTCAGCCGGATTTATTTACCAAGATTTATAATAGTGCCAAGAATATCATTAGCAAGATTTACAACCCGGGATGATGCTTCGAATGCCTTTTGAAATTTTATCAAGTTGACTGCTTCCTCATCGAGATTAACACCAATAACCGATTCTCTCTGATTGGAAAGCTGGTCTGCAACAAGTTTTGTTGTATTCTTCCCGTTAGAAGCATCTTTACCCATTTGTCCTATTTTACCTATTAGGTCAACATAATCACTGATGAAGTTTTGCGTTGCAGTCATTCCTGCAATATTCAATGCAATATTTCCATTCCCGGGTTCTCCCGGAGCGGATGACAATGGAATATCCCGTGGATTTGCCACATCTGTTGAAATATTGATTGTGGCAGCAGTCAATCCTGAAGCATCAAAGAAATCTCTCCCCGGAGGTGGGGCAGTTGTATCATCGAGTCCGTAACCGGAATTCATCTCAAGATTAACATTTGTTACAATAGCATCGGCATAATCATTCAAATTTTTCATAATGGAAAAGCCGGAGCTCATTTCATTCAAAGTCGTGTTAAAATGCTTTGCCAGGGATGCAAGTTCACCTCCCGGTGGAAAAACGAATTGCGAATTACCCTGAGGGTCAACTGCCTCTAACTGAATTGTTGTACCCGTCAATGGGCTTGTTTGTTCATTTAACTTTAATGTATAATAAGTATCCTGATTAATTATATTTTTCCCATTAATAAATACATTAACACTTCCTAAGTCGCTTTGAGTAACCGATATACCTGCTATTTGTGAAAGTTCTTCGAGTTTTAATTCTCTTTGGTCAATATAAGTTTGCGCATCTCCACCCGGAAGTGAATAGGTAGAATATACCTTTTGATTCAAATCGGCAATATCCTTTATCAACTGATTTGCTTTTTCAACATCCTGGGAAAATTTACTTTTAACTTCGTTTTTTAAATCAGTCAATCTTCCTGAAATTGTATGGAATCTATCAACCATAGTCTGAGCTGTATCAAGTAAGTATTGTCTGCCTGCAACGTCTTCAGGATTTACTGAAACCTGTTCAAAAGCATTGAAAAAATTATTAACTGCCTCATTCAATCCCATATCAGAAGGTTCTGAAATTATACTTTCAATTCTTTGGAATACAGTTTCATCGAGTTCATAACCAGCTTGCTGATACATATTCTTCCTGATTTCACGGTCGAAAAATTCTTCCCTGTAACTCCTTATGTTTTCAACAAGAACTCCAGTGCCGATAAAACCTGCCATTATTTTTTGAGGAGTCGTTTCTGTCAGGACTGCCTGCCTCCTGGCATAACCAGGGGTATTGACGTTGGCAATGTTATTACTCGTAACATCAAGTCCAAGTCGCTGAGCCAGCAACCCTCTTTTACCGATTTCCAATGATGAAAAACTTGACATATTTTATTTTAATTAATTTATAAATTCGTTTTTATTATTTTTAAACAGTTACATTACAAACATTGTTAGTTCCGTTTGTCAGTATAGTTAAAATCTCTCTTACGCTGTTCCTTGCCCTATTGGCAAGCACTCTGTTCAATGTATTGAAGTGCTGGAGATTTCCGATTAATGAATTCATTTCTCCCTTCATTGATTCAAGTTCCAGGACATCATTTTTATTCATTTTTTCGATTATTGTCGAAAGTTTAAGATTAGTTGCCTCAGCTCTCGATATACCGAACATTGACATAAGCATTTTAATCCTTTTCTCTTCTGCCAGCTTAAGAGATTTTGATACTTCGAACTGGTAGGATGTTATCCTGTCAAGTTCGTTTGTATTGAATTTTATTAGTGCACTCTGCTGTTTCTGAGCAAGAATGACCATCTCTTTCAGAAGCTGTTTTTCATATTTTAAATATGTTAATAAATTTGTCATCGTGACTCCTTTATATTTGTTTAGTTACATCTCATTTAATATTTTCATGTATTTCTTAACTCTTACAACATAGGATTGAGTCTCTTTAAAAGGAGGAATGCCCGAAAATTTAATAACATTTCCGGGTCCTGCATTATAAGCTGCAAGAGCATAATCAATATTACCGTCAAATTTATCGAGCATCTGTTTTATATATTTAGTCCCACCCAAAATGTTTTGTCTCGGGTCATAAGAGTTTTTTACACCTAAATTATCGGCAGTTCCATCCATTAACTGCATAAGCCCTTTTGCACCTGCAGAAGATACAGCATCAGCTCTGCCTGCAGACTCGGCGCCAATTATTGCTTTAATTACATATTTTGGCACTTTGTATATACCCGATGCTTCATTTATGTAATTTTCATATTTGCTGATTCTTGAATTTAGCCGTTCAATGAATGAATCCCCGAATATTGTCGGATTCGATTCTTTTATAGGGTTTCTTTCAATTGGTTTTTGCAAAATTGACGGTTCGACTTTTTTTTCAGGAAATATGTCTATGACTTCTTTTGTAATCGGCTTAAGTTTATCACCGCCTGTGAGGTGGGAATAAAGCATTTCAGCAATTCCAATCCCGCTTCCACTCTTCGAAATTTCATCCGAGAACATCGTGTCAGTATAACCTTCGAATGTATTTGCACCAAAAACAGCTAAGCTATCATTTTCCTCATCTTCATCCTTATCCAAAAGCCCCTTCTTCATTTCCTTGAACATTATGTTCACGAACATTGATTCAAAACCTCTGGATGCCTCAGCAATCTTTGCCTTTTCTGCATCAGAAAGATTTGATGCTTTACCCGAAGCATTATTCAATTGTGAAACATCATTCAATTTACTTCTTTGAATTTCAGTATCAGACAATGTATTATATATTTGAATCGAATTATCCATATTATTGTATTATCAATTCTCCTTGTAAAGCTCCCGATTCTTTTAATGCCTGGAATATAGAAATCAGGTCTCTTGGTTTCACCTTTAATAAATTAAGAGCATTTGCGATATCCTGTACTGTTGGAGGTGTCGCTGTAATATTCAATGGAGTTGCGGGATTTACCTGTTCTTCTGCTGTTATTGTAGAAACGCCTGCCATAGGCCATTGTTTGTTATATATCATGAAAGGTCCAGGTTGTGCAAATACAACTTGTTTTTGTATTTGTATTTCCAGTCCACCATGTGCAATTACCGCAGGTAACAATTGCACATTACCACCGACAACAACGGTTCCTGTCCTTTCATTAATTACAACTCTTGCTGCCGGGTCACTTACAATATTCAGCAATTCAATCTGCGATATTGTCTGAACGATTTGCTGTTGTGATATTGTTGTTGGAAGCTGAATCTGGACGGTTGCAGCATCCACCGCATAAGCGGAATTAGAAAGATTTGCTAATCCGTTTACTGCATTAGCGATATTATTAGCAGTTGTAAAATCCGGGTCTCTAAGAACGATTCTTAATTGTTGATTCTGAACTATATTTCCCGGAATTGCAGTATCGAGAATCAATCCGTTTGGAACTCTGGCAGATGTGACAAAATTTCTTGTTACCCTGGTTCCCATCGCCTGTATATCAAAGCCACCAACTGATAAGGCACCCTGTGCCATTCCTACTATCGTACCATTTGCCGTTGAAACCGGAGACATTAATAAGATTCCCCCTTGCAGTGAGGTAGCATCGCCAATTGAAGAAACCTGTACATCAATTTTTGAACCGGCACGGGAAAAAGTCGGTATTGTAGATGTTATCATCACAGCAGCAACATTTCTTATTCTCGGGTCTGTCTGTGGAATTGTCAATCCGAATCTTTTCAACATATTAGAAACAGACTGTACTGTGTAAGTCGAACGCTGGTTATCTCCTGTGTTGTTCAATCCTGTTACTAATCCATACCCGATGACCTGAACACCAGTTACACCCTCGATAGTTGCAATGTCCTTTATTCTTGCAGCTTGAGCATCGATAATACCCAAAACCACCATCAAAAAAATGATTGACAGTTTATGAATTAATCCCAAATTTATCTTTTCAGAAAATTTCATATAAAATACTTAAAATAAAAATCTTAAGAAACTTGTTATTAAACCCGGCTCCTGGTATTTCGAAACAGAACCTTCACCCCAAATTTCTAGAGTCAAATCCAATATGCTGTACGAATAAATCGAGTTATTCGGGAGTACATCAACCGGTCTTACGAAACCCTTAATCACAATCTTTTGGTTTTCACCGTTTATCCTTGTGTTCCTTGTTCCCTCGATTTTCAGATTTCCGTTGTCATCAACTTCCATCACTCTTGCACTCAATCGTGAACGTATTTTCTCTTTTCTTTGAGTCTGTCCTTCACCTTTAAAACTTGTTCCGGTTTTTAGTCCGCCACTCCCATTGAATCCACTGCTTCCCGAAGAGAAATCCACACCACCGGTTAAATCTGTAGAACGGCTGTCTCCGGTTGTTGCTGAATTATCCGCCTGCGTGTCCTCCATTATCAGCACCATGATTGCATCACCGACTTTGAATGCCTTGACATCGGAAAATAGTGAGCGGGCGCTATTCTGAATAAATTGAGCATAAACGGCATCCATGCCGTAAAAGCAACAAATCCATATTGCTGTTATGCTTAAAAGAAAAAACTTTTTCATTTGCACCACCTCTAATTTTGTGATATAACAACTGTACCGTCGGCGGCAACTTTTCCCTGCAGCTTGCTCTGGGTTCCTTCCCTTTTCACGAAAATCATATCCCCTGTTGCTCCGTCCTGGAGTGCTTCGCCGCTTGCAGAAATTTTTATAGCGCCCGATTCCACCACTATTTTCACTTTATCGCCACGATTAATGACTTTGTCATTTTCTATTGATAATCTTACAATTACTCCATCAGCAGGAACATTGTTCCTTACTTTTTTTCCAATTATTTCCTCCGGTGAAATTATATCTGAAGAATGATAATTTGTAATATCTTTCTTTTCGATTTTTATATCTTCACTTTGAATTACAGTCCCTCTGAAAAGTGTTTTCACTGCTACCGGTACATCCTGGAATAGTTTAATTCTTGCAGGAATTTGGAGCCGCTTTACCAAAAATCCGTTTCTGTTAAATTCTACTCCAATAAAACAATTCCCGCGTAATGATTTTTCATTCCCGGTGCATAATGCAGTGATTCCATCTTCTTCAAATTGCTGGTCTTCAATTTTTTCAACCAGATTTATTTCAGCATTAGCGCCTGCAATTCTCTGAGCATATTCAATGCAGGCATGTTTCAACCTTTCTCCTGAGAATGTAGATTTAGAAAATGTAACAGATGAGATAAAAAATAAACCGATTAGAAATGTCAATGATTTTATCACAATTTGACTTTTCAGGGTTTGACAGTTCAAATCAATATTTTTATAATTAAAGTTCATTTGTTATCTCTTCAGATTGACTGCTGTATTCAAAATATCCTGTGCAGTAGAAACTGCCTTTGAATTAAGTTCATAAGCACGTTGTGCAACAATCATATTTATCATTTCTTCGACAACGTCAACATTTGATTGCTCGAGATGACTCTGAATCAATTCACCGGTGTTATTAATTCCCGGTTGTTCTAAAATTGCCTGTCCGGATGCAGGAGTTTCAACAAAAAGATTATCTCCGATTGCATGCAATCCCGCAGGATTAATAAATCTTGCTAATTCAATCTGACCTAATGTCTGATCTTCCTCTGTCAAATTTGTTTTGACACTTACTACTCCGTCTCTCGAAATATTAACTGCGATTGTATCATCCGGGATGTTGAATCCGGGGTCAAGAAAATATCCTTGTGATGTAACAATCTGACCGTTTCTGTCCATTTGGAATGAACCGTCCCTCGTGTATGCATAAGAATTATCGGGTTTTCGTACTACGAAGAATCCTTCCCCGTTAATTGCCATATCGAGAGGATTTGACGTTTCTTTTATATCGCCTTGAGAGAATTGTTTCGTTGTTGCAGTCAATTCTGTACCTGAACCAATCTGAACTTCATTCAGTGGTTCCACACCATCAGTCCTGTTTCCACCAGCCGGCTTCAGAGTTTCATATAGCAAATCATGAAACTCCGGCCTTGTTTTTTTGAAACCTGTTGTGTTGACGTTAGACAGATTGTTTGCGATTATTTCAACAAATCTCTGTTGGGCTGTCAAACCCGATGCCGCCGTCCTTAGCGTTTTATCCATTTCTTCTTCCTGAAATTATTTTCTAAATTTTAATTATTAAAGCAATAATATTTAATTCGGAATTCAGCATTCAGAATTTCTTAATAGTACCTTCCAACCGTAATTGACTTATCAAGCGTTTCATTATTCGCCTGGATTACCTTGCTGCCTGCTTCAAAAGCTCTCTGAAGCTCAATCATTGACACCATTTCCTTTATCACGTCAACATTCGAATTCTCGAGCCATCCCTGGCGCATCGCCACCTCCTCCTGAGGCAGCATATTAACCACTGTGTCCTCAGCTGCAACAAATGCGTTGTCAGACACTTTCTTCAGAGTTTCGAGATTATCAATTCCAGCTACCTGGACAGTTCCGATATTCAAATCGTTAATGAATACATCACCGTTTTCTGCAATCCTGAGATTCATCGCATTCGAGTTGTTCACCCCGGACTCATTTTTCATAAATTCACCGCTTACGGATAAATACCCGTTCAATCCCATCAAGCTTTTGCCGTCCATGGCTTGAACCGTTCCATCCGTAGAAAGCTTGAAATGTCCCGCCTTGGAATAGAACGAATTTCCGGCTTCATCCTGAAGAACAAAAAATCCGTTCTGATTCTCGATTGCAAGGTCCAGCGGGTTATCGGTCTGGTTAAAGTTGCCCCGGGAAAAATCTACATAAGTCCCCGTTGGCGGATCATCCTGTTCAACGTCACCGGGAACATTATTCAGATTCTGCTTTGCGTCAATCAGGTTTCTTTCGAACACCGCTTCCCTTTTGAAACCTGTTGTATTGGCATTTGCGATGTTATTCGCAGTAACCTCAAGCTTTGTCTGCTGCGGAATCATACCCATTGCCGCTGTGTAAATCTCCTTAAGCACCTTTCACCTCTTTAGTTTGAGAATCCATTCTGACCTGAGCATCCATGCTTTTTATAAAATCGAGTATTTCCCCCGTTACGTCAAAAAGCTCGGCAGGAAATACCTCAGAGAAATTAAATGCAACTTTTCTGATTAGTTCAGGATTCTCGAAAAGCTGTTTATCATGGAGCAATGCTTCGACGACAGCTTTCTCGTCTGTCTTAGCATCAATTCCGTAATATTTTTTTCCCTGAGAATCCATCTACCAAAAAATTTTCAATTATTAATTTTCAATTTTCAATTTAATTTTTATCCAAATCCGCGTAATCATTTAATCAGTTTAATCTGCGGTTCTGACTTATGGTTTACAATGCTTGTGCCACAAAGAACGGTGGCTGTTTATGAGCATTTACTTAGAAAACTAACATTAATTATATATTAGAGAAAAATTTGATGGTCTAATGTAAGTTATTTTAAATATACTGCTTAACTGATAAATAAATTTTCAATATTAATATAATAATAATGAATACAGAATTAATGCTTTTATATAGCCAAACAAGTGCATATTATCATCAAACAAATTTATGAGTAATTATCAACAATGGTGAATATTAGACGCCAATCTTTCTTTAAAAATAAATTTTAGTACTCAGCAAAGTCGTTATTGTATTAGAAAATTTTAATTTAAAATTTATAATTTTCAATTAATATTAAATGATAAATTTAAAATATCTAATAATCCCTTATAGATTGGTTCATTTTTTTTTAATGATGGAAATTTTTCTTTTCAACAATAAAAAATTGAAAATTTATTGAAAATTGCAAAATTGAAAATTGAAAATTTTTTCCAAAAAATAACTATCGTAAATGTAATTAATTACTTTCCAACTTCAATTACCGCTCTATTGTCAATTTCTCCGGTCTTTGTTTTTTTAATATCTTCCCAAATTCTCAAATGACCTACGTCTATGATTTGCAGCTTACCTGAAATCTTTACAATAGTCTCAACAAGAAAGCTTGTTTTTTCAGTATTGTCAACCACAAGCTTTGCCTTTTTCTGAATTGTAATCTTATGGACAGTATCAGCTTGCTTGATTACAACCTTTCCTTTGATAATTGCATTATCATTTTCAGTCGGCACTATTCCTTTCACCCATGTTTTGGGATTATTCCACTCCCCACCTACTTTGGTAGAGCTAATCGTTTTTGCATTAGCAAAAATGCTGAATGAGAGAAGAAATAAGAAGATAAGAATGAGTTTCATGATGTACCTAATAATAAATTGAAAAACATTATTTAATTATTTATTACTTAACATCCGCAGTAAAACCAATCCTCCGCTTTGGTTTTTCTTCCTGTATGATTAGCTTTACAACTAAATCTTTTAACGATTCAAAGCTCGATTCCAAAGTGTCTAACCTGTCGAATATTTCCTTATGAATAAAAGCGTATTTTCGCAGTTGAACAAAGGTTCTCATTATTGCAATATTCACTTCCACAGCTTTATCGCTTTTCAAAACACTCGATAGCATTGCCACGCCTTGCTCAGTGAAGGCATATGGTAAATGTCTAAGACCACCATAACTTGACATCACAAATTGTGATGTCAAGTTTGTAAATTCTTGTTTTGTAAGGATATACATAAAATCTTTAGGGAATCTTTTTATGTTTCTTTTGACAGCTTGCTTCAATACTCTTGTTTCAACTCCATAGAGCATAGCAAGGTCAAAATCAAGCATTACTTTCTCTCCACGTATCATGTGGATTTGATTAATTAGATTCTCCTCTCTCAAGGACAGGTCAAGGTTTCGAGGTTTTGGTAGTAATTTTTTTGTCATTTGTATTGTTTATTGAAATCATTTATCAATAATATTTCTAATATACAAAATCTTTCTATTGCTTATCACAAATTGTGACCTCAAGTTTGTAAGTTCTTGTTTTTTATATTCTTAACCATAGGGTTAACCCTATGGTTAAATCTCTTTAAGGTCGCAATTTGTGACCTTAAACATTCTATTTATACCTTATAGCCCTGACGGGTGTTACTTTCAATGCAATGAATGATGGTACTACCGTTGCAAGAAATGACAAAGCCACTGACATTCCTATAACTACTGCATAATGCCAGAATGAAATTTGCACGGGCAGAACATCCAGAAAATATATTTCTCCGTTCAGCCGGATTATTCCTAATGTCTGTTGTATAATACAGAAAGCAAGTCCTATACCGCAGCCA
This sequence comes from Bacteroidota bacterium, assembly GCA_004322215.1. Taxonomy (GTDB): domain Bacteria; phylum Bacteroidota; class Ignavibacteria; order Kapaibacteriales; family UBA2268; genus XYC2-FULL-35-21. The sequence continues at coordinate 150,227 of SCSM01000016.1, read as the reverse complement.
ATCAGGGTTCCCGCAAATCCGATTAATGTTCCCTGCACGATAAAAATTGAGAGGATGCTTTTGTTATTCATTCCTAATGCTCTGAGTATTCCAATTGAATGTGTCTTTTCAACGACAACTATTAAAAGAATAGTGATGATATTTAGAACAGCCACAATGCTGATAAGACCCAGTACAATAGGGATTGGTGCTTTCTGATATTCAATCCATGTGAAAATTGCTTTGTGCAATTCAAACACTGTAAAAGAATAGAACGGGAATCCGAGGTATGAATCAAGCTGTCTGCTCACTTGTGGTGCATCATTTATATTTTTTAACATTATATCAAATGATGATGCAGAGTTTGGTGGAAGACGAAAAAACTCAGATGCTTTTTCAAAGGGGATATAGACATATATATCATCATACTGAGCCATTCCCGTTTCGTAAATTCCAATCACCCTGAATTTTTCAATTTCAGGAAAACTCATGTTATCAATGCTTCCCGATTTCATAGTGTATAAAACAAGAGAATCTCCGGGCATTGCCGATAGTTTTGTCGCTAAACGTTTCCCGATTATTAGTTCATTCGCATTTGAATTTGAGAAATGAAATTTTCCCTGAACAATATTATTTTTGACATTTGTAATATCATATTTTTCTGATGTGCCTTTAATCAACACGCCTTCCACAAAAGTTTTCGAACGAATCAGTCCCTCTCTCTCGATTATTGGAGCAATTGCCTTAACTTGATGGAAAGTTGTCTTTACAACATTTCTCACCGAATCATAATTTTCGATTGGCTTGCTGTCGAAAGCTCTCAATGTGATATGTGATGTAAACTTCACTGCATTCTCTTTGAGCATAGTTTCAAAGCCATCCAAAACAGATAAAGAAACGATGAGAGAAAGACTTCCCAGCATGACACTGATAAGAGCAACCATGCGTGCAAAGTTCAGAAATCTCTGCCTTTTTGCAGACATTGAGAAACGCCGTGAAACAAAATTTATTAGTTTTAGGTTCATTGAAATTATTCTTAATAATTAAAGTGGTGCCCTGAGATTTAAATTTAGGAATAAACCCTTGATTAAATAGTCGGGCATATCAGATAATTTATAACCTGAAAAATCCCACGAAGATGACATAAATAAATATCCAATATCTATGCATGCATCACCTTTAAAAAAAATACTTAAGCCAATAAATCCAAAACCTGAATTAAGAACTAATTCTTCTGAATTTATTATATTTTTATTGTGAATTTCTTCAAAACTGATACTATCCTTTGCAGAATTATTTCTTATAAATAAGCCACCTAAACTTAATCCACCTTTTATTACTGGGGCTATTTCTAATTTATCAAATACTTTTATTTTATAATAATAACTTAAGATAAAGAAATTAAAAATATTAGTTGGATATTCTAATATAAAACTATCTCTTTGAGCATATCCGTTTCCTATAAATAAAGAAATTTCTAAACCAAAATAGTGATTCGAATTATATTCAATATTTGAATGAAAACCAATTCCCAGATTATATAAAACACCATATCTTTTATAACCATATCCATTAGACTTAAATAATCTTTCATAACCAGAATCATCATTAATGAGAAGTCCAAAATTTAAGCCTAAAATATAATCGGGTCTTTCTTTATCAGCAGGAAATAAAGTAAAACAATATAAATTTAAAGAGGACAAACACAATATTCCAACTATCAAAATTATAAATCTCATCTTATTACTCCCAAAAAAATGATAATATGAATTTAACAAAAATAATTCATTTTGTAATACCAACATTCACCTTAATCGGATTCAATGCTGTTCTCAAATCACCCGGGGAAATTTGAATTATAAATCCCCTTTTTCCTCCATTTATATAAATCTTCTCCAAATTGAAAATTGAGGATTCTACATAAACCGGAAGTTTTTCTTTTGTTCCGAAAGGGCTTGTTCCTCCGAATTCATATCTCGTAAGAAGGAATGCTTTTTCTGCAGAGCATGGAGTCACAGTCTTAACATTCAGAAATCTCGCAAGCTCTTTCGTTGAAACCTCCATATCTCCGTGCATAAGCACAATTAATCCTCTTCCTATGTCATCTTCCATAATAAGTGTCTTGATTACTGAATGTTCAGGCACATTCAACACTTTTGCAGTATGAGCAGTTCCACCTTTATCTTCATAATTGAATATGAAAGGAGAAAAGCTGATGTTTTTTGCTTTCAATTCTCTTATTGCTTGTGTTACCGTATATTTATCTTTCGACATACAACAATATTATAAAATTTATATAAATAATTAGCAAATTTAATAATCAGGGACAGAAAAAACTTTGAACAAATTTAAAAAATTGTATATATTTGTATTGTTGTTTGATATTTTAAGGCAGCATGAATAAGAACTTATTAATACATTTATTATTTTTTACCTCCGTTGTATTACTATCTTTAAATTCAAATTACGCACAAGAAGATTTCAATAAAGTCATCAATGTTGACCTCGATAAAGACGGAGTCAAAGAAAATATTTTCCTGAAAAAGCATCGCACTGACGATAACGGTTCATACTATCATCTTGTCGTTTATCAGAAAATTAAGAATAAAAGGAAAATCCTGTGGGAAGATAAGAACATAGAATATGAGTTCTGCTATGCCGATTGGGGTATCGAGGAATTACAGATTGCAGGTGATATTGATAAGGATGGCAAGATTGAGCTTGTTACAAATTACGCAATATCTGATGTCAGTCCTGTCTCATTCAGGATTTTCAGGTGGACAGGTGATAAGTTTATCAAATCGGATGATGCCTGCTATATCATTAAATTGAAGGATGGAAATACAGACGGTGAGATTTTTACAAGTGATACTGCATATTCCAGTGGAGAAAAGGATTTTACTTCAACAGCATGGATTGATGAATTCACCCAATTTATAGAGCCGGACTTCTTGGAGGTAAATATCACCGGCTATGATTCCGAAGATAATGTATTGATGGGAAAAGCCATTTTGCAAAGTACAGACAAGGGATTCAAGCTGGTGAAATGGCTCGAGGAACTTCACGATTAATAATTTACGGATTTGTTAAATAATATCGGTTGATATGGGAAAAAGAAGAAAGAATCACAGGACTGTACAGATACATATAGATTCATTTTCGCACCAGGAACAGCAAAAGAGACATATCCCCTCGAATGCCCTCGACAACATTACATTAAGAGAAAGGCAAATAGAACTCATAAGCCTGATTGATAACCATGATGTTATTATCATTACCGGGCCTGCCGGGACGAGCAAGACTTTCATAGATTCGTATTACGCTATTCGCAGCTTGAGAGAGAATCACTTCGAGAAAATAATATTCACAAAACCGATTCAGGAAGCAGGTGAAAAGCTTGGTGCATTGCCGGGGAACATCGAGCAGAAGATCGACCCGCATTATGAGAGCTTTAAAATTTCAATGCTGAAAATGATTAAAAAGCAAAATCTTGAAAAGCTAATCGAACAGGAAGTAGTCGAGTTCAGACCTCTTGCCTATATGCGTGGAGCAACATTCGATAATGCGTTAATGATTCTGGACGAGGCACAAAACGCAGACATTAGGCAAATAATGCTTTTCATAACCAGAATGGGAGTGAATAGCAAGGTGCTTATCTCAGGTGATGTTCATCAATATGATATTAATGCTAATCACGTTGCATTTCCTTTCTTTGTCGAATACATTGCAAAAGGAATTGACGGAGTGGGCTTATTCGAATTCACGAGAAAGGATATTGTCAGAAATAAAATCCTGATTGAAATCACAGAAAAATACGAAAAGCTGAAAGCTGAAAATATTTTACCTAAGAATAAATTGAATTAAATTTTTTTTTGTAATGTTAAACTATTTGTTACTTTTGGGGACACAGAATGCTGTGTCCCTACATTTTGATAAAATCATTTCTATTAAATTTTACTGAAACCTTCTTCGAGTCCTTCGATTAATTCACCGGCATCTTCAATTCCTATTGACAGACGAACCAAGCCGTCGGTGATACTTGCTTTTTCGCGGGCTTCCTTGCCCATGCTTGCGTGAGTCATCGAAGCCGGATGCTGTATTAACGATTCCACACCACCAAGCGAAACAGCAAGCTGCCAAATACGAACATTGTCCATCAGAATTTTTCCTGCTTCCAAGCCATTTTTCAGTTCGAATGAAATCATTCCACCCGGACCATACATCTGCTTTTTGGCAAGTTCATATTGAGGATGGCTTGGCAGACCGGGAAAACTCACCCACTCAACTTGTTTATGCGATTCAAGGTATTCTGCAATTTTTTGTGCATTCTGACAATGCCTTTCCATCCTGATTTTCAGGGTTTTGATACCACGATGAACAAGGAATGAATTGAACGGTTCGAGAACACCACCGAATTGATTCAAACTTTTTCGGAACTTTTCAAAATCACTCTGCTCCTTCAATACTATTACTCCACCGACAACATCTGCATGACCATTCAGAAATTTCGTTAAACTGTGAATGATATAATCCGCTCCGAATTTGAATGGATTCTGCAAAACGGGACTCATAAAAGTATTGTCAACAGCCAATTTTGCCCTGTGGTTATGAGCTAAATCCGCAATTTGCTGTAAATCGGAAATTACTAAAGTGGGATTGCCGGGAGTTTCGACAAAAACAAGCTTGGTATTGGGTTTCAGGGCATTTTTTACGTTTTCAGAATTCGAAGTGTCAACGAAAGTAGATTCTATTCCGAAGCGTGACATTATATTTTGAAGAAGAGTCAGGGTAGGTCCATAAACAGATTCACTGCAAATCACATGGTCGCCGTTATTTAATAATGTTGCGATGAGAGTGTGAGATGCAGCCATACCGCTGGAACAGGCAAGGGCTTTTGCACCACCTTCGAGAATTGCAATGCTGTCCTCGAGAGCTTCGATAGTGGGGTTACGCATACGAGTGTAAATATACCCGTCTTCCTCACCAGAAAAGAGCCGAGCACCATGAGCTGCATTTTTGAATTTGAAAGTTGACACCTGGTAAATCGGTGTGATTACTGAGCCGTATTGGTCTTCCTTAGTTCCTGCATGAACGCATTTTGTGTCGAATGAAAAGTTCCTGATAGATTTCAATTATTCCTCCGCTAATTCTATTTTAAGTAATATGTCTTTGTAAAAAAAAATAAATTTAAGATTAGCAATTGGATTAAAAAAATTCTGAGTTCTGAATGCTAAATTCTGAATTGTTTTTATCATTATGATTTTGTTCTTGATTTGGTAACATATCAAGATGTCCGTATAAACACTAATATTTCACAGGATTACGCTGAGTTTCACACAGAATTTCGCAGAGAGTTTTTTGGAAATGTCACGTTTTGTCACTATTTGCCTCACTTTATTTATTTTTGCATTACTCTCCGGAAATAAAATTGATTTGAAAGGAGTTAGAATATTACATACAAGGAATTTTTGTCTTATTTTGTCCTGTTTTGTCTCATTTTGTCCTATTGATGTCCTATCGGTTGTGACATTAAGTGACTAAAGTCGTGTGGTGCTGGAAACCAAACTCCACTATCTGAAGATAGTGGCTATTCATCCCGGAATTTCAAAGAACGAGCGGGGCAAAGGTAAGCCGGAAGGAATGATATAAAAAGAAAATGGTTTTAAAATGGTTTTTATTTTAAGTTTGAGTGTTGAGTGCTAAGTTTTGAATTGTGGTTATATTAAATGGCAAAATGTCCAAACCATAATTTGTTTGATTTGTGTGATTATGATGATTTTGAATAACCCCAACTTTTATGTTGGGGGGCGACAGGGTAGGGTGTATTATCCTCATCGTCCCCATGTTAAAACATGGGGTTATAGTTACTTGAATTTTTTTTATTCTTATTTCATTATATTATATTTGTTAACTTTTTACCTGAAGATTTCAACACAAGCAATCCATTCGTAGCTGAAATTTTGGAGTATGGGATCAGGGTGGTGTGAGATATAAAAATTTTGAATTTTGAATTTTAAATTTTGAATTGTGGATATATATTACATCACTGCAAAAACCTGAGATGAATAAGTTGTCTTACTATAAAGAAGTTTTTAACAAATTTTGAGACCTTTTAGCTAATCATGTGTCATTATTATTAAAAAGGTGTCAAAATAATTAATGTTTTAAAATGAAAAAGACAATTTTATTTTTTGTTATCATGGCCATCAATTTAAACTTGATTTTTTCTCAATGGGAAGATTGTAATAATGGATTGGAAGGAGGTGGTGTCCGATGTCTTGCTAAGAAGGATAGTTTGATTTTTGCGGGGACAAATAAAGGTACTTCCCTATCAAGTGACAATGGGAATACTTGGGTAGAGAAAAACAATGGAATACCTATCCAAAAAATAAGTTCAATTGCTGTTAAGGGTAATAATATTTTTATCGGTACTTATTTTGATGGAGTATATCTATCAACTGATAATGGTAATAGCTGGATACCTAAGAATAAAGGATTACCAGATACATATAATAATATTACTTCTATTACAATTAATGATAGTCTTATAGTCGTTAGTTTAGAATCATCTGCATGGAATATATATTTGTCATCAGATATGGGGAATTCTTGGAAAGAATCTAATGAAATTTGTAAAAGTCCTCAAACAGTAAATTCAGTCGCGATAAGTGGTAATAAAATTTTTATAGGTGGATCTCGCGGTTTATATACATCATCTGATTACGGTAATTCTTGGTTAGATAAAACCAAAGGATTACCAGACGATGATATAAATTCAATAATAATCATAGATAGTAATATTTTTATTGGTTGTTGGGAGGGAATTTTTCTCTCTACAGATGATGGTAATACATGGACAAAGAAGAGCACTGGCATACATAAAAGTGTTATTACTATTGCTTATGATGAAAAAAATCTTTTTGCAAGTACAAATGGAGATGGAATATATATGTCCACTGACTTTGGGAATTCCTGGATATTAAAAACTTCTGAGAATCTATTATTATTTATTTCCACAATTGTTATCAATGGAGAAAATATTTTCACAGGTAGCAAAATAGGGATATATTTTTCATCTGATTATGGAGAAACTTGGAAAATTAAAAATAAAGGTATAAAAGGTTTAGGAGTTAATCCGATTGCATTTTGTGATGATAAAATTTTTATTGGTACGTCAAGTGGTATTAATTCTTCTACTGATAACGGAAATACATGGATTGAAAAAAATAATGGATTAGCTGATTTATGGGTATTTACAATTGCAGTTAATGGAAATAAAATTTTTACAGGTGGTGAATTTAGGGGCGTATATTATTCATCTGATTATGGAAATTACTGGGAAAATAGGAATAATGGTTTACCCACAGCCAGTATAAATTCATTGGCAATTTGTGATAATAATATTATCGCATGTACTTGGGGAGCAGGTATATATATTTCAACTGATGATGGTAATTCATGGCATGCTTCAAATAATGGTTTAACCACAGGTTTCGCACATACTGTTACTAGTGATGGTAAAAATATATTTGTTGGTACAGACCGTGATGGTATTTTCATATCAACAGATAAAGGTAATACGTGGGAACCAAAAAATGAAGGATTAATTTACAAGGATGTTTATTCAATATGTATAAATGGTGATAATATTTATGCTGGTTTTTATACAGATGTTTTTCTTGATTTGATTGGAGGTGTTTTTCTATCAACAGATAATGGAGATAACTGGACTTTAATGAATAATGGCATATCGGACCTATTTATTTCATCAATAGGAAAAAGTAACGACAATGTATTTATTTCAACCCGTAGTTATATGGAATTTTTCTATAATGGGAGGGGTGTATTTTTATCAACAGATAACTGTAACTCGTGGTTGCCAAAAAATGATGGATTGACAAGTTTAGAGGTTTTAAATATAGCAATTAAAGGAAATACAATTTTTGCAGGTACAGCTTATGATGGCCTTTTTAGAGCTGATATTGATAAATTATTATCAGTAGATAATCAAATAGTTTCAGAGTCTGAATTTATTAGCATTTATCAAAATAATTTTTCTGATTTATTGGTTATTAAACTAAAAAATGATAATAATTCCAAATTTGAAATAATAAATCTTCTCGGAATAAAAGTATTATACGGTGAATTACATGGTACAAGAACAGAAATAAATACTTCTTCTCTTGCTCCCGGATTATATTTCATTCGTATTGGAAATGAAGTAAAGAAATTTATTAAAGAATGAAAAACTTTTTCAAAGCATACTCCATTTCATCCGTCAATAGCATCTTTGAAAATTGATTAATAATCTATGACAAACAACATAAAATCGTTTTCCATACTTACGCTTGGGTGCAGTAAAAATGTGGTGGATTCGGAATTCCTTATCGCGTTGGGACAAAACAATGTTCTATCCCTACAAATAAATTTTGGATACCTTAAATAAAACTTCTTAATTTTGCATATATGAGAAATAATAATAAAATAAGGACTTTGGAAATTGACGATTTTAAGTTGGTTACCAAAATTAAACAAATCCTGAACAGCCAATTTAAAAATTCGGTTGAGGATATATATTGCTATGGCTCAAGAATTTCGAAAAACAATAAAGATTCTGACTTTGATTTGGTATTGGTAACAACAAAAAACCTTGACTGGAAAAAAGAATACCAATACTCCAAAATTATTATTGAATTGGGTATTGATAATAACATTGTTTTTGATCCTCAATTCATTTCAAAAGCTGATTTCAAGAAATATTCTTTCCATCCATACATACAGGAAGTAATTAACACAGGTCAAATTGTATGAAACAAGAAGATAAATTAAACCTTGTTAATTACAAAAGGGAAAAAGCAAAAAAAATTTTAGATGAGATTGATTCTCATATTAAAAATAATTTTCTTGCTACTGCAATGAACAGGATTTACTATGCCGGATTCAATATTATTACTGCCTTGATGTTAATTGAAGATTTTTCTTCATCTAAACATAGTCAATTAATCGGGAAATTTAATAAAGATTATATTCATAGTGGAATAATAGATAAAGAGATAGCTGATATTTTAAATCTTTCCTTCAGAAAAAGAACTGCAGTTGACTATCACGATTTTACTATTGTTGTAAAAGATGAGGTCCAGTTGTATTATAAGAAAATGAAAAAATTTGTTAAAGTTATTGATGAAATTATTGAGATTAAATTGAAAACTCCTTAATTCAAAATTCAAAATTCAAAATTTATTTAACAATGTCAAACAATATAAAATCATTTTCAATACTTACGCTTGGGTGCAGTAAAAATGTGGTGGATTCGGAATTCCTGATTTCATAAGGACAGAACATTGTTCTGTCTCTATATCAATAAATCGTTTTGATACCATGAGTAAAACTTCTTAATTTTGTTATTATTAAAATTAGAAATAATTTAAAGCAGCTGTGTCTTGAAGAATTGGATTTAGCATTTTTATAGGGAAATATGTGAATAGCAAACCGACTTCAGTCAAAATCAACACCTATTCCGGTTTATTTCTTATAACACTTTCTACTTTAATGTATGAAATTCTGTTGACCCGGTTTTTTAGTGTTATAATGTGGTATCATCTTGCTTTTATGGCTATATCGGTTGCAATGTTCGGAATGTCAGTCGGAGCAATCATCGTATATATTTTCCCGGGATATTTTAAAATTGAAAAATCAAAATACCACCTTTCTCTCGGTTCATTTCTATTTTCGGTTACTATGGTTTTCAGTATGTTTACAATGCTTGTGATTCCTTTCCCGAATTCATGGTCTTTGACAAGTATATTTGCATTGGGATTAAGTTATACTATAATTTCCATACCATTTATTTTCAGTGGAATTTGTGTGAGCATAGCCCTGACAAGGTATCCCGGTAAAATAGGCAGCTTGTATGCTGCTGACCTTTCGGGTTCGGCACTTGGATGTATCCTTTTAATTTATATTTTAAAGTTTACAGATGGTCCAACTACAATGCTAATAATATCAATTATCGCTTCTGTTGGGGCATTATTCTTTTGGTTTGATTATCGCAGGGAACAATTTAATAATATTATAATTGAGGACGAATTATCAGAAGATAAAATTAATGACAATTTAAGTCTTTACAATTCTGACCGGAAAAAAATATTAGAAAGTAAGAAACTATTCTATGCTATATTTTCTTATTGTATCCTTATTTTAATTTTCATTATTTTGAATACAATACTTCAGGAAAAACAAAAGCCGTTAATTACTATGCCCTGGGTAAAAGGTATTCAGGAGGTGCGTCCACTATACCAAAAATGGAATTCTTTTTCGCGAATTGCAGTATTTGGGGATACTATTAATGAGCGACAACCACAAGGTTGGGGTTTTAGCAATACATTTCCCAGCGATATTAAATCAAAGTGGCTTGAATTAAATATTGACGGAAGTGCTTCGACAGTACTTACTAAATTTAGGGGAGATTTAAAAGATATCGATTATTTGAAATATGACGTGACTAATCTTGCCCATTATATAAGGACAGGTTCTAAAATTTTAGTAATTGGTGTCGGAGGAGGAAGAGACATACTTTCTGCACTCGTTTTTAATCAAAAATCAATTTTAGCAGTCGAAATAAATGAAAACATAATAAAAGCAGTAAATAATCAATATGGCGATTTCACCGGGCATTTAGACAGACATCCCAAAGTTAGTTTTATCAATGATGAAGCCAGAAGCTATATCGCAAGAAGTAAGGAGAAATTTGATATAATCCAGGTTTCACTTATAGACACCTGGGCTGCCACCGCTGCGGGTTCATTTGTTCTTGCAGAAAATTCACTTTACACAACACAGGCATGGAATTCTTTCTATAATCATTTGTCAGACAGTGGGATGATATCCTTTTCAAGATGGTATTCGAATCAGAATTATGGTGAAATGTACCGGTTAGTTTCATTAGCAGTAGCAACGCTTAAAAATTCCGGTGTGAAATTGCCAAAAGAACATATTATAATAGCAGCTAATAATTACAATTATGCTCCCGAAAATCGTTTTTCCGGTATCGGAACTATTTTAATCAGTAAAAAACCATTTTCTGAAAATGAAATTAATTCGATTGAAAATGTAGCCAGAACCATGAATTTTGACATAGTTTTTAGTCCAAGACATGTATCGGATAGTATCCTGGCTGTCATGGTAACTAATAATGATTTAGAAAATTTTTATAATTTATATGAACTAAACCTGTCGCCACCTACCGACGACAGCCCTTTTTTCTTTCAGTTATTAAAAATCAAAAATTTTTTAAATTTTCAAGCAAAACATAATAGAAATCATAATCAAGCAGCTGTTAAACTGTTGGTCGTACTATTTTTTATTGTTACTACTCTAACATTATTTTGTATTATTGTCCCTTTGTATATTTCTCAAAAGTACACAAATAGAACAATTTATTCCGCTAAGACTTTTTCATTAATTAAAGATGCAGAACAAAACAGGGTTGAAAATTGGCGACAAAAGATGAAACTAAGAGATGCAATTCCATATTTTATTTATTTTGCTTCTATAGGGATGGGATTCATGTTCATTGAAATTTCCCAAATGCAGAGACTGATAATTTTCCTAGGGCATCCGGTTTACGGATTATCTGTAGTTTTGTTTGCATTGTTGCTCTCGACCGGTATGGGCAGCTTTCTGACTCAAAGAATCAAATTACTCGAAAATAAAGCAATAACTATATTAAGTTTTTCATTGCTCCTTGCTATTCTTTTCATATTCGGATTATTAACACCGGGTATCATTTTAAATTATCAAAGCGATACAACACCCTTAAGGATTTTCATTTCCATCGTCATACTGTTTCCACTTGGGCTATTTATGGGTATTGCTTTCCCAATTGGAATGAAATTGGCATCTGAGCATCTAAGAATAATTACACCATGGCTATGGGGAATTAACGGTGCGACATCGGTGATGGCTTCTGTTCTTGCTGTCGTTATTGCCCTGGCTACGAGTATTTCAGTTACATTTTGGACAGGATTTATTTGCTATCTTATAGCCGGATTGGTATTTTTGGAATTATATTTTAATTTACAAAAAATGATTTTATATAATGAGAATTAATACTTCTTTGCTTGCTCCCGGATTATATTTCATAGGTATTTGAAATTTTAAAAATAATAATTTATGTCTAATAAACCAACAAACAATATAAAATCGTTTTCAATACTTACGCTTGGATGCAGTAAGAATGTGGTGGATTCGGAATACCTGATTGCCCGGCTGAAGGGGAATGAACTGAATTATGTACAAAATCCTGAGGAAGCGGATGCTCTCATTATTAACACTTGCGGATTTATAAAGCCGGCAAAGGAAGAGAATATACAACTCATACAGGAGGCATCGGAATTGAGGAGAAGGAAAAAGCTGAAATCTCTTATTGTCTTTGGATGTCTTGCAGAACGCTATGCCGATGAACTGAGAACACAACTTCCTTATGTTGACCATATTTTCGGATTAAATTCAAATGAAGATATACTGAAAGCATTGGTACAAAATCCCATGACGGAACTTTTAGGAGAGAGGGAATTGCTCACGCCAAAGCATTATGCCTATTTGAAAATTGCTGATGGATGTAATCATACATGCTCATTTTGTGCAATACCGCTGATTAAAGGGAGCTATGTTTCCAAACCGATGGAATTGCTAATAAGGGAGACGGAGGGTTTGGTGGAAAAAGGTGTGAAGGAATTAATTTTGATTGCACAAGACACAACTTATTATGGAATTGACCTGACAGGGCAGAGGATGCTGGCTGATTTGCTCAGTTCATTAAGCGATATTAAGGGATTGGAATGGATTCGGCTGATGTATGCTTTTCCGAAAGGTTTTCCCGATGATATACTCAGAGTTATGGCTGAAAGAGATAATATTTGTAAATATGTTGATATTCCTTTTCAGCATGTATCTCAGAATATTCTTAAATCAATGAAAAGGGAAACGAACAGATTGCAGTTAGAGACAATGATTGAAAAAATCAGGAAAACAGTTCCTGGGGTTGCAATTCGCAGTACATTTATTGTCGGCTATCCCGGAGAAACAAAGAATGATTTTACAGAACTATCAAATTTCCTCAGAGATGTTCAGCTTGACCGGGTTGGTGTATTCACGTATTCTGCAGAAGAAGGGACACCTGCATTTCCGTTGGGAGATAAAATCCCGGAGAAAGTAAAAGAGGAAAGACGGAATTTGCTGATGGAATTGCAGCAGTCAATTTCAATGAAGAAGAATCAAATTAAAATCGGAAGTACAATTCAAGTAGTAATAGATGAAAAAGTCTCACCTGATGAATATATTGGAAGGACTCAGCATGATGCACCCGATATTGATAATGCAGTTTATGTACAAAGCAACACAGAAATTGAAATGGGAACATTTGTCAATGTAAAAATTGATAAAGCGGAGGAGTATGATTTGCATGGTAGTGTTGTATGAAAACCAAAGCCAATACTGATTAATAACAGGGCATTAAAATTTGTAAACCATTGCATTGACATTCATGCCTGCTCCAACAGAAGCGAGGACAGCAGTATCACCTTTGTTGACTATGTGGTCCTGGATTTTATTTTTGAGCATCAAATCCAGGAGGGTGGGAAGTGTTGCGACAGAACTGTTCCCCAACCAGGAAATAGTCATCGGCATAACGTTATCAATATGGACCTGTTTCATGTTATTTATTCCGTACAAGTCGAAGAGCCGCTTAAGAATTTCTTCATCCATTTTGTTGTTTGCCTGATGGATGAAAACTTTTTTAATATCAGTAAGGTTGACACCGGCTTTATCGAGACTTTCTTTTACAAGTCCCGGAACAATTTGAAGTGCATATTTATAAAGATTATGCCCCTGCATTTTGAGGAATAATTGTTCATTGGGATAATCAGGATTAAAGGATTTATCCATCCAGAGCATACGGCTATGAGCAATTGTGTCTGAGCGGGAAATTTGCGAGAGGATACCAATCGGAGTATTACTGCGAATCCCATCGAAAATTACTGCACCGGCACCGTCTGCATAAATCATGCTGTCGCGGTCGTGAGGGTCGGACACACGTGACAGAATTTCGGCACCAATAACCAAAGCTCTTTTAGCAACGCCCGATTTGATATAGAAGTCTGCCTGCATGACTGCCTGAAGCCAACCGGGGCAACCGAAAGGAAGGTCATAAGCAACAGTGTAAGGATTTTTGATACCGAGCCGCGCTTTTACTCTTGCAGCAAGACTTGGTACAAGGTCAGACCTGCGATTGTCGAATCTAACATCACCGAAATTATGAGCAACGATTATGTAATCAATAGTTTCCTTATCAATTGCAGATGAATTAAAAGCTTGTTCTGCGGCAAAAAATGCGATGTCGGAAGTGACGAGATTGTCATCTGCCCATCTGCGTTCCTTAATCCCGGTAATTTCTTCAAATTTATTAATAGTATCGGGGTTATTAGCAATTTTCTTTCCATTAGAATCATAAAATTCATTTTTGAGAAAATCTTCATTTTTAACAACATTCGATGGTATATAGCTGCCGGTTGCAGCAATAATAGTCCATATCTCAGAATTCATAGATTATTCCTAAAGGTTTCCCTTATTTTTTTGATTAATTAATGGCACTTTAGATTTTGTATATTATAAATGAGCTTTTTTTATTTTCAATTTCATTTTTACAAAATATTAATATACAAAAATAAGAAGTTTTGGAGTAGGATGGTTTAATTTTTTATTATAAAACTTGTTGGAATTTATTTTCACGTGCAATGAAAAAATCAATATCAGTATAATTTGGAAAAAAAAAATCCCCCTTGGGGGAGGGGGACTTTGTTGTAACTGCCATTTCTTTACCATTATTTTGCAATCAGCTCCATGCCGGTATTGAAGGCCTCCTGGTTCAACGGAATAAGATGATGATACCGTTCTGGGAGTACTTGTTCTAAGGCTTTCCATATAGTTTCCACCTTAACGATAGGATTCACTTTCAGAAAAGAACCAAGCATAATCATGTTCAGCACCTTAGAATTTTTCAACCTGACAGCGGTCTCGCTGCCTGGTACGGCATAAATATTTATATCTTTTCTCGTTGGAACCGTTAATATATTCGTACTATCATAAATAATATTGCCTCCCTTTTTAACTTTTTCTTCAAATTTATCGACAGAGGGTTGGTTGAGAGCCATCACAGTGTCGAAAGTCGAGATAATTGGGGAACTTATGGAGGTATCGGAAATAATTGTAATACAATTTGCCGTACCGCCTCTCATCTCGGGACCATAAGAAGGCATCCAGGTAACTTCTTTATCTTCAATGATTCCCGCATATCCAAGGAGCATACCCATAGTCAAAACACCCTGACCGCCAAATCCTGAAAAAATTGCTTCTTGTGTCATATTATTTGCCCTCCGGTACTTTTAAATCACCAAGCGGATAAAATGGTATCATCTTATCTTCCACGAACTTATTGGATTCCAAGGGTGTCATTTTCCAGTTTGAAGGACAATTTGAAACTATTTCGACTAAACATGTACCCAATCCTTTTTTTTGATATTCAAATGCCTTTTGGAAAGCTTTTTTTGTCTTTCGTACATTTGCAGGTTTATGAACTGACTGACGAGTAACATAAGCAGCGCCGGGTAAACTTGCAACCAAATTAGCAATTTTGAGGGGATGTCCCTGAGTTTTTACATCCCTGCCGAAAGGAGAGGTTGTAGTTACCATTCCGGGTAAAGTAGTCGGAGCCATTTGACCGCTTGTCATTCCATAAACACCATTATTGATGAAAACAATCAGGAAATTTTCACCGCGGTTAGCAGCGTGAATTGTTTCTGCTGTTCCAATAGCAGCAAGGTCGCCATCACCCTGGTATGTGAAAACAAATTTATCGGGCTGCACTCTTTTTATTCCAGTTGCAACGGCACAAGCTCTGCCATGAGCTGCTTCCTGCATATCAACATTAAGATAGTGATAAGCAAAAACAGAACACCCAACAGGAGCTACACCGATTGTTTCATTTTGAATACCCATTTCGTCAACAACTTCCATTAGAATTTTATGAGCAACTCCATGACCGCAACCCGGACAGTAATGAAGTTCGGTTTCTGTTAAGGTACCGGGTTTCCTGTAAACAAGATTTTCTTCAACACATATATCACTAAAAATAAAATCCTTTTCTTCTTCTGCCATTACTATTTCCTCACTTTAAAAACATTTTTTCAAAATTTTCGAGAATTTCATCAGGTGTGGGTATAATGCCACCCATTCTACCATAGAATTCAACACGTGTATTACCTTTAACTGCGAGCTTAACATCATCTACCATCTGACCGGAGTTCATTTCCACATCGAGTATTCCTTTAACTTTTTTGGAGAGGTCGTAATACAAATTATAGGGGAATGGATATAATGTTTGAGGTCTTACAACACCAATCTTATAGCCCTTAGCCCTGCCGGATTCCATTGCTTTGGTGCAGATTCTTGCACCCAGTCCGAAGCCGGTGAAAATATATTCGGCATCTTCTGTGTTAATTGTCTGATACCTAACTTCCTTCAATTCAATTTCCCTGTATTTTCTCTGGAGACCGAGATTTATTTGTTCCATTTTTTCAGGTTGAATAAATAAGGAAGTAATAATTCTTCTGTCTTTATCTTTCGGTTTGCCTGTTGTCGCCCAATCGGGAAATTCGGTTTTGCGTGGCATTTGTTCGTAAAGTTCAACCTTTTCCATCATCTGTCCGATTGCTCCGTCAGCGAGAAGCATAGTCGGGCATCTGTATTTCTCGGCTAATTCAAAACCGAGTTTTGTGTAATCAACCATTTCCTGAACGCTCGAGGGTGCTAATACGATAAGATGATAATCACCGTGACCACCACCTTTTGTCGCCTGGAAATAATCACCCTGTGATGGCTGGATTGTTCCTAAACCGGGACCTCCACGGTTGATATTAGCGACAAGGCAAGGAAGTTCTGCAGCAGCAATGTATGATAAACCTTCCTGCATTAAACTGATACCCGGACTTGAGGATGTGGTCATCACTCTTCTTCCGCATGCGGCAGAACCATAAATCATATTGATAGCGGCAACTTCACTTTCTGCCTGTAAAACAACCATTCCTGTTCTGTTAGTAGCTTCTCTCGATAAATATTCAATTACCTCGGATTGAGGTGTTATAGGATATCCGAAATAAGCATCGCAGCCGGCTCTAATCATTGCCTCAGCGAGTGCTTCGTTTCCTTTCATTAACTTTTTACTCATTATCTCTCCACATGTTTTCTCTTTTTTTAGCTTTTTCTTTTAATTTAATTTTTCTTTAAAACTTTCCGGTAAACTATGATTATTGCTTCAGGGCAAACCAAAGCACAGTTGGCACACCCAGTACATGATTGATTCACGACAGTTGCATATTTATATCCTTTTTGATTTATACTTAAAGAAAGTGCAATCGTTTCTTCGGGACAGGATTCAATACACAATTCACAACCTTTGCATCTCTGGAAGTCAATAATAATTTCGCCTTTAACCTTAGCCATCTTTCACCAAACGTAATTTTTTTAAATATTTTTTCTGCTTGTATAGTTGGTCTTTTTTACTGAATTGATTTTATAACAAATTATTCAAAGGAAAAAAGAACTAAGCAAATCGTAAAAATGAAAATTAGTAAAAATTTCAAAGGTAACAAAAATGTTATAAAAATTATTTTGTAAGTAATTGAAATATATAATGATAGAAGAAATTGAGTTAGGTTAAGCTAAAATAAAACAACTAAGTTATTGATTCTTTTCTGATTAAGAAATATTTGTCCTGATTTTTATATATTATCATATCAGAATAATATACTCGAATTATTAGTAAGGAATATTGTAGAATTAGATAAGCATCATTCTTTCTAATAACTTACCGTAACCAAAGTTATTATTCCTTTCAAAATCTCATTTTTTTTTATATTTTCACATAATTCCTTTTCACAAAATTTATTGAAATTTATGAAAAAACTTTTAGCTTTCTTGTCATTAATAGTAATTATAGTTATTATATTTTATAATGCAAATGCCCAAAGCACAGGCACTAAGATTCGTGGTGTGGTGATGGGCATATCAAAGTATATGAATGTGCCTTCACTTCAATATGCGGATAGGGATGCAATGTCATTCTATCAATACCTGCTTTCACCAGCAGGTGGGAAAGCAGATACAAATAACATAAGATTATTGCTGAATGAAAAAGCAACATCATATAATTTCTTCGAAGCGATGGACAATCTGCTGGATGCTGCTAAGGAAGGTGATGTTGTATATATATACTTTGCAGGGCATGGAGATATAGAAAAGAAAACAGAGAGACAGAATGGATTTCTTATCGGATATAACGCCCCTCCAAATTGCTATGCCGCAGGTGGAAGTATAGGAGTAAGATATTTACAGGATTACGTTGAAACACTCATATCTAAAAACAAATCAAAAGTAATATTAATAATAGATGCCTGCCGTTCGGGAAAACTGGCAGGAGGCAGGGAGGGAGCAGAAATCACAGCACTTGCATTGAAACAGGAATGGAAGGGAGTAACAAAGATATTATCCTGCCAGCCGGGAGAGCATTCCCTCGAAGGAGATAACTGGGGAGGTGGAGCAGGAGTATTCACATATTTCATGCTGAAAGGGCTGAAAGGACTTGCAGATAAAGATAATGATAACGAAGTATCACTTTTGGAATTATCACATTTTCTGGATGAGAATGTGCCGAAAGAAACAGAAAACAAACAATTGCCCGAAGTTGTCGGAGATAAGAGACAGGATATAGCAAAAGTTGATAAAGAGACATATCATGCATTGCTCAATAAACCCGAGGGGGAAACTAAACTACCTGAAAATATCAATTCAGCAGGATTTGAAACAGATTTATCTTCAATAAATGATGTATCAATATTAAAAGCTTATGAAAGATTTAAAGATTATATAAAAACAGAGAACCTGATTGCATATAATGATGAAGAAATAAAGAAAGAAACAGCACTTTCAATTTATCGTTCACTCGAGGGTAATCGTGAAGCAAATCCTATTATAATATCAATGAAACGGGAGCTGTTATCTGCATTGCAAAACAAATCGCAGATAATTTTTAATGATTGGTTAAATAATATTTATAATACGGATTCAATTGCATTAATCAAAACACAAAAAGAAATCAAAACAGCCATAAATATTATTGATAGTAGTTATTATCAATATGAACAAATTAGATTCAAATATTTATTATGGAGCTCAATAATCGAAACGGATACTTCTTCCGAAAGGATTTTGTTGGAAGAATGTATGAGAATAAACCCAAACGACCCGATTGTTAATTATGATTTAGGAGTTTTATATTCAAGTCAAAATAATAACGAAGAAGCATATTATTATTATGATAAGACAACCGAATTATCTAAAAATTGGTCCCCGGCATGGCATAACAAAGGTATTGCACTAATTAGCTTAAAAAGATACGAAGAGGCAATAAAATGTTTTGACAAAGTGATTGAAATAAGACCTGAAGGTTATTATGGTTGGTATTTGAAAGGAAATATTTATTCCCTTAAAAAAAATTATGAAGAATCAATTCAATGTTATGATAAAGCAATTGAAAGATATCCGAAATTTGTTAGAGCATGGTATAACAAAGCTTGTGCTTTTTCTTTATTAGAAAATAAAGAAGAGATGCTAAAATCATTGAAAAAATCAATTGAATTAAATTCAAAAAACAAACAAGAAGCAAAAAAGGATAATGATTTCAAAGAATACTGGGATGACCCGGATTTTAAGAAATTAGTGGAGTGAGTAATTATTGTAAAGCCACACCCTCCCGATGAATCGGGATTTTCGTTGCACTACAACCTGCCCTTTTCCAAATGGGAGAGGGGTGTAAGTGATGAGGGTAAAATAAATTTCGAACCGAAATAGTTTTACCCTAACATAATATTGATAATAACATTTCGTTATAATTGCAGTTAAAATGCAAAAACAAAAATTTTAATAAATTAATAAAGGGTTCTTTTAATGGTTGATATTAATGAGCTGAATCAAAGGATTCAGAAAGAAAGTTCATTTGTTGATGTTCTTTTTATGGAAATAGGAAAAGTCATTGTCGGACAAAAGGCAATGATCGAAAGGCTTCTCATCGGATTGCTATCAAACGGACATTTACTTCTCGAAGGTGTTCCCGGATTAGCAAAAACACTTGCAATTAAAACATTAGCTTCAACAATTGATGCAAAATTCAGTCGAATACAATTCACACCTGATTTGCTTCCAGCAGATTTAATCGGCACGATGATTTATAATCAAAAGAAGGAAGAATTTACTGTCAGGAAGGGTCCTGTTTTTGCGAATTTTATTTTAGCTGACGAAATCAACAGAGCTCCGTCTAAAGTACAAAGTGCATTACTCGAGGCAATGCAGGAGAGACAGATAACAATAGGAGAAAATACCTACAAATTAGATGAACCGTTCCTTGTACTTGCTACGCAGAATCCATTAGAACAGGAAGGGACTTATCCATTACCTGAAGCACAGGTTGACAGGTTTATGTTGAAAATAATGATTAATTATCCGAACAGGAAAGACGAACTCGACATAATGAGGCAAAACTTAGCCGTTGATTATCCAAGTGTAAAACCGGTAGTTAAACCTGATGATATTATGAAAGCAAGAAACATAGTGAAAGAAATTT
The DNA here is from genome assembly GCA_004322215.1 of Bacteroidota bacterium. Taxonomy (GTDB): domain Bacteria; phylum Bacteroidota; class Ignavibacteria; order Kapaibacteriales; family UBA2268; genus XYC2-FULL-35-21. The sequence continues at coordinate 129,517 of SCSM01000016.1, read as the reverse complement.
ACATGGATGAAAAAATCGAGCAGTATATACTCGATATAGTTTTTGCTACACGAGAGCCGAAAGAATTTAAGCTTGAAAAACTTCAGCAGTTGTTATCTTATGGTGCATCACCGAGAGCTTCAATATATCTTGCACTTGCATCCAAAGCTTATGCATTCATCAAGAGGAGAGGTTATGTCATTCCCGAGGATGTCAGGGCAATTTGCCATGATGTATTGAGACACAGGATGGGCTTGACTTATGAAGCCGAAGCAGAAAATATTACGACTGAAGATATAATTAATGAAATTTTAAACACAATCGAAGTGCCATAAGAAACGGAATGAAATGGAAGCCACTGAGCTAATCAAGAAAGTAAGAAAAATTGAAATAAGGACGAGGGGATTATCAAAGCAAATCTTTTCGGGTGAATATCACAGCACTTTTAAAGGGCGGGGAATGGCATTCAGCGAAGTGAGGGAATATCAATTTGGCGATGATATCCGTGCAATTGACTGGAATGTTACTGCGAGATTCAATCATCCTTTTATTAAAATATTCGAGGAAGAAAGGGAGCTTACAGTAATTTTGCTTGTCGATGTAAGTTCATCGGAAAACTTTGGAACAAAACTTCAATTCAAAAAAGATTTAATAACTGAGCTTTGTGCAGTACTTGCTTTTTCTGCAATTCAGAATAATGATAAAATAGGGGTAATATTTTTCAGCGACCATATAGAAAAGTTTATTCCACCGAAAAAAGGCAGAACACATATTTTGAGAATAATAAGGGAATTGATTGAATTCAAGCCGATACATATTAAGACAGATATATCACAGGCGTTGAGATATTTAATTAATGTAATTAAAAAAAGAAGCATAGTATTTGTAATTTCGGATTTTATTGATAATGGATTCGAAGACGCACTCAAAATATCGAGTAAGAAGCATGATACTGTTGCGGTGCAAATTTATGATTACCGGGAAACCGAACTTCCCGATATTGGTTTGGTTTATGCACAGGATGCCGAATCAGGTCAGTACAAATGGCTGGATACATCGAGCAGGGAAGTCAGAAATAATTTTTCAAAATGGTGGAATGAGAAACAATCCGGCTTAAAAGAATTGTTTGCAAGAAGCAAAGTTGATGTTGTAAAGATTCGCGGGGATGAGTCTTATATTCAACCATTGATGAACTTTTTCAAGATGAGGGAAAGAAGAAAATAAATATTTATAAATTCTAGGGGCTCATAATGAAATCAAAATTGTTTACCGGGTTAATTTTGCCTGTCGGCAGTTCAATAATATTAATGTTATTATACATAAGTAATTATTATTCAATTGTTCCAAACAATATAAACGATGAAGATGGTTTATCTTTGAAGAACATGGATGAGTTGAATTTGCTCAGATACAGAGACCCGGCAACAGGAAAAATACCTGACCACATAAGACAAAAAGAATTATTTTTCGCTTCGAATCTACCCGGTTCATATAAAAATTTAAAGTCAGATTATGATTATCTACAAAGCGAAATTTGGACAAGAAGAGGACCGATAAATATAGGTGGTAGAACAAGAGCATTAGCAGTAGATGTCAGAAATGAAAATATAATACTTGCCGGGGGAGTATCCGGAGGGATGTGGCGTTCGACTGACAATGGCAATACCTGGGTAAAGACGACAGCAGCAGACCAGATGCATTCTGTTTCCTGTATAGTGCAGGATACAAGACAAGGGAAGGAAGACAACTGGTATTACGGCACAGGTGAATTTTACGGCAATTCTGCAAGTATAAGCGGAAATGGAGTTTTCAAATCAACCGATAACGGGCAGACATGGCAACCATTCATGTCAACGGTATCGAAACCATATCAATGGGATAGTCAATTCGATTATATATGGAATATAGTATTGGATTATACCAGAAATAATTATGATATAATTCATGTTGCAACAGCACTTGGAGGCATATACAGAACAACAAACGGAGGTTCAACCTGGGAATCGGTGTTAGGTGGATTCGGAAATTCATACAGCTATTACACTGATGTTGCAATGACATCGAAGGGAGTTTACTACGCAACATTGAGTCAAAGAACAGTCGGCGAAAATAACAATTCGATTGTTAAAGGAATTTACCGTTCGACTGACGGTATGGATTGGACAGACATAACTCCACAAAACTTTCCGGCAATCTATAGCCGGATTGTCATAGGTATTGCTCCATCAGATGAAAACCAGGTTTATTTCCTAGCTGCTGTTACAAACGGTTTTGGAAAAGCCACACTCGACCAAATCGGAGATACACTTTGGAACTGTTTTTTTAAATACACTTATGTATCAGGTAATGGCTCAGGATTGGGCGGGATATGGGAAGACAGGTCACAGAATCTGCCGGGTCCCTCAATCAGAAGGGGGCACTTTAATCCACAGGGTTCTTATAACCTGATAGTGAAAGTGAAGCCGGATAATCCCGATGTAGTATTTATCGGGGGTACAAATCTTTACCGTTCGAATAACGGATTTGCAAGTACTGAAAGTTATGCCTGGATTGGCGGTTATAATAGTACATACACAGGTTCGGGATACCAGGTTTATCCGAACCAGCATCCAGACCAGCACGCAATAGTTTTCATGCCATCTAATTCAAGTATAATGCTATCCGGTTCAGATGGGGGAGTTGCAAAAACAATGAATGATATGGCTGATAATGTTGAATGGATTTCACTAAATCATGGATACTACACGACACAATTTTATACTGTTGCTATTGACCACACAAGTTCCGGGGATAAAAAAATTATTGGCGGTTTACAGGATAACGAAACATTATTTACTAATACGGATGACCCGAATGTGGGATGGAAGAGTTTGACACAGGGTGATGGTTTGAATTGTGCAATTGCGGATGGAGGTTCATTTATTATTACATCGCAGAATTCATTCTATCAGCCGAAAATAAGGATATGGAAATTGAAATATGATAATGAGGGGAATGTAACCGTCAAGACAAGAATTGACCCAATCGGTGCAAAAGATTTAATCTGGCTTTCTCCTTTTCAGCTTGACCCGCATAATAAGAACCTGATGTATCTTGGAGGAGGTAAATTGATATGGAGAAATAACGATTTGTCCTCGATACCTGAAGTTGATTCAAAAGATTCGACATCAATAGGATGGGACAGTTTGCCACAAACGAGACTACCAGGTAAAAATGATACTGTAATAACTGCACTGCAGGTTTCGACTAACCCTGCAAATATTGTTTATTACGGCACTTCAAATGGCAAGGTATTTCAGCTTCATAATGCAAATGCAGGAATGCCGACTCCTGTGGAAATAACAGGAAATAAATTTCCGAAAAACGCTTATGTGAGCAGTATAGCAATCGATGAGGAAGATGCAAATAAAGTAATCGTTACATTTTCGAATTATGGAATAATCAGCATTTTCTACACAACTAACGGAGGTCAAAGCTGGGTGCCGATATCTGGAAATCTCGAGGAATATTCTTCGGGAGCCGGAAACGGACCGGCAGTGAACTGGATTGAAATACTGAAAGTAAACGGTAATAATATATATTTTGCCGGTACTTCGACCGGTATATATTCAACCGCTTATCTGGACGGCGAATTTACAGTATGGCAACAAGAAGGAGCTACAACAATAGGTAACGTAGTTGTTGATATGCTGGATGCAAGGAATAGTGACGGTTTGATTGCCGCAGCCACACATGGAGCAGGTGTATTTACAGCAACAGTGAATTTGTTTCCTTCTGTGCCATCAAAACCTACTCTTAACTATCCTTCGGATAATAGCAAAGGGGTATATGACAAACAGGTGGTCAGATGGAATAAAGTCGAGGGAGGTTCATTTTATAAAATTCAGATTGCAACGGAGCAGACATTTTCAGATATATTTTTTGAGAAGGATGGAATAGTTCAGGATTCATTAGAAGTGAGCGAATTGGAACAGGGAAAAGTAAAATATTATTGGCGGGTATTGGCAAAGGGTTCCGGCGGACCGAGCGAATGGTCTGATGTATGGTCATTTACAACGGCTATTCAGTCACCAAATTTAATGTATCCCGATAATCAATCTGATTCAATACCGTTGAATGTCTCACTTCAGTGGGAAAATGTTGAAGGAGCAAAATCATATCATCTGATTATAGCAGAGAATTTCCTTTTCTCTAAAATAGTTTACGATACAACCGGAATAATCGGAAATACCTTCGAACCCCGACTGGATTACGGGAAGAGATATTATTGGAAAGTGAGTTCCACAGATGATGATGGAGAAGGGATTTTCTCCAGAAGCCGGAATTTTAAAACGATAGATTATGTAGGTGTCGAAGAGGATTTTTCATCGAATTGGCTGGGACAAAATTATCCGAATCCATTCAACACGATAACATCAATAAGTTTTGAAATCAAGAGAAAGGCAGATGTCAAACTTGAAATTTTTAATTATTTAGGATTGAAAATCAAGACTATTGTCAGTACAACAATGGATGCCGGGAAATATACCTATAATGTAGATTCTGAAGGAATGAATTCGGGTAAATATTATTACAGGTTAAAAACCGGTAATAAAATCGAAACAAAATCAATGCTCATAAATAAATAACAGGAATGATAATTTTGAAAATAATAATGAGAAGTATAAAATATATTTTAATAGTTTTATTAATTTTAATTTCTATTTCTTTAAAGGCACAGAACGTAGCAGTCAGAGCTTGGCTCGATACAAACAATGTATTAATAGGCGACCAGTTGAAACTGATACTTGAAGCCAGGAGTGACAAAAAGACAAAAATAGTTTTCCCGATTGTTCCCGATACAATAGGTAAAATTGAAGTATTGAACCGTTCAAAAATTGACACACTCGATTCAAATGGTTTATTAACTTACAAACAACAATTTGTAATAACATCATTTGACAGCGGATGGCATACTCTCCCTTCAATGACTTTTTCATATACAACGAAGGGGATGACTGATGAATTTACAGCTTGGACTGATTCATTGCCAATAAAATTCAACACTGTTGATGTTGATACATCACAAGCAATAAAAGATATAAAACCGCCATTGGACGAAGCGATTTCCTGGGAGGAATACCTGTTGTATTTTATTATTGGAGTAGTTGTTATCGGACTTGGTTTCTTAGGATATTACCTTTGGAAGAGATATAAGAAGAAAAAGGAAAATCCATTGGATTATGACCCGAAAATACCGGCTCATATAATTGCCCTCGAAGCATTGAAACAACTCGATTCGGAAAAGCTATGGCAAAAAGGTAAAGTGAAATTGTATCACATACGATTGACTGAAATAATCAGATTATATATAGAACGGAGATTTAATATACCTGCATTAGAGATGATTACTTCGGATATCATCGAGTCGCTTAATAAAGTATCTATTATTGATGAACTAATATTCAATATGAGAAGAATATTTGAGACAGCAGACCTGGTAAAATTTGCTAAGTTCCAGCCGTTGCCCAATGAGAATACACTGGTGATGACAATTGCGGAAGATTTTATTAACCGAACAATTCCTGCACAGAATGAGCAAGCACAAAAAGAGGAGGAAAGCGGTCAATGAGAGATATTGTGTTCGCATACCCCGAGTTTTTATATCTGCTGATATTAATCCCATTCATTATCGGCTGGTATGTTTACAGATTGAAGAAACATCAACCAGCTTTGATATTATCAACTATGCAGGGATTCGAGAATACCAAGCCATCACTGAGAGTCCGGCTGAGACATATTTTATTTGTACTGCGTGTTATCGTTATCGGATTGATGATAATAATACTTGCAAGACCACAGTCGAGTTCGAGCCATAAAAATGTTACTACCGAAGGAATAGATATCGTACTTGCACTCGATATTTCAACCTCGATGCTCGCTGAGGATTTTCATCCGAACAGGTTGGAAGCAGCTAAGAAAACAGCCATGACATTCATTGATAACAGGGTGGATGACAGGATTGGACTGGTTATTTTCAGCGGTGAAAGTTTTACCCAATGTCCAGTAACCATAGACCATGATGTATTGAAAAACCTGTTCAATTCAATCAAGAGCGGAATGATTACCGATGGCACTGCAATTGGGAATGGTTTGGCTACAGCAATAACCCGGCTTAAGGACAGTAAGGCAAAAAGCAAGGTTATAATACTGCTTACTGATGGGGTGAATAATACCGGCTTTGTAGCACCGTTAAGTGCTGCGGAGATTGCCAAAACATTCGGTATCAGGGTATATACAATTGGTATCGGTTCGCGAGGAGTAGCACCATATCCGTTCAAAACACCATTTGGAATTCAGTATCAGAATATTCCGGTAGAAATTGATGAGCAGGTGTTGAAGGATATAGCAAAAACTACCGACGGAAAATATTTCCGTGCAACAGGCAATAAGGCATTAGAAAACATTTATAATGAAATTGATAAAATGGAAAAGACAAGGGTTGATGTAGCAGTTTGGAATCGCCGTTCGGAGGAATTTCTGCCGTTCGCAATTGCTGCAGGTGCATTTCTATTACTTGAACTACTTTTGAGATTTTTTGTATTTAGGAATTTACCGTAAAGAATGTAGAATTCTAAATGCTGAATTCTGAACTGATGTTCCATTGTCAACCGAATTTGATTCGGAATTCATTACGTAACAATTTGTATCCACATTTATTTTTACCACAATGGACACAGAGAATACATAGCAGAAACTGAGAAACAAATGAGTTTATATAAAATATAATGTAAAAATATATGGAATATAAAAGGAAAATCATAGTTTATATAGCTATGAGCATAGATGGATATATCGCAAAGGACGATGGTGATATTAGCTGGTTATCAATCGTTGAAAGGGAGGGAGAGGACTATCATTATTCAGAATTTATAAAAACAATTGATACAGTTATAATGGGAAGAAAAACTTATGATAAGGTATTAAGTATGGTTGATAAATTCCCTCATGAAAACAAGAAATGTTATATTATAACAAGAACTAAAAGACCTGATATAAAAAATATTGAATTTTACTGTGGTGAATTGAAATCACTAATTAATAAATTGAAGGAACGAGAAGGGGAAAATATTTTTGTTGACAGTGGTGCTGAGATTATAAATCAATTAATGGAATTCGATTTAATTGACGAATATATAATTTCAATCATCCCGATAATTTTAGGTGAAGGAATTAGATTATTTAAGCTTGATAATAAAGGAATAAAACTTAAATTATTAAGTGCAGAAACATTTGATTCCGGATTAGTGCAATTACATTATTGTAAAAATTAGTAATTATTTGACATTTTTTGAATATCCCTCGAGAAACAGCTTTTCTTCGTGAGTGAGTGATTCTTTTCCCAGGTCAATGATTTTATCGAGAATTTCATTCAACCGGTCTTCAGTGTATTTGAAGTCGCCGTAATACGTAGGTTCCTCTTTTAAGCTCTGGCTGAATTTACGCAGTTCATTTTGTTCGATCAATGCAGGAGTAAGTTCTTCGGGTTTGGGAATAACCAAACCCTTTTGTTCGAGACGTTCCTTAATCAGATTCCTGGTCGTTCTGATTTGCATAAATGAAATAGAAGCTGCAGTAAATCCAATGATGGCAGAAAGAGCGCCTTTAATTAGCAAAAGGTGTCCATCGATAATAAGCAGTGAATGAAGCAGAATAGAGGTGCCCCATAACATGAAAATAATGGTTGTAAGTATAGCCGTTTTTATCGGCTTGAAAAGCCAAACGTAAAGCCGTTTACCCTTTTTGAAAAATGTAAAGAGCAGCATGATAAAAAATGAGAGACCTTCCATGCCAGATAAAACCGAAGAAGACTGCCTGTATATAAGAGTCAGAATCGTACCTTGTAAAACAATAAATAATACAAGAATAAGAGAAAATAAAGTGTGATTGAGAATTTCCTCGAGTTTAGGACCGTAAAGATAAAATACTGTAAGAAATAACATCGTTCCTTCAACAGTACCTCTAGCAAAAGGGAATGTGATAAGACGCCACAACTCAAACTTTTCAAGGATAAGAGCGGGTTGTAAAGACAGGTAGTTCGAAATAAATCCATTTGTAAAAAAATCGGAAATATAAACCAGTCCTGTTATCATCAGTAACCTAAAAGAAACCGACTTTATATGTTCCTGTTCAAACATTTTATTTTAATGAATCAATCAGTTTATCAACTTCATTAATATTGACGAATTCGTGGTAATCTTCATTTATTGCGAGCATTGGAGCGCCACCGCAAGCACCCATACATTCGACTTCTTCAAGAGAGAATTTCCCGTCATCAGTTCTTTGATTATGACCGATACCAAGTTTATTGCTTATATGCGAATAGAGTTCTTCACCTCCAAGAAGCATACAGGAAACATTAGTGCAAACCTGCAGATGATATTTACCCATCGGCTTTTTGAAGTACATAGTGTAAAAACTTGCGACACCGTGAACGTGAGAATAAGACAGACCTAACAATTCACCGATATATTTCTTCACATCATCCGAAATCCAGCCGAACTTTTTTTGTGCAAGCCAGAGTACAGCCATTATCGCCGCTTTCGGTTGGGGATATTTTGATTTAATTTTTTCTACCTGAATCAATTCTTCCTTATTAAATTCAATTACCATTATTCGAATCCATTACAAACTTTGTTAAAATATAAACTACAAATCTAAAAAAAATAAATAATATTGGGTTATTCAATTATTTTTCATACATCAATAGGAAATTGAAACTAAAATAAATTTTAGCTATTTTAGTATATACTCTTAAATTTTTAGGTTTTAATTTGAGATTTTCAGAGCTTGTTAGATTGTTAGAACCAAATGGTTTTAGACTTTTAAAAGAAAAAGGTTCGATTAGATATTATATGTAAGCAGGATGTAAAAATTTAATTAGGGTGGATTATCACGGTTCTAAGGAAGTACCTACAGGTACTTGCAATTCGATATTGAAGGCAGCAGGATTAAAAAACAAAGGTAAAAAGTTATGATTGAATTAGATTATTCACTTGTTATTGAAGCAACGGATGAGCCTGATTTTTTTGGGTTTTATTCTCCTGACTTGGAGGGATTTACCGGAGTTGGTAACTCCATTGAAGATTGCATTTACAAGGCAAAATGGGGAATGAAAGAACATTTAGAATTAATGAAAGAAAATAATTTACCGATACCTCAAAAAAATGAACCAATCAGAATAATTGTTCAGAATCAGTCAGAATTAGTAGTTGCTAAGTTGAATAAGATTTTATGTGCGTTTCTTTAGACGTTTAACAAATACCTTTATCGAGAGCCAGTGTTTCATTGCAATTAATATTTTATGCAAAGTGGAAACTTTTATTCTTTTTTCAAAAATATTATATTCATTTAATTCAATTTTTTCCAGGAGCCGAAAATATATAGCATCCATAATTTCCGCGGCTGAAATAGTTATTCTTTCATCCGGGCGAAGATATGTGCGTGCTTTATGGAAATATTCCCTAACGCGCTGTACCTGGAACCTCATTAACTCAACGAAGTTGTCATTATATATTTCTCTTTCCAATTCTTCTTCAGTATAATTGAATCGGGCTAAATCTTCCTGAGGGATATATATATAACCCCTGTCCTTGTCGGATTTTATGTCGCGCAAAATATTCGTGAGTTGCAGTGCATACCCCAAATTTATAGCATAATTTTTTGTTTCCTCGTATTTATGCCCGAAAATTTCAATGCTTATTAATCCAACTGTGCTGGCTACACCATAGCAATAATCTTTGAGTTCTTCGAATGTTCTGTATCTGTTTTGAATCAAATCTCTCCGGCAACCATGGATTAGAGTAAGGAAGTATTGCTTGGGGATCGCAAAACGTTTAATTACGCTGACGAGAGGCATAATCAGTGGACTTGCCGATTCACCGGAATAAATCTTTTCGACTTCATTTTCCCACCAGTCAAGCCGTCTCTTTTTTCGGTCAATAATTTCCAAATCATAAGAAGGGGTGTTGTCAACTATATCGTCAATGTAACTGCAAAAAGCATAAACGGAATGAATTGCTTTTCTTTCTTCTATTGGCAGGATTGAGAATGAATAGTAAAAGTTAGACTTCTCGAACTCGGGTGGTTCGACATTTTCATAATTCGCAAGTTCAATATGTGTGATATAGTTCATTAAATCAGAAAAACACTCTCATAAAAATCCTCAGAAAATCAAGCTTAGACAATTCAGGTCTTATTATTAATATTTGGTCTCCCAATTTCCTGCATTTTTTAATTATTGACAATCCGCCAAATACAGTAGCTTTGATTTCCAGCTTAAATCTTTTATTATTTAAATATTTAACGAGTTCATAACCTTCAATCAGGTAATTTTCTGAGTGCAAATATAATTCATTCAAACAATTAATCAAATTATCATTTTTTATATTATTTTTCAGGATTTCAACATCGAGTTTGTATTTGTTAAGAATTTCGGTTGGAATATAAATTCGATTTTGTATTAAATCAACAGATAAATCCTGCCAGAAATTAGCAATTTGCAATCCTGTACAAATTTTATCGGAATAATAAGCTGTTTTTTCATTATAATTATTGAATAATCTTAATATTAATTCACCGACGGGATTTGCAGAATAATAGCAGTAATTTTCCAACTCCTTAAATGTTTTTGCTTGTTCAAATTCTATGTCCATCCTAAATGCAGTTAATAGTTTTTGTAATGGCTCTGCAGGAATTTTGGTATCAAACATTGTCTGATGAATAGCAAGAAAAACAGGATTTCCATTCATTTGAGCAGTAAGATTTAAGAGAAGATTTTCATAATTATCCAATGCTTTCAACTGCGTTTCTTTCCCGATAGATGAAAGTTCATCACTTATATCATCAGCAATCCGTGCATAAGCATAAATACTGTAAACATATTTTCTCAAAGATTTTGGAATTAAGAATGAAGATACGGGAAAATTTTCATAATGAGAGATTGTTATTTGCCTGCAAAACTCGAAAGCTTCATCAATTGAAGAGACAGAATACTTGCCACCGTCGGGTTTGACAAGTTCCAATACATTTATGCTTTTGTAATCAATCATTCAATCAATAAATCTGTTTTTTAAATCATCGGTCGGGAGCATACAACTTTCTCTTTTACCGAACCATTTATATCTGTGTTTTGCTATGAATCTGTAGACGAATTCCCTCAAAGGTTTGGGTATGATAATAAAAAAAAATAATATAGGATATAATAAATTCAAATGTTTAACTATATTAAGTGCAGCAGTAGAACCGAAATACAGTTTATTTTCCTCAAATAAAATAATAGTTTCAGCTTTGGTTAATTGATTATTGAATTCGCCGAATACTTCCTTTGTTTTATCGGATTGAAGCGGACAAAATAAGTACCTTTTCTTTTTATCATGCTTTATTACAAACTGGACGACTGAGTTGCAGAGATTACAAATCCCGTCGAAAAATATAATTGGATTATTGGTATTAAAATCACTCATCTTTGAAAACTAATTCGCCGAACATAATCTCAAACGGATTGAGGTTTGTAATAATCTCATTATTATAGAATTGGAAAAATTTGGTTGAAAACATATCTCTGAAGGATTTGGATATTGGCGGAAGTTTAACATAAAAATACAGTCCTTTTTCAGGATTCATGTTTCCAATAAACAAATAACTTTTGTCATCAATTCCTTTTCGAATAAAGGATATGATATTAATATTCGAGCTATTCAAATAAACAATATTTTCAGTTCTGTAATCAATCGGATTAATTATCTCTTTTCTGATTACAGAAATCTTCCTTAAATAATTTGTCCATTCGTTTTCATTAGTCCAGCATAATTGTCCTTCTGAAAAGAGAGGCAATTTTTCTGGTGGGAAATCAGCTATCTGCCAAGGTTCAAAACATAGTCCCGTATTGACAGGATGAATTTCGCCAAGCTCAAAACCGGAATGGATAAACGGAATTCCGTGAATTAAATTAATGATAGTCCAGGCAAATTTTGAGAATTGAACTCCACCATTTCTTGAAGCTGCTCTGGGAAGATTATGATTTTCGGGTGTCCCGAAAAAAGGAATAGGGAATCCGCTGTCCGACAAAATACCGATAAACTCTTTAACTTTATCCGGTTTGTGTGCATCAAAGCATAAATAACCCACTACTGCTTCATAACCATCTTCAAGTGATTTCTGTTTCATCAAAAAGTTTTCTTCCCAAAAGACAAAATTTTCATTTACTTCTTTTGCCCTGCTGACTATTTCCTGTCTAAGTGAAGAAGGAAGAGCATGTCCCATATCAATCATAACACCATCAATATTGAAATTCTTTTGGTAATAAGGAATAATGTTGCAAATATTATCCCATAGTTCAGCAACTTTATACTTTTCCTTATTTAATTCTTCATCATACATTCTTACAGTATTGTAGGCAATATAATTAAAGTCAGGATGGTCGAATAGTTTCAGATAAGTGACATCGCTCCATACGGGTTGAGTATCGTCGGGAGGCCAGTCGGCAAAGGCACTTGGAATTCGGCACCTATCCCCGTTTTTCAATATTCCAATTATTTTATTATTCTCTCTTATTACTTTTACTGGTGTTTCTGTGAATAATTCTATATATGATTCAGCCGGTGCAGATAATTTACTGAAATCATTTGTTTCAACTTTTTTCCTTATTTCAACCAACTCATCTTCGGAAAAAATTGGCGGACCATATTTAGTTTCATCATTTGAGCCGGATTCCCTGTCTTTAATTTCTTTTTTAAGCCAGTAAAACCATTCGGGATGTTCCAATGCAAGTTCGCTGTCAATACTTGCTGTGCGGAAGACAAATTCAAGAACGACCTTTATACCAAGCAAATGTGCCGCTTCGACAAAGACCCGAAACTCATCTTCAACACTTAGATTTAATAGCGGCTCTGATAAATTTTCATCAAGTTTGTATGGATTTTTGATTGCATAAGGCGAACCGAGGGTCCCTTTTTTTCCGTCAATACCAATTGATGTGATTGGAAGTAGATAAATTGTATTTGCTCCCAGCGAATGAATGTATGGCAAGAGTGCTATTGATTTGAGAAAAGTTCCAGTTTCCCTGAATCCATTATAATTTTCATTGATATTAATAATACCATCATTATTGTGGTCAAATGATGTTGTGTGTCTGACAAAAATGTTATAAATGACTGATTTTTTTGTCCACCCTTTTTGTGGAAGAGAGGCCGGCTCTTCATTTGCGATTTTCTTAATTTCTTTTATTCTGTTTAAATAAAATTCATAAGGAGATACCCATAATTCTTTTTCATTAGAATTTTTATATGGGTCATACCAAAGAGAGGGAATTTTGTAAAACTTTTCATTACCCTTCTCATTTAGTAAATCATCAAGTCTTTCTTCTAACAAATCAAGAATAGTTTTCATAATTAGTATAATTTAATTTTGATTAATATTGTCTTTGTTATAGTATTCAAATACCAGTGTGCCGGCTTTAGGACCGACAACGGCTATAAGTTCTTCTTTTTTTGCATTCCTGATGTTTTCGACCGAATTCATTTTTACTAACAGCTTTTGAGCAGTCTTTTCCCCGATACCTTCTATTTCTGTCAATTCAGTTTGTAAAATTCTTTTGCTTCTGAGCAGGCGGTGATATGTAATCGCGAATCTGTGTGCTTCATCTCTTAATTGCTGAATAAGCTTAAGACTGCTCGATGTTTTCGGAAGCTGTAAGGATTCGGATTGTCCCGGAAAAAAGATTTCATCGAGTCGCTTTGCAAGTCCGATCACAGTAAATTTATTATCAATACCTAAATCTTTTAACACTTCTATTGCTGAGGAAAGCTGTCCCTTGCCTCCATCAATAATAGCTAAATCCGGTAAAACGGAATAGTCATCATTTACTTTCCCATACCTTCTTGAAATCACTTCACGCATAGCAGCAAAATCATCATTATGGTCAACAGTCTGGATTTTGAATCTCCTATAATCCGATTTCTTTGGCTTTCCGTCAACAAAGACCACCATCGAGGAAACGAGTTCACTACCCTGAATGTGAGAATTATCGAAACATTCGATTCGACGCGGAGGACTTTTAAGCCGAAGGTCTCGTTGAATCGAATGAAGGATTTTTGGCAATGTCTGTTCTCTTTTTGACATTGCAATATGATATTCACGAAGAAGAAATTCTCCATTAGTAACAGCCATATTGATAAGCTTTTTCTTTTCGCCGATTTTGGGTATTTGTATATCAACCTTACTCCCTTTTAGTTTTTCCAACCACTCAATAATGAATTCCAATTGTTCGGGTTCTGACTGAAGCAGAATTTCATCGGGAATGAAATTAGTTTCCAAATACCATTTTTCGATGGCAATCTGAATAATTTCTTCGTCGGATTGATTGAGAGTATTTGAAATGATATAATGTCTTCTCCCAATAAGTTTCCCGTCACGTATTTGAAAAATCAGGATACAGGCACTTTCATCAATTCTGGCAAGAGCGATAACATCCCTGTCAATTAGCTCTGTCGAAACAATTTTCTGGTGAGATAAGTAATCCTTAAGAATTAAATACTGATTTCGGACAACTGCTGCTTCCTCGAATTTCATTTGTTCGGAGAGCTTTTCCATATCATTTTCAAGCTTTCGCTCCAGTTCACGCGTTTTGCCATTAATGATTTGAACTGCCTGACGTATGTTTTCATTGTATTTTTCCCTCGATATTAGACCTTCGCAGGGGCCTTCGCATTTTTTTATATGGTAATCAAGACAAAGCTTGAATTTTTTATTTGCAATAGATTCATCTGTCAGATTTAAATCGCAACTACGTATGAGAAATAAAGTTCGAATAGTTTTCAAAAGGTTTTTCAATTGTCTTACTTCTGTATATGGACCAAAATATTTCGAGCCGTCCTTTATTACTTTTCGTGTAGCAAAAATTCTTGGGTATGGCTCATTCGTTACCCTGACAAAAGGATAAGACTTATCATCTTTTAACATGATATTATATTTTGGTCTGTACTTTTTTATTAAAGTATCTTCGAGAATTAACGCTTCGGCTTCGGAATCAGTAACAATTACTTCAACATCTTTGATTTTCTGAATCATTACTTTGGTTTTTGCATCAACAGGTCTTTTTGTCTGGAAGTATGATTTGACTCTGTTTCTTAAGTTCTTTGCCTTACCAATATAAATAATTTTTCCCGCCTGGTTTTTATATTGATAAACACCGGGATTAGTCGGCATTGATTTAACCTTTTCCTGCAACTCCAAGATAAATGATTCAATATTTAAATTCTCATTCTGCATTTGAAATTATAAATTATTTGCAGTAGCTCTGAAGCACGTATTCGGCTTCCTTATATTTAAGTTCTAATGCTTTCTTCCAGTCTTTGCAGGCATCGTCATTTTTACCGATATTGTAAAAAGCCATACCCCTATAATAATATGCTTCCTTATAATCGGGATATTTTTTAATAGCAGTATCAAAATCGGGAATAGAAGCATCATATTTTTCCCTTTCATAATTGACAATTCCCCTGTAGTAATATCCATAAGCAAAATTTGGGTTAAGTTTAATTACTTGTGTGAAATCTTCAATTGCACCCTGGAAATCTTTAAGGAACTTTTTAGCAAGACCACGATAATAATATCCATTTGAATAGTCCGGTTTTAACTGAATTGATTTATTAAAATCGTTCATATATTCACTGCTTGTTCCTGTTGCCCTCAATTGTTCATAATAAATTATCCCCCTGTTGCAGTAAGGAAGATAATAATCGGGTTTAATACTGATGGCTTCGGTATAGTCCTTGATTGCTCCATCGACATCCTTCAAACCATACTTTGCCAAACCTCTGTTATTCAAAGCATTGACAAATAATGAATCAATTAAGAGGGCTTGATTATAATCTTCTATTGCACCTGTGAAATTCTTAATCCGTCTTTTAACATTACCACGATTGTAATAGGCATCGCGAAATTTCGGATTCAGCCGGATAGCTTCTGTATAATCGCTGATTGCACCAGAATCATCATCCATATCGCTTTTAACAATACCGCGGTTATACCATGCATTTTCATATTTGGGGTCATATTTAATTGATAAATCATAATCTTGTATTGCACCCTTTCTGTCACCCTTTTCACTTTTTGTAATCCCGCGGTTATAGTATGCAAGTGCATACTTGGGATTGATTTTTAAAGCAGTATTATAATCTTTAAAAGCTCCTGTTTTATCGCCCAATTTATCTTTCAGCGTACCCCTGTTGTTGTATGCCTCAAAGTTCTTTTTATTCAGTTTGATTGCGATAGTATAATCGGACATTGCCAAATCTGTTTTATTAAGCCGGTCATAAGCCAAGCCGCGATTATAGAAACCATAAGATGATAGTGGCTTCCTTTTAATAACTTCTGAAAATATTTTGACCGCTTCCTGGTATTCTCCTTTTTCAATTTTCTTTAAACCGAGATTGAACTGTGCATCATCCTGCGAAAAAGATGTATTTATCAGGAAAGTTACCAAAATAAATAAATATAAAATGCTTTTCATTTAACTCAAATCCCCCAGTTGTGGTCTTACAATTACTTCCTCAATCATTAAATTATCACTCAAAGATTTTTTCAGCACATCAATTATAACTCCGGCAAGATTATCAGGATTCATCATACGCCAACCAAATTTATCTCTTGATTTTTCGTTCCACAATTCAGTTTCTGTAGCACCGGGCAAAATATCAATTACTTTTATTCCTTTAACCCTTAGGTCTTCTCTCATCGAGCGGCTCATAGCAAGCACACCAGCTTTGGATGCAGAATAAAGAGCAGAGCCGGTGAAAGTTTTTTCTGCAGCTACAGAAATAATATTAATAATCATCCCTTTTTTCTTTTCCAGCATAGAAGGAAGAACAAATTTTGAACACAGAAAATTTCCGAAAAGATTCGGATAAATAATTTCATAAAAATCATCAATAGTAAACTCATTAAAAGGTTTGAATTTTGCCACACCGGCATTATTAATTAAAATATCAACATTACCCAATTTGTCCGAAATTTTTTCATTAACATTATGAACTTCCTCCGGAACAGAAACATCACATGGTAATATATGAACATTTTTATAATTTGTCAGCTCTTTTTTTAATTTATTGAAGGATTTAAGGGTTCTCGCACTAAGAGCTAAAATTGCATCGGTTTTAGCGAGTTTTAATGCAATAGATGCACCGATTCCACGGCTTGCACCTGTTATCCATATTACTTTTTTATTAAATACTTTGCTCATATAAAAAAACAATTAATATATTAATTTTATTAAGTTTGTATTGAATAATTATGAAACGAATAAACTAAGAATGAAACTTAGTTCAAATAAAGCAAAATATAAAAAAAAGAAAGAAATTCTCGATAAATTATTTTCTTTCCAGCGATTCGGTATAAAACCCGGACTTGGAAGGACAAAGAAACTTATATCGTTTTTAGATAATCCACAGGAACATTTTCATTCTATTCACGTAGCAGGTACGAACGGCAAGGGTTCTGTCTGTTCAATGCTTGCATCAATTTTAATGGAGCAGGGATACAGAACCGGTCTATATACATCGCCTCATCTCGTTTCATTCAATGAAAGAATAAGTATTAACGGTAAGTTGATAGAAGATGAAGATTTGATTGGACTGTCTGAGGAAATTCTCCCATATGCAGAGCATATAGGAGCTACTTTTTTTGAAATCACAACAGCTATGGCATTCAAATATTTTGCCGAACAGAAAACCGAAGTTGCTGTTATTGAAACCGGAATGGGAGGACGCTATGATTCGACTAACGTCTTACTTCCAATGTTAAGTATAATCACAAAAGTTGATTATGACCATTCCGAATACCTTGGGAATACATTAGCCAAAATCGCTTTTGAAAAAGCAGGCATTATAAAAAAATCAAAACCGGTTGTAGTTTCAAAAAATGACAATGTAGTTTATGATGTAATCAGAAAAAAGGCAAAGTCTAAAGCAAGTGAACTGATTTTAGCAGATGAATCCATGAAATGCGGAGAATTTACATACAAAGACGATTTGACAATGGATATTAAAATGGAATCCGATGTTTGTCATTATCCAAGCGTAAATGTTGCTCTCGCCGGCTCTCATCAGATAGATAATATAAAAACTGTCTGGTCAGCAATAAAAATTGTTAATAGAAGTATGGAG
This sequence comes from Bacteroidota bacterium, assembly GCA_004322215.1. Classification (GTDB taxonomy): domain Bacteria; phylum Bacteroidota; class Ignavibacteria; order Kapaibacteriales; family UBA2268; genus XYC2-FULL-35-21. The sequence goes on along the minus strand of SCSM01000016.1, from coordinate 111,335 downwards.
GTTACAAAAAAATCAGTTTGCGATGGATTCAAAAACATTATAAAAAATACAAATTTTCACTGCCGGACTGAGCTTATAAATAAGGAATATCCAATTGTATTGGATGTGGCACATAATCCTGATTCCGTAAGACAAACAGTGGGAACAATAATTGATTGCGGATTAGAGAAAAAGAAATGGAATATAGTTTTTGCACTCATGTCTGATAAAGATGCGGTAAATGTATTAAAATATTTAAAATTAATCTGTTATAAGTTGATTATTACAAAACCTGAAATAACAAGAGCAGCAGAACCAGAAGATTTAAAATTAAAAGCAATTGAATCCGGAATAAAAAATATTGTGATTACAAAAAATGTACGTGAAAGTGCAGAATTGGTTTTATCAAAACCACAACCAATTCTTGTAATCGGTTCATTCTATCTACTTGGGGAATTCTTGCCGTTCTTAAATAAAACGATTAAGGAATAAATTATTTACCGAATATGATAAGAATAAAAGTGTAAATTCGTCATTTAACTATATTTTTGTATCCAATTAAAATTTATAATTGATTGTGGGGTATATTATGAAAAAAATACTACCTTTTTTGATGGTTATTTTTCTTTTCATTTCCTGTGAAAACACTGAAATTCAGGAACAAAATAATAAATTAATTGGTTTTGTCAATGTTGAACTTCTTAGAATTCATGAATCAGGTGTTGTATTAGGAAAATTTTATCCCAACTATTATCTTTCAGGTGTGAAAGTAGATTTAATGAAAAACGGGATAATAATTAAAACAGCGCATACATTTCCAGACACAAATTCAGATAATATTTATTTATTTGAAAATATTGAACTAAATGTACCATATAGAATTCGAATTACTTTGAATGAAGATTTTATTGATACGACTGAAGAATTCACAGTGACAGAAAATGATACAATTTTTGTTACTGATACAGTGGAAGGAAAACCGGATTGGATGAAAAACACTAAATACTATGTTGCAATGCTCAATGAACCTGAAAAGAATATTGTTTTTGATTTATTAACAAATCAGCAAAATCTGAATGTTATTCCTATTCCCTTTACTAAGGAGGGAGAAATTGATTTTTTTGTTGAGAAAACATCTAATATTGAATTTGAAATTTTTGATATTAAAAAAACTTTTTCTAAAATATTATACAATAAGGTTTTTCAATCAGGGAAAAATATGATTACATTTGGAGAAGACCTCGATGATGGATTGTATTTTATTCGAATGAAAATTGATAATATATTTTATTATTGTCCATTTATTAAAGGTTATAAAGGGACCCCGAAGAAACCATAGAAATAAACATCTTAATTAAATAAAAACAGGATTATTAATGATTACACCAGAAAATTATGTTATTAAAAAAGCTATTATATCAGTATCTGATAAAACAGGTATTGTTGATTTTGCGAAAGAGTTGAATTTACTCGGTATTGAAATATATTCTACAGGAGGAACTTCAAAGCTCTTGTCAGAATCTGGAATTCCAGTTAAGAATATAAGTGAATTAACAGGATTCCCTGAAATACTTGACGGCAGAGTAAAGACATTACATCCCGCAGTACATGCGGGTTTACTTGCCGAACTGAATAAAGAAGAACATCAGAAGCAACTTGATGAACATCATTTAACATCAATTGATTTACTTGTTGTTAATCTTTATCCGTTTGAAGAAACACTCGAAAAACAAGTAAGCACTAACGAAGAAATAATAGAGAACATTGATATTGGCGGACCGACAATGTTGCGGGCGGCAGCGAAGAATTATTTATGGACTGTTGTTATTGTAAATCCGAAATGGTACGGTGAAATTATTAATTTACTTAAAAATAATAAAAAGACAATACCTGTTAATGTAAGGCAGGAACTTGCAGGAGAGGTTTTCACTCATACTGCATATTATGATTCTCTGATTTCATCTTATTTCAGAAAAGTCAATAAAATCGAATTACCTGAAAAACTGATAATCGGAATGAAAGTACAACAGCCATTGAGATATGGAGAAAATCCACATCAGAAGGCACAGCTCTATGGCAATTTCTTCAAAATATTCAAACAGCTTCATGGTAAAGAACTGTCATATAATAATATTCTGGATATTGATGCCGCATCACGATTGATAATTGAGTTTGATGAGACTGCACTGGCAATAATTAAGCATACAAATCCTTCGGGTGTAGCTGTTGGTAATACTTTATCGGAAGCATACCACAAAGCTTATGCTACTGATACCGTCGCTCCATTCGGTGGGATAATTGCAATGAACAGACCTGTTGATAAGGAAACCGCAGAAACAATTCACAGCTTATTTACTGAAGTTTTAATTGCTCCCGAATATACTGAGGAAGCATTACAGATTCTGACAAAGAAAAAAGACAGGCGACTTATAACTGCTGACCTAAAAAAGCTAAAAGAATCATTAGGTTTTGAGGTAAAATCTGTTTCAGGAGGATTCCTTGTCCAGTCAACAGACATGCTTTTATATGATGATTCGAAAATGAAAGTTGCTACAAAAAGACAGCCGACGGAAAAAGAATTATCAGCATTAATGTTCGGCTGGAAAATTACCAAACATGTTAAATCCAATTCCATTGTTTATTCTGCCGAAGACAGAACACTTGCAATCGGAGCAGGGCAGATGTCACGGGTGGATTCTTCGCGTATTGCGGCAGAGAAAGCCAGGATGATGGGAATTGATTTGAAAGGTTCGGCAGTTGCATCTGATGCTTACTTTCCATATCCTGACGGATTATTGGAGGCAGTCGAAGCCGGAGCCACAGCAGTAATTCAGCCGGGAGGTTCAGTGAGAGACGAAGAAGTTATCAAAGCGGCTGATGAGAAGAACGTAGCAATGATATTCACTGGCTTAAGGCATTTCAGGCACTAAGATGAATATACTTGCCATAGAAAGTTCCTGCGATGAAACGGCGGCATCTGTAATCAGCAACTCACGGGTGTTGAGCAATATCATTTCATCACAGCATTTCCATAGCAAGTATGGTGGAGTAATTCCTGAACTTGCCTCGAGGGCTCATCTTGAAAGCATAAGCGTTGTAGCCCGGGAAGCATTGACAAAAGCCGAAAAGAAAATTGAAGAAATGAATGCAATTGCGGTTACTACTGAACCCGGATTGATTGGCTCACTGATTGTAGGTTCCAACTTTGCAAAAGGACTTTCAATTAAATATAATATTCCTATTATTCCGACGAATCATATCGAAGGGCATTTGTATTCAGGAAATATTCAGGATGAGACAATTGTATTACCATATATAGCTCTCGTTGTAAGCGGAGGACATACCGCACTGTTCAAAGTGGAATCTTACTCAAAATATTCTTTGCTTGGTTCGACTGTTGATGATGCATCTGGTGAAGCATTCGATAAAATAGGGACAATGCTCGGATTGCCTTATCCTGCAGGACCTGAAATTGACAAACTTGCAAAAACAGGAAATCCAAATGCTTTTGCGTTTCCCAGGTCAATGCTGCACAGCGGGAATTACAATTTCAGTTTCAGCGGACTGAAAACATCAGTGAGATATTTTCTTGAAAAGCAATTTCCACATGGCTTACCTGAGGAAAAACTACCTGATGTTTGTGCTTCTGTGCAGGAAGCAATTGTGGATGTGCTTGTAAAGAAAAGCATTGATGCATCTGTCGAGTATAATGTAAAACATCTGATTATAGCCGGAGGAGTTTCAGCTAATTCCTGTTTGAGAAAGAGAGCAACAGATATGGCAAGATTGCAAGGAATAAAAGTTGTCGTTCTCAATCCTGAATATTGTATTGACAATGCAGCGATGATTGGCTTTATTGCTGAAAAGAGGTTACTCGAAAACGGACCTGATGCATACCAGGATTTAACTTTTAAGGTAAATGCAAGTTCGCTGAGAGCAAAGAGGAAGAAATAAGAAATGGCTGTCCGAGTAATTCAAACAGCCATTCAAAATATAAAAACTTAAAATTAAAATTTCTTAAGCTACGCTAGCAACTACTTCTGTTACTTTCTTAGCGGCATCTTCAAAATTCTTTGCAACTTTGAACTTCATTCCTGATTTCTTCAGCGTCTCAGCTCCTTCTTCGGCATTGGTGCCGTCGAGCCGGACAATAACAGGAATATGAACATCAACACTTTGCAATGCCTGGACAATTCCATCTGCAACTTTGTCGCAACGGACAATTCCGCCGAAAATATTGATTAACACTGCTTTCACATTCGGGTCACTCATCATTATCCTGAATGCGTTTGCAATCCTATCAGGATTAGCACCACCGCCTACATCCAGGAAGTTTGCAGGATTGCCGCCGGAAAGCTGGATCAAATCCATAGTGGACATTGCAAGACCGGCACCGTTGACCATACAGCCGACATTGCCGTCGAGCTTGATGTAATTCAAATCAAATTTTGATGCTTCAACTTCGAGTGGTGATTCTTCGTGTGTATCCCTCAAATCAAGATAGTCTGGATGCCTGAATAATGCGTTATCATCGAAATTCATCTTAGCATCTAATGCGATAATCTTCCCGTCTTCAGTTAATACAAGTGGATTGATTTCGAGCAGACTGCAATCGAGTGATTCATAAGCTTTGTATAAATTCTTGATGAAAGACAGGAAATTTTTGAATGGCTCACCACTTAAACCAAGCCCAAAACCAAGACGCCGTGCCTGGTATCCCTGTAATCCGAGGGATGGCTCAACCTGTTCTTTAAGTATTTTTTCAGGTGTTTCTTCTGCCACTTTTTCGATTTCAACTCCGCCTTCGGTTGAACACATGATTGTATTTTTTCCGGTCTGCCTGTCGAGAACGATTCCCGCATAAAATTCTTTTGCAATTCCGACACCCTCTTCGAGCAGGATACGCCTGACGACACTGCCGGCAGTTCCTGTCTGAATTGTTACAAGCTTGTTATTCAGCATATTACTTGCAATCTGATAAACTTTGTCAGCTATGTTATTTCCATGGATGACATTCACACCTCTTAGCGGCTTGTCGAATAGTTGAACCTGTTCGTTGGTTTCGGTATTGTGCATGATGCCTTTGCCTCTACCTCCTGCGTGAACTTGTGCCTTGACTACTACTGTGTTGATACCCTTTTGCATAAAATCTTCATAGGCAACTTTACCTGCTTCATCTGCTCCAAACACTACTTTGCTGAATAGAACAGGAACGTTAAATTTTTTCAATAATTCCTTTGCCTGATACTCATGAATTTTCATAATAAACTCTTTTAAATATATAATAATAAATTGTTTTTCAAAAAGTAAATAAACATTTGCTTTTGAGAGAAATTGCAATCTATTAAATATCAAAATAAATCACAAACGCCTTTTAGAATTTTGAATTTTGAATGTTGGATTTTGAATTTTTTTTTTTGTGTTGTGTTTTGAATGGTAGTAAAAATGTCATTCTGAACTTGGTCCAGAATCCATTGCCGTAAATCAACAACCATGTTAATTTTTACCACAAAGGGCACAAAGGGAAGGCACAAAGAACAATGCGGGGCAAAGATAAGCCGGGAGGTATGATATAAAAAGAAAATGGTTTGGAAAATATGTCAGAACTATGATTTGTGTGATTTACATTATTTTCAATAGATTATTTCAATTGTAAATTAAGATTTTGAAAATTTAATTTCTTAATTATTTATTTTAACAATTTATCTGGCTCTTCTAATGTGTATTCGATATTATCTCCGCTTGTCATAGCCCATGATAATGGCTTTCTTTCTATAAATTCCATAAAATTCTGAATTGTTAGAGTTTTTTTATCTCCTTTGAAATCACCTTTCTTAAACTGGTAATATTTCATCTCATCCCAGCAACTCCAATTTTCATTTTTATATTCCCATTTTGTTAAATCAGATAGAATTCTCATAAATTCAATTATTCTTGTTTTAGCACTGGTATTTATACTGCATTTTCTATTTCTAATATTTTCTATATTTGCAGGAGTGCCATCTTTATTTGAAATTCTTAGCCTATCACCACGTTCATTTTTAATACTAATGGCATCTCTTCTGCGAAAAAAATTATCCATCTCCATCATTAAAGTAAAAACACTATACTCATCATTTTCAAATATTGGTTTTAATGGATTCCAATCCTCATGGATTCTTAAGTAATGTAACCAATTCAAAACATTTTCCGGATAGCTAAATAAAACATTAAAAACACCATCAGTAAAAAAAAGAGGTGGGATTGCTGATTCAGGAATTTTAATATTTCTATATTTGAATGCAATAATGCTAATTAACAAATGGATAGTTGCCAATGGGTATTTTAGCCGATAATTTTTTTTCCATCATAATTTCTCAGATTATTCGGCTGAATGCAATTATCGAAATTAGTCCATTCGCCAGGTATATGTTTCTTGTTTAATAATAGCATGTGATGCCCTATACTCCGAATTTCTTTCCTAAATATCTCTATATCCAAAAATATAGGATTATTATTTATATAATCTTTATTAATTATTGCAACTTTTCCATCATAAAAGCCAACAATTTTCCAGCCACGATACATTGACATGAAAAGGCCACATAAAAGTCCATCACTATCTGGACTAAGTACACAACAATGATTTTTTTCAAGTATCCAGCTATGTTTTTTACATAGATGATTATAGTCAATTAATTCATTTTTGTCTTTTAATAAATCTTGGATAGCCATATTAAATATACTCAATAGCCATTTTGTTAGTAAATAGACTAATTTGGTCTTCATTGGTTTCAGTTTTTAATCTTTCTTTTGCTAATTCACAATACTCAGGTACAATATCGAAACCAATGAAATTACGTCCAAGAATTTTTGCCATGACTAAAGTTGAACCACTTCCAGCAAAAGGATCTAAGACAATTCCACCTTCCGGGCAAAAGCATTGTATAAAATCATAAGGAATTTTATCAGGGAACACAGCAGGATGTTTTCTTTTCAATGGATTTTTATCACCTGCCATTAAATAATCCCAAATCGTACCTCTGCATTTTGTCATATTGATAGCTCGTGTTACTGTTTTTTGTGTTTCGCCATTAGTTTTTCTTGCGCCGCTTCCTGTCATTACTTTTCCACCGTGTTTTGAGGGTACTTTCAAAGATTCCTTGTTAAAATAATTTGGTTTTTCTCCTTTTAAAAAAATTGGCATATATTCATGGTCAACTCGGAACCTCTGAGTCCACCATGCACCCTCAGGTCCATATTTCCGATATATTACTGTTTCAAATAACTTAAATCCAATATTATCACACCAATCAATAATAGTTTTAAATGATGTTAATGATTTACCATAATTTTGTGTTTGGTCCTGAATAACGACTACAGCAATACCACCGTCTTTCAAAATTCTATAAATCTCTTTTCCAGTATTATGTAAGTTAAAATTTATATTGCCATTGTAATCTCTAACCTTATCATAAGGAGGTGATGTTACAACCAAATCAATTGATGAATCCGGTATTGAACGCATTAAATCAACACAATCACCACAATAAACATCATTTAAATTATATATCCCAAGTTTTTCCATTTAATATTGATTATTAATAAAAAAATTATTTACAAATTTACAATTAGATTTTATTCAATATTTAATTATTTTTTTTAGGTATTAAAAATAAAAAAGTCACTCCAAAATATAACATTTCAGAGTGACTTTAATTTAATTATATAATTCTTAAACTTGATTCGCTTTGTATCCATAGTTATAGAATCCACATTGAGTGCGGAATGACAGAATCAATTACGAATTACGAATTATGAAATATGAATGAAAATTTATTTTTGTGGTTTATTGGAGTTATCATATTTATCGGCAATGACCCTAAGTGTCAATGACATTACCTTTTGAATGGCATCTTCCATTGTATTGCCATAGGTCATCACACCGGGCATAGATGGTATTTCTGCAATCCATCTACCGTCTGTTTCTCAATCTGTTTCTATTTGTAATTTCATAAGTCATCTATTTTTTTATATGAGACTTTTTTTACTTAGATATATTGTTATTAAAAAACCCCACACTTAAGTGTGGGGTTAATGAAATCTACTACACAAGGATTGCTTTGTATCCGTAGTTTATGATGCCTGAGGCACCTTCTTCCATGATTTTGCGGAAGATGAGTTCGACCTTTGCACCGATTTTCAAGTCATCGAAGTTGCAGTCAACAACCTGTGCCGTCAATCTTGCTCCTTCTTCGGTTTCGATTACGGCAACTGCAAATGGTGTTGCCCTGGTGTATTGGTCACTTGCAATGTATATGATTGTATAAGTCAGGATTTTGCCTTTTCCTTTCAAAGTGATTTTCTTTGATTTCTTGCAGCAGTTATCGGGACAGATGTACCTGTTCGGAAGAGTAACTGCACCGCATTCGAATTGTTGGGCTTCGAGCCGGTAACGATGCGGAATTTCGCGTGTATATCTCGGACTAATAGCCATTATACTGCCTCCAATATATGTACAACACAACTGCCACCTGAACCGCCCATGTTCTGAGCCATACCGTATTTTGCATTTTTCACCTGCCGCTTTCCGGCTTTGCCGCTCAACTGCTCGACACATTCGATGATTTGAGCTACACCGGTAGCACCGACAGGATGTCCTTTCGCCTTCAAGCCGCCGCTTGGATTAATCACGATTTTGCTTCCGTAAGTAGCTTCGCCGTTTGCTATTGCTTTTCCAGCTTTACCGTACTTAAAGAATCCAAGTTCCTCGGCAACTATTACTTCGGCAATAGAGAAACAGTCATGAACTTCGACAAAGGAAATATCATTCGGCTTCAACTGAGCCATTTTGTATGCTCTCTCACCGGCAATACGAACTGCATCCAGCTTTGTCATGTCAACATGGTCATGCAATGCAATCGGACCAGTAGCCGCACCAACTGCACGAATTTTTACAGGATGCTTTGTATATTTCTTTGCCTTATCCAGTGGACAGAGAATGACTGCAGCAGCACCGTCTGTGATTGGTGAGCAATCCATCAATCTCAGCGGGTCAGCAACCATAGAAGAACTAAGAACACCTTTTAAATCCAATTCAAAAGGATACTGTGCATTCGGATTGTGTACAGCATGCTTGTGATTTTTAATCGGGACTTGTGCAAGTTCTTCACGAGTTAGTTTGTATTTTTCCATGTAGGCACGTGCCATCATTGCATAGAGACCAGGGAACGTAACTCCGCTGTATGCTTCGTATTCCTGGTCGGATGCGGTTGCGAGGACAAAAGTTCCGTCTTCGACATCCCACATTTTTTCGACACCGCCTGCCATAACAATGTCGCTCATTCCGGATGCAACTTCCATAAATGCCGCCCTAACAGATGTTCCACCCGATGCACAGGCAGACTCGACTCTTGCGGCGGGAATGCCTTTTTGGCCAATGTAGTCTGCACACACAGAACCAAGATGTTCCTGATATGCATAAAGTCCGCTGGACATACAGCCGACATATAAAGAATCAATTTTGTCAACACCGGCATCTTCGATGGCTTTGAGTGCCGCTTCAGCAAAGACATCCCTGATGCCCTGCCCCCAAAGCTCGCCGAATTTAGTCATACCGACGCCGATTATTGCGACTTCTCGCATTTTAACCTCCATTTATTAATTTTTATTTTCATATCACTTTCTTTTTATAAGTTCATTTTATCATATAATTATTATATTCTAATAAACATCAATTTTAAATTTTTAATTTTAAATTTTTAATATGTGAATTTTCAAATAACTAAGCTCTTACTAATGTTCAACACCTACGGTGTTGTGTGTTGGACGAGTAATTTATATGTTACAAACGTTCAACACCTATGGTGTTGCCTATTTAATCTGAACCATAAAACCTAACTAAAAAACATAATCATTAATTTTTAATTTTTTTTATTCATATTATTCAAGGAACTTTATTTTTCTTCTGAATGCTGCATACTTGCCGTAATCGAGATAAATTTTCTTACCATTGAGCATATCTCTCGTTTTCGGTGCTTTATTCTGTACTTGAGTGATTCTCGGAGTAGCTTTAAAAATAAATCCGTCACTTCCAGCACCTGAACCGAATGAGACCATGAATACTTTCTCCCCGGGCTTAATTACATCAAGGATTGCTGTAAGTCCGGTCGGAGAAGAGCCGGAATAAGTGTTACCCATAATATTAACGAGCCAGCCCTGTTCCATCTGCTCTTTTTTGAAACCGAGAATTTCTCCGGCTTTCAGTGGGAATTTCCCGTTCGGCATGTGAAACACAGCATAGGCAAAATCACTTGCTTTCATCTTTGATTTTTCGAGCAAAGTTTTCCCGCAACCGAGGATATGCTTGAAATATGCAGGCTCGCCTGTGAACCTTCCGCCATGACGTGGATAATGCTGGTATTCACGTCTCCAGAAGTCTGCCGTATCACTTGTATATGAGTATGTATGCAATACTTCGGCAATGACATTATCTTTACCGAAAATAAATGCGGCACCTCCTGCGGATGCAGAATACTCGAGTGCATCGCCGGGTGCTCCCTGTGATGTATCAGAGCCGATTCCCATAGCATAATCCATATTGCCTGATTTGACGTGGCTGTATGCAACGAACATCGCTTCCGAGCCTGCTTTACAGGCAAATTCAAAATCTGCTACATGGACATTTGGACCAATGCCGAGAGCATCAACAAGTACTGTGCCTGATGGTTTAACTGCATAAGGATGTGATTCGGAGCCGATATAAACTGCTCCGATTTTTTGCGGGTCTATACCTGCACGTTTTACAGCATTTTTAGCTGCTGCAACTGAAATTGTAATGGTATCTTCATCTTTGCCGGGAACCGTTTTTTCCTTCATCAGAAGACCTCGCTCGATGGCGACAATGTCATCGCCCCACTGGTCTGCGATTGTGCTTGCTTTGATTCGGAACGCCGGCACATAAGCACCATAACCAACTATACCTACCATAATAATAACTCCTAAAATTTATTAGTAATCAAATTTTCAATTTCAAAAGAATTACAATTTATACTTTTTTTAAAACAAAGCAAATAAAAAATGATTCTGTATTTTAAGAATGTTGTTTAATTAATTGAAAAATTGATTATTATGAATAGCCAGGACTTTTAAGTCGTGGTCAAGTTCTATCATCACAATTATGGATTTATCCTTTTGAAATAAGTGACTAAAGTCAATGCCAGATATTCAAACCAATCCACTATCTAAAGATAGTGGCTATTAATAATCTGCTTCACTATCTAAAGATAGTGGCTATTCATAATTATTTTTAATCGCTCAATAATCTTTTCCTTAGAAGGAATTCCATTCGGATAATACCTGCATGCAAGAGCAGGATGTTCCGGAGGAGGCATATTCTCTAAATCTTCTCCATTTATTAATAAAGTCGGAGAACCTCTGAATTTTTTCATTATTGCGAGTTCCTGTGTTTCGATTAATTCTTCTTTGTAAGCAATACTTCCTTCAAATTTTTCAATAGCCGCTTTTACATTTTGCCTTAATGTACCGGCATGGGGGCATCCATCAAAATACTGAAATATTAATTCGATTTTATTCATTTATATAATCAAATCTAAACATCAAAACAGCCAATCATTCTCGATATAACCAATCTTTGAATTTCGGAAGTCCCTTCGCCGATTTCAAGTAATTTCTGGTCTCGGTAAAATCTTTCTGCATCATATTCTTTCATTAAACCATAGCCACCGTGAATTTGGACACAATGGTTTGAAGCCATGTGTGCAAGCTCTGAGCAATAGAGTTTTGCAATTGCTCCTTCTTTCGTAATATTTTCATTTCTGTCTAACATTCGGCAGACTTCATACAGGTAATTTCTTGCCATTTCCAATCCCATGTCAATGTCGGCAAGCTTGAATGCAGTTGCCTGGTAGGTTGAAATCGGCTTGCCGAATTGCTTTCTTGTCTTTGCATAATTCAAGGCAGTTTCAAAAGCACCCTGTGCATTTCCCAATCCCATAGCGGCAATCGAAAGCCGGCCGTTGTCGAGAGTGCCGAGCATCTGGTGGAAACCGTCACCGCGTTTACCGAGCATATTATCTTTGTGTACGCGGCAATCTTCAAAGTAGAGTTCACTCGTGTTTGAGGCACGCCACATGAGTTTGTTTTTCATTGCTTTTGTTGTGAAACCGGGAGTGCCGTTTTCGACTATGAAGCATGACAATTCTTTTTTACCACCGGGTTTTGTGCCTGTGCAAGCAAGAACAGTCGAGCCAAGTGTAATATCGGTTGAAGCATTTGTAATGAAAATCTTTGCCCCGTTAAGCACCCAATAATCTCCGTCCTGAACGGCAGTTGTCTGAGTGTTCCCTGCGTCGGAGCCAGCTTCGGGTTCTGTTAATCCGAAACCCCAGAGGTATCCATCAGCAAATTTCGGAAGATATTTTTTCTTTTGTTCTTCATTGCCGTAATAATATAAAGGACCTGCACCGAGTGAATTGTGTGCAGCAATAGTAGCGGCGTGAGAGCCGTCAACACGAGCTAATTCTTCAACTACCATAATGTAAGAAACATAATCCAATCCGCAGCCATTATACTTATCAGGCAAGAAACACGCAAGCAATCCTATCTCAGCCATTTGTTTTGTGATTTCGACTGAAAATTCCTCTTTTTCATCTAATTCACGAGCTTTTGGTTTGATGACTTCTTCGGCAAATTTCCGGATAGTATCCCTTAAAAGAATTTGTTCACCAGTAAAATTTCGATTGATATCCATAATTAATTCCTGATTTATTTCTTTAATTCATAATAATATTACTTTATTGCCAAATTTCAGCTAATCTTATAAAAATGAAAATACTAAATTTATTAATAAGTTAAAAAAATAACAATAACAAAATGGTTACATTTCTTATATGTATTGGTAATTTAAAATTCTATTGTTATTTTGTTCTCTTTGAAATAATAGAATAGCAAAAAATAGATTACTTAGATTATATTTTTCTTAATTAATAAAAAAAACAACTAATTATAAAGAGAGGTCTCAATGGATTACTTGTTAACCGAAGAGCAGAAAATGCTCAAAGATATGGTGTCAAAGTTTGCACATGAAAAAATTGCCCCTGTAGCATCAGAAAATGAAAAAAATCACAGATATCCTGCCGAAATAATAAAAGAAGCAGGCGAACTTGGATTGATGGGCGTTGCTTACCCTACTGAATACGGTGGAGCAGGAATGGATTATGTGTCATATTTTCTGACTGTCGAGGAACTTTCACGATGGTGTGCTTCGACGGGTGTAATTGTATCGGCACATTCATCACTTGTTTGTGACCCGATTTACCGCTTTGGTACGGAATCACAAAAGCAGAAATATCTGCCGGACTTACTTTCAGGAAGAAAGATTGGCAGTTTTTCATTGACAGAAGCAGGAGCCGGTTCGGATTCTGGTGCGACCAAGACAACCGCAAAACTGATTGATGACAAATGGGTACTTAACGGTTCGAAACTATTTGCAACTAACGGAAAAGAAGCCGAGGTATTTGTATTAATTGCATCAACAGACCCAAGCCAAAAAACGAGGGGTGTCAGTGCATTCATTGTTGACAGGGATACACCCGGATATAAAATCGGAAAAATAGAGAAAAAGTTAGGTATTAAATCTTCTTCAACCGCAGAAATTATTTTGGAAGAATGTGTCGTTCCAAAAGAAAATCTACTTGGGGAATTGAATAAAGGATTCAAAGTAGCAATGGTTACACTCGACGGAGGCAGATTGGGAATAGCTGCACAGGCATTGGGAATAGCAAGAGCATGTATCGAAGATTCGGTGAAATATGCAAAAGAGAGATTCCAGTTCGACCAACCGATTGCAAGTTTCCAGGCAATTCAGTGGATGCTGGCTGATATGTGGATGGAATACGAAGCCGCATGGCTGCTTAACTGGAGAGCTTCGATGATGAAGGATAAGGGTTTGAATTATTCAACTGAATCAGCAGTTGCTAAATTAAAAGCATCCGAAGTAGCAATGGATTGTGCGAGGAAAGCTGTTCAGATTCACGGTGGATATGGATATACTGAGGATTTTAATGTGGAACGTTATTATCGGGATGCAAAAATCACAGAGATATATGAAGGAACGAGTGAAATTCAACGGCTTGTGATTTCGAGGAGTTTGCTGAAGTAATCAGATATGTAACAAAATTTATAAATAATATCTATTGAAGATAAGATTTTTTCATATTTTATTTTTTATTTTCATTATAGCAAATATTGCAGGGTGTTATTCCACAAAAAAAGTAATTGTAGGAAGAACAAAATTTTTCAGTGCAAATGATGAATTTGTGTGGATTAAATTAAAAAGTGGTGTTTACTATTATTTTGATGAGAATAGAGCCGGTTTTGTTGAAAATTCTGTTAATATTGTTGGTAAAGCGATGCTGTTTGCGACTGATTCATTGTTCTCGATTAGAGAAAGTATTATGAGTGATAGTTTATCTGAATATTTTTTCAGTGACATATCAATTAATGTGAATGAAATAGATGAAGCCGAAGTAATAAGATACGATGAAAAGTCTACAAAAGAAGCAAAAAAAAAAGGAGTGAATATTTTCGGAGGTCTTTTAAAAGGATGCGCTAGTGCTCCGAGATAAAAATTTAATTGACAATAATGTAAAGGAATTGGAATTTTAAAATGGATAAAATACGGGTTTTGACAGCTACAGCCCTTTTTGACGGGCATGATGTGTCGGTGAATATATACAGGAGATTACTGCAAAAACGGGGTGCTGAAGTAATTCATCTCGGGCATAACCGTTCTGTAAATGAAGTAATAACTGTTGCTATCCAGGAAGATGTAGATGCGCTTTTGATTAGTTCATACCAGGGAGGACATAATGAATATTTCAGATTTCTTGTTGATGAGTTGAAGCGTTTAGGTGCAACCGATAAGTTGATATTTGGCGGTGGCGGAGGAGTAATACTTCCATCGGAAATTGAAGCACTCGAAAAATATGGAGTAAAACGGCTTTATCATGCAGTTGACGGGCAGAAAATCGGCATTGACGGCATAGCTGATGACATCATCAAACGAATTCAGGAATTCAGGAAAAAGAAAGTTAAGAAAGAATTTAAAATAACGGATTCATACCTGAAAAAGAATGATATAAAAAACCATTTTGATATAGCCAGGCAAATTACATTTTTTGAGAATAATACATTTAAAGCAAAAGAACACGAATCAATCCGGAAACTTTACAAACAATATGACAAGAATATATCTATAGTCATTGGTGTTACCGGAACAGGCGGTAGCGGTAAGAGTTCTTTGATTGATGAAATAATCGGCAGGTTTATGTCTTTCACGGAGAATGTACATATTGGAGTGCTTGCCGTTGACCCCTCGAAGACCAGGTCAGGCGGTGCTTTACTTGGAGACAGAATCAGGTATAACCAAATTTATAATGACAGGGTTTATTTAAGAAGTTTTGCCACACGTGAGAGTATTAATGAGCTTAGCGCATCAATTCAGGATTCAATATCTGTACTCAAGTCTTTCGGATTTGACATAATTTTTGTCGAGACAAGTGGAATAGGTCAGGGAGACAGCAGTGTAACAAAAATCAGCGATTATTCGATGTATGTAATGACTGCCGAATTTGGTGCTCCGACGCAGCTTGAAAAGATAGACATGCTCGATATGGCGAATTATATTGCAATCAATAAATTTGAAAAAATCGGCTCTGAAGATGCTTTGAGAGAAGTGAAAATTCATTATATAAGGACACATCAACTGAAAGTTCCGCATACAACACCTCTCGAAAAAGTTGAACTGCCTGTTTATGCTACGAGTAGTAACCAGTTTAACAATCACGGGGTGAATAAATTATTCAAGGATTTTCTGAATCTGCTCCAGGACAAGAAAAAAGGAAATTACAAGCCAAATAAAAAAATGCTCGACCTGTTGCCGGTTTCACTCGAAAAGGATTTCGGATTAATTGATAACAAGCGAGTCAATTACCTTGCAGAAATTTCAGATGCGGTAAGGAACTACAAACATAAAGCTGAAGAACAGGCAAATCTTGCAAATGATGCTTATGCTATTCGGGAAGCTATCAAACAGATTGATGATTCATCTGCAATGAAAGTGCTCAAAGAAAAATTTTCTGAGAAGTGGAATAAGCTGGAACCGGAAACTGTTTCTTATCTTTCCAATTGGGATGAGCAAAAGAAATGTTTCCAGGTGGATGAAATGAAATACAATATACAGGGAAAAGAATTTTCAATCAGCTTGTATAATAAAAGTTTATCGGGGTCGAAAATACCGAAAATAGCTCTACCTCATTATGAATCGTGGAAAGAGTTGGTAAGATTTTTCTATAAAGAGAATTTACCGGGAAATTTCCCATATACATCAGGTGTATTTCCCTTCAAAAGAACAACAGAAGACCCGAAAAGACAATTCGCAGGTGAAGGTGGACCCGCAAGGACAAATAAGCGATTCCATTTTCTTAGCCAGGCAGATAATGCAAAAAGACTTTCGGTTGCCTTTGACGGTATTACACTTTACGGCGAAGACCCAAGCGAAATTCCTGACATATATGGAAAAATCGGTGAAAGTGGAGTATCAATCTGTACGATTGATGATATGAATATTTTACTAAAAGGATTTGACCAGACTGACCCGCTGACATCAGTTTCAATGACAATAAATGCCCCGGCTCCGATTATGGTTGCTTTTTTCTTTATGGTTGCATATAAACGTGAATTGGAGAAACTTGAAAAAAAGGGAACGAAACTATCAGAAAAAGATAAAGAAAAATTGAAATTCGATACATTCAGAAAATTGCGGGGAACCGTTCAGGCAGATATGCTGAAGGAAGACCAGGGGCAGAATACATGTATATTTTCAATTGATTTTGCAATGAAATTGATTGGTGATTTGCAGGAATTCCTATCAAAAAATAATATTAAGAATTATTATTCACTCAGCATAAGCGGCTATCATATTGCCGAAGCAGGTGCCAATCCGATAACACAGCTTGCATTCACACTGGCGAACGGATTTACTTATGTTGAATATTTCCTGAACCGTGGAATTCCGGTTGATGAATTCGCTCCGAATTTATCATTCTTCTTCTCAAACGGAATGGACCCGGAATATTCAGTGATTGGAAGAGTCGCGAGAAGAATATGGTCAATTGCTATGAAATACAAATATGGCGGAGATGAGAGAAGCCAGAAACTGAAATACCATATACAAACTTCGGGACGTTCTCTTCACGCACAGGAAATTGATTTCAACGACATCAGGACAACCTTGCAGGGGCTTCTTGCTTTTTACGACAATTGCAATTCACTGCACACCAATTCTTATGATGAGGCAGTAACAACTCCAACCGAGGAATCTGTCCGGCGTTCGATGGCAATCCAGATGATTTTATCGAATGAATTCGGTATGCTGAAGAATGAAAACCCAAACCAAGGGTCATTCATTATGGAAGAATTGACTGATTTGGTTGAGGAAGCAGTTCTCGATGAATTTGAGAGAATCTCAAGGCGTGGCGGTGTACTTGGTGCTATGGAAACACAGTACCAAAGGTCGAAAATTCAGGAAGAATCTATGTATTATGAAACGTTGAAACAATCAGGGGAATACCCGATAATCGGCGTTAATAAATTCATAAGGGAAACCACTGATAATCCTTACGATAAGATGTTAATCACAAGAGCAACAGATGAGGAGAAGAATGAAAGGTTGAAACAGCTTCATTCATTCCAGAAAAAGAATAAGGAAGGGTTGGAAAAAGCATTGAACAGACTCCGAGAGGTTGCCCTGACAAAAGGAAATATATTTGAAGAACTGCTGAACACAGTTGAATTCGCTTCGATGGGACAAATCACAAAAGTTCTTTATGAAATCGGTGGTAAATACAGAAGAGGAATGTAAATAAAAATCGGAATAAATCAGATGAATCGTTTTAAATCAAAAATCTCAACAAAGAGTCCTGCATACCAGGAAAACAAGGAATTCAATCTCGGATTGTCAAAACAATTAAAAGAAAGATATGAATTAATCAAACAGGGTGGTCCTCCAAAAGCAAGGCAGAAACATCTCGACAGGAAAAAATTACTTGTCCGCGACAGGATAAAATTACTTTGTGACAAAGATACTCCTTTTCTCGAAGTTATGCCATTCGCCGCATACAATATGTACGATAACGATGCACCGGCTGCAGGAGTAGTAACAGGTGTTGGTGTTATTAAGGGAAGGGAATGTATGATTGTAGCTAATGATGCAACTGTCAAAGGCGGTACATATTATCCTATTACAGTGAAAAAGCATGTGAGGGCACAGCAGATTGCTATGCAGCATAAATTGCCTTGCATATATCTCGTAGATTCCGGGGGTGTATTTCTTCCATTGCAGGACGGAGTATTTCCCGATAAAGACCATTTCGGAAATATTTTTTACAACCAGGCGAGACTTTCTGCAGAAAGAATTCCACAGATTGCTGTGGTTATGGGGTCATGTACAGCGGGAGGAGCTTATGTACCCGCAATGAGCGATGAAACCGTGATGGTTCGCAACCAGGCGACAATATTTATCGGCGGTCCTCCATTATGCAAAGCTGCAACAGGTGAAATCGTAACCGACGAAGAACTTGGAGGTGCGGATGTTCATTGCAAGATTTCAGGTGTATCAGACCATCTTGCACAAAATGATGAACACGCACTTGAAATTACAAGAAATATCGTAGAGAATTTAAACAAACAAAAAAAGTTTGACATTGGAAGGGAAGAGCCGGAAGAACCGGAACTTGACCCTGAAGAAATTTTTGGTATTGTACCGAAAAATATACGACAGCCATTTGATATTCGCGAAGTGATTGCAAGAATCGTTGATGGGAGTAGAATCCAGGAGTTCAAGGAAAATTACGGAGCTACACTTATTACCTGCTTTGCAAAAATCATGGGTTATCCTGTAGGAATACTTGGTAATAACGGAGTGATTTTTTCTGAATCAGCTTTGAAAGGGGCGCACTTCATAGAATTATGTACTTCAAGAAAAATACCATTAATCTTTTTGCAAAACATAACCGGATTCATAATCGGAAAAAAATATGAGCATGGGGGGATTGCAAGAGATGGGGCAAAGCTTGTACATGCTGTAGCAAATGCAGAAGTACCGAAGTTCACGGTTATTGTTGGCAGTTCGAATGGGGCAGGTAATTATGCAATGTGCGGGCGCGGTTATTATCCTAATTTGTTATGGATGTGGCCTACAGCAACAATTTCAGTTATGGGCGGAGAACAAGCTGCCGGAGTTTTGGCAACAGTAAAAATCAAGCAGTTGGAAGCGTCCGGGAAAACATTAACTCAGAAAGAAATTGATGAGATTAAAAAACCGATACTTGATAAATACGAATTTGAATCGAGTCCATATTATGCAAGTGCCAGATTGTGGGATGACGGGATTATTGACCCGCTCGATACGAGAAATGCTCTTGCCCTCGGTATATCAATGGCATTAAACAGACCAATACCCGAACAAAAATACGGCATTTTCAGAATGTAAAATATATGAAAGAAAAGATGAATTTACATCACGAATATTCGACAATATCACTTTCACACCAGGGAGCTGTATGTATAATTACACTGAACAGGCCTGAAGTTCACAATGCTTTAAATAATACGCTCATATATGAATTATATGATGCATTCGAAAAGCTGAAAAATGAAACAGATATAAGAGTGATAGTATTAACCGGAAACGGTCAAACATTTTGTGCAGGTGCTGACCTGAAATGGCTGAAAGATGTAATGAAATACTCATACGACCAGAATTATGAGGAGTCATTAAAACTTGCTGAATTAATGCTTCTAATATATACACACTCGAAACCGACAATTGCAAGAGTTAACGGCCCTGCTATTGGCGGTGGTGTTGGGTTGATGTCAGTTTGCGATATATTAATATCGGCAGATACTGCAACATTTGGATTGAGCGAAGTGAAAATCGGATTGGTGCCGGCAGTCATTTCACCGTTTGTCATTGACCGTATCGGACATGCTAACACACGCGAATTGTTCATAACCGGTGAAAGAATAAATGCACATAAAGCTATGAGTATCGGATTAGTGAACAGGGTAGTTGTAAATACTGAACTCGATAAAGCTGTTAATGAAGTAATTCAGCAGATACTCTCAAATGGTCCCGAAGCAATAAAGACTGTAAAAGAGTTAATATTCAAAGTTCCTCAAATGAACTTTCCGGAAATTACTGAATATACTGCTGAGTTAATCGCAAAATTGAGAATTAGCCCTGAAGGGCAGGAGGGAATGAGTGCTTTTCTCGAAAAGAGACCTCCTTCGTGGATTTCAAAGAAAGGAAAGAGCAAATAGAAGATAGAAAAAAGAAAAAAGATTATAGAAAATATTTAAGAACAAGGATTAACGATTTTATATGTAAAAAGTTTATAAAGTTCATAAAGTTGAAAGTAAAGTATTAAAAAATTGAAAATTATAAATTTAAAATTATTGATATAAAATTGCTTAAAGTAAAAAAGAAAAGGAAATTATAGATTGTGATTAAAAAGATATTAGTTGCCAACAGAAGTGAGATTGCGTGCAGGGTGATTCGTTCCTGCAAAGAGATGGGAATAAGAACAGTGGCTGTATATTCCGAAGCCGATAAGACTGCCTTACATACTCAACTTGCTGATGAAGCGGTTTGTATTGGACCACCCCCGGCTTTGCAATCCTACCTGAATATGGAGAAAATTATTCAGACTGCAAAAGATACTGGCTGTGATGCAATTCATCCCGGCTATGGATTTCTCGCTGAAAATTCAGATTTCAATCAAAAAGTATGTGATGCAGGTCTGATTTTTATAGGACCGAAACCGGGACCAATGAAGCTTCTCGGTTCGAAAGTAATGTCGCGAGTTACAATGATTGATGCAGGAGTTCCTGTTATTCCCGGTATGAAGAGTAGTTCAAAAGATATTAAGGAATTTGAGAAATCTGCAAGTGAAATGGGATTTCCCGTTCTAATTAAAGCATCTGCCGGAGGCGGCGGCAAGGGAATGAGAATTGTAAGAAGTGAAGATGAACTGAAAACTTCAGTTGAATCTGCCATGAGAGAGTCACTTTCTGCTTTCGGAAGCGATGAGGTTTATCTTGAAAAGTATATCGAAGCTCCAAGGCACGTAGAATTCCAGGTTGCAGCAGACAATTTCGGAAATGCTGTTTATCTTTTTGAACGTGAATGTTCAATACAGAGACGTCATCAGAAGATAATAGAAGAGACACCATCTCCTGGCATGGATACTGAACTTCAGAAGAAGATGGGTGAGACTGCCGTTAAAGTAATACAAACTGCACATTATAATAATCTTGGGACTGTGGAATTTCTTGTAGATAAGAACAAGAATTTTTATTTTCTCGAAGTCAATGCAAGAATCCAGGTAGAGCATCCGATAACTGAGATGACAACGGGAATTGACCTTGTTAGACTACAGGTTCAGATAGCAAGCGGTGAGAAACTGCCATTCAAGCAAAAAGATTTGAAACAAAACGGACATGCAATCGAGTGCAGAATTTATGCAGAAGACCCCGATAATAATTTCATACCCTCATCGGGGAAAATTCTTTTTCTTAAAGTGCCGATTAGCCCAGGTGTCCGCTATGACTCGGGTATTTACCAGGGTGCTGATATTCCGGTATTTTATGACCCTGTGCTTGCCAAACTGATTGTATGGGCTCCTACACGTGAAGAAGCACGTAATAAGATGCTTATAGCCCTGAAGGAAAATGTTATTCTTGGTGTGAAGACATCAATCGGATTTATGTCAAAATGCCTCGAGCATGAGGAATTTATCAATGGCAATACATTTACTGATTTCATAGATAAAAATATGAAAGTTAAACCTGATGATGATACAACATTACTGAATAAAGCATTGATTGGAGCGGCTTTGTTTGAGAGTCAAAGGAAAAAGAACGGGAATAATATACAGTATGCTACCGGTGAACCAAGTTCACCATGGCAGACAATAGGAGGTTGGGAAATATGCTTAAGACAATATAAATGATATTCAGGAAGAAATTATGCAATTGAAATACAAAGAAAAAGAATTTGATATTAAGATTGAAAATCAAAACGATAATCAATCTGTATTTATTAATAATGAAAAGATTGAATTTTCTTCAATAGTTATATCAGCAAATGTTTTTACTATAATTAATAAAGATGAAAAATCCAATGTTTATGTGGCAGAGGATGACAGCCGGTTTTTCGTAAATATTGATGGAAATAATTTCACATTAGAAAAGGTTAAAGCAGAAGAAAAATCTTACGGTGAAGATGAGAAAAATCTTGGTGATAAGCAAGTAATCAAACCCCCGATGCCCGGCAGTATTGTAAAAGTATTAGTGGACAAGGAACAAAAAGTTGAAGAAGGCGAGGGATTAATCATTATCGAAGCAATGAAAATGGAAACCACAATGTATTCTTCAATATCAGGCATCGTTACAGAAGTAAATGCCACTGCAGGCGAGCAGGTTGATTCTGATAAAGTGTTATTGGTAGTGGAGAAGGAGAAGGATGAGTAAAAATAATTTATTCATATTTTTGTCATTGTAATAAAAAAATATATAGGTAATGAATATGAACACAGCAATACAATATATAATTAATGAAAAGGGCAGCAAAGCTGCAGTTATTGTTCCTTTTTCTAAATGGGAAAAGCTGAATAGTGATTATGTAAAATTGCAAAATAAATTAGCTCTGATGACAGGAATTAAAGTAGGTATAGCTGAAATAAAAGCATCAAAAAGGAACGGGAAGAAATTACAAACTCTGAGCGGATTTCTGAATGAAAATAACAGTTAGAGTTACCTCATATTTCCAAAAACAAGCAAAACCCCTTTTAAAGAAATATCCTTCGCTACGGGAAGAACTTAAAGAATTTGAAAACAAACTTCTTGAAAATCCAAGGTTGGGAATATCACTCGGCAAATCAGTTTATAAAATAAGATTGAAAGTTAAAAGCAAAGGCAGAGGTAAGAGAGGTGGGCTGAGAATAATTAGTTTGGTTGATGAAGTCATTATCGGTTATGTTGAATCAGATGATAAAGAAATTACTGTTTATTTGCTTTCAATATATGACAAATCGACGACGGATACATTAAATGACAGAGATTTAAAAACACTTATCAGTCAAGTTGTATAAATAATAATTCTTATTATTGTTGAGAAAGAGAAAGAAGAGTTATATAATTGGAAATTAATAATACAAGACCAGAATAAGAAAATAGAAAATAGAAAATAGAAAATAAATTAGCTATCCTAAGTGAAATTAAAGAAAGTATAGCTGAAATAAAAGCATCAAAAAGTAACGGGAAGAAAAAATAATCTATGAAATACGTTAATCGGAATTAATAGAAGCTTCTGCAATTCAGGAAAATTAATCAGTATAAAATTCATCTTCAGTAAGCATTGATTGTTTTATTATACTTTTCAAAGTGCCGGGGGAAATTTCACGATGTTTAGGAACAACAGCAGTTATTGTTCCTCTCTCCACAAACTTTACAAACTTGATATGACTACCTTTCTGTAAAACCAAGATTTTCCAGCCTGCGTTTTACTTCTCTGAATGGTAAGGGTTTAAACGGTGGCATTAACCTGTGCTTCTATTTGAAAAATTTCAGGAAAAATAGTGGCTGTTGGTTCTTCGAAGTGAAGTTCTATTGCCTCTTTTAGATTGAATAATGCTTGCTCTTTTGTTTCGCCCTGGCTTGCAATCTCAAATTCATTGCAATGAGCTACGAACCACTCACCTTCACGCCACACTGAAGCTGTAAAGTATTTTTTCATCATAATTCCTGCAAAAATGATAACACAAAATTATTCAACGAAAACCGGTAATAATTATTATTAGAAAAGTTTTGTCTCTAATTGAATTTCATATTCTCCTAAGGAAAATTCTTTTCCTTAATTATTGAGACATAGTGCTACGTACATAATTTTATTGCAAATAATAGATAATACGTTTTATTTTATAATCAACTTTCCCAAAACCATTTCCATTTAAAGTATTAAAAAATAAAAAGTAAATTCAATATTTAAAACTTTATTTACTGAATATTATATACTCATGTTTAGCTATAGTAGTCCAATTATTATCGTGGTTTATACTCTGGTAATAAATTTCGGTAATCAGGTTAGTTTGATAATTAAGTTCATACTTATAACCCACATCCCAGCTTTCAATTAGATTACCTGAATCATTATAATTATAATAAGTAGTATCTTGTTGATTCCGCACTACTTTTATTAATCTATAATAATTATCATATAAAAAATTATAGACGTTATTATCATATGACTTTTCTATTAATATACCTTGGCTATCTTGAACAAAATATTATATGTTAGATGTTCGTTCTTCCGCTTGAGAATTAATATATCCATTATTACCATAATTATATTTATAAATACGTTTTTCATTTACATCATCTAAATCGAATCTGTGTATTTCAAGTAATTTATTAT
This sequence comes from Bacteroidota bacterium, assembly GCA_004322215.1. GTDB lineage: Bacteria > Bacteroidota > Ignavibacteria > Kapaibacteriales > UBA2268 > XYC2-FULL-35-21. The sequence continues at coordinate 86,821 of SCSM01000016.1, read as the reverse complement.
TACTATTTTTTTTAAAAATCAGTTTATCAGAATAAAATACAGATTCTTGGATATATTTATCAGCATCATAAACCAAATTACATGTAATTCGATCTTTTGAATCTTTTACCTGTAATAATAAACCTTGAAATAAATAATAATAATCTGAGGGATTTAAAAAATCATTCAACGGCTAAATTGTACCTTCACTAATGTATCCTATTCCAAATGAACTTTGTTAACTATTATTCTTATAATTTTGAATTTTTTTTAAATAATACGTTTCAACTAATTTTTTACTATTTAAATCCCAATCATTTTTATCCGAATAATAACCATACTCATAACATTCTACATAGAAATCATAATTAATATTGTTAATATTATTTGTTGAATTTTCATTGCAAGAAATAAATACAATTACTACTAATATAAGAAGTATTATTTCCATTTCTTCTCCTTTATTTTGTCAAATATATCTGTCTAAATTAAAGATTAATCGAAACAAGAATTATTACTGTTCTCATTTAATAATTTAGTAATTTTCACTTAGGAACACAGTAAGACAACGCTTACTAATATTATTTTAAATTTTCTTTACTTTACAAACTCCTTTTTAAATGCTTTAAGATTATACTGCCACTGCTTCAAGACCTTCAAGTACCAACTTTCCTTTGCGCTCAGGTCCGATAACTTTTGAAGCATCCAGAATTTCTATTCCAACTAATTCTTCATTTCCTGAGAAATCTAAGGCAATATCATCACTTAAATGAATAGTCTTGACAGACTTTTTTTCTTCGATTATATCAATATATATTGCATCAACTTCCGGGTCATATTTTATTTTCATAATTTTTCTCCAATAATAAATTAGAAATAATATGTGTAAACGGTTACGACTACAATTTCATTGTCTTCCTCAACAATAACCGGTGCTACCTGCTTCGTTGAAAAAAATTTATTTTCCCAAATTTCATTAAATTCAAAATTAAGTCTACACATTGTTCTTCCTAACTTGGCAGATTCACGTGTTCCATGTTTTATAGCTGAAAAAACTTCATCGTTTGTCGCTCCACGTTTATTGCAGCTATCTTCAGCATGTTTTGATATTCTTATAGGTTTCATGGATAAATTGTTTTATTTGTGATTTTTACGTTTCGTCTTATAATTATAGAACTATCCCAAATAAAGGAAAAATAATATAACAAAGAATTTTTATGTCTCATATCAGAATATAATCTCATTAAAATCATCCAGCAGGACTAAGCCGCGCATAGCTTTCCTGTCTTCAGGGTCTAATTCCAGTGCTTTCTGAAATGCTTTTCTTGCTTCGAATTTATGGTCCATGTTCAGATATGCATCGCCCAAAAGTGCATAAGCAGCAGGGCTGTCGGGATTCTTGAGTGTTACTTCAGTCAGGTCTTTTATTGCCTCATCATAGAAACCGAGCCGTAGGTTTGTTACACCAAGATGGAAGAAAGCAATTGTGAAATTAGGATTTCTTTCAGTTACAGTTTGGTAGTGGAATTTTGCCTCGCGAAGATGGCCGTAGTGATAGTTCATAATACCCAGCCAGTAATGAGCCATAAGAAAGCCAGAGTCCATTTCAAGTACTTTATTCAAACATTCAATACCTTCTTTAATCTTAACCTGTCTGTAGTATGCCAAACCAAGTTCATATAAAGCAGTAGGGTAGTTAGGTAGTTTTTCGACAGCCATTTGAAGGTATTCAACTGCATTATCGAGCATCCCGATACGGTAATAAACGTTACCTGTATGCTTATAGACAATTCCGAGTTCGGGATTTTTTGCTAATGCTTTTTTATAATATTCAACAGCAAGCAGGTAATCTCCGTTTGTTTCTGCCTGGTATGCGGCTAAGACGTCTGGGTCATCCGAATCAAATCTCTGGGGTTTACTTTCGAGCATCATAATCATTTAAACGTAAATATTACAAACTAACAAAGTTATAGTCTTGCCAAATAAAAAGAATTATTTGAATTACAAGAAAATCCAATTTATAAAATTTATTCTAATTAAAGTAACCTGATAATATAAATTTTCTTAAAATTTCATAGGAACCGGCTTTTCACCCGAATAATCATAAAAGCCCTTTCCGGTTTTCCTGCCGAAATAGCCTGCTGCAACCATTTTCTTTAATAATGGTGCAGGTCTGTACCTCGGGTCACCGATATCTTCATGCAGAACTTTCATAATAGCAAGAGTTGTATCGAGTCCGATTAGGTCTGCAAGAGCCAAAGGTCCCATTGGATGAGCTAAACCAAGCTTTGCAACCTCATCAATTGCATCAACTGTTCCAACATTTTCCATTACGGCAAAGATTGCTTCGTTGAGTAATGGCATTAAGATGCGATTTGCAATGAATCCTGGATAATCGTTTGCTAAAACAGGTGTTTTGCCTAATTTTTCCGATGTTTCTTTTACAGCTTGATAAGTCTCATCGCTTGTGGCGAGTCCACGTATTACTTCGACAAGTTTCATCATCGGAACGGGATTCATAAAGTGCATACCGATAATTTTGTCAGGTCTTCCGGTTTGAGCGGCAATCTCAGTAATCGAAATAGTCGAGGTATTTGTTGCAATTATAACACCTTGTTTAATTGTTTTGTCGAGGTCTCTGAATATTTTGAATTTTAATTCTTTGTTTTCAGTAACTGCCTCGATTGCGAGGTCAACATCAGCAGCATCGGCAAGATTAGTTGTACCCTTAATTTTACCCATAATTGCCTTAACCTCGTCATCAGTGATTATGCCTTTTTTTACTTGTCTTGCAAGATTTTTTTCAATTGTCGAGATTCCTTTTTTTAGGGCATCTTCGAAGGCATCACAGAGAATAACATCATAGCCGGTTTGAGCAAAAACGTGGGCAATACCATTTCCCATAGTGCCGGCACCGAGAACTAACACTTTTTTGATTTCCATTTCTTAACCCCTGAATAATTTTGAGATAAATTTTGTCTATAATTTTTCTGAAAGTAATAAATATTTATGAAATAAAGAAATTTGAATTGAATATACTGTAACAGTAGAACTATTCTATAATTTCTTCAAATAACCTATAAGCTGTTTTTTTCATACCAAGCGATTTATAAGCCGTTATAGCCGTAACATTTTTCTTTTCGACATAGAGCCGAAATCCGAGTACATTGGCTTTTCCTGAAATTAAATCTTTAACATGTCCATATAGTTTAGTGTAAATGCCTTTTCGTCTGAAATCGGGATGAACATAAACGCTTTGAATCCACCAGAACATACCATTTCGCCAGTCTGACCATTCGTTGGTAATCATCAATGAACCGATTATTTGGTTGCCTTTCTCAGCAATGAGATAAAATCCAAGGTTCGAGTTCTTTAGGACTGCCTCAACACCCTTTTCAAGAACATCTTTTGAAAGTTTTTGTCCTTCTGTTTCTTTTGCGAGCGCTAAATTGAAATTTACAAGAGTATCCCTGTCTTTTAATTCAGCTAACCTGATATTTATATTTTTCATTTTTCTAAATTTTCATAAGATAATTGTAAACTAATATATAATATAAAATTAAGAATTATTATATCAATTTACCGAGTAAAATTAGTTTTTTATACAAATATTAATATAATTTTAAGCAATATCGAAATAACTCTTGTCATCTTTATATTGTCTAAGAAATTCATTTCTGATAATTTCATTTTGTGGTTTTCGTAAATGTGGGTCATCTTCAATCATCGAAAATGCTTCCCTCCTCGCTTCTGTAATAATATCGCCATCTCTGACAAGGTCAAGAAATTTGAAGGAAGGCAAGCCGGACTGACGTGTACCGAGCACATCACCCGGACCGCGCAATTTCAAATCAACTTCGGAAATATTGAATCCATCGGTTGATTCCTCCATGGTTTTTAATCTAATGATTGCTGCTTTTCTGTCATCTTCCTGAGCATCTTTTCTCTTTAGATCATACTTATAATTTTCTTTCGTTGCGAGGAAACAATAAGATTGTAACTCGCTTCTCCCGACTCTTCCCCGTAATTGATGTAAAGTTGAAAGTCCGAATCTTTCTGAATTATTAATCAGCATTACCGTTGCATTTGGGATATCAATACCTACCTCGATGACTGTAGTAGCAATTAAAATATCGAATTGCTTGTTGAGAAAGGCTTTCATTGTGTCTTCTTTTTCATACCAGAACATTTGACCGTGAAGAAGACCGCATTTCAATTCGGGAAAGACATTGTTTTTCAGCATTTCGAAATGTTCTACAGCCGATTTTAGTTCCAGTTTTTCTGATTTTTCAACGAGTGGGAAAACAATAAATGCCTGATGTCCAACACTTATTTCTTTTTTAATGAATATATAAATATCAGTTAATTGACTTTCAAATACTACTCTCGTCTTAATTGATTTCCTGTTCAAGGGCATTTCCCGAATAATCGAAACATCCAAATCCCCATAAAGAGTCATTGATAAAGTTCTGGGAATCGGCGTTGCAGACATAACGAGAATGTGAGGTGTCCTCGAGACATCATGCGATTGTTCGCCCAACCGTTTCAATTGCCCTCTTTGAGCAACTCCGAACCTGTGCTGTTCATCAATGACAACGAGACCGAGATTTTTATAAGTAACTGTACTTTCAAACATTGCGTGGGTTCCAACAATAATATTCGCTTCGCCTGATTTGATACTATCAAGTATCTGACTCCTTGCTTTTGTCTTTTGCCCTCCGATTAACTGAACAACATTAACATTTAAATTATCGACATAATCTCTGATTGTGTGAAAATGCTGCTCGGCAAGTATTTCGGTAGGAGCCATAATTGCTACCTGGTAGCCGTTATCAATTACATCAAGCATAGTGAGTAACGAAACTATAGTTTTACCGGAGCCGACATCTCCCTGCAAAAGCCGGTTCATCGGGTTTCCGCTTTTCATATCATCGGTTATTTCCCTTATAACTTTTTTCTGGTCTTTGGTCAGGTTGAATGGAAGCGATTCATAAAGACGTCTAGCCCTCGGACTTTTGGGATTGATTATTAATCCCGGTTCAGCAACTTTGCTTTTTTTCTGCCTGATTGCGAGAAAAAGTTCAAAGAAGAATACTTCTTCGAATTTCATTCTGAATTTTGCTTTTCCTACATCTTCAATATTATCGGGGAAATGTAAAATTCTGAAAGCATCAGGACGTTTGATTAATTTATATTTTGTCAATAAATTTTCTGATAAATTCTCTTTAATATTTGATAACTGATTTTCTATGGCAGAATAAACTACCTGACGAAGAACCCTCATATTCCATCGTCCGGATTTCATTGCCTGTGTTAAAGGATAGACAGGAAGTATTCTTCCTTCCCTGTATAATTTTTCATCATCGGGATGGAATTTCTCGATTTCAGGATGATGGAAGTTTATTCTACCGAATGAGTCCAGTTCCGGTCTGCCGCTAATTACGATTAACTCACCAGTAGGATATGACTTTTTATAAAAATCAGTATAAGACCAGAAAATTATGTTAGCAAAGCCACCGCTTCCATCTGTTATACTCAGTTTAAGCATCTTTTTATTTTTACCGAAATGTTTTTCATCGCTATCAGTAATCTGACCGATAGCAATTACTTCATTCTTCAGTGAAAAATCCTTTGGAATCGGCTTTGATTCAAACAAGTCATCCTGCCTTAATTTAACAGCGAGTGCCTTCAATGATGAAATAGCATTGCGGTCAATGTAATCACGGGGAAAATAATTCAATAAATCCTGCTGTGTGGAAATGCCATCTTTTGCAAGTGCTGCGGCTCTGACAGGTCCAACACCTTTGATATACTGCAATTCACTGATTTTTTCTTTTTTATTGTCTGTCATTAATTAAACTATTCTCAATAATCAATTTTCCCAAACACCTGCTATCGGTTCACCACAAAACTTACATTTATTTTTCTTAATATTATTCTCTAAAATATAAAATCCTTTTCTTTCTAAGATTTGCTTTTTGCATTTCGGACAAAATGTATTTTCACCTGCATGGCCGGGTAGATTTCCCAAATATACATATTTCATACCTGCATCCATAGCAATTTTCCTTGCTTTTTCAAGTGTTGATACAGGTGTAACAGGCAAATGTGTTAATTTATATAATGGATAAAATTTCAGAAAATGAAGCGGGCAATTATCAAATTTATTTGCAACGAGCCATTTGCACATTTCATTAATCATTTTGAAATCATCAGTCCAGGTCGGTATCACAAGATTAGTAATTTCCAGCCAAACACCTTCTTCTTTTAATACTCTCAATGTATTTTGAACAGGTGCGAGAGAACCGCCGTTTAATTTTTTATATATTTCATTTTTAAAGCTTTTCAGATTTATATTCGCCGCATTAATATATTTTGCAAGCCGTCTCAAAGGTTTCTCATTGATAAAGCCATTTGAAATAAGAAGATTTTTAATTCCTTTTGAATTTGCCAGTTTGGCTGTATCATACATATAATCATAATATGAATTTGGCTCAGAGTATGTGTAGGCAATCGAATTACATTTGGTTTCAATTGTTTTATTAACAACCACATCGGGAAACATGTCGAAATTATTAGTTTCTTCCGGTGTAACCTGGGATATAGTCCAGTTCTGGCAATTCAGGCATCTAAAATTACAACCTGCAACAGCAATTGAAAACGCTTTAGTAGTCGGTAAAAAATGAAAAAGTGGTTTTTTCTCGATTGGGTCAATGTTTGCAGCACAGGGATTGCCATAACCAATTGTAAAATATTTCCCGTCAATATTGATTTTGCTTCTGCAGAATCCTCTCTCATCGGGCTCAACAATACATCCATGAGGACATAATTCACAATAAACAATATTGTCTTTACTATGATAAAAAGATGCTTCCCTGCTCCATTTCCAGAGCTTAGTTTGGGGCTTTGCAAGTAATGAAAAAGGGATACAATATGCACAAATTCCACATAACCCTGCTGCACCAAGTTTCAGGAATTCTCTTTTTGTCATATTCGATTGAATTTGTTCCATACTAAATGAAAAATAATAAAATTCAGTTTACAGAACAAATAAATTCATCTATCTTTTTCTTATTTCGCCGTAAATATTAGCAGCAGCAATTCCGACAAGTGCATCGTAACCACCATAGTCAAACTCACGGTAATATACCATTGCAATAAATGTATCGCCTGAGGTTACAGTATTTCCTTCGTACTCATCGTAAGCCAACTTTTCCACTCTTCCTGTTTCAAAATTAAATCTGCCTGTTGCATACATATAATTGTGTCTTCCCCGCCTTACTAACTGCCTGAGATGATAATACCTGTCATTCTCGTCATAATACATTTGCCAGCTTGCATCGGGTTTCCAGTTGTTGAACGAGCCGGCTACAAAAACATCATAATCGCTTACCCATCCTTCAGGGTCGAGAAGAAATTCCACATTCACATAATTATCGTCATTGTGTGTGATATACCTCGTTATCATAGCGCCATCATCATCTCTTTCAAAATAAATCCCGTTTCTTCTCAGGTCGGAAAGCGGTAAACGAACGGGAGTGCTTGTATTAGGAAACATTGCAACATTACCGAGATTCAAAATCCTGTAAGCATTTTCTGCTGGTATTCCTGAAATTCTGAAAATTTTTCCTGCAGCAGAAAACCCCGAAACCATAGTATGAAACCTATATTTATACAATAGTGCATTCAAATTTGAAGATGATTCGGTTATGAAATATGGCTCGAACCAGCGATTATTTCTATAAACGACAGATGTGTTTAGTCTCGTGTCATAAATCGGCTGCAATGATGATGTGAGAATTTCTATAATAAATGCAGATGGAGTGACTTTTAGTTCCGGCTCGTAAAAATCGCTATATAAAGACATTTCCGATTCGACTTTTGGATTTACCACAAAGAATCTGGCTTCGCCAAATACTGTTTCATTATCATATAAGTCATAAAGCTTCATTTTCCAGTTACCAGCGAATGGGAATTTGACCTGTTCGTTCGGCACCTGTAATTTACCTCTGTAGGTATAATAACTTGACATAACAGGCGATGATTCCCAATCTATGTTGCTTGTCCTGAGAAGTGTTATGTCATTAAGAAAAACATTATCGTCTTCACGCCAATCAAAAGAACAATGTACAAATTTTGCATAGAAACTCGGAGGAACATTAGCATCAACATCAAATTCTATTGTAATGAAATCTTCTCCGAAAGGCAGATTTGCCGTATTTTTCTTATTATCATTTATTATTATCGGGGGTAATCTCTCATCATCTTTACCATAAGCACGCAGCATCCTCACAACAGGAGGTAATTTTATATCAGATTCCTTAATTGTAAGGGTGTCCTGACTGAAAGTCGAAAATGAAAAGAGCAATAATATAGAATTAAGTATGATTAATCGAGTTGAATTCCTGTAAGATAGAAGTTCCATCATAATGCTCATAAATTGAACATATAGTTCAATCCAAGTGAGAAAGATAGAGTATGCGGATTAAATTCACTTGTAAAGTTCTGCGAAGAATCGGGAGGGAAATGCTGAATTAACGGGTCGTCTTTCACAAAATCTTTATATATTCCTGTAAGCATATAACCGCAATGAAACAATATATTTACTCTTCCGGTTTCATCTTCGATAACAGGTATTATACCACCAATACGCACTTCAGCGAGTATATTAAGTGTGTTTGTTTCAAGTTTGACGCCATAGTCTGCAAATACAGGTAAACCGAGATTGATACCGGCATAAATTCCGCTGTAATAGAAACCAGGACATAAAGCAAAGTAGCTGTATTTCATTGCAAATTTTGTATCTGAATTTGTCCCTTTGACCTGGTAAGCATAAGTTGAAAGAGCCAAATCGAACATCCAGCCTAGCTTATATTCATCACTTGCAGGAATATAGAATGATAATCCGAAATCAGGCAATCCATTGAATGCAAATAGATTTTTTCTTTCCCATGGCGAATAGCTTGTATTATATCCGGTTTTTGCAGATAGAAACGGTCCTGCACTTAAAGGATAATTAAGCTGTGCTTTACTGCTGTAAAGCAGAATAATTGAGAATAGAATTACTGATATCTTTCTCATACTTGCACCTTTACTTTAGTACTTGGTCCAAATTTTTTACTTTATCAAGATTGGAACTACCCGGAAACAACTTTTTATATAAATCTATCAAACTCTTTGCTTCATCATTCTTTTTTAATTCAATCAATACTTCAATTTTTCCGTAAATAGCCGGTTCATAATATTCTGTATCCGGGTAATCATTAATCACAGAATCATAATAAATAATTGCAGATTCGGGACTGAACATCTTCCTGTAAAGCTCAGCAGTAAAATATTCACGATGGGCTAATTTGTCACGCAATTCTCTAATAATTCCTGTTGCCTGAACATATAGGGAATCATCGGGATATATTGTCTGGAATTCTGAAAATGATTGTATAGCTTTTACCGTATAATCCTGGTCCCTGTCATAAGCCGGAGACAGTTTATAATAACACATTCCTGACTGGAAAAGACTTTTCTTTGTGTATTCGCTGTGGGGATAAATTTTTCTTAGCATATTGTAATTATATGCCGCATAAATAAATTCTCTTCTTTTAAAATTAGATTCAGCGAGATAAAACTGGGCATCGTCAGCAAATTGACTGGCTGAATATTGGAGTCGAATCAACTCGAACAACTTTTCAGCTTCGAGATAATCCTCATCTTTAAAAAGTTCCATCGCCTCGTTAAAAGTTTCTTCGGCAGATTTGACATCGTGCTGTTTTGTTGAGCTACAACCAAAAAACAATATTGAAGTACCGACGACAATAGAAAGATATAAATAAACTCTAAATTTTTGTTGTGACATTATCTGCTTATTTTTAAAATATCAAAGTTACAAATTATAAAATTACGAAAATTAATGGCAAATTTTATAAATTGAATAATCGTATTGCTTTAATTGTTATTGCAAATTAATTGTAATTATTTATAATTTGAAATTAGAAGTGATTAAATAATAAGAAAATATCAAAACAAGTATGAGAAAATAAGGGGATAAAATGGCACAAAACGAACCGAGATACTACCTTGTCTATGACTTAGAAACGACTCCGAGATTGTATGACAGTTTTTCCGAATCACAGCAGGAATACATAGTTCGGGGAGCAAATACAGAAGAAGAAAGAATTAAAAAACTGGGAGAAATGGCACTTTCCCCATTAACAGGGAAAATCATTTGCATAGGTTTGCAGCTCATGGAAACACTTGAAGACGGTTCTTATATATTAAAAAAGAAGAAAGCTTTTGCCGTAGATGAATTAAAACAAGAGCCGCAATTAAAGCAGCTTGAATCTGGTGCCGAATGTGAATTAATGAGTGAAAAAGAAATAATCAAAAACTTTTGGAGTATTTTTCAAAAAGAAGATTATAGAAATGTTCACTTGATAACTTTCAACGGAAGAAATTTTGATGCTCCTTTTCTCATGCTTCGTTCAGCCATACTTAACATCAAGCCCACGAGAAACCTGATGACCGGGACAAAATTTACTTATCCACTTCATACAGATTTGCTTGATGAATTGACATACTTCAATCCCGGTCCCTACGGGGCTACAAAACGATTCAATTTTGACTTCTACACACGTGAATTTGGAATCACATCACCAAAAAGTGCCGGAATAGATGGTTCAAAAGTATCAGAGTTTTACAACGAAGGCAAAATCCTCGAAATAGCAGAATACTGCCTACGCGACGTAAAAGCCACATGGGAGCTATTCCTGAAGTGGAAGGAATTTTTAAGGTGGTGAGAGTTTAAAGTTATTGTCAAAACTCTATGATTTAATTTCTACTTCTTCACTTTCTTCTTATTTATTCTGAATAATAAAGAGTCGGCTTTCGATTCATCCCGGTTCTTTAATGCATCGTATAGTTTTTCTGCTTCTTCGATTTTGCCCATTTCTAAATATGCAATTCCCAGATTGAGCTGTGCATCGGCTAAATATGGCTCGAGTTCAAGTGCTTTTTCGAGTGACGATACGGCTTGTTCATAATCCTCGTTTGTATGGTAAAGTAAACCAAGATTTTTATAACCCTCGGCAAAGTTTGGCATCAGTTCAATGGTTTTTTCGAATTCCAGAATCGCATTCTTAGTTCTGTCGAGAAAAGCATAAAGCAACCCCAAATGGAATCTTGCCGGTGCAAGATTCGGCTGCAACTCAACTGCAGAGCGCAGTGCCTTCATAGCATCCTGGTAGCGTGCGTTATGAACCAGAGTGAGCCCGAGATAAAGGTCAGCTTCGGCATTTTCCTTGTTTAATGATTTTGCCTTAGCAAAACACTCGATAGCTTTTTTATAATTTTCAAGTTTGTCGTAAACAACTCCGAGCTTAATATAAGCCCTTTCATTTTTTGGTTCAATCCTCAGTACCTCCTCAAAAGCAAGAATTGCAGAAGAGAGGTGAAATTTTGAATTTGTTGCGACAGACATTCTAATCTGACATTCACCTATTCCGAAATAGGCAAGAGGTAAATCCGGTTTTAGAGCAGCGGCGTGCTGAAATGACTGAATTGCATCTATATGGTTATCACTCATCATTTCGAGTACACCTAAGCCGATGTAGCTGTCAGGAAGCTTGTTATTAAGGTATTTTGCAAGATTAAATGCCTCGAATGCCTCTTTTATCTTTTTTAAGCTGGAATTTACAAGACCAAGCCAAATGTAGGCAACATAAGGCTCATACTGGAGCTGAATCGCTTTAGTGAATGAATCAATTGCTTTTTCATACATTCCCGAATACCAATAACAAATTCCAATTTCCACATATCCTTCACCGGATTTGGGATTTGCATTTAAATATTCGCTAATTGTATCAATCCCTTTTTCGTATTGCTTGTCTTTGTAATAACATTTACCGAGAATCAGAAATAATGTTTTATCATCCGGCTTTCGTTTAATTTCATTTTCAATGATATCAATTGCCTCTCTGAATCTCCTGGCTTTGAATAAAGAAGCACCAAGATGGACAATAACATTTTCATAAGTAGGTGAAAGATTAAGTAAAGCTTTAAAGTTATCAGCGGATTTATCGTAATTCTGCTGATTATAATACACAATTCCGAGATTATGATAGGCATCGAGGAAGTCATTTTGTATCATCAGAGTTTTATTGAATGCCTCTATTGATTTAGAATAATCATCCAAATGTAAATAACTGCAACCGAGATTAAAATAGGACAAAGCATGTTTCGGCTTAATTCTGATACATTCTATTAACGAATTAATAGAACTTGTGTAAATCTGTTTATACGAATAAATGACTCCGAGATTAAAATGTGAGTCAAAGGAATCCGGGTTGTAAGAAATTGATTGCTTGAATGCTTCAATTGCTTTAGTGTAGTCTCTCATTGCTTCATAAATCGAGCCGACGAGACTGTAAATATTATAATTTCTGAATCCCCTGTTGAGGAGTTTTTTGCAAATTTCAATTGCATCAGTGTATTTACCGATTTTGAACATAGACAGAGCAAGATAAAAATATGCATTATCAAATTCGGGTACGGAGGTAATAATAGAATTAAAGACCTTTGCTGCTTCAGTATATTTTTCCTTCTTTAATAGCTTTAAGCCGTCCTCATATTGCCCTTTAGTACTTTTAGATAACTTTTCGGAGGTTTCGGTTACAGCACTGTCAAGAATGCTTATCGTTGAAAAATCTTCTTTATAATTAGTTGATTCAGTAATCATTGTTTTAAATTTTTTTTCTTTTTATTGAATTTGAAAAAAACAAATTAAATTATTATTTAATTCCTTACAATAATAAATTTTAATTTTAGTTAAATTATTCCATCAGTCAATACTTTAAATTACTAATCATCACAGTTAGCAGCCAATACTGTTTTTAGAAATTCGGAATTAATATATATCGATTTTACTAAATGAAATCAGGACAATTTTGCGGATAAAAGCAATTCTTATAATTCAATAACGTCAAATAGGTTTGAATAATTTAATAGAACAAATAGATTTTGTAAAATAAAGAATGGCAGGTAATTATCAATTTCGAGGTTTTGGCGGTACAGTCTTCACTCCCGTAATAAAAACGCTAATTATTATTAATATTTCAGTATTTCTGATTCAGACACTATTTGGAATGTTCAGGATAGGAGATTATTCACTCGGTGATTTGTTTTTTTACTACTTTGCATTGTATCCGATTGGAGACCACTCAAACTTCTATATATGGCAATTACTGAGTTATCAGTTCATGCACGGAAACATCTGGCATATATTTTTCAATCTATTAGCTTTGTGGATGTTCGGAATAGAGCTTGAACAGATGTGGGGAGCAAGAAAATTTCTCACGTTTTATTTGATTTGTGGTGTAGGAGCAGGACTTGTGCAATTATTTATCAGCCCGATGTTTGCTTCACCTGCGCCCACAATAGGTGCCTCGGGTTCGATTTATGGAGTCCTCCTTGCATTCGGATTGACTTTTCCGAACAGGCCTATATTCATGTTCCCGTTCTTTATTCCAATACCTGCTAAGTTCTTTGTATTGATTTATGCTGGAATATCGCTGCTTATGGGATTTTCATCGAGCGGTGACAGCGTAGCACACTTTGCACATCTCGGTGGTGCTGCAACAGGATTTTTACTTTTGAAAATCGGCGATTCATCAGGTCTATACCGGATTTTTTCAAAAAAACCGAAACAGGAAATATATGGCAATTATCAACAGGAGGAGCCGAAGGTTCATAAATCAAATTGGTTTAAAAGAGAGCCGGAAATAAAGCAAGAACCTCAATCGAAAATGGTGATTAACGGCGAAGAAATCACACAGCAAAAAATAGATGAGATATTAGATAAAATCTCGGCAAGCGGATATCAAAATCTTACAGACAGGGAAAAGCACATTCTTTTTGAACTGAGCCAGAAAATAAAATAAATATTTTGTTGATTATTTTTCGTACTGAATTATGAATAATTCAAGTTCTATCATAAATAATATTAAACGCAGGAAAACACGCAAGGTCATGGTAGGTAATATGCCAGTTGGCGGAGATTCTCCGGTAGCGGTACAAACTATGACAAAAACAAAAACAGCAGATATAAAAGCTACAGTCGAACAAATAAGGAGATGCCAGAAAGCAGGTGCCGATATTGTTCGTGTAACGGTAAATGAACAGGAAGCAGCAGATGCAATCGGTGAAATCGTGAAAAGTGTCGATGTTCCTATCGTTTCGGACATACACTTCAATTATGTATTTGCATTGAAGGCAATCGAGGCAGGCGTTGCAAAAGTGAGAATTAATCCCGGGAATATCGGTTCAAAAGACAGAATCAAACAAGTATTGACAGCTGCAAAAGATAAAGGTATTCCTATTCGAATTGGGGTTAATTCGGGTTCACTCGAAAAAGATTTGCTCGAAAAATATGGATTTCCAACTGCAGAGGCATTGTTCGAAAGTGCTATGAGGCACGTAGAGATAGCATCGGAGTTCGGCTTCGATAATATTATCATATCGGTAAAATCAACAAGTGTTCCACTTATGATAGATGCCTACAGGATGCTTTCCGAAAGAACAGATTTCCCTTTACATCTTGGAGTAACAGAAGCCGGCTCCTCAAAAATCGGTACAATTAAATCTTCTGTTGGTATAGGCACATTGCTTGCTGAAGGTATAGGCGACACAATAAGGGTATCTCTTACTGCAGAGCCGGAAGAAGAAGTTGAAGTTGGGAAGTCTATTCTTCGCTCACTCGGATTGACACAAAGGGGAGTTGAAATAATATCGTGTCCGACATGCGGCAGATTGGATGTTGACCTATTCAAAATATCGAGAGAACTTGAAGATTCACTAAAAAATATTAAAAAGAATGTTAAAATTGCTCTTCTTGGTTGTGTGGTAAATGGACCCGGGGAAGCGAAAGAAGCTGACATCGGTATTGCCGGAGGCAAAGGCGTAGCTATGCTTTACAAGAAAGGCGAAGTTGTCCGCAAAATCAAAGAAGAAGACATTGTCAGTGAAATTTATAATGAAGTAATGCAGATGTAATTTGAATTTTGTAATTTATTTTTTTATTCTTAAAATTACTCTAATCTTATCTTCAGTTTCCTCGTGCTGATTGCTATGTAAAACAATGCCATTACTAAAAGAATTAACGTTTCTTTCCAGAGTTGTTCGATTCCCAATCCTTTGAGCATTATTCCTTTTAAAATAATCAGGAACCATTTTGCAGGAATGAGATAACTAAGCCATTGCAAAACCAAAGGCATATTTTCGACTGGATAAATAAAACCGGATAATAGAACTGTAGGCATAAGCAAGCCACCAAGCGACATCATCATCGCTGCCAATTGGGAATTTGCAATTGTAGAAATCAAAATGCCGAGAGCAAGAGCAGTTATAATAAATAATACACTTTCAAATGTGAACAGCAAAAAACTACCTTCAAACGGAATTTTGAAAATTAAAATCGAAAGTGCAAGAACCGTCAGGGAATTAAAAAATGAAATTACTACATAAGGCACAACCTTGCCGATAATTATCATTTGCGGCTTCAAAGGCGATACGAGAAGAACTTCCATGCTGCCCATTTCTTTTTCGCGTGTTATCGTAATCGATGTCATAAGGGCAGAAACGAGCATTAGAATCAGTGCGATTAAACCGGGCACGAACATATAAACACTTTTCAATTCGGGATTGAATAACATTTTCACTTCAGGAATAATCAAAGTGTTTGCTTTAATTGCTTTAGAATTAAGTTCCAACTGATAAGTCCTGATGATTGATGAAGTATATGAAGTAACAAGAGTTCCGATATTAGGATTGCTAGCATCGGCAACAAGCATTATTGATGCTTTTCCTTCCTTTTCTAATTTCTTTGCAAAATGCGGCTCGAATATAACCACTTCCTTAACAGAACCATTCTTAAATAAATGTTCAATCTGATTTTCGTTTTCAATATATGCGTTTAACTTGAAATAGCCGGATGAAATTAATTTGTTTGTTATTTCCTGTGTTATATAATCTTTTGAATGGTCAATTACTGCTATTTCCGCCTCGTTCAATTCAGTCCTGATTGCATATCCAAAAAGGAACAACTGAATAATCGGGATGCAAATTAATACAAGGAGTGAACGCCAATCCCTGGTAATGTGGTAAACTTCTTTCAATATGAAATTTGCAAAAGTTCTCATACAAATTGGTTCTGATTCTTCCTCGCAAGTTGAATAAATACTTCATTCATTGATTTACTATTAAATTGTTCTTTTAATTTTGACGGTGAATCCAGTGCTTCAATTCTTCCGTCAACCATAATAGAAATCCTGTCGCAGTATTCTGCCTCATCCATATAATGAGTCGTAACAAAAATAGTACGTTTGTTTTCGGCAGCTTCGTAAATCAACCCCCAGAATTGGCGCCGTGTGATTGGGTCAACTCCTCCAGTCGGTTCATCGAGAAATACAATGCTCGGGTCATGAATGATGGCAACTGAAAAAGAAAGTTTCTGTTTCCAACCGAGAGGCAATGATTTTATTAGCTCATTTCTTGAATCCTCGAGACCAAGCTTATGGAGAAGGAAATCAGTTTTCTCTTTAATTTGTTTATCTGTTAAACCATATATTCCTGCATAAAATTGAATATTTTCTGCAACTGTCAAATCTTCATACAATGAGAATTTCTGACTCATATATCCAATATTCATTTTTATTTGTTCGGATTGTTTGTAAACATCGAAACCGGCGACCAGTGCCATTCCCGAAGTAGGAGATAGCAAGCCGGTGAGCATTTTCATGGCTGTTGTCTTACCTGCTCCGTTAGCACCGAGGAATCCGAAAATTTCTCCTTCATATACATCGAAATTGATTTTGTCAACTGCAGTAAAATTTCCAAATCGTTTTGTCAAACCCGATACTTCAATTACTTTTTTATTATTGTTCATGTTCCCTCTCTTTCATCAGGGACATGAATACATCTTCAATTCCTGCTTCAATTTCAACGACTTTACAATCTACAATACCTTTCGATACCAAATAATCCTTAATATCAGCAGTTTCAAAATTATTCCTTATGTCAGTGTAATGAATCGAATCACCAAAAGGATAAACTGAAACTTTATGCTCATAATTTTCAAGGGATTTAATTGCAAGATGCTTCAGCGATGTTTCAACAGATAATAATCGCTTTTTATATTTTGCAACGATATCATTAGGCGAATCAATATCGAGTAGGGAACCGTTTTGAATTAATGCAATCCTATCACATAAAATCGCTTCATCCATATACGGGGTTGAGACAATAATTGTGATACCTTGTTCTTTCAATCTTTGCAGCATTTCCCAAAATTCCCTTCTGGAGACAGCATCAACTCCCGTTGTCGGCTCGTCGAGTACAAGGAGTTGTGGCTTGTGTATTAATGCACAGGACAAAGCGAGCTTCTGCTTCATTCCACCAGATAAATTACCAGCCCGCCTTTTTTTGAAAGGTTCAATCTGAACATAAATATCTTTTATCAGATGATAATTTTCTTCAATCGTAGTATTGAATATCGAAGCAAAGAAGCGAAGATTTTCCTCGACTGTCAAATCCATATACAAAGAAAATCTTCCTGGCATATAACCAATGTGATTCCTGAGAAATTTGAAATCTTTAATGACATCTTTGCCGAGAATTCTGGCATAACCTTCGTTTGGTAATAAAAGAGTAGTGAGAATTCTGAATAAAGTTGTTTTACCGGCACCATCCGGTCCGATAAATCCGAAAAGCTCACCATCATTTACATTGAATGACAATGAAAGAATTGCTTTTTTTTCACCGTAATATTTTGTCAATCCGTTAACTTCAACGGCATTCATATTGATTCTAATTTTATTATTATTTTTAACTAAACAATTTAACCAAATGGTTAAATTCAAAAATAATCAAATTTTTTACAAATACAAATATGGATTTTTTAATTTTATAATTTGAAGAAAATTTTTTACAACACAAGGTTACATAAAGGAATTGCAATAAATAATTTTTTTTTATCTTTGCTCAAGAATAAATGCTTCATTATTCTTATAATGATGTTAATTATTGAAATTTAAAAAATATTATGGAATTAAAACAAATTATATTCATTGTAATTCTGATTGCTGCTGTTTCGATTTTTATTATTAATATCAGCCGTTTATTGTCATATCTGAAACTTGCACAGCCGGATAAAAGGACAGACCATATATGGAAACGAATAATACACACATTAAAAGTTGCTATAGGGCAGAGCAGAATATTCAGGTTCAGAGTTGCCGGCATTATACATGCCGGTATATTCTGGGGATTCCTGATGCTCTTGTTTTCCGCGGCAGAGGCGGTTATACAGGGAATATACCCGAAGTTTTCATTATTGTGGTTTGGACCGTTTTATCCTGTAATTACAATCTCAACTGAAATCTTTTGCCTGATTGTTTTTATTTCAGTAATAATTTCATTAATAAGAAGATTTATTTACAAAGTCGAAAGATTGCAGGGGGATAAAAGTGAAGTTAAAGATGCACTGATAGTACTTTTATCAATTTTCTTTATCGTTACAGCACTGCTATTTTATAATGCTACAATGAACTTTTGGAATCCCGCTCACGAATGGATGCATCCGGTTTCAATATATATCAGCAAAATATTGCCGGATTCATCGGTAAACCTGATTTTTCATATAAGCTGGTGGGTACATATAGTTCTTATTCTTGCTTTTGCTAATTATCTTCCATTTTCAAAACATTTTCATGTTTACACATCTATTCCAAATGTATATTTTTCTAATTATGAACCTACAAATAAAGTTGACAGGATAGATTTTGAAAAAGAAGGTATTGAAAAATTTGGTGTTGTTGATTTCGAAGACCTATCCTGGAAATCAGTTCTGGATAGTTATTCCTGTACTCACTGTGGAAGATGCACGAGTGTTTGTCCTGCACATATCACAGGTAAAGAACTGAGTCCGCGTGATATTATCGTTCAAATAAGGCACAGGACTCTGGACAAAGCCCCGTTAATGAAAAAACAAAAGAAATTACCTGAAGGAAAAAAATTATCTGAAAAAGAAAATGAAGTATTAAATAAAAAGTTTGTCGGTGATTATGAAAGTATAGAGGCACTCTGGCAATGCACAACCTGTGGTGCTTGTATGCAGGAATGTCCGATTACAATCGAGCATGTCCCTGCAATAGTTGGCATGAGACGTTCACTTGTAATGATGGAATCAAATTTTCCTGCTGAATTGCAATCCGCATTCTCAAACCTTGAAAACAATGGCTCTCCTTGGGCATTTTCAGCTTCACAAAGAACAGATTGGGCATCTGGATTAGATGTAAAAACATGTGCTGAAAATCCTGACTTTGATGTATTATTCTGGGTTGGATGTGCCGGAAGCTTCGATGACAGGGCGATTAAAATTTCCAGGGCTTTTTCTCAGCTTATGAAAATTGCAGGAATAAATTTCAGCATTCTCGGTAATGAGGAAAAATGTAACGGAGACCCTGCAAGAAGAACGGGTAACGAATATCTTGCGGACATGCTTGTTAAATCGAACATCGAAACATTGAATAATTATAAAGTGAAAAAAATCGTTACGACATGTCC
Organism: Bacteroidota bacterium; assembly: GCA_004322215.1. Taxonomy (GTDB): domain Bacteria; phylum Bacteroidota; class Ignavibacteria; order Kapaibacteriales; family UBA2268; genus XYC2-FULL-35-21. The sequence goes on along the minus strand of SCSM01000016.1, from coordinate 67,231 downwards.
TCATTGCTTCAATACTTTTAAAAATGAATATCCTGATTTTGGTACTAAGTATGAAGTCATTCACCATACTGAATTCTTACTTGACCTAATCAAACAAAATAAATTCAAGTTTAAGAATGGTAACGAAGTCAAAAAAATCGGTTACCATGATTCCTGCTACCTTGGCAGATATAATAATATTTATGACAAGCCGAGAGAAATAATTGAGTCAATAAAAGGATTTGAAATCAAAGAAGCACAAAGGCATCATTCAAAAGGTTTATGCTGTGGTGCAGGCGGCGGTCAGATGTTCATGGAAGAAACAAAAGGAAAACGTGTCAATATTGAAAGAACTGAAGAATTAGTTTCATTAGGAACAGATACTGTTGCCGCTAATTGCCCCTTTTGTTTAACTATGCTTACTGACGGGGTTAAAACTTTAAATCTTGAAGATAAAGTTCATGTTCAGGATGTAGCTGAAATTTTATTGGATAATGTAGAAAAGTAATTTTGAATGCTGAATTGTGTTTATTAAAAGTCAAAAAGCGACATTTTTCTACACATCCGACATTTTTCACAAGGTTTTTTCAACCTCACCCTAAATCCCTCTCCAATAGGAAAGGGACTTTTTTTTGGTGATATGGAGCCAAAAATAGACAAAATAGACAAAATGGACAAAATGGACATGATTTTTTTGTGTATTTTGTCTACGTTACCCTAAATCCCACTCCGAAACGAGGGACTTTTTTTTGGTTGCATAGGGACAAAATTGAGCAGAAATGGGCATTTTAAGCAGGTTTGACATGATTTTTAATTTGCTCAAAAACATTATTTAAATCTTTGTGGATTAATTGATTAAAAGTGCTCACTCATCACTGATTTCATTGTCATAAGAGTTATTACCTGCTCAATTATCAAATTTAAATTTAAAATTTTCAATGAATTATAAATTCCAAATTTTAAATCCCTCACCCTTTATCCCTCTCCCAGTGGGCGAGGGTGTTTTTTAGTGAAGATACATACCTGTATTGACTGGATTCAGCCCGACATTGTTTGGCAAAGAACGTGCGGTGCAAAGATAAGGATGTGGGAGTGATATGTCAAGAAAACGGTTTTAAAAGGATTTTAAAATGGTTTGGAAAATAATTAATAATTAAAAATTCACAATTAAGGTTTCACCGCAAGAACACGAAGACACAGAGTGTCGGAACTGTGATTTGTGTGATTTATGTGATTATGATGATTTTTTTAAAATAAACAATAGAAATAAATCACAATAACCACAAAAAAAATAAATTTTACTGATTAAATTTAATTTATCATAATTATTTTCTATTCTTTACTTAAAAATTTAGATAATTCTTCTTGTCTATTTTTATTCCACATAACCAGCTTAGATGAAATATTGTTGAAGATAGATAAAGTTAAATTATCTATTTTACTTAAAGATTCATTATCAATTAAAAGAGGATAATCAATTTTATCTATTGATCTTATAATAGAATTTTCTTCTCCATCCCAATCAACCATAAAAGTTAAACAACTTAGAACCAAACCCCATTTTGCTTGATAAATATAAAAAGCTAAGCAAAAGGATACAAATTTAATTGTTATTGAATTATAAAAGCGAAAATATGGTTTGAAATATTGATTTGAATAATCAATTCGATATTTAATAAAAAAATCCGGACCAGGATCTTCTATTATATTACCCAATGCTACAAGAATTGGTTGCATGAAATTATATTGAGGCTTTCTATAATTACGTTGCTGTTCAGTAATAAATATATTATTAATTGATTCCAGATTTAATTTTCTTGAGTCAACAACAATTTTCTCAACAAGAATGGGCAAATTAGAAAAAGGAAGAAGTTCAAAATCATTATATTCAACAATATTATATTCATCGATGTTTAATTTAATATCAGCAATTTTTTGGTTAATTTTTTCAAATATTTTATCTTGAATATTAATGCGAGAAATTTGATCATATTTTCCGATATTACCATTAGTTATGATTGAATTAGCTTGAATTATTTCTGTATCCTTTCTATTTAATGAATCGGATGATAAAAAAGCAAATGGGTAATAACCGGTAATCCTATTTTCAATAACTGGTATTTGATTAAAACCACTTTCGCTTGCAGTATTTTTTGATACATACTCTTGAATTCTACCAGGAGTTAAAATGCTATCTGTATCATATAAATTATCATTCTTCAATGCTTCTAAAAAATGATATGTCATTATTCCATGAGACTTTTGAGATTCTTCTTGTGCTTGTTCATTTGTTTGGCATGCATATAAGAAAAGTACTCCACTACTTTTATTTATAAAATTTTGAATTAAATTATCATCTTCTAAAGTTGTTTCTTGTCTTGATAATACTTTTCCACCTGATTGACATGCATCAATAATATAAAACTGAAAACGTGGTTCAAGATTTCCAATATCATTAAATACATTTGAAATAGGATAATATGAATCATGAAATTTAATTTGAGATTCATTATTAAAATACTTCCCATGACCAGCAAAATAAAATAATATTGAATCTTCTTTAGATATAAATCTTTTCTCAATATTTCTAAGTGCTTCCAAGTATCTACCAGTGATATCTCTAATTGAATCATCAGCTCTACTAGTTATTATAAATATATTTTCAGAATAATATCTTGCTTTTTGAATCAGGATATCTTTAACTTGAACAGCATCATTAACGCAATAATTAAGTGGACTCGATTCATAATCATTAATTCCAATAATAATTGCAAAACGATTTTCTTTTGACATAATTAATTCCTCCTTAATATTTAGTTTTAAATAATTTAATTTATTTTCTTTCCACCACCTTGATTTAGTCTTCGGTTAAGCCGTAGAGTTCATAAACAGAGTCTATTTGCTATTAGTAACTACCTTATTTTATATAGAAGTTTAGTTGTCATTGTAATTTTTAAATAGCAATTATGTCCATAACAGGTTTTGCACCTCGTTTTGAATTGCAATGAAGGCAGGCTGTTACCAAGTTGTCAAATGAATTATCACCGCCTTCACTCACTGGTTGAATATGGTCAAGTGTTGCACTAAATCTTGTAAGTTGTTTGTTACAATAATGGCACTTAAAACTATCTCTTTCAAATACTTTTAGTCTATTTTCTTTCACATTATAATAATCAGCTTCTTTTTTGGGGTCAATAATTGGTAGTTCCTCAATGATAACTTCTTTCATACGCTTTTGGCAAATCTCAATTTCTTCCGGTAAAAATATTTGATACAATGTTCCATCTCTATTTGTGTCCCCAACTTTCTTAATAATATCTTTTTGTTCAAGTCCTATTAAAGCGTCTTGAACTGCACTGTAGCTTAATCCTTCCGATTGACCAGATGATGATTTGATAACTGTCTTTGGTTTACCAAGACGTCTTGTACTTACTCTAATATAATTTTCTCCATTATACAATATGCTATGTCTAAACATATACCAATAAATAGCAGATTCATATGGTAATAATAGTGGTTGCAAAAAGTCAATAACTGACGATATAATCTCTGGCAATTCAAAAAGTTCAAAACTTTCCTTGAATGATTTTTCAGTAACATCTATTTTAGGATTTTCGATTTTGTCTAGCAACTCTCTGATTTGACTTATTTCGTCTGTCATTTTATACCTGCTGTTTCATTATATACACGGTAACTTTTTTTATATTTTACCTTCAAATTTAGTATTTTATTTTGAATATATCAATTTAAAATTTATTATATGAAAGGGCAAATGGTGAGGGGATTCTTCACTTCGTTCAGAATGACAATAATATTATTTCACACAAACGGTTTTGATATTTACAAATTCTTTTATGCCGTAGTTTGAAAGCTCTCTTCCATAGCCGGATTGCTTGATTCCGCCGAATGGAAGTCGCGGGTCTGATTTTACAAATTCATTGACAAAACAACATCCTGCTTTGAGCATTTTTGATGCGATTCTTTCACCACGTTCCAAATCTTTTGTAAACACTGCAGCACCTAATCCGAAGATTGTATCATTCGCAATTTCGATTGCATCGGATTCATTTTCAGCAGGAATTATTGCGGCAACAGGACCGAATAATTCCTCATCATAAGCAGGCATACCTTTAACGACATTTGTTAAAACTGTCGGTGGATAGAAATATCCTTTACCCTCCGGGATGTAGCCGCCAAGCATAAGTTTAGCACCTTTTGATATGCTATCAGTTACCTGTCTGTGTAAATCAATTTGTAAATCATTTCGTGCCTGAGGACCAACCGTTACATCAGATTCAAACGGATTACCCATTTTTCTCAATTTCATTTTCTCGACAAACAAATCTTCAAATTGTTTCAGAACAGACTTTACAACAATAAATCTTTTTGCAGCAATACAACTTTGCCCACTGTTGATTAGACGGGCATTTACACAGGTTTCTGCAGATTGCTCCAAATCAGCATCTTCCAAAATTATATATGGGTCGCTACCTCCGAGTTCCAAAACTGTTTTTTTAATCAATGAGCCGGCTTTAGCCGCAACCTGCTGACCGACAGGTGTGCTTCCAGTTAATGTTACCGCAGCTATTAAATGATGTTCTATAACTTTGTCTATCACAGAAGAACCCACAACGAGATTTACAAATAAACCATCCGGGAAATCTGCTTCCCTAAATATATTTTCAATGGCGATCCCACAACTCATAGTATTTCTCGAATGTTTGAGGATTCCCGCATTTCCTGCCATGAGTGCAGGAGCAGCAAAACGGAATACCTGCCAGAAAGGGAAATTCCAGGGCATAATAGCGAGTACAACACCAAGTGGATTGAAAGTTACGTAGCTCTTAGACATTTCGGTTTTGATATGCTCATCCTGCAGTTGATGTTCTGCATTCCCGGCATAATACTCGCAAACCAATGCACATTTATCTGCTTCTGCCAAACCTTGTGCAATCGGTTTTCCCATTTCCAGAGCCATAAGTTCGGCAAATTCATTTCTTTTGTTTTTTAGAATTGAGGCAGCAATGAGCATTAATTTTGCACGTTCTGAATAAGTAGTTTCTTTCCATTCCTTCTGAGCCATCGATGCTTTTTTAATTTTCACATCAATCTGTTCGTCTGAATCTTCCTTATACTCTTTAAGTATTTCTTCGGTAACCGGATTTATTGTGATGATTGACATAACATTCTCATAAATAAATTCAAAAATATTTAAATTTAAGCACCATAAAATTGCAAAATATTTTTTGAAATTCTATTAGAAATAAAAAAATGAAATCAGATGATAATTGTTTGTATGTAATTAATTTATAATTACCATTATTTAATAACGTTATACAACAAATCAATATATAATTATTACAAAATACAATAATTAATAATTTGAATCATCAATTGTTATTTTTGATTATATTATATTGATAGTCTTTCATTTTAATTGAGAAAATAAATGCAGAGAAAGAAGAAAATTATAATTTCAGGACTTGTTTTATTAATCATTCTGATTGTAGTAGTATATTTAAGAATAAGACAGAATAACAGTGAAATTTCAAAACGTCCACCTCAAATAACAAACGTTGTTCTCGGAAAAGTCAGTTATGGAGAAATGATTCAGACCGAATCACTCACAGGAGACATACTTCCGATACAACAGGCAAATATTTATTCCAAGGTTAGCGGGAACATCGAAATGGTTTATGTTAATATCGGTGATTTTGTTAAAGATGGACAGATATTAGCATTAATTGACACTACGATTTATTCGCAAAATGCTAACCTCGCAAATGCAAATTACAATCAGCAACTTGCTAATTTTGCTAATGCGAAATTGAATTATGAAAGAAATAAATCTCTTTTGGAGCAAAATCTTATTTCCAAACAGGAAGCCGACAATTCCAAAACCTCTTTCGATGTAGCACAGTCACAGAAGGATGCCGCGTATGCAAATTATCTTAATGCAAAAACACTGTTGAGCTATTGTAAAATAAAAGCACCGTTTTCGGGATATATTACAAAGAGATATTTTGATGCAGGAGTTTATGTTGCCTCATCGGCAAATTCTCCCGGCTCGACATTGTTTATATTAATGTCAAGTGACCAATTAAAAGCAATAGTGAATTTACCAGAGAAAGATGTCAGATTATTACCGAAAGTACAGGATATTTTGGTTTCAGCCGATGCTTTGCCCGGCGAACAATTCAAAGCTAAAATTAATAAAGTCAGCGAAGCAGTTGACCTTTCAACAAGGACGATGCAGATTGAAATTTTCATCGAAAATCCAAATAAGGAACTCAAACCGGGAATGTTTGCCAATATTGAAATTATTCTCGACAGGAAAAATAATGTTATGATTTTACCAAATGATGTTGTACAGAGCGATGAAAAAGGAAATTTTGTATTTGTGGTCAAAAGCGATTCTTCAGCACATAAATCTTACGTGGAGACTGGAATATCGCACGATAACAAATATGAAATCAAATCAGGGATTAGCGAATCTGACAGGATTGTTATTACAGGTCAGCAACTGGTAAAAGATGGTTCAAAGGTGAGGATAATAAAATAGATTATGTGGTTAACAAGATTTGCACTGAAATACCCGATAACGACATTGATGGCTGCAATAGCCATTCTTGTACTTGGATTCGTATCTTTTTTCCAGCTTCCTATTGATATGCTTCCAAACATCCAGATACCTGTCGTATCTGTTATTACTTTTAACAATGGTGCCGGTCCGATTGACATGGAACAAACAGTTACAGTGCCACTCGAAAGGGGGGTCAGCTCGACAAATGATGTGAATTACATACAGTCGGTAACACGTGAAGGAGTTTCACAGGTAAGGGTCTATTTTAATTGGGATGCAAATACTAATATCGGATTGATAGATGTAATACAAAAGGTGAACAGGGTGCTGAATTTGCTCCCAACAGCAGCATCGCAACCATTAGTCCTTAGATTTGATATAACAAATGTACCGATAGCGACAGTAGCACTAAGCGGAAACATTGACGAGAGGGCTTTGTATGATTTGGCATATAATGTTATCGAACCACAGATTGAACATTTGCCCGGAGTAGCATTTGCCCAGGTAGTTGGCGGAAAAATCAGGGAAATTCATATTACAATTGACAGGAACCGGCTCGATGCATTGAATCTGAGTATACAGCAGGTGCTTCAGCAGGTTTCAAGCTCAAATCTAATAATTCCTTCAGGGGACCTTAAATCCGGTGTGTTCGATTATTCTTTAAAAACGGAGAGCCAATTTAATGTCGTCGAGCCGATGGGCAATATTGTGATTAAGACAATAAATAATGTACCAATAAGGGTAAGAGACGTTGCACGGGTCGAGGATTCGTACCAGGAGCAGACAGAAATAATAAGGAACAACGGCAAGCCGGGTGTGATTCTGAGAGTGCAAAAGACATCGGGGAGTAATACTGTCGCAATTGTTGATGCGCTTATCAAAGCATTAACCAACCTTAGAGATGTTCCTCCAAGCGTAAAAGCAAGTATGGCGGTTGACCAAAGCAAATACATCAGGCAATCAATTTCGGGTTTACAGCAGGAGGCATTACTTGGAGCATTCCTTGCGATGCTAATCATAATTCTTTTCCTGAGAAATACAAAAAGTGCAATTATTATTTTCATTGCTATTCCACTGTCAATTTTTGTTACATTTATATTTTTCAGATTCAGCAATACATCGCTCAATATAATGACATTCGGCGGCTTAGCTCTCGGAATAGGCAGATTGGTTGATGATTCGATTGTGGAACTTGAGGCAATATCCAGGCATTATGCTATAATGAAGCGCGATAATATCGGTAAAATGCAGGCAACCCTGGACGCTGCCCGTGAAGTTGCTTCGCCGATTTTTATTTCGACTTTATCAACAGTAATAGTTTTTCTCCCGGTTGTCTTTTTAACAGGTATTGCTCAACTCCTTTTTGTTCCGCTCGTTGTTACAATTACTATTGCCTTATTCGCATCATTCTTCGTTTCGAGAACAATAACTCCATTGATGTGTTATAAATATCTGCATGCAGAACGTGAGCCAGACCAGAATTCTAAAAAATTATCGCACAGATTGCAAATAACAGCTAAAAACGGATTACAAAAATTAGATGAATTTTATGAAAGAACATTAACGTATATACTTAAACACAGAAGGGTTGTTGTATTCGGTGTTTTAGGATTTGCAGTATTATCCTTCCTTATGTTCAAATTTGTCGGTACTGAGTTTTTCCCGGATTCGGATGAGAGTCAATTCACTGTGCAGGTAAGGATGCCTGTTGGTACGAGAATTGAAAAGACTATCAATTTCGTTGAAAGAATTGAAACAATAATAAAGAAAAATGTTCCCGAAGTACAGACAGTTGTTTCGGACATAGGAGTTCCATCTGTCAGAAGTGGGAACTTATTTGGACAAAATTCAGGCAGCCATTCTGCTAACATTCAGGTTGCAATAAAACCGCCCGATGAGAGAGACAGGTCTGTATTCGATATAATTAAAACATTAAGGCCAAAGTTAGTGAGAATACCCGGCGCTCAAATTTTCGTGAATACAGGCGGATTCTTAAAATTTCTTTTGAATTTCGGTTCATCTGCACCTATTGATGTAGTGATTAGCGGTCAGGATTTTGAAAAAGCGAATGACCTTGCACAAAAGATTTCCGAGATTGTAAAATCTACTCCGGGTGCTACCGATGTTCTGGTTACACGCGAGCTAAACCTGCCTGAATTGTTTGTTAGCATTGACCGTGAGAAAGCCGGAGCTCTCGGTATCAGCGTTCAGCAAATATCGAACACAATTTCCACAGCGATTAGCGGAAGTGTTGCCTCAGTTTTCACTGACCCTGCAACAGGCAATCAATATAATATACTTGTCCGGCTTTCGGAGGATTACAGGAATAAAATTGAGGATATAAAGAATTTATCAGTTCAAAATGCACAGGGACAAATCATTCAACTTCGTAATTTGATTGATGTTAAATTGGCAAAAGCACCGATTCAGATTGACAGGAAATACTTAGAAAGAATTGTCGAGGTTACTGCCAATACACAGGGCAGAGACCTCGGCAGCATAACTAATGATATTAAATCAAAATTAGCAGGAATAAATATTCCTTCCGGCTTCACCGTTCAACTGAGCGGTAGCATCGAACAACAGCAAAAAACTTTTGGCGATTTGACCCTTGTTTTATTCCTTGCTATAATTCTTGTTTACATGGTGATGGCGTCCCAATTCCAATCATTGATTGACCCATTCATAATAATGTTTACGGTTCCCTTGGGGATGGTTGGAGTTGTCTGGGCTTTATTCTTTACAAATACAACATTGTCAGTAACTTCCTTCGAAGGTGTAATCGTGATGATTGGTATAGTCGTATCAAATGGAATTTTGCTTGTTGATTACACAAACCGTCTTCGGAAAACAGGAATCGAATTGCATGAGGCAGTTATATTAGCAGGAAAAACAAGACTGAAGCCGATAATGATGACAACCCTTGCAACAGTTCTGGGGCTTATTCCACTTGCTTTGGGTATAGGCGGAGAAACTTCACAGGGTCCTTTGGCGATTGCAGTGATTGGCGGCTTAAGTGTTTCTTCGTTATTAACTTTAATATTTATTCCTACTCTTTATACAGTATTTGAAGAAAGATCCAGAAAGAAAATAATTGTTCCGGAAAATGGAAATGAAATTGAAACCGATTAAAATACTTGTTAATTTTATTTTATTCTTTTTTTGTGTTTTATACTTTGGCTATGCACAGAAAGATACTCTTAATCTAAGTTATTGCATCGAAACTGCAATTAATAATAATCCTCAATTAAAAATTGCAGAAAGCACATTAGGTGCTTCCGAAGCATCTTACACATCATCAAAATCTGTATTATATCCTCAACTTTCTCTTCAATCAAATTGGATTAGGAACGGAGGAACATTCTTTTTCGGTCCTACGTCGAGACCTGCAAACTATGAAAATTATTCAGCCGGCTTGCAAATGCAGCAGCTATTATTCGATTTCGGTAAAAGCTATTCAAGGATTTCCGCAACCGAAAACCAAAGAAATGCATCCGAAGAAGATTACCAAAGCATAAAGCAAAATCTGATTCTGAATACAAATATTGTTTATTTCAAATTGTTGCAGGCAAGAAGAATCAGGGAAGTTGCTTTGGAAATTGTCAAACAATCCGAAGAACATGAAAAGCAGGCACAGGGGATTTATAATGTTGGTAAAAGCTCTCAATACGATTTATTGAAGGCAAAAACCGATGTAGCAAACGCAAGAGTGAATCTGATTTCTGCTGAAAATGATGTTAGAATTGCAATTCTTCAATTAAAAAACATACTCAATACCAAAATAAGCGATGATTTCGAATTGGTTGACAATCTCGAAGTAAACCAAGACAGCATTGATTATAATTCAGCTTTACAAATCGCATTAAACAACAGGCACGAAATCAAATCCGGTCAATATATCGTTGAAGCAAATAAGTCAATGGTTACCTCAGCGTGGGATGCAAACCTTCCTACATTAAGTGGAACAGCAGGATATAACTGGAGGAGCTATTCTCTCGATACTCCATTTTTAAATTCATGGAGTCTGGGATTAAATTTCAGCATACCTCTTTTCCAGGGATTTGCTGTGGATGCAGCCATTGACCAGCAAAAATCATTTTTGAGGGCTTCGGAAGCATCATTAGAAATGCTCACTCAATCAGTTACTCTGGATGTTCAACAGAAATATTCAAACCTCCGGGAAGCAAAGGAAAAAATCAATGCCACTCAACAACTCGTAAGACAGGCAGAAGAAACTTTGAAATTGGCTGAAGCAAGGTACAGGGAAGGTGTCGGCAGTCCGCTCGAAATCACCGATGCGAGAGTTGTATATTACAATGCAAAAACATCATATATTCAATCACTCTACAATTACCAGGTCGCCTTTGCCGGCTTGCAAAGAGCAATGGGAACTCTTAAATAATTAATAATTTATAATTTAAATTTAATAAGTTATCATCAAATAATTAAAAGATTTAATTGTAATTACTTCACAATAACAATCTTCTTAATTATAGTGAAATCTTTATTATTAAATCTTAAATAATAAGTTCCTGAATTAAAGCCCTCGATTCTTGTAACGATATCATTTGTGCTCAAACTATTAATCATCCTCCCATTCATATCAAATATTTCAAAATTAAACGGTGGATGGATTAATTCTTTTATTACGGCGACAGTAATTATACCATTCGATGGATTCGGATAGACCTGGATAATATCACCCGGCTTAATCGGTTCATCTATTGAAGTCGGCTGGTTTGACTCTATTTTAAAATCGTCAAAATAGAGTTTTAGTTTACTGTTAATTGCTGTTGATACTGCAAATTGTGCATTTTCAGAACCATCGCCTTCGACTTCAATCATGATTTTTTGCCAGAGTTTATCAAAATTCTGAATTTCTTTGATTTTATAATTGCCATTTGATATATCCCCGTTATCACTGCAGAAATGAATTTGCAATTTATCTTCATTACCAAATTCATCACCCGATAATTTGACCCAAAAGCTTAAATAATATTTTTTATTTGATAATGTTTTGAATTTCTTCGACAATAACCAACTATTCCCGTTGTCTCCATTACTATTATCGAGCAAAAGTGAATAAGTTCCCGAATGGGAATCTTCATTAGTTTTCTTGTAAGTATTTTCATTCGGATTCGTGAAATCATCGCTTCCTGAATCGAAATTATTTGACAAAATGGAACTTATCATGAAAAATACAGGAGCATTATATTCATAAGCTCCGATATCAACGATTGCAAAGTTGTCGTTATTACCATCCCAAAGCCGGACATTGCCATCTAAATCCTTTTCGGGTAAATCATCAGAATTAAATCCGGCATCAATTGCAGGACTTCCCGGCATCAGGTGGAAATCACCATTTGCTTCATCCACAAAATCAGGTGCTTTGAATATATTTCCATAGGCATCAGTCGAATCACCATTGAAGTTAGTCCTAACATATTTCCCAAAATATGGTGGTGGGAAATCCCAATTTCTACCATCGGTTGAATAAATAATATTATTCTTAATTGTTAACTTTTTATATCCACCTGTAATTTGGTAACCATAATGTTTAACATCATTAAAATTTTCACAATGATTATTTACTATAATATTATTAATTAACCCAGTATTAAGTGTAGTGTCCCAAGGGTCTATATCAACTCCAATTCCTGAACCATTCCATTTAGAAGTATTATTTACAACTACGCAGTTTATTAAGCTGGTTCCGGAACCAATTAAAATACCAGCATTTAAATTAGATTTATTATTTAAAATTATTGTATTTTTAAAAATAATTGAATAAAAAGGATTGATAGTAACTACTCTTACTCCTCCTGCTGTTGAATTATCAAAATAATTGTTATCAACTTCATCTGGTCTGTTATTTGTATTATTAGCAATCAGACAGTTTTCAATTAAAACATTTCCACTTATTACCAATTGAGCATCACCAGTATCAGTGTTATTAATGAAAGATGAATTTATTATTTGAGAACCTCTTGATGTACCAAAAATTTCAACACGAGACTTATTATTTTGATAAATTAGATTATCAATTTTAATATCTATTAGCTGAATGTCCATCGCGCACATGCTTTTTCCTCCTTGTGCATATTCAAAAATTAAATATTTTATTGAAGTAAGGACATTATCATTTTCATTGTATTTAATAAACCTCATCCCTCTCCAGTACTCATTCTGAACAGATCTTGTAAAAATAATTTTTTCAGTCTCGGTACCTTCAGCAGTTAAATCACCCTCAACAAGAAAATATGCATCATTATGAAATTTTAAAGTTGTTCCTTTTTCTATTGTTAAACTTTTATTTGTTGGAACAAAAATTGTGTCTCTTACTTCATATACTCCTGTTTTTAAAACACCGGATAATTCACCCTTAAGAAACATCCCCAAATAAGTAAGTGTAATTGTCCCGATGTCCCGGTTATCGAATAAATTTACATCATAGAGAATACTGTCTTTATAAAATTCTTTAGTAAAAATGATATTATACATACCTTCCTTGATTTCAAGTTGAAATTCTCCAGAACTTTCTGTTTCAAGTGTGTATTGTTGGCTCGATGGGGCAGTTCGATTGAAAGTAATAGTAACCCCCGAATAATCAGCCAAATTGCTTAAAACAACCGAACCAGATACGGTAACATTTTTTTCCTGTGAATAAGATATGCTTATTAGAATAGCAAAAACAAAGAATAACAAAACAATCTTTTTCATTGTCGCACCTTGATTTTTATTTTAAAAATATTTATTTATTTTAAAATATATTCTTCGTTTTAATTTATGATGCGATTATATATTTTTAGGGCAATTCGTGAATTGCCCCTACAAAAATTAAATACCGAAATTTCAATTTTGCAAACAATTTTTATTTTTGCATCATCTATAAATGTAATGACACATGAAACTATAAAAAGTCTCAGAAAATTTACATATTATTTATTGTAAAAACAAATAAAATGGGAAAATGTTACAGCGGAATTGAAATTTTTTTTTCAATAATCTAAACAAAACCTTATAAAAACCACATAACCTCAGTAACATACCCTAACCAGTTCATTCAATCTTATTAGCACTCTAATAAGGTAATGAGGTTGGGTAATCTACTGAACTTTTATTACTAAGGTAAAAAGGTTATATAATAAGGTTTTACAATTTAACACTCAACATTTAACACTTCAAGAACTACCATTTCATAATATTGACTTCATCAACATAGACGGTCTGTTTATTCCTGAACAGAGAAAGCACGATGGCAAGTCCCACAGCCGCTTCTGCCGCAGCAACAGTCATAACGAAGAATACGAAGATTTGTCCTGCTGGGTCATTCATATATCTTGAGAATGCAACAAGAGTAACATTCACAGCATTCAGCATAATCTCGATTGACATAAATATTATAATTGCATTTCTGCGTGTAACTACTCCTATTGCACCGATAATAAAAAGAACTGCAGAAAGTCCCAGAAAATATTCTAAAGGTATTGTTTCCATTGTTTCTCCGTTAATCAATTTTTCTTTTTGCTAAAATAACCGCGCCTACTATTGCTGCAAGTAATAACAGCGATATTGCTTCGAATGGGAATAAGTAATTTGTGAAAAGTTCTTTACCGATAAATTCGATAGTGCCTTGATTAATACTTGCAGGTGATTTTTTTGTGCCGTACGGCTGCGCCAAAAATACCATAATTAATTGCATAAGTAAAACACATGCCAGAAGAAATCCGGCTCCTTTGCGAATGTTGAATTTCTCTTTAAGCTTTTCTTCATCACCAAGATTGAGAAGCATTATCACAAAAATCACTAAAACCATTATGGCTCCTGCATAAACAAGCACCTGTATAACAGCTATCAACTGAGCTTGTAAAACAAGATATAAACCGGCTAACATAAAGAAATGAAAGACAAGAGCTATTGCCGAAGTTACGGGATGCTTACTGCTGATGGTAACAATACCGCTTGCAATAGCCAAAATGCCGAGAATTCCAAAGAAAATAAATGTCAGATTCAATTCAATTTCTCATACTTAATTAAAATATCAATCGGCAAAATTAATCAAATTTATTATTAGCACAAATTCGTTCTGACAAATTGGAAAATAATATTTATTTTTGCTTGATTTATTGGGTTATAATATTAATATTTATGAGTAATAAGAAGAAAAGTAATCAAAAGTCCGATTTTAAGCAAACTAATGCTTCACAAAAGAATCAGTCGGGGAAAAAAAGAAATTCAGATTCTTCAAAACTGATTTTTAAGCAAAAAACGGAAAAAAAGGAAACTGACCGAAAAAAAGTATTAATCGTAATTGGCTCGGCTTTACTTTTGATAATCGCCGGATTTGTATTATATAATGGAGTCCTTAAATACAACCTTGTATTTTGCGATGATAATATTTTTGTTAATAATTTCTATGGTTTCAACAGCGATATACACAACATAAAAACTTCATTCGAAAAAACAGTCGGAACAACTTATTACCGTCCACTGTTAAATGTATCATTTATATTAGATGCTGTACGAGGCGGAATGGAACCTTATGTATATCACCAGACGAACCTGATTTTACATTTGTTAGGAGCTTGCTTAGTCTTTTTACTTTTAATAAAATTAAAATACCCGGTATTACCCTCATTTCTTTTCGGATTATTTTTAATGATACATCCGATTATCACTCCTTCTGCAGCTTGGATATCCGGGAGGAATGATTCGATGATTACAATTTTTGTGGCTCTGTCATTTATTTTATTTCTATTTTATATAGATGCAAATATTCAATGGAAAATCATTTTACTGCCACTGCATTTAGTATTCTTTGCTGCGAGCATTTTCACAAAAGAAATTGCCTTCGTCTTCCCGGCTTTATGTATTTCTTATGTTTTCTTTTTCAGGAAAGATAAAAATTTGTTCAGAAAAAGATATATAATAGCAGGAATCGGGTGGCTTGTCGTCGGATTTATATGGTTTTTCATGCGTCTGAAGGCAATAGAAAATGTCAAGAACCCCGATGAAATCGGCTTGCATCCTATACTGACAAATCTTCCAACACTACCTGCGATGCTCGGGAAAATATTTTTGCCGGTGAAAATGATTGCACTTTCAAGCTTCGAAATGTTTTCGATTGTATCAGGTATCATCGTAATATTATTGATAACTTTTTATTTTATTAAATCGAAAAAACTCGATAAGAAAAAAGCATTTTTTGGTGTCCTGTGGTTTGCATTGTTTCTTCTGCCGACTTTCCTTGTAAGAATAATTTATGTAGAAGACTTTTTCGATTATGCCGAACACCGGGCTTTTTTACCAATGGTCGGAATCATTATCATTTTAATAGAAATTCTTAAAGATTTGAAAGTGGATTTCAAAAAGCCGGCGATTCTAATACCTGCGATAGCAATATTGATTGCCCTCGGTGTGCGTTCTTATGTTTACGAACAGCACTTCGAAAACAGGAAGACATTCTGGAGTCACATGACTGATATTTATCCATTGAAACCGAGAGGTTATCTCGATTTGGGCAAAGCATATTTTGCAGAAAATGATTTGAAAACCGCAGAAAAAATGTATTTACGCGGCATTGAACTCAATCCGAGAAATAAGAACCTTTATATTGATGTTTCTGTAATTTATCTGCGTTGGAATCAACTCGGGAAAGCAGAGCAGTTTGCAAGAAAAGCGTTTTCAATTGACCCGAATGACCCACTCGCCAATTATAATTTAGGTAAGGCACTACAAATGCAGGCAAAACATGCAGAATCACTGAAATATTTTGAAAATGCTGTCCTGAAAAATCCCGGATTCCCTCAATGGTATCTCGATATTGGTGTTGCCTATTATCATAACGGATTATATGAAAAATCTATTGAATCGTTCCAGAAAGCAATTACTATGTATCCGAACTTTGCACTTGCTTATTCAAATATGGGTGCATCATTTGCTCGTCTTCAAAAGGAGCAGGAAGCTGTTTCAAGCTGGCAAAAGGCAATAGAATTAGATGGAAAAAGCTATGACGCCTGTCAAAATTTAATAAGGTTTTATTTCCGAGTAGGAAGACCGGACCTTGCAGATATTTACATTAAAAAATTAGAACAAAACGGCGGCTCTCTCGCCCCTGATATCATTAATTTTTTGAAAACCGGTAAAATTATTAGTCCCGTTAAACGATAATTTGAATATCAATATTAATTGTATTTAATTAATTAAGGAATAAATTATGTCAAAACAAAAATCATTAGTACTCTGGATTGTTTCGATACTGCTGATGCTCGGTATTGTTATTTTCCAGAGGATGACCGGACCAACATATCCCGTAAGCGGTAAAGTAGAATTTAATACTCAAACATATAAATATGAATTTCCACGAAGTCACGGAGGAAAGCGTGGTGCTGAGATACAGATGATTGTGAAGGATAGGAATGTATCAGGGGAAATCAAATTTCGGAGATTCCGGAGTTACGACGAATGGACTACTGCTCCTATGATTAGAGCAGGCGACACATTGAAATATGTACTGAGGCATCTTCCTCCTGCAGGAAAAATGATTTACCAGGTCAAACTTGTTTCTAATGGTGGTAATTCAACTCCTGTTACTAAAGAACCTGTCATTGTACGTTATAAAGGTGAAGTACCTGCGTTAGTTATCATACTCCATTTATTTTTCCTGTTCAGTTCATTTACTTTATCCATCAGGGCTGGATTCGAAGCAATTTATAAAGGTGAAAAATTATTTTCAATTGCATTGATGACTTGTATAACTCTATTTATCGGGGGTTTGATTATCGGTCCTTTAATGCAGGAATATGCTTTCGGTGCCTTATGGACCGGCTGGCCCTTCGGGCATGACCTGACTGACAATAAAACCGCAGTGGCTCTGATTATGTGGCTAATTGCAATGTGGAGGATTAAGAAAAATCCCAATGCTTATGGTTGGGGTATAGCTGCTGCGATTGTAATGCTGATTGTATTCTTTATTCCTCATAGCTTGTTGGGTTCTGAAATAGATTTTACAAAAATTCCAAAATGACATTAATTGATTTTAATATAAATTTGATTTGAATGAAAAAATCAATAGCAAAAAAAACTATCGTTTATCCACACCCGGTATTTGTTATCGGCTCTTATGATGTGGACGGTCTGCCGAATATTATGACTGCATCCTGGTCGGGTATTTGTTGTAGCGAGCCGCCTTGTATTGCTGTATCATTGAGGAAAGCACGATATTCATATAACAATATTCTGCATAATAAAGCATTCACAGTTAATATCCCTTCCGAAGATTATGTAGAACAGGTTGATTACATTGGAATTTATTCCGGTAAATATGTGAATAAATTTCAGAAAACTGGTTTAACTTCGCTCGACAGTGAAATAGTGAAAGCACCTTATGTTAAGGAATTTCCTGTTTCATTGCATTGCAATCTTCTTAAGATAGTGGAAATCGGCGTCCATACTCAATTCATTGGCGAAATCATGGATGTGATTGTTGATGAAGAAATTATTAACCCTGACGGCACATTAATGATTGATAAAATTAAACCCTATATTTATGATTCTTCAACAAGAGCATATTATAGTATCGGGAACAGGTTATTTGATGCATTCAAAGCAAAATGAATAATTTATAACTTTTTAGAAAAAAATACGTATTTGGTTTATGGCAACTTTTGCAATTGAAAGTAACGGAAGAATTGAAAAAACTGTGGTGTATTTCAACGGTCAGCAGCTTGGGGGAATTAAAGAAATTTTCCTGAATCTCGACGAGGAGGGAACATTCGATGGTATTCTTCAATATGAAGGAACCGACAAGCAAATCAGAACAAAACAGATTTTCAGCGAATATCTCGAAAATTTGAAAATAGTTGAACCGTCTTTCACCGAGGAAGAAGCTACGGAACTCCAACAATTGAAAATTGACAGCGAAGGCGACATCGAAGATACAATCGTTACAATCAACGATGAAGAGTTGGAAGGAATCGTGAGTTTATTCGTTCATATTAAATCGGCAGAAAATAAAAACGGAATCAGTTCATTATTCTCGAAAAACAAGATTCCCGACCATGTGGAATTTAAAGCGGAAATTACATTCAGAAATGAAGACGATACAACAGAAACGGAGGAAATATTTTAATGAAAACGAAAATTAATCTGCTCAACTTATGGGCTCTGATTATATTGACAACTGCAACTTTGCTGTTATTATCACCCGACATTGCGGAAGCAAGGGGCAGTTTTGGAGGCAGGGGATTCGGTCGCAGCTTTGGTCGCAGTTTCGGCGGCAGAAGCTTCGGGCGTTCAGCACCCCGTTCATCATTCGGAAGGACGAGAAGCATGACATCCAATCCTATGCGTATGTCTCCTTCTCAAAGGGCTGCCAGCAGTTTCGGCGGCAGAAGTTTGGGTTCATCGAGAGATTACACCGCAAAGTACGGTATTCCACGTAAAGCACAACCATTCACTGGTACCAATGCATCCGGAATGCGTCAGAATTACATTATTAATAACTACGGCGGCTACGGCAATGGATTGATGATGGGTTACATGATGGGACATACCTCGTGGATGTGGATGATGCCTTTCCATCCTGCATTCTATTACTCCCGTCCATATTATGTTGACAATCCAGACGGCACTGTTTCGGTCTATCCGCCGACATTCGATTTTGGCAGATTATTCTTCACAGTTTTAATTGTTGGAGCTATTGTTTATATCATATATGTAATAATTCGCAACAAGCGCCGCATGAGCCGCGGATACAGTTCCCAGTCCTCATTTTCATAAATTAATTGAAAATCCGGATAATGTCATTCAAAACTCCGCTCAGAATTAATATCAATATTAACTGAGCGGCGATATGAGTGATTTATTCGAATTTCCTTATATTTGCATTATCTTTATGTAAACCGATTTATCTTTGCTGAGCAAATTATTCAAGTGTATTCGGAAAGATAATTCATGCACAAAGAAATGAAATGCTAATAAATTTAAGGAATGATTATGACTCATAAAATTATAACTCCGAATTTACAGGGAGGTATATACCAATTTGATTCACAAAATGTTTTTTATTCAATAGGCGAGAATTATATTGAAATTCATACACCTGAAAGAAAAATCCTGCTCAATTATGATTTTAATCCAAAATTTGTACCCGGCGGGAAAGACCATGAAGATATGCAGATAATAACCACCAATCATAATTTAAAAGAAATTGAATTGTCTGCACTTGAAAAATACAAGGTTAAACCGAAAGAATAATTAGTTTTTTAAAATTCAAATTGTTTTCCTGATTGTCGTTCTGTGTATGACACAGAATCCATAGCATTAACCTATATCAAAATAAATTTCCCTTCCCCGAGAAAGGGAAAAAATTTAATGTATATAATTAATATTTATTCCCTACTGGAAATGGTGGTTGTAGTAATTGATATGTAACCGCTATATAATCCCTACAGGATAAGAGTAGTGGCGGTGGGATACATTTTTTTCTAAAGATATGCAATCCCTACGGGATAGAATTGTTGTGTTGATTTGATGGGGTTGAACGCTATGGATTCCTGCATTCGCAGGAATGACAACCATGATTTGAGAATAAAGATTAACGATTTATGATTTAAGAAGATTCTTAGTGGAGTTTATCCCGTATTTGATTTGGGACTCAGAATCATAACCACAATTATTAATTAAAGTTGATAAACTTTCAGCATATTTTCGGGCATGATGCTGCCTGCGGATAAACCCGCAACGAACACGACATAGTTGCCCGATTTAATGTAATCGAGACCGATTAAATAATCCTTCAGCTTGTTGAAAATGTCTTCAGGTGAAATGTCAGCAGGTACGAGCTTTGCCTGGATTCCCCAGATGAATGAATTGAGTCGTCGCTGTGTGTGGTCATTCTCAGTCAAAGCAACGATTGGAATTTTAGGCCTGTATTTAGCAATGTTTTTTGCAGTGAAGCCGGAACTTGTAAGAGGCACAATTGCAGCAGCTTTGATTTGTTCGGCAATCACACAGGAGGCACGACCGAGTGCATCTCCAATATCGTTGAGCTCTTCGGGTAAGCTACCTACCTTGTTTCCGCCATCATATTTTTCCTCGGTAACACTGATTATTCTTCTCATATAATCAACTGCCTCGAAAGGATATTTGCCGGTGCTGGTCTCGCCGCTGAGCATTACGCAATCGCTGCCGTCGAGAACAGCATTTGCAACGTCGCTGGCTTCGGCACGAGTAGGCCTGGGATTTTCAATCATTGACTCGAGCATTTGAGTTGCAATGATAACCGGCTTACCGTGATAATTGCATTTCTTGATTATTTCTTTTTGGAGTACAGGAACCGTTTCAGCGGGAAGCTCCAAACCGAGGTCGCCGCGGGCAACCATGATTGCATCGGATTCCATTATTATATCTTCGATGTCTTCATAACCTTCGTAGCGTTCAATTTTAGAAATAACGGGGATAACCCTTCCGAAAATTTTCATAGCCGCCTTGAGTTCTATAACATCGGTTTCGGAACGCACAAAGGAAAGTCCAACAGCGTCAACACCTGCACTCAGACCGAATTTCAAATCATCTATGTCTTTTTCACTCATCGAAGGTGCTTTGCTCGAGACTCCGGGTGCTATTATTCCTTTATTGTCCTTAAGCAGTCCTCCCTTGATAACTTTAGTAATTATATCATTCTTTGAAATTTTTTCGATATTCAAAATTATATAACCGTCATCGAGGAGAATCGTATTACCGGGTTTCACTTCATTGATTAAATCCTTGTATGTAGTGCCTACTCTTTCCGAATTGCCGAATGGGACATCATCAACGGTGATAATGAATTGACTGTCATCGTTAAGTTGAACAGCACCATTTTGAACTTTTCCAGTTCTGATTTTTGGTCCCTGCAGGTCCTGGAGAATAGCCACCGGTTTACCTGTGGTTTCGGCAGCGGATTTGATGTTTTTAATAGTTTGTGCGTGTTGTTCATGGCTGCCGTGAGAGAAATTGATTCTCGCAGCATCCATTCCTGCATTTATTAATTTGATTAGCCATTCAACTGAAGAAGTCGAAGGTCCAATCGTGCAAATTATTTTCGTTTTTCTTGGAAATATATCCATAATATTTATGTTAAAAATTAATTATTGTATTAAATACATTATAATAATCAGACAGATTTTCAAAAATAATATCAGGGTCATATTCAGACAATTGATTTTTTGTGAATGAGCCGGTTGCGACCGATAAAATATGCATGTTATTTGATTTTGCACATTCAATGTCCTTAGGGGAGTCACCGATAATAATCGTATTAGCTGTTGAGAAACTCATTTTATTGGCAAAAATATTTGCTCTCTCGATTGCAATTTCGGGTAAATTATTTCTGTTGTCGGATTCACAACCGAAAGCCCCAAAGGGAAAATAATCGTCTAAATCGAAGACGCTGAGTTTAAGATAAGCATTCTCCCTGAAGTTACCTGTTAACAATCCGAGTTGAATCATATCATCTTCATCGAGTAGATTTATGAGTTCGGATACTCCGGGTAATAATTCAATACAATCCGGGTTGCTTAATTTTTTAAACTCGTTCAAAAGCTTTTTCCATAATTCAGGGAGTAAGTTGTTGAGTTCGGATTCTGAGATGTTGATTTCAGAGCAAATATTTTTGAGTATTTGTAGATCGGTCATTCCGGCAAAGCTTGGCAGCTGTGTCGAAGATATATCTTTGCCGAAAATTTCTTTTATGATTGATATAAAAACTTGTTTGGAAAAATATTTCCTGTAAATCAGAATTGTTCCGTCTATATCAAATAAAACAAGTTGATGTTTCCTATTAAGATTTTGCTTAATCATTTCATTTTACCTCAATCCATTCTATGAGATAAAAGGAGAGATGAATATTTTAAATTCGAAATTCATAATTCGTAATTAAAATGGTATATCATCTTCACCGGAACCGGTCGTATCCGAGAAAGCTGCATCATCGAATGAATCTGGCTCAGCAGGGGCACTTTTCTGAGATGAAGAACCTTCTACATCCTTGCTAAGCATAATCATGGATTGAGCATATATTTCAGTCATATATCTCGTAATGCCGTCTTTCTCGTATTGGCGTGATTTGAGTTTACCTTCTACATAAATTTTGCTGCCTTTTTTAAGATACTTCGATACTGTATCGGCAAGCCGGTCCCAAAAGACAATTCTATGCCATTCGGTTGAATCTTTAAATTCACCTGATTTGTCTTTGTATCTTTCAGTTGTAGCTATGTTAACTGTACAAACCTGAGTCCCCTGCGGTGTTGACCTTAATTCGGGGTCTGCTCCCAAATTTCCGATTAAAGTAACTCTGTTTAAACTAAATGCCATTTTAACCCCAATTATGATTTGGAAAAAAATAAAAACTAAGTTATTAAAATTTCCTTATTATACAAAAAAATATTTTTTAATTAATATACAACCTGGAATCCAATTCCCTTGAAGGATTCATTGTTTTTATAAAACATTCCGTGAATGCTTTTACCTTCAACCACACTTAAAAACAATCTGATGCATGTATCCCCGGTTATTAATATATCTGTTCCTGCCACAAATGAGTGTAATGCGCTGTATGTATTGTCCAATCCTGTTAATCTTAGGTCATATCCAATGCAAAAATCCATGAAATTATTTATCTTGATTCTCGAATCAAATCCGAGTTGAGGAATTAAAGAATTTGTTATTTTTGGCTGTCTCGAAAAAACATAGGTTAAGCCGGCATAAAATCTAATATCATTAATATTGACGGCACCTATTAATTCCGCAAATTCCCTGCTGTAAACAAATGGCTCTACTTTTAAAATGGTATCGTTTGCCATTCCGTCAACGATGTGGGATGAGATATGAGCCAGCCGTAATCTTGCAGAGTAATCATAACCAAAAACAATTCCTTTTGCAGTTGAATTTATTCCAAAGAAATAATCAGCGGTTTCAACAGGGAATTTCATATTTCCTTCTGACCTTAAACGGGAAAGTGTAAAAAAGTCAGTGCCGATTCTCATAATGCTGTTTTCTCCGGTCTTGAATTCAAGCAAATCCACACTTGTGCCAATGTCGAGTCGTAGCTTTTTTACTGATAATTCGAATATGGCTCCGATTCGCGGTTCGAGAATATTTGCAACCGGCGATAGGAACAGATGTCCATCCATTGCTTTTGTGAAATTAAAAAGTAAAAGAAATAGAAATAACTTATAAAATGATATAATAATTTTACTCATAGAATCATTTTTAATAATAAAAAAACCCGAAAAACAAAATTAACAATTCCTGTTCTGATGTTTTTCGGGAATTTTAAAATAATTAATTTCTAATAAGCGCCTTTACCTGAAAATACAACTGCTATGGTTCTTGCAAGAATATATAAATCGAGAAACATTGACCAGTTGCGAATGTAATAAACATCAATAATATTTCTTTCTTCGAAACTTGAAGCGTTTCTGTCGGTAACCTGCCATAAACCGCTGATGCCGGGTTTAACATTGAGAATCATTTCTTCATGCCCGTTCATTTTGTACTTTTCCCAGGGCATATAAGCACGGGGACCAATCAAGCTCATCTCACCTTTTATTACATTTATAAATTGTGGAAGTTCATCCAAACTGAATTTTCTGAGAAATTTACCAACTCTTGTCATTCGGGGGTCATTTCTAAGTTTGTGATAAACCTCATATTCGCATTTCAAATCATTATCGTTTTTCAACAGATGTGTCAATCTGTCTTCAGCATCAATGTGCATAGTCCTGAATTTTACAATATCGAATCTGCTGTCACCTAACCCCATTCTTTCTTGTCGGAAGAAAACTTTACCTTTCGAATCGAGCCATATCATAGCCGATATAAACAAGCAAATCGGGAAAGCAAACAAACCCAAAGTAATTGATAGAACCAAATCGAAAATCCTTTTCTTAATTCTCGATGATTTTCTAATCAGACGCTGCTGAACCTCCAGACCGAGAATACCACCCAAATCCCTCGTAGAAACCCATAAGCTCGTTAAACCGAACAAGTCCGGGATTACGGTTGTTTGAGCAAAGTACTTAGAATATTTTTCGATTATTTCTTTTTGCCTTATTCTTGGTACTTTAGGCATAGCAATAATCGAATGGTCGACTTTGAGCCGGTGGGCAAGTTCGGGAATAGTCTCCAAACCACCGACAACAGGTATTCCTTCGATGTAGCCCCAGCGATTGATATCGTCGTCCACAGCAACGAGTGGCCTTAATCCTATTTGTTTATGCTTCATCAAAGATTTAATCACTTTTTCACCGGCTTCCCCTGCACCAATTACGAAAACAGGAATACCCCACCAGGATTTCGATGAACAAATTTTTCTGGTGGCTGACCTACCGATGGGAACTAATGCAAGTGAAAGAAGCCATGATAACAAAAAGGCAATCCTTGAATACTCCCACGAACCTTTTAACAGAAAACTCATGGCAGCAACAATCGCATAAACGATTGTAATACTGTAAGTCAGATTTTTGAGCTCGTCAATGACATCCACTCCGAATGCCGGATATAATCCCCTGAAGTAAAAAGCAATAGGAAATAAAAATATGATGACGGGGACAATATTAACATAATACCGCAAATCTACTTCTCCTGCCCAAATAATGTCTCTCAGGAAAAGTGAAAGAAACATGGTTAGTGAAAGAACCGTTGTATCAACTAAAAAGAGAATTATGCCCGCCGATAATCTCCTGAAAAAAATATTTCTTCGGTTAATCGGCTCTACTTTTGGTGCTGCAAGGAGCTTAGTCAGTTCCTTTAAATCGAGTACTTCCATCAATATTTTTCTTAAAGTTCAACAAAATCCTGCAGTACCAATCCTCAAATAGTTTTCCAAAAAATGTTAATAAATTATTTTCCAAAATATCACTTTAATATGATAAAGTTTAAAAATTATCCAAATGCAAATGCTATGCCTAAACACTGTCAATGCATTTTTTATAAAATGATAAATTGTAGAAAAATTTATATATAATAAACCCTGTTTAAATTTATGTTAAATGGTAGGAATTTCGGGCATTCATTATTTTATTAATTAATAATTCGTTATTTCAAATACAAATATAAACTCTTTTCTGAAAAAACGAAAGAAAAAAATAAAAATAATTAAATTTTTTTCCCGATTCCCTCAATTCACCTATAAATTCCTCTTTGCGAATTTTCTATAAACTCAATGCAATGAGAAACTTCGGGGGATATAATGCCTCGCTCTTTGAATTTAGATATTCCATCGGAATTATTTAGACCCGAATGTATAAGTAATCTATAAAAATCATCTATTTCTTTTATTAGTTCATCTGAGAAACCACGTCTTTTGAGACCGATTTTATTAATACCATCAATTTTCGGAGGATTTGTTCCTACAAGTGTAAAAGGAGCAATATCTTTTGTGATTCTGACATCAGTCCCTATCATTGTATGCATTCCGACTTTGCAGAATTGATGAATCTTTACAACTCCGCCGATTGTAGCCCAATCTTCTATGTGTACATGTCCTGCCATCTGTGTTGTGTTGGCTATAACAACATTGTTACCTACTTTGCAATCATGTGCAACATGGCAATATGCCATAATGAAACAATCGGTTCCGACTTCGGTATGCATTGTAGATTTTGTCGCCCTGTTCACTGTAACATATTCCCTGAGAACGGTTCTGTCTCCAACGTGGGCAAAGGTTTTCTCACCGGAGAATTTTAAATCCTGCGGTTCTGTGGCAATTACAGTACCGGTATAAATCCTGCAATCGTTACCAATCCTTGCACCGTCTGCAATCACAACAGAGGAACGTATTTCCGTGTTATCGCCGATTTCGACGTCGTCATGTATTATTGTATAAGGACCAATTTTTACATTATTTCCAATTTTTGCTTTTTTTGATATTATAGCTGTGGGATGATGTAATAATTCACTCATGTTTTATTTTAAATTTCCTATAACTATTTCTAAATTTTCGATGGGATTTATATTATTCAATCCGTACAATATATTATAAATTTTCAAAATCATTTAATTCGTAATATGCAACTATTTGTTTACAACTGCTGTTGATAATTCTGCTTCGGCAACGATTTGCCCATTGACATAAGCCGTACCTTTTAAAGTATAGGTATTGAATTTTTTTCCTGTCATTTTTACTTTCATAACAAGCTGGTCACCGGGTATAACCGGCTTGCGAAATTTGGCTTCCTTTATACCCATGAAAAGAACGAGCTGATTTTTAAAATCGTTCATCACTTTTAGTAAAAGCAAACAACCGGTCTGTGCCATGGCTTCACAAATCAAGACCCCCGGCATAATCGGTTTCTCAGGAAAATGACCCATAAAGTAAGGTTCATTGACAGTTACGTTTTTTATACCAACAACACTGTTATGTTCAGCATCATATTCAACCAGCTTGTCTATCATAAGGAACGGATACCTGTGCGGCATGATTTTTAATAAATCATAAATATCGAAAGCAACATCATTAGAAACACTAATCTTGTGCTTTTTTAATGCCATTTTTTTCAGATATTCTTTCCTGATTTTTTTTGCGAATTCAATATTACTTGCATGCCCAGGTCTTGCAGCCAGGATTTGAGCTTTTAACGGAACGCCTACGAGCGTCAAATCACCAAGCATATCGAGAACCTTATGCCTCGCAGGTTCATTTTTGTATCTTAATTCAATATCGTTTAGTATGCCTGTTGTTCCTATATGAGGTGCTTTTTTCAAGCTGAACAAATCCCTCATCTTATCCAGTTCAACTTTTGTCATTTCTTTGTCAACAATTACAATTGCATTATCGAGATTGCCGCCCTTTATCAATCCCTGTTCGATTAACATCTGTATTTCTGCGAGAAAACAGAATGTACGAGCAGGTGCAAACTCAGAGACAAATTCCTTGTCCATATTGAACAAGCCGGAATGTTGACTTCCAAGGGCAGGATTGTGATAGTCAATCATAACAGTAACCCTGTAATCATCTGTAGGAAGTGCAACTATGTCAACTTGTTTTTCTTCATTCGTATAGTGAATTGTTTCATCTATGACAAAATATTTACGGTCTTCAGTCTGCTCATCGAATTCCGCTTTAAGCAGAACATCCACATAAGGCATGGAACTGCCGTCACCAACCGGAGGTTCTAAGCCAGACAATTCTATTTTACAATTATCAATTTTCAAGCCGGTCAAAGCCGCAAGAACATGTTCGACAGTGTGAACCTGGAATCCGTTAATTCCGAGCGTTGTTCCCCTCGATAAATCAACAACATGGTCAACTAATGCGGGAATTTCTACCGGTTCGGCGAGGTCTGTCCTTATAAATCTAAATCCATAATCTGAGGGTGCAGGATGGAAAGTAATTGTTGATTCCTGTCCCGTATGTAAGCCAACTCCCGATAATGATACCGGTTTTTTTATAGTTCTTTGTTTATCTGCCATTTTTAATTAATTACAAATTACGAATTAAGAATTACGATTTTAAATTAACCGTGCATTTTTTAATTCTATATTAAATATTTTCTGTTTTATCAGAAATTCAAATCTTCTAAACTAAGGAATTTAATCCATTTGAAAAAAATTAATTTAAATTTATTTTTCTATTAATTAAATAAAATCAAATACTTAGCAGGAAAATACTTCTAATTGAATCTAATCCATTTGAACATAACCATGACATTTAAAATAAAATAAAAAACCCACGAAAATTCGTGGGTCTGAAATTTCATATAATATTAAAATTAATCTAATGTGTAACACAAACCAAGACTGATAGCCAAAATGTTAGTGTTATGCAAACCACCATTGTTACGTGGAACCTGATGTGTATCTTGGGTAACATTTCTTTCCTTACCTAACAAATATTCTAAACCAAAATCCAAATTCAGAAACTTCATTAATTTATAACTGGCACCTATTGTAAAGGCATTATATGATATGCTTGGAAATAGTATACTTAATGTACTATCAGGCGCAGGAGCAGGGTCATTATAATATCCTAATCTAAGTGCAAATTCTTTACTGAACTCATATTGAGCACCGAATCTTATTTGCATCGCATCTACCCAATATAAATACATGACTTTAGGATCACCAACCCTTTGTTTCCATGCAGGAGAATCATACACAGTAATTAATGAATCTTCTGTATTACTCCACATACTGAACTGGACGTCAAAAGTAATAGTCAAATTTTCTATCGGGAACAATGCTATTCCACCACCAAACCACATTGGCCAGGCAACATCTCTAGTAAAATCAGATTTAGGTGCACCGGCTGCCTGCATAGCAGGATTCTCAGCTGTACCTTTAAATTTAATATTGTTTTCGGTTTTAAATGAAAGTCCAATATTTAAAAGTTTATCAGGTTTTATTAAAATACCGGCACTTGCTCCTAATCCTATACCGGTACTTGATTCGGTATATTGCAAAGGGCCAAATTGTTTCAAATCAAACATACCAAAATGTATATCTAACGAAGCACCTACTGAAAACATATTATTAATTTTATATGCAATAACGGGAGATAAATCGAATACACCTATTTTTGTTTCCCAATCATAAGCTACTTGACCGGTAAGATTTTTCAACTCGTCACCATTCCATTCTGTTCCAAGTCCTGCAGGGACATAAGCACCTAATCCAACAACGAGGTCACCTTTCATCAAAGGTATATAACCTGCGATATTAGGGCTGATATAATGATTGGATTTTGATTTTGCATCAATTCCATACTGTTCAGATTTGTAAGTTGAAGTAGGAATAACGTCTGTAACAAAAGCGGCTATCTGGATTTTGTCAAGGTTTGTTATTCCTGCGGGATTCCAGTAAACTGCAGTATAATCATCTGCTAAACCGATAAATGCTCCTCCCATACCGAGGGATTTGGGTCCAATACTGTTTAAACTTAAACCGTTTCCGAATGAAGTTGAAATTGCTGCTAACAAAAATAGTGCAATTAAACAGGTAATTTTAAATTTCATTTTACCTCCTTTGATTTGTTAATAATGAATTGATTGTGTATTAATTTATAAAAAACCAATTATTTTTCCGATTAACAATTATCTTCATTCACCCGATTAGTAAAATATGAAAAAAAAGATAATAATGCCAAGAAAATTTATTTAATAGAATAAAAAAGGTATAATTTCGGAAATATTTGTAATGCGATTGTTGCTTGGTATTATCTCATTATTACGAATTTCCCGAAATACGGGTCAACGTAGAAATCCGATTCGATGTTTATGCGATAGAAGTACATTCCAATTGGAAGTAATGTTCCATAATCATCAATTGCTTCCATATCAATTTTATTTTCACCGATTTTTATTTCTTTTTTCAATGTACGTACTTTTTGCCCGGATACATTATATACTAATATATTGGCAGTCATTCCCTGGTGGGGTGCTTTAAAATAAAAACTGAATGTTGTGTGGTTATTCAGTGGATTCGGAACATTTTTCACATCCTCGACAAATCCGTTCAATGAAACAAATACAGTAATCCTGCTTGTGTCTTTATTACCTGTTCCGTCTGAATAAATAATTGTAATGATATTTTCTCCGATGTCCAAAGAATCGCTGATAAAACTCAAATATTCCTTCAGAGGTCTGTTTTTTCCAAAATTTACCAGCGTATCGTTATCATGTGTAAATTTTTTGAAGATTGCATTAATTCTAACTTTTATTGCATCATCAG
This sequence comes from Bacteroidota bacterium, assembly GCA_004322215.1. GTDB lineage: Bacteria > Bacteroidota > Ignavibacteria > Kapaibacteriales > UBA2268 > XYC2-FULL-35-21. The sequence continues at coordinate 36,957 of SCSM01000016.1, read as the reverse complement.
GTACTGGCTTGTATGAATTATCATATAAAGAAATTTCAATTTTCGGCTGTATCGAAACGTACTCACCATCTTTTACTAAAATGCTGTCGAAAACAACCACACTGTCAATTTTAACTTTAATATACGGCATTGTGGTATCTTCATTAATATGCAGAAATCTTCTTTCGCTGTTATTAAATGTATAAATATCTTTTTGGTTTTTGTCTAATGATAATGAAGCGAGAACATTAGTATTTGATTCGAGGGATTCGGTTTCTATTATAAAGGGCTTTTGTTCTTCTTTGTCAATATCCAATTTGTCTACATCTTTTGTACTGATTATCGGAGGTATACCTGAAGAATATAAACTCAATTCCATAGGAGACAATTCGGAGACTGTTCTGTATGATATGTTACGAACCGTAAAGGTTTCTGTAATGGAATCGGCTCTCATTACCGAATCTGTTATGTTTGTGCAATTATCTTTTACAAAAGATAATTCAGCTAAAGGAATGAAATAAATAGAAAATGAATTAATATGACTCAATAATGAGTCATTGTTACTTGCAAGGTAATCCTCAATTTTTAAATATGGGTAGTCTGCTGCCGATATGCCCGATAAATCAACATAAGTTGATGTATCATTTTCAATTAATTTAATATAATCATTTTTCTCATAGGGCAAACCATAAACAATAATAGAATTTTTTGTAACAACAGGATTTAAATTAGCGTTAATTTTTAAATTTATCCATTGTTTTGCAGGTCCGATAATAGGTGTAATAAAATGTCCGGAACGATATTTTATTTCGATAGTGTCGATCATCTCAGCAATTTTACCTGTAGTATCGAGCAATTCAGGGATTGACCCGACAGGAGACCCCCACCTACCGACCATGACGAAGGAATTCGGGTCATAAGTAGTTTTTGATGTTATTGAATCAGCAAGTTTTGAACCATACTGCCTGAGATAGTATCTTAATGAATCAAGTGAGCCGATGCTTGTGGGGTTGTGATTCATACTGTCAACGAATAGTCTGAAAGACGCACCGCAAGTAGCAATTAAAATATAATCGCCGCGTTCTACAGAATCTTTTAAGAATTTGACGAAATTAACGCCCTCATAAGGTTTTCCGTTTCCCCAGGTATCAAAATTACGTTTCATTTTGTAGCTGCCGTCAACACCTGAAGCGACAACGATGTTAAAGCCGATTGGTGCCTGCCCGGCTTCGTCTGAATTAATATAGATTTTACCATTTAATTGTATCTCAACATCCCTATCCAGAATACCCTGGATACCATGAACACTTATCAATTTATAGGGTATTTTGTTTATATCAAACCCGATATGTGAAGAATCTTTTTCAGATATAACCCTAAGACTATCCAGTTGTAATAACTGTAATTGGTCTTTGCCATTGATTGTATATTTTACAACTCCGTTGTCAAATGATGGGTTTGTAGTAAACGGAAGCCATAAAATATTGCTCTCAGTGGAACCGCTGATACTCTTTTTATAGGCGGCCAACCAATAAGGTGTGTTGGGTGGGACAAGCCGTGTTATCGGTTTCCATTCTATGTGAGTACCATAATCGGTAATTTCATTTTTTTGTGAACTATAAACAATTGAATCCGATAAAGACCTTTTTTTACGAATTTCAAAATTATAAACGATGTCTTTATTGCAGGCAGGGTCAATAACCCTGAAATCAGGACCTGTAGCCCTCGAATCCCAAAACGGGAGAGGTTCGAGAGGAACAAGTCCCTGGGTATAGACTTCAAATGCCAGAGTTGCGTTATTATTATTCAAATCTGCATCTTTCAACATCTTATAAGGGTCAATTTCCAAAGTTATTATATGTTTTCCAGGCATTCCTGCAATAGGAATTTCAATATGAAAAGGTGCTTTCATGCAAATACCGGGAAGTGTAATAAAAACGGTATCGCTGTAATTTTCAAATTCCCTGATAAGCCGGAATTCAATCGAATCAGCTTGCCCGATACCGCCATTATAAATAAATCCGGAAATTACTATTGTTGAGTCCGATTCCGTAATAACAGTTTCATCGTTTTTATTAGTAATCCTGATTTCTTCAGGAACTAAATATAAATCCGGTTGTGTCTTAATTTTCAATTTTACCAGTGGGTCACCGAGAATGGTCAGTTGATTTACAGTAGTAGTATCCTCGCCATTATAGCCGATTTCAGATATCCCATAATTTACTATATCTCCAATTTGTCTGAGATTCAGAGAAGTTTTAGCAAGTCCATTGATTAGAATAGCCATCATTTTTTTATCAGACGTTACTATCCCTGCATTTGAAGGACCAACTACTCCTATGCTCGCACGTTCCGGTTCAAGCAGGTATTCTTCATTTCGGCAGGTTAGGTTCGGTTCAGAATATGCGCCGGTGTTACAACCCCATGTTGTCAAGAAATTATATTTCGGTTTATTGTTTAGTTTGTAGGCATGCCAACCGTCCATATCAAAAACTGTTGGTGCAGAATGGCCAAAAAAACTAACCCAAACAGCACCACTGTTTATTTTCGAAATAATCTCCGGACCTTCGACTTCGCCCCCGGTAATTTTGTTGCGTTTTCTTACAGTTGTAGTATCACCGCATAAATCAGGATATTGAATGTTTTCTATGCAAAGAGTTATCAGGTCCCAAAATTCAAAATTTTCCCATTCATCCACACCTCCTGAAAGAAACAGGAAATTCTTCATCCATGGTCTCAAAGGAATAGAATCGTATTCTTTTAATTTTTGAATATACTTTAATCCTGCCTCGTTGTCCATTATCGGAATTCTGCCGATTACGATATCGCTTAGATAATCATTGCCGTCTAATTTTGTGTACCAATGGTCGCTTACTGGCCAACCATAACTTGGCACATAATCCTTATTTATTGCACCTTCTGATAACCCCCTGTAATCCCAGCATGCATCGCCTATTAATGTTAAATATGAGGGAGCAGGTTTTTGCCAGTTATAATATGCGGATTCCAAAAATTTTTTAATTGCATGGGGGGATTTTATACCATAATTAAATTCTTTATATATATCATCAACATCAACTACTGTAGCTTTAATATGATGTGTCCTTTCCCTATAACGGGCAAGTGTGTCTGCTGTTTCTTTGAATTTATTATGCGTAATAATAATTAAATCCGATTGATTATTGCTGTCTCTTAAATAAGATTGTGTAACGTTGTATATACGTGCATGCTCTATTGAACTTTCATCCCTGCATAACAATTTATAAGATGAGCCTTTTGGCAGTATAATATTTGCCGTATAGGATTTACCATCCGGATGTTCTATATATTTTTCGAGTTGAGCTGTTCCGTTTGTAATTCTCTTTTCCGTTATTGAATTTAAATTTCCCTTTCTCACAAGAAATATCCATGATTGACCATTCACCCTTGTATTTATTTCCTTACTGCCCAAGTCTTGTATATTTTTTCTCGTACTGTAGGGGAGTGGCTCATCTGAGTTGTTGGCTAAGCATATTATACTGCTGTCAGGAATATTTTGTAAATAATTGTCAACCTCTTTGTCGTAAACAGTATAAAGTTTATATTCCGGTGAATAATCAGGATAGCGAAGAACGCCAATATGTAAACCTTTCCCTGTCGAATCACATAAGATAGAGTCGTTCATAATAAAGCTTGTTGTGGGGTTTCTGCCGTTTACTGATGTAGCTCTAACGAAAGAGCCCCTTCCTGATTCGGGAAACTGTATTATTTTTTTTACTGTATCAAGGACAAAAATTTTATCAGAACTGAATCCTTTTGATTTTACTTCAGTATCTTTATTTAAATTATTTAATTCAAAATCCAAAATTCCTTTGAAAGCGTAGGGTTTGATTGTACCCTCTACAATTATATAGTCCAGCCATATATCATCAGGTTTTTGTAATCTGTTTAATTGGTCTTTTGTAAAAAAAGCTCTTAACATAATTTTATTCATGCCCAGATTTAATTTGCTCCGGGCATACTTTATTTCAATTGTATCAGCTTTGGCATGTGGTACAAGATATGTATCCATAGTATCAAAATTGATGATACTTTTTATTTTATGAAAAGGAACACTGCCGTCTTTTAAAAAAGATTTACTTCTAATGTAAAGTGTAAATTTAATCGAATCGGATGAATTTAAATCAGTATTTAATAATGTAGAAAATGTGAAGGTTTCCTTTTCATAAGGATTTTTTAATTTATCATCGGGCCAGGGTGTAATGAAATCCCAAAAACAACCTTCACCATCGACAACCTCTGTTCCGATTTGATTATTTTCATAACCATGGGAATATATTTTCTCATATTCGATATGGTTATCAATCCCGACATTTTCTATTTGTTCAAGTGATGAGCCGGCAGAAGGGAATAAAGCAATTCTTTCTCCTTGTTTACTTTCATCATAAAAAAGGAAAAAGACATTATCATTCGTAAATACATTGAACCATGTGGTATCGCCGATTGGTCTTAAACCGACAAAAATAATTGTATCGGATTCATCGAATATACCATTTTTATCATTTAATATATAAATCGGCTGCTCCACACCTTTATGCACCAGGTGTAAAAATTTGGTTTCCTTGCCAATGAAAGGACTTGTAATGACAAGAGAATCACTACCGATAATGTATGCTATTCCGTCTTTCGAGGTTGTAATTTTCAAATATGTCTGAGTCGGTGAGTACCAGCTATCCAATGCAAGAATTTTATCAGTATTTTTTTTATTCGAATACCTATGCTCAAGAAAATAATTCAGTTGAGTATTATTAGCAATTGAAGCGAAAAATCCTTTTTCCGACTCACTGATATTCGGTTTTGATAAGGGTATCGTTCTTTTCAAATGAATAATTATTTCTGCAGATTGAATTACCTTAATATCATTGCTTTTATTATCAATTTCGAATGGCTGGATATTCAATATTGAAACGGGAACACCTCTTAAAATTCCTGTATTGACAATCTCAGCTTTAATTTTCAAATCAGATATGTAATTCTTGTTTGTTTTTCCAATAGTAGAGAATTTAATTTGGTCAAAGGTTATACTGCTGTATGATTCATTTTCTAAAGCTAAATTTAAATGAATAACATCTGAATTAATATCACTTTTGTATTGATATGTATTTAATAAATTGTCAATCTTCAAAGTTAATTTTCCTGTGATATCCTTTTCGGAATGAGTTCTGAGATTGTTGATTGTGATAACAATTTTATCAGGATGGCAGACGGTTTCGATAATTTCTGCAAAAGCCAATAGATTTGTGATAATCAGGAAAATTGCAGAGAATAGAACAAGCCAATATGAAAATTTTTTAACGACCATTAAAATATTATTCTCAAACAAAACATATTTATAACATTAAGACTAATATTCCCGATAAACATTGTAAATTGATATTTTGCTAAAAAAAAACCGCAAAAACTTTAAGTTAATGCGGTTTTAATTATTAATTATTATAAATTACTTTTTCTCTACAAAGGATTCTTTGATGCCAATCATAATCTTTTTGCTGATTTCTTCGGCAACGACTTTGTGTACGTTTGAATCGCTTGTCATATATTCCGAAATTGCTTTTTCAACTCTTGATTTTATAATTTCAGCAGTCTGTCCGACAAGGGCATTAGTTAATTGATGAATGTCATGCTGTTGTCCCTTCAAAGTTTCAAGCTGACTCCTGTTTGCATCCTCCATTTTTTTCAACATCCTGTCCATACGTTCTTCTTCTTCAGTGTAGAAAAGAGTTACGGCAAGAAGTAGAAGCATTGAAAATTCCAGGAAAATAGCAAGAAGAATGAATGATGGTTTAGTCGGTGGAATAAATTTCAAACCTCTGATACCGATTGCAACGATAAGGAATGCAGCACCGCCGTAAGCCATACCTGTTACATTATTTGAATATTTCTCGGTAAAGTGATGAGCCATATAAACCCGAAGGCCTTTCCCGATGAGGAAATGATTTTTTCTCCAAATCAAACCGTCTTTTGTATCTTCAATTTCTTTTACGACGAAATCTGAGAAATACTCTTTAATTCTGCCGTAAGCTACTTCTTTTCTATAAATAATAATATCTGTTGCTTCATTGAACAGGTCTTCAAATTTAGTGTGGTGTTTACCCACCGATGCTTCTTCAATATAAGTCCTGTCCCAAACGGTTTTAAATGCTCTTTCGATTTCACCCCAATCCCTTTCGCGTAATTGTTCGTCCGGCATAATTAAAATATCAACAATATCATCAGTGAAACCTGTCTGAAGACGAATTTTTGCTCTTGTATTATCAACCTGCCTGTCAAATAAAATGGCAAGCAAGCCGATATTGGTGGGCAAGACAATTGTCACCAGAGATGCACATAGCAGTGATAATACCAAGGCGAGAATCCAGAATCCAATCCATGGTTCCAATATAATTGGATTTTCACCGAGGGTTTCGGTTTTTGCATAGAACTCAGTTGAACCTTTTACATAACCATGTTCATTTTCATTACGTTGACTGTAGGTAAAATCGAATATAAATTCCCTGTTTATATATTCTCTTTTAATTTCAATGTCTTTTCCTTTATATAAATATTCCTTATCTTTTGGAACAGATGCCCAAACCAAACCGTCGAATTTCACGAAACCGGTTTTTAACATTCTTTCGCCACTTGGTTGAAATAGCGGAACAACGAAGTTTGCTACACCCCAAGGAATAACTTTGAAAAAGAAAAATACATAGAAAGCTACTGCCAGAATTGCCCATAGGAGGTAATGTTGAATTCCTGTGTGTGAGTTCTTTCTTGTCTGTGAATAGCCCGTTTTTGCCATATCTAACTCATCTCCTGAATTTGTAATATAATTTTATTTTAATATTCTTTATTAATATTGTTTCTATTTAATCTATAAACTTACAAAAAAAGTACAAATTATAATAAAAATATATTGATTCTAATTATGATTATTTACCGATATAAAAAGCATTTTAAAATATAAGGTATAATAATAATTATTAAAACAAAGCAATATAACGATTTATAATTTAATATTTTATCAAGAAAAATCATATTATTTTTTTTCAATTTTTATAAGTCATTTAAAATTTTTAATTTGCTCTTTATGAGAAGCAGGACTTTGACAGCGAATCTAAAATTATCGGATAAAGGCACTATCCGAGGGGGAACTTTTATTTCTTGTCTAAAAGCCAAATCCAAACTCATTTATTTCCTTTATATAACCAGCGAAATACCCTGTTAAATTACTTAAAAAATTAATTAAATCATCAAGTGTGGTGATTATTATTTAAGTTTTTTTAACAATTTATTAAAGGAAAAAATAATGAAAAATTTACAATTCAAACCAAAGTATGAAGTTGAACCTGTCTCTGTATTAAGTGAACTTAAAAAACATTTGCTGGTGGACGGATTTGACTTTGTCCTTGACTTAAAAAACAGCACAAATCCGTATTTTACTGATGCCATTACGGGAAGGCAGTTTAAAGATTTTTTTACATGTTTTGCATCATTACCGCTTGGACTGAATCATCCCAAGGTACTCGATGAAGATTTTTTGAATTATTTAACGGAAGTAGCAATTAATAAGCCGTCAAATTCAGATTTATATACATCCGAAATGGCAACCTTTGTTAAAACATTTGAAAAAGTTGCTGCCCCAGCCGGATTCGGGCATTATTTCTTTATTTCAGGCGGAGCTTTGGCTGTGGAGAATGCTCTTAAAGCAGCTTTTGACTGGAAAGTAAGGAAGAATTTCAGAAAGGGATACAGGGAAGAGAAAGGACATCTGATAATTCATTTCAGACAGGCATTTCACGGAAGAAGCGGATATACAATGTCTTTGACAAATACAGAGCCGGCAAAGACGATGTATTATCCGAAATTCAAATGGCCCAGGATTACAAATCCCAAAATTGAGTTCCCTTTGAATGAGAAAAATCTGGAGAAAGTAATCAAACTGGAGGAAATAGCCATTTACGAGATTAAACAAGCATATTTAAACAATCCTGATGATATTGCAGCAATCATAATTGAACCGATTCAGGGCGAGGGTGGAGATAACCATTTCAGACCTGAATTTCTGAAAAAGTTAAAAGAGTTAACAATTGAAAATCATTCTTTACTGATTTTTGATGAAGTGCAGACAGGTGTAGGTATTACCGGAACGATGTGGGCATTTCAGCAATTGGATGTCGAGCCGGATATCATGGTTTTCGGTAAGAAAATGCAGATTTGCGGCATTATTGCCGGAAAGAGAATTGATGAAGTATCCGATAATGTATTTCAGGTTTCCAGCAGGATTAACTCGACATGGGGAGGAAGTCTCGTTGATATGGTACGTTCTGCACGTTACCTGGAAATCATCGAAGAGGATAATCTTTTGGAAAATGTTAATTCAATCAGTAAAGTTCTTCAGAAAAAAATCACTAATCTTGTGAACAATCATCCGAATTATTTGACAAATGCAAGAGGCAGGGGTCTATTTTGTGCTTTCGATGTTATCAACAGTGAATTAAGAAATAAATTAAAGCAAAACTGCTTTAAGGAAGGATTGCTTATTCTTCCGTGTGGCGAAAAGTCTATCAGATTCAGACCTCCGCTTAATTTGAATGAAGAACATCTAAACGAGGGATTTTCAATAATCGAATCTGCGGCTGAACATACATTTCATTGATACAATGTGCCGGGGCAGAGGGTATTCTGCTCCTACACTTTAAATTTCATTCTTCATTTTTCATTATACATTTACTTTTTCATGTATCTTTCTAAAAATTCCTGATTGATTGGGTCATCTGATTTATAGAATTCATCAGGTGTGCCATCGAAATGAACCCTGCCATCGTCGAGCATTGTCACAGTATGTGCTATTCTCAATACCGAGAACATATCGTGAGTTATTATGATAGAAGTAACATTCATTTTTTTTGTCAGGTCAGCGATTAATTTATCTATTTGTTCAGATGTTACCGGGTCAAGACCTGTTGTCGGCTCATCATATATAATGTATGAGGGATTACCAACCAATGCACGTGCAACACCAACTCTTTTTCTCATACCACCTGATAAGTCGGATGGTTTCTTATTCCTTAAGATTTGCCATTCCTTATTAAAATTATTTGTCTCGTTCTCGCTTTTATCAGGCAATAATCCTACCGAGGATAGAACTCTGACGGCTTCTTCCTCCAAATCCTTAAAATTTCTTAAACCATGCTCATATAAGCCAACGACGATATTTTCAAAAACATTATAAGAATCAAATAAAGCTGAACCCTGGAATACGAATCCGATATTCTGCCTTAATTTGAATAAATCCTCTTTCGATAATGATTCAATTTCCATACCATCAACTAATACCTTTCCTTTATCAGGTGCAAGAAGTCCGACAATGTGTTTGATTAGAACACTTTTGCCACAACCTGATTTACCGATGATACATTTTGATTCGCCCGATGGAATTGTGAGGTTCACACCATTTAGAACCGTCTTTAGACCAAAGGATTTATGCAGGTCTATTATTTCAATCATATATATCCTTACCTTTAATTTCCTTTTTTTTAGAGGAGAGTTCAATACTTTCCGCTTCTTTTAACCATTCATCTTTATGTTTCAGAAAATATTCTTTTGCCGGTTCATATTCATTCGGGATTAAATTATCCAAAATCGCCTCTTCAATTGCTGATTTTATAAAACCGACTACAGGTGATGGTTTAATACCGCAAATATCCATTATTTCTTCTCCCCGAACAGGAGCTTGAAATTCTCTCAGCTTATCCTTTTCCTGAACATCCATAACTTTCTTTGCAACTTTATCATAGTTCTTCAAATATTTTACAGAAAGTATAGGATTTTTTGTTGTTATATCAGCTTTGCATAGAATAAACAGATCTTCTAAAACTTCACCTGCCTGGAAAGCTAATCTCCGAACAGCAGAATCTGTTACACCATCATCAACGAGAACCATTGGTCTTTGGTGGAGACGAACCAGCTTTTCAACATAAGGTAAATGTTCCATCGGGAATTTCATTCGACGGAATAATTCACTCATACGTCTTGCACCCAATTCTTCATGTCCGTGAAATGTCCAACCGGTGCCGGGCATGTACTTTTTTGTAACAGATTTTGCAATATCATGTGTCAGAGCGGCAAAACGCAGCCATGGATTATTTGTTACTTCGCAGATATTATCAAGCACTTGCAACGAATGTAGAAAAACATCCTTATGTCCATAAACTTTATCTTCTTCTTTAATAAATTCAATTCCGTTCAATCTGTGAAGTTCCGGGAAAATGTATTTCAATAAGCCGGTATCATTCAATACCTTCAGTCCGCCACTTGGTTTAGCTGAAGAAATGATTTTAATAAATTCATCTGTTATTCTTTCCTGCGAAATGATTTTTATCCTAACTGCAGTTTTCATAATTCCTGATAATGTTTCATGATGAATCTTAAAGTTAAGCTGAGAAGCAAACCTTGCAGCCCTCATCATTCTCAAAGGGTCATCAGAAAAAGTAATTTCGGGATTTAATGGTGTTTTGAGTATATTTCCATTTAAATCAGAGAAGCCATTGAATAAATCAATCACCGAACCGAAAGATTTTTCATTTACACAAACAGCCATAGCATTGATTGTGAAATCCCGCCTTCTCAAATCATCTTCGAGAGTTCCTTCTGTAACGACAGGTTTACGTGAATTTAGATTATACTCTTCTTTTCTCGTTCCGACAAATTCGATTTTATGCCCGCCAACAGGAACGAGTGCGGTCCTGAATTTCTGGTAAATAACCGGCTTCGAATTGAATTTCCTCGCTACCTCCTTAGCAAATGCAATCGAGTCACCAACGACGGTGAAATCAAAATCAATCCTATTTCTCCCGAGAAAATAATCACGAACGTATCCTCCGACAATGTATAGCTCTACACCCAGCTCATCTGCAAGCTGACCGATTTGTTTAACGATTGACTCGCTTATTTTGATTTTCTTTTTCTTTGTTACTGAAGTATTTTTACTCTTTATTTTTTCCACTCTATAAATAATTATTTGAAACTAATCAATTATCATTGCCTGAAAGACGTATAACTCTGCTTTTGTTGATTTATAAGCATCCATTGGCAATCGTGCCTTCCTGCAAAGGTTTTCGAGAAGCTCAGTTCTGTCCCATTTTTGTTCAGGTGCTACCTGTGGAAGAAATAAGGCACCTGAATTTTCCAGCCGAAAATACACCCCATCCCTCCCGACAACTACTTCCTCCGGGTCGAGTATTTTCTTCATTCTCGAAAGCACAGTTACTTCGTATTCAAGTTTATCGAGTTCCTTTTCACTTACCGGGCTGAATCTCGGGTCACGTGTAGCAGATAGACGACCGGCTTCTATAACTGAATTGAGCAATGATGAAGTAGTGAAGGTTTGTCCCATACATCCTCTTAACATCCCATCTACTTTTAAAGTAACAAAAGAGGCGTATTCATCATTCAATCTATCTGAGATTATGCTGTTATCAATTTCAATTGGGTTATTGAGTACAGCTGACTTAACAGATTTCTTCGCATAGTCCAAGATGACTTTTCTATCATCCTCTGTCAATTCCGGCAATATCTTCAGTTGACCGCTGTTGTCATTATATAAGCAACCGCTGAAATAGCCAACAACCTTCGAGGTATCAGTCGCAGTGTATGGTGAAGTCGCAGATGTAGCATATAAAAATGAATTTGCAGAATTTGCTCCGAGCTGTTCTGATGCCATCATTACTACAGTTATCGGCGCTCCTCCGCATGCTTCCCACTTGTTCTGATATAGATTCATAGCCATTTTGAAATAATCCAGTTTTGAGAATGCTTTTACTAATGGAGAATCAATTTTTTCCGCCTGCTTTTGATTATGAAAATGTGATAAATCAGAACTTGCTACAAGCAATACTTTCCGGTTCAGCTTCTTTACTGATTTCACAATCGCTTTGACTAATTCATCCGTTGTTTCGAAATCCTGTGTCCCCATTACAATAGGGACAATCGGTGTTCCTGACTGTACTATTTGCAGGAATGGTATCTGTACTTCCAATGCGTGTTCAGACCTTGCATCAGTCCAGCTATGACCATCCATTGAAAATTTTACATCGGGAAAAACATCAGCTATTTCCTTCGACAGTTCAAGGTCAACCTTTGCTACTCCGAGAGGTGTTACATAAGCATCACCCTTGAAAACTGAAGCACCGCGAAATGCTTTAGTATGGCTCGGAGAAATAATAATCACAGCGTCATATTTTCTTCCCTTCAGTTCGCGGAATGCCTTGCCCGCTACCCAGCCGCTGTAAACATAGCCGGCGTGGGGAACGGCAATTCCAATTATATCACCCTTTACCTCGAGCGGCTCATCTAAAGAGAGATATTCATTAATCCACTTTTTAATAGTGTCGGCTTGAGCAGGATAAAAAGCCCCCGCAACAGTCGGAGGACGGTGCGTGATTTTGTCAGTGTCGGGGCTGTCCTGGCAGAATGTGTTGGATAGTGCAACCATAAGAATTATTAATCCAAGATATTTCATAAGAATAGTTCTCATTTCTAATTTGAAACGCTAAAAAAAATCATATTAAATTAATAAGATTTGGGTTAAAAGCAATAGGAAAATGTGAATGGGAAAAATTATTTTTTAATTATTTTATAATTATAGCTAAAACAAAAATTTTATTACGTAAATTTGATCAAGAATTAAAATATTTTTGTGAATGTAAACAATATCCAAGTATGATTTCAAAGATAAGAGAAATTAAACTATTTTCTAGAAATTTAATTTGATATGTAATAATGAATCGTACAAAATATTTTAACTATATTGAAGAAAAACTAAATATTCTTGCAGCTAGGATTTATACCAGAGGTAAACTAAATGTATTAGATTTACATGTACATTCGGAAAATTTCTTTTTGCATTTCTTTAATGAACTTTTTGGATGGAATTTAGAAAATTTAAATACTAATTTACAAAATGTTGAAGCTATTGACTTAATTGACCATGAAAATAAGATCATTATTCAAGTTTCTGCAACTAACACAAAAGCAAAAATTGAATCTGCTCTGAAGAAAGATATTTTAAAAAAATACTCTGATTATAATTTTAAGTTTATTTCTATCTCAAAAGAAGCCAATAATTTAAGAATAATTACATATACTAATCCTCATGGGATTAATTTCAACCCTTCAAATGATATTTATGATATAGCATCGATACTAAATAATATTAAATCTTTAAAAATTGAGAAACAAAAAAGTATTTATCAGCTTATAAAAAAAGAATTGGGGAATGAGGTCGATATTATAAAGTTAGATTCGAATTTAGCCACTATCATAAATATTTTATCAGTTGAAAATTGGGATAAAAATGACCAACCAATATCAACTAATAGTTTTGAAATAGAGAGAAAGATTTCTTTTAATAATCTAAATACTGCAAAACTTGTTATTGAGGATTATAAGATACATTATAATCGAGTTGATAAAAAATATTCGGAATTTGACGCTTTAGGAGTTAACAAGAGTAGTGCTGTATTAGCTACAATTAGAACAGAATATATAAAAAATATGAAGGCTATTACAGATGATGAACTGTTTTATCTTGTTATTGATAATATCAAGGAAAAAGTTATTCAAAGTGCAAACTATGTTCAAATTCCAATTGATGAATTAGAAATTTGTGTAAATATTTTTGTGGTAGATGCTTTTATTCGTTGTAAAATTTTTAAAAATCCTGAAAATTATAATTATGTTACTACCTGATAATATACATCCTGAAAATAGTATTTATTATAATGGTGCTTTTGTTTTAAAGGAATTGCAAAACAAAGCTAACCAAAATTTATTAGATTTATATCATAATGTAAAGAAAAAACATAATTTAACTTTTCCCGTTTTTATTTTGTGTCTAGATTGGCTTTACCTTTTAAATGTAGCAAATTTAAACAATGAAGGAGAAGTAGTATTATGTTCCTGAAATCATTGACTATATCAAGTGGAAAAAAAATAATCCGCGAAATTTTATTCCGTAAAGGAATTAATTTAATTATTGATGAAAGTGAAGAACAAATTACTGGAAATAATGTTGGTAAAACTACTGTATTGAAGTTAATAGATTTTTGTTTAGGGGCAAACCATAAGAATATTTATGTTGATCCTGAAACAAAAAAAAATGAATACAAGCTTGTAAAAGAATTTTTAATTAATAACAAAGTATTAATTACCCTTGTAATTACTGACAACTTAGATAATGATAAAGCAAATGAAACAGTTATCGAAAGAAATTTTTTATCTAGAAAAGAAATTATTCGTAAAATCAATAAAACTTCATTTACAGAAGAAGAATTTGAAATTGAACTTCTGAAATTATTTTTCCCTGACCATTTTGCTGAAAAGCCTACTTTTAGACAAATTATTTCTCACAATATTCGTTACAAAGATTTAAATATGAACAATACATTAAAAACACTTGATGTTTATACCACAGATGCGGAATATGAAACTTTGTATTTGTATTTATTGGGTTGCGAATTTACTAAAGGTAATTCAAAACAAGAAATTTTAGCAAAATTAAAACAGGAAGATAATTATAAAAATAGACTTGAAAAACAACAAACAAAAATGGCATATGAAACCACACTTTCTCTAATTAATAATGAAATTGAATTACTTAATCAAAAAAAATCCCATCTAAATTTAAACGAGAATTTTGAAGCAGATTTAGGAAAATTGAATAATCTTAAATATCAAATAAATAAAACAAGTTCTGAAATAAGCAATTTTAATATTCGTAAGGATATAATTATTGAAGCAAAAACAGAATTAAATTCTAACAAATCAGAAATTGACCTTAAGCAACTACAATTAATTTATCAGCAAGCTACCAATCAAATTAGTGGTATTCAAAAATCATTTGAAGAATTGGTTAACTATCATAATCAAATGATAAATGAAAAAGTAAAGTTTATTATAAAAGAATTACCAGTTTTAGAACAGAAAATCTCTGAAAAAAAAGAATATTTAAAAAATTTATTAAAAGAAGAAAATAATTTGACGATAAAAATTTCCAAAAGCGACTCATTTGAAGATTTGGAAAATATTATTATAGAGTTAAATGAAATGTTTAGGAAAAAAGGTGAGTATGAAAGTATAATTCAACAATTAGATGAGGTTGAAAGTAATATTAAAGATTACAATAAACAATTGTCTGAAATTGATGATGAATTATTTTCCAATGAATTTGAAAAGATAGTAAAAATTCAACTTAATAAGTTCAATAAATATTTTGCTTCCATCTCAGATATTCTATATGGTGAAAAATATGCATTGAAGTATGATATTGTTAATAATAAAAAAAATCAACGCCTTTATAAATTCAGTGCATTCAATACTAATCTTAGCTCTGGGAAAAAGCAAGGTGAAATATCTTGTTTTGACATAGCATATACTTTATTTGCAGATAATGAGAATATTCCTTGTCTACACTTTTTATTGAATGATAAGAAAGAATTAATGCATAATAATCAATTAGTAAAAATAGTCGAATTTGTCAATAATAATAACATACAATTTGTTGCTTCTATATTAAAAGATAAACTACCAGATGAATTGAAACATGAAGATTATTTTATTGTTAAACTTTCTCAAAATGATAAATTATTTAGAATTGAAAATTCATAATTTAATTTTACTTTCTTGAATATCATCAACAATCAGGTTATATTAATTTTCAAATAATTAATTTTATCTATCCCATATTTACGCCCTAGTTCTCTAAAATTTCAAATTTTATAAAATATAAAAAATTATTGATTATCTATTAAATATAAGAAATTTATAGTTCTTTCATATTTACAAAGCTACTCTTTCTCTTTGGATATTATTATAGAAAGGTGTTTGCTTTATTAATATGTCTTTTTTCCAGTATAATTTGTTTCTGATAATCGTATTTAAGTCTAAATTATTTTCTAATTCAAATTCGAATAAGTCATTGTTAAGTTTTTCTTTTCGAGGCCAATCCACTTTTCCATCAACAAGGATTAGTAAATCCCAATCTGAGTTTCTTTTGTGTGTGCCTCTTGCCCTTGAACCAAAGAGATAAACCTCAGAATCCGGTTCTATTCGGGAAATGAGCTCCCTGATTTCATTCCTGATTGCCTCTTCCTTTCTTATTTTATTTGCACTATTTCTTTTTGATTTACCCATATTGGATTTGTACGAATCAAGGTTTCTTATATTTTTTGAAAAATTGATAATTGAAAATTGATAATTCATTCAAAATTCAACATTCAAAATTTAAAATTATTCCTTGTAGTCTTCAACATCCTTAACCTGTCTGAGACCTCTGAATCCCTTGTCTCTGCGTTCTATGGCTTTCAGTGCAGAAGCATAAATTTCTTTCCATGTCAAGCCAAATTTTACCATCAGTTCTTCAGGTTCGCCACTGCATCCGAATTTATCCCTCACCCCTACAAATTCAATTGGAACAGGGTAGTTCTTTGCAGTAACTTCTGCGACAGCACCACCCAATCCACCGTGAACCTGGTGTTCTTCGGCAGTAACTATACAACCGCAATCACGAGCAGCATTGACTAACGTTTCGACATCAATCGGCTTTATTGAGGAATTGTTGATGACTCTTGCATTGATTCCTTTTTTGCTCAGTTCCTCTGCGGCAAGGAGTGCCTCCCAGACCATAAGACCACAGGCAACGATTGCTACATCTTTTCCATCTCTTAACTCATTCGCTTTTCCGATTTCAAATGGAGTTTCATCAGTAGTAAACATAGGCACGGCAGACCTGCCAAACCTGATGAAGCAGGGACCGAATTTCTCACCAATAGCAATTGTTGCTTTCTTAGCTTCTAAGTAATCACAAGGAACAACGAGAGTCATATTGGGAAGTGTGCGGACAAAAGCAATTTCTTCCAATGCCTGGTGTGTCGCTCCATCGGGACCAACAGTAATGCCTGCGTGTCCGCCGCCGATTTTTACATTTATATCATTGTAGGCAACTGAAATTCTAAGCTGGTCAGCATTGCGGAATGCAGAAAAAGCACTGTAACTTGCAAAAAATGCGATTTTACCGGACAGGGCAAAACCTGCTGCAATCGTTGTTGCATTCTGTTCGGCGACACCAATCGAGAAAAATCTTTCGGGAAATCTTTCTTTGAAATAAGAGGTCATAACAGAACCGGTTATGTCCCCCCCAAGAACTATTACATTGTCATATCTTTCACCAAGCATCACAAGCCCTTCGCCAAAGCCGTGACGGGTGGGTTTTTTTCCAAGTAGTTTTATTTCGCTCATTATCTTTAATAAAAATTCAATTATTTCTTTACCTGTTCAATCTGTTTTTAGAATCCTCAAGTAATTTATTCAGGTTAAAAAATTTAACAAATTCTTCCAATTTGGGTAATGAATTGTCCCAATTTAAAATTTCAAATTTCAGTACAAACCTGTAGCAATATAAGAAACTGATTTCACCGTTGTTAGATTTATCATGCCACATATAATATCCATCGCCACATGGAATTTTATATGCTACAGTTGATTTATCTGATGCTTTTGGCAGGACCAAATAATCACGAAGCTCATTGGATGGTATATTATCATAGGAACCGTAATCAGTGAGTGTGATTGTAAAAAAGCATCTTCCTGATAGCGGGTACTCAATCGCACATGTCGTAATTTGATTAAGTTTCCCGTCTCTTCTTCCTGTTGATGGTGGTGAAGCTATGGCATTCAGGACAGTGTCAGGAAAGAATTTTTGCAGTTCTTCAATCGTATAAGGAATTGTTGTTTGTATGTTAATGTTGCATTTAGTTTCTTTATTTGAAACAATTTTCTTATTTGCTCTTTTTATAATTTTTATATTTTTTCTTTTATTTGAAGCCACAGATGTAACGGAATAAGAATTTTCAGTGATTAAGAAAATCACCAGAACGAATAGAATAAAAATTTTCAATTTCATTTGATTATTCCTATAATATTCATAACAATTACTTCAAATCATGTAATGCAATTTTTGCCTGTTCTTCATTTGGCGGATTTCCGTGCCAGATATAATTATCTTCCATGAATGACACACCTTTACCCATAATAGTTCGGGCAATTATTGCTGTCGGTTTACCGATTTTCGATTCATGGTTCGATTTGAACTTCTCAAATGCTTTAATTATTTCGCTATAATTATGTCCGTCAATATTTATTACATCAAAACCGAATGCTTCAAACTTTTGAGCAATGGGATAAATGCTCATCACATCTCTCACTCTGCCGTCAATCTGGCAATCGTTGTTGTCGAGAATCCAGCAGAAATTATCCAGTTTATAATTTGCCGCAGCCATTGCAGCTTCCCAAACAGTACCTTCTTCAATTTCGCCATCGCCGGTTAACGCAAAAATTTTCCTGTTATTTTTATCTACTAATTTATCAGACATTGCCATCCCGACTGCGATTGAAACACCTTGTCCGAGTGAACCAGTGGAGCTTTCGATGCCGGGAAGTTTCATGTCATATCCCGGATGACCTTGCAGACGGCTGCCGTATTTTCGTAAACGATAAAGCTCCTCAGTAGAGAAATATCCTGCTCTTGCAAGTGTGGAATACAATACAGGGCATAGATGTCCCGCACTCAGAACGAATCTGTCTCTTTCTTTCCATTCCGGGTCATTTGGATTATATTTCATTACGCCACCGAAAAACAAGACGGAAAAAATATCTGATGTTCCGAGTGTCCCTCCACTATGACCGGATTTAGCTAAATAAAGACTTTTAATTATATCCCTTCGGATTTCGAGTGCTATTTCGGAAAATTCTTCGGGATTTCTTTTCTTATTTTCAAATGTTTTGTCGGAAAATGTAATTTCAAGAGCCATTACAAATTATTTATATTTTTCAAAAATTCAATTAATAAATTTTTTCAAATTACGAAATTAAATCTTTTCGGCATTAACGAAACAATTAGGAATTGTTAACATTTTCTAAACAAGTTCAATTAGAAATAAAAAAATAGGATGGGGTGGTTACACCATCCTATTAATTAAGTAATTAATAATCTTATCTCTTACAAGTATTTACTTTTGCAATTGGATATAATGGGCAAAAACCAATGACTGCTGTAAAAATCGGAATGATACCGATATATCCTATCCAACTTTTTAAAATAATACCTGTTGCTATCATACTGATCCCGAGCAATATTCTAATCAATTTATCATTTTCCCCTACATTGCATTTCATATCAACACCTAAATTTTATTAAATAAATTAATTAATACGGTACAAAATTATATGGTATGATAAGCAAAAGTATGTGACTTTTGTTACAAATGCTGTAAAATTTTTATTTTTCCTCTTCGGCTTTCGATTTTTCCTTGCTTTTCGAGTTGTTTCAGAAGCCGGGAAACAACTTCTCTTGCAGTACCTAATTCTTTGGCGAGCTGTTGATGGGTAATATTAATTAAATCTGTATTTTGATGTGCCATTTTTTCCTTTAGTTTTTCGATTAATCTTGTATCAATGTTTTTGAAAGCAATTGCTTCAAAAACATTAATCAATTCGGTGAAACGGTTATGATATAACTTGAATATGTAAGTTTTAAAACTATTATATTTTTCAATCCATTTTTTTAGTTTATCGTCAGAAATAATGATAACAGTTGCTCTTTCCTCGACCTGTGCCAATGCTTTACTCTTACTGTTAGTCAGGCATGCAGAAATTGATAATGCACAACTTTCACCTTTTTCAATAAAATACATTAATATTTCTTTCCCGGATTCATCTGTGCGTATTACTTTTATTGAACCATTAATCACTATTGGTATAGCAGAGACATATTCTCCTTCTTTTAGAAGAAAATAATTTTCATCCAGGTCAACCACTGGACAATCGGAAAATTCCTGAATCAATTCTTTCTCGAAAAAAAATTCCTTTAGGAAGTTAATTTTTTCTGTTTCATTTATCATCTTTATCATACCTTTAAATCTATTTTTTATTAAATTATAATTTTAAGAATTTAAATCAAACAATTATGAAAAATATTATGAGCTGGATTATGAAAATATATAAATCACTATTCTTAATAATAGCAGTAGTACTGCTAATTATTGATTCAGCGGCATTAATTTACTGGCTGTCAAAATCTATTGATGTTTTTAAGGATTTATGAAAATTTTATGAAAGCATTATGAGCAATATGTTTTCATTAGTTATTTTTGCCGACTTGCTTGTGTTCTCGATAATAGCAATAATATGGATGATTAATGACAGTGCAAGAAGAAGATTGAATTTACTAACAAGGATTTTCTTATTAATTTCGGCATTGTTTATCGGGTCTCCTGTTTTACTTATATATTTAACTTTAAGGAAAAAAGATGAGTGAAAAAATTAAGAATATGTTTTCCGGTATATCCGGGAAATATGATTTAATAAACGACCTTCTGTCATTCGGTTTACACAGACGATGGAGGAATAAAACAGTCAGGAAATCGGGAGTAAAAGAGGGAATGGATGTCCTGGATTTGGCTTGTGGAACGGGTGATTTGTCTTTTGAATTCAAAAAGGCAGTAGGGACAACCGGAAAAGTAATTGGAGCAGATTTTTCTGAAAATATGTTAGAATTAGCAAGAAAAAAGGCGAAATTAAGAAAAATTGATGTTGAATTCGTTAATGCCGATGCATTGAATTTAGATTATGAAAATGATTCATTTAATATATCCTCAATTGCTTTCGGGATCAGGAACATGGATGATATTGATAAATGTTTAATGGAAATGGCTCGTGTAGTTAAACCCGGGGGGAAAGTTGTTATTCTTGAGTTTGGAACTCCTTCGGGTATATTCAAATTATTTTACAGAATATATTCAAATTTATTTATACCAATAATAGCGAAATTAATTTCGTATGATAAAAAGGCATATCAATATTTAATACATAGCATTTCGAAATTTCCTTACGGAGAGGATTTCATTAAATTGATGAAACAAACTGAAGAATTCAGTGAATATAAAACTTTTAAACTGGTATTTGGAATTGTATATTTATATATTGGAACTGTCAAATAATATTATAATTTTTTCAATGATTGGAAATTATTATTTTTGAAGAAAAGATAAATTTAATAATAGAGAGTTTTATGAATAAAGAGACATTTAATGATATAATTAAATTTGCAATTGAAAGAGAGCTTGAAGCGGCAAATTTTTACAAAGATATGGCAAACAAAACTAAGTTCGAGGCAAATATAATTCTCTTCCTTGAATTGGAAAAAATGGAAATGGGACATGCAGAAACACTGAAGAAATTCAAAAATGAAGGATGGGATAAACTCGATTTACCAAATATTCCGGACCTGAAAATCAGCG
Organism: Bacteroidota bacterium; assembly: GCA_004322215.1. Lineage (GTDB taxonomy): Bacteria > Bacteroidota > Ignavibacteria > Kapaibacteriales > UBA2268 > XYC2-FULL-35-21. Next base: position 15,604 of record SCSM01000016.1, on the reverse strand, counting down.
ATTACATGGAAACACCTGACGTCAAGGAAGGAATGACTTATCAGGATGCAATTATCCTGGCTATGAAAAGGGAAAAAGCATCAACAAAATTATATACAGATTTGGCGAAGGAATTTACAGATATGGAAGCAAAAAATCTGTTTATAAGATTAGCTAATGAAGAAACTAATCATAAATTCCAGCTCGAATCATTATACGATGAAGAAATTCTGACTGAGAATTAGGATATTACAGAGCCGGAAATTTATTCTGTCTCTGTAAAAGCATTTCATTCACAACATTGTTATTTTTATAAAAATTACGAAAAACTTATACATTTCTTATTAGTTTAAACTAAATTAAATCTTTAATTTAATTGTGGTTACAGATGTTAAAACTTCACATTTTTTTATACACACTACAACATCATAAAAGTTTCTTTTGTAAATTTGTAATCTTATTGTGTGTGATTACTACAGTAACCCCGGAATAAGTGAATTAATAGAATTTATGATTAGGAGAATTAGATGAAAGATAAGGTTTTTGTTACAATTGACGGAAATGAAGCTGCTGCCCACGTAATGTATCGAATGAACGAAGTATGTGCAATCTACCCGATAACTCCCTCCTCGAATATGGGTGAATGGGCTGACGAATGGGCTTCCAAAGGAATAAAGAATTTATGGGGAAATGTCCCTACTGTTGTAGAAATGCAGAGCGAAGGTGGTGCTGCAGGTGCTGTACATGGTTCATTGCAGGCGGGTGCTTTAACAACGACTTTTACTGCCTCACAGGGATTACTGTTAAAGATTCCGAATATGTTTAAAATCGCAGGGGAATTAACTCCTACTGTTTTTAATATAAGTGCAAGAACTCTTGCCACTCACGCACTTTCAATTTTCGGCGACCACAGTGACGTAATGACTGCAAAGACAACCGGATTTGCAATGCTTTGTGCCGGTTCTGTTCAGGAAGTTATGGATATGGGTATTATTGCGCAAGCATCTGCTCTCGAATCGAGATTGCCTTTCATTCACTTTTTTGACGGTTTCCGTACCTCACATGAAGAATCGAAAATCGAGCTTGTTCCAGACGAACAAATAAAAGAGATGATTGATGACGAACTGGTAATGAAACACCGCCAGAGGGCTTTATCCCCTGACCATCCGGTATTAAGAGGCACTGCACAGAATCCAGATGTTTTCTTCCAAAACAGGGAAACGATAAATCCTTTCTATAATGCTGCACCCGGCATCGTACAGAAGGTTATGGATAAATATGCGAAGATTGTCGGAAGGCAATACCATTTGTTTGATTATGTAGGAGCACCGGATGCTGAACAAGTCATTGTAATTATGGGTTCCGGAGGCGATACAGCCCATGAAACAATTGATTATCTCCTGTCAAAAGGTGAAAAAGTCGGATTGATAAAAGTTAGATTATACAGGCCCTTCGATATTCAAAAATTTATGGAAGCGATTCCTTCATCGGCAAAAGTAATAGGTGTCCTCGACAGAACAAAAGAACCCGGTGCAACAGGTGAGCCATTATATATGGATGTCATCAATGCACTTCATGAAGGAATTTCTGAGGGATATGGCAAGATTAAAACGATGCCAAAAGTGGTTGGAGGAAGATATGGTTTATCATCAAAGGAATTTACTCCTTCTATGGTTAAAGCAGTTTTTGATAATCTAAAAACACAAAAACCGAAAAATCATTTTACGATCGGTATCAATGATGATGTCACACATACAAGCATTGACTTTGACCCGGAATTTGATATTGAACCGCCGGATGTAATACGTGCTTTATTTTTTGGATTAGGTTCAGACGGAACAGTTGGTGCGAACAAAAATTCAATCAAAATCATTGGTGAAAATACTGAACATTATGCTCAGGGCTATTATGTTTATGATTCAAAAAAAGCGGGAACTTTAACAGCATCACATTTGAGGTTTGGTCCCAAACCTATTCGTTCGGCTTATTTGATTACAAAGGCAAATTTTATTGCATGCCATCAAACGGTATTTATTGAAAAATATGATATGCTGAAAGATATTAGTAATGGGGGTACATTCCTTATTAATGCCCCCTGGAAAAAAGAAGATGTCTGGGATAATTTACCGAAGAAAGTTCAAAAACATATAATCGATAAAAAAGTAAAATTATTTTCCATTGATGCCCAAAGCGTAGCCGAATCAAGCGGAATGGGGCGTCGTATTAATACAGTCATGCAGGTTTGCTTCTTTGCAATATCAGGTGTATTGCCGAGAGAACAAGCAATTGGAGCTATCAAGGATTCAATCAAAAAAACTTATGGTAAAAAAGGCGACGAAGTAGTTAAAATGAATCTAAAAGCTGTTGATAACACTTTAGATAATTTATTCGAAATAGCTGTTCCTGCTCAAATTTCAGCTAAATATGATATACGTGAAGCAGTACCCGAACATGCACCGGAATTCGTAAAGGATGTTTTAGGTGAAATAATCGCAGGAAGGGGGGATGACCTTCCGGTTAGTAAATTCCCTGTTGACGGTACTTATCCTACAGGGACTACACAATTCGAAAAACGAAACATCGCATTGCAAATACCTGTTTGGGATGAATCAATTTGTATCCAGTGCGGAAAATGCCCCATGGTTTGTCCGCATGCATCAATAAGAATTAAAGTTTTTGACCCTAAAGAATTAGCAAATGCTCCAGCGACTTTTAAAACAATTGACGCTAAAGACAAGGAATTTGCTGGAATGAAATATACTGTTCAGATAGCCCCGGAGGATTGCACAGGATGCGGAGTTTGTGTCGAAGTTTGTCCAGTTAAAAATAAAACAAATACAAGCTTGAAGGCATTAAATTTATCTCCTCAGATTCCACTCAGAGATACTGAAACTCAGAATTGGGACTACTTCTTAAGATTACCCGAAACAGACAGGAATATATTGAAAGTAAATACTGTAAGACAGCAGCAGATTCAACAACCATTGTTTGAGTTTTCGGGTGCTTGTGCAGGTTGCGGCGAAACACCTTATGTTAAGCTCGTTTCTCAATTATTCGGCGACAGGGCAGTAGTTGCTAATGCGACAGGATGTTCCTCGATTTACGGTGGAAATCTTCCGACTACTCCCTGGGCTAAGAATAATGACGGAAGAGGACCTGCCTGGTCGAATTCATTATTTGAAGATAATGCCGAATTCGGATTAGGATACAGAGTCGCAATTGATAAACAAAAAGAAATTGCCGAAGGATTATTAATTAAACTTCAGGATAAATTAGGGAACGAATTTGTTAATGAAATTATAAATGCGAAACAGGTAAATGAACCGGAAATTCTCGAGCAGAGAAAACGAGTTGCATTATTAAAAGAAAAACTGCAAAAAATTGATATGTATGAGTCGCGACGTTTGATGACGGTCGTAGATTATCTGGTGAAGAAGAGCGTATGGATTATCGGCGGCGACGGATGGGCTTATGACATTGGATATGGAGGATTAGACCATGTAATCGCAACGGGTAAGAATGTTAATATTCTTGTTCTTGACACTGAAGTGTATTCGAATACTGGTGGTCAAACATCAAAGGCGACGCCTGTAAGTGCAGTTGCCAAATTCTCAGCCGGAGGAAAAGTTACAGGAAAGAAAGACCTTGGGATGATGGCGATGGCTTATGGTTCTGTATATGTTGCTGTCGTTGCTATGGGTGCTAAGGATGACCAGACATTAAAAGCATTTTTAGAGGCAGAAGCATATAATGGTCCATCTATCATTATAGCATATAGCCATTGTATTGCACATGGTATTGATATGGAGAATCCTTTAAATCAACAGAAGATGGCAGTGGATTCAGGTCAATGGATTCTTTACAGGTATAATCCTGATTTAGCAAAAGAAGGCAAGAATCCTCTATTACTCGATTCCAAACCACCTAAGATTCCTGTCGCTCAATATATGGACTCTGAAAACAGGTTCAGAATGTTAAAGAAGAGTAAACCGGAAGTTGCTAAAGTATTATACGAGATGGCTCAGGAAATTGCAAATGACAGGTACAAGATGTATCAATATCTTGCTGATAGAAAATTTGACGGAGAACAACAATAAAATTCAATTTTGATTGTTGAATTTTAAAGTTGAATGAATATGATATTCATTTTGTGAAATGTAAAATTGTAGGTGCAAACTGAGTGTCTGCCCTTAAAGTTAAAATGATTATGTCAAATAATTTAAAAATTGGTAATAATCAAATAAGAGGTGATATATGGATATAACAACCAAGTATCTCGGGATGGAGCTTCGCTCGCCACTTGTAGTGTCGGCTTCACCCTTGTCAGAAAATATAGATAACATTAAAAAAATAGAAGATTCCGGAGCAGGTGCAGTCGTATTATATTCTTTATTCGAAGAACAGATTGTCAGCGAACAGAAGGATTTATATTATTATTCATCATTAGGTGATATATCTCCCGAAGCACAATCTTTTTTCCCGGAGCAAAGTGAATATAGGTTAGGTCCGGATGAATATCTAAAACATATAAGGAAAGCCAAGGAGTCAGTAAAGATTCCTGTGATAGCAAGTTTAAATGGTTCAACAACCGGTGGCTGGATAAATTTTGCAAAGAAAATGCAGGAAGCAGGAGCCAATGCCATTGAATTGAATATATATTATATTCCGACGGAACTCGGTTTATCCGGTAGTGATGTCGAACACACATATATTGAGATTCTTAAGAGTGTAAAATCAGCAGTAAAAATACCTGTCGCAGTAAAGATTAGTCCTTATTTTTCCAATATGGCAAATATGGCTCATCAATTAGATAATGCAGGTGCCGATGCTTTAGTTTTATTCAACAGGTTTTACCAGCCCGATATTGATTTGGAAAATCTTGAAGTTAAGCCGAATATCATATTAAGTAATGCAAGTTCTGCAAGACTTCCTTTAAGATGGATAGCCATTTTAAAGGGCAGAATCCAGGCAGACATTGCAGCTACGAGTGGTATTCACAGCGGTACCGATGCGATTAAAATGCTGATGGCTGGAGCAAATGTTTCTATGTTGTGTTCAATTTTACTGAAGAACGGAATTGAATATCTGAAAGTTATCGAAAAGCAGATGACCGATTGGCTCGAACAAAAAGAATACGAATCGGTAAATCAATTAGTAGGAAGTATGAGTCAATTGAGAAATGCCGACCCGAGTTCATTTGAAAGGGCGCAGTACATGAAGGCATTATCAAAATATAAATTTTAATTGCAAGGTTAAAGAATAATTGCCCGAAGAAAAAACAATTTTAAAGTACATATTATTTACAAATATTGATTATAACGAGATAATTAAATTTTTCAATGGTAATTTAATTTAAATTAATTAACTGAACATTAACAAATGAAACCACCAGTACAATGGAAAAACAAGTTCAATATTTGGATGAAGCGGTTATAAGATTTGCCGGGGATTCTGGCGACGGAATGCAACTGGTTGGCACTCTCTTTTCAAACACATCGGGTAGTGTTGGCAATGATGTTAATACATTCCCCGATTACCCATCGGAAATCAGAGCCCCCGAAGGGACTCTCTACGGAGTAAGCGCCTATCAGATTCAATTCGGTCAGAAAAGAGTTAATACTCCGGGAAATAAGATTGACTTGCTCGTGGCAATGAATGCCTCATCGTTAAAAGTAAATTTACCTCATGTTAAAAAGGGGGGATTAATTATTGCCAATTCGGCAGGATTCGATGATAAGAATCTGAAACTTGCAAGATATGAAAAGAATCCTCTCGAAGATAATTCTTTAAGTGATTATCATATTGTTCCTCTTAACATTTCCAATATCGTTAAGGAAGAACTTAAAGATTCGACAATTTCTCCAAAGCATGTTGACAGGACAAAGAATATATTTGCTCTTGGAATGACTTACTGGCTTTATGACAGACCTCTGAATCACACCGAAAAATGGCTTGAAGGTAAATTCGGAAAAAAAGCAGACATTCTTGCATCAAATAAAAAGGTATTAAAAGCAGGTTGGGAATTTGCAAATAAATCCGAAGTTTTTAAAACGCAGTATAAAATCAAACGTTCGGATATGAAACCAGGTCATTACAGGAATATTACTGGTAACAACGCTGCTGCCATCGGATTGGTTGTTGCAGCACATAAGGCGAATATGCCTTTATTCCTTGGCTCGTATCCTATTACACCTGCTACTGAGATTTTGCATTTTATTTCCGGATACAAACAATTTAAGGTAAAACATCTGCAAGCCGAAGATGAAATTGCTGGCGTATGCAGTGCCATCGGTGCTTCTTATGGTGGATACTTAGCTGCTACAACAACAAGCGGTCCCGGTTTATCTCTTAAAGTAGAAGCAATAGGATTAGCAGTTATATTGGAATTACCATTAGTAATAATAGATGTGCAGAGGGGTGGTCCCAGTACAGGATTACCAACAAAACCCGAGCAATCGGATTTATTCATGGCAATGTATGGAAGACATGGCGAAGCACCATTACCGATTGTAGCAGCTACAAGTGCATCAGATTGTTTTGATATGACAATCGAAGCGGCACGAATTGCAATCAAATATATGACTCCTGTTATACTTTTAACAGACGGTTATATTGCACAAGGAACAAATCCCTGGAGGATACCTAATCTTGATGAACTGCCTGACATAAAGCCAAAATTTGTTACTAATCCCGAAGGATTCGCTCCTTACAAGAGAGACCCGCAAACACTTGCAAGATTGTGGGCTATTCCGGGTACTCAGGGGTTAGAACATAGAATTGGCGGACTTGAAAAAGAGGATATTACCGGTTTAGTCAGCCAGGACCCTGCAAATCATCAGAAAATGGTAAACATTAGAGCAAAGAAGATTGAAGGTATAGCAAATGATATTCCTTTGGCTGTGGTCGAAGGAGAACAGCAGGGTGATTTGCTTATATTAGGATGGGGCGGAACTTACGGAGCAATCAAGGATGCTTTTGATAAACTTCGTTCCGAAGGAAAGAAAGTTTCTTATTGCCATCTGAAACATTTAAATCCATTTCCAAAAAATTTGGAGCAAATTCTTAAGAGTTTCAAACGGATACTGATTCCTGAGTTGAATATGGGGCAATTGAAATCTATCATTCGGTCAACTTACATGATTGATTCTATTGGGTTGAATAAAGTACAGGGTTTGCCGCTCAAAGCTTATGAAGTAGAAGATAAAGTTAATGAATTATTGAAAGTAAAGGAGTAGGACAGATGAATACAGTAGTTGATGAAATTAGATTCAGGCAGCACGAAGGAACTGTCGAATATACTCCGAAAGACTTCAAAGCCGGGATAGATGTGAGGTGGTGTGCGGGTTGCGGGGGATACTCCATACTTGCACAGGTACAGAGAATTATGCCTACGCTTGGAATACCAAAAGAAAAAATTGCTTTTATATCGGGTATAGGTTGTTCGAGTAGATTCCCTTATTATATGGATGTGTTCGGAGTACACTCATTACACGGAAGAGCAATTGCAATTGCTTCGGGATTAAAAGTAGCAAGACCTGATTTGTCTTTATGGATAGCAACAGGTGACGGTGACTGCATGAGCATTGGTGGAAATCATTTTATTCATGCATGCAGAAGAAATATAAATTTGAATGTTCTTATGTTCAATAATGAAGTTTACAGCTTAACGAAAGGGCAGTATTCGCCGACATCACAGCAGGGGCAGGTGACTAAATCTTCTCCTCTTGGTGTTCTTGATGACCCGTTCAATCCTGCATCGCTTGCACTTGGTTCGGGTGCTTCTTTTGTAGCACGCGGATATGACGGTGACCCGAAGTATTTGCAATATCTTTTTGAAAGAGCTGCGAAACATAACGGATTCTCTTTCGTTGAAATTTATACAAACTGCGTAATTTATAATGACGGAGCATTTGATTTGTTCACAAGGAAAGACACAAGGAATGAACATTCTGTAATGCTTGAACATGGGAAACCGCTGATTTTCGGTGATAATAAAGATAAAGGTATTAAGCTCGATGGATTCACTCCTAAAGTTGTTTCTTTGACTGATGGAAAATATTCTGTTGATGATTTGCTTGTGCATAATGAAAAGGATTCTACACTCGCATTCATTTTGGCAAATATGACATACAATCAGGAACTGCCGAGGCCTATGGGAGTATTCCAGGCAATCGAGAGAACAACTTACGAACAGAAAGTCGAAGACCAGATAGCATATTATTCAGGTAAACCCGGTGCGGGTAAACTCGAAAATCTGCTAATAGACGAGGATTCCTGGGAGATTAAATAAAAATAATTTTTATTATATTATTTGTAGGGGTACAAAATTTTGTACCCCTGTTTTTTTTATTTTCGATTAATATATAATTTGAATAGCCCCTACTTTCAAGTAGGGGTGGATGTTCCTCAAACAAATCGGGATTTATCCACTTATCAAAATAAGTGACTAAAGTCTAAACTATATGGTTTGATACTTCCACTATTTAAAGATAGTGGCTATTCAATTTCATCTCATTATCACAAAATTCGTTGTAAAAATCCTTTTATTTGTAATTGCACGAACATAATAAATACCATCATGAAATTGCTTTGTATCTATTGTTACTGGCTTTTCGTTATCATAATTTCCACAATCAACTGCCTTGATTTCATTTCCCAGAACATCATATATTTTTATTTGTAATTTTGTTTCCTCAATATTTTTTAAGCTTATTTTCACAAGTTCTGATGCCGGATTTGGGGAAATAATTATTTTGTTTTCTGAATAATTTGTTACATCTTCGACTGATGTTGGAATTTCTATATACATAATACCAGCACCGAAATTTGCTACCCAAACTGAATATGGATTATTATTTATAAATATTCTTTCAGGTTGTCTAAAAGGATAATTGTCTACTTCTTCAAAATCTTGGTTCGAACCATACTCCAAAAATAATCCATTTATCTCAGTTGAAAGAAAAAGAGATTCAGGGGGATCCCAATCTAATTTTTTTTCTTTATCATTTTTATCTGCTGTTGATAAAAATCCAGGGAAATGTGTTACTGATGTTACACGATCTAGATTACTTGTTTTTATCCAATCAATGCCTCTATTTCTTGTTCTTAAAAGTCCTCCTTTCCCATTAGCTGAACCACCCCATCCACTGAATATACCAACGTACCATGTTTCAGTTTCATATATACTTGAATCGACCACCACATCCTTACACCAATAATACATATCAGGATGTGAAACATCTGTCCATTGCTGAGTTGTGGGATTATAAGTAAAACATCCTGAGCTTGCCGTGAATTGACCGTTTACAATTCTTCCTGAGTAAGTGCAGACAACAGTTCCGTCATTCAGTACTTCTACTGTGGCAGGATGCCCTTGAGTTCTTGGTGGATTAGGTAGCTTTGTCCATGTAGAAGCAGGACCTTTATCTAAATCATCGGTAACATAAATTCCACCTTGTGTTGAATGTACCACACTTGCATACATCCTGTTCGGATTTGACGGGTCCATTGCAACCCAAAACACAGGATGACCGAAATAGTGAAGGTCACTCCAGCTTGCTCCTTTGTCAGTTGAATATATTATTTTCCCCTGAGTGTCATTAGTATCTGCCTTGTCATCTATATAAGTACTTTGATACAAATCGTGAATATCGGAAGTTCCGGCATAAATAATACTATTATTCTGATTACCAGTAATTCTGTAAACAGTATTTGCAGTCAATCCGGTATAATCGAAAGACCAGGAATCGCCGCCATCAGTACTTCGTAATCCTCTTATATCTGAAAATGCAGCAAATAAATTATTTTCATCAATACAATAAACCTGCCAGCATGATGTATTTTCAAGACCGATACTTCTGTAAGATTTTCCTTTCGGTGTTTGCTGTCCTGCAGGATTTTCAGTGCTTGTATATGCTTCGTGCCATGTAGTTCCACCATCGGATGAAGTATGGACAAATCCATAATCAGTGAATACAAGATGGTTCGGGTCATTTGGAGCAACTACAAAACCGAAAACACATTCTGCATAGGTCCAATCTCTGTCGCCTCCGTCTCCGCACCAACCGGTATAAATATTTTGATTGTTATTGGTTAAAAATGTTTCATTCCATGTAACACCATCGTTTGTTGATTTCATAATGGATGGAGTTCCATAAAAATTACTTCCTGCAATATATACTGTACTAATGTTATTTTCAGCAGTTGATATGTACATAGGAAAATCCATAATGAAATCGAGCCCGTTTGATTTTGAAGTCCATGTGTTTGTTCCAATATCGAGAGAATATATACCTTTTGCAAAATTATAATAATCTGAGCCCTTAATTCCACCCCAAGGTTCTACTCCCGTTATACAAAACAGGCGGACTCTTGTTCCTTCTCTTGCCCCTGCAAATGAATAGATTTTTTCATTTTCAGGTATGCCATTTGTTGATACGATAAGAAATTTAATACCTCCATCTCTTGAAACTATTAATCCATCATTTGTTCCGATGTAAATATTATACCCATCGAAAAATACACCTCCGATTACTATACCTGAATATCCATCAATAGATGTATGTATATTTTTGAATCTGTTACCTCCATCTCCAGAAAAATAAATATCAGTATATGATGAGAGAATAATTCTGGAAGGATTGTTATAATCAACATAAAAATAGAATGGTTCATCAAAAACTCCGATTGGATTTCCCGGAAGCATAGTCCAGCTTGAACCATTATTAGTGCTTTTAGCAGGGTAGAGTGAATCGCCCGAACGTTTCAGTGCATAAAGTAAATTCGGAACATTTGTAAATCTTACGAAAGTATTTGTACTACCCTGAATTGTTCTGAAATCAATAAGGTTATACGATTTTCCAAAATCTGAAGTATGATACATCCCGCTCATGTCGCTCGAAACATAATATTCATTGTTATTCGCAGGATTTATACTCGGTGCATAAAAAGCTCCTCCACCGCCTATTCCTCTTGGCTCCCAGCCGTATATCTGAGCATTAAGAAATGAAAATGAATTGATAATCAAAAAAGCAAGTAAAAGTGAACGCATAATTCACCAAAGATTTTATTCAAAAATAATTATTTTCAAATAATACTGTGTCAGGATAAAATCCTGACACAGTTTCTATCATTTATGTTGAAAAAATTCAACATGACAGTTACAACAATACTATTAACACATTAATCGAAAAAATGTTGCATATTATACGAAAGTTTTAAATTCAAATAATTTTTTTTCAACAATTAATTCGGCAATCTGTACGGCATTTGTCGCTGCACCTTTTCTTAGATTATCTGATACAACCCATAAGTAAGCACCGTTCTTTACAGAATTGTCAAGCCGTATTCGACCGACATAAACATCATCAGTATTACCTGCGATTTGAGGAGTGGGGTATTCTTCTTTCGTAGGATTATCAATTACTGTAATTCCTTTTTGCGATGAAAGACAATTCCTTAAATCGACCACTGAGAGCGGTTTATCGGTTTCAATATTTACTGATTCGCTGTGTCCTCCGAGAGTAGGAAGCCGTACACAAGTAACTGCTAATGGTAATTCGGGAAGCTGCATAATTTTCCTTATTTCATTCAGCATTTTTGTTTCTTCAACTGAAAAACCCGAATCATCTACGAACTCATGAAATATTGTATTGAATGCAACTTTATGCTTGTGTTCCGAAATAAAATTTTTATCATTTAATTCGTTCAACATTCTGTCAACACCTTTTTGACCTGCTCCGCTGATAGATTGATAGGTCGAAACGATAACTCTTTTCAATCCGAAATTTTCCTGAATTGGTTTCAAAGCAACTACAAGTTGTATAGTCGAACAATTCGGGTTAGCTATTATACCTTTGTGATTAATAACAGCATCAGGATTTACTTCAGGAACAATAAGGGGAACCTGCTCATGCATCCTCCAATAACTTCCATTATCAATAACAATGCATCCGTTCAATGCTGCTAATGGTGCTTCAACCATGCTTGCCTGCTTACCTGCGGAAAATAAGGCAATATCAATATTTTTGAAAGAATCTTCGTTAATTGTTTTTATTTCGATTTCTTTCCCGTCGAATAATACTTTTTTTCCTGCAGAACGTTCTGTTGCAAAAAGAAATAATTCATTCATTGGAAAATTTCTTTCTTCGAGAACTTTTACCATCGTCCTGCCGACCAAACCACCCGCTCCGACAACTGCTACATTATATTTTTTATCCGACATTATTCACTTTCAAATTGTTCAAAAACCGATTTCACAAATTCGGGTAAAATGAATGGTTCTATTTTCAACGCTTGTCCTGTAGTCGTATCAATAATTATATTTACACCTGCGATTCGTTCATCACCCGCACCCATTTCATATTTATAAGGGATTTGTTGTAAAAGACGTTTCAAAGCGATTTCTTTTTTAAGACCGACGACAGAATTATAAGGTCCTGTCATCCCGGAATCTGTTATATAAGCGGTGCCGTTTGGCAAAATACATGCATCTGCAGTTTGCACATGAGTATGAGTTCCGACAATGGCACTGACTCTTCCGTCGAGATGCCATCCCATGGCGATTTTCTCTGCAGTTGCATCTGCATGAAAATCAACTATAATGTTTTTTGTTTTTTCCTGAATAGATTTTAGCGCAAAATCGGCTGCTCTGAAAGGGCAGTCAATTGTCTGCATGAATGTCCTTCCCTGGAGCTGAAGGACGCAAATTTGTGTTTCATCTTCGGATGTATGAAATGTGTAGCCCAAGCCAACATTCCCGGGAGGATAATTCAGTGGCCTGATAACCCGCTGATTAGCTGCAAGTATCGGCTTAGATTTCCAGTTGTCCCAGATATGATTGCCTGTTGTGATAACATGAGTTCCAAGTTCGAATAGCTCATTCACTTCCTTTTCGGTCAAACCCTTTCCTTTATCTGCATTTTCACCGTTGACTATTACAAATTCAGATTTGTATTTCCGTATTAATTCCGGTAAATATTTTTTTATGCAATTCATTCCCGGTTCGCCGACTACGTCACCAATAAACAGCACATTTAGTTTATTATTCAATTTAATTTCCCTTTGAGTTAATAAATTTTTTCAAATTAACATAAAAATCAAACTTTTTAAAACCTTACATTTACTTTGATTAATTTCAGAAAAGAAAGTATTTTTGAAAAAAATAAAATCTTTCAATTGTATTCGATAATAAATTAATAATGAAAATATATACTAAAACCGGAGATGACGGAACTACGGGCTTGTTCAGCGGTGATAGAGTTTTGAAATCTTCATTGAGAGTAGAAGCATACGGCACAATTGATGAACTCAATTCTGTTTTAGGTATAATATCATCATTTGAAACTGAAAATAAAATGAAAGAACCGGTAAGAAAAATTCAGAATCTTCTTTTTAATCTCGGTTCTGACCTCGCAACACCTTTTCATTCAAAAATGAGTAATAAAATTGTCAGGATAAAAAATGAAGATATCGAGTGGCTTGAAAATCAGATTGACGATTATGAAAATGAATTACCTTCACTGAAAAATTTTATTTTACCTGGGGGCACAATCATTTCTGCTTATTTTCACAATGCAAGAACTGTTTGCAGGAGAGCTGAGCGGCTTGCTGTAAAATTATCCCAGGAAGAGAAATTAAATGATGTCCTGATAAAATTTTTAAATCGTTTATCGGATTTGTTATTTGTTATGGCAAGATATGCAAATCATCTTGCTGCTGTTGAAGATGTTAAATGGGAAAAATAATTTTAAAATTAGGAGTATATTAGATGAAAAGACCATCATGGGACCAGCTTTATATAACTATGTGCTATTTGATTGGAATGAGAAGTAAAGACGAACATACACATGTCGGCTCGATTGTCGTCGATGCTGATAATGTTTTAGTTTCGACTGGCTATAATTCTCTTTCCCGGGGAATTGAAAATGACATGCAAGGTAAACGGCTTTCACGAGATGGGGGAGAGAAATATTACTGGATAGAACATGCCGAAAGAAATGCAATTTATAATGCAGCCAGAAGAGGTACGCAATTAAAAGGTTGTAAGATTTATGTCCCATGGCTTCCTTGTACCGATTGTGCCAGGGCTATTATTCAGACCGGAATTGCCGAAGTTGTTGTTCACAGAAACGGACAGGAATTTTACAATAAACATACTAACGGTCAATGGGAAGATTCGCATAAACGTACACTTGAAATGTTAAAGGAGGCGGGGGTCGAAGTGTATTTTGTAAGTTGTAAAATTGTTATTCCGGAAATTTATATGAATGGTATCAGGCACGAAACTGATGTAATTTCACTTAATGCACCCGAAGAGAGTGAGACTAAACAAGCATAGGTTAGAAAAATCTTAAATGTATTAATAGAATTTCTTTTATTTATTATCATATTTTAATATGTTCGAGAACCTGTACCATGCCAGCCACCATTAACATATACTAAGGAAAATCCAACATATCCATTACCACCCGGTGTAACATTACCGACGGCTCCGGTAATTGAAACTTGTTCAGTACCGGTTGCTCTGTAATAGACAATATATAATACTTGTCCGTTGGTTCCATTGCTAACAGTAATTACATCAGCCGTATTATTATTATCTGATGTTACATAATAAACAGAATTTCGATCAGCATCTATAGTAACTGCATTTGTTACGATAGTACCTGTTCCATACCCTAATTTCACACCACCACCATTATCCGTAATACTTGCGGCTATTCCTGTTCCAGTATTATCCAATGATAAAACTTTTCCTGGTGATGCAACCGAACTCGAAATTGTTACACTCGTAAATGACCCGGCTGCCGGTGTCGTCCCGCCAATGGTCGTACCATCAATATTTCCGGCATTAATATCAACTCCCGGAGAATTGAAAGTTTGCAATCCTGTCCAGGTTCCTGCTGATGTATAATCAATTGCAACTGATTGATTGGCTGAACCATCGAAAGACAGTGAAGATATTCCTGAGCCATTTGTTAATGTATTATTTACTTTAACTGCTGTTTCCGCATTACCTGCAATATTAATTGTATATGAACCCGATGTCATTATACTTGAGTAATCACCTGCCGACATGTTCGATGCGGAAATAGTTCCCCATGAAGGTAAACTTCCGTTAGATTTCAGTACACTGTTATTAACCCCGATATTTAAAAAAGAAGTTGTTCCCGGAGCAGACTGATAAGGCAAATCTCCGGCTACATTTCCGGCAAGACTTGTTGACGTCCCAGCATTACCTGAAATATCAATTGTATAAGTCCCGGATGAAATAGAATTTGCTGTAATTATTCCTGTCCCTGTCGGACCTAAAGTTGACCCGTTGCCAACAAGCAAAGCTTGTCCTAAATTAGTAGCACTTGTTATCTTATCAAAAGTAATGACTGTATCTGCTAAAATTGTACCTGTGATTTTTGAGCCGGAGAGTGTAGTTATCCACGCCGGGTCAGCGTAAGAACCGGTTGTGTAAACACCATTCGTTACTGTACCTGCATTACCAGATATATCAATAGTGTATGAGCCGGATGTTATAACAGATGTATAATCACCTGCCGACATATTAGATGCAGATATAGTTCCCCATGAAGGCACGCTGCCGTTTGATTTAAGAACACTGTTATTTGCA
>SCSM01000015.1 GCA_004322215.1 Bacteroidota bacterium | reverse complement strand
AATATTTCCATTTTCTGCGAACCATTGGTAATTCATTCCGGGAGCAGTATCAGTTGCGAAATAATCATTCAATCTGCCGAAACAAATTTCATCGGGACCTGAAAAATCGGGAACAGGCAATGGATTGATTGTGATATTTGTTCCATTGTCATTGCCCGTTAATTTCGGATTTGAAGCTGCAACCCTAATCCTGTATCTCGTACCTGTCACAGTATTTATTGGTATGGTAGCCGTCATTACCGATGATGATATTGACTTTAGGGTTCCTATATCAACAGGATTGGAAAAATCTCCTGCAAAGTCCGATAGCTGTGCAGTAAAAACATTGCTATCTGCAAACTGAAAGCATGCCGAGAACGGAACCTGTATTGTTTCACCTGCACAGAAAGGCCCCAAAATTGTGTCTACAACGAAACCTGAACCGATTGTTATTTCAAATGGATTGGGTTCTCCCACTGTAGGCGGGCTGGAAGCTTTAACCATTATCCTATAACCTGTTCCAAAAGGAAGTTCAGGGGGTAAAGTACCTTTTATTGTGTCGGAGGATTTCCCGCTTTTAGTGCCGATTGTAAAAGTATTGATAAAATCTCCGTAGTTATTTGAAAGAATTGCAGTGAACACATTATTTGAATCAAAATCAATAAAAGTCGTAAACGGAACTATAATTGTGTCACCGACACAATAGGGTCCCCGAACAGGACCGGCAACAAGGCAAGCGACATCATACAGTATTATATCTTCTTTTCCTTTTGCCTCAAGTGGAAATGGATAAACCCCAAATTTTGCAATAAAGGCATCGAAGATAATCTGATTATAAAATGGATGAATAGGAATCCAATGATGTGATGTATCTATCTGAGTTTGGAAAGTTCCCGGAGTTGCAACGCTATCAGAGCTTTGTGTTCCGCCTACTAATATAATATCATCATTCTTATCCATACATACCACATTACCTCCTACAGGCCAGCCATTAGTACTATCACAATAATAAGTTGCCCATTGAATATCACCGTTAGGTCCGAATTGAGAAAGAAATTGGTTTAATCCTTCTCCCGCAGTCGGCTTATATGTACAAGGTGTGGTTATACTATTGATACCATTAGTTATACCAGTTAATATGATATTTCTATGTTTATCCAGTGTTAATCCTAAGCCAAAGTCTGTACTATCACCGCCATAATATGTTCCCCAAAGTCGATTTCCGGTAGGGTCAAGTTTTGCTAAAAAGGCATCAGAACCTCCTCCGCCATAAACAGCTTGCATAGAATTTGTTGTTGCTATATCTGTTACACTTGCTGTCCAGCCTGTTATAACAACATTACCCCATTTATCGGTAATAATATCGTTAGCTATGTCATTTGAACAACCGCCATAATATGTCCCCCATAATCTATTGCCTGCCGAGTCAAATTTAACAACAAATGCATCGGAATTATGACTATCGCAATTTGAAAATTTATAAGTTCCGGGTGTTGCTAATCCCTCATAACTGTAAGTTAATCCTGTTACATAAATATTGTCAAAATTATCTGCCGTTATTGCCGTTCCATAATCCTCGACACTGTCGATACCATAATAGGTACTCCACTTAAGATTTCCTGATGAATCAAATCTTGTAACAAAGGCGTCAACATTATGTGGCAAACTTGTTTTATAAGCTCCGGGAGTGGCAATACCATTAGGACTGCTTGTCCTACCTGTTAATAAAATATCACCTTTACGGTTAATATTTAAATTGGGCCCAAACCCAATATACCCATCGGCACTGTCTCCTCCAAAATAAGTTGCCCATTTCCTCACTCCGTTGGAATCGAACCTCGCAAGCCAAACATCTGTTAATCCTCTTAAATTTGTCTGATAAGCTCCCGGTGTTGCTATTCCCACCGTGTCAAAAGTAATACCTGCTACTGCAATACTGTTATCAGAATAAAAACAGCCAATACCTGAACCGAAATCAATTATCGTATCATTATCTCTTTGACCATAGTAAGTACACCATTTTTTTTTACCTGTCGAATCAAGTTTTAAAATAAATGCATCCCCAAAAATTTTCCAACCTGTACTATCATCGATAATTGGATTCCAATATCCAGTTACACCTGTAACGATTATGTTATTAATTCTATCAACTGCAACTGCAAAAGCCTGGTCAACACCATATACTCCAAAATATGTTCCCCAAATTAATCTAGGGTCAATTACCAGTGTTTTGCTCTTATCGTAACCGCCAACCGAAAAAGTAAGAACATTGCCTTGCAGCTCGTATTTTACTGGCACATCATTTGTCACCCTGAACGTAGTCGTAGGGTCTTCCGCGTAATCACACACATAGCTTAACGGTATATGTTCCTCAAGACTTCCAATAGATGTTTTTATATTCAGTTTCCCATTCTCACTTATAAACAATGAATCCATCCCATAATAAGCAAGTTTTAAATCCGAAACTTTTCCACCGGGTTTCACGACAAAATCATAATTTACAACATTTGGCTGACTGTCATTCTTTCTATTAACATAATAGACCAGGTCTATATTTGGATAAATATTTTTGTATGTTACTTTCTGATAATGATGGACAAAAGTAATTCCTTCAGGATGATAATTAGAACCGTAATAATTATTATAATCTTCAGAAATGCCCTCTGTTACTATTTTAGGGGTTTTATTTGCACCAACAAAATCAATATCAACATTATGAGTTTTTAATATTTTATTATAAGGTTCATAAAACCTGGTCGGGTAGGAATTTTGAATTCTGTTAACGTCTTTTTTATCCTTCAGTTTTCTTACATAAGTATGAAATTCATAGCTCATACCGATGTTTTTTAGGTATATGCTCAAATTTGGCGAATCGTAATAATACAAAATATTATGGTGTTCTTTACCTCTTTGGTCAGGTAATTGTCCTTTGTTTTCCCAGAAACCGGGTTTTTCATTATCAATTAATTTGTTAGCCAGGTCTGTAGTGGATCCATTAATTATACGTGCTTGCAAATTACTTGTAAAAACAGATACAACAAAGTAGAAAATTGCGAATAAGAAAACTATCCTCTGTCCCATATTATTGCCTTTTTTTCTAAATTAATTATTTAAAAATTATAAACAAAATTTTATTTGAATTTTATCATTTTCATAATTTTATTATCTCAAATATATAATTTTCTTTGTCAAAGATTTATCCGGTGCTATGAAGTGGATAAAATATATACCGGATGATTGCTCATACAGATCAAAAACAAACCGTTGCCAGACTTCAACATTTTGAAGATAAGTTATAATTCGTCCGTCTATGCTGCAAAGCATAACTAACTGAACATTTATATCAGTTTTTTTTGTTATAATAAATAGACTGCCAAACTGTTGAGTAAAGAAATATTCATCTGCTTCTTCGTAATTTATTGTTTGATTTTCATTCCTTGTATAATCAATTAAAACAGAACATTGATAATTACTATCATAATAAAGTTTACATATAAAATTATTTTTATTAGGGTCATAAAAATAAAATTGAAAGTTTTTTGTTTCTACTAATCCATTTATTAAGAACGCTGTTATATCATTATTTAATAAAGCAGTAGAATTATCCATAAGATTATGATTTGAAATTAAGCCACCGCAAGTTCTGTATAAGCAGGCATCATACCTATTATCAGTATTCAAATCCAAAATCCAAATATTAGGATCAAGTTTACAAGTATCATGTGGAGCAATGCATTTTATGGATACCATTTCTTTAGAATAAAGTAGTGTATTGTAAATAACCTGAATTGATAAAATAATAATTAAAAACTTTTTCATTTTTTTTCTGATAATAAATTTATATTAAAATTGAAACCTGTCAGAACCAAAATAATGATCCCGACAGGTTAGTAGTAAAACCTTTTAACGGCAATAGATATTATATCTACAAGTTGAATCTGCAGTGCTATCACATGGCACTGCAACTATAGATTCTGTTAACTGAGTGGTAATAATACCACAAGAATCCTTGCAGATATTAAAATTTTTAATACAACATGACGACAAATCACAAGCATGCCAAAGACATTCATTAATATCATTTGACCAACATACTGGTGTTATTAATTTTATATTAGTAAGACAACCTCCTAAAGATAATGTATCAAGATAATAAGAATATAGCCAAGGTGCGCGTTGAATTATATTATCAAAAGCAATAGGTAGTATATCTGCTGGTGTTAATAAACAACATCCACAATATGGTGGCATTGTAGTTAAAGTTTTAATATAGATCTTAACTTCATCTGGTGGACCAGAGCAATGATAAACATCAAATACCGGTTGAAAAATACAATTTCCAATTGTAAATCGATAAAAATTACCTGCTACACAATCCCAGCAAAAAAAAGTAGTATCTACATTAATACAACCATCAAAACATGCATTTGGAGCTTGAGTTTGAGATTTATAATGTAGAAATATGATTAATCCAAATAACATAGAAACAAATATTTTTTTCATTTTAATCTCCTAATAAATTGTGAAACAAAAACAATTATTCATTATTTTTGCTCTTACATACGCATTCCTTAGCTCATAACTTTAGTCTGCGGGTGAGAACGGTTTCGTTCGGAGTCAGTGAAAGTGATTTCGCTGGCTCTTTTTTAAGCTCATCGGACGCTTTGAGCGTGATATGTTACGTTTTGTATGCTGTGAAGTTGTATAATCCATAAACCTCCACTTGTTCGTGAATGATTTTGTTGTTCATACTTTCCCCATTCCGAACAGAGGAATGGCTTTTAGTAATGATTCACCCCAAAAATAGTCTTTTATTATTTCAAAAAAAATATAATTTTCGTATAATTTTCGTATAGATTTCATATACATAAAATTTATTTTTTTATTTAACTAAAATATATCCCCTTGTGCGTTCTGTAACAAGTATTTTCGGATTTGTTGCATCCTCTTCGATTTTTTCTCTCAGGTTTTTTATAAGCATCCTGACATAGCTTTCAGTTTATGAGTAAGTATCACCCCAAATTTTCCTAAAAATGGATTCATTTTCTAATAACTTACCTGCATTTTGGGCAAATAATTCCAAAAGCTCGTACTCACGTTCGGTCAGATGTACTTTGGTATCGTTTACCCGTACAACCTTTGTTCGAAAGTCAATGTATAATTTTCCATTGCCGAATAGAGCATTTGACCCGGTTTGTTTATTTCTGCCGATTAAATTATTTAATTTAACTACTATAAGTTCTTCTTTTAAATTTGATTTTGTTATATAATCGTCTGCACCATTCGAAAAAGCAGATTCAAAATCGTTCTTGCTGTCTCTTGCCGATAAAACGAGTACAGGAATTTCCGTTATTCTTTTTATTTCTTTCAGGACGTCAATGCCTTCCATATCGGGTAGTCCCAAGTCGAGGATAATGGCATCGGGTTCCTCCATTATTTTGTCGAGTGCTTCCTTACCTGTTTCTGCTGTTAGTACATCATAATCATTCAACATCAGAAATGTTCTTAATGGAGTAAGAAAATCTTCGCTGTCTTCAATCACAAGTACTTTATTCTTTGTATTCATCCCCTGAATCAAGTATGAGTAATTAATAAAATTTTATGTTATATTATTACTATTTAATATTCAAAGTTGAATGTCACATTGAGAGTAGCCGAAATGTTAAGAATCAAAAAGGAAATCATGCTTCGACAACGCTCAGCACGAAATTTTATGACATTATTATAAAGTTATTTAATTAATCGGGAATAATATAAAATTATTTTAATATATTAAATTAATTTGTTATTTGATGATGAAGGTTAATGATTGATTAATAATTATAACTCATTCGATTTTTATTATCCGTTAAATAATTATTCATTGAAAATTGCAGAATTTATTGAAAATTGCAGAATTGAAAATTTTAAAAATTGAAAGATAAATATGAAATTGTTAGAAGGAATAAGAGTACTTGATTTAACTAATGTGTTATCAGGTCCATTCACAACATTGCATCTTGCCTGGCTCGGAGCCGAAGTCATCAAAATCGAAAATCCCAGCGAAGGTGACCTTGCCCGTAAGCTCGGTTGCGTACCTGAATATAATCAAAAGCTGATGGGTACAAGCTTCATCGCTCAGAATGCAAACAAGAAATCTGTTACTCTTAATCTGAAAAAAGAAAAAGCAAAAGAGATTTTCATAAAACTGGTTAACACATCTGACATACTTGTTGAAAATTTCCGGCCGGGAGTAATGGACCGGCTTGGTGTAGGTTATGCTCAACTGAAAGAGATAAATCCCCGATTGATTTACTGCGCTATTTCCGGTTTCGGTCAATCCGGTCCGGATGCATTCAAACCCGCTTATGACCAGATTATCCAAGGTTTGAGCGGCGTCATGGCAATCAATGGAGATGAACGGTTGAATCCTCTTCGTGCCGGCTTTCCTCTTTGCGACACAGTCGGCGGATTGAATGCCGCTTTTGCAGTAATGGCAGCTCTTTATCACATGGAGAGGACAGGCGAAGGGCAGTTCATTGATATTGCCTTGCTCGATTCCATCATGCCTATGATGGGCTGGGTCGCTGCTAATCTTATGATAGGTGGACAAGAACCGCAGCTCCTCGGTAATGACAATTTCACTGCCGCACCTTCGGGTACTTTCAAAACGAAAGACGGATATATCAACATAGCTGCTAACAAGCAAGAGCAATGGGAATCGGTTACTGAATTGCTCGGTGTTCCCGAATTAAAAGAAGACCCGCGTTTCAAGGAACGCGATGCACGCAAGAAAAACCGTTTTGCACTAACTCCATATCTCGAAGAAAAGCTTATACTGAACACAACAGATTATTGGGTTGATTTGCTCAACGAACATGATGTACCGTCGGGTGCTATTCTTACACTTGAAGCAGCACTGACCTCACCGCAGGTAGAGTACAGGAAAACTTTCAGTACGCATAACATTAAAGGAATTGGCGATGTCAAATTATTTAATATGACTGCGAAATTTGATAAGACACCGGGGAATGTTGAATCGCCACCGCCCTTGCTTTCGGAGCATACTGATGAAATACTTACACAACTCGGTTATTCATCTGATGAATTAAAAGAATTGGAAAAAGAAGGAGTGATATAAAATATTAAATTATTCAAGTAGTTATATCATATAGTAAAAATTTAAGGTATTGTATGAAAATAAAAAAATATTTACTTCTTCTGTTGCTATCAATAATCATTATATCCTGCAACAGCACTATTCCGCCGACTGTTGATTCATATATGTCGGAGTATTTTCCGTCATCAATCGGAAATTGGTGGAAGTATGATAATTGGGTGCTCGATTCAAACGGAGTCCGGCTCAATAAAATCTCAGTTGATTCCGTCGTCGTCGAAAATTCAATATTTTACGAAGGAAAAAACGCTGTCGTTCTCGTTACATATAGCAGGCGTGAGGATACCACAATCAAAATCACAAATTATTTAGCAATAGAAGGCAGTAAATTATTTGCCTATCTGAATCTCAAATATTCGGATGGCGATTCCATCCCCTGGGTTAAGTCTGCTGACCTCTCTGAATTTGAATGGCTAATAGTCGAAAAAAATATAAAAAGGGATACTTTAAGTATCAAAACCGAATATTATGAAAAGACATCAGTTTCAAAAGGAGGAATAATTGATTTTAATTATCAGAATCAGACTTTAAAAACACAGGAATTCATAACAAATTACATGCAGCGTATTACGACAATTACACCGAAGGATACTCTCAAAACAGATATGGAATCCATTAACCAGGATTTGTACTGCAAAGGAATCGGCTGGGTGTACAGCAAATACATTATGACGAAAAATCTCGGCTACGAACGCCAGGGTTATGAATCGCTTTTAATTGATTATTATGTAAAATAAAATATCAGTAAATTCTTCTTGAATAAATGATATATTAAACCACATATATTGTCGGTTAAAAAAAGCACTGTTCAACGAAATAAATATATTGACATAGATTTTCGAAGGTGCGAATATGAAGTTGATTTCAAAATTATTATTAATTGTTTTTTCCTTTATTTTTCTTTTATCATGTACAAAAGATAATACCACGAATCCTCAGCAATCAGAAACTATGGCTGATTACATGCCTCTAACAATTGGCTCCTGGTGGAAGTATGATTTATATAATATTGATGGATTAGGTAATAGGTATAATAAAACTACTGGCATTTTTACAATAACAGGCACTAAAATCGTAGATGGTAAGAATGCAATTGTTTTAACTGGGCAAAAAGAAAATACTGATTCAATTGACGAAGTTGTATATTACACAATTGAAAATGAAAAATTGTTATTGTATTATCCTCATGCTCAGGATATTGGATGGTTCGTTTATGCAGATTTTAAATTTGATTCTATTGTTTTAAAAGATACAACCTATATTACTGAATATTCTGGAACCACTAAGGAAAACCACGATAGGATGACATTAAAAAAAGGAGCGGAAAAAGATTTTACAATAAAGAACAAAATAATTCATGGAATTGAATTTGTTTCTGAAGGGATTTATATCATTAAATATAGAAAGGACGGATTTGATATTATTGATTCCACTATTTCAACAGCTCATAATTGGTTTGGGAAAAATGTTGGATATATTTATGGTGAATCAACTCTTAAATATACAGGTACAAATTATCCTTTGCCTTATATAATGATTCATGATGAATCCGTCTTAATTGATTATTATGTAAAATAAATTATTCGTTAATCCATCTCTGATAAATATTATATAAAACCGCATATATTGTCGGTTAAAAAAAAGCACTGTTCAACGAAATAAATATATTGACATAGATTTTTCGAAGGTGCGAAAATGAAGTTGATTTCAAAATTATTGATTGTAGTTTTTTCTTTTATTATTATTTTATCATGTACAAAAGATAATATCACGAATCCTCAGCAATCAGAAACTATGGCTGATTACATGCCTCTAACAATTGGCTCCTGGTGGAAGTATGAGTATTATGATATAGACCCTCTTGGAACAAGATATAATAAAAGATTATATACTTATTATGTTTCTGATATTCAAGTAATTGCCGGAATACAAGCCTTCAATATTGCCATTA
Source organism: Bacteroidota bacterium (assembly GCA_004322215.1). Lineage (GTDB taxonomy): Bacteria > Bacteroidota > Ignavibacteria > Kapaibacteriales > UBA2268 > XYC2-FULL-35-21. Next base: position 78,600 of record SCSM01000015.1, on the reverse strand, counting down.
AAACGGAGAATCCTGATACGACTGTTGATGGAATGTTATTTTATGCTATTAAAAATGGAAAATTTTTACAATATTTAAATTATCCTGAATTTATTGAAAAATATGGTTGGATAGTATATGCAGATTTTAACTCTGAACAATGGGCTCTTGAAGACACTCTTATAATAAAAGATTCGACAGGAATGCATTGTGAAACTCATTATACCTGGATATTTAAAAAAGGCGGACAGAGAAATTATCAAATAAAAGGAATGTCAATACAGGCACAAGAATTTGTTTCGGAAGAAATTTGGATATCAAATGATTTAATAGACGGATACAAATATAATGATACACTAAAATTTATAATTCATACTTGGTATGGAAAAAATGTTGGTATAATTCATCAAAGACTAAATGAAATAAATTCATTATTAGATGTTCCTTCTCCATCAAAAGCCGGAAAGGAATTTGTATTAATTGATTACGAAATAAAATAATATTTATTAGATTTCTCAGGTGCAAAAATGAAACTGATTACAAAATTTTTATTGCTTTTAATTTCTTCAACAACTGTAATTCTAAATTCATGTAAAGAAAATGTAGTACAACCTGTTGATTCTCGCTGTATGACTGATTATGAAGTACAAACTTTAGGTTCCTGGTGGAAATATGAATGTTATTCTCTCGATTCCTTTGGTAATCGTGAACCTGATACAATGAGTACTTATAGATTAAGAATTGATAGTATTATATATACCGAAGGACGAAAAGGTATAATAAAAACGGATATTGATGATGGTTCTCAATATACCTATAATAAGTATTATTTTTATGATTGCAAACTTTATCGAACAATTGGAATTAGAGTTGATACTGTTAGCACTCTATACTGGATTCCATTCGCAGATTTTAATTCTCATGGTGACACAGTCTGGAATGAACACAATCAGTATAATAAAATTGATTATTATCACAAAATATATATTTCAAAAGGGAGACAAAAAGAATTTATTCTCAAAGGTAATAAATTAACATTAGAGGAATTTATCTTTGAGGAAATCATCATTGAAATTGACCACTCAAAAAGTCCTGAAGAAAAAGATGAATTACACATGATTGAACATACCTGGTATGCAAAAGGCATTGGAGTAGTTAATATTTTTTATAATTGGTATGGGTTCAAAAACAATAATGAAGATTTTAAAAGCAACTGGGAAGCAGTATTGGTTGATTACGAAATAAAATAATTGGTAATATTTTTTCTAATTAACCTTATAATTCCTTTTCAACCTTTGTAACAGGCAATATCAGCCCATATCAAACCTTATTACATTATAAAAATAAAATTATGATAAATAAAAAACGTTCTTTATTTTTTGAATAGCCCCTATCTTCAGATAGGGGGAAGTTTCTACCAAATGATTCTGACTTTAGTCATTTATTTTAAGTGGATAAATCCGATTATATGGTGATGAACTTCCACCCCGATTTAAAAGTCGTGGCTAATCATTAATAAAACAACAAATTGTATTATAGTAATTATTTTTATATGCCCGACAAAAAATTAATAAAAATACTCGATAACATTGCAATTCTCCTTGAAATCAAGGGTGAAAACCCTTTCAAGTCACGTGCCTACTCAAATGCAGCGGAAATTATCAGAGAAAACCAGCTCGATATTCAAAAAGAAGTTCAGGAAGGCACTCTCAGCAATATCAAGGGCTTTGGTGATGCCTTAGTAAAGAAAATGACCGAGTATGTTCAGATTGGAAAAATCAGTTATTACGAAAAACTTATTGCAGAAATTCCCGAATCACTCGTTGACATCACAAAAATCAACTCTATGGGTCCCAGAAAGACAAAGTTAGTTTACGAACAACTCGGTGTAAAATCAATAAATGAACTTGAAGAAGTATGCCTGAATGGCTCTCTTAAGAAATTAAAGGGTTTCACTGACAAATCAATCGAAATCATTTTGAACAGTATTGCCCACAAAAAAGCATCCAAAGGATTATTTCTGCAAAATTCAGTTATTGAATATGCAGAAAATTTATTAAATCAATTAAAGTCAAATTCACAAATTCTTGATGCAGAAATCAGTGGCTCATACAGACGCTTTGCAGAAACAATTACTGATTTGCATATAGTTGTTTCAACATATAATCCATTTGAAATGTGCCAAGATTTCAAATCCACTTTTAATGCTAACCAAATTGAAAAACATTTATTAATTCTAACAAATGAAAACATTCCTGTTACAGTTGATTTTGCTAAGCCCGATGAATACATCCTCAAATTGCATCAGTCAACAGGTTCAGATGAATATACTTCAGCTTTTATTCAACTATTTAAAGAAATTAATTCAAGCTTTTCGTTTACTTCGGAGGAAGAATTATATAATTCTCTCGGCATTCAGTTTGTTCCTCCTGAACTGAGAGAAAGTATTACTGCACTTGAAAAAGCAAAGCAATTCAAAATTCCAAGGTTGATTGAAAACTTAGACTTGAAAGGCATGCTTCACGTCCATTCTAACTGGAGTGACGGAAGAAATTCAATCCTCGAAATGGCTCTCAGGGCAAAAGAACTTGGCTTTTCTTACATAGCAATGTGCGACCACAGCCGTAGTGCCGGCTATACAAATGGATTATCAATCGAACGGGTTAAGCTGCAGCATGAGGAAATTGACAAATTGAATGAAGAAAATCATGGAATAAAAATCCTCAAAGGGATCGAATCCGACATTCTCACTGACGGTTCACTCGATTATCCCGAAGATGTATTGGAGAAATTCGATATTGTCGTTGTTTCCGTTCATTCATCATTCAATATGTCAAAATCGCAGATGACAAAAAGAATGATTGCAGCATTAGCAAGTCCATACACCACAATTCTCGGTCATCCGACTGGACGTCTTCTGACATCCCGGCTCCCTTACGAAGTTGACATTAACGAAATAATTGATGCCGCCGCCGATTACGGAAAAATCATCGAAATCAATGCCAATCCATACCGTCTCGACCTGTCATGGGAGAATGTGATTTATGCAAAGGAAAAAGAAGTGAGAATTGCTATCAATCCCGATTCACACAAAACTTCGACACTCGAAGATGTCTTCATCGGAGTGAAAGTCGCACGCAAGGGCTGGCTCGAAGCAAAAGATGTCGTTAACTGCCTCGATTATGAAAATTTTATGAATGGAATTGTTAATGGACGAATAAGTAGGGGCAATTCATGAATTGCCCCCTACAATTTAAAATTCAACTTTCAAAATTCAGAATTATTTATTGTTGCTCTTTCTTTGTGCATCCACAACAGCAATAGCAACCATATCGAGTATTTCTTTCACTTCACATCCTCTTTGAAGTACATGAACCGATTTGCTCAAGCCCCTCAATACCGGTCCGATAGCATTTGCTCCGCCGATTCTCATTAGAAGTTTATATGCAACATTTCCAGACGTCAGGTTTGGAAATATCAACACATTTGCACCATCTTTCAACACACTGAAAGGATAATCTTCGTTTATTATTTCAGGCATTACTGCTGTATCCGCCTGCATTTCGCCGTCAACGATAAAATCGGGATTCCTGTCTTTTATAAGCTTCAATGCATTCATCATCTTGGTTGGTATGGGACCCCTCTCGGAACCAAAATTGCTGTATGAAAGTAAAGCAACTCTTGGCTTGATATCAAAATGCTTAACGAAAGCTGCTGCCTGGAAAGTTATATCTGCTAATGCTTCTGTATCCGGTTCGATATTGACAGTAGTGTCAGCAAGAAAATAAGTGTTCTTCTTTGTTGAAAGTATATACAATCCTGAAACAACTTTATATCTCGGGTCTCTACCTATGATTTCGAGTGCCGGCTTGATTGTTTCCGGGTAATGCGAAGTTAAGCCCGAAATCATACAATCTGCATCACCGAGATGAACCATCATCGAGCCGAAATAATTTTTGTTAGTCAGCAATCGCTTTGTTGCTTCATTTTTGGTGATACCCTTCCTGTGACGTAGTTTGTGGAATTCATCAATATATGAATCGAGCTTATCGAAAGATTTAGGATTTATTATTTGAATGTCTTCAATGTCATACCCGTTCTCTTTTGCAACAGCATTAATTCTTTCTTCATTCCCGAGCAGAATCGGTGTGGCAATTTGCTCATCGTGACTAAGCTGAGCTGCTTTTATTATTTTCGATTCCTCTCCTTCAGGAAATACGATTGTTTTCTTTGCTGTTCTCGCTTTGCTGTATATGGGTGTCATTATTCTTTCAGCCCTGCCCATCCTGATGTCAAGCTGTCTCCTGTACTCATCAAAATCAGTAATCGGCTTCAGCGCAACTCCGGTTTCCATTGCCGCTTTAGCAACTGCTGGTGCAACCCAGGTCAATACCCTTGGGTCAAATGGTTTGGGAATAATATATTCCCTACCAAAGTTCATCTCTTTTCCTGCGTATGCTCTTTTTACAACATCGGGAACTTCCTCTCTCGCAAGCTTCGCTAGTGCATAAGAAGCAGCTTTTTTCATTTCTTCATTTATTGCAGTAGCGCGGACGTCAAGTGCTCCCCTGAATATAAATGGAAATCCGAGTACATTATTTACCTGGTTGGGATAATCGGAACGTCCTGTTGCAATGATAACATCATTACGCGCATCTGTTGCATCTTCATAAGTGATTTCCGGGTCAGGGTTAGCCATTGCGAATATTATTGGATTCTTTGCCATTGACTTAACCATTTCCTTGGTAACGCAATTACCTTTTGATAAACCGACAAACACATCCGCACCTTTCAGTGCATCTTCGAGTGTTCTCCTGTCGGTTTCAATTGCAAATTCCTCTTTGAATTCATTCATTCCCTTTGTCCTGCCTTTGTATATTACTCCTGTCGAATCGCATAGCAGAACGTTTTCTCTCTTCAATCCAAGCGAGATATGGAATTTCGAGCAAGCAATACCCGATGCTCCCGCTCCATTATATACTACTTTCACTTCGTTCATTTTCTTCCCTGCAAGCTCGACGGCATTCATCAATGCTGCTCCGCTTATTATGGCAGTTCCGTGCTGGTCATCGTGGAACACGGGAATTTTCAATGATTTTTTCAGTGCCTCTTCTATGTAAAAACATTCCGGTCCTTTTATATCTTCTAAATTTATTCCGCCGAAAGTTGGCTCCAACACTTCGCAAACTCTTATAACCTCATTAATATCCTTTGATTTTAATTCAATATCAAAAACGTCAATATCCGCAAATGCTTTGAACAGCACTCCCTTACCTTCCATCACGGGTTTTCCCGCTTCAGGACCTATGTCACCAAGCCCTAATACTGCTGTTCCATTTGAAATAACCCCGACGAGATTCCCTTTTGCAGTGTACTCATAAACCGTACTGATGTCATTTTCAATTTCCCGGCAGGGCTCTGCTACCCCCGGGGTGTATGCCAATGATAAATCTCTTTGAGTAATACATGGTTTGGTAATAACAACTTCGATTTTGCCCTTCCTTCCCGAACTGTGGTATTCGAGGGCATCTTCCTTTCTTATCTTCATCTGTTCACCCTATCTGAATTTTGTTAATGGTTGTTTCTGTTTGTTAAAAAAGAAACAAATTTAACAATAAAATGACTCATAATAAAAGTGTGTATTTTAGGTGTTGTTAAATTAGGTGTTTAGCAAATTAGCTATTGAGCCATTTAGTTGTCTATTGTTTAACACTCAACATTTAAAAATCTTCTTTTTAACTCTGTGCTGAATATCCTTCTTTGTCTAGGATTATAATGTTGTTTACTCCTTTTCTTACTGCTGTCCATATTTTAACTCCTTTTTGTTGATTCAAAAGTCAACGCTATTTAGGACAGCACATCTCAAAACTTAAAACTCAAAACTTATCACTTAACGACCACCACTCCTTTCGTCATCGCCACCGCCGGCGAACGCAGAGTAATAAAATACAATCCGCTGGGATATTTGCTTATGTCTATTGTTTGTCTCTGCTCATAATTTGCATTATCATAATTAACATTCTCATTATATACCTGCTGCCCATAGGAGTTTGTAATTATTATTTGTGCTGTGCCAACAGACTGCCGACTCGCGACTGCCGACTGGAGTTTATACACTACATCAATGGAAGTGAAAGCAGGATTTGGAAATGCATCAAGCTTATTTCCATTATCTTTCGGCTCTTGCGGCACATCCGTAGGCGGGCACTTGCCGAAAGCCCTCAGCTTGGGATAGTCTCTGCCTTCGTCTATGCACCAAATGCTATCAAAGTCCCAGCTTCCATTACCATAAGTAGCTTTTTTCTTCATTTCTGAAGTAGGTAAACCTATTGCTTCATGACCACCTGCATCAGGTATGCCAGTGGTTTCTACATCCCAGAAACAAAAATAGGCATTTCCAAATAGACCGAAAGCTGTTACTTTTTTAGAACTTAAAACTTTACCAATTGTATAACAACGGTCTATATTACTATAAGAAGAAAAAATATCACAAAAGCTAGTAGAATTATAGTTAGATATCGATGAATCATCTGATACATCACATGAAGAATAACTATTTCTGATTCGCCCACCAGTAAGAAAACCAGAGAAACCGGAATTAACATTCCCATGACATTTAACGATTACAAGACCGGTTGTATAACATTCTTCAATATAACCTTTTGCATATTCTGCGCATAAGCTACTTACATTATCGCAACCAGTAATATTACAATTTTCTAAACCAACTTTTTTTATATCACCATAAGCTATACTAAAGAGAGCAACAGCTCTCTCTAAGGGCCTATTAATGTATAAATCCTTAATTATAAAACCGGCTCCATTAAAAAAACCCTTTTTAAAAAAAGTACCAAGCGAAATAGGTACAAAACCCATTGGTTCATTAGGAGTACTAGGATTACCATCATGGTCACCGACATTCCAATATCTTGTCTCCTTTGCATCAATATCATTCATTAAAATATAATGAGCAATTGATTCATCATTTATTTCTTGTAATTGTGAAATGTTTGTGATTTGAAAAGGGTCATCTATTGTACCGGAACCTTTGCCTGAAAAGGATAAAGATATTGTATAAAAAATAAATAAAAATAATATATATAATATTGATTTCATAAACATCTCCATAAAAGGGCGAAGAAAATAATTTAATTTTCAATTATTATAATATCCGCATCTGAAAAACTGAATATTACATCCTTGTCAATTTTAAAATCTGATTGTGCTGCTATCAAATACGAACCAGATTGAATTTCTCTAATATTAAATTTAGTTTCAATTCCATTGTTTACAAAAACAGTTTTCATATTTTTACCTCTAAATAATTTTAGAAAATTTATTTTAGTAAACATTATTCCTTGCTCAAAACTATGATGCGAATGCCCTACATTGCCCTATACGTCTTACTAAACAGTTATTAACGAATTGCCTACTTTACTAAATTAATTCTAATATGCACCATTCATATATACAATGACACTATTAATGACAAAAGGTCTCAAAATAATTTGTATATTTTAAATTTACACCTCAATTAAAAATATCTCTTAATTTATGTAGTATAAATACTACAATTTTTAACTTTAAAATTCTACATTAAAATCATAATAACTGCTATAAATAATAGCTCCTTCAATCCGTTAATTTGTATTGTGATACTGCACTGCGAAGTGCTGATATATTTATCTGAAGGATGCCCGGAAAATTTTAAATATAAACGAACCTTCATAGTTACCGAGCATCCTTTCTTTATTTTCTTAATTGCTTTCCACTTTGGAATAATATTTGCAATAATTTATAAAAATTTGTGATTTTGATTTTTATTCGATTTCACATATTAATTTAGTTTATAGCTATATACTATTGTGATTATGATTTCATTGAAGAAAATTATTATTGCTTTTTTATTATCCTTAATTTTTATTGTTATCGCCGGCTTTTTTGTTCGGGAATTTTATATAAATAATGAATCACCCTCTAATAATAAGCCAAATGTTTCTCAATCGCTTACTAAAAATGATTCCCTGTCTTTCAAAGAATTGGACAATCTCTTCTCAGCTATGGAAAACGGTAGAATTGATTCATCTTCCAATGTCATCAATATAGTCATAACCGGCTTGGATACACGTATGGGAAGCGGCTGCAATCATGCTGATGCTAATCATCTTTTGAGAATTTTCTTGGATTCGGGCAAAGTAGAAATCATTTCGATACCGAGAGGCACCTATGTAAAATCCGGCTATCGTGATACTTCCGGATTGAATTATCTCGCCAATGTAAGGGCTGGTAAAGGCAGGATACGCTACTTAAAAGAAATTGCAAAGATTTGCGGTATTCCAAAAGTTGATTACTATATTGAATTCGGTTTTTCCCAGGCACTGGGATTACTTGAATTGCTCGGATTCAAATCCGATGCAGTTCAAACTCTGCGTCTGCTTCGTTCACGTCAGGCATTCGGAATCGGCGATTACCAGCGTTCATACAATCAGGGTGAATTTATTAAACAGATGCTCTTCAGAAAATACGGAACAATTACAAATATTCCCGGCGACCTCGCCATCAGAGCCGGATTGCTTCTTGTCGATACGGATTTATCTTATGGCATAGTCAAAAAAATTATCGGGGGATTGAATAAAAAAGGATTTCCTAAGTCAAAAGAAGATATAGCCCACTATCTAAAGCCAAAAATGAATTATGATTTCTACAAATTCGATTTCCAGAGCAAATCATGCCGCGATTCACTTTACAAACTTGTTATGAGAACAGCCAAAACTCTCGAAATTGATGACGGAGGTAAAAACAATAATAGCAGAATCAACCGCAGGGTACTCAGGAATCTCAACACATTCATCAGAAGGGCAGAACAGGATTCCCTTAAATTCCCCAAGCTTGTGATTAACAATCTTGAAAAAGCATTCGAGCAAAGAGCATGGTATCAAATCGAAGACACTAATTTGAGATTCTCAATAATGAATAAAATATGCAATCTTTTAATTTCCGCTTATGATAAAACAAATCAACATGAAAAAGCTCGTTCTGTAATGAACATTCTCATAGTCGAGCAATACATAAGAAAAATTAACTGATTAATTATGTCAACACGATTTAAACAGCAATAAAAATGTTTATATATTTAAATAATAATTTCAAATAAATTTTGTCTAAGATATGAAATTGGTTTTAATATTATGATAAATAAATTTGTTTAATTTCTTATTTTATTAAATTATTTTAGTAATTGTCGTAATTAACATTATATTAATGACTATGGAATCTTTAGTAAAATCAAAGACAAATTCTGAAATTAATAAGTCGGATGCACAGGTATTGAAATCATGGAAAAAGCAAGAGCCATACACTTGTACTTCCGATGAAGTAATTGATGCGTATTTACGTGGTAAAATAGAAGGAATTGATTATCAAAATAAAATATTATTTTTAAGATTTAGTGATAATATGCATAAAATAACCAGTATTACTTCTGATTTATTAAAAAAATTAAAGGAAATAAAATTAGAAACAGAAGATGTTTATTTAAAAATTGTGGATATTAATGAATTTGAATTATTATTACTTACAAATCTTAAATATTATGAAAATTCGGATTTATTGATTAAAGCATATAAGTTAAACGGTAATATTAAAAAAGAATATAATAATGATACGTTTCATTTAAGTATCTCCTATGTGCCTCTGACTGAAAATATTGATATTGAACATATAAAATGTGACGGATTTGGATTGAAGTATGCCGAAAGCAAGCAAGTATCTTTGGCAAGCAAAGCATAATAAAGAATTATGCCTGTTTCTGAAAACAACAAATAAATATGACGATTGGGTGATTACTACCGCCTTTTATTCTTCACTTCATTTTGTTTGCTACAAATTATTTCCATTAAAAGAAAAAATTAATGGCGAAGAAAGAATATTTCAGACCTTCGAACAATATGGTATATTTTATCAAAGAAAAATCGGGAAGTATTTTAGTAAGCATCAGATATTAAGTGACCTTGTTGGCTTCTACCTTCCAAAAATTCAACCATTTTATGATTCATTAATGGATTTTTCCATGAAAGCAAGATATAATCATTATAAATTGACTACAAAACAATGTGAGACAGCTATTGAGCATTTAAATAAAATAGAATCCTGTTGTGTTACTTAAAAAATTTTAATACATTAATAAAAAATCTTTACAACTCGATTATCAATTTATTCTTTCCCACTCCCATTTTATCGAGCATCGCCTGCACATTATCCATCATTGTCGGCGGTCCGCAGAGATATATGTAATCATTCTCCGACTTAATTTGTTTTTTCAAAAATTCTTCTGTTATAAAGCCGTGAGCGTATCCATTGACTTTTTCATCAGATAATATATTAATGAAATTATCCCCGAGTATTTTCTCAAATTCATCTTTTAATATTATATCTTTCGTTGTCTTGTTTGCAAAAAGCAACCGGTTCTCATCAATCATATTTTTTGAATGAAGCGAACGCATTATAGCTATGAAGGGTGTTACTCCTGCACCGCCTGCAATGAACAAACCTGCTTCCTCATAATGGATTGCACCCCAGACATCGTGGATGATTAATTCGTCGCCCGGGACAAGTTTATCTAATGCATTTGTCACTCCATCGTGGTCCCTGTACGATTTAATCGTAAATTCAAGAAAATCCCAATCATTCAATGATGTAAAGGTAAACGGTCTTGATTCATGGGCCCATTCCGGTTTATTGATACATACCTCCGTTGCCTGACCGGGTAAAAAACTGTACCCCGCCGGCTTTTCAACTCTGTACCTCTTTACATCGTGAGTAACCTGCTTTATATCTGTTATTTTTACTTTATGTTCTTCCATTATTGTTCCTTTTTTTTATCTAGATAAATTGTTAATTGCCAAAATGTATAGGCACTGACTGCCATTACCATATCACGTACAGCAACGTCAAAATATTTTCCTGTAAACATTAAATTTATAGCAATAAGAAATAACCATAATGATACGATTAGTGCCCCGATTTTCGGTTTGAATAGAACTATGATACCGGCAATGATTTCTATTACACCGACAATTTTCATAAATACTGCAGTTGAAAACGGGAGCATTCCTGCCAATATCCCGTTAACATACATAGTCCAGTCAGTCAGCAGATTTGTGAACTTATCAAATCCCGCTGCTATTGGTACAAAAACAAATACTACCTTTAAAAGAGTATGTATATTCTGAATTTTTTGTTCTGTTTCCATTTTTTTTATTCCAATTATTTAAACAATTTTATTAGTTATAATAATTAGATTTCAAATCCGAATAAAAGTTTCAAAAAAATTTTATTTAATCTAAATCGTTTATTAGTTACAACTAATATTTTTCAATATTTGATTGACTATATTGTGGAATTAACAGTATCAAAATATAGCAGGACTGCCGGTGATGATGAAATTATAGATAAAGTCATCCGCGGAGAAAAGGATTTATACGAAATTCTGATGCGCAAATACAATCAGCGTCTCTACAGGATTAGCAAATCCTATTTGAAAAATGAAAGCGATATTGACGATGTCATGCAGGATGCTTATATAAAAGCATACCTTAATCTTAAATCTTTTAACAGGAAATCCCAATTTTCAACTTGGCTTATCAGGATATTAATAAATGAAGCACTCAAAAGACTGAATTCTTCTAATAAAAATGTTAATATTTCTCTCGATTGGCTTGTTGATGAAAATTTGGAAACTTATAATACAAAGGTGTTAACTATGAATGATAATCCCGAAAATCAGTTCTTGTCGAAAGAATTGAGTCAAAATCTCGAATCAGCTATTCAGTCTGTTCCAATTAATTATCGTACCGTTTATATTATGCGTGAAAAAGAAGGAATGAGCATTTCAGAGATTGCTGAATCTCTCGGCACCACAAAAAATACTGTCAAAATACGTCTGACAAGAGCTAAGGCTATGATTAAAGAAAAATTGTATAAGGATTATAAAGATGTTCCTTTATACGAATTTATGGGTGAACGCTGCGACAGAATCGTTGACAAGGTTATGCTGAAAATTCAAAATATTGGTTCAAACTTTAATTTGGATGTAACTCAACCGGATTTCATTGCATAGTTCAGCCTCATTGCGACATTGTCCCAGTCAATAATATTGAACAATGCAGAAACGAACTCAGGTCTTCGGTTTTTATATTTCAAGTAATATGCATGCTCCCACACATCTATTATCAGGAGAGGGATTGCACCCCATTGAATCAGCTTTTCGTGATTCTCACATTGAATAACATTCAGTTGTTTCGTAAAAGGATTGTATGCTACAACTCCCCATCCGCTCCCATCAACATTATTGCATACAGTCGAAATCAATCCCTTGAATTTATCAAATGACTGATATTGTTTTTCGATTAACTTCAGTAATTCACCTTTGGGCTGACCACCTCCACCCTTTTTCAGATTAGTCCAGAAAATTGTGTGCAGTATGTGGCTCGAACCATGATAAGCTGATTTCTTAACCCAGTAATCAACTGTTTCCAAATCATTTTTTTCCAATGCCTCGCTTATTTTCTTCATATCATTATTCAGTCCTTTGACTGCGCCGCCATGATGAAATGTATGGTGAAGATTCAATGTTTCTGCATCCATATATGGTTCGAGTGCATCTGTAGTATAGGGAAGAGGACCAAGCACGAACTCGCCTTTATCATTCTGCAGCTTATCGAAACCGTTGATTATTAATGGTTCCGCTAACAAACCGGGGGTACTTGCCATTGCAGTTACAGCAAGAGTTGATGCCGCTGCCGTTTTAATAAAATCTCTTCTGCTGCCTTCCATAAAATTTCTCCTCTAAATTTTTATTTATCCACCGCCTGTGACTGAAACTCTTCGAGATATTCAAGAAATTGTTTCATTGATACAATCTGCGGAGCATGTCCTCCGGGCAATTCAATGATTTTATTATTTGGAAAATAATTGCCCAATACATCAATAATTTCATGAAGGAACTTTGCGGAACCTGTTCCTTTAACAAGTAAAACAGGTTTTTTAAATGCACTTACTTTTTTAATTTCATTGTAATTACTTATGACCGCCGGATTATTTCGCAAGGATTGTTTGTACTGATGCCATAAATTCCATTGGGGCAGCTCCTGTGCTTTTTGCCCGGGTGCGAGGAATCCTAGTTGCCATAAAATCCGCAAGCATCTCGTCGCTTATATCGCCGCTGCATTTTTGTAGTCTTGCCATTACTTCTTTAGTGTCATCATCCAACTCTCCTATTGACTTGAGTACCCAAAATGCAGGCGGCTCGATTAATGTCAAAGAACGTACTTTGTCCTGATGGTCGAGCACATAATCCAGCGTAACTGCAGCACCATAAGACCAGGCAACTATATCTATAGATAGTGTCACTCCCAACTCGTCTAATGTTGCCGACAAGGCGTTGCTCTCGGTTTTAACGCTATAATCAGGAGGTAACGGAAGATTATTGAATCCGTAATCAACATTGATTAACTGAACCTGTATTACTTTTCTTTTTGATGAAAGTATTTCAGCGTGAGGGTCCCAGCTGATCCAGCCGGTCAAACCACCCGGAACTAATAAAATCGGTGTACCATTGCCTGTTACTTTTGAAAGTAATTTCATTTTCCTATCCTTCCCATTATTATTTTTATCTGTTTTTGAAATATTCGGCTTGTTTTCTGCATAGATTAACATTGTCATCATCATCAATATTAAATAAAACCTTACAAGTTTTATGAAAATTATATTCATAATAAACCTTTTTGATATTTCCTAAATATTAATCATAAATCAATTCAGAAAGAAGATAATCCCACGAATTTTAATCGTGGGATTAATCTTAATCAAAATTAAAAACTGAATAACCAATATTTTTATTTAATAAGTACAACCTTCTTTGTTATGGTTGTATTATTCGATTTCATTGTCAGATAATACACACCGCTTGGTAATTGGCTTCCGTCAATATTAAATGATTGCTTCCCGTAACCAAGTTTTGAGTTGGCTAACGTCATGACTTCATTACCAAGTGCATTATACAGTTTCAAACTCACAAATCCTTCTGTCGGATTGAAGAAATCAACCTTTGCCGAACTCGTGAATGGATTCGGATAAGCACCAAGTGAGTATGAATCATTATTATAATCATTAACACCAACCGGATTGTTTGTCGTAAATGCTGCATACGTTCCCATCGAGCTGATTTGAGTCGAAACAATCTGATTCGCTGTGTCAACGGTGCTTGGCATCTTGTTCCACATAAGATTTTCTTCGTCCCATTTGAAAACGCTCAATGAAAGCTCATCTTCTGTCGTGAGTTCCGCTCTCGAATACCTGATGTTCAGAATATTCGTTGTTCCCTGCGATAATTGCCCTGGTGCAGATGAGAATGAAACGGCAGAGCCGCCCTGCTTGGCATTCGCTGAAATTCCGTTTTTCAAAGGAAAGAAATCACTCGATAAAGCAGAAATTCTTTCAATTTCAGTATTTTTCGTATCCAGAACAATTTCTGCCACTCCGCCGGGTGCAAATACATTTTTCCCGAAATCAGAAATCCTGTAATTGAAAAATATTGAAAACGGTTTGTCTGCCGAATCTTTTGTGTTGAATAAAAATGTTCCTTCGTCTGGTACTGCTTCTGTAACCTTTGCACTATAAACTGTTTTTTTGTCGTCAAAAATCAAGTTGTAACTTTTTACAGAGCTGTCCTGGAGCATAATATCAATACTCGGATTAGTACTGAACTTTTTATTTGTATAAAAATCTAAAAATATATTTCCGGAAAAATCATATTTCATCGAATTAACCAATCTGTTATCTGATTTGACGGGAAATATTTGAATAATCGGCTCATCCTGTATCTGGTCATCATTACCTTTTGCCCCGGTAACTGCGCTTACAGTCACAGCATAAAAATAGAACCACGGAACTTTGATAATTCCGAAATCCAATTCTCTTTTCGCCGATATGAATATGACATCATTTACATTTGCACCTACGACAGTCATTTTGCCGTTATCTGCAGACTGTCCCTGCTGTGTTTTAACCAAATATGTAGAGAAAAACGGAACCATATCAACAATATCCGCCTTAGCCATCGGGCTGCCGTGTTCATCAACCACTGTGAATTTGAAATCACCTGCACTGAAAAACTGGTCATAAACATTGGTTTCTGTAATTGGTATCACGTTGCACTGTGTTTGTCCATACGAATAATCAGCCGGTCCCCTTAAGAATCCTAAGCCACCGGATAATGTTCTGTCCTTCGGAAATACAATCGGTACCCATATATCATCACCTCCATCGGGGTCTGCATAATACCCCTGATATTTATTCCTGAACTGAGTCCAGCAATCGCTTCCGTTGTAAGCCCATTGTGCGGTGTATCTGTAATTAGGATTGGAATACCTGTCCGGGTCTGACATCTCAGAAGACCAATCGGGTGCATTCTGATACTGGTATTGCATGAAACCCATGTTGTATCCTGCCGGCAGAAGTTTTGCCTTGTTTGTGTCAACCCATACATATTCATCATAAAAACTTAACATGTAATGACCAAGTTCATGTGCCATAGTCGAACTCATGAACAATTGCAAACTTCGGTCATCATAAGTGAACCAATCGTTCCTTGTGGACCAATTTCGTGTGTCATCGGAGTTACCCAGCCAGCGACGCGGCATTCTCACCTGGTCTCCCCTGCTGTCAATACTATAAACTCCATTTACTGCCGCATTGGGCCATACAAGGTTATTGGCAAAAAACCTCATGTCCGCCTGGTTCCACCTCTGGTAATTATCGAATATGTCAACTCTTTCCACGTAAAGCTGTCCGTCGGTAACATCCCACAGGAAGTTGGACATTAATTTACTCCAGGATGCGACTGTATCAAGGTATGCACGCTTGGCTTCCCACTCAACTGAAAATACTAGGAAACGGTGAATGCATGAATGGTCCATTATTATTGTCTGAGAGTTATCATCTGTTAATGAGTAATAATGCGGATTTCCGACACCATCATACTTCATATTGTTCAGGTAAACATCATACATCTTGTTACCCATTTGCGAATGACCGGTCTTTACTGCATATTCAGTATAAACCAGCTTTTCCAACTTGATTTGGTCTCCGGTATGGAATCCGTAATAATTATAATTTAGATAAAAACCGCCGTTATTATTTGTTGTTATTGTCCCCATCCCCGATTGATTATTATCGCAGCTTGCTTTGTATAATACAAATGTTTTGTGTCTCATCAGGGCACCCTGTGCATCTTTCACGATGAAGTATTTGCTGAAAATAAAGCTGATGATTTTATCAACGGGTCCATCACTCTTTAATATTGCTCTTTTACGAATCAGCCATACGGCATCCTGTCCGTCTATCGTTGCATCGATTATATTGTCATCGAAGTTCAGAATAGGGCTGTCCGGCAGCCATTGATTGTCTTTGGGATTAAATATCCTAAGATTCAAATCATCGAAAGAAAGGAGATTTCCTGTGCCTGCAAATTTGAATCTTCTGACATTTTTCTGCGGGCTTTCTGTAAATAATGACCACAAGTTCGATGCATATTCGAATTGGTAAAATGACTTACCGACACTGCAAAACATAACACCGTTTGCATTCATTGCAAAAAAACTTGCGAGCGGTGATTCCCTTATGTTCTTTACTATTTCGAGGAATGTCATCTGTCCCTTTGGGTCAACAAGATAAATTTCAGGTGATTGTCTGTGGATGCAAGTCAAAAACAACTGTTCGTTCTGATTGAAAGCCATTGCCTTGACATCCATCGGCCCATATTGAATGTTCAGTTTATACCAGAACCAACCGTCGACATTTTCGGAATAATACCAAACAGATGCCGGTGTCCCGATTGCAAGATTTCCTCCCATGCTGAGTGCAGCACATTGTATTGAACCGTCATCTTTCGGGAAATTACTAATCTCATTCCAACTTGAACCGTTGTCGCTCGTAATATAAACTGAATTTTTACCTGTTATATATGTCGGTTTATTCAAGCCGATTAGTATTCCGTTGATTCCATCAGCTGTCATCGTAGCAAGTGAGTTGTTAAACCAGGTATTGCCGCCGTCATTGGACGAGAACACACCTTGTCCGTTTGTACCGAGATAAACTTCGTTGCCGGACTGAGCGAAAGCCGTAATGTCTGTATTTAAATTTGCCGGTAATGTTATATTTGCCCAGGCACTGCTATCCTGTGAAAAGACAGAATATGAAGACAAGACAAAAAGGATAAGAAACAGTATTTTTTTATACATCGCACCCTCCATGATAAGTGTTGAAAATAGTTTGCTATCAAAAATTAACATTCACTAAATAAATTAATTTATTTTACACACAATATTATTAACTAACCCTAAAATCGTTTGTCGTTTGAGTGCAGAAAATATTATTTTACAGTTGTACAATGTTTTTAATTGATTGAATTGTTTATCAATTACGAAGAATTAAAAATGATGGCTTATAATTAATATATTTTATAAATAAAGAAAAGCATTGCAATGCTTCTCTACAAATATTAATTCGCAGATTCAATTTTAGGACTATATAAATGTAGCTGTTCTATTAAAGTTTTTTTAAGACTTGTTAATAACCAAATTTTATACAATCTTGCCTGTGTAGGTACTCTTTTCTCTTTTGACCATTTAATTAGATGTTTATTAATATATTTAATTTCCCTTATTACTTCTTCTTTGATTTTTTCATTAAAAGAGCCGCAGCCCTCAAAACCATCCGCCAGTTTCATTTCTCCGATGCTTTTTAATAGTAAGTCAAGGTTTGATGGAAATGCATAGTGGCAAATATCTATCCTGCAAATTTGTTTCTCAAGTTCTTCATATTCCCCTTTTATTTGCAACTTATTATATGATTCCCAATCCCACAATATTCTTGCTAATAATAATTTGATTAACCTGATTTTATCGGGATTCTTAGCACCAAGCCATTTTGATATATTTTCATCAAATTCTTTGGTTTTACGAATTGCCTCTTTTTTTGACGTATCATTTTTTAGCCATTTTCTGATTGCCCTCACATATTGCTGTCCAATCTTACTTCTTCCGGTTTTGTCATTTTTCAAAACCTTCAATCCTTTACTAATATGATTTTTCCCAATTGTTGACGGCTCGACCATCTTCACAAGATTGTGAAGTGAAAAAGTTATCGTTCTAATATGCTCTGAATATTTAAAATGACATACTTCGAATCTCGTAATAAGCTCACGTATGTTTTTTACTATTTTAGGAATTTCACCAAGAGACTTTTCGAATCTGTCAATTTCTCTAATCTCAGGGTCCCAGCGTAATCTTTCAATATTTGACCAATTTTTCATTCATTAACTAAATTTAATTTTAATTTATGTATAACTATATCACCTCACAACCAACACTTTCCCGACTTCTTTCCTTCCGTTGATGTCGAGTTGATAGAAATACATTCCGTTTGTCAATTCATTTCCTTGTTCGTCCCTTCCATCCCATTCAATAGATTGGATGCCGGATTGGAAAATCCCATCAACCAATCTTTTTACTTCTCTCCCATGTATATCCAAAATTGATAATCGGATATTCGATAAATCTGGAACTTTGAATTTGAATGTTGTTGAACTGCTCATCGGATTAGGATAGCATATAATTTGCCGTGATTCAGCATTCGAGCCGTCATCAACACCAACCAATTTATTCACATACAAAGAAAATGATGCCTGTGCCTGTACTCCGTTATTGAAGCTTTCATTATTGCTCAGCCAGGCATAATATTGCCACCAACGACGGAATTTATATTCGGTATTGAGATTGGATACATTGTATTTTGCTTCGATGACTGAATGGTTTTGATTATCTTTAAACTGATTAAAATTATATTCATCTGCTATATAAAAATTAACATCGGCACCCGGTTTTTCATAATTAATGAATCCCCCGGGAAAATCGTTTAATAAAACCTTCCAATTTATATTTTCATTCGGGACTGAATAATTCACTTTAAATAAATATTCGTCGCTTGGAACATCGGGAAACTGAATAGATGAAGGATATTTAACCTGCTGGAAATTCGAAGGACGCAAAACATAAGAGTATTCTTGTCCTGCTACCGGATTTTCATTTAGGATTATTACTTTATTATCCTCGGGTGGTATATCTCCAAGTGAAGACTTCATTTTCGCATAATACTTAAGTCCTTCTCCGACCAAAATTGTTGCTTTTCCCTCTTTGTCAGTGTAAGCATAACTATCCGTATAATATCTCGTTTGGTCTAAATTTCCTTTTTGATAAATAATTATCAGTGCGCCGTCAATCGGTCGTTCATGACTATCCCGTACATAAACATTTATAGTACAATATTTTTCAGAATAAGTTTTTGCAACATGCTCCACAACTCCGTCGCTCCGGTGCGATAATATAGAACCGAATTTCTTTCCCCATCCCTTTTCGTAACAAAAATTGTCTTTGTGTGAATTATTCACCGGCTCCCATTGCCACCATTGCTCGTCCCAAAATTCATTCCATACATGGTCCGAAGACATTGCTTCTATACCTCTCGTGGGAATGAGCAAGGACCTTGCCGCCGCTGCCGTTATGTCCTCATGCTCGCCACATCTTCCCAAATGAAGTGCATATATTCTGACCGGCTGGTGCGGGCGTTCAACACCCGAATTGAATTCCATCACGTCGTTTATCCACTTTGTTACTGTGCGTACTGCCGAAGGCTCTGCGTTTTTCTCATCCCAAAGGACATTGCATTTGACTGCTTCATCCTTCAATACCGGGAAGTCTTCCTCAGGATTGCCCGGCTTTTTCTCAGTATGGGTGTACATGTAATCGCGCCAGAAAAATCCGGATGGAGGATATTCAAGATTTGTTAAGTGATTCTCATTACTTTCAAATAGTGTGGGATTGACATATCCTTCATACTCATCTGTTATTTTCGGATGAACTATGTACATATAATAAATGTCTCTCGGCACTTCAACCTGCACACGGTTCGAGTCTTTGTCTATCTTCCAGTACTTCACTGTCGAATAATAATTTTCATCTGTCGTTGAAGTTCCGTAATCAATAATATCAACATAAGCGAGGTCACTGTCATGCGAATAAACCAGGCGGGCATTGTCTTCATAAAGTTCAGGGAAACAATAATCCGAAGCGAGAAATTCAGGCGATGTGTATGCAATTGTGAATGCAATCTCGTCAATATACGGGTCTGATGCGAGATTTATTATACCCGCAAATACATTCTGATTTTCAGGTGACAGTTTTGAAAAAGTATATTCGAGCTGAAGCCGCAGCCACTTCGGCGATTTCAGAACAGCATTTTGTGCCTCAGGAGTAAGAATGTGAGGATAAATCAGCTCCAATGTCCTCGTTCCCGTGTTGAGAATTACCCCAATATTCCCCGAGGGAGGAATAATTGTTTCTACGAAAATTGTATCGAGCAAAATCCACTCTGTTTCAGCAAGTGTAGTGGACTTTGAATCTTTACTTTCAAAAACTGTTCCCGTTTGAACTGGCGGATAGTATGACTCTGCCTTGCCGACAGGAATTAAATTAACATTTTCAACTTTTTGAGTGATTCCGGTTTGTGAAAATAAACCGTTGGACAAGAACATCAGTGCTAATAAGACAACAAACAACTTTTTCATAATGACAACCCGTGGAATGAATGACAAACAATTTAAAGATTAACAAACCAAAATTATAACTTTTTTGTGAGCATTCAAAGGGATTTTTATTGAAATGAATAATGAAAAATGAATAATGAAAAATGTTGAGGAATCTCATAGCGATGACATATTTATTGAATAGGATTAAACAAATCGAATCGAATCTAATCACATAGCAATTGCATATTTATTGGAATTTATTAAAATGTCAAAACATTGTCGCTGTCAAGAACCCAATTTGTGTATTCGCTCATATTGCTTCGTTCGATGCCTTCAATGAATTGTAAATCGAATATACCGCGGGCTTGGGCGCAGGTTCCGCATGCTTTGATTTTCCCGTTTCTGTTGACTACACTATTGAGCATTCTTTCTATGTTATAATATCCATTTGGTGTATTTTGCCCGGGAAGAGCACAAAACACAGCATCAGCCATAAGAAAAATTCTAACTTCAACATCAGTATGTTCTTTTTGTAATGTCATTACAAGACGTAATGCATTATATGCTTTTTCTGTACCATAAGGTGCGTCATTGATCACTAATAAGATTTTCACATTTGTATTCCTTTCATAATTTATATTTTAATGGGTATTCTAAATAGTTTTATTCCAAATTTTATTAATACTTCTATTAATGATTTCTTTACACCAGACGAAAGCCACCATTTTTCAAACATTACTTTTCCTATGTGCCATTTTATTCCAATCTTCTTCATTATGACATTGGGGTGGGGTTCACCATAAAAATTTCCAAAAGCAAAGGCGGCTTTTTTATTCCCGGCTTCGATAACACAATAACCATCTCCTTTGAAAATATGTTTATTCCCTATATTATTGACTTTATCAATAATTCTATCAGCTACAATTTCTGCCTGCCCGTGAGCGAAAACCCCTGCTTTGGGAAGCATCATCGGAACATTTGGTTTCCATCTGCCGGGAACAGGAACTGATGTAATATCGCCGATTGCAAAAACGTTTTCATATTTTGTTTCAAGCGTTTGAGGATTTGCCGGAATCCAGCCGGCTTCATTTGTTATACCCGAATCTCTGACAACCTGAGGACTCCGGTGAGGAGGAATTATGACCAGCAAATCATACTTTTCAGAATTTTTGTTTTCGAAAAATATTTCCCGGTTATCGTGAACAATTCGTTCAAGTTTATATAAGGGGTGAAATACGATATTATTCGATTCAAGAAGCTTTATCACACTTGAACCAAGCTCAGGACCGGCAACAGGCATTGGCTGTGGCTCAGGTGTGAAATAATTAATTTTAATTTTATTGTCCAAACCTTTTTTTCTCAGATAATCTGCAATTAAAAGAGTACCTTCAATTGGAGCTCCTGGACATTTATAAGGTAAAGAGCAGACAACAACATCAATTGTACCGCCATTAAAATTCTGAAGAGCTTCAAATAGTTTTACCGACCCTTCGAATGAATAGAATGTTTGGAAATCCTGATTATAACCATTAATTAATTCGGGTGCTAATTCCGCACCAAGAGCGATTATAAGATAGTCATAATTGTAATTACCATTTAATGTATTAACATTTTTATTTATTAAATCAATACTTTTGGCTTCGGCAATTACTAAGTCAATACCCGGATTCACAAGTTTCTCGAGTTTGACTGATATATTCGAGGGTTTTCTATCTCCTGTCATTACCCACATAAACGAAGGTACAAAGTAATGAACAGGATTCTTTTCAATCAGAATAATTTTGTATTCTGAATGGAGTTTCTTTCTTAATTTATTTGCCGAGACAACTCCACCGATGCCTCCACCGAGAATTATTATTGTTTTCATAATTTACCTCATTTTAATTTTATAACTCACATTATGCAAGAATAATTTATTCTTAATCGGGTAATTTAAAATGTTCGATTCAAGCCGTGTCAGGAGTTACTCTTGACAACTCACTTTGTATAATTATAGTTTTAATTTAATATGTTTTAAAATTAAAAAATTAATTTATTGAAAATTCAATGAAAATTGAAAATTTTAAATTGATAATTAATGACATTTGAACATAAACTAAATTTTATATTGTCAGCTTATAATATCGTTCTGCTTTTTAATATTTTCGATTAGAACTTCCCTCATAATCCTGCAAGCTTGAGCGACCTTAGGTGAAGATAACTTGAAATAAGAATTAATCCCGCTTTTTCTACCAGATAAAATTCCCAAAGAAACCATCAACGATAGATGTTGAGATAAATTCGATTTTAAAGCATTAGTTCTTTGTTGTAATTCGCTGAATGATTTTTCAGAATCATTTATTATGTCAATTATTTCAATCCTTAATGGATTAGCTAATACTTTACATATATTAGCGTGCATTTTATAAATCGCTTTATCTTTCATAAATTTGTTTAATAGTTTAGTTATTTCTAAACAACAAAATTATTAAAATTTTATGAATTTCAAAATAAATATTTCCTAAAATACTGCAACAGTGCAATTACAAACTAATGATTTCAGTAGTATCAATCTCATCAAAAGCGTAATTTACAATTAGTTATGTAATGAATGGAATTTCATAACGGTTTGTGTTCGGATTTTTTTATTGGCGATTTATTTAAAAAATTACGAACTTACATGGTTGAATTGATGTAATTGGCGAAGTTTTATGGCAACACAAAAGCAGCAAATAGCAAAGCTGGTGAAAATTCTGAAGAACTGGCAGGCAATCGAGGATGAGTCGATGAAAAACTCAACCGAAATTATCAAACAGACTCAGAATCCGCTGATTCATTTGATTATGGAAATCATCCGTCAGGATTCCGCTATGCACAAACGTGTCCAGCAGCTAATCATTGACCATTACGAAAAGCAGCCCGTAACGATTTCCCCCGACGAACTTCTCGCAATGTGGAAAATGCTCGAGCATCACGATGAACTGGAAAAGCAGACAATTGCAAAGGCAAAGGAAGCAATGGACGAAACCACTTCCAACCTCGCCCGCTACCTTCTCGATTATCTGCTGACTGACGAGAAGAAGCACGATATGCTTTTGTCGGAAATGGAAAAAATCAAAAAGGGAATGTATCCTTACGGTGGTATTTAGAAGAGAATTTGATGTAAAATATATAAAACGGAAATTAAGTGGCTTTAATAGTTAAACAGAAAAAACCATTGGGAGGCAGGAGCCATTCAGGCGGCTCATCTGTAGAAACTTCACCTCTGAGACCGGAGTTTTCGGAAAAGATTGCTCCCTGCATGCACGGATGTCCCAACGGAACGAGGATTAGAGAAATACTAACAACAATCGCACAGACTGAAGACGCAGGCAGAACCTACGATGAATCATTCCAAAAGGCATTCGGAATTATTGCAGACAGGAATCCATTCCCGGCAGTCTGCGGAAGGGTTTGCCCTCATCCATGCGAAGGAGAATGTAACAGGCAATACAAGGAAGGACCGGCAGGAATAAATAATGTCGAAAGATTTATCGGCGATTATGCACTCGAACATGACCTTCCATTTGAGATGCTGACTGAAGAAAAAAACAAAGAGAAGATTGCGATTATAGGAGCGGGACCTGCCGGCTTATCCTGTGCGTACCAGCTTGCCCGCAGAGGTTACAGTCCAACAGTGTTCGAGGCATTCGGCAAAGCAGGAGGAATGTTGAGATATGGCATTCCCGATTACAGATTGCCTTCTGTTGTTCTCGATAAAGAAGTAGGAAGAATCGAAAAGCTCGGCGTCGAAATTAAAACAAATACAATTATAGGGAAAGACATTTCTTATGAGCAATTGCAAAATGATTATGATGCAATTTTCGTTGGTATCGGTGCTCACAAAGGCAAATTGCTCGGCTTGCCGAATGAGGAAGCACCGAATGTTTTCACAGGAACCGAGTTCCTGAATAAAATCAATTCGGGACAAAAAGTAGAAGTCGGGAATAAGGTTTTGGTAGTCGGTGGCGGCGACACTGCAATTGATGCAGCGAGGGTTTCACGAAGATTAGGAGCGGAAGTATGGATTGTTTACCGCAGAACCAGATTGGAAATGCCTGCAATAGAAGAAGAAATAGTTGGAGCAGAAGAAGAAGATGTTAAGTTTGAATTTCTCGTAGCTCCTCTTGAATTAATTAAGGATGGCGACAGAGTAGTTGCAATGAGGTGCCAAAAGATGGAACTTGGTGAGCCGGATTCATCGGGCAGAAGGAGACCTGTACCTATTAAGGGTACTGAAACAACCTTTGATTGCACAACGCTTATTTCAGCAATCAGCCAGGAGCCGGATTTCGATGGCTTGGACAAACTTCATGAGGGGAAAGACTGGATTAAAGTTGATGCTCAATTCAAAACAAAGGAAGATAAAGTATATGCCGGTGGCGATAACCTCGACCTTGGATTAGTTACAATTGCGATTTACCAGGGGAGGAAAGCTGCCGAAACAATTCATTGTCAATTCAGAGGTATCGAGCCGGCAGCTGAAGAAGAACTGTCAATCGTTACAAAAGACAAAATGGTTCTTACTTATTATGCGGAGAAATTCAGAAATGAAAATCTAAAGATTGGCATTGAAGAACGGCTGAAGGATTTGGAAAAGGAAATAAGTTTCACTTATACCGAAGAGCAGGTAATTGACGAGGCAAAAAGATGTATGAGTTGCGGCCACTGCTTCGATTGCGGAACATGTTGGAGTTTGTGTCAGGACCAGGCAATTCATAAGCCGGTAACAAAGTTTCAACCATATACCTTTAAATTAGATGTATGCAAAGGATGTAATAAATGTGCGGAGGCATGTCCCTGCGGTTTTATCGAAATGAGAAACCCAATGAACGGACAGATAGCTCCTCGCGACCAGGAAACAGGGAAAGTAATTTTTTAAAATAAATTGTTTATGTTTTAAAAAGCACAATAAAATATTTGTATTAACATAATAAAACGTGTGGGAGGATGAAATGCCCTTATTTGAATTTGGAACAGTAAAGATTAATGTTGATGAAGACGGATTCATGGAGAATCCCGAAGAATGGAATGAAGAAGTTGCGAAAGCACTTGCCAGCACAGAGGATGTATCTGATATTACAGAAGACCATTGGAAAGTAATTCATTATTTGAGGGATTACTTCAAGCAATACGGTATTGCTCCGATGATAAGAAAGCTTTGCAAGGAAACAGGATATCCTTTGAAGAGGATTTATGAATTGTTTCCGTCAGGTCCTGCAAAAGGTGCCTGTAAGGTTGCCGGCTTAGCAAAGCCGACCGGCTGTGTGTAAGATTTATGTAACAATTTTTGTGATTTTTTTTTAATAACCACTATCTTCAGATTGTGGTAGTAAGAAGTATTGTTTAAATAGAAAATTCTGAATAAATTAATAATATAATAGAACCGGAGATATTAATGTATTTGCTATTCATTTTTACATATTTATCTGTTCTGATTTTTCTTGCGGTTGTGATTTATAAGTTTGTCAAAATTGCAACGGCACCAGTTCACCTGAGATGGGAACTTTATCCCGTTCCACATGAAAAAGGAAGGGCAAGTTATGGCGGCTCAATCCTCGAGGAAGTTGACTGGTGGACAAAAAAGAAAGAAAAAGACCATCTCGGCGAATTGAAAGTAATGATACCCGAAATTTTATTATTAAAAGGAGTTTGGGAGCATAATAAAGAGCTTTGGCTTGGCTCATTCCCGTTCCACTTTGCACTATATCTTTTCATCGGAAATATTGCATTGTTTATTATTGCGATATTAATTCAAATTACCGGTATTTCTCCATTTGTATTTGAGCCGAAATCATTTTGGGACAGCTTTTGGTCAATTTACAGAACTGTTATTGATGTTTTAATTTGGTTCGGTTCAATTCTTGGTATCTTGGGTGCTATTCGTCTATTGTTCTCCAGAATTGTGAATAGAAATCTCGCTAAATACAGCACGGCAAGTCATTATTTCAATATACTTTTAATTGGTGTAATTTATTTTACTGCTCTTTGGTGGAGAATTGTTGATACTAACATGGTAATTAATTTGATGGGCTTTTACCTCGGATTACTTACATTCTCGAAAGATATTGCAATGAATATACCGGTAATTATTCCGAAAATCGGATATTCTCATATAATCATTTCACTCTTTTTCATTATTTATCTTCCTTTCACACACATGACACATTTCTTTGCAAAATACTTTACATATCATAGTGTGAGATGGGAAGACACACCAAATGCTCCCGGCAGCAAGATTGCCGAAAGAGTTAGTGAACAGTTGAATCAGAAGGTAACATGGGCTGCACCTCATATAGGTGCAGACGGAAACAAAAACTGGATTGCGATTGCAAGCTCAGCACCGGCGAAGGAGGAGAAAAAATGACAAATATTAAGCTCAAAGATATAAGCTCACCTGTTGAGCAGTTGGCTGAAATTAAATTGGAGAAATTGTATCCTCTACCTGCTCCTTATGATAAATTGCAGGACCAACCGGGATTCAAAACGTTATCGTCTGAAATTAAAACTAAATATGAGGCATCTCTCGATGGGGTGATGGCTGTTGGATTGAAAAAGCCAGGATCTGAAGAGGAAGAGAAGAAACTGGTTGATATCTTCATATCGGGATTGAACAAGCTTTTCACTAAAGAGAACAACTGGGCATTTTTACAGCCACTGACACTTTCGATGGAGTATTGCGCCCGATGTCAGACCTGCAGCCAGGACTGCCCTATATTTGTCGGAAGCGGCGAGATGGAAATTTACAGGCCAACATACAGGGCTGAGGTGTTGAGGAGACTGTATTTTAAATATGTCAAAAAAGGAAATAAGATATATAAATCCTTCCAGAACGGTGGTATCGAACTGAATTGGGATTTGATAGCCCGATTGTTTGAACTCAGCTATAGATGCACCCTTTGCAGGCGTTGCGCCCAAAGTTGTCCGATTGGTGTCGATAATGGCTTAATCACACATGAGTTGAGAAAATTATTCAGTATGGAAATGGGATTGACCGCTAAAGAACTCCACGAGAAAGGCACCGTTCAGCAACTCGAAGTCGGCTCCAGCACGGGAATGAATTCTTTAGTTGTAAAAGACAATCTTGAATTTATCGATGAAGACATAGGCGAGAGAACAGGTATCAAAATCGAAACAAAATGGGATGTTGAAGGTGCCGATGTTCTTCTAATTCATAATGCGGGTGAAATTCTTGCCTGGCCAGATAATCCCGGAGCATTTGCTACAATACTGGATGCTGCAGGTATTTCCTGGACAATGTCCAGCGATTTAGTCGGCTACGACGGCGTTAATTACGGCTTATTCTATGATGATGTCCAGCTTGCAAGAATTGCAATGAAGCATTTCGAAATTGCGAAAAAGCTGAAAGTCAAAAAAATCGTAATGGGTGAATGTGGGCACGAAAGCAAAGCAATGGGAGTCATTGCAGACCGGATATTCGCAGGTGCTGTACCGCGGGAAACCTCTATGACTCTTATGCACGACATTGTATTCAGCGGGAAAATCAAATTCGACCCCGACAGGAACTGGTTCCCCGTTACACTACATGACCCATGCAACCTCGTAAGGTCAATGGGTGTTGTCGAACCGCAAAGAAAAGTACTGAGATACCTTGCTCCCAAGTTCAGGGAAATGGAACCGCATGGAACAAGAAATTACTGCTGTGGAGGCGGCAGCGGATTTGCAATTATGAGCGGTAACAATTTCAGCGACTGGAGAATTCAAATTGCGAGTCGTATGAAATTCGAGCAGGTACTGAATGCTTTTGCCGATGTTGACCCCGGTCCTGGAACTCCAAAATATGTGTGTGCTCCATGTTCCAATTGCAAAGGGGCTTTTCGCGACTTATTTGATTTTTATGGAGCTAAAGCCAAATCAGGTCTTTATTATTCCGGCCTGGTCGAACTGATTGTAAATGCAATGGTTGACGTAAAAGAGGGCTTTATTGATTTTGAAATGATGTAAATAAAACATAACTTAGTAGCAATAACTGATGTAATGATAATTTTAATTTATAGGATATTTAAAATATAAGCTGGTGTTCGAATAATTTTTTTTATTTAAGAATATTAATTTGATTGTGAAAATATATTAATTGTTTGTTATGGCTATTAAGCCGATTTCAAATATTCCTGATGACTTAGCGAATTTAATTTCGTCTGGCTTTATAGAACATGTGCCATTCAATGTTTCAATCATTGATAAGCAGCATAAAATCGTTTATGCAAATGATAATTTCAGGAATTATTTCGGCAACTGGGAAGGTAAATCCTGCTGGCAGGTTTACAAAAAAGCAGATGAAAAATGCCGAAACTGCCAATCCGATGAATCTTTCGTTTCGGGCAAAGTATTGGTATCTAACGAAGCCGGTTATGACAAGAACGGCAGAAGCTGCCAATATGTGAATCACTATTCTCCGATAAAAAATTCCAGGGGAGAAATCAAATACCAGTTAATGATGTCAACAGACATTATTTATTCCGAATTGCTGCAAAAGGAATATGGGCTTCTTTTTGAAAAAGCTGCCTGCTATATTACTGTAATGGACAGGGATTTTATGATTGTGCGTGCAAATCAAAAATTCCGCGATACTTTCGGAAGCATCGAGGGCAAGCATTGCTATGAAGTCTGGAAGAAAAAGAAAGTACCATGCAATATTTGCCTGGCAAGGGAAACATTTGATGACGGTTTAGAGCATACATCAACTGAAGTAGGTTTGTCACTCGATGGCGAAGAAACTCATTATGTTGTAACCACTACTCCTTTAACCAAGTCAAAGGATGGGGTGTCAAGTGTACTGCAGATGGCTTTGGATATTACCGAAATTTATGAGCTGCAAACACAACTCGAGCGAGACCAGGAATTTTTCCATTCTCTCTTGCAGCATACTTCCGATGGTGTTGTTATTCTCGACCAAAAGAATAAAGTTATATTCATGAACAAACCTGCTAATGAGATTTTAAACTGGAAGGGAAAGAAAAAGCCGAATTACAATACACTGAAGGAAATGTTCCCTAAAGAATTTTTCCAGAATGCAGACAATGAAGGTATGATTATTGACAATCCGGTTATTGCACTGAGAAATCATACCGGAGAGGAAATTCCCGTTAAATTTAAAGCATTCGAAATAAAATACAAGGACAAAAAAACAAATAGGATTGCCTTCATTTCCGACCTGAGAACACAAAAAAATGCTGAAGAAAAAATGCTCGAACATGAAAGAGATGAAGTTATTTCGGAAACGCTGGCAGGCATTTCCCACACTATTAAAAACTTGCTGATGGGTATCGAAGGTGGAATGTACCTGCTTGAATCGGGTATCAAAAATGACGATAAAAAGCGTTTGTCACTGGGATGGGATGTGCTTAACAATAACATGAAAAAAACTACCCGGCTTGTCAACAGTTTTATTGATTATACAAAAGGCAAGAAACCCGCTTTAAAATCCGTTAATCCTGTTGAATTAGCTAATAAGGCAATTGATTATCACAGTATGGCAGCCGATAAGTACGGAATAAAACTCATCCTTGAATCCACACCCTACATTAAACCCGCTTTGCTCGACCCGGACGGAATTGAAACCTGTCTGAACAACCTGATTTCAAATGCTATTGACTCTATTGTTATAAGCGGTAAATCTGACGGTAAAGTTTACCTTCGAATTAAAGAAAGCGACAGGGAATTGATTTTTGAGGTGTCGGACAACGGAATCGGAATGAGAAAAGAAGTAAAGGCAAAAGTATTCACAACTTTTTTTACAACCAAAGGTGGGCAAGGTCCAGGATTGGGATTGCTCACTATAAGGAAAATTGTGATTGAACACAGTGGTAAAATAGAATTCGACAGCAATGAAGGCAAAGGTTCGGTTTTCAGAATTATTATTCCTGTAAAAACCAATATTAATTAAAATTGAAAAAAATAATTGAACTAAAACGGAGATAAAAATGGCAAAGAAAATTTTAATTGTTGACGATGAACCCGATGTTCTGACCTATTTGACGATTCTTTTCCAGGACAACGGTTACGATGTTATATCTGCTGTGAATGGTAAAGAATGTTTTGAAAAAGCCAAAAATGACAAACCTGCTTTAATTACTCTCGATATCACAATGCCGGAAGAATCAGGAGTCAGGGCATTCAGGGAATTGCAGGATGATTCAGTCACTGCAAATATACCTGTTGTAATCATAACAGGAATTTCATCAGAATTTAAACAGTTCATATCAACCCGCAGACAGGTTAAGCCACCTGTAGCATACTTTGAAAAACCGATTGACCGCGAGTTGCTGATAACAAAAGTGAAGGAATTAGTGGGAAATTAAATTCTGTTTACACCTACTCTAATCCTTCTTCATACTTAAATGGGAACAATATAAATTGTTTTTGATAGTGGAAAGAATTTAATATTTTCCTGCAATCTTTCATTTTTCTTAAGTCATTATAAAAGTTTGAACACCACAGATGCAATTCATTAATTACCTCTATCAATTTCACCATTTTATTTTGGTATTCGGAAGCAATGCATTTGCTCTCTCTTTTTCCTTATCTGAAAATTTGTTTTGACGCAAATTCAAATGCTTCAGGTTTGTCAGCTTGCTCATATTATCCGGCAGTTTCGATATATTATTTCCCATCAAATCGAGATATTCGAGATTTATAAGTTTCTCAATGTTCTTCGGAACGGAACCGATTTCATTTGAACTGAGTATCAGCCGTTTCAGCTTCCTTAATTCAAATATGCTTTCTGGAATTTTGCTGATACCATTATCTGAATAATCAAGTACCTCGAGGTTTTGCAAATTGGTAATGCTTTTCGGCAGGGATTTGATTTTATTCTGAAACACATCGAGCTTTTGAAGGTTTGTGAGTTTGCCTATGGATTCCGGGAGTTTGCCGAGGTTATTAATCATCAATACAAGCTCTCTCAGGTTAGTCAAAGCTCCAACTGTTTCCGGCAGTAAATTCAATTCGCCGTTATTCAAATCTAATTTATATACTTTTGACGGCTCCATCAATGCTGTGTCGAGTGATGTATATACCTTATCCTCGTCTTTGATGACAGTGTCCTGGGGCAGATTCGATGCTAACAAGCCGATTGAAGCAATAGATAAAATCAGTATTCGCGATATAATTTTCATAATCAAACTCAAATTAATTGTTGAAAGAATGAACAAATCGAAATTAAACATTTTTTTTAAATTCCCAATTATCAATTTTAAATAAATTATTATTTTGATAAATCATTTAGCCAGACACGCAGGTCTGACCTCTACGTTTGCATTTTACATTGTTAATTGTTAATTCATTTTAAATTGGTTTATATATTCAACAATCTCATCAACATACATATCACCTGCGTTTTCAGGAAACATCATTCGAATCGTCTTATTTCCCTGAGAACCTTTGATAGTGTATTTCGCCCGGACAATCACCTTGAAATACGGCTTTTCGAGAGATGCCTCATAAATCAGCTTACCCAACTTACCAAGATAATCAATAAAACTCTTGCTGATTGGTGCATCGACTATGGCATCCCTGACGTTTGTACTTTCGAAGCAGTCATTTATATTTTTTACTCTCAGAACTTTCATTATTCAACCGAATATTAAATTCATTTGAGAAACACAATCGGCTTTGTTTGGGTTTTATTGTTGATTTTAAATTTAACGAAATAAATCCCCTGTGATAAGCTTCCGTCAGGCTCCCAGACAATCTGTCCCTTCGCTTTTATTATGCTTCTTCCGAACAAATCAAATATTTCAAGAACTGCATAAGAATCCGATTTAATGGTACAGAATTCGCTGAAGGGATTAGGAGAAATTCCAATAATACTTTCAATATTATTTCCTTTCTCTTCAGCATCTAGTATTAAATATTCATAAGCTCCAATATCAAATCCTTTTCCTTGAGGTCTGTCTCCACCCCGAAAAGCAAAATCAGGGGCAAGTTCGGGGGAACCTGCATCTATTGCAGGTGAATTTGAGAGCAGGTAGAAATCTTTATTAGCCGTATCCACAAACATAGGGTCAGCTTCTACGAAATCCGTTCCTCTTTCTTCATCGGGATATTCCAGGAAATCCCAGATTAAATTATGGTCTATTGTCATGTTTGAGGGATTAATTCCTTCATGTGCTATTTGGAATGAACGATTTTCACTGCATATATTATTTCTCACAATTATATTTGTTGCATCCCTGTTGCTGTTTGCAATTCCACCTCCCCATTCATAGCCGTTCTTCACAACTGTATTATTAATTATATACACATCTTTGATTGGATGATATGTTACCGTTGTATCATCGCCGTTATAGGATACATCAATACCCAAGAATTTGTTATCATAAATAACATTGTTGTAAACCCAAATATTTTCCAATAATCCGCCCATCTCGGAAGCAAGGACTACACCTGCATTGCAGTTATGTACAAGATTGTTAAAAACTTCGATATTAAATGTGTGCTTATCCCATGCATCAACATAAATCCCGAGTTTATTAATAACATCATAAACAGTATTATCCCGTACAATACCATTACTTGAACCGTCTTTTAAACACATTCCTTCTTTGTAGCAATTTGATACTTTATTCCCTGTCACTTCAAATGAATCACATCTTGCTACAGTAATACATTCCTGAGACATATTTGAGCATGCATTTTCAATTGTATTGCCATTAATTTTAATGTTTTTACTATTCCATGCTGCTATACCTGATGAAGCAGTATTGAAAGTACTATTTGAAAAAAATATTATATTTTCGGATGAGTCACACCAAAACCCCGCACCATTAGAATTAATAACTCTTAAACCCTGGAAGAATATATTTGATTGTCCAACAATATCAATAATACCTGACCAATAAACATCAAATCCTGTCCCGTCTATAATAACTGAATCACCTTCTGCCCTGAAAAACAAGAGTTCTGGTTTTGAATTTTTTATTATTACATGCTCATTATAAACTCCTCTAAGGATTCGGATTTCATCTCCTCCAACAGCAACATCTGCGGCTTTCTGGATTGTTTTAAATGGGAGCAATTCTGTTCCGGGATTATTGTCATCACCCCATGTGGCGACATAGCAACCTATGCTAATTAGCTTTGTGAAAGATGTAAAAACGAATAAACTTACAATTACAAATAATTTTGTTTTCATAATCTCACCTTTTGTTTGGAATAGCAAGCTAAATTTACATTATTATATAAAATAAAAGAAATTTAAATTTATCTAAGTTTACAATCGTCAATGATTAAAGATTAATTTTTTTGTGTCGAATTATTATTATAAAAGTTCTCTGTTAAAGTGATGAAACAAAATTATTTTTGTTCAATTATTAACGATGATTATATGTCAATTCAATATAAAATATTGGTAGCAGAAGACGAATATACAAATGCTCTCCTGCTCAAAAAAATCCTTACAAATAAAGGTTATCAGACAGAAGTTGCTTACAATGGTGCCGAAGCTTTTGCATTCCTCGAAAAAGATACGTTCCATGTACTACTTGCCGACTGGATGATGCCCGTTATGGACGGCATCGAATTAATCAGGCGAACTATTGCATGGATTAAGCCCAAACCTTATATTATAATGGTTACCGCCCTTGCTTCGAGCAAAGCCGAAAACTATGCCAGGGCATCCGGTGCTGATGATTATATAGCAAAGCCAATCAACAACGACGACCTTTTAGAAAGAGTCGTCAAAGGAATAGAAAAAATTTCAGAAAAATTAATGAATTGAGAACAAATTATCTGATAATCGCAAAATTTTTTGTCTCAGTGTATTGATTTGTTCTAATAACACAATAATAAATCCCTGATGGATATTTTCGGGTATCTATCGTAATTGAATTTTTAATTATATTGTTCATAAAATTATTTTCATATAAGACCATACCAAGCTGATTGATGATTTTAATTGAAACGTTATTTTCATCAGAAGAAGCCAAAGAAATATTTATTTTATCTAGTGTAGGATTTGGATAAAGGTTTATTAGACTTTCATTATTTATCTCATCATCAACATCGAGATAAGAAACATCAATTTTATAAACACCACAGCCATCAGTTCCGGCAAACAATCTTTTATCTTTTAATTTTAGATAAACATTTTTATTATTCGGTAGTTCGTTATTATATTCTGACCAGGTTTGACCAAAATCCGTACTAAGGATTACTCCTTCTTTTGAACAACAACCAATTATATTTGTTCCATATACTGCTAAGCTTCCAAATCCTATATCTTTTAAATTATCATTTATTTCATTAAAATTTACACCATTATTTGAACTGATGAACAACCGATTGTATGAACCGGCTATCAAATTATTACCATCTATCACTAAAGAATACACACTATTTTGTACTCCATTATTTTTTATCCATTCTATACCATAATTTGTGCTATAATATAAACCCCAGGATGTACCTGCAAATATTATTGAATCACTCACAACCAATAGATACATATAAGGATAAGCAGCATTATTTAAAGGCAAACCATTATTCGCCTCTTTCCATGTTTCACCTTTATTAGAACTAAGATATATACCTTTATAAGAAGACCCAACAAATAATAGTGAATCACTTTTAGTAATACAGTTTAATCCTATTATTTGGTGTTGTTTATTTATCTGATACCAATACTTATCCTTAAATGAATAAAGATATAAACTATCATAAGATGTTCCGGCAAGAATATTCTCATTATCAGCAGCTAAACAATTAATATTCAAATCCGCTATTCCATCATTCATAAGTGTCCAATTTGCACCATTATTTGTACTCAGGAATACACCTCGTCCATTTGCTCCAGCTATTATATTAGAACCGGATTCAGCGAAACTATATACCCTTGTGTTTGTTAAGCCTTTATTTACTTCAGTCCAAGTAATACCATTATTAACATTAAGTAAAACACCTTTATTAATTCCTGCAAATAAATTTGTGCCACTAGTCGCCAAACAATTAATAAATGTTTTATTGGGTCCTATATTTGACCAATTTCTACCCATATCTGTGCTAACCAATACACCTTTGTTTGTTCCTTCAATTATACTATTACCATTTACTTTCAAATTATGTGAACGATTATTATATTCATCATAATTTCCTCCTTGTTTGATTTCTTTCCAATTTCCCCCTTCATCTGAACTATAGTATATATAATTATCATAAGTACCGGCATATATTTCTGTATTTCTTAAAGCTATTGTTTCAACATTGTCTTTGGTCCATCCTTTGCTAATTTTAATCCATGAATTTCCATAATCTGTACTAAGTAATAAACCTTGATTTGTTCCTGCATATAATTTATTTCCTTTGACTGCCAAACTGCTTACTCTACCCCATTGATCAGGAAAAACATTATTATTTTGTGTCCAGATTGCACCATTATTAATGCTTTGAAATAAATCACCACCTTCAACTGCATAAATATAATTTCCCATCACAGCCAAGTCAGAAACGTTATAATTAGGATATGTAATCGTTTTTGTCCAATCAATACCATTATTGGAACTAACAAATACTTTTCCGCTGTCAGAACCTGCAAAGATATAAGTACCTCTATCAGCTAAACAACCTATTCCTATTTTCTTCAAACCGATATTAGTCCATAAATTACTATTATTTGTACTTCGATAAACACCATTGCCAGTAGCTGCTAAAATATCATTCTTTCTTACCAGTAAATCAGATACACCACAACTATCCAATCCCTCATTGACTTCATTCCAGATTTTTCCGTTATTTTTACAAAGAAATACTCCATTCCCTTCTGTGCCAACTATTAAATTTGTATTTAGAATATTTATAGCAGTTATTTTACTTGCATATAATCCAAATATTTCCCAATTTTTTGTAAATAATCCAATTCTCTCCCAATTTAATCCCATATCGGCACTATGAAAAACTCCAAAATCTCCTCCAACATAAATCTCATTATTTATTATCTTTATACCTTTAAATTCATGACCACTTAAATATGTTTCAATCCAGTTTATTCCATTATCTGTACTATAAAAAAGTCTACCAGCAGATGCAAAAATTATTGAGTCACAAACTTCCAAAGCAAATATACTGATATTACCAAATACAGTATCTGTTTGTGTCCAATTTTGTCCATTATCCGGGCTAAAATAGACAACTCCTCCATCATAATATATACCTTCTGTACCTGCAAAGATGTTAATCCCCATTGTTGCAAGACAAGTGATTCTTATATTTTTCAAACCAGTATTAACTTCCTCCCACAAATCTCCATTATCAGAACTGCGATATACTCCTGAATCACTCGTACCGGCAAAAATATATGTGTCATTAAATGTTAAACTAGTAACATGATTTCCGGACAAGCCATTATTAATTTGTGTCCAGTTATTTCCAAAGTTTGAGCTTCTGAATACTCCACTCCCGCGAGTGCCTGCAAAAATCATATTATCTTTGATGACAAGACTTGTTATGTATAAGTTTGTTAATCCGTTATTTGCTTTTAACCAATTTTGGCAATTGTCTGTACTGTAAAAAATCCCACCACCGTCTGTACCGGCAAATATCAAAGAGCCATTAACAGCAAATGCTTTTATAAATCCGCCATACAAGCCATTGTTACATTCTTCCCATTTCTGGGCATAGGTCAAGTTAAGGTATGTAATAATCAGAAATAAAATAAGTATAAAATTCTTTTTCATATTTAACCTACGAATTGAATTATTATAATTTTTCTTAAAGAGTGATTTAAAATGTATTTATTGTTTAAATTTAAATAAAATCAAAATTTGATGTCTATATCCAAATACCTATTTTCCATTATCAATTTCTTCTATCATCCCCTTCACATACCTGCCTATCGCCGGCGAAGCAGTCAATCCCGGTGATTCGATTCCGACAAGATTAATGAAATTGTCCAATCCTCTTTCTTTTTCGTGTTTTATTACGAAATCAATTAATCCTTCTCCCGGCTTTTGTCGTGTGGGATAAAATCCCGCAATGTCCGGTTGTATATCCTCGATTTTCAGAAAAGATAAAAACTGTCTCGCCGAATTAAAGAAATACTCCTTGAAACTTCCGTCAACATTATAATCCGTTTCGTCAGTCCAGTAGAAATGTGGTCCCAATCTCATTCCGCCTCCAAGGTCGGGTGTGGTGTGTATCCCAACATGCCCATTAATTGGAGGTACCGGATAAATAAGCATTTTTGGGAATTTTTCTATTCCATGGGTAACACGAAAATAAATTCCCTTGCATCTCTGAATTCTGTAACCGGCTTCGTCCTGGTTTATTCCTGCAAGTTCCGATATATTCCCGGACTCAAGACCTGCACAATTAATTATTATTCTTGTATTAAATATCCCTTTCTCACCGTTCCTGTCCTTGTATCCGACATTATAACCCTCACCGGTTTTATCTATTGAATCAACCTCAATTCCATAAATCACATTTGCTCCTTTTTCTATTGCCATTGCCTCATAATGTCTCATTAAGCTGTGTGAGTCAACTATTCCCGATGTTGGACAATGAATTGCAGCTTTAGCTTCAACATTCGGCTCCAGCTTTTTCACTTCATCTTTTGAAATAATTCGAACTCCCTTTGCACCATTGTTCATAGCTGTATCGAGCAAATCAGGAAGCAGTGCTTCATCCTCATCGTTAACTGCAACGATGAGCTTGCCTGTATTTTTATGTGATATTTTGTATTTTTTACATAACTCATAAAGCAATTCGTTGCCTTCGAGACAAAGTTTACCTTTCAGCGAGTTTTTAGGATAGTAAATGCTTGCGTGAATTACTTCGCTGTTTCGGCTCGAGGTTTCCTGTCCGAATGACTCATGTTTTTCAACAACCAGAACGTTTCGGCTTTTCTCAGATACATTTGCCGCTATTGCAAGCCCGACAACACCGGCACCGATAATGGTAATATCAACTTTTTCCAAGATTTACTTTTAAAAAATATTATTAATAATGAACAATTATGAATAGCCACGACTTTCAAGTCGTGGACTTGTAGCAACACCACAGAAAAAGGATTTATCCTCTTAAAATTAGTGACTAAAGTCCTTAACTGGTTTTACAACCACTCCACTATTTAAAAATAGTGGCTATTCAAGAAAAATAAATAACAATTAATATTAAATTTAAAAAAAAACTAAGAATTATTATCAGAAATATTTATATTTAGAAAATGATTTTTTATTATTTTCATATTATTATGAGAATCTTAACCATAAATACTTATCTGTTTATTTTTATATTTTTAACTTTTATCGTGAATCAACTGGATTCACAGCCCACATCACCGATACCTTATGATTTGGCAAACGGGACATATCGGCTTTTATCATGGGATTCAACTGCAACAATCAATCCCGATGGAACTTATCCGCCCAATATGATTTTTCATCAAACCGTAAAACAAGACCCCCAACTTAATGATGAAATGGAAACCGACTGGAAGTGTCCGTATAATCTTGATTCCCGCTCACGAATTGAGGGTTTGGGTGATGATGGTATCGGTTTTATCAATACCGGGAAAACACAGGATGATTCTGTATGCTTTAATCCCGGATATGTCGGCGAAGCCGTATTGGCATTGAGAACTATAAATTACAAAAACATTAATATAAGCTGGATAGCAGGATTGGTCGGGCTTTCGGGAATAAGCAACAGGCAGTATTGCATCAGGTTCCAATATCGGTTGGGTAATTCAGGAAATTTCTACGATTTGTCGGACTCTGTATGCAAGCCTGTCGAATACAATTATTCCGGCTATCTGAACAATTATCCCCATCCGCCTCACGAGCAGTCTTTTTCAGTCATTTTACCGCAGGAAGCAGAAGACAGGATTCTCGTCCAGGTGAGATGGAAATACTATTATATTCCAAGTGACAGCGCAAGCGGGACCAGGCCTAAATTGAAAATTGATGATATCGATGTGAAAGCCGATATAATTAATTCAGTTCAAATGAATGAACCGAACGGCTTCAAAATCTGTACCTTGTCTCCTAATCCGGCTTGTTCAAAGATTGAGTTAAGATTTTTAGCAACCTTTGAGAATTATTTTGACATCGAAATTATTGATGTTTTCGGTTGT
The DNA here is from genome assembly GCA_004322215.1 of Bacteroidota bacterium. Classification (GTDB taxonomy): domain Bacteria; phylum Bacteroidota; class Ignavibacteria; order Kapaibacteriales; family UBA2268; genus XYC2-FULL-35-21. The sequence goes on along the minus strand of SCSM01000015.1, from coordinate 38,869 downwards.
GTTATCACAAAATTGATTAATTATAAATCTATGGAAGGTAACAATATTGTCGGACTCGATTTATCACTATTCAATCTGAATTCCGGGATTTATTTTTTAAAATTAATAAGTAACGGGACAAGTGAATATATGAAATTTATAGTAATAAATTAAATTTAATTGATATTATAAATACAATATATATTTTACTGAAATGTTATAAAAAAATGAAAAGTTTAAAATTCAATTTGAGGAAAAAATGAGAGGAAAATTTCAATATATATTGACTATTATTTCTTTAATAATATTAAACAAAATTTATGCTCAGGAAATAGATGTCAATGTAACCGTAAACATGGAACAACTTCCTTTCGAGGCACGCACACAGGTATCCAATATGGAAAGCGATGTCAAGAATTACATTAACAACCAGAAGTTCACCAAAACCGATTGGAAAGGAGACAAAATTCCCGTTGATTTGACAATATACCTCGCCGGAGGCACAAACAACAGATTTTCCGCGCGTTTACTTATCATTTCAAGACGCTTTCTTGACGGCCCTGATAAAGGACAATCTGTTAATTGTAAATTTTATGACCAAAAGTGGAGCTTCGAGTACGGTTTAGGTGCTTATCTTAAATACGACCCTAACACATTCAACGCTTTCACCACTCTTATTGATTTTTATATGAATCTTGTTATCGGATTCGATATGGACACTTATGGTGAATTAGACGGCAGCCCGGCTTTCGAAACGGCAAAGAACCTTGTCCTTCTCGGCGCTTCTTACAGTGCTGAGGGTTACCAGACTTATTCCAATCCGGGCGAATTTAATAGGTTTAATCTCGCCTCCGAGCTGAACAATGTCCGGTTTAATGATTTTCGTAAGCTGATTTTTTCATATTATGTTGACGGATTGGACAGGATGGCAACCAATAAACAGCAGGCAATCGCTGCTGTTGACAGTGTCATTACAGAGATGTCAGTTTTCAAAGAGCAGAAGATGACAGGACCAAGCGTATTGCTCCAGGAATTTTTTGATTCCAAAGCACAGGAAATTGCCGGTTTGTTTAACGGATACCAAAAGAAACAGGTCTTCCAGTATTTGAAATATCTCGACCCGACTAATTCTACAATATATGATGATGCTATGGATGGAAAGATAAAATAAATATTTTTTTGAGACAAATTTACCTTTATTGTGTCATTTAAAGTATGATATTTGTCAATTTGAAAAAAAGTTACTTTCAAATCCGATTTTATCATTAAATTTAATTACTGAATTATAATAAAATAACGCACCTATTAAGGTGATGACAGAACGATAAAAATTAATTAAATTAAGTTGTAGTAAATACAAATATATAAGAAATATTTAATAAAAATAATAATAAAAATATATGGGACAGAACAAATATAGAGTGGTACACGATTTCTTTTGTAATGTGATTTTCTAATTAGCATAATTTAATATGAATTTAATAACATTACAACGGAAATTAAACACAGATGCTAAGTGCATTGCTCATTTAGAGAAGGTAAGATGGGGCAAAAATCCTATCTGTCCTTATTGCAATAAGGATGAACGAATTACTGAAAGGCAAAATACTTACAGATACCATTGTAATAAATGTAATCGTGATTTTAGTGTCCTTGTTGGCACAATTTACGAGGGAACAAAACTTGATTTACCTACTTGGTTCTATTTGACTGCTTTAATGGTTAATGCACCAATGGGAATATCTCACATGGAATTATCAAGAGATTTGGGAATACCTTATAATACTACTTGGTATGCCTGTATGAGAATCCGTTGTGGTATGCTTGACCAAGCGGATTTACTCGAAGGCATAGTGGAAATGGATGAAGCATATCTTGGTGGAAAGCCACGCAAGATAATTCCACCTGATAATGCACCTGTTTTAAGCCGAGTTGAAAATAAACGAGGCAGGGGAACAAGAAAAGTCCCAGTTGTTGGAGCTGTATCAAGGGGAAAAGATGGACAGGTTACAACAAAATTGATGGAAAGATTAACAACCAGAAATCTTCTTGCAATGTTAAAAAGATACGTAAATGAAGATGAAGCAATAGTTATAACTGATGAATTTCATTCATATAAAAAATTTGATGAAGTTGTTGAGCATTTAACAATAAATCATAAAGAAGCCTTTGCAAAAGGTATTCTCCATACAAATACTATTGAAGGTTTTTGGAGTATCATTAAAAATGGTATCAAGGGAAATTATAGGGCAATAAGTAAGAAATATTTACCTTTTTATCTTGCCGAATATGCTTTTAAATATAATCGTAGAAATAGACGGCAGGATTCATTCAAGGAATTCATTGATAAGTCAGTTGCTGAAGATAAATGCTTAGTAAATTATAAACCTAAAAAGAATGTTAAAACATTAGCATATAGAAGAAAAAGAAAGAAAAAATAATGAATTATATTTATACTGGTCTGGTGATAAAGGTTAACACGAAGAGTAGCTACTTAGTTGTTGGTTCGATTCCAACAGCCAGTATAAACTTATTTATAAAATCTTTTTTTTAAATAATTTATAAATTTAATAAGGTCTGAATAAGGGATGGATAAAATATTATTTAAAGAATTTGACAAAACAAATATCAAATCTTTAGTTTCAGCTATAGATTTAATAAAATCTTTTTCTTCTATATATTGTGGGAAATACCATTTTTTATTATATCCAACATATATTCCGGCATTTTTAGTATCATTAGCTTTATCAAACCATTTAGAAAAAAAATTCATTGAAGTAATTTTTTCAATTTGGTCAGTATCAATCTCTTTGTCCATTATTTTGTATATTTCACTAGTCGTTGGATTAGTATTCAATCCCTCTAATTTCTTAAGATTATTTTGGGATAATATCAACTTTAAATATTTAGCTATTTCATGTCTCTTTTTATGGAGACTTCTATTATCTTCATCAGAATTATTATTGTATTCAAAAAAATCTTTAAACCATTTTCTATCTTCAGGTTTAGCTATTAACATAGCAAATAAAGTAATCGCTTTTATAAGTTCTTCAATAGATAAAATTAATAAAGAATTTGCAATACCAAATTTTTTATTTTCTTTCAAGATAAATGCACTATTGTATAAATCAAGAAAATTGTTTAAACCATATCGGACACCGATAAGTATTTCTTTATTAGAAAGATTTTTCATTGAATTAAAATTAATTTTCATAAATATAATTATTAATGTTAATAATAAAGGAACACTATGTTTACAAAAATAGATTTTAGAAATACGATAAACAAATTAATTTTTACGAATTTAAGACAGGGCTACTGTCAACAGCTTAATAGGTGCGTAAAATAATTATTTTATCACTGAAACAAATTGCAAATTTTTGTGTCTATTAATATATATAACTGAACCAAAATTTAAAATTTAAGGATAATTTATGAAAAAGATGTGTGCATTTTTCCTTGTATTAACAATTGTTGTTTCTATCATTATGATGAACCAGCCAGCGTTATCGAAGACGAAATCAATTTCATTTATCGAAAAAGACGGCTCCATTTTATTACCCTCTCAAAAATCAAAATCTAATCCGGCTTCTGATTTTACTCAGGCACCTTTGCGTAACGCCGATTGGAAAGCTTTTTTTGAGCGAAACGGCAAATGGACTGTGATGATTGAAAAAGCAACCATGACTCCGCACCGGGCTTTAGGCAAGCCGGTTCAAATTAATAACTATGATAATATATCTGAAGCAAATATCAAAGATGCGTCCATGCAGTTCCTTAGGGATAATGCAAAAATTCTGAATATTAATCCCGATAACCTTATTTTTACCAAAACAAAAAAAGTAAATAAACTTTGGTATGTCGGATTCAGGCAGGTTTATAAAGGAATTGAAGTTCTCTTGTCCGAAATTGAGTTGAGAATCAGGGAAGACGCCAAAGTAATTGCATTCGGAGTTGATTTTTACAATAATATAAACATAAGCACCACCCCTACAGTTCCACTTTCCAAAGCAATGAATAATGCACATCTGCAGGATTGAAATACGATGCCAGGAACGATGTCACTCAATCAGCAGGTAAAGTTTACATACTGCCTGTTAAGGAAAAAGGTAAAGTCAGATTCTCACTTGTTTATGATATTCAAGTGGAAACCACTCAACCTGCGGGTAAATTCAATTCATTCGTTGATGCCCATTCCGGTAATATTATTTGGCGATTGAACAAAGTTCATGATGTAAATACAAATATTAATGTTAACGGTTGGATAAAAGAGAAGTATTCCTACGACAGTCAGAAATTGAAGTCTTTTCCAAACCAATATGTCAATATTGGTACGGAAAGGTTTATAACGGATTCCAATGGTAAATTCTCTAAGGACATATCTACAAATAATTCCGTTTCATCAAGGATGCAGGGTAGATGGGCTAAAATCGTGTATGAACAGAGTTCGAGGGATTCTGCATATTTTGAAAACACTATTTCTCCCGGTAATGATTTCACGCTTAACTGGACTGATAATAATTCTCATTTACATGAAAGAATGTTATTTTATCATACTAATTACATACATGATTATGTTAAAAAATTGGACCCTTTATTTGAAGGAATGGACTTCCAGGTTGTGATTACGATAATACCTGAATCTTTTATGTATAATGCCGGTTCAGACGGAAGGGACATTACTTTTTATGGCACTGAAAGTCCGCCAAATCACTTTGCAGAAACTCCTGCAATTCTTTATCACGAGTACACTCACAGCATAAATGCACAACTCTATTTAGAGCATGGAGGCACCCAACCGCTTGGAATGATAAACGGCTCTGTACATGAAGCCACAGCAGACCTCGGTCCCGCATTTATGTACGATGACCATATAATAGGTAAAGGAGCTTATGAGGGAGATACTAATGAAAATGTCAGAAATATAGATAATATTAATATCTACCCCGATAGTATAGAAGGTGAACCGCATCATGACGGATTAATACTGTCCGGTGCATTTTGGGACTTAAGAATGTTAACTTCGAGGGAAATTGCAGAACATATAGTACATTTTACAAAGTATGGAACCCCCGATGATGAGGACGACGGAATTGCATTCAATGAATGGTTCATCGAATCCACTCTCACCGATGATAATTACGGTACGGGTGACAATGACCCGAGCAACGGGACACCACATCTGATGGAGATATGCACTGCCTTTAATAAACATCATATCGGAACAGATTTGATGCTTGCTTTTTCATTCAATCATACTCCGCTCGAAGATACAAAAAACATAACTGACCCGTATATTGTCAATTTTGATTTAAAATCAGAACCGAATTTTTTAAACAGTCACCCCGACTCGACTTTTGTGGTTTATTCCACAGATAATATGAAAACTTTGAATTTTGTTCCTGCGGTCAAAGTTTCACCCAATGACCCCCAATCTACACAGTACAGGGCAGAAATTCCGGCTATGCCGAATGGAACTATGGTAAAATACTATATTCAGGCAATCGAGAGTGTTAGCAGAAGCACTTTCAAATTTACCGGTACTTATCCCGAATTCGTACCATATCAATTTCTTGTTGGTTACGAATCACTCGACCTCGAGGAATTTGAAATTGAACCGAACTGGACAGTTGGCGGTCCGGGAGATAATGCCACCAACGGACTTTGGGAATGGGCTATACCTCAGAGAGAGACTTTGGGAACAGGTAATGATGCAACCGAATTACAACCGGGCGAAGACCACACTCCGGTTGGCTCCCGGTGTTTCGTAACCGGGCATCTTGTAAATACCAGCGGGGGATTAACTGCATTGATGACTAATATGCCGAATGGTACTACTACTTTGATTTCCAGACTTTATGATTTATCAAAATACTCTAATACACTTGTCAGATTTTATAAGTATTTTACCTCTGAGGTTTATTTTATTCAAATTCCCGGTGCCGAATCAACTATGATTTTTGAAATATCGAGCAATGGTGGTACATCATGGGTCAGCGCCGATACGCTTAATTCATCTACGGGCGGATGGACTAAATCCCAATTCGTCCTTGATGATTATGTAAACACAACCAACAGAATGAGATTCAGGTTCGTTGTACATTCACAGATGTTTCAACAGGGAATGCTTGTCTACCTGACTGAAGCACTCGTTGATGACTTCGAAATACTTTATCCGGGAAAAGCCGCTCCTCCAAATGCCGTTGCTAATTTTGGTGCAAAACCTACTTCCGGTGTAGCTCCTCTATCTGTCCAGTTTATTGATTCTTCTAAAGGAAATATAACATCCTGGTGGTGGGATTTCGGTGATAATCATAATTCTTCTGAACAAAATCCTAAGCATATTTATGAAAATAATGGCTCATATAATGTTACATTAACTGCCTCGAATGAATCCAACCAGGATACAAAATCAAAAAGTAATTTCATAAATGTTATATCTGTACAGAGCGATTTTTCAGCCACTCCAATGGAAGGAACAATGCCGTTTGAAGTTCAATTTACTGATAATTCAAAAGGGACACCCGCTTCCTGGCATTGGGATTTTGGCGATGGAGCCACCTCAACTCAACAAAATCCAAAACACACATATACGAATGAAGGCAAATATTCTGTCATTCTAATGGTAATTAATAATAGTGATTCTTCGCAGTTAATCAAAAATGATTACATTACTGTTTATGATGCTTTCGGCGCCAGTTTTTCTGCTGATAAAACGTCAGGACTGATTCCACTTATGGTTAACTTTTCTGATTTAAGTTTCGGTAATCCGACAACATGGTTCTGGGAATTCGGTGACGGAGTAACCAGCGAATTTAAAAATCCGATTCATACTTACACTGTACAGGGCATTTATAATGTTTCGTTGACTATCACTGACGGGCAACAGCGTCAATCCACAATCACAAAATCCGATTTAATCAGTGCTTATAATGAATTGGCTGTAAACGAGGATGGGATTATGTCCGGATTGTCCGCTTATCCGAATCCGTTCAGCACATCTACAGCCATTTACTATGAGTTAGCTTTACCGGCTCATGTTACACTTAAAATTTATGACCTGATGGGCAATGTGGTTGCATCATTAGTTGACGAAAGCCAGTCTGACGGCAGGAAATTTGCCGTTTGGAGCGGATTCAAATCAGACGGCAACAAGGCAAATCCGGGCATGTATATTTACCGGCTAAGCACAGGTGATAAAACCCGTTCAGGCAAATTGATTTTGTATTAAAAATTGTACGGGCATTAATGAATTGCCCTAACTAACAACAAAAATGCAGGGGCAATTCATTTATTGCCCCTTTTCATTTTCACAATAATTAATGAGCATTATTCGTAATTTGTTATATTAATTAAGTAAAAATTAATTTAGGTTTTACATGAAGAGATTTATCAATATTTTATTATTAATGGGTATTCTTCCCGTTTTATGTGCAAACGCGCAACCTAATCTCGAAATTGTCGGCGGAGATTCATACAATTGGAATATGGTTTCTCCGAAACAATCACCTCTAAAAGCTACTATCGAACTGAAGAATGCAGGAAATCAAAAATTGATGATTAGTAATGTCAGACCTTCTTGCGGCTGTACTGCGGTTCTTCTCGATAAGAAAGAACTTGAACCCGGTCAAACGGCTAATCTCGATGTTCGCCTCAATGTTGCCGCAAAGTCAGGACCAGTTGTTAAAACCGTTTTCATCGAATCGAACGACCCTGCAAAACCGAATGTTAACCTTTATCTCAAGGCAGAGGTTCAGGTTGATATTGAAGTATCACCGGCTCAATATTTCAGCTTCGATGATATGAAATTGGGAACCGAATCAACATCGAAAGTTGTATTGAAAAACAACTCTTCCCAAACAGTTACTTTTGCCGATATATCCGTAGCTCCCGATTATGTTAAAGTAAAAATACCGAAAGAACTGACTCTTAAACCGCATGAGGAATATGAAATTGTTGCTACTGTAACGCCTAAAAATAAAGGTTATTTCGGTTGTATATTGAAGATGAGGACTTCTCATCCCGAATATCCTGAAATCACAATCCAGGGCAGCAGCGTTGTCAATGACACAGTAAAAATCAATTCAATACAGAAATAAATTTCTTTTTTTGAAATATCGCAGGGGCAATCCATGAATTGCCCCTGCTTCATTATCCTTTAATCACTGCAAGCGGTTTTAATCTTACAACTTTTTTGGCTATTCCCGCTTCCTCTACAACATTCACAACCGATTCCACATCCTTGTATGCCTGAGGTGCTTCTTCCGACAAACCCTTGAATGAACCTGCCTGGACATTTATTCCCATCCTATTAAGTTCGTCTCTCAACTCTTCGCCGTCAATCTTTTTCCTGGCTGCTGTTCGCGACATCACTCTTCCCGAACCGTGGCAGCTTGAACCGAAGCTGAGTTCCATGCTCCCTTTCATTCCGGCAAGCACATAAGATGCGGTTCCCATGCTTCCGGGAATCAGCACCGGCTGCCCTACATTCCTGTATTCAGGAGGAACTTCCGGGTGACCGGCAGGAAATGCCCTTGTTGCACCTTTACGGTGGACGAGCACTTTCTTTTTTTCTCCATTGACTGTATGCTCCTCGATTTTTGCAATATTGTGAGCTACGTCATACAAAATTTCGAGTTTCCCTGATGATTCCCCGAATATATTCTTCCATGGCTGGCGGATTTCCCAGGTGATTAACTGGCGGTTTGTCCATGCAAAATTTGCAGATGCGGACATAGCTGCAAAGTATGACTGACCTTCCGGCGATGAAACCGGCACACAAGACAATTCCCTGTCGGGGAGCGTGATTCCATATTGCGGGGCAATTGCAAGCATTTGCTTTATATAATCCGTTGCGACCTGGTGCCCCAATCCGCGTGAGCCGGTGTGTATCTGTATTACAATCTGATTCTCATACAATCCGTAAGCACGGGCAATTTCTTCATCAAATATTTGCTGCACCCTGTTCACTTCGACAAAGTGATTACCCGCACCCATAGTTCCGAGCTGGTCCCTGCCACGGTCTATTGCATTCCTCGAAACCTTAGATGAATCTGCGGATTCGAGACAGCCCCCCGATTCGATAAATTTCAAATCGTTATCTTCCGTATAAAGCATGCTCTCTGCCCACTTGCAGCCGTAATTCAGCACTTTCTCCATATCTGCATTGCTCAACTGGAGACGTCCTGCTTTGCCTACACCTGAAGGAACATACCTGTTGATTTCCTTTGCAACAAGGTCAATCCTGCTTTTTATATCATCATAGCTGAGATTCGATTTGAGAAGCCGGATACCGCAGTTGATGTCATACCCGATTCCACCAGGCGAGATTACCCCATTGCTCAAATCAGTTGCTGCCACTGCACCGATAGGAAATCCGTATCCTTCGTGTGCATCCGGCATAACCATTGCATACGAAATGATTCCCGGCAAACTCGTTACATTAATTAACTGGTGAATAGTCCTGTCCCTGTCAACGAGCCCGAGCATGTCTTCGCTGGCAAAGATTCGGGCAGGCACATTCATAAAGTCCTTTGCACCAATTCCGATTTCCCAGATTACAGGCGATATTTGTTTTAAATTTTCTAACATTTTATTATCTCGCTTATAAAATTACAAAGACGAAAAATAATCTTTTTTTTGCTTTAATACACAAAATATTTATTGCCGATTTATTCTAAAATTTATTAACTTTGCTTACAATCATTATAATGATATATCAATGTTTGAAAAAAAGAAAAAACAACCGTCGGCAGTATTTTCGTATGAGGGATTTTCAATATCTCTTATATGGATAGGTATTGTCATCATTTTAATAATTTTCATTTTGTTCTCACTCGATATTTTCGTGTTCAACTGGATTAGCGACATCCAGGACAACAAGCTCGGTGCTTTGGGTCAATTGCTCGAAGGAACTGTCGGCACACTATGGGCTTTAGCAGGAGTTATTCTTTTTTACGAAGCACTCCGCTTCCAGAGAATGGAACTAAAATCCCAAAGACACGAGCTCGAGCTGAACCGCCAGGAAGTCATCGAGCAGACACAGCAACTCAGAGCTCAAAACCAGACTCTTTTCATCCAGACATTCGAAAACACATTTTTCCAGTTGATTACACTGCATAATGACATTGTTAATAATATTACAATCGAACAGTATGATGTCGTAACCAACACGGAAAGAAGAATAGTCGGCAGGCAATGCTTTTTCCAGTTCTATAATGATTTCAAATACATTTTCTCGAATCACATAGAAATAGTCGGCGGTACATTTCCCGATAAAGAGGATATACAAGGAACAATCAACGAAGCATTCCTGAACTTTTTCAACCGCCACCAAGAAGTGCTGGGGCATTACCTCAGGAATGTACATAACATCATCAAATTCATCGATTCGAGCGAAATCAAAAACAAATGGCTATACACTAATCTTTTCCACGACCATCTCTCGAATTTCGAATTATGCATTCTGCTTTATTACTGCATATCCGACATCGGAATCAAGATGAAACCACTTGCCGAGAAATATTCATTGCTCGAAAATATACCTGTTGACGAGATTTTGGACATGAGGCACAGGGAATACCTCAACTCGACTGCCTTCAGACCTATGCGATAAAATTATGATTAATGAATAATTACGCTGTCCTAATTAACGTTGACTATTGAATCAGCCAAGAGTAGAACAATGATTTTCTTAAACTATTTCAGATTTGTACGTGGTTTGTACTTGGACATGTTTTTCCGACTTCATCAATAACGAAAAAAAGACACTCGCAAGTGTCTTATTTTTCAATTCAGTGCCCGGAACAGGAGTCGAACCTGCACGAGAGTTCTCTCACTACACCCTGAAATTAGTAAACTGTAAAAACATAATGTTCGATATAGAAATACATTATTATTTATTATTATTGTAATTCAATTACTTACTGATATTGATAAATATTCACTTTCTATTAGCATCATTTTATTATTATTTTAAATGTATGTAAATGTATGTTTAACTATTGTTCCTTAGTTAAAAACTCATTATTTTTGTAAATATAAATTCATTACATATATATAAAAAAAATAACTAAATATGCCAAAACTAAAGGACGAAATTAAAAGATTAAATCAAAGTAAGAAAGGGAAAATTCATCTCAATAATTTACCCGAAGGTTTTAGTTTGTATGTTGAATATAATATAGACAAGGAACGGCAACGTACATTTCTTAATTTGAAAGTAAGCGGTAAAGAGTTCATTACTAAAGAAGATAAAAGGGTATTATATGAAGCAGAACTAAAACGTGATATGCTCGAACAGGAGTATCTCGGAGATAAAAACAATTTTAAATTGAATAAGAAAATCACTGATGCAGACTTTTTAGATTATTTTAAAAATATAAGTAATAAAAATAAACTCCCTTCATATAATGGAGCATTAAGAAAATTAGAAGAATTTGTAAAAATACAAACTAAAAGTAGCTACTTGAATTTTAGTTCAATCAATACAAAATTTTGCATGAAGTTCAGAGAGTATCTCTTAGACTTAGTTGGAAAGAATAAATTAGTAAATCAAACTGCTAAAACTTATATGACCGTTTTCGCAGCTACCCTTAATCGTGCTGTCAGTGATAATATTATACCAACAAATCCCGCAAGTAAAATTCGTATTAAAGGGATTGAATCCAAAAGAGAATTCTTAAATGAAGATGAACTCAAGAAATTTATTATGGTTGATACAAAATATAGTGATATTAAAAACGCTTTTATTTTTTCTTCACAGACCTCGTTGAGATTGGGTGATATAAGAGCATTAGAGTTTAAAAATGTTAATTTTAATAAAGAAAATGATGCCTACCTCTATTTCAGACAACAAAAAACAAAAGGTGTGTCGAACATTAAGTTATCAAGATTAGCAATTGATATTTATAATAAGCAAAAAGAAAAACATCCTTCAGACATCTTTGTATTTAATTTACCAAAATCAAAATCTTTTATCAATGATAAATTAAGAGAAATTGCAATTGAAGCCGGAATACAAAAGTATATCCACTTCCATGTTTCCCGTCATACTTGGGCAACCCTGGCATTATCGCGGGGTGTTGATATTTATACAGTGTCAAAAATAATGGGGCATTCATCTGTTGCTATAACAGAAATTTATGCAAACCTGATAAGCAAGAAAAAAGATGAGGTAGCTGATATTATTAATATCGAGATAACAGAAGAAGATTTGAAGAAAAAAGAGTTGGAAAAGAAGAAAAAATCAAAACCAAGCATTCAGACATGATTACCACCATATTTTATTAATAATTTGTCAATCGAGGTATCTTTCAATTAGCAAATATTCTATTTTTAAGTTTAATATTTGAAATCATTAATAGTTTTTGCTTCCAAATAATATTTATACTAATTTTGATTCTTAGAAGTAGAATGAATAAAAAGAATGAAAGAAATAATAGATATGATACTTTATAGAATTAAAGTGTTGATAATGATGAAGACACATAAGTTAAAAAATAATAATCTGGTAAAATAACCAATTAATAAAACTTATTGCAACATAAACATTTCTTCAACAAAGATAGATATACTATGAAACAATGTCTGAATATCGTTTATCAGGACTACATACCCGAAGAATTGATTGATGACTTTATGAAGTTAGAACTTGATAAACAACTTGATATAATTATCATTAGAGAAAAATTAACAAAACAACATTACTGCTTTAGTGGTATAGAAATTTCAGATATTATTTTATACTTTAATCAACATTATATTGAACTTATTTTTGGTGGTCTTACTGTCAATCTTGCTTATGATATATTAAAAAAAGGAATTAAATTTCTCTGGAAAAGCGTAGTAAAATTGCCAATAAAAAAAATTGATTCAGACGGCAAAATATCTGACAAAACCCAAAGTATATGTTTAAGAATAAAGGACAGCGAAAAGTCTGTCGAAATTACTTTGAATGGAGAATTCAATGAGGAACAAGCCGACAAAATAATTGATGAATCTTTTAAATTATTAGTTTCCGATTATTCTGATAAATCTACTGATTAGCCTTACAAGAAAGCATTGATACAAATTTTATTCCATTGTACACTTCTTATTAATAGTTGTCAATGACTTGGTAGTTTATCTAATTTATCATCATATCAATACGGGAAAATTGTTTAATGGCTCTTGTATAATTGAAGTATGAGCATAATATTCATTCTTTAAAAAGAATAACTACCCAAAAAACGAAGGCATATATAGATAGTAAGTAACTAAAGTTGCCTTATGTTTACTACTGCTTATTGAAGTTGATATTATAGATAACCTTCCGAATCTCCTGTACCTATATGTCTTCGTTTTTTCAAAATATCATGCTTCAATTGATATTTCTTTTAAGAAAAGAATATATAAAGAAGAAGATAATTTAAAAAAAAGAAAACAAATCATGTTCTATGAAAACACTAATTTCGCAGCCATTGTGCCAGATAGTATCATGGCTATTTTAAAAAATGATATTACGTTCAAAAACCCTAAACTTCTTGAAAATGCACTTTTGTTTATCACGCATTTGAAACTGCAAAACCATATCTACAAAGACACTGAAGAACAGAATCCTGCAATTGGCTATCATTCTGACTTATTGCGTGCAATCTTTTCTTCCGATTATTACATCAAATCTGTTGAGAGATTGATTCAATTAGGTATAATTGAAAAATCAGGTTTCTATTCACCCGGTAATAGGTCATATCAGTTCAAGCTTGCAGATAAATACTTCTTTGAAAGATCTATCATCTATCCATACAAATACAAGGGAGTAATCAAGAAGATAATTAATATCAAGCAAAAGTTCTATAAGAACAGGTATCTAAAATTAAAACCCTACTTACATCAGCAATACGATAACCTACAATGTCTGTTTATTGATAAGGAAGAAGCTGATAAATGGATAACTGAACAAGAGCCGATATGGGTTGAAGAAAATGATAAAAAGCCTAAAAACCAACAAAAGAATATCATGGTAAAGGTAAATTACTATTTAGATTCAGTTAATAAGATACATCATGGTTTCTTGCATAATTTGTCTGTTTCGTTGTCAAATTCAAGGTTTAATACAGTCTTGACATCTTTTCCAAAGGCACTAAGAAAATTTCTTTATATACAAGATATATGTTCAGGAATGGTTCTAAACAAGAAAATTGAAATTGATGGCTCTAATACGCAACCGTTGATGCTCTGTTTGTATTTGGAAAGTAATAAATACGAAATAGAACCCGAAGTAAAACAGCTTTGTTTATCAGGTTTATTGTATGACACTATTGCACATGATATGAATGAAACAAGAGAGTGGGTTAAACAAAGAATAATGGACACACTCCTTTTTACAAAAAGTAATGGTGCTTATACTCTAAAGTTTAAAGACGGTAACGATAAAATACAGGAGATAAGAAAATTTGCTAAATATTGTTCGACTGCTTATCCTAAATTCTTTAAGGCACTGATAACCGAAAAACAAAGATTAGAATTGTTAGAAAATCATCCTGTTAATTGGATTAACCCTGGTGGTTCTGAACTTGCTAAAAGAATACAGAAAATGGAATCAGAAATATGGATTCACACATTATTGAAAGAAATGCCAGAAAATATGTTCTATGCAACTATACATGATTCAATCATGATATTTGACCCTTCAATTGAAGATGTAATTAAAACAAGAAATAAAATACTCGAAGTCGGCTATAGATTACATGGTATTCGTTTACCTTTAAAACTTGAGTTCCATAATATAGAGGAACAAGAGAAAAAGCTATATTTGTATGAGTTCAATAGTAATACTTATCACCCGGAAATTGTAAATGAAAATTCAGAGAATAATTCACATACTCAATGTTTAAAAACGTTTAAAATAAACGACACCGTTAGTCAGGATGAACGAGAACACACAATTACAACTGTCAGTTCAGAGACGTTTGAAAAGTTGTTTAAAACGAAAAGGAAGAGTTAAAGTGAAGTTGAGATATTAGAATAATACATCAAAATTTTGAATTTGGTAAATACCCAAGCATTTAGTGATGGTTGTTTATTATAGGTATTAGAATAATATATAGAAATTATAGCAAAATTTTGATGTATTAGGTTTTGAAGTTCTAAAATAATTGATTATATCTTTTTGAGTTTATTATACCTCATCTTTAAACCAATTAAGATGATAACTACCAAAACTAATTTTATAAAAACAACTGAATATCGATATAGAAACAAAGTAAAATTATAAGATTTATATACAAAATTTTCTTGAATTATTAAATCAATTATACTAAGAAAAGAATAAATTGTAAAAATAATAAAACCCCTAAAACTGATTTTAATAATATCTTCCAATTTTCTAAACTTCCAAGCAATAAATAAAAATAATAATATTGCAGTAGTTTCAATAACTGAGTAAAAAAGATGCCACCAACCTGCAAAAGAAAGCTTATTTAAATAAAGATCCATAAATCCTAAATAAGAATCTGAAATCCATATCCAATGAATAAAAAATTGGGCTAATAAAGAAAATAGGAATATTACTATTAATGGGATAATTAAAACTTTTATTTTATTCCTCACATTAATAATTAATTTTAGAAAGTAAAAATTAAATAAAGGTATAAAAAATAAATCACCAACTAATACAGAAATATTTGTTGAAAATGGAAATTGGTAATAAATAGAAGGAAGAAATGATTTGGACTGAATACTAAATAATAGCATTGGAATGTAACCAATCATAATTGATAATATTATTACCAATACAGGTATATCAGCATTAAATTTATGAATATTAAAATTACTAACTGCTTCTTCTGATTCTAAATGAATTTCATCTGAAATATGTTGCACACCAATTAAGTGAAAAGCAAGAAATTGATATAAGTGAAATATAGTTAAAGCTATTAAAATATATGAGTATATAAAAAACATACTATTTGCAGAATAATAACAAAATATACAAAAAGATATATTGACTGCTAAATAAATGATAAAGACCCATATTGATAATAATAAATTTGGTTTAATCCAAGATTTATAATGTGTTTTATCAAGTGAAAATAAATTCGATATTATCTTATGATTCCAAACAAGTATGCTATTATCTACTAATTTGTTAATTTTTATTTCGATAATACCTGCTCTTATGCCATTAATAGCTAACATAAATAAAGCATCTAATACAACGGTAAATAAATAGAAACCTAAAACAGGAGCTACAATTAGAATTATATAGATGATAATATCATAATTAATTGATAAATTTTCAATAATAATTGCTTTGTTTAAAATTTCCTTATTGTTAAGATTTGATAATAAACTAATAATTGAAATCAAGATGGAGAAATAAATTGTTACGAATTTTATTTGTTTATGGTATCTTTCTGTATGCCAAGAATTTTCATTTCTTCTGTCTTCGTATTCTTTCAGAAGAACATCAATGATTCTATTTTGGTTTTTGTCATCCATAAAATAGCAAATATAATATTATTAACTTTGGACTATATACTTTTACAATTTATCATCAAATGTGAACTATTTTCTGTTTTATACAAACACTTTCTTACATTAACTATACCAGATCATTTGATGTAATTAAAAATAAATATCATTATTTTATTTATGAAGTATAAATTAATAAATTTTTAGTAGAAAATATGATAAAATATCAAACCTAATTTTTTCCAAAATTTAATAGCGATACTATTTTTTTGGTACGACAGAAAATCAGATAAAACTGATACCATGCAAAAATAGCCGGATCTGATTTTTCATATTTTCCGAAATCTGCAAAATTTCTAATTATCAATCAAATCCATCTGAATAGCCAAAATATCCTTATAATTCTTAACCATAGAATTAGCCTTTGTTTTTAATATCTCATACCATTTTTCATCTTTTAAATGCAGCAAAATTGAATCAGCCAAATCTGATAAGTCTGCAACATCAACTGCAAGTTCTTCACACTGCTTATACACCTGACAAGCAAGTTCTAAATCTCCAAGTTCCTCGACTATTGTTTCTGCAATGCGTAGATAAACAAAACTTGTAGATAGTGTTATAGTAGTAGTATTTTCTTTTGAATTTACCTCAATTATTTCTTTATTATCTTCCTCTTTTTCACTACAAAAAGTGTCACGGTGGCTATCAGCAAATTCTAATACATCCATTATCACTTTTCGTAAATTTTCCTTATTAAGCAAGTTTCCACTAAAGAACCCAATAACCATATCATGCAAATTTACTTCTGCAGATTGCTCAAGTTGATTGACCTTTTCAATCCATATTCCTTCCGAATTTCTTTTACGCCACATAATTTTTATTCTTAATCAATAACAATACTTTTAATTTCTTCAATAAATTCATCTTCACTTAGAATTTTGTGAAACCCAAAAAGACTATGCCCATCATCTGTCAATTCACAAAAAGCCGATTTATTTTTGTGGTGGTATTCAAGTGTAAAATACCGAAATACCGGGTCAGATTTCTTATCTTCATGTTGATAATAAATAGCAACATAATAAGATTCAGTCATAGATTGTGGTTCAGGCAGGGTAATTACAACAATTGTCCTAAATTCATCTATTGCCGTTACTGTATATGGCAATTTATCAATTTCAATTTTTTCAACATTCGGAATAGTATCTCGAATTGCAGTATATGTAAAATCCCAAATCCCTTTTAAGTATTCCTCCACTGAATGTAGCTCTATTACACCTGTAAAAAATTCTAAACTCGCAAAAGGATGCCTATAAATATAATCGTATAGAAAACTTTGAACAAAGAAATAATGTTGGTTACGGATACCTTTTATTTCGGTTGATTCTTTTTCCATATATTTCACTTCACTTTTAAATATTCTTTTGGCGAAATCTGTGTTTAGTTATAATAAATTTGTCCTTCCCAATTCAAATCTATTTGATTCGGTTGAAATTATTTTATTGAGAATAATATTTGATTCCACAATTATTTCAGACCAACCATTTTCATTGATTTTTTCAATGTACTCAAGTTTTAATCTTGTTTTATCAAAAACCCAATATTTCAATGATGGGACTAAATACCTGATTAGTGCTAACCATTCAGTATAATTAATAGCCAGAGGATTAGCTTGATATATAGCTACCTTTCCTGCATTGCTTAAACATGCTATTGAATGTGCTGATAATAGCATACTGCGATATTTCGGATTATTTGCTAATTTAAATTCAATTTCACCTTTTTCAAAATAATGGCGTATCATTAGGTATGTTCTAAGAATAATTTCAATTGTACCAGGGGTAACACCCATAGTTAGAAAATGTCTAAAATCATATCCGTTTATATACATCCAACGTGCAATTTCTCCGATTGTTCTATTTTTAGGCGAGAATTTATTTTTAAAATTAATACCTTGAAATAATGTAAAAAAGGGTGGCTGAATACCCATTTTTGTTCCAACATCAGATAATAAATGTCCAAGTTGTAATAAAAATGCCTTTGTTAAACTTATAGATTGATTCTTTGAAACTATTTTTGTGGTAAGTGTATGTAGTTTTGATTTACTATTATATGAAAAACCTGTTAAACTGCCATTGTAAATATCTATTATTCCAAAAATGAATCCAAGAATAGGGTCATGTCCCAAAGACTGCATTCGGTGTGTTCTACCTGCCATACCTTCTAAACCATCATTCACAACATCATAAGGTACTTTAGAAAAATTCTCTAACCACTTCTGAATATTATCCGGGAGATGAATGTCTCTTAACTTTTTAGTAATTTCACTTCCTGATTGACCAATATATTTACCTGCGGTTAAATCAATTGGAATTTTAACAAATAAATGGTCTGTTATCGAAGCTATAATACCGGCAAAACCGACAAAAATATAATCCCATTTATCCCATTGATATTGCTTATGATAATTATCAGATTTTAATAGTTTCAAATCTTCATCAGTCAGCATTGAATCATAGGGTGAAAATAAGTTAAGATTGTTCCGAATATTATAAGCAGTCGTATCACGAACAAATTGTTTCCAATTCTCAAATGTTAATTTCTCAATGTCTGCTGTATATTTCTTATTTGTTTCTGTATAATATTTTGATATGTCATCATCAGAAAATTCAATATCAGTTGAATCTAACAGGTCGACATATTTCTCGATGAAGTCTAAATCAGAATTTAATTCAACAATTGCTTGCTGATGAACTGAATTACTATTAATGCTTTTTTCAATCTCATTAAGAGCCATTTTAACCGTGAGCATGATATTACGTTGTGCAACAAGAATAGACTTTAGTTCAATCAATTCCTTATTACTGAACATAAGCTATTCCTTGTTTTTGTAATACTATCTTTTTAAGTTTTAGAAGTCTTTCTTTAAGCTCATTGATAGCATTTTCATTGGCATCAGATTGAAGTGCTTTTACTTGCAGTTCTTCTATTTTACTAATTATTTTGTTTATTGCTTCATGTAGATTTTTAATAACAAGCTGTGATTTTCTTTCATTTTCACCTCTTATAATTTTTTCCTTTTTCTTTTTGCTGTCTCCGAATAATGCTTTTAGACTAACAAATATTCCTGTTCCTATCAGGATAGCCACTCCTATACCCGGAACCATACCAAGCCCTAATCCTAAAGTGGCAAGCCCGGATGTTATTCCGGCTGCACTTAAACCAATAACAGTTCCACTAAAATAAACGGCTGCTATTGGTACACCGACAGCTGTCAATCCACTGGCTGCACTTTTCAATGCAAGTTCGGCTGCATTGTTGTCAAGACCTTCTCTTTGTATTCTTTTACCTTCTTTAATAAAGTTGATTATAGCTTCTAACTGTTCCTGTGTTATATTTAATTCATGGCAAACTCTGTTAAGAAATAACATCTCTTCATCTACTATAACATCATCAGCAAGTGCGACTTCTACAATACCCACTAATACAGAAAATTTCAATTCCTCTGTGCCGTTAGATAAAGTTTTCAAACAAATATCCGTATCGGGTGGTTTAAGAATGAAATCTTTTACAATCTCTTTATGCTGGTAGTCAAGTAAATCCAAATCTATCAATTCATAAATTGCAGATAAGTCTTCTTTATCAAGTTCTTTATCAGAATTACCTGCCGAAAATAAAAGACCGTAAAATGATACCAACTCTTCTTGCGGGACAGTTTTCAAATCAAACTGATTCATAGTTTTCCTCCAAATATATTAAACAATAATTTATTAATGTATGAACTCTACTAATTACCTGAATACACAAAATGTCCTGATGATATTATCTTTATTTGTTCTTATCTGAATATTGAATAAACCTGAATGTAAATTGGTTATAGGTATTGTAATAATATTTGAACCTGATTGTTTTATTTCACCTATTTCCTGATATAGTCTATTTCCTAATATATCATGTACAGCAATTGTAATCTCTGAATTGTATGGCAAAATGAGCATGATATTCAGTTTATCATTTGCAGGATTAGGATAAATATTTACTTCTAAATTCTTATTAGCCGATTCTTCTACACCTGTTATTGATGTTTCTACTACTATTCTGAATCTGCCATAATTCGACCATTCACTTTCACCGCCTTTACCATAAGCTTTCACCTGCCAATAATATTGCTTTGGCTCAAGTACCATAATTGATGAAGATTGATAAGTTGTATCAGTTATATCAGTGCTGTCTATTACAAAGACATCTGAATATTTCTCAGTTGATATTCGTAACTGATAATAGTCTATTGAACTTTTCCCACTCCAGATAAATTGACCACCAATTATTGTGTCCTTTACAGTTATATCCCCATGAACATCAATTGTATCATGCTTAATTAAAATTGTATCGCCTGTTTGTGGTGAAAGTAGTTCAGGTGCATCCGGTACACTATATTCTGTTGTAAACTTCCAAGTATTTGAAAAAGGACTTTCCCCAAAATAATTTTTTGTAGCTACTCTCCAGTAATAATCTGTTCCTTCATTTAGTGATGATAAAAAGAATGTAGTGTCATTAATAATTGTGTCAACTATAAATGAAGAAAAATTATCTGATGTAGAAAGTTGAAAATGATATGCTTCTATTATATCATAATTTATATTGTCTGACTTCCAAATAAATGTAGGTGTAATTGGAACATCTGATGTATCTTTTTTTGGTCTAACAAGTATAGGAACAGTTGTTGGTTTATTCGTATTTGAATTTGCTTCTTTTAGATTGCACGATTCAGCATAATTTCTAATTAGAAGGGCAGGTCTTGCTAATAATGTCATTTTAGATACCCAATTGTTAATCTCTCTGCAATAACTCATAATTGAGCCATCATTTCTTACTCTCTGTTGATTAGAATTAAGACAACCGCCGCTTATACCTTCATCTGTTGCACAAGTATCTATCATAGGATTCCATGAACAACTATGAGTATGCGGACAGTTAAAATTATGTCCCATTTCGTGAGCTATTGTATGAACATCAAAATCAAATCTTAATAGACTATCAGATTCAAAAGGTAAGAGATACATGTCGCCATGAACTGAAAGTCCAGCAAATGGCCCCCATCTGTTTCCGTCATGTATTCCACCGAATGCTCCCGAAAGTGAATTATAGTTGGCAACACCACCTTCGCCATGTGCATTAATCACATGAACGAGATTTGCCTGAACACTTAGATTATTTGTCTTCCAATAATTAGAAATAATTGAATTGTTGATTAACACACCCGGATTTAAAGAATTATATGGGTCTTGCGTTGTCCAGATATGCAACCAGGGGATGTGAACTGTTATATTCATTTCTTTTTCATAGATATATGAAATCATTGAATAGACTGATAAGATGTAATTTCTGATTTTAATACTGTCATTTGGGAATTTTATACTGTACCAGTAATACTGCATATCAATTGCAATATCAACTTGAAGTGTCTTATCTGATAAAATCTTATCTTTTTTATACTTCATCATGTTATTTGCTAAATCAATTGGCTCGACAGAACCACAGTTCATGGCTATCTCGGAGATATTATTAGTTTTATCTGAAATGATGTATTCATTTTGATTTATTGTTGAAGGTAAAATTGTAAATTCTTCATTATTTTCTCTTTTGATATTACAATACATTGTGTTATCAATGAATGTAATAAATACTTCTGAATTGACTTCACCGAAAATAGTGCCTTTGAATCTGCTTAATAATGGTAGATTCATTCTGATGTTATCACCAGTTGTAATCAGTGTTTTGTTATCAATTATTGAATTAGTCAATTTTAATTTAACATCAGATGTTTGAACATTACTTATTGGAAAATTCTTCATGATTAATTCTGAAACATTATTGAGATTCTTGAAATTTATTGAGTGATTCAAAAGCAGGATAGATACACCGTTTTTTTGAATTTCATTTAAATTCTTTTCGAGGATGAATACATCTTTTAGGATTAATTTGTTTTGCGAATAAGAATAAAAAGTAAGGGTAATAGTAAAAACAAGAATTACAAAAATTGAAAATAAAGTTTTCATAGGATTCTCCAATATTGTTAATAAAAATATATTTGAACATGATATTAATCTTTGTAAGGATGATATTAAAATAAAAAAGGCGTTCCACAATTTTACTCTTGATAGAGGTATCGTCAAACACCCTGCACGAAAGCAAAAAGGGAACGCCCAGTTATCTGGGCGTGCCTTCTTACCGTTCTCGTGCTATTATTTTGACGATTTTCTATCAAGAACGATAGTAAGACTACGCTTAAATTCTATTTTTTACCTAAAATGTCAATTATTTACATAGATTCTCGAATTAATTTTTAAGAGAACAAATATACTAAAATATTTTCTGTTTCAATAAGAAATAAAAATAAATTTCACTAAAATTTTTCAACACATAAAATTTCTTATATGTGCAATTCATCTGAATTGAAAACACTCTTTAAAGTAGTATTTATCTCATTCTATAAAGTAATGTCTTGGAAATTAAAAGATTTTTTGATAATTGAAGATGAAGAATTGACCATATCAAATGAGGTTTTTCAGAATTTGGAAAATCCTCAATTAAATACTATTTATTTAGATTAAGCTTCTTTATTTATATTCTCTATCGTTGACCACAACAAATAAGTTTGCCTTTAAATATTTGAGAAATTTCTTTGAATAATCATCAATTTCGTAAAATATTTGTATAACAAGTGATTCATTTTTTTGCATGATAATTTCACCTCTTTTTTTTGATGCTTTACAAAAATATGGAGGATTGAATTTATTCAAATTCTTATATCGAACTCACATTAACAAGTTATTATAAAAAGAAAAAAATTCAAAAATAGAACGTTTAGCCTGAAAATGTAATCGAAGATATTTTATACAGATAGTCTTGAAAAAAATATTTTCAAAAATGTTATTGATGTATTAATAAGTTTAAGTAATGCATTAATATTTCTATGGAACGACTACCCATTTATTCTCTTTTTTTCCTTGAAAAAGCTTTTTATCTTTTTTAAAAACACTAAAATTTTTATGACATTTTGAACACTGAGCTAAGTTAGGTTTTATCTGTTTCAATAAACTATCAGTATGTAATTTTTGTTCATGGCAATTAATACACAATGAATGCATAGCATCTGTATAAGACAGCGATTTGTATGTCTTCAATATCTTTATTCTTGAATCTAAGGGAATTATTTTATTATGGCAATTCTGACATATATGAGTGGCTTTTTTATTTGAAAATTTGAAATTCATTCCCTTACTCACAGATTTATTATGACATTTGAAGCAGTCAAGATTTGCACCGCTTGAAGAAGAATGCCAATCATGCCGGAAAGCATCCCCAATTAAATACATATCATCATGACATTCATAACACCCTGTTGCTTTATCATCAGGTTTATTAATATGATGGCAGTAGCCGCATGTATAACCAAGCTTCTGATGATTGACATGAGCGAAAACAACACCATATCCATCCCTGTTGCCATCAATTAATAGGGTATCCGCTCCGCGTGCTTTTGTAACGGGTGATTTATCGAAACCACTGCTGTGAATCTCCCCGCCTGATATAAGAGCAAAAGTTAATCCGAATGCAAAAATAAAAGAAAATGAGAATTTTGTTCTATTCACTATCGGATTTGAACCTAAATATACTTTGAATGAATTAAACTTGGATGCTTTATTTATTACTAAATTATCAAATGGAGATTCTTCCCACACTTTAAAATTCTCAACAAAATAGAAAAAAATTAGCATTGCGGCAGAAACCACACCGGCTGAAATTGAAAATTCCATCAAAGATGGAAAATAGAATGAACCAATTTCGGTTAAATTATTCAGATGAGTAATTCCACCAACATTGAGTCTGTTGAAAACGACACCAACAACACCTATAAAAGCCCCGAAATAAAGGATAGATATTTTTATTTTTTTAATTGGCATAGAAAATATAATTAATGGTATAATGCATGATAGGAGAATCTCAATCCAAAACAAAGACATTCCCCAACTAAAACTAAAAAGGAAAGAACCTGCACCACGAATAATTATATCAGCAAATCTTACAAATAAATAAAATATCAGCATATAGGAAGCATACTTCTTGATTTTTCCGAGGATATGAATTTCCTGCTCCTTCCTGTATAAGTAGCTTGAAGTCATGCTTTCCACCATGACCATCATAAACCCGAGGCAAATTGCCGAGAAAAAGAAAATAACAGGAATAATTGGTGAATACCACAATGGATGTAACCTATATGGCATAGCTAAAAATAAACTGCCAAGTGAAGACTGATGTAAAGTGGATAGCATTATTCCAAGAATTACAAGTGGAATTCTGATTTTATAAAGAAATCCATGTATTATTGAAAGTAATTTAATATTAGGATATTTTTCAAGTACGACCGGAGTAAATTCAAGAGTAAGAACAGTCAAATAAAGCATGACGCACCAGCCAACCTCAAATAATGGTGAGTGAGGATTCCAATAAATTATCATGTGCCAAATGTTCCACGGTAAGCCCAAATCAAAAAGTAATCCAATCGCAACGGCAACATAGCCAAGAAAGGCAGTCAAAATAGCAGCCCTTGCTATCGGATGTAATATTTTTTTTCCAAAAATATAATTAAAAGCTGCAATTACAAAGCCGCCCCCGGCAAGTGCAACACCTCCCATAACATCAAAGCCGATCCAAAACCCCCATGGTGTATTGTCAGTCAAATTTGTCGTAACACCAAGCCCGAAAATAAAACGGGTTATAGCAACTGCACCTGCAATTCCCAGAATTGTCCAAAGAATTAATTTCGCTTTATTTATCCTATCCATTTTCGTCCTCTTGTTTTTGATTTTCTTTTTGATTCTCGCTTTGCAATTTATTCCTTCGATTAATTACCCAATATATACCACTCATCAATGCACCCATGCCGAGGAAGGCAAATGGAACAGCTCCCATAGCCCATTTTGTTGTGATTGGAATTGCTTCATTCAAATCAGGCATTCCTGCAAGTTCCTTACCTTTTTCTATTCTATTATTGTAGTAAAGCAGAAAATCCAATGGACAGTCTTTTGCTGTGATGTATAGAACATTAGTACCTCCAACTTCCTTTTCTCCATAAATAGTGTCCAAATACTTATCCGGTTCAGCATTGATTCTTTGTCTTGCTTCCTTCAGAAGTTCATCTCTTTCACCATAGATAGTAGCACCGGTTGGGCATGCAGAAGTACAGGCAGGCTGGCTGATTGTACCATCTTTTATTTTGTGATAACACAAAATACACTTTTTTATATAAGGAACCGGCTCATCCCAATCATACCTCGGAATGCCATAAGGGCAAGCCATCATGCAATAGCGGCATCCGAGACATTTATCACTGTCATAAACAACAGCACCTGTTTCAGTTTTATGCAATGCACCTACCGGACACACCGAAACACAGGCAGGTTCAACACAATGTCTGCATTGCTTTCTTAAATTATATTTTCCATTATGCAATACCGATGTCCAGTTGCTTGCAGATAAACCATCTGTTTTCTGCCACTCCCTCGGCTTATCAGGAGGTAGGTTATTGGTTACCTTACAAGCTTTTACACATTCATTACAACCAATGCATTTAGTTATATCAGTTAGAATTGCTTTCATAATGTTTCCCCTTCTTTCCCTAAATCAATCACTACATTCTCCCCGGCTTCCGAAGGAAATTTCCAAGCCCTGGCTGTTATCCACTGGCTCAATGGCAATAGAATGCAATGAGCTATTTTCGTGAATGGCATTAGTATAAAAATCAAGCAACCACTAAGAATATGTATCAAAATAAAAGCATTATAAACATCCGGTTCAACTGTTAATTGAGCACATACTAAACCGCTAATGAATGGAATGAGCAACAACAGGGGCAATAAATAATCCTGCTTCCTACTTATAAATCTTGAAGTTTGACTGCTAATCCTTATGATGAAGAGTAATATTCCTGTTATTATTGTTGTTATTGTCATCCAATCAGCTACCTGTTTCGACAAAGATAAATTTATCAAGCTAATTTTGATTGAATTTTGAAATAGCAAAGCATGGTCAAAAAGAAATATAGGTGTGAATAAGAGTCCAATGTGAAATAATATTGAAACAAAGGCATAAATTGGCTTAACACGAAATGCTCTGAGAGGAAATAAAAAACCGAAAGTCATTTTTCTTACATATCCTTTTGGAATAGATTTATCCCGAGCTTTTTTCTTTGCTTCTAATCCGTTAATTAAAGATAAAACAAATAACCTTATTAGTCCTAAAATCATAATGGCAAATGAAAACCTGAAGAGCGGACCCTTCGCAAAATTTAATAATTCTTCCATATCATATTTATTATTTAACCAAAAATATTTTGAGGTATATAAGGATGTGTACCTTCAATAACCTCAATCCCTGACTTTGCTTTAATTTTATTTATGATTATGTCCTTATAAGGACAATGGTCAATAACACAAGGGGCAATATGAATTTTAGTCGGCTTCTCATTCATTTGTTTATTCCACAAGCTGAATTGTGCAAGACGTGTAACAACAATCGCACCGGGACAGTCTCCGCAGTTAAGCAATCCAATAAGTTCAACCTCTTTTTCTTTATATTGCGAGAATTCACCCTCACGGCGATTGAATCCGACAAGGCAACGTGAACAAGCTATACATGCATCGTTCATAGCTTTTTTACAACCGAATATCAAGAGCTTTTCCATGTTAATCCCTTTCTATTAATGTAAATTTCCAGATACAGTAATAATTATCATCAGTTATTTCAGGAGGACACGAAATACATTCTGTTTCAATCCTTTCATCAATTGTCTTAGCAAAAAAACGGTATTCAATATTCCCAACTTTTTTACAAGGAAAATCCTGTAATCCCTTTCTGCGTCTTGCTTCCTGAACGCGACAAGTACGGATATAATAATCCATATTTTTATTATCATGGATAACAATCTTATCTTCATTGATTGTAGAATAAAGCCGAAATTTTAATGCTTTTGCTAAACCTTTAATACCTGAATTATCAGGAAGATTCAAAAATTCTTTTATCCTTTTAGCTTCGATAACCGTAAATTTCCGCCAGGATTCCCTGTCAATGTTTATTGCCTCATCAATACCATGCTTTTCCTC
The DNA here is from genome assembly GCA_004322215.1 of Bacteroidota bacterium. GTDB lineage: Bacteria > Bacteroidota > Ignavibacteria > Kapaibacteriales > UBA2268 > XYC2-FULL-35-21. The sequence goes on along the minus strand of SCSM01000015.1, from coordinate 11,273 downwards.
GACCGATAAAAACCAACATCCATCGTGGACAAGCCAGTTCTTGGCATAGATTTTTAAAAGGCCATAGAGTTCTTCTTTTGATAAATCTTCTATGCTGTTTGATTGTAATATTTTATTTAAATCTTTCATCGGATTTCATATTTTTTAATTTATAAATATTTCCTGTTAGCCACCCAATTCTATAATCGTCGTCATAATTTTCACATTCTGGTACGTAGGGCTTTATATCCAATAATGGAGTTCCATTCACTATATCAACATTTTCAATTATAAGGTTGTTATCTTGAATATCAATTAATCTGACAACCGATAGTCCAATCGGATTGGGCCTGGCAGGAGCTCTTGTTGAAAAAATTCCTCTCTCAACTGAATCCATAAACGGATTAACTAAAAGCTGGGAGTGTTCTATTAAATGTAAATAATAGATTAAAATAATATGTGAAAATCCATCTAAATCCTTAATACCCTCAATAAATTCATCATTCATGATTATACATCCATGAATACCGATGGCTGCTGATGGCTGAATTGGCATCCCTGTTGTCTCATTAAAAGGAGAATAAATTGTTCCTATAGGTTTAAATATAATTTCCATTATTTCTAAATGATTTTAATACTGAAAAAAATTGTCATAGGTCTTGCCGGGCCATAAATGAAGCCGGCATCTCTATTTATACCTATATCGAAATCGTTTTGATAACTGTTAAAGATATTGTAACAACCTATACTTAATATAATATCTGGATAATGAAGAATTTCGTATGAAAGCTTAGAATTAATTTCGATAAAATTTTTGGAATCTAATAACTCATCTCCTTTAATATATCCTGCATAATGAGGTACATACATGCTCCCCGTGAAATTACCGGATAAATATAGGTTCAAGCCATCAACGATTTTAACAGAAGTCAAAAAGAAACTGTATAAATTTGGTGTTCTAAAGATTTTATCAGAAGATTGTGGTAATGTTCCAATGACTGTGTCACCGGATGACCATTCGACAGGATTATTATAAAGACTGTTTTGATAAGTAACGCCAGCACGGAATGTTAATAATTCTTTGAATTCACTTTGAATTTCGGCTGTAATACCATATACCTTTACTCCATCTCCGTTTTTTCTGAGTAGAATTTTATTGCCTTTTATATCAGTTCCATAATCTTCGAGGATAAAAGCGTCTTCCAGAATTGTATTAAAATACTCGAGTGAAAGCGCAAGAGGAATATTGAATAATTTTAAAGAATAATCGGTGGAAATATTGAATGAGTGTGAATATTCCGGTTTAAGGTCATCAGCTAATTTAATAACAAGACTTTCACCTCCGACTTGAGTTACATGTAAGTCCTCATCGAAAGCTTGTGGAGCCCTATAACCGGTTGAATAGGTTGCTCTGAAAGACAAATTGGCAAATATCTTCCACAATAAACTCGCCCGAGGATTAATAATTAAGTTGTCAATCAGGTTGTGTTTATCAAACCTCGCTCCCCATATAATATTTAGAAATGAAGATATGTTCCAATCATCCTGTATAAATATTCCATTAGTATTTGTAATTTGATGAATTGAACGATTATAAGCCGGAGCAGAATCATTGATAGCATCGTAATTAATATCATATCCCGCGGTAACAATATGATAACCTAAAATATTTTCAAAAATAATGTAATATTGCGCTCCTGCGGCATAGGTTTGGTTATCGGTTATACCATATGCATCTAAATCTTTATTAGCACCATAATAACTGTTCCTTTTTGTTTCTTGAAAAGATAAATAAAGACTTAGCTTATTATTATCACCGATATATTGTTCATATGATGTTTGCCCTAAAATTGTATTATTTTTTACAGTTTCACAAACGTCGGCTTCATGTGGTGGTACATCAAATTTATTGCCACCCCGTATTTCATGGAAAATAGTATGAAATTCCGATACGATTTTACTTTTAGGAGCTAATTTCCAAAAATGTCTTCCGCCAAATGTTTTAACATTCATTCTTCCGATTTCAGAAAATCCATCACCATTTGCATCGAATTCATATCTTTGATTGAGCGTGCCAAACAATGTTAAACCCTCATCCTGTTTTTCACTAATTATGCTAGAATTTAAATTAATGTAATATTCAGGTATTTTATTATTCGTAAAAGCACTATTATATTCAATACTGTAACTGTTTGCACAAGGTTCCTTTGTTATAATATTGATTACACCGGCAACAGCATTGCCACCATAAAGCGAAGAACCGCCGCCACGAATTACTTCAATCCTGTCTATCATTGCAGTTGGGATTTGGTCAAGTCCGTAAACACCATTTAAAGTCGAAAAAATCGGCTTTCCATCAATCAGTATTTGGGAATATTTACCTTCCATTCCATTGATACGTACCTGGCTGAAACCACAATTCTGGCAATTTATTTCGGTTCTCAGTCCAGGTTGATAATTAAGCGCTTCTTTAATATTATTTGAATTTGTTATGTTTAAAGTTTTTTCGTCGATAGTTGATACTTTTATTGGTATATCTTCATATATTTTTTCGCTTCGGGTTGCAGTAACAATAATATTTGCTGTTTGAATAGGAGCTTCTTCCATTTGAAATTCTAATTCCAATTCATCGCCTTCTATATGCTTCAGTTCAATAGGATGTTTAATAGTTTTCAAACCCACTGCAGAAATAATGATTTCAAATTTCCCGTCAGGAACATTTCTGATAGTGAATTTCCCTTCTTTATCCGTAATAGTACCAAACACGGTATTTGCGATTCTAACAGTTGCTCCAACTACAGGCTCTAAACCTCCATTAGCAACCAATACTTTGCCTTTAATCGTTTTATGATGTGCATATAAATGTATGTTAGTTATGTTATTCAATCCAATGATTAGGATAACAAATAAAAATAATTTTTTCATATATTTTCTTTATAATAATTAATATAAGCTAATAATAATAAATACTAATCAATCACTATTGCCTTTAAAATCAAATCGTGCAATCCCACAAGTTCACCGTCAACTTTATTATCTTCCATCGTTTCCCGAATCTGCTTTTTGCAATTCGCACAGGGAGCAATAACATAATGGGCTCCGGTTTTCCTTATTTGCTCAGCTTTTTTATAACCGGAAATAGATGTCCTGTACTTTCTAATTTCATCAATCGAGACAGTACCTCCTCCACCGCCACAGCAATAATTCTCAGTTCTGTTCGGTGTCATTTCGACAAAGTCTTTACAGAAAGTTCTTATAATTTCTCTTGGCTGTTCGACTATCCATCCCTGGCGGACAATATTGCATGGGTCGTGGTAAGTAACCCGTTCTGTTACTTTATTAGGGTCGAGCTTGATTCTTCCTTCTTTGAGCAATTGATTTGTTAGCTCCATGATATTAATAATTTCAGGGCAATCGTCTCCTCGCCAATATGTTTTAAGGAAGGTCGCACTACGGGAGGCATGGCCGCACTCACCTATTAATACTTTCTTAGCCTTCAATCTCTGAGTTTCTTCCTGTATCTTTCTTAATACTCTCCCCAAAACAAGGTCACTGTAAAATAAGCCATAATTAATAGCATCGAAATATTTTGAACCTATGGTCCAGCTTACTCCGGCGGCATGAAGAACAGCAGCAATACCCATCAGAGTATCTGCCTCCATTAAATAATCGGAGACAGGTGCAAAAAATATATATTCCGAATTTTCAACATCAAGGGGAAATTTAATATCAACTTCCAGCATTTCCTTAAGTTCTTCCTCAAGAAATTCAAGAGAATCTTTTAATGCAACTAAAGGTATTCCAGAAGTATTTCCGGTAGCACCATGCAATTGCTCCCTTGTTGATACTACTAAAGCTCTTGGTACAAGATTCATTTCTGCCATAATATACCTGGCAAGATGAGTCATCATTCCATGGTCTAAGCCTGATGGACATTCCAGGACACATTTACGGCAGGCAGTACAGTTCCAGAATGAATGAGCCATTTTATCAATATGTTCTTCAGTAAGTTCAAACCCTCCAAATATCCTTGCAAACATACTTCCTTCGAATGAGAAGTAACGCCTATAGATACTGAGTAGTAATTCGGAACGGTAGCAGGGTATATCTTTCAAATCTTTTGTTGTTTGGAAAACATGGCAGCTGCTTGCACATCTTGAGCATTTAGCCGATACATGTATGTAATGTTCGAGTGCAATACGGTAATTGCTATGGTCTAATATAGAAGCAAAAATTTCAAGAAATTTAGAAACTCTATCACCCAAAGGCGGTTTATCGATAATATATTTCATATCAGGAATTTCAACTGCCTTTTTTTGATTTTCATAGAACATATTTTCCTCAATAGGAATAAAATAAATAATTAATCAATTTTTAATATTTCTTTAACACGTAAAAGCAGTTTGTCTCTGTCAATTGGTTTTTCATAATAATCAATAGGAGGATGCACCTGTTTGCGTGTTGAAATAAATTTTTGGAATTCGCCGGTAATTCCAGTGATGATAATTACAGGAATATTTTTTGTTTGTTCGTTTTCCTGAAGGTCTCTGAATACTCTTACCCCCGATTCTGAAGGCATAGAAATATCAAGAGTGATTAAATCTGGGTTTTCACACAATGCTTTTAACATACAATCAGCGCCATTAACTGCTGTAAAAACTATAAATCCATTATCTGAAAATAGAGTTTCCAAGTACTTTAGGACGTCGGGTTCGTCGTCCACAACCAAAATTTTCTTTTTACTATTATTCATTTTTTCGCTCCAGTTAGTAAATTAAAATATATTTCTTATTTGTAAATTATTTAAATATCCATATATTTATAAGACTTAACATTCTTTTTTTATACTTGTATTTTATTTGCTTTAAATGAGAAATTTCAGAATACAATTAACTCATTGAAAATTATAATTCTATACCAAACAAAATATTACATACATATAGTTATTTTTTATTAATTTATTCTTTTATTTAGCATAATAAAATACAATATTAACTTTACTACAAAATAAAGAATAATCGGAACACTATTGTCAACCAGAGAGTGTACTTATAGACTATTTCCATCAAATGTGATTTATATGTTGTATTAATAAGTTCATAAAATATAATTAGTTATAAAAACAGGAAAAATAAATTCATTTTTATTCTAATAGTTCATTTATAATTAATGTGTAAAATCAATAACTTAAAAAATATAAATTAATTTCTATTCATTTTATGACAACAATCATAAATATAACAGTGTTAGAGGTATTAGGAATAAATTATCACTTATATTTATATATTTGTGGTATTGATTATTATTAAGAGAAATTTAGTTGGAAGAATTACAAGAAATAATAGCAGAACAATTATATGATTTGTTACCATTTAATTTAGACATCATAGATAAAGACTTAAATATTATTCAGGCAAATAACAACTTTCGAGAATATTTTGGAGATTGGGAAGGGAAAAAATGCTATGAAGTATATAAGAAAACTTCCGTTCAATGTTCACATTGCATGATAAAAGAAGTATTTGAACAAGGTGTTACAAAAGTCTCTAACGAATCAGGCATTGATAAAAATAATAAAATTTGCCACTATATTGTGCATCTTGCACCATTAAGAGATAAATCTGGTAAAGTAAAATATGTTGTCGAAATGTCAACAGATGTAACAGAGACAACAAAGTTCCAGAGGGAATATAATATTTTCTTTGAAAACGTCCCGAGTTATTTATCCATTATTGATACAAATTATAGGATAATACGAGCGAACAAAAAGCTTAGGGACACATTTGGAGAGGTACAAGGTAAGCACTGTTATGAAGTGTATAAAAAAAGGGGTAGGAGATGCCGGAGGTGTCCGGCAGCACTTACTTTCAAGGATGGACTCGACCATTTTTCGTCGGAAATAGGCACTACTTTTTCAGGAGAAGAAACAAGATATTTTGTTAACACATCGACCCTTTCAAAAAATGAAAAAGGAGTACAATTGGTGATGGAAATAGCAAATGATATTACAGAAATCACCGAGCTTCAGGATTCTTTAAGAAAATCCCATGACTTTTTCGCAACGTTAATTGAAAATTCCGATGATGGGATAATCGCAACAAATGAGAGAAATAAAACTGTTATAATGAACTCATCTGCTAAGAATATTTTAAGCTGGCAATCAAATAAAAAACCTGTCTATAATTCCCTAAAAAGTATTTTTCCGAAGGAATTTTTCGGAAAGCCAAATAAAAAAGGCATTATTACAAAGAAGGAAGAAGCCACAATCATTGATTCAAACGGTAAAGATATTCCCGTAAGATTTAATGCATTGGAATTAAGAAGTAAAAAAGATATTCTCGGCAGAGTAGCCTTTTTTCAAGATTTGAGAAGAATAAAAGTACTGGAAAAAGAGAGAATGGAAGCTGAAAGATTAGGTACCGTAGGCCAAACGGTTGCAGGCCTTGCCCACACGATAAAAAATGTATTAATGGGACTCGAAGGAGGAATGTATATCGTCGATACAGGCTTGAGGCAAGGCGAAGCCTCCCGAATTGTTGAAGGCTGGGAAATTCTCCAGAGAAATTTTAATAAAACAACGGATTTGGTTAAAGGATTTTTAAGTTTTGCAAAGGGCAGGCTTCCTGAACTTGTTCCTGTTGACCCAAATAAAATTGTAAAGGACATTACGGAATTATATTATGAAACAGCAAGGACTCAAAATGTCGAATTAATTTCCGAACTTGGTAAAAGCGTTTATAATTTTCCATTGGACCCCGATGGTATCGAATCATGTCTGACAAACCTTGTATCGAATGCTATAGATGCCGCTATGATGAGAGAAGATAAAAAAGGTAAAGTTGAAATCAGGACTAAATTCAAACATGCAACTTTGGTTTTCGAGGTTAGTGATAATGGCTGTGGCATGGATTCAGCAGTTATTCAACAAATTTTTACAACTTTCTTTACTACAAAAGGGAATAAAGGAACCGGATTGGGTTTACTGACTGTCAATAAAATTGTAAAGGAACATGGCGGAACACTTGAAGTTGATTCTATACCTGATAAAGGTTCGACTTTCAGGATGATATTTCCGTTGAAAAGACTTGAAACGATTGCAAAAGAATCTAAAAAAATAAATTAAACTAAAGGTATTCTATGAAAAATTTGAATAAGACTGTTCTCGTTGTCGATGATGAAGCTGATGTGAGAAATTATCTAAAATCTGCCCTCAGTAATTATGGTTTCGAAGTTCTACTCGCTTCTGATGGATTAGAAGCATTGGAAATTTTAAAAAATCAGGTTCCTGATTTAATATCTCTTGACCTTGTAATGCCGAAACATTCGGGAATAAAATTTTATCGGGATTTACAAAAGAACAAACAGTGGTTGAAAATTCCTGTTCTTATTGTTACTGGTCATGCAAGGGATGAACTTGGTAAGGTGGATTTTGATACAATGATGATGCAGGGACCGGGGGTTTATCTTGAAAAGCCCGTTAAACCTGAGAATTATATCGAAAAAGTCTGTCAATTACTTAACCTCGATATTCCCCGGGAAATCATCGAAAAGAAAAAAGATGATGAAGCAGGATATAGACAAAAAATGCTCGAATCCTTATCAAAAGCCGATACCGATTCATTAAAGAAAGCATTTGAAGCAATTCAAAAGAAATAATTTAAAATTATCTAAGGGGGATATTATTAATCCCCCCTTAGATTTTTTATAATCTGATTTTTTTAAAATCTTCCTTCATCTTATTTATATCATTTATCCAGCCTTCGATATCCTCCTCATGTTCCAATTCTTCATTCAGAATTGTTATAGCAATTTGAAACGTTGAATGGTCTTTGCCATTAGTAAAATCGGCAATCTCTTTATATCTTTGGATAGCACAGCGCTCACCCTTGAGATTTTGTTCCAGAATAATTTCAACATAAGGGTCAGTGGGAGCATCATAATCACAACGTGCAAGAACCATCCAGTCGGAAGGACTAAGTACAGGAGTACCTCCGAGCTGAATAATCCTGTTAACAAGTAAAACCGCGTGATTGAATTCCTGTGTTGCATGTAGCATTAGCTCCGGTTCGATTTCAGACCTCATGGGACCTTCCATTAATCGCGCTCCAATCCAATATTGGTAGTAAGCCAGCCATTCTTCCGAAAGAGTGGCATTAAGAACGGAAATTAATTGGTTGACATCAATGTCGAGTATTTCGATTGCTTTTCTTCCCATAATAAACTCCTAAAAATTAAGTGGATATATTATAAATCATTGTATAAAATTTATTATCTTCCAATTTATTAATTGAACAAGGACTAAATCAGTCATCGTGTTATAATAAATTAAGGTTAATTATTTATTATTTTCATTTAATTATCTAATCAAAAGATTATTAATAACTTAAAAAAAAAATCAAGTGAAAATTAGTTTAATTCCTGCAAATATTAATACAATTGCAAGGAGCCTTTTTATTAATAGTGGTGAAAATCTTCGACTCCCTAAATATGAACCAAGCGAACCCCCAATAATCACTGCTATTACAAAAGGAATTGTAAATAAAGGAAGTTGTTTTGTACTTGTTATATTTCCTAATAAACCCGATAAAGAATTAACAAGAATGAATAAGGCAGAAACTGCCGCAGCTGTTTTTGTTTTCGACCATTTCATTAAAATCAGTAAGGGTGTTAAGAAAATACCGCCTCCAACGCCTGTCAGTCCTGAAAGAAAACCAAGTCCTGCACCAGTGGTAATAGCTATCGGTTTATTTGGCAAATACGATATTTTTTCCTCTTTACTATGAATAAAGAATTGCAAAGCGGAATATAGAAGAACAATACCAATGATAATTTTAAATATTTGAGTTGGTAAATTCAAATAACCTCCAAGAAAAGCAAACGGTATAGATGTTATTGCAAATGGCCAGAATATTTTCCAAGAAAAATGCCCTGCTTGCCAAAATTGAAAGGTTGTGATACTCGCAACAAATATGTTAAGTAATAAGGCAGCTGGCTTGATTACTTCCGAAGCAAGTCCAAATAGTGTCATAATAGCAATATACCCCGATGCTCCTGCATGCCCAACCGAAGAATAAAGCATAGCAATTACAAAAATTGCTATGCTTATTGTTAATATGATTTCAATTGACATATAAAACTTATTTTAGTCATTTTTTTTTAAATGATGGACACCCTTGATGCACCTATCCTCTTTTTAGTTTTTAATGTAATTTTTCAGAATGATTTACAATCGTTCCGTCAATCACTGAATTAACAGCTTCTTCAATTAACTGAATATCTGTAACAATTGGTTCAATACCTGCATTATTCAAATGATTGTATATACCATAACCCATGCCTCTTGCAAGCAGGTATTTGCAATCCAAAATATTACCAATCATCGTTTTATGTTTATCTTCCGAGTGATGGTCCCAGCCATGTCCCATTCCTGAACCTTGTCCTTTTTGCATCATACCTGTATTGGATTCAGGGGAAATTGAATTAATACTGCCATGCTGATGTTGGTGTAAATGCTGATTATACGGTTGACCGGGTGCATGAAAATTAGCTTTTTCCCTTTTTTCTCGTTTTATAACAGCATTGTCTTCTATAGTGAAAACTTCATAGAATCTTGACGAGCCATAGTGTTGACTTACTGAAGTGCCATTGTTTGTAACAACTGCAATTTTATAACTATCCTTATTCATTGTAAAACTCCTTAATTTAATTTAATATCCTCTTTTTGAGGTTTTATATCTATTCTTTCCAATTTTGGACAATTTTTACATTTATCCCTTCTATTTGAAATAAAATTTCTGCTTATGATATTATTTTTTTGCATTTTCATTATAAATTCTGAGCAAAAATCACCTCCTTCAATAACCAGTGCTTTCCCATTGATAAGTGCATCCGCAACAATGTACCTGGCTTTCTCGACTATCCTTCCGAAGGTCGCTCTTGAGATTCCCATTTGCCTTGCCGCATCCTCTTGAAACTTTGCTTCTAAATCAGCAAGTCTTAATGCCTCAAGCTCATCGTGGCTTATGATGTTTTTTTCTAAATTTCTCATCATAATTCCACTCGGCTTGAAAAAAGTCGCAGCCGGAAATTGTTCTACAAATCTACATTTTCTTGGTCTTGACATAATTCTTTAATAAATTTATTATGAGCATATACTCATAACAAATTTAATAATTATTTTATATAAAAGCAAGATTTATATTAAAATAAACTGAAAATTAATTATAAATAGTTAATAAATAATCTTTTGCAAATCAATCTAAATTAGGTTATTGTAAAGTTTTAATTGCATTTATTACAGTGGATGCTAAATTGCAACATGGTAGTTTGAATATTATTCTCAGATGCAATTTTTATGAAATAAACTAATAATTTGATTTGGTCCAAGTTAAAATAAGACCATGTATGAAACTTTACCAAAATATTTACAGGGTAATTAAATATATAAAATTAATTACGTAATAATACCTATTCCTGTATAACCAGTATTAATAGTATTAACATTATGTTATTGTCTATACATTTGGAAATAAAACTTTTTTTCCAAGATTAATAAAAACACACTCTAATAATATAGCGGTATCATCATAATTGTCGAATATTCAACATTTTACTATTAAATCATCTGAAATGCCACTTTTGTATAAACAAATCAACCCAAAAATTTGAATTTTGAACAAAATTACTTTAATCAAATCAATTTTTCCTAAATCATCATAACTACCATCATAACAGCTTGAAAAATAATTAAGTTAAACAAAATATTTCTTGTTCCTAACTCCGGTATTTATTATATTGTATTCAGTTCTTGTACGTACTAATAAACGAATTAAGATTATATTTTTCAATCATTTATGGAGTTTACAATGAAAAAGTTATTCAGAAAGGATGAGCAGGATTCTAAAACAAAGGAAAAACCTGCTGAATCAAAATTTAAAGAAGTTGATGAAGTTCTGCCTCCCGAAGAACTTGAACAAGGGAAAGAACAAGTTCCGGCTGTCGAAAAACCACTGGAAGCTGTAAGTTCTGATAAAAAGACTGAAGCGGAAGCAAAACCAATTGCTGAAAATAAGGAAATATCAAACAAACAGAAGATTGCCGCACTTAAAAGGACATTGTTAAATAAGAATCAATCACTGGATCGTGAGCGTCGCAAAGTCAAAGACTGGAGGTCTCAAGCCGAAACCCGCAATTCTAAAGCAACCAAAGAATATGAGAAGCGGAAATCGGAATTGGAAGAAATGCTTAGAAAGTCAGAAGAACGCTATCAGAAACGAATCGCAAAAACACAAAAA
>SCSM01000014.1 GCA_004322215.1 Bacteroidota bacterium | reverse complement strand
TCATTAAAAATTCATTTTAAATTTTAAATTTCAAATTTTAAATTCCCCCCGCGTCCCTGCGTCCCTGCGTGCAACCCTTTCCCCTTCAGCCTTCAATCTTCCTTCTTCTGGCTTCCGGCTTCCGGCTCCCGACTTCCGTCTATATTTTTAAAACCATTTTAAAACCGTTTTCTTTTTATATCATATTTCCTGTTTATCTTTGCACCGCTTGTTCTTTGATATTCCGGGTTGAATAGTCGTTATTTTTAAATAGTGGAGATTGGATTACAAGAATCTCTCGACTTTAGTCACTTATTGTCTCAAAATGCCACTCCAAACAGGTCATCAATAGGACAAAATGAGACAAAAACGGACAAAACGTGACAAAAATTCCATTTCTGTAATATTTTAACCCCTTATAAATCAATTTAATTTCTGGGGAGCAATACAAAAATAAAAAAAAATGAGGCAAACTATGACAAAATGTGACAAATATTCCCCATTCGCAATTCTTGTCGAATGTTCTTAATTGATACTGTACACTTGAAAACTTTGTCTAAATTTTATAATTTGTTCAGATACGTACTATTTTGTCTTCATGTTGCTACTTTTCAATGAATTTATATTGGATTTAAATTTCATTTTTAGAATTCAAAATTTATTGAAAATTATAAAATTGAAAATTGATTTTCAGGTATAGGAAAAAAATTCCCCCTCTTTTTCCGAGAGGGGGAAGCGTGTGTGGTTAACTGAAACCTACTTATCCTGTACCATTTTTCTTGTTACAGAATAAATAGATGTGCCTCTCTTTATTGTGAGCTTGCAATAATACATATTGCTTGTTATTTTATTTCCTGAAGCATCCAAACCGTCCCAATTGACAACATGAATTCCTTCGCTCATGATGCCGGGATTAAATCTTTTTACCGGTTTGCCTGCCATATCGAAAATTTCGATTCTGACTTCGCCGGGTTCATCCAAAGCAAACTGAATCGATGTGCCGGGACCGAATGGATTCGGATAATTCATTAATCCCGTTCCCGCCGCATCATCATCGCCGACTGCTCCCGGCTCGTTTGCCATAATGTAATCCGGCTTTCTCAATGTATCCTGATTAACACCATCTGATACTATCAACTCGACAGTGTAGGTACCTGATGTATTATAAATGTGAACCGGATTCTGCTCGGCACTCGAACCCTCGTCGCCGAAGTCCCAGAGCCAACTTGTCGGATTGCCTGTCGTCAGGTCTGTGAACTGGACACTCAATGGAATTATTCCTTCCAGGGGTTCTGCCGTAAAGTTGGCATTCATTACGACTGCTTCTGTGGCAGTGATGTAATTATCTTTCGTAATGCTAACCGAATCGAGAATGTCATACACCACGAGCTTGACTGTGAATGTCCCGGAATTTTGGTATATATGCACGGGATTCTGTTCGTTCGATTCATAACCATCGCCGAAGTCCCATAGCCATAAAATAATATCTCCCTGCGACTGGTCTGTGAAAGTAACCTCGAGAGGAGCATCACCGGATATAGGATTAGCAGAAAAATCTGGAATTAACGAATCCAACACAACTATATAATTTTCTTTGGTTTTGGTTATTTCACTCGTACCGTCCGATACTGTCAAAGAAACTGTATATGTACCGGAATTGTTATAAGTATGTGCGGGATTCCTGTCAATAGATGATTGCCCGTCGCCGTAATCCCATGACCAGGACGAAACACCTCCGGTCGATAAATCGGTAAACATAACAATGAAAGGAACCCTGCCGATGGTATCTGATGCGGTGAAATCCACAGTTAAGAGGTCCGATACAATAACGTATCCGAGTTTCTCTTCCTTGTTATTGATGGAATTATCGGCAACCGTCAGAGTTACATTGAATGTTCCGGAGTTGTTGTATGTATGCATTGGATTTTGCTCAGTGCTTGTGTCTCCGTCACCGAAATCCCAATACCATGACTCGATTGCAGTATTGACAACTTTTGAACTGTCATAGAACTGCACATTCAACGGGGCTGCACCTGTTTTTATCGGTGCATCGAAATTTGATTTCAGGATTACCACATCCAGGGCTGCACTGACAGAATCCATATTATAATAGTAGTCCCAGCCCAAAAATGTTAGCCGGAAATTCCCTATATCGCTCTGACCCGGTTTCCATTTAAAATATGCATTGCCATTTCCGCTGTCAGTGAAGAATGGCTCTGGCTCCGGGAAGAATATTGAATCACCATTCATATTATAAAGATAAAAATCAATGAAGGTGGTATCCCTCCTTCCAAGTTGAATATCGGCATCATTTGAATGAATCTGTTTTTCTATCGAATCTGAAGTTGCTAAATTTAGTTTCGTATTATTTAACACAGCAATTAATTCCGGTGGAGAGGTAACATTTTTAATGAATATCGGGATACTCATCTTCCATGATGAGAACGCTATCATGTCTGCCGGATTGTCGCTCCTTACTTCAAATACGGCAGAATCAAGTCCATAATCACCATCTCCGGGTGTACCCGAAAATTCCCAGAATAATGTATCGGGTGTAACTGTTGTCGAAGTAAACGTTGCCCAGGGAGGTAAGTGTATCGGTGATAATACAGGTGTGCCTGTAATCCATCTTATATTACTCCCTTCGAAATGTCCTGTCCACGATATAAGATGTTTGGTCGGCATTGGATTGTATATGCTGCCTTCCCATGGTCCATAATCGGAGGAATCCAGTGGATTAGCACCGAGGAAACTGTTGAAGGCAGCATCTCCAATCGCATCCTGGTCATTTCTGAAATCCATATTTACCTGTTCGCAGAAGGTATGATTTTCCGGGTCAAAATGAACGTGAATCACATATACAGCCCATCTGTGTCCCTCATTTGGACCGCAAGGCCAGCCCTTGATACAGAATGTGTACCAGGTTATATTACCATCTTGTTGGGGAGGCGGAACAAATGTAGGTGGTTGAGCAAGAGGAGTTCCTGCTCCAAACGTAAAACCGACAGTAACGTTCGAAGGTGGGATTGAACCGCAATCTCTGACTCCAACCTTGAAACATTTGACTTCATCGCAATGAACATAGATTACCGGCGGACATATCACCTGAATACATTTTGAGGGAGGTGGATTTCCACCACCACCTCCTCCTCCGCCACCGCCTCCACCGCCGCCGCCACGGGGACCCCTGCCGCCGCCGCCTCGACCGAATACATACCACCAATCTTCAGTTTCTCCAAATGACCAGGGACCTGCTCCGCTTCCGTCCCATGCACTTAATATCGGCTGGTCTGTAACAGTAACCCTAAGCCAAACAGGGAATAACAGCAAATCACTTCCGAAGCCGAACCAACCGTGTGAGAAAACCATTGTAGAATCTGCCGGCATTCTCACTTTCTTGTTTTGAACCACCCAATTGACATCTGGAGTCCCGTCGAAATCCATATCATTATCAACATCAATGCATACATTAATATAGAGGTCCTGATTTGGATTATGCGACGGACTGGTAGTAATAGGAACGAATGCTGCTGCGGGTGCGGGTATGCCAATCAAATAGACAAACAGGAACGGCTGTCCGTCATCGTAATCATTGTTAATTACATTTGCATTGACTTCAACAGTGGTGCTGTTTACATGAGGAGACATTCTTCTTCCTATCCAATACGTGCTATTTGAACCGTTGGTATGGCGGGGACCATTTGAACCAAGCAAAGTAGGGAATTGAGCTAATCTTCCCCACCAGTTAATATTCTGAGACCTGTCGGGGGCATCCCCGAAATCAGCAGTTTGTGCTGAAATATACACAGGCATCAGAAGTAATGCCATAAACAATAAAACTTTTTTCATTGCCGCCTGCCTTAAATAGTTAGACAAATCTATATATACTAAAAGTGTTGTCTTAACTAAAGAACCATGAATACCCAAAAGGTATTTTGACAGCTGAATTCAGCAACTATAACAAATGCTCGGTTTGATTGCTTCGGTTATTAAAAAATCGCTACTAAATTTTAAATTAATCCTGTAATGCCTCTAATATATTATAACCTGGTTTAAAATAGCAAAAAATGTTATAAGTTGCAAGTTTTATTTATATTTCCAAACAAGAAGGTAAATAAGTTCAGTGAGTTTACGTCAAAATGATTTTTGAATAATGAGCAAATGGAAAACAATACCAATAGATATAAAAAAGATAGAGTATATATAGAAACCTACGGGTGTCAGATGAATTTCAGCGATACTGAAATCGTTTCATCTATTTTAATCAATTCTGGATTTTCAATATGCGATAACCCGGACGATGCAGATGCAATCCTTCTCAATACTTGTTCTGTACGTGATAATGCCGAAAGGAAAATCCATGAACGGCTAATACATCTGAAAAGATACAAGAAGCAAAACAAAGCTCTGGTTGTCGGAATTCTCGGATGTATGGCAGAGCGTCTGAGGAAAAATCTGATTGAAGAAAAGCAAATCGTTGACCTTGTTGTAGGTCCCGATGAATTCAGAAAAGTGCCTCAACTCATAGAAGATGCAAGAACAGGTACGAAAGGTATTGCAGTAAAGCTAAGCAGAGTTGAAACGTATGATGATATAGAGCCGAAGCACACAAGCGGAGTTTTCGCATGGCTTTCGATTATGCGGGGTTGTGATAACTTTTGTTCTTATTGTGTCGTTCCTTATACCCGGGGTAGAGAACGATCGAGGGGGCTTGAGTCTGTCGTTCAGGAAGTAACATATCTCAGGGAAAAAGGTTTTAAGGAAATTACTTTGCTTGGACAAAATGTAAACAGTTATAAAGACAGACAGTCGGGTGAAGATTTCGCTGATTTATTGGCTGCATGTGCCAAAGCAGCACCTGGTATTCGTTTTCGCTATATGACATCTCATCCGATGGATATGAGTGACAAGCTGATTGAAACGATGGCTGAATATGATAACATCTGTAAGTATATTCATCTGCCTGTTCAGTCCGGCTCGAATCGCATTCTTGACTTGATGCTCAGGGGTTATACCGTCGAGCATTATCTAGGAAGAATAAATAAAATAAAAGAATTGATGCCGGAGTGTTCTTTATCAACTGATATTATAGCCGGATTTCCGACTGAAACTGAAGACGACCATAAAGCCACACTTAGAGTGATTGAAGAAGTCGGTTATGACGGTGCATTTATGTTTAAATACTCACCACGTGAGCATACCAAAGCTTATGCAATGGAAGACGATGTACCGGATAAAGAAAAAGTTAGAAGATTAAATGAAATTATCGAGCTTCAGCATAAGGTTTCCAAAAATATAAACGAGAAAGAAATTGGGAAATCACACACAATAGTTGCTGAAAGCCCAAGCAAAAAGAATCCTCAGGAATGGATGGGCAGAACCGACACAAATAAAGTAGTCGTATTTCCTTCATTGAACGGGACTAAAGAAGGCGATTTATTAAATGTTAAAATAAACGGCTGTACCTCTGCTACCTTGTTCGGAGAAGTTTTTTAATTAAGAAAATCAATTAAGATTTAGTTTTTATAAAGTTATAATCGATTATTACAATAATTTCTAATTTAGAACGATTATTAACTCGGTATTATTATCAATTAAGAAAAATTATGAATAAAAAAGTTAAAATCAGGAAAACTTTGGCTAATGCAGGTCTGAAAGCAACAGTCCAAAGACTTGTTATTTTGGAAACATTGACGGATAATTTTTCTCACCCGACGGCAGAAAGTATTTTTAAGAAAATAAAGAAAGATTACCCGAGCATTTCATTAAGCACGGTTTATAATACTCTGGAAGTGTTCAGAAAGCATGGTATTGTCAGAATTGTCAACACTGATTCGGTAACAGTCAGATATGATTCGGTTACTGATACCCATCATCATATTTTTTTTGAAGGCAATAATAAAATCGAGGATTATTATAATCCCGAACTCGATAAATTATTACAAAAATTTTTCTTGAAAAACAAAATTCCAAATATAGAAATCAATGAATTGCAAGTACAGATAAAGGGTAAACATATTAGAATACAAGCAAATTAAATGTTAGTTTTTAAAACAAATATCAATTAATGAATTATAAATTTTTTTTAGGAGAAAAATATGTCAAATGAAATAACTTTTCCGTCAATAGGGAGCAAATTCCCGGAATTCGAAGCACAGACAACATTCGGTAAATTAAAAGTGCCAAAGGATTTTGCAGGAAAGTGGTTCATCTTATTCAGCCACCCTGCCGATTTTACACCCGTATGCACAACCGAATTTGTTGCATTCAACAGGAGATACGATGAATTCAAGAAACTCAATACAGAGCTGGTCGGATTGAGTATAGACCAGATATTCTCTCATATCAAATGGGTAGATTGGATAAAGGAAAACTTAAAAGAAGAAATAAAGTTTCCTATTATTGCTGACGACAGGACTATAGCACAAACGCTTGGGATGATTCATCCCGGTAAAGGAAAGGACACAGTCCGTGCAGTGTTCATCGTTGACAACGAGGGAATCCTCAGGGCAATACTATATTATCCTCAGGAGATGGGGCGTAACATTGACGAACTTATCAGAATGATTAAAGCATTACAGATAGTTGATAAAGAACTTGTCCGTATGCCAGCCAATTGGCCCAATAACGAAATATTGGGAAGTAAAGTAATCGTGCCTCCGGCTACGGATATCAAGGCAGCACAATACAAGCAAGGCAAATATGATAACTACGATTGGTGGTTCTGCTACAAGGAACTGGAGAAGAATTGATATTATGCACATCAACCGTAGGGTTAACCCTACGGTTGAAACTTTTGTTGCCCTATCAGGAGTTACTCCTGACAGGGATTGCTTTATTCGCTTTTCACAACTTTTATACTTTGTATATCTGCACCACTTCGTACAACAACCAAATAACATCCGGGATTTATATCTTCTTTCAAATTAATTGTAGTTGTTTGCATCCCACTCTCA
>SCSM01000013.1 GCA_004322215.1 Bacteroidota bacterium | reverse complement strand
TGTCCAATTTATTCCTTTAGAATTACATATTGCCGTAGCTAATAATATTATATGCAAAATATTTATATAACTCATTTTCCTATTCCTCTTAAAAAATTAGGAAAGGTGATGATTCACCTTTCCTGTAAAAGAACATTATTCTACTATAATTTTACCTTTTCCAATATAATTTCCGTTGCAGAAAATTTTATATAAATAATAACCTCGTTCAAGAGAGTGAGTGTAAATCTTGAAATTAACATTTTTTGATTTTGATTTTTGCTCGTAAGATATCCATTTTATTCCATAAACATCAGTTACATCCACTCTCATAATTTCATCACAGTTTGATTTAAGGGATAAATTCAAAATCCCTTCGGAATAATTACTTTTAAAATTATCAATAGCTTTCATTTGGTCAAATTGATTATCATCAATATGAATAATTTCACCAAAGGGCTGAATTTCTCCGACAATGCTAATCCAATTGCAAGTCGTGTAGCATTTTGATGGGTTTACGGCTATACTTATTGTATCACAATCACCTCCAAAATAACTTGTAGGTCCTAATGGAGTAACAGTTACAACATCATTCGCATCCCTGCAAACTTCCATTTTCTGCCAGCAGCACCCATCGCATGGCCTCATTTCAAGAAATCCCATTGGTGGTGGGTCATCCGGGTCATCGTCAATACCTATTCTCCAGCAACTTATATCAACAATTCTCCACATATCATTACATCCTTCATGATTTGGTAATGGGTCAAATCCCATTGGGTCACTATCAATTAATCCTTCAAGTGCCGCCTGGAATATTTGTTCTTCTGTCATAGTGCCACAATTTGAATATTGTATATCCAATAATAGTAAATCCTGAAATTGAGGTGAACATGCAAGGCGAAATGTATAAAGCACATAGATTGTACATCCATTACCAAGTGAAATTGGATCACTCCATTGTGGTTCATGCTACTCATCATCCTCACAATCAGGTGTACAAGGCATAGCGACAGTATCGCCACTCGTTGTAGTGTCACATTCTACAAACTTTTCTAAAATGCATCCATCCATTATATACTGGTCCGGGTGTTGAAGTAATACTACATTCATATAACCTGATTGACCTGCATTCAAACAGAAACTATATTCACTTATCGGGTCATTCTCAATTGATAATACCGGAGTATCAACTCCATAAATATCATCAACTATATAATACCGGAAACATGTAATTGAATCAGGAATATCCAAATCCAGTGTTACTTTACATCCTGCATTTGGACAGGAATGGTCTTTCTCGACTAACACAGATAACCAATCATTTCTGTTTTCAGGACAATCACAACAGAATGATAGATCAACGGTTCCAGTTCTCATTGTATATCCTTCAACATATGGACCAGCACATTCAGGGTCGTCTATCAATATTCTGTAATTAACTTCTGTTTCATTATTAATTGGACATAATGTATAAGTAACTGTTGATTCCTTCGGACAATGAACGCTCTCCTGTACCTCATAAGTCCTTGTTTTAGAGTTATATTGTGTAAAATGAATTAATGGCCTTGTCTCAGGTGAAGTATTGCAATATGGATTATATACATCAATTTTAACACAACATGAATCAACAATTTCTGTAGTCACTGTAATATGGTAACAACATGTTAAGGAATATGAAGAACTAACATTAAAAAAAAATGTAAGTCCAATAAGTGTAATGAATATACAATAGAAAAAATTCATTTTTAAATACTTACTTAAAATAAAATGTTTCATATCAAACTCCTTAATAATTGGCAATAATTAATTAGTAAATCATTAATTTTGCCCACACATCCGTTTTGAATTTGAGAAACTACTTAGCGGATGTGAGCTGAAATACGCTAGAGCCAGTGGGTTCTGCTCGCTGGCTTGATTATTTTATAATGCTCGACGATTAAATCGTATTACCGACAAGCTCCTATATGCAGGATTGATTTTTGATTTGCATAGACCTCCATTGATTAATTTGACATCAGTTATTTATTAAAATAAATGAATCATTTCAATGAACGAGTTCGGGATTGAACAAACTGCTATGTTCTTATTTTTGGTATGTCATTTCTGACTACACTCCATGTATCCTGACTGAATCAGTTTTCCCGAAAATTTATTATTTATTTATCTGGATTTTTGTATCTATATAATTATTGTCACTAATAAAGAACATTTCTAATTTAATAATTACAAAATAAAAAAGCAAATTATTTTTTATTATTTTTTATTTTTTTTTGGGGGGGATAAATTATTGATATATAATAAGTTAAAAAAAATAAAATATTCAATAATTCTCTTTTCAAAGCTCATCCTGTCGAAAAATTAATATTTAAATCAATTTTGGTAATTTTGTAATTCTTGAATTTTATAACATTAATATTATTAGAAAAATATGTCAAGGTATAAAAGCTATATCACTATTGAAGAACTGCATAAAGTAGTCGGTGAAGAAATAACATTACGCGGTTGGGTATTTAATGCAACCGGCAAGGGAAAATTGCAATTTATAATGCTTCGTGATGGTACTGGTGTTGTGCAGTGTGTCGTATTCAAAGGAAATGTCAACGAAGAAACTTTCGAATCGGCTAAGAGATTGACGCAGGAATCTTCAATAATGATTACCGGGAAAGTGAAAGCGGAAGAAAGAGCTCCGGGTGGATTTGAAATAGATGTAACAAATTTGCAGGTAATTCAGCTCTCACAGGATTACCCTATTACACCAAAAGAACATGGAGATTCATTCCTGATTGATAACCGCCATCTCTGGCTTCGTTCATCGCGGCAGAATGCAATAATGAGGGTAAGGGCTTCCGTAATAAAAGCCATCCGTGATTTTTTTGACGGTAACGGATTCAAACTGATGGATTCTCCTCTTCTGACTCCCAATGCATGCGAAGGTACTTCTACTTTATTCGAAACTGAATATTTTGATTTGGGGAAAGCATACCTTTCTCAATCCGGACAGCTTTATGCCGAAGCATCGGCAATGGCACTCGGAAAGGTTTATACATTCGGTCCTACCTTCAGGGCAGAACGTTCAAAAACCAGGAAGCACCTTACCGAATTCTGGATGGTCGAACCGGAAATGACATTCTTCGACCTCGACGATGATATGGATTTAGCTGAAGACCTTGTTGAATACATTGTCCAATATTCACTCAAAACATGCACAAAAGAACTTGAATTATTGGAACGTGACATCACTTTTCTCGAGAAAATAAAAAGACCCTTCTACAGAATTAGTTATACAGAAGCTGTTGATTACCTTCACAAAAACAATATTCCATTAAAAAAGAAGGTTGACGGACAGGATGTTGATATTCTGCCATTCCCTTGGGGTGAAGACTTCGGAACAGTACAGGAAGAAGCAGTAATGGAGCAATTCGACAAGCCCTGTATCATACACCGCTATCCTACTGAAGCAAAGGCGTTCTACATGAAACGTGACCCTCAGGATTCAAAGGTAGTACTTGCAATGGATATGCTCGGACCCGAAAAAGCCGGCGAACTTATCGGAGGCAGCCAGCGTGAAGATGATTATGATGCACTTCATAAAAGAATTATCGAAAATGATTTGCCTGTCGAAGCGTTCCAATGGTATCTCGATTTGAGAAAATACGGCTCTGTTCCGCATAGCGGTTTCGGACTCGGTGTGGAACGTACAGTCAAATGGATTACTGGGGCTTCACATATTCGCGAAGTCATTCCTTTCCCGAGAATGATTTACAGGATTGTACCATAATAATTATTGTTTAAATTAACTTTTCAGGTAAATATTAATATGAATTATTGATTTTATTTGATATAAAAATTATTCTGAATTTTTACCGGTAAATATAACTTTCAACGTTTTTATTATTATTATCAAATCGAGTTTAATTGATAAATGATTTATATAATAAATGTCATATTTAAGTTTTTCCTTGTTTCCTTCAATGGTTAAAGTATGCGCGTAATTAGCTTGAGCCCATCCTGTGATACCAGGAGTAATCATCGTTCTGTTTAAATAATCCGGTATTGCATTAAGAAAATAGTAATACAACTCAATTGCTTCGGGCCTAGGTCCAATCAAACTCATGTCCCCTTTTAATACATTCCAAATTTGTGGTAATTCATCGAGTCGGTGTTTCCTGAGAAATTTACCAAAGGAAGTAACTCTATCCCTTTGATGTAAAAAATAATTATTTTGAAACTTCGGGATTGCTCTCATAGTTCTGAATTTGTACATTATAAATGGTTTCCCGTTTAAACCAATTCTAGTTTGCTTGTAAATTATTCTATTACCAGAATCAATAAATACCATAATGGAAAAAAGTAAAAAAAGAATTAATATTACCGGAAACATTATTATTATAAATATAAGCTCCAAATATCTTCGAAATCTTAGGTAACTAATACCTGCATTAATTCTGATTTGATTAAATGTTTCAGCCATAAGTAATAATAAGATACTGATGATAACAATTTACAAATTAAAATTTATTTTTAAATATTCTTCAATAGAACAAAATTCAAATTCTTCAATTAATGCATTAAGTCTTTTCTCAATTTTATTAATATTATAGAACTTACGAATTTTAGATAAACTATTTATTCCATTTTTAGGTAATGAATTAAGCAGTTCCCATGGATGAATATAAAAAATAAAATTTCTATTATGACTGTTGATTTTTCGCAAGAGAAATTTGAATATGTCGAATGGAATGAACCTAAAATAGGCCCCACCGCTGCATGGCAATCTAAAATGGAATAAATCTGCACAACTAAGAGGTATTTCTACAATTCCTGAATCATGTACAAAACCACTCATGCTAATTTCTTTTCTTCCAAATCCAGAATAATATTTTACGGGATATATTGAAGAGTCATAAATAAATCCAAACTCTTTTAAAATGTTTAGTGCCCAAATATTATTTTTATTTATAGAAAAATTCGGAGCTCTGAATCCAATTGGGATTACTCCGCAAGAAGAGAAAATTGCATTTAATGACAATTCCAAATCTTTTTTGAATTCATCCTTCTTCATTTCGGTAATATTTTTATGTTGATACCCATGGCAGGCAATTTCATGTCCCCTTATCTTGACTTCTTTAACTATTTCAGGAACATTTTCTGCCAGTTTGCCTAATACAAAAAATGTTGCCTTAATTTTTTTGCTTTCCAGTAATTCCAGGATGATTCTGACATTTCTATAAAGATTTTCAATGTATTCTTTCTCCTTTCCTTTTTTTATAAATGGATTATTCTCGGGGATAAAGCACCAATCCTCTAAATCAACTGTAAAAATGTTTTTCATAAATAAACCTAGCAGGAATTTTAGCTTCAGAAATATTTAATGGCTCTGTCCATACAATTATTTTATTTGTTTATATTTATTTATTAGTGAAAAGTTAAATGAATTGAAAAGAGTGAATTTGAATTTTCCAATTGTTCCGATTGAATTTAAAATAATATTATCCGTTGTTTTATCTTCCAGGGATATTGAGTTACTCGATATGTTATATAATATTTTCATATTAATTTTAGCAATAAGAAATACACGCCTATTTTTACTCAATATGCTAATCAATTAATAAAGTATTTAAAATGTATTTTTTAAATATTACAAAGCTTTCTTTATTTTGCCTGCTGTTGTGTTATTATAATAATTGCAGGCACCTTTTTTCTGGTCCGGCTGAATTTTCAGTGTATCGATTGCCTTCTTAACTTTACCTGCGGGAACACCCCATTTTTCCGCTAACTTACCAGCAGTGAATAACTCTTCTTTTGCCATAATTATTCCTTGTTTAAAAAAAATGATTTAATAAATTAAAAAAATTGTCTGAAAATAGCTAATTTTAGATATTATTTAATAAAATTTTCTTTTTATTTATGGTAAGAAAATGAAGAAGTTCTTGTTAATTATTTCGGTAATTATTATCCTCTTTGCAGTAAAACTGATTGCGAAAGATGATATCATTCTTTCTAATCAGATTTCCTCGCCGACAAGCTTTGTCCAACAACCCTTTGATGTACTACATTACGATGTTACTGCTGATTTCTCAAAATTTCCCTCAAAAGAAATGTCCGGTATATGCAGTATCACAGTCAGATGGCTCGAGAAATCCGATACAAATAAATTCTTTTTTCATTTAAGAAGCCTGGCGATTGATTCTTGTTTTTATGAAGGTATTAAGGTTGTGCCAGAAGCATCAGGTTTGTTTACTTCATCCACTTACCATTATGAAATTCCTTATCAATCCCAAATATTAAAAGATACAGTTATTATAACAATTTATTACTATGGCGCTATGACATCTGAACCGGGTACACAAAGCTGGGGTGGTGTTTTTTCGCAATCCGGAATATTGTTTTCCATGGGAGTAGGATTCTATAATAATTATGTATCAGCGACTCAGCACTGGATGCCATGCTATGACCATCCATCAGACAAAGCAATCTTCCATGCAAAATTCAAAGTTCCGAAGGGTAAATTTGTTGCATCTATTGGTGTTCTAAAAAGTCAATTTGAAGATAGCATATCTGTAGAATATGAATGGGAACATAATTTCTCCTGCTCTACATATCTTTATACTTTTGCAGTGGCTGATTATGTGCCTGTCATTATTTCTGATGATATTCCACCTGTTGTTGTTTACAGTAAGCCAGCAGATACAAGCAAGGTAAAATTCGTATTCAAGTTATTACCTGGAACAATTAAAGCTTTTGAGAGAAGATTTAGTAAATTTCCTTTCGAAAAAGCTGGGTATGTTATTACACCTTTTGGTTCAATGGAACATGAGACAATGGTTAGCTATGACATAAGAGTACTTCGTTCATATTATAACGACAATGATTCTTTGAATCTCGTCGGCGCCCATGAACTTTCACATCAGTGGTTCGGTGATTATGTTACTTGCCGCGATTTCCGCGATGCCTGGCTCAATGAGGGCTTTGCTTCATTCTGTGAATCTATCTGGTTGGAAGACATTAAGGGGTGGGATAGTTACCTTACTCATCAACAAAATTTTATTCAGAATTATATTGGAATATATGCTGCAGATGAAGGCGTTTTTCCATTATATGATTTCCCAAGAGACAAACCATCTTCAAATTATCCTGTTACTATTTACTACAAAGGTGCAGCAGTTCTCGGAATGTTGAGATATGAACTCGGCGACAGCATTTTCTTCGGTGCAGTAAAGGAATACATTAACCGGCTTGGCTTAGGAAATTCAACTTCAGACACACTGCAAAAAATTTGCGAAGAATACAGCGGTAAAGACCTTAGAAGGTTCTTCCAGCAATGGGTTTATTTCGAAGGATGGCCAATCCTGGAAATACATGAAGCCGGCTCATCAGTTTACAATGCCGTACATATTAACATAGCACAAATTGATACAACATTCCATGTTTTATACAATAATTTACCCCTTGAAATGAAGATAGAATACGTAAATGATTCTGTCGAATATAGAATGATTGATATTAATGGTATTGTAACTACAGTTGACATTGACCCGGCTATCAGAATTAAACGAATATCATATAACAACGGTCCCTCTTTGAGAACTTTGGCAGAAATTCATACTACAACAGTTGGAGTTGATGACATAAGGGACATATCATCCAATATTATTGCATACCCGAATCCTGCAAATAATTATATCCGACTCCTCCTGAAAAATATTTTTACTAAAGCAAAATTGAAAATATACAATAATTTATGTGATATAGTTAAAGAACTTGATTTTGATACAGAAAAAAGTAATGAAATGAAATTAATTGATGTTTCGGATTTGCCCGCAGGTGTATATTTTCTTGTAATTTATTCCGGGAAAGACACTGATACAGTAAAATTTTCTGTTCAACATTAATTGAAATACAGCATGAATTTGACTTCTGACGAAATAAAAATAAATTTTGAACAGATTCAAAGAAGAGTATTCGAAGCCGCTACCGGTTGTGGAAGAAATCCTGAAGAAATAACTATTGTAGCAGTATCAAAAACCCATCCCCTCGAACTAATTAAAGCTGGTATGGATGCCGGGATAAAAGTATTCGGTGAGAACTATGCACAAGAGTTAAAAGAAAAAAATGATGCTCTTGGTATTGAATCAAAAAATATTCATTGGCATTTTATAGGCCATCTCCAAACTAACAAAGTTAAATTAATCGCTCCTTATGTCAGTATTATCCATTCGGTAGATTCGCTTCATCTCGCTGAAGAAATATCCCGCCAGGCACAAAAGTATAACCGTACTATTGAAATTCTTCTCCAGGTCAATACTTCAGGTGAAGAAAGCAAATCCGGCTGCGACCCTGACGATATTTATACTTTTGCGAAAGAAGCAATTCAAATTCCGAATCTGAATATTACTGGATTGATGACAATTGGTTCTTTTACCGATAATATTATTCAAATTCGAAAGGAATTCAGAATGCTTAGAGCAATCAGGGATGAATTGAACAATAATTATGGCATTCATCAATTAAGGAATCTTTCGATGGGAATGACCGGCGATTTCGAAACTGCTATTGAGGAAGGTTCAACTTTCATCAGGGTCGGTACGGCAATTTTCGGACAAAGAGACTACTCTTAAAAAAATTTAGAATTTTCAATTTAAAATATTCAAAATTTCATAAATTTTAATTGAGATTATATAAGATTTTCTTGAGAAATGCATAAAATTAAATAATGGGATGGGAAATGGACAATAGTAATTTAAGAGAATTGATTGATGAAACGGTAATAAGTTTGAGGAATCACACACAGTCGGCTCCTGAAATAGGAATAATACTTGGAACCGGTCTTGGAGGTTTGGCAAATGAAATTGAAACTGAAGCAGTAATCCCTTATGAAGAGATTCCTAATTTTCCGCTGTCAACAGTCGAATTTCACAGTGGAAAACTTATTTTCGGCATGCTGTCAGGTAGAAAAGTTGTAGGTATGCAGGGACGATTCCATTTTTATGAAGGTTACACAATGACACAAATCACTTTCCCGGTGAGAGTGATGAAATTCCTTGGGATTAAATCACTGATTATTTCAAATGCCTGCGGTACAGTAAATCCGAATATGAAAAAGGGTGAAATAATGCTCATAGAGGACCACATAAATCTTTTGGGAACAAATCCTTTAATCGGTAAAAATGACACAAGCATCGGCTTAAGATTTCCGGATATGAGCGAACCATACTCGAAAAGAATGATTTCCATTGTTGAAACAATTGCATTGGAAAATAATATTAAATTGCATAAGGGAGTATATGCAGCAATGACAGGACCAATGCTCGAAACGAGGGCAGAATACAAAATGCTTCAGGTAATAGGTGCTGATGTAATCGGGATGAGCACGATTCCTGAAACGATTGCCGCAAGACACATGGGACTCGAAGTACTTGGATTATCAATAATAACAGACGAGTGTTATCCTGAAACTTTAAAGAAGGCAGATATTAATGATATTATTGATACTGCTTCTAAAACAGAACCGACTTTGACAATTTTAATAAAAAAAGCAGTTGCGAAACTATAAATTAAAAATTAAATTTGTTTAAATTCGTTACAATCATTATCGAAACTAATTTTTGTGGTAACCATGAAAAAATTAATACTGTTTTTATTCGTTGCATCAATCGTTCTTGTTTCTTGCAGAAAAGAAGAAAAGGTTATTGATTATTATAAAGAAACTTTTGATTTTCTTGCTGCAACCGACTCTGATACACCTTCAATTTTACTTGTCGAACTACCCGGAGGAACGGTAACCAGCAATGATGTTTTCCTCGCTGCCAATGGGGAACAACTTTCAGGCAAGGTAACAAAAATGGTGAAATTCAGAGATAAGATTTATCTCCTTATGCCATCAAAACATAAAATAGAGGTAATAAACAAGATTAATTATAAAAGAATCGCCACGATTGATTTCTCTGCAACGGGAAGAGAGCCGACTGACATTTGCTTCGCTAATGCTACGGCTGCTTATGTTGCTCACGGTAACGACACTACTGTTTCACTTGTGGACATTTCGGATTCGGTTTTCAAAGTTGCAAGGATAATTAAAGTTGGTGTGCATCCTGTTGCTATCGCTAGCTCCGGCAATCAAATATTTGTGGCAAATCAAAAATCAAATACAGTATCAGTTATTGATTCAAGATATCATACTGTAACACAGGTACCTGTACATACAGCCCCAAGTTTTGTTGATATTAACTCGGAGGGAAGCAAAGCAATTGTCATATCTCTCGGAGCAGGAAAAATTGATTCAAGTCAAAAAACTGCTGCAAAAGCGACTATTATCAATGTTGAGGACCACACAGTTTTCCGGACTACTGAAATCGGTTATGGAAGTTATAATGCCAAAGACCAGATTCCTGCCGGAATAGTTATCTCGGATATTGATATGGCTTATATGTTGTGCCAGGATAATATTTTCAGTATGGATGCAAATTTTGGCAACAATATATTTCTTTCTGTGTTGGGTAAATTCACAAGTCCTTATTTCGATTTAATGAGAACTCAGCTCGTTCTCTTAAAGAATAACAATCCGGGATACGAACTTTATGTTATTAATCCTGAAGACGAAACTGTAAAAAATGCCTATGCGTTTTCTACCAATATAAGTTGTATTCTCCCTCTTTAGGGATTAAAGTTGATGATTCAGACAACCCCGGTTTTGATTAATCTTGAATCTTTGCTCGAATTGAGTGTCCGGCTCAATACATCGCAGGATTCTATGTTCATACTTAATAGCGTACTTCTCAGCTTAATGGGGAAACTCAAACTATCACGTGCTTCTGTTCTTATACCAAACGAAGAAAAAACAAGATTCACCTTCAACATATCAAAGGGCAGGTATGAATTAGATGAAATAGAATACTTCGAAATTGATGATTTTAAAGAATTGGAAATAAATAAAAATCCTGAAAATATTTTAATTGAGAATGGTTTTAAATTCTGCATACCCGTTAAACATCTGAATAAAACTTTAGCGGTTCTCTGTTTCGGCAGCAGGTATTTTGAAGAATCATTATCCGATGAAGAAAAATACTATACCCAGCTTGTCGCTATTATTGCCGGTAATGCAATGCAAGTAGTCAATGACAGGATTTCTCTTGTCAATGCAAAAACAAATCTCGAGCATAGAAACCAATTGCTGAAAACTATGTTCGAAATGAGCAGCGATTTTACTACTTTTCTTTCGAGGGAGCAAATCCTGAAAATGCTTTCCTATCACCTGATGGGACAATTGATGGTTAACCGGTTTGCTGTATATTTATGCGACGAAAACAATTGTCTTGAACCCATCATTAACAGGTTTGAAGATAATCCCGAAATCAACGATTCAAAGATTTTTGGCGAAATTAAAAATACTTTTGTCCTTTCGAATCCCGAAAGTGAAAGCAATAAATATATAGGAAATATCATTTTTCAGGTCATTTCCCCTATGATTATTCAGGGTAATGTCAGGGGTTTGCTCATTATCGGGAAAAAGATGAACGGCGAAAGTTACACAGATGACAATATCCAATTCATCGAAGCATTGGCAAACACATCGATCGCAGCTCTCGAAAACGAACGTCTCTTCGAACAGGAAATCGAAAAGAAACGGCTCGAAAGCGAACTCGAACTTGCCCTCGAAATTCAAAAAAATCTACTTCCGAAAGAAATCCCTGCGCTATACAATTGCGATTTGGCAGGAACAAGCATTCCATCCCGTCTTGTAGGAGGTGATTATTACGACTTCATCAAATTAAATGATAGACAGCTTTTAATTGCAATCGCAGATGTATCTGGCAAAGGAATGCCCGCAGCACTTTTGATGGCTAATGTTCAGGCATCGCTCCGTTCGCTTGCCCCTTTGAATTTATCACTCATTGAACTGATTCACAGAATTAATCTTGTTGTTTATCAGAACACCACAGCCGATAAATTTGTTACCTTCTTTTGCGGTATTTTCGATTGCGAAAATAAGTCTTTTAGTTATATTAATGCAGGGCACAACCCTCCGTTCCTTAGAAGAAAAACAGGGGAATTTATCGAGCTGCGAGAAGGCGGATTAATTCTCGGCTTTTCCGATGAACCATTCCCTTATTCCGAAGGAAATATTTCCTTAAACAAGAATGATATAATTTTATTTTATACTGATGGCATAACAGAAGCTCAAAATGAAATAGGCAAGGAATTCGGCGAAGAAAAATTAAAATTAGTTCTGTCCGCTAACATATCCGAACCCGTCCAAAAAATTATGAATAATATAATATCAGAAGTAAACATTCACTCTAAACATACAGAACAATTCGACGACATTACGCTGATTGTAGCAAAAGTTAAAGGATAAAATAATAAGTATTCAATATTAATATATACAAAAAAAAGGACACAGAATTCTGTGTCCCTTAAATTAAAATTATATGTTTCTTTAAATTTTACTTCGCCAGTGCAACGCTTCTGCGTTCTCTTATAACAATTACTTTCACTTGACCGGGATATTCCATCTCACCTTCGATCTTGCGGGAAATTTCTGCTGCCATGCTGTCAGCTGTTGCATCGTCCACTTTCTCCGGCTCGACAATAACCCTGATTTCCCTGCCTGCCTGTATTGCAAACGTTTTGGCAACTCCGTCGAAGTTCTGTGCAAGTGCTTCGAGTTTCTCCAAACGCTTCACATAATTCTCGAGCGATTCTCTTCTCGCCCCGGGTCTCGCACCGCTGATGCTGTCTGCCGACTGAACGAGCACTGCTATAGGTGTTTCCATTTCGATGTCTTCGTGGTGTGCGCCGATTGCATTGCATATAGTACTATTTTCACGGTATTTCTTAGCCAGTTCCATACCTAATAAAGCATGGGGACCCTCAGTGTTTTGGTCAATACATTTTCCAATGTCATGCAGTAAACCGGCTCTTTTTGCCATAGTGGCATCAATGCCGAGTTCACTAGCCATTAATCCGCAAAGATGTGCAACTTCAATCGAATGACTCAGCAGGTTTTGACCATAACTCGACCTGTATTTCATCCTTCCAACGAGTCGCAGAAGCTCACGGTGTATGTTATGCAAACCCATCTCGATTGCTGCATTTTCACCAATCTGAACGATTTCATTCTCTATTTCAACCTTGGTTTTCTCTACAACTTCTTCAATTCTCGCAGGGTGAATTCTTCCGTCTGTCATCAGTTTTTCAAGTGCTCTTTTCGCAACTTCACGCCTGAACGGGTCAAATCCCGAAATAACAACCGCTTCCGGTGTATCGTCAATAATCAGGTCGATTCCGGTGGCAGATTCGAAAGCCCTAATGTTCCTTCCTTCGCGCCCGATTATTCTTCCTTTCATATCGTCGCTGTCGAGATTGACAACCGAAACGGTGCTTTCTACACTGTGGTCGGATGCAGACCTTTGAATCGCCTGAATGATAATAGTTTGGGCTTCTCTCTGTGCTTGTTGCTGTGCATCCTCCCTAATCTGCTTAACTAACTGCGCAGCTTCCTGCTTTGCATCATTAATGTAATTATCGAGTAAATGTTTCTTTGCTTCCTCACGTGACAGTCCGCTGATGACCTCAAGCTGCTGGATTTCCTTTTGAATCAAATCTTTTAACTGCTGCTCTTTCGTTTTATTCTCATTTTCCCTTTTCTTAATGTCTTCCTCAAAATTATGAAGAGCTTTTTCCTTTTTGTTTACAGTTTCAATCTTGCCTTCGATAGAATCTTCACGTGCCTTTAATTGCTTTTCGATAACCTGGATTTTAGCCCTTTTCGATTGTGTGTCATTTTCAAATTCCTGTCTCCTCTTATGCCACTCTTCCTTTACTTCGAGGAGTTTCTCTTTTTTGATATTACTTGCTTCCTTCTCAGCTTCCTTAATGACTTTTTCTGCACTTTTTTCTGCAGATTGAATTTTTGCTGTAACTATTTTATTTGATATTATATATGATATAAGAAAACCAAGGAGCAAGCCGGCAATACTTAAAATAATTATCAATATCTCGCTCATTTTTGAATACCTCTAAATCTATACTAAAAACATAACTAGTTAATTTAATCCTGCTATCGGGCAGGTTTTATTTAATTTATTCTCAAATTTCTCATTTCACATTATCAAAGGGATTTTGGTTGTTAATTTACCCACACCCCAAAACAAAAAAAACCGCATTCCACTAACGCTTAAACGTTATAGAGAGGTAAAGAACCCAACTATACACGGTGGGTAACCACCTGAATATTTCTTGCTTCCACCGAACAATAAAAGTTTCCGCACGAATGCGGATGAGGCCTGCAATAGATAGTCAGAGCTGATTCCCCTTTTTGTTTTACTAACGGTTCTTTCCACTCATAAATAATCTAACGATAGTACAATGCGGCTTATTATAAAATCTCTTTCAAAGAACAACATTATAGCTTTTTTACACTTAACTGTATATAGAATGTTTTAGTGTTGTTTCTGTATAAATAAACATCTATATTGAATTTAATTAATATAATTAATAAAAAAACTATGAAAAATACACCAACAACTTTTCTAACTTCTTATCAAACTTCCCTGTTACTCAAATTCTCCTTTATCAATTCCGATATTTTCTCAACTTCCTTTACAACAAAATTCCTGTCTATCTCCTGTTGTTGTTGGAGCTTTAATTGCTTTTCCGCAATATTCAAAGCCGCAAGTACCGATAACCTAACCTCTGTTTCCCCTAAATGTTTTCTTCCTAATTGTTCAAGTTGGCTGTTCACCTCATCGGCAGCCAACTGAATTAATCTTTCATTGTCTCCCTTCAACGGGTAGGCGTTGCCGCCAACAAAAACCCTCAATCTTTGTGCCATCTGGCAAAAAGTAATATTTTAACGTTTATAAAAATAATTTATTATCAGCTAAAAAATGATTTTTATTGAACCAAATTCCAATATCATCAATTTAACTTCTCAAACATACATTTTTATTAAATGCAATGCAACAATTTTTTTTGGTTTTAATAATATTCAATAATTTTAAAACATATTCTCAATTCGAGCCAATCATTTTCTCTACTTTTTCCAAGCATAAATTTATTTTTTCGGAGGCAATGAGTTTTTCCTCGTTTTGTTCGTTAATCACACCGTTAAGTTCCGATATTTTCTTTTCGAGTACCAATATGTTTGCCTTGTATGTTGCTATCTCTGTGCAGGTCTCTAAATATTTTTCTTTGAAAGCCGAAAGCTCGGTATTCTTTTCTTCCAAATCCAATGACTGATTCTTATATTCTTCCACTCTCGACGATAGTTTCCCTATTTCATTCTCTTTATTCGCAATGTCCTTGTTCAGCTTGTCAAAATTATCCTTTAATTCATTCAGCTTTTCACTTTTCGATTTTAACTCATTGTTTGCTATTTTCAATTTCTCCTGAATTTCTTCCAACTGTACCGAATAAGAATCCTTATTCTCCGAATTATCCTTCAAGTATTTATTTTCTTCGAACAAATCAGCATACTTATTGCTTAAATCCTCCAGTGCTTTTTCCTTTTCATGGTTTTGACGGCTTAGTGTGTTCAACTGTTCCTTCAGGTCGTCAATCAATACAGTTTTTGCTTCATGCATAGCCCTGTTTCTTTGTTCATCTTTCAATTCAGAGAGAATTTTTTCATTGAAATTCCTGAGTGCATTAAGTTCCGATTCTAAATTCTCTCCTCTTTTAATCGAGTCGTTTATTCTCGTAACGAGCTCATTATTGCGGTTATTCAAATCGTGGATTTGAATTTCCTTTTCTTCCACAACTTTCTTCAGCGATTCAATTGCTTCTTTGTATTGATTAATCTCTTCAATTGAAATAGAAGGTGTTTCAGGTGGTGCTGTAATTTCATTCTCCAACTCGAGGATTTTGCTTTCAAGAAGCGACACATCGTCTTTCAGCTTGTGAATTTCATCATCTTTGTTGTTCAGTTCATGATTTTTATTGGCAATTTCCTGTTGAACAAAGATAAAGTTCTGCTCGTTGATTTCCATCTCTCTGATACGTTCTTCAAGCTTGCTTTTGTCCCTGACTTCTGCAGAAACTTTTTCGAGCTCGACCATGCGGTTCTTAAGCCATGCACTTTCGGTTTCAGTCTCTTTCAGAGCAGAAATCAGCAGACCGACACTCGTACGCAATTTTTCGAAGGCATTCTTCAGCTCAGTACCCGGCTGGTTGAACAGGTCAAATTCATTACCGTTGATTTGGTTCTCTTCCATAATGAAAACCGATATTAGTGTATAATATAAAATTTATTTCACATATTAATTTTCCCCACTTACAAAATAGGATAAAGTGGGATTATTTCCTCAAATCCACTATTCACTGTTTCCTCCACTCAGCACCAAATTCCTTCTCTACTGCTTTCACAATCATCGTAACAGCATCATCAACTTCTTCATCAATAAGAGTTCTTTCGAATGATGAAAAGCTTAGTGAAAATGCAATGCTCTTCTTACCTTCTGAAATAGTCTTACCCGAAAAGACATCAAAAGCCACCGAACCTGTTAATAAAGTTCCGCCATTCTTTTTTATTACATCTAAAATTTTAAGCGATTCGATATTCTTATCAGTTATAAATGCAACATCTCTCATTACTACAGGAAATTGCGATACCGGTTTGTATTTCGATTGGTGCCCGGGCAAATTATATAATTCTTCGAGTTCAACTTCCAAAATAAATACAGGGAAATCAATATCAAATTCCTTAAGCAATTTATTAGATATTACTCCCAATCTTCCGATTTGATTCTTATCCAGATTAATACATAGAGCATTAGCATTAAAAATGTTATTTGAATTTGTATCACCTGATAAATAAAGCCCGTCTAAATGAAAATAATCTCTCAAATTTTCAACCACACCCTTAATATCGTAAAAATCTGTTTCAGCAGCTTGAACAGACCATTGCCTCAGATTTTTCTTCCCTGTCATTGCAACAATAAGTGTTTCCTTTTCTTTTATTCCTTTAATAAAAGTATCATGCTCTTTATCAACTTTATGAAATGATTTTCCGATTTCAAATAAGCGCAAATCACTTTTTCCTATCCGAGTATTTCTTTCGATTGTTTTCAACATCGAAGGAATCAGAGAAGTTCTCATCAAAGAAAGTTCCTCTCCGAGCGGATTGGAAATTTTTACTGCTTCTTCTCTTATCAATCCCATTGATTTTGGGTCAGTTTGGTTTTGGGTCAATACCTGGTTGAAACCATTCAATACAAAATAATCAATTAG
Organism: Bacteroidota bacterium; assembly: GCA_004322215.1. GTDB lineage: Bacteria > Bacteroidota > Ignavibacteria > Kapaibacteriales > UBA2268 > XYC2-FULL-35-21. The sequence continues at coordinate 171,476 of SCSM01000013.1, read as the reverse complement.
TTTTTCTCTAAGGAAAGGTTGTTCGAGTTTCTTCGGAACACCCTCTCTACTGAAATCAATTGTAGAAGTCATCTGGGAATTTATATTATCATAATTATATGCCCTCGCCACTTCCTCAATCAAATCTATTTCCTGCGATATATCCACTCTGAATGAAGGTACTTCAAAAATTATATAATCTTTTTGTTTCTTTGTGACTTTGAATTGGAGTGAAGTTATCATCTCTTCAATTTCATTATCAGGTATATCTGTACCGATAATATCTCTTGCTCTTTGGAATCTCAGTTTAATTTTCTTCAATTCCTGTGTAAGCGGGTAAACATCAATGATTTCTTTTAAAACTACTCCGCCTGATATTTCAGATATTAATTGTGTTGCCCTGTTTGAGGCATACATTATATTATCAATATCCACACCTCTCTCGAACCTGTATGATGCCTCGCTTTGAATCCCAAGCTTCTTTGCTGTTCTTCTGATTGATGATGGATTGAAAAAAGCAGACTCAAGCAAAATATCCTTTGTATCATTATTTATTTCGCTGTTTTCACCACCCATCACACCACCGATTGCAACTGAACGCTTTCCATCACATATCATAAGCATATCGTCATCGAGAATTCTCTCTTTGCTGTCGAGTGTTATGAATTTCTCAGCTTTCTCAGCGGTTTTCACTACAATTGATTTATCATTCAGCTTATTTAAATCGAATGCGTGTAAGGGTTGTCCACATTCGAGCAGAATATAGTTTGTTACGTCAACAATCGAATTTATAGGTCTCATTCCGAGAATAGTCAGTCTGCTTTTAAGCCATTCAGGCGATTCCTGCATAAGTAGATTTTTTAATACTCTTGCTGTATATCTCGGGCATTTTTCTGCATCTTCGATAATAACTTTTACTTCACTATCAGTTCTATTTTCACATTCATTCAATTTTAATCCAGGAATCTTAACTTTCTTATCAGAAAATGCAGCAATTTCTCTCGCTATTCCAAGATGACTAAGACAATCTGCCCTATTCGGAGTAACACTAATATCAAAAACCACATCATCAATGTTCAGATATTTTGCGAGTGGAATTCCAACCGGTGCATCATTAGATAAAATCCAGATACCGCTTTTATCATCTCCAAATTCTAATTCATACTGACTGCACAACATTCCGTTTGATACAACTTTTCTCACTTCTCTTTTTTCCAAAATCATTCCGTTTTGTGGGACAACAGCTCCGACAATTCCAAGAACTGCCATTTGTCCTTCTTTGACATTCGGTGCTCCGCAAACAACTTCTTTTATTTCATTACCAAGACTTACTTCGCAAACTGTCAGTTTATCTGCATTTGGATGCTTCTCAACATTTAATACTTTTGCAGTGAAAAAATTCTCGTATTTTTTATTATAATCAATAATAGATTCTACTTCAATACCAAGCATTGTTAAAATATGTTCTAATTCAGCAGCCGAATAGTCAAATTCGACAAACTCCTGCAACCACTTATAAGAGATATACATAAATCCTTTAACTTAAAATTATACGAAAAAATATAAGTAATTTGTAATTATGCAAATTAATGAAATTGTTTAAAGACAGGAAAATATTTATTTTAAAATTAAAGGAGAAATTATGAAATCTTATCGCAAAGAACTTTATTTCAATACACCCACTCGCAGGGCATATATTAATATAACCCCTGATGTTGAAACCGCAGTCCGTGAAAGCGGTATTAAAGAAGGCATCTTGCTTGTCAATGCAATGCACATTACAGCAAGCGTTTTCATCAACGACGATGAATCAGGTCTTCACAACGATTTTGAGGTATGGCTCGAAAAACTTGCACCGGAAAAACCATATAATCAATACCGTCACAACGGATTTGAAGACAATGCTGATGCTCATCTGAAACGTCAATTAATGGGACGTGAGGTTACAGTTGCAATCACAAACGGAAAACTCGACTTCGGTCCATGGGAGCAAATTTTCTACGGTGAATACGATGGCAAACGAAATAAAAGAGCGTTAATTAAAATAATTGGTGAATAATTATGTAGGGACACAAAACCTGTGCCCCTAAGTTTACAGAATGTATTTATTTCAATATCTTAAATTCTACTCTTCTGTTCAATGCTCTGCCTTCATCAGAATCGTTTTTGGCAACTGGATTTGACTTCCCATAACCCTTTGCTATGAATTTACTGCTCGGCATACCTTTACTCACAAGATAATCCACAACAGATTGTGCCCTTTGCTGTGAGAGCTTATTATTATAAGCATCACCGCCTTGATTATCCGTATGGCCTGAAATCTCAACTTTATTATCTGGAAAATCTTTCAAAATATCTACCAATCTGTCTAACTCAAGATAGGATTTTGGAGAAAGTTCAAATTTATCATATTCAAAAAACAAATTATTTATTCTCACATCTTTATTAATAAGTGCTTCTTTTTGATATAGGATTATATCTTCATTTATTTTTTCGGGAATTTTCTCATCTTTCAGATTCACATTTTTTGAGATGGGAAAATAACCTGTTTTCTCGGCATAATATCCGTAATTTTTTCCAACGGGCAATACAATAAAATAATTCCCCGTCTGGGGTTCACTCTTGAGGGTACCTACCTGCATACGAGTATCAATATCTTCCCAAACTATATTAGCTTCAATCGGATTCCCTTTATCATCCAAAACTCTTCCCTGCACAGTTACAACTTTTTCCGGCTTCGCTTCCTGGGGTAATGTTATTGAGTAAATATCACTCTTACCTATACCATCCTGTTTATTATCGGCTGCAAAATATGCAATGTCTCCCTGCGTGGACACAATATATCCCCAGTCTTCACCGGTCCCGTTAATTTCCTTTCCCAAATTTACCGGCTCACTCCATTCTGTCCAGGAGTCATCTCTTAACCTGGTAGATTTGAAAACGTCAAGCCTTCCTAATCCATAATGTCCTTCAGAAGTGAAATACAAGGTTTTTCCGTCAGGATGCAGGAAAGGACTTCTTTCCGCATAAGGAGTATTAATAACACTACCTAAATTTATTGGTTCACTCCACCCATCCTTGGTTTTTACAACAACATAGATATCTGTATTTCCCCAATAACTCCCGTGGAAATAAGTCCCTTTTTTAACATAATCTCCTACACTACCTAATCTATCCGAAACAAAAATTAATGCTTTCCCATCACTTGTCTGCTTCCCATCACATTCAAAATTAATTGTGTTTATTGGTTCAGGAAAATGCTTAACATTACTCCAACCAATTGCTGTTTTATCTGAATAAAACAAATCTCCCTGCCCGTAACTTCCAGCATAATTCCCAAAAATAATCAATTGGTTTCCGTCAGTGGATACTGCAGATGAATACTCATGAGTTGTAGAATTGATGACATTACTTAATTGTTTAGCTCTTTGCCATCTGTTTCTGTTATCAATTTCCGAGACAAAAATATCTTCACCTCCAGTTCCATCAGTTCTGTCATAGCCAGTGAAGTAAAGCTTCTTTCCATCTGCTGTCGGTATTGGAGAGTATTCATCTACGTCAGTATTTACTTCTCTGCCTAAATTTTTTACTATTAATTTTTGTTCCGGTTTTCCAAGTATATCAATAATCTTATCAAACCTATCCTGCATTAAAGGAAATTGAGGTTCGTACTTTTTGAAAACAGCAATAGCACCATTCCAATCTTTATTTTTTATATATGGTTCTGCCAGCCGCTGGACTACAACATAAGCATTTTCCGATGGCGCACCCGACTCTATATACATTTCATATTTTGATTGTGTTTCCGGTGTACTTGAGTAACGTAAAAAATCATCACTCTCGTAATACATCGTTACACATCCGAATAATTGCAATGATAATAAAAGATACAATGAAAAAAAGATTTTTGATTTCATAGAAATTCAATAATTATAATAAAAATACATTTCATTAATCTGTCAAATTAAACAAATAGCTCACACCAATCGCACCCGATGCAGGGTGATTATTATACGACCCGCTATAATCATCCTTCAATTGCTCTGTTAAAAAATATCCAAGTTGTATTATTAAATTCACTCTGCCGATTTCATCATAATATAGTGGAATCATCCCTCCAATCCTGAATTCTAAAAACAAATTCATTTCATCGGTAGATTTTTCATTCGTTGTAAAAGGAAATTTAATAGTACCACCGATTGGTAAACCAAAATTTAATCCTGTTGTAAATCCATAAATGTATAAATTAGTTCCTAATGTCAAATAATTAACAGAACTTGTTTTTATTATAATTGAATTATTATCTTTCAAATCATAAGAATAAGTTGAATAAGCAAGGTCAGCAGCTAATCCGAATTGGCTTTTATCACCAAAGGGTATAAATCCCGATGCTCCAAAATCCGGCAATCCGTTAATTGTAAAACCGTTCTTCATTCCATCAGGCACATCAGCAGCGTTAACCCCACCTTTCAGTGTAATAAATGGTCCAATGCTATAAGGGAAATTTGCTCCTTTGGCATTAACTGGAATGTAATTAAAAATTATTATTCCGAATAATAAAACGATACATGCTTTTTTCATATAATTCCTAATATATTTTTTAAAAACTTCTATCTCTCCAATACAATATACGCAACTGCATTTCCTTCAGTATGAGACAACGAAACGTGAACAAGGCAATCTCCCCACTTCTCTTTCAAACTGCCGTCGAGTTCGACTAATGGTTTCCCGTTATTCTCATTCCTGATTCCGATTTCCTTAAATTTGAATCCTTCGGTGATTCCTGTTCCTATTGCCTTGCTGAATGCCTCCTTTGCAGCAAACCGTGCAGCATAATGCAATGCTTTTTTCTCTTTGAATTGCTCGCAATACTCGATTTCTGTTTCTGTGAAAATTCTTTTTGTGAATCTATCCCCATAATTCTCCGCAGAGCGGGCAATTCTTTCTATTTCTATAATATCTGTTCCGATTCCAATTATCATAGCAGCTCATCATAAAATTTCTGATATTTCCTGAATTCCTCAAGTAAAATTGGAAGTGCCTCTCCGGAAGGCAAAGGCAATTTTGCATCCACATAACTGCTCAAAACGGTTATATTCGGATTCACTTCCACCACATAAGCACCTGCCCGTTTAGCAGCGACCGGAAGATTTGCAGCAGGATATACTTCAGCAGAAGTCCCCACGCTGAAAAAAACATCGCTTGTGTATGCCGCTTCCTCTGCCGCTTCCAGGGCATCTACAGGCAGCATCTCGCCGAACCATACTACAGAAGGTCTTATCCTTCCTCCGCATCTTGGACACACAGGTAATTTCTTATCCGGAAGATTTGTCTCACCGTGAAATGGCTCTTTACAATCGAAGCAATGGTTCTCGACAATGTTCCCGTGGAGTTCGATAACTTTTTCTGAACCTGCACGGTGGTGCAACCTGTCAACATTCTGTGTAATCAGAGAAAATTTCGGGAATAAGTTCTGCATTTTAGCAATTGCGTAATGCCCCGGGTTCGGCTTTGCATTATTTACGACTTCTACCCTGTGCTGATACCATGACCAGACAAGTTCGGGATTCGACATAAACCCGTCAACACTTGCCAACTCAGCCGGGTTGAATTCTGCCCACAATCCATCAGGGTCACGGAATGTTTTTATTCCGCTTTCTGCCGATACGCCTGCTCCTGTCAATACAGCTACATGATTTGCCTTAGCAAGCCGCTGAAGAAGTGTTTCCGGAATATCCATAGTTCATTATTTATTTTATTAATATAATGTTATGCAATATAAAAAAACCTAATCAATAGGTAAATAAAAAAAATAATTTCAATGCAAATAAGTCAAATCATTGGTAAATAGTAAATGATATGAGAAAATACCTGATAGCAATAACATTGTCTTTCGCTCTTGCTATGCTGACTGTTGACGTCAGCAGAAGTATAAGGAATCCCGTTCCATATGTTTATAAAATTGATACGCTCCCTAATTACGGGAGAAAACGTCCCCTAAAAAAGCATTATGAGCCGGATTTCAGTGCGAAACTACAAATTTCCTGACAGCTTTTTTCCTGTCTCCGGTACTCATCACAGCATAATATGTTCCGTTTGGAAGCAGTGCCGTATTATATCTCTCAATTTCTTTGCCGTTCAAATTCAGTGTGTTAACGAGATTTCCCAAATTATCATATATTTCGAGTAATCCCGAATTTATTCCATCAACCAATTCATAGCTGAAATTTACAAAATCAGTTGCAGGATTCGGTGTTGGCTCAGCGAAAACAAAAGTAGGTTCATTTAATTCAATAACAGGTGTTGTCGAATTGAATATTACTGTATATTCTATCGAGTCAGAAGGGTTCTCATCAACAAAGAAAGTCATCTTTATTATACTTTGCCCCTCAATTCCGTTCGGGTCAAGTACCAAATCAAAATATTTTTGGCCTATTGTTACTTCTTCCGGTTCTAATGCAATGGAAAACGGCATTACAAAATCCTTGTCGGTTGGCGTAAAACATGTTCCCAAACAAAAATATGCTATATGCCCGGTATATAAATTCACCATTGTCATTTTTGCTTTTATATTTATGGTGCTGCCGGAAATATTTTTAACCTGAGCTTCCGATTTAATTTCACCATTAATATTACCGCTAATCGAGGTTATTGGTGGTTCCACAAACCCAAGACTCTTACTAATCAGATTATTGATGCTAAAAAATATAAGAAAAATTAATATGCCTATTCGTACAATAAATTTCATAAAATTATCTCCGCAAACAAAATATTTTTTATTTAGTTTTGTTATAATAACAAATTAGTAAAAAAATTATTTGATTAAAACTTAAAATTGTGAGGAAAAAATGTTAGGAAATTTGAAAAAAATTATTTTTGTCGTCATTGTTACTACAATTTCTTCATTATATTGCATTAGTCAAACTACTGTACCCTCGGCTACCGTAAAAAATCTCAGCGGGATTCAGGTCAATACAAATACATTTTCTAATGACGGCAAACCTTTTGTTATAGATTTTTGGGCTACATGGTGCAAACCCTGCATCGAAGAATTGAAAAACATACACGAAGTATATGAAGACTGGCAAAAAGAAACCGGGGTTAAACTTTATGCAATTTCGATTGACGATTCACGCAACAGCAAAAAAGTTGCTCCGTTTGTCAATGGCAGGCAATGGAAATTCGAAGTCATGCTCGACGAAAACAGCGACTTCAAGCGAGCCATGAATGTCAACAATCCTCCCCACACATTCCTGTACAATGGAAAGGGCGAGCTTGTCTGGCAGCACAACGGTTATGCCCAGGGAGATGAAAATAACCTCTATGATGAAATAAAAAAACTGGTTGAAAAAGAAAAAACCGGTACTGAAAATAAATAGATATTCTGTAGCGGACATTCATATTTCATCTAATGAATAATTCAAATAAAACAAAACAGGAAAAAAAATTCGGCAGGATTATACTACGGCTTACATCTTATGTAAAGCCATTTCTTGGTTTATTCTTTCTTGTCCTGTTTCTCAACACGGTTTTTTCTGCATTGACGGCTGTCTCGATTACGGCAATTCAACCGCTTATTAAATTATTATTCGAGAAAAATGTTTCTCCGGAAATTGTAAGCAAAGTGGAAACCGGATTTCTTGAGAATCTGAAAAACGGTTACCTGCATTTTGTTCAGCAATCGGTCTTTACACCCGGTGAACCTTTGAACACGCTGATAAATTTGTGCTTATTTATAATAATCGTTTTTATTCTGAAAAACATATTCAAGTATTTCGCTTCGGTCGCAAAAGTCCGTCTTGATGAGGGGGTTGCTAAATCTATAAGAGATTCCGTATATAAAAAAATGACTCATCTCTCGCTCGATTTCTTCACACAAAGGAAAAGCGGCTCGCTGATTTCAATTATCACAAACGATGTCAATGTCATCAACGTTGCGACGATAAGCAATTTCACAGACTGCCTGCGCGAAGCAACCCAGGTGCTGCTATTTTTGATTTTGCTACTGTCAATTTCCCCATATCTCACTTTTGTTGCTTTCAGTACGACACTTGTCAGTTTAATCGTTCTCAGATACGGCTCGAAATATCTCAGGAGATATGCAAACCGAATGCAGACAGCTATGGCTGATTACACCTCTATCCTGCAGGAAACCATATCGGCAATTCGTGTAGTCAAAGCATACAATGCCGAAGATACTGCCAATGAAAAATTCGAATCACAAACGACGAGATATATCGGTTCAGCAATAAAATTTCAGAAAATAATCACTCTAATTCCTTCAATAAACGAAATATTCATAATAATTGCTTTATGTGTAGTCTTATATATCGGCGGTGCTGCAGTTCTGTCTGCCAAAGGAATGAAACCAGATGAACTTATGCTCTTCTTGTTTTCATTATTCGCTGTGATGTCGCCGATTGCAACTTTATTCAATAATTTTTCTAATTTCCAGCGTGGCTTCGTTGCCGCTGAACGTGTGTTCGACGTAATGGACAGCCAGCCATCTGTACCGACAGGTACGGATGAAATTACGGGATTCAACGATTCAATCGAAATTAAAAATGTTAGCTTTGCTTACCAGGATATTCCTGTAATTCAAAATGCAAATTTCAAATTGAACAAAACCAAAAAGATTGCTTTTGTCGGCTCGAGCGGAAGTGGAAAATCTACGATGCTCGATTTAATCATCAGGTTCTATGACCCTGTATCGGGGGAAATTTTAATTGACGGGAAAAACCTTCGCAGCATTAAGCTCGATTCATTTCGTTCGCTGTTCGGAATCGTATCGCAGGAAACCATGCTCTTCAACGATACGATTGCAAACAACATCCGGTACGGATATGATAATGCAACTATGGGCGATATTATCAAGGCATCTAAAATTGCAAATGCTTATGACTTCATTATAAAACTCCCCAATGGTTTCGATACCATCACAGGTGACAGAGGCGTACTTCTATCAGGCGGGGAAAAACAGCGAATTGCAATCGCACGTGCATTAATCCGCAATCCGCAAATACTCGTTTTCGACGAAGCCACTTCTTCGCTCGATTCCGAATCGGAAAAAACAGTTCAGGACGCTATCAACAGTTCTCTAAGGGACAAAACTGCAATCATTGTCGCACACCGTCTCGCCACAATAATTGACTGCGATGAAATCCTCGTCTTTGACGATGGCAGAATCGCAGAACGAGGCACCCACTCGCAGCTTCTCTCTCAAAACGGCATTTATAAAAAATTATACGACATACAATACAATAACCCCATTCTTTAGAATGGGGGAGGTACGAGACGACTCATCACCGTCTGCTGTCCCTACTCCCTCACACTGAAGTGTGAGGTTAATAAAAAAATATTTATTCTACTCATACCATTGTAATATATACACTTATAAAGAATCACCCTCCAAAAAGCAAAAAAAAATTAAAAAAAAGTGAAAATTTTTTGAGACCTTTTTGCTTCTCATGTGTCATTTATACTAAGGTGAAGTGTCATTTTTTCAAAAAGTATGCGAAAAAATGGCTGTAATTGTGTCTGGTTCTATGTTTTGAGGTATTTTTTAACAATATAGGAGGTTCGGCATAAGATTTGTTACATATAATTTCGGAAATGAAGTATTTTGCTTTTTTCCTTCGGCACAAAAGAAGAAAAGAAGTGTAATTTTTTATTATTAGGATTGTTTTTTAATATTTGCTTGCATATCTTTGTATTTGGATTATTTTAACATATTATATATATAAATACAAGAAAATATGCTGTTAAAAGCAGGGGCGGAAGCCAAAGTAAATTGAAATTAAAGAGTTCTTAGTTAAATAAACAAAATGTTTCAAAATTTTTAAGAGGTGTTTTATGAAGTTATTTTCAAAATTGAGTATAGCAATACCATTGTTTGCTTTACTTATCTTTTTTGCAGGAGCATCATCTTCTAATGCAACGGTTACGACCATAGGAGCAGGTGCTAATACTTATTCTCCTTGGGACGTATACGGAGACCCGTATGGTCACTGGTATTCCGATATAAGATCTGATATCATTTACCGACAAGCAGAATTATCTGCAGCAGGTATACCGTCAGGTGCAATAATAACGCAAATCGAGTATTATTCTACTGCCGATAATGGTGCCAGTCCTTTTGCTTTCAAGTTAGGAATGAAAAATATTTCTTATACAAATCACCCATCGACAACTTGGGAAGACCCGGGCACATGGTTATATAACAATGCTTCTTATACAACTGTTGTTGGATGGAATGCACATCCTTTTTCAACGCCATTTGTATATAATGGGCAAAGTTTATTATTAATTCAATGCCTGGGTACAGGTGTATTTGGTTATACTTATAGCGCCTCTGTCCGTTTTGATTATGTACCTTTCGGTTCCACAAAAACAGCGTGGTATGATGGAATGGATTTGTGTGGTGGTGCAGCACAAGGATATAGTTATTATACTGATAGACCTCAAATCCGAATTACATGGTTTCCACCTGCTCCTAACGCAGAAATAACAGAAATTTACAGGGCAGGTTATAATTATACCGTACCGTTTCATGTAGGTCTATATAATACTTTTGCAGTTTTGAGGAATGCCGGGACACTTCCTTTAACATCGGTTGACCTGACATTAACAACGGCAAATACGGCTCTTGACCCTCAAATGCAGGTATTAAACTGGACAGGTACACTTGCACCAAATACCTCGACTACGGTTTCTTTCCCGAATCCGACATTATATAATATAACAGCACCGGCATGGTCTCCGCTTCAGATAGCAATTCAGGGTGGTGCTTCATTAAACGGCGGTGCATATACTGACCCGGACCCGGCTTATTTCCAAAGGGTATTTACCCCGATTAATTATGATATTGACATTTCCAATCCTTACGGATTGCAGCCGATTGGCGATGGTGCTTCAGTACCTATCGTATGCCGGGTTTATAATGCAGGCGCAAGGCCCATGGACGCAGACCAGGGATGGGGTATAGAAATTTATCCCGCTATCGATGGTTCTTATCAGGCACCCTGGATACAGGGCACTACACCTAAAATTAATCCCGGTACTTTTAACGATATTACAATCGGTTCAGGCAGTTTCCCTGCCAAATCGCCTATGGCACCTTATTACATAACGGCATCGGCATCGTTTACAACGCAAACTGATTACGATATGCTGAACAATTATTCATTTATTTCCAAAGCCGCTAAATTATCAGAAGGTACAACATACTCGGTAGGCGGTCCGGCGAGTAACTTCCCGGATTTTGAAACAGCTATCAATTACCTTAACGGCGGTGGTATTTACGGAACTATGGGATTACCTGTCACGTTTGAAGTCAGGAATCTCGGAGTTCCTTATACCGGCAGTTTTTCACTCGGAACATATTCAAATCCTTCAAGGAGTCCTGTAATAATCAGGCCTGCACCGGGTGAAGTCGTTACACTGAATTATACGCTTCCGGGTGCTGGATTTTATCTCGGCGACCTGTCCGGAGCAAGCGATGTAACGTTCCAGGATATAAACTTCCAGGTATTCGAGGCACCGGCTAACGCATGGGGCAGAATGTTCAACCTGTCGAACTGCAGTAACATTATTTTCGACGCCTGCAATTTCACAGGTGTACAAACAGGTATAACAAATCCATCGCATGCGGTCTTCTATCTCGACCAGGCAGATAACATTCAGTTCCTGAACAATCATATTTACTATGGTTCATTCAATGTTTATGAAAATATTTCCAATATGTGCCGTACACTCGATTTCCAGGGCAATTATTTACTTGGTGCCAGCAATATCGGTGCTTATCTTGCTTATGACGGTACGCAGGACTGTGGTTCTGTTAACTTCACAGGCAATACAATCAGCAACTATGGTGGCTCATCACCTCTTGGCGGATTGCATACATGGAACTCAACAGTAGTAACAGGCAATACATTTTCCGGAATCACTGGAATCGGGCAGGGACAGGCAGCATTGCAGGTTACTCATACATACCCGTATTTCTATATTACGACAAGTTCACTGCAGGTAGCGAATAATACTTTCAATAACCTGACAGACGCAGATGGTATACATCTTATAGACGTTACCAACGGTGTTGTCGGCGATAACAACAACATTACAATCGTAAATACACTTAATAATCCGTTAACCGGTATTTATATTACCAATCCCAATACGGGACGTCCCGAAAAAGCAAAGAAATCGGATGGCACCACGCTGGCGGCGACGAGCTTTGGAATTACGGTAAACGGTAATACGGTAACTATGCTCGACATGGATGCAGGCAACGGTATCCTGCTCGATAACACGGCAAATGTAGCCGTAACAAAGAATATAGTTCACGTTTACAACCAGTCCGGTTTCGGAGCGGTCGGATTAAACGGACTCTCTGCAACAGATGCTTATTCAAGCGTGTTTGCCATCAACATGGTTGACGGTCAGGACCTCGTCGGTTTAAACGAAGTCAATTCATGGGATTTGGGTGTGTATTACAATACAATTAGCGTAAATTCAAATACGATAGACAACGATTATGCAGTTGCATCGGTTGACGGCGGAATGGTTCAGCTTTACAGGAACATATTCCAGAACGAAGGATATGGCAAGGTAATCAGGGTTAAGAATTTCCCGATTTACCAGGCAAACCAGAATAACTTCTGGAATACAGCTACTCCGTCACTCGGACTATTCATCGGCAGATGGTATGACACTGACGTACAGATAGTTTATACACTCGGTGTACTCGATACGAGTGCAACAATGCTCAACTGGAGATATTATACGACTCCAAATGACGAGGAAACCTACTTCACAGGCAGGACATATTATGCAGCGAACAATCTGCATCTTGCCATGTTCCAGGAAGACATGATTAACCCGGATGCTTTGTTTGCACAGGTGCCGAATCCGGTTTGGCCCTATGTTCCTCCGACACTGCCATCGGTATTGGGCGACGACCCCTTTTATTACAGTTTATTCGAGAACTTTGACATTGACAACGAAGACCGTTCGGCGAGCGGATTCTTCACAGGAGCAGACAACCTGCATCCGACACTGAGCATTATTGCACAGCCGGAAAACCTGAACGAATGTCTCGGAGCATCTAACACAGACCTGAGAGTTTCGGCATTCCTGACACTGGGAGTACCGATTCATTACCAATGGTGGAAAGACGATGTCCCGATGACTGACGTTGACAATCCGAACTATAACAAGGCAATCTTGTTCTTCGGACCTCTCGGCTATGCAAACGGCGGCGTTTACAGGTGCCAGGTGTTCGGCTTCGGTCAGGATGTACTTTGGACAGATCCTGTTACTGTAAACATACTTGCACCGGTGGAAATCACACGCAGCCCGATTGACAAATATGCCCAGTCAGGCGGTTCTGTCATGCTCGAAGTCGAAGCACATGCATTCGGTCTTCTCGATGACCCGCCACTGTTCAGCCCAAGATTCGAATGGTGGAAGATTGACCAGAACAACGTTTATACTAAGATTACAAACAACGCTAAGTATTCGGGTGCTGCATCCAATCTTCTTGGTATCAAGGACATTGATGAAAATGATTACAGCTATAAACTCTATGCTAAAGTGTTCTCAGAGTGCAATAACGACTCGACACCGAAGTTCAGTCTTTTGAAAGAACCTCAGGTTGTCATCAATGCACAGCCGCAGAGTGTAATAGCATGCGAAGGTGCTGACGTACAGCTTACAGTAGATGCCTCCGAAACAGAAGGCGGTACCGGCTTAGCTTATTTATGGAAACACAATGGCGTAGGTATTGGCGACAATGCCAACTTTGCAGGTACAACGACAAATACATTGTCAATCACCGGTCTGACAACTGCACTCGCAGGCGATTACAAATGCGAAATCACTGCATTGCCAACAGCAAATATGAAGACAACAGATGCTGCTACAGTAACAGTAAACGTTAAACCTACGATTACAGTACAACCGGTTCCGGCTGATGTAACCGAAGGACAAGCAATCAGTCTGAGTGTTACAGCAACAGGTTCTGAACCGATTACATACCAGTGGCACAAAGACGATACGGAAATAACAGGCGCAACTAACAGTACATATACCATTGATTCAGCTGTTAAAGCTAATGAAGGCTTATACTTCTGCGTCGTTACCAACGATTGCGGAGAAGAAGTGTCAGCACAAGTTAATGTTAAGGTTACTACACAAATTATTGGTGTACATGATGGTTTGGCAGAAGGCTTGTTATTGGAACAGAACAGTCCTAATCCTTTCAACCTTACATCGGTTATCAGGATTAACTCTACTGAACCTCTGACTGCACGCATTGTCATCACCGATTTATTCGGCAGGGAAGTTGCAGTGGTCTTTAATAACACTTTGACCGAAGGAACAACTGAAGTTAAGGTTAATGCTAACCAGTTGAAACTCTCGACAGGTGTATATTACTATACATTGACATCAGGTGCTTATTCAGTAACCAAGCAAATGGTTATAGTAAAATAATAAGCAGTATATTTTTAATAATGCCGGGGTGGTTTTACCGCTCCGGCTTTTTTTTTCGTCCTCACACATAATCAAATATTACGATTGTCACGGAATAATTTTGACATTTTCATTTTACATTCTTCATAACTTATATACATTTTTCATTAAATTTGCAGACACAATATTTTAAGGTAGAACAAATAATGAAAAGATACTTATTATTCTTATTTTCAATTTTTATTATTTTGATGGCTTGCTCGCATTCCGATAAAGACAAGGAGAGGTTTATGCGCTGCTATAAGGAAATACTGGTGGCAAGGGAACGGTACCAGGATACTACCATAGCCAATGCTGAAGTTATCAAAACTTACAGGAGAAATAAATATTCCGAGGAACAATTCTTCGAAGACTGGAGATATTACACGCAAGACCCGGAGGAATTTATTATTATGATGGACTCAATCCGTACACGTGCCCAAAGAGAACTGATGAAATTGGAAAAATCAAAATAATCACCCGATTATATAATCATTCATTATACAAAAAAAACAGGGACAGGTCACTGACCTATCCCTATTAATATAATTAAAGTCAATTAGTAACTCACCTTACGCAAAAGTTATTATTTTCCCATTCGATAATTTTTAATTTTCAATTTTACAATTTTCAATGAATAAATTTTATGAATAGTTTTGAAATTGAAAATTTGTATTTTTCACAATTACAGGTATTTTGCGTAAGGTGAATTAGTAATCAATTTAAATGCCTATTCCAATAATCATCCTGACCAAAAACGAGGGACTACCTTCGTCAACTTTTCCAACATTAAATAATGTACCGAGAGCAATCCATCTGTCCTTATTTCCATGTGAAATTGTCGGACCGATATAATTGCCATGGTCATCACCTTTAAGCTCAAAACCTGCCGAAAATAATTCAGAAGGATGATAGGAAAAACCTATTGCGTATTTCGGTACGAATTCCCATCGGTTTTCCTCGTTCGCAAGTTCAAAGTACGGATTAAATGACATATTGAACTTACCTATATCTTTCGCCAAAATTAACTTTGCCTCGAACTCATGTTGCGAAAAAGTCTGGTTTCCAATGTATTCAACATAAAGCAAAGGGTCTAAAAAGAATTCATTTTTTTCAAAAAACCTATATCTTCCCCGCAATTTGAAGCCCGAATATTCAAGTGGTTTCCCTGCAAATTGATTGAATACCTGGTATATCCCAAAATCAAAATGTTTGTTCATGCCAACTTCAATCTCGAAATTGAGTTCTGTCTCACCCATTGTCCTGAAACTGTCAATTTCAGGTGTAGAAAATGTGGTATATTGTTCTATTTCCGCTTCCCCGCTGTCTGTTGTTTGGTATTCATACGTCCAGATGTATGAACGGTGGTCAGCCATAATATCATTCACAAAAAATAAACTTATTAATAAAACGGAAAGGATAAATTTAAACTTCATGCAGCACCTTCTAAAAATAAAATCTTAAAAATATTAAACATCACTAAAATAAATATTAGCAATAACAAACAATTCAAATTACAATGGATATAAGATGTTACAAAATTTTTCGTTTGTCTGTAACCGGCTGTTGTAGTCTATTTTTTAATGAGTTTAGCTATTGATTCGATATGATAGGTTTGAGGGAACATATCTACCGGCTGGATTTCCTGGATTTGATAATGTTCGGCGAGCAATCCGCAGTCACGTGCCTGGGTGGCAGGATTACAACTGACATAAACAATTTTATCGGGTGCGACTCTGAGAATCGTATCGATTAAATTATTGTGCATGCCTGCACGTGGTGGGTCAATAATCATTATATCGCATTTGGGAATTCCCAAAAGAATTTCTTTAATATTCTTCGAATTTAAATCTGCACAGAAAAACCCGGTATTAGCAATTTCATTCAGTTTCGAATTTTCTTTCGCATCAGCGATTGAATTTTCTGATAATTCAAATCCGAAAACGGATTTGACATCTCTCGAAACGAGCAATGATATTGCACCCGTGCCGCAAAACAAATCCCACACGATATCATCTTTCTTAAAGTCTGCTATCCGGATTATTTCATTCATAAATACAGGCAACTGTTCAGTATTTGTCTGGAAAAATGAAAAAGGAGAAATTTTAAATTTTACACCGTCGATTTTCTCAATTAAATATTCTTTGCCTTCTATTCTCTTTATTTCACCTATTGCAACTGTATTAACAGAGTTATTAACTGCATGTACTGCTGATGATATCAAATATTTATTTTTCAATTCATAGAAAAACCATTCTATAAATTTCTTTTCAGATTCTTCTTTAATGTCAGTGCTTATCATAATCAGCATGGAATCACCTGAGCTTACATTCCTGAAAACAAGATTTTTCAAGAAACCCTTATGTGTTTTTTCATTAAACGGCTGAATACTCAATTCCAATGCCTTGTTCCTGGCTTCGTTCAGTAAATGCACAGCTTTTTCATCAATCAGGTAACACTCTTCGATATCGAGAACCTTATCATATCTTCCCGGCACATGCAATCCGAGTGCAAATGATTTATCTGAAATGTCATCAGTTTGTTCAATTTCTTCCTCAGTCAGCCATCTGGATGAACCGAATGAGAATTCCATCTTATTTCTGTAACGATATATTTTCGGCGAAGGAATCGTATCTGCAATTTCAGAAGGCTCGGTTTTTGTAATCCGGTTGAATGAATCAATGACATGCTGCCTTTTCCAGTAAAGCTGTTGTTCATACTTAAGGTTTTGCCATGTACATCCGCCGCATACACCGAAATACCTGCATGCCGGCACAGTCCTGTATTCAGACGGCTCTATTACTTCTTTAACGACCGCTTCGGTGTATCTTCGTTTCTTTTTTTTCTCGACAGCCAACACCTTTTCACCGGGTATTCCGCCTTTGACAATATAAACAAGACCTTCATTCCTCGCTATTGATACACCCTCGAAACCTATGGATTCAATCATCAGCTCAATATGATTTTCAACTTTAATTCTCATCAACTTTTTTATTTAATTTTCGGGATTTGCTTTTATAATTTTATTGATTTAATCATTTCAATTACTTTTTTCGGATGCAGGTAATCCATGCAAAAATATTCTTTATTTTTACATTCAGGGCTAAAGAAGCAGGTGCATGGCTTATCCGGCTCGATAATTTTTCCCCTTCCGTATAATTCAAATTCCTTAGGATTGAAAATATTATTAAAGAGAATAACCTGTTTTTGCAAGCCGATTGCAATATGCAAAGCCATAGTAACAGCGGTTACAACAATATCGCATTGGTCAACGAGAGAAATGAATTGATTCAGTGGAAAATGACCTAAATAAAGTGCATTTGTTGCCAATGAAAGACGTAAATTCTTTTCGTGTTCCTGCTCTCCGCCAAGTAACAAAGGGAAGTAACCGCTTTCTGTGAGAAGCTGAATTAATGAAAGCCAATTTTCCTCTTTCCATAACCTGGTCGTCCATCTTCCACCGCATCCCGTGTTTAAGCCGACTATTTTCCTCCCATCGCTATCTATTGTCCATTCGAGTCTTTCACCTTTATTAATCAGGTATTCCTCACCCCGGAATTTCCATCCGCACAATTCGAAAATTTCTTCAGGATATGATTTCGAATTAGCTTTGTTTACATCATCGAAGATTCCGGTGATGAACTTATGCTCTGAACTTGAATTGACAGGTGCGGTTTTCCCGTTCATTAAAGTAAAACCGAATTTCTCTTCTGCTTTCAGATTCTTAAGTAATGCACATGCGTGGCAATCCTTATCAAGATTTATAATTCTCACAAATTCCGTTGCCTGTAAAACCAATAAAGATTCATCGTTAAATTTTAATATTTTATCAATTTCGTTCTGAGGTAATACTTCAGGGCTGTTTGTCAACCACCATATTGCATAATCCGGAAGCTCTTTTTTTATTTTATGCAGCAATGGAGTTGTTCTTATTACATCCCCAATTGCTCCCAATTTAATAATTAAAATGATTCCTTTCAATTTATCATAATGCGGACATTCTTCGCAATGAACTCCGCTTTCCTTATGCGGCTTACAAGGAATTTCTCCGCGAAAATGCCTGCAATCCGGATAATAAACAATTTCGCTCGTTTTCATTAATCTACAATCTGTATTGGATAATAAATGAATATTGAAGTGTATAAAGATATGATTCCCTAATCTCTTCCATGATAAAATAATTTTTTAATGGTGTTAATAGTTCACCTCTCGAATCATTCCTCCCGATTAAATTTAACACCCCGAATGTGCCATGTATATTTACAAACCAATTATCACCGATTTCTCCTTCTAATCCAAGCTTTATCGAACCGCCAAGTCTAACACATGATTCTTTCTCTGAAGACTTTGATATATCTACAGAATCCAATTGGTGGTAATTTGTTATAATAGTAAATTCATTTTTCCCGATAAATGAAGTTTTTGCTTCTAAACCAACATATATTTTTGCATTAGCTACTTTATATTTGACAAGTGCATAATTAAGTCCAAGCGATAACGATTTGACATCCACAACATTCTCTAAATCCTGAATCATATAATAAGTTTGGGGAATATGTTGTAATCCCTGGAAGAAAATATAATCAATACCGAGAGGCAAAGTAAAATCATTATTTGTTCCGATTGGAAATTCAAAAAGTAGTTCCATTCCCTGCTGCGGACCTATGAACCCACCTCCGAACGCAGGTGGTTTATTAGGGTCACTTTCTTCAAAAGGTAATGTTGCCGGGTTATTACCCACTATTTCTGTTGTTTTCAATCCCCAGCCAATCGAAAATCCTTTAACGAATTGTGCTGAAGCCGTCCCTGATAATAAAATAATTATTAAAAAGAAAATTATTAATGATTTACCAAAAGCATGTATTCTTTTTTGGCTCATTTAAAACATCCCGAATTTATAAACGTTCTGATATTTGATAATTTGATTTCTCAAGTGAATTTTTCGTTATCATTTCTCCCAAAAGTCCCATAGAAACAAGCTGTACCCCTACTATTATGAGAGCAACCCCAAGCAAGGCGAGCGGTCTGTTGCTCAGTGCCGTCTTCTTCATAAACCACTCGATTGTCAGCCACAAATCAATACCGAATCCGGTCAATCCGATGATTGTTCCTATCGTTCCGAAAAAGTGGAGAGGCCTTTTGAAGTACCTCGTCGTGAACAATACTGTCAGCAAATCGAGAAAACCTTTAATAAATCTCGTAAAGCCGAATTTGGTCTTACCATAGCGTCTTGCATGATGTGTAACTGGTATCTCTGTTACTTTAAATCCCTGCCAATGAGCAAGTGCCGGAAGATACCTATGCATCTCTCCATAAACCTGCAAATTCTTTACTACAGCTCTTTTATATGCTTTTAAGCCGCAATTAAAATCATGCAGTCGAATGCCGCTTGTTATTGAAGTAATAAAATTAAAAAATTTCGATGGTATCGTTTTGGTTATAGGGTCGCGACGCTTTTTCTTCCATCCGCTTACAAGGTCATAACCCTCCTTGATTTTCTTAATAAGATTTGGAATTTCCGCCGGGTCATCCTGCAAATCGGCATCCATAGTTACAATAATCATACCCTGGGATGCATTAAAACCGGCTGATAATGCTGCAGACTTGCCGTAATTCCTGCGAAATCTTATTGCCCTGAATCGCCTGTTTCTCTGATTTATACTCCTTATGACAGAATATGAATCATCTGTCGAACCGTCATCGACAAAAATAACTTCATACCGGTTATGCGATGCTCTCTTTAACTCATTTTCAAGCTGTAATGCTAATTCAGGCAACGATTCTTCTTCGTTCAACAATGGTACCACCACCGATATGAACGGTGTGTCCCTTCTCTGCTGATTGTCCTGATTCGGTTTCTTTACATATCTTGTATTCTTATTTCTTTCTTTACTTTGCCCTTCTGTACTAACAATCTCTTGATTCATATATTTTTCAATGTTATTATTAAAAATTTTCCCGGTTCTACAATCTTACCAATTTCTTAACTACTTGTTTGTCACCGGAATTTAATACAATAAAATAAATCCCTTTTACCAGTTTTGAAATAATCAGTTCTGTTTCGTCGCCTTCCGATTTTCCGCTAATCATTTCAATACCTGTTTCAGAATAGATTTTATAAGTAAATCCATTCGAATTCGAATTAATAAATAATTTATCTCCATCGGTAGGTACCGGGTAAACAAAAAAATCTTTATTGTCAACTCCGTCTTCGGCAACAGCGAGTGGATTGCTGTACCATACCTTGATAAAGTATTCATTCATATACTTGTTTGTTATTGTATCACTTCTTTTAGAACCGGTCAAATTTATATCTACAATAACAATTAGCTCATCCCTGTCTGTAATTTTTGCAGAATCTATTTCCTTCGGTAATGTATTCCATTTGAAAATCAGTAAATTCCCATCGCCCCTGTACACCTTAACATTATATAGGACATAATATTGACGGGTATTTATTATCGGTCTGAAATCCTTATAGGACCAACACAAATCCATTGTCCTTATCGAATCGAATATCTCGAATGCTGCATGGAATGTATTCTTGGGTGGAGGAAATCTCGGAGCATTTAACTCACCCAATAATGAATCCCATGTATCTGTTGCTTTCTCATCTACACCAAACACTAATCTATAATTCGAACCCAATTCATCCGATAATTCTATGGGGACTTCTATGTGCGTATAGCTAAAAAGCATCAATGAGTTTAATAACAAAATTGATACAATAAGTATTTTTTTTATCATTTTATTTATTCTTAACATTTTATAAAGTCATAATTTATTAAGATGTCTGAATCCGCTTTTTATTTTACAAAAGTTACTTTCGTTACATAAAGCAAATGGGCAACATATAAAATGTCGCCCATCTGCATTAACTAATTTCTGTTTTTAAATAACTATTATTATTTAACTACATTAATTGACAATACTTCTGTTTTGCTGCCTGAATTTATCTTGCAGATATATTTGCCGCTCGTCAAATTAGCAGAGTTAAATCCGATTGTCTGTCTGCCTGATTGCACCTGGTTGTTTACAAGTGTAATCACTTCGTTGCCGATTGCATCATACAATTTGACGTTTACCAATTCACTGCTGCCGACAAAATATATAATTTCAGAATTTCCTTCGACAGGATTCGGATTGCAAACCGCTCCTGCAAAGTTTTCAACTCTCAGAACCTTTATCGCGTTACCTCTTGTTCCGAACACCTCGACGTTGCCGGGTTCTCCTCTGCGGATAGAACCTAATTCTTCATTTGTTACGGCATCGTAGAATGTGTAATTGGCATCGGCATAATCCATATTGATAGACAATGGATATGTTACCGATTGTAACGTTATAACAGATTCGTCATTGTTATTCACATACATGTTGTTGTCGAATCTGACATCGAACATCTCAACAGGCGGCATTGGCGGTAACTCATATTGGCTGATGTCTGAACCCTTGTCGGCTGTTACGTATAATGTTCCTTCATGTCTCACGTTGTCGCGTAAATCAATTCTTACACTTCTCGAAAGCAGGTCAACTTTACTGTTACTCTCATCAACAATATCCTTGGCATTGCTGCTGATAAGTTTAAGATAACCATGCTTGTCAGATTTCATCCAGTAACCCAATCCGGGTTCCATTACCGATACTTCATAGTATCCCTTGTCTGTATCATATCCCCAGACACCGAATTTACGGACATAAATTTTATCAGGTACTTCACCAGGATAAGACTCATGCTGGTCAAAATCAATGTTTCTTACGTTCATAGGATAGGACAATGAACCTATTGTATTCCATCCGGGATAAATCGTAATCTTATCAGCAAATGCATCATCGAATTTGTCTGACGTGATTCTCCTCATCAAAACACCGTGGAATATTTTATCTATCTTATCGCTATATTTTATGAAATAACCTCTACCGGGTACTAAGTCTTCATTTGGCTGGTAAGCATTCCCGAAAAAGTTATAAGGAATATTCATCGCATTCGGATAAAATACATACCATTTTGCATTTCTCGGTCTGACCGGTAATGATAACAAGTTCCAACCCTTCTTTATGATTGGTACTCCGTATGGGTCTAAATATTCGATAATCTTAGGCAGAGTATATTCAATTTTAAATGATGAAACTGCAGGGTCGTCAATGTAATATGAATATCTTGTTCCGCCAAGATAGGTCGCTTCACGCATATTAATGCTTGGGAACAATAAACCGTTTGCAGTATCGGTTAAGAATAGGATTGCATCCTCGGGAAATTCCTGAGTATCCCATTCGATTGTTATCGGATACTGATTAATATAACGGCAGAAATAAATTATTGATTCTGATGTATCATGAACATCCCTGATATCTCTCGAACCAGTGTTAGGAATTGTATCATAAGTTGGTGTCGATAAACTCAAATCTGTCACTATAACTCCTGTCTGCTGAACTTCGTCATTCGGGAAGAAATCACCAAAACCTTCAGGAGCATAAAGCTGTCTTTCGGTCGGATCAGGTAAAAACCACCTGGCTTCGAATAATCCTGAGCTGCTGCTGTAATTACCGAGTGTATGTGTTGCTTCTTTTTCACCGAATAATGAATCTACTCCATTAGTTGCACGGTGACCGGTACCGAACACAATCCTTGTTCTTCTCGGGTCAGCTTGATTTTGCTGCTTGATATCGAGAGTAATACCCGCATGCGGGTCAGTATATAATCCGTTCTCCTGATAAAGAGGTGGTTCGAACGGGTCTCTGAAATTAATAAACGTTACTTTCATTCTAACCGGACTTACTTGTGCATCTAAAGATGATATAGTTAAATACCCTTCATACACGCCTGCTTTTTCGCCTCCGAAATTACCGTATGGCGAATCCTCAATCCTGTCCGGGTCGCACTTCAATTCGACAAATACATCTGCATCGGCTGTAGTATTTATCAGCATTTGGTCCTGCCAGCAATCAGAGGGACTTGAACAACCCAAGATCTCATCGAGCCAATTTACATAAGCTTTTGTACTGTCTTTATTTGGTGTAAATTTACCTCTTTGTGAATGAATCCTGATTAACAGCCATGGCTGGTCGGTTTGAAGATATATATTGTTCATTCTCGTCATTTCGACTGTATTCAACAGCTCAAACTGACGTGAACCGACTACGATATTATTACCGTTTGCATCTCTTACAACTTTTCCCGAGTCAACGGTAATCGGGTCCTGCATAATCCAGTACTCCGGTGTCGGCATGTTAATTGCAGGTGATGAACCGACTCCTCTTTCAAGACGTTGACCGAATTGAGGAAGGTTATCGAACATTCTCAAATAAATCATACCTGGAAGAATACCTTCTGTCACCCAGTTTGATAAAATACTGTTGTCCATACCACCCAGGACATTTGCATCACCGGGGTCTGGATAATCGAGAGCAACATAAGGATACTCCGGATAATTTCTATACTCTTTGAAAGGTGCATCGATATTCACTGGCCAATTATTAAAGTTTATCGAGTCAGCCTGAATATTCCCGTTATCATCAGGATACCTGCTTGATATATAAATCGGTGTATATCCGACTTCTTTCGAAAATGCATTAATGAATTGGTTAATTCTGAATCTTATATAAAACAGAACTACGAACTGTTCATTAATCGGGTCTGTTTCCGGCAATGGTGTCATCGAAGTTCCGACTATTCTTATGCCATGTCCTCTGCCCCTGACCTGTGATGCGACGTTCGGGTCAAGATTCATCTGGTAATATGGTGCCTTAAACACGCTCCATGTAATGTTGAAATTACTAGCGTACGGCTCGTAAAAATAATCGTCTCCGTTAGCATCTTCCCGTC
The DNA here is from genome assembly GCA_004322215.1 of Bacteroidota bacterium. GTDB lineage: Bacteria > Bacteroidota > Ignavibacteria > Kapaibacteriales > UBA2268 > XYC2-FULL-35-21. The sequence goes on along the minus strand of SCSM01000013.1, from coordinate 147,166 downwards.
GCACCCTGGTATCGTTTGTATCAGGAAACGGATGATGCTTAACAATACCCATCGGTGTTACAGCCAAACTGTCATATAATATCTTGAAGTCAAAGCTGTAAATGGGTTCCGGTACGTATAATGCCTTGGAACCGGGACCAGTATAATGGTGCCACTGGTTCTCAATGAAGACCGGCATCAAAAATTCTCTTGGTAAGTTTTCCTCTCCTACCGGTTCCCATATCCTGCCGTCCGGATACCAATCCCTGCTATAATTGTTCCTCGATGCGGTTAAACTCAGAACCGGCGGTCTCGGCTTTGTCGGTTGCTGGCTCCATACATTTCCTGCATCTACTATCATAATACCTATTAGCAATAGCATGCTCAGAAAAATACGGTAGCCTCGTAATTGTACTAAATACTTCTTCATGAGTACCCCCTAATATAAATGAATACTTAAAAATTAATTTTTTATCATAACAAATTTTTTAATTTCACTATTTATGTTTCTGACGGTTAGCAGGTATAACCCGCTGTTCATTCCGTCTGCCTCTATCTCGGCAATTCTATCTATTCCTCTGAAATTTATTTTCTTTATCAAATTTCCCAACATATCGAATATTTGAACTTCTTTTATTTCTTGTTCACTTTCAATTATTATTTTATCATTTTTTTCATTGTAATAACCAATTATAGATTTATTTTCAATTTCATCATATCCTGTGCTTGTCGTATCTTTTTCAATATTTCCTTTAATATAAGTTATTCCTTCATTCAAATCCACTACACAAGCACAATCGTTAACTTTTACCGGTCTTAATATTAGCTCACCGATTTTAACATTCTTTGTTCTTTTCAGCTCTTTGATTTTAATTGCAAAAATTGTATCATCGCCAAAATCTTCCAGAGCTGTTGTATATATCTTATATCCGTTTGCGATTTTTAATTTGTTGTCAATCAGCAATTTTCCGCTCATGCTGCTGACATCCTCGATTCTGAAATCCACAGAATCATTTGTAACAATTTCGAACTCAATATTTTCGAGCTGCTTATTATTTGTTACGTTTATTTTAGCCGTAGCGATACCAATCGAATCTTCCTCACCGAACATTACCGTATCATTTACAAATCCCGCAGTGATGCTTCTATTGGGCTTATCAGCTATTTCAGCTTTAACGACTACATATTTACCCGAAACATCCATTATTTTTTTAAATTCTAATGTAAAAGTCAATGATTCAAGCCGAAAGTAACTTGTATCGGGGCAGTTTCCCAGGAATTTACCGGTAAATGCTATCAAAGGCATGTTACTACCGTAAGCCGGGTAGCTTGAAAATGTCCCGTAATGCCCTTCAATAAGCCCCGAATCGCTACTGCTTCTGAATATATGTGTATCATTATCATTGTCAAAGAACTGCGATAGAGTATTCACTGTCAAGCCCACTCCACTTACATTGACTTTCGTAGGATTATACCTGACGAAAAAATCAAATCCGAACAGACTATCTGTCGGCTTTACATCGCCGATATCGATTGATATTGTGTAATCTCTATCGCTCACACTTTCACACACATCAACCGTGTTATGAGATTTTAAAAGAACATGAGCCGTATCCTGGGCTTTTAACATCCGGTTGCTGCCGATGATTATCAGCAGCAGCAACCAGAAACCTATTTCCGTTTTTTCAATAACATTCACAATTATTTGTTAAGCATTAATTTTCTCGAAGCCGATACATTCTGTCCTGTCAGACGGTAAATGTATGCTCCGTTTCTCAATGCGTTACCACTATCGTCTGTACCATTCCATACGTAACTGTTTTGACCGCTCTCCATTGTCCCATTGTATAAAGTTTTAACTTTATTTCCGAGAACATCATATACAGTAAGTTTATACTGGCCTTTATCAGCAATATTGACAAATATTTCAGTACTGTTTACAAATGGGTTTGGCTGATTCTGAAGCAGTAACTCGCCATTGTTTTCCGATTCTTCGACTTCTGAAAGATAGATAGTTTGCTTACCGGTCTCATTTCCGTTAAACCTGATATTCGATATAACTAACTCGGGTTTGTCGGTTGTTACGGTTACAAATGCAACAGGCACATCCTGTTTAAATGAACCCGAACCAGCTAATGCACCAATCCCGTTTTCAAAATCAGTCGTAACAATATTACCATCCTGGTTATCAATGGATATTCCTGTAATTGTACCGTTAACATTAAATCTAAATGCTAATGGTCCGTTATTTACTCCATTTAAATAAACAGGGAATATATACTTGTTAGGTTCTAATCTTTCAGCCATTCCTGCAATGATATTGGTTGCAGGTTCTTCATCAAATCCGATTTTACCGTGTCCGTTGAGCGAATCAATCAGCCATGGCAATTCGGTAATCTGACCTGCCATATAATGTATTATCCACGATGCATCGAGTTCATCGGCACTGTAGAATACCATTTTCAAAGTGTTAATTTTGGTCGGAACGACTGAATCGAGTCCCATCGAATTTTTAATGGTAACATATTCAAGACTATCGCCGTAAAATACATTTCTCCATCTGAGTGCCGTTCTCTGTGTACCTTGTACGGGGTCACCTGTGTTCGGGTCTAATGAATCGAGAGCAGGATTTGCCTTGCTCTTAATCACACCTGTATCCCTGTAAAAATATCTGCCGTCATGGTTGACATCGCCATGATAAGCACTTCTTTTTCTGACACTGTCAAGCTGTTTCATTGTAACGACAGAACGCATGATTACTCTTGCATCGCTGAATGTTACATACCTGCTCTGGTTCTCACCGAATTCCCCGTGTCTTCTTCCGGGTAACTTTGACATATCTGCATCACCGTCGCCCCAGAATTCACTTTGGAGACGTGCCAATGCGTAGTAATGAATCCTGTAATCGCTACCGGTTGAGGGTTGCCATGCATTTGTTTTTTTGACTCCGATTCTGACTGAATCAGGATTATAGAACCTGTCATCAGATGTTGTGGCAGCAACATCAAAATACAAGGAGTTCATAAAATCGGCAAAGCTGCCTCTGACATTACTTTCTCCCTTAATTCCGACTGTTGCATCCCTCGTAATCACCTGGTCTTCTGTTGTATAAGGATTGCCTTCGACCTGCCCGTAGCAAAACTCAATATCGCCTTGCCTTGAATACGGGTCGGGACACTCATACAATTTAACCTGGAAGTTACCGATTCCATTTTTCAATGGAGGCAACTGACCCGGTAACAATGGTGTCTGTAAATTAATATAAAGGTCCTTCCACTGTACGGTAAATACCCTGTTGGGTGCCGTACCTTCGGTCTTATACGAAATTTCACCCGGTAAATGCCTGTTATTTCCTTCACCGACAGTGTCCTGTCTCGTTACGAGAAAATGATTTCCCCAATATGGGGCAACCACGTTAATCTGGTATGAAGAACCGAAGAAAAACAATCCGTCCGGATTTGTTGATTCAACATACACCGGCTGCGAGAATGTAAGAAAACCATTCACGCAAACCCACACTTCGTTATAAACTTCTCCATTAAACTCAAATGGGAAACCAATTTGCACCTTCTTATAACCGTTATCCCTATCTACAATGGTAGGGGGTAGATTAGGAGCCGATGGCTTCATAAAGTCTATTGCAGAAATTGGCGAAGCACCTGACAGCGGAACATATCCGATTGGATTGCTCAGCTGTATGACCTTAACGGTATCATACTGACCGTAGATTTGTGCTTTTAACGGCTGTTCGGTTACTGCTATCATCAGCAGTACCATTCCTACAGCAATTAAGAAAAATCTTTTCATCTTCATCTCCGCTTATTTATTATAAAAATTTATTTTCATATTACTTCTTTCAATTCCGGCAGGGTTTCGTTGCCGAAACCCCGCCTGAATAAAATTATTTAACAATGACTATCTTCTCGGTTGATGTTACTGCACCTGCTATCAATCTGCATGTATATGTGCCGCTTGATAACTCATGTCCGCTTATGTCGCGGGCTTCCCAATCGAAATGATAGCTTCCCGGAGCGTAATCGCCGTCGGTAATTACCGAAACCAGTTTGCCAAGCTCATCTATCACTTCCAACCTGATATTGGATTTCTGTGCTATATTGAACTTGATATCTGTTGTTCTTGCCATCGGGTTCGGCGATACCGATGTAATTCCGGTTGTAAGGTTTGTTTCACCATCATCAACTCCTGATGTCCAATCGTGAACAATGATGAATTCCTTAATACTGCTCCTGTCTATTGTCAAAGTAATAATACCGTTTGCTTGTGACATTATAATATCTGGAGCTGAAGTACCAATACCGGTATTCATATCATACCTGAATACGTTTCCGTCTGAACCGAGGTCCTTAATGTACCAGCTTGAGCCGGTAGGATTCTTTACAGCATCAGTCTTACTCGGTACACGATTCATATCCCAGGATACTCTTATCGGGTAATAGTTGGATGTATTACCTGCTACACCTCCGGAATTGAATATACATTTGTAAATTCTCATCTGTCCCGGTGGATTAGTTACTCCTACTGGGAATATGTTTCTTATTATACCATTAACTGTAGGAATATCCCATCTTGCATCGAACACATCTTCGTGCGGCAACGGTGGTAATTCAAACTCGCAGTAGTTAGCATCGAGAGTGCCTAATGTGTCACTGTCTAATCCTTCTCCTGTGGTTGCACCCTGGCCTGTACCGAATTCAAGCCACTGGAATGCTCCGAGATTGTTTTCAACTTTAACCGGGCAAACAAAGTATGTCTTGTCAGAGAATCTCAATCTGTAAATTAATTCGTCTGTCAAACCTGCTTCGTCAGTAACCTTAATTCTAATTGTTACCTTTCCATCCGGGTCTCTCGGTGCATTGAATCCTGTTGACCTAATATAGACAACCTGGTCAGGATTCTCCTGGATTCCTGATATTGTTGTCGGATCCAGCACTGTGTTAGATGGTATCGGGCTTTCAATCTCGAATGTCAGTGTTTCTGTCGGGTCACCCGCTTGTCTTCCCCTGAGAAGGTCAAGGTCTCTGACTTTAATGGAATCGAGATAATCCCCTCCGTTTTCAACGCATTTCACAATCGGCGATGCTTCAATTCTCGGCTGATGCCTTGTCGAATCTACGAAGATTGAGAATGTCTGCATTGTTACCAAATCATCTTCATCCCAGCAAAGAATTGTTACCGATTCGTTCCTTGGTGCGTCTTTCACACCCGGAATTCCGTAAAGCAAGCCGCTCTGTTTGTTTATCTTTAGCCATTCAGGTGCTGTCTTCTTGTCGCTTATATCCCAATAGTTTGTCGGGTCTGCATCCGGGAAGCACGGGTCACGTGGTATCCTGTCAACGCCAGGATAACTATTCGGATAAAGAATTTCGAAGTAATGTGTCTGACCGAAGTTCGGGTCTTTAACCTGAATCATCTTTGTCTTATCCATAAGCTGAGGATTATATTCAATATCTTCCTTAGCCGGTGGCAATACTGTTGCAGTTGTAATAATCGGTTCGACGTTTACCATCAATGGTAAATCAATCTTATTGATTCCGCCGTGTCCGTCGTTAACTACAACAGATAATACCGTATCGAGTGCCATTTCTTCATTTGTTCTGTTAGGCGGTGTCAGCAATGAAACTGCCATATCATAATCAACCCTGATATTAAGTTCACCTTTTGTAGTGAAATCAGCGCCGAATTCATCTTTTTCTGTATCGGAAATAACACTGTTTCCATTACTATCATATTTATATATGAACTTATCATCCATCCAGATTGGTCTTCCCTGTCTGATAACGGTGTTACCATTATAAATATTCGGGTTCGTTACCAATGTATCAAGAACAACCAGTTCATCATCTGCCTGCCTATAAGCTTTATTAAGGAAGCCATAAACTGTACGTCCAAAGCGGAAGTCCCAATTCTTTTCTTCTGCCCACTGGTCTTCTTCCTCGTCATTTGTATTTAAGTTAACTGCAAATCTTAGTTTATTTGTCAAATTTGCTTTCAATCTACCGTCAACCTTTGTACGGCAGGGATATACCGAAGCTGTATAAGTTCCAATCAACTCGGTATTCTGATTATTCTTGGAATCGAGTGTTACCCTGAATTCTTCAGGATACTGCGGATTCTGAATCGGGTATCCCTGGTTCGGGTCATCAGGCATAAGGAATCTCGGCTGGCTGTCAACCACAAATACCTTGAACCTGTATTCACCGACAAAATTTCTGCCGTAATCAATTGTATCCTGCTGCAAATACCTTGCATTTTCTGTGTGCGGGTCATTTTCAGCCGCATCATAAACCGGTGCATTCAGGTATGGTGTGAACAGGTAGATGAATTTATCAATATAATCCTGGTTAAAGTGGCTCGGGAAACCTTTTAACGAATCCGTTGTCCTATAATGAGGTGGATAGTTATGTACGGTTACATAAACTTCTTCGCCTCCGGGAACCACATAAGGATTTGTCGGTCTGCCTCTAAGAATCAGGTAACCGTTTGCTTCATCCTGCGGATTTGTTACGTAAGTTGCTCCTGCCGGTACGTATTCGTACTTCAACCAGCGCTGTATTCCTGAATTCGGATAAGAAGGATATGCCTCATATCTCAGGTAAGCAAAGGTGTCAGGAATTGCGAATGCTCTCGGGTCGTAGAAATTGTTCCAATCCTTAGCTGTTATGTTAATGATGTGGTCGCGTCCTACTGCATCGGCTCCGATTCCCAATTGCGGATTCGGTTGGCTGTATGTTCCTACCGGCTTCGGATATTCCCTGTCCTCTGTAACGAATACCTTGTTCAGGAAGTTTGTTATCTTTAATGTATCATATACACCGTTTGCATTTCTCCATGGGAACTGCGAAGGCACATATTTTACGATTGTGTCTGTCTTAAGATGATATATGTCACCTGTAAATTCAGCAGGCATTGTTGAGTTTGTTACCCTGAAGCCAAAGCCCTTTTGCAATGCTGTGTCAACACCGTCTCTCCAGAGTATCGTTCTGGATACGACACTGACCGAATCGCCGACATTGACCGGTAATGCTCTGTAACGTTCGCCTGCGAAATAAGTTTCATAGTTAACGTTGAATTTGTTGTTCAATTGAGGCATCGAAGGCCTATTCTTGTATAACAACGGTTCTGCACCAAGCTGGTCAAACCTGTTGAAATATTTTCTGCCTTCCAATGTTCCCCTATCCTCATTGTAAGGATTATGTTCGACTGCCCTCAGCATATGTGGGTCGCCGATGTTTGAACCGAAGTTTAACAATCCTTCATGTGAACGGCGGATTGTCGTATTCGGAATCCTGTTCGATGAGTCGGGTATTAATTCAACTCTTCCTCTGAAGAACTCCCTGTGAGAGGCATCTTCCGAAACCTGTCTCAGGTTAACTCTTATATAATCATTTGTTGTTTCATTTATTACGAAGAAGACCGATTCGTTAAGGAATCTCAGGTCATGGTTCGTTCTGTTAATATCACCTGTGTAATTCGCCTGTGTTTCGAGGAACAGCGGGTATCCTATCGGATGATAGAACAATGTATCGTGAGCCGGTCCTACGAATGGATGGAATTCAGTCTGCAATGTATTAATTATCGGGTATGCCGGGTCATTAACTCCTGCCAAACTGTCCGCAATGTACGGGTCTCTAACCATACACCTTACATATTTACCGAAGTACGGTGATGTATTGTCTGTATATCTGATTAATTCAGGTGGAATACCGACTGCAAAATCTTCAATCGGGCTCATTCTCCTGTGTGAATAATCTGCTGTCTTTACGTCCAAACCTTTATCGAAAGCATCATAAATTCTTCCGCTTGCCAGCAGGATGTCAGGAATACTCGAATCTGCTGGTGTATTCTCATTAATTGTATCATTAATCAATGGTATCGGCTGATAATCCCATTTTAAAACCGACTCAAACGGTCCTTCAAACAAGTAGCTGTGTACACCTTTGAATAAATAAGTATTTCTCAAGGTATTGTTTTCGCTCTTTGTTTCCCAGAACCTGTAATCCAATGTCTTTGTTTTATGGTAATTATATCCACCGACAAGGTCTGTCGTATCGAGATAGAATGTCTCCTGATGTCCGCCTCTGTATTTCTTGCCCGGACAATTCGTACATGAATCATAAACGATTAATGTTACGTTTGCCTCGGTTTTGCCCCAGTAGTTGCCCGAAAGTGTATCGGTACCACCAAAGCCAAGACCTGTCGTTCCGGCAAGTATACCTTTTGTATTCGGTGCATCGGGTAATCTTACTAAAAATCTTGATTTATTATTGTAAATCGAGTTAGCTGCTTCTGAATATGTGAAAGCAGGCGATGGTCCCTGAATTTCACCGTAAATGCAAGTGCTTGCCAAATCGTGTGATGCCCAGTTACCTATAATTGTTGTATTTGTTGCCAAATCTCTTGTTACAGGACCAGTGATTGCATTCTGGAAGATACCTATGTCATTCCTCTCATCAACCATATTGCTTGTAATCAAAGACCTGTTGAATACTAACTTCATGTCAAAGTTATCGGAATAAATTGCAGAACCGGAATAAGCAAAGTTGTTTAGAATCCTGACTCTGTTGAACCATGTCGAGTCAGATCTTCCGAACCTGCTTGCCGTTGCACTGTCGAGAATGTAAATGGCACCGCCAAGTCCAACTCCGTTTTCGGGTAAGCCGGATTCCTGTGCCCATCTTCTCACGTCAATATACTGCAAGTCCTTCGATACCTTCTTCTCCCAGGTGGCACCCGCATTCGATGTACGTGCTATGAAGCCCATATCACCGACAGTGTAACCGACCGTTGGAGTTTTGAAGAATATGTCATTCAGATTTTCAGTTGTTTTCGGGTCGAGTGCAAACCATGTTGCTCCGTCGTTTGTTGACTTCAGAAGCAAGCCGTCATTGCCGGTAATGTAACCGTCATGCAAGCCGGTAAACCAAACCCTGTTCAACTGAATTGTTGTTCCTGTTTCAATTCTGTCCCAGCTATAGCCGGCATTCGTTGTTTTCAATAGAACGCCGTTTTCTCCTACTGCATAGCCGGTATAATCATTTGTAAAGTAAACCGAGAATAAATCGGTATATATATTGGATATCTGTCCATCCCATTTATCGTCTTCATTAAGTTTCAGAATCAGTCCTCTTTCGCCGACTGCATAACCTTCATGTATCCTGTTGAAGTAAACTTCATATAGATTATGAATCGTACCTGATTCTACCTGGTCAATTGTTACAGTACTCAAATCAACAGTTATTTTGGCTATAAATCCATGGTCACCGACTAGGTAACCTATGTTAGAGCTCGAGCCGGAGAACTTAACCGAATAGAAGTTAATTCCAGCTAATGACCAACCTGGCAGTAAATTAACTGCAACAGGTGACCAGTTCAAGCCGCCATTAATTGTTCTAAGTGCTGTACCGTTATCACCTACGATAACACCGACATTGTTTGTTAAGAAATCAATATCGTTTAACTGATTTGCTGTTCCGGATGGTATATATTCCCATTGGTCGCCGCCTTCTGTCAGTCTGATTATCGTTCCGCCTGCACCGACTGTATAACCTTCGTCTTCAGTCAGGAATGCAACACCAAACAAATTAGCTGTTGTTGACGGTGTGCCTAAACCGAGTTGTGTCGTACCACTTCCGCTTTGTGTGGCAAGAATCTGGTCATCAACCAATAACTGGTTGTCATGGAATCTTGTCAACATTCTTGCATCTGGCGGATATGCACTTGACATATAAGCCAATACGCCGTTTTCAGATACATAAGATGTATTGGGCCAATAGTACTCAGGCATAAATGGCACTGATGTTCTCTCTTCATTATCCAAATCTGTCAGGAAGAACCTCTTATTATAAAGGTTAGGTCTGACTATATGGATGGCACCGCCGTTTCCGTTATAAGCTACGTTGCCTCTGAATTCGGAACCTTTAACTAAATTTAAGTCTGCATTCATTACATATAATGCACCACCACCACGAATCTGTGGTTTTAATGCTTCGGCTATGTTTTCGCCAACCTTATTAAATGTAAAGTTTGCACGAATCATCTGGATTGTTCTTTCGGTTACAGGTGAATTTACTCTTTCGGGTATCCTTATATGAATTGCACCACCGGCATATCCTGCATGATTGCTGTCGAATGCAACCGGGTATCTGCCGCCGTAACCTATTAATGTATTATTTGTAACACCGCCGGCGCCGTTAATTGACATGTTCCTGTTTGTAAATATGGCACCACCGTAGGACCTAGCCCTGTTTTGGCGGAATGTTATATTGAATCCATAATCTCTTGTATAAATATAATGGTCGGAACCACCAATAATCGGTGAATGTAAATAAAATTGTGGTTCTTCCCATAATACACTGTTGAATTCAAGCGGGTCAGAAATATCAGTTGCTCTATCAACATAGATAGCACCGCCTGTCCCTGCCCAGTTATTATAAAATATAGTCGGATTGTCAGCATTTGTTCCGTTAGCTCTGTTCGGACCGCCTCTCACCTGCAATCTGTTTCTTGAATCGGACTGGAAGATTGCGCCGCCACGGGCATAATATCCCGGGTTCGAGCCGTTGGAATCTGTCTGTAAATATTTTGTATATGCGTAATTGTTTATGAATTCACCTGCTACTATCATCGAGGTATGGTTGCCTACGTATAAAGCACCACCTCTTGCTCCTAATGATGTTACGCCTCCCTGGTAATTGTTTGCCCAGTTATGGAAGAATAACAATGTATCATGTAGCGGGAATGTCTGCAATGTCGGTGCATACCCGGGACCTGGACCGTGAATGTTAATCGAATTGTTAACACCAAATCCAACCTCGAACGGATGTGTCCTGTATCCGGTTGCTGTTCCTTCGAGCGGACTTACGATAAATGTACTCGATTCGCCGCTGATATAAACTGCACCGCCAAAAGCCAGGTTACCGTAATATTGGTTTCCGTCTGCTACGATAGTTGTGTCATCGCGGACAATCCTCTGTGAACCAACCATTTGGTCACTTATATTTGAAAGCTGTACGAAGTTATCGTCAAATTTTAAATTTCTCATTCTGCCGAGGAACAATGCAATACGTGCATCGTCATAATACTGACGGTCGTAACTTGTCATCGGTTCCGGGTAGTTAACCGGGTCTTCGTCTATGTAATCTATGGCAAGAATTTTACTCCAGCCGGGCATTACATTATTTGTATTTATCTCTGAAAATTCACCGCCCTTGTCCGTTAAATTCGGGTTTTTATCGAGGCGATAATATTCGGGGTTCACTGCCGGTCTCGGAAATCCTTCGGGTGATTGTAAAATCTGCAAAGCACCGCCTCTGTGGCGTGCCATGTTGCATGTGAATCTACAGTTTATAAGCCATGTTCTCGATGAGAATGTCGTTACTGCTCCACCTGCACCATTGCTTCTGTCTAAGACTATTCTGTTTAGTGCATCAACCTGTGGCTGAGTTAACGGAGGAGTAAATTGCGATGCTACATAATATGGCAGTCTGTCAACAGTTGTATCTTTCCTCAAACCGTTGAATTCGCAATTTCTGAAAAACGCTGTCCTGGCACCTGGTAATATTACAATATGTCCCCATTCTTTGGAGAAGTTCTGGAATGGTGAACCCTTAAACTGAATCACTTCGGATACAATGTTTACCGGTAAATCACCTATTCTTCTCCATGGGTATCTCTGTAAATTATAATCATCGGCTGGTGCCGAGCCAAGTTTTGAAGCAATAAACATGATTGCATCTTCAAATGGAATTCTGAATTGCGGCGGTGCCGGTTCGGGATAATTGATTCCGTCTCCGATAAGGTCAACAATCCTGCGTTGTGCTGTGTCAAGTACCACATCGAATACGTGACGGTATTTGTTAACATTGACTGTTAAATCACGCGGTGTTGAAACGTCAATCGTTGCATCGACATCTGTCGGTACAACTCCGTTCAAATTGTGATTATAGCATCCGTAAAGAAAATATCTGAGGTCCGAATACCCTATGTAACTGTATGGGTTTCGGGTTGTGCCGACGTTTTCGTAAGGCAAAATCGTAGTTCCATTGTGTGAAAATGGATTCGGATTGTATGTTGCTCTTGCAAAACCGTCTGCTATGAGTCTTCCTTCCTTCTGGACAACTATCCGGCTATTAGGATTAAACTCAATTATTGTACCCGGTTCGATTATCAGTGTACCGAATATATCGTACTCATAATTTACGGTATATGTGGTATCTTTCACCAATATCCTGACCTCACCAGGGACTATTCTCCCTGATAGATCAACTCGGGGTTTATCTGCTAATCCTACCGAGTATCCTACGATGCCCAGCAAAACTACCAGTAAGCTTAAACGAAACAAACGATGCATGTTACCTCCCATAAAATATTACTATTATGTACAAAAAATTTATTTTCATTATCTTCTTAATAATCATAATTAATATAAACACAGCTTGTTATTCAATTATCGTGCCAAGTCGTGTCAATTCTATTTTAGCAAAGTTCGCATATTCGGAATACATTGATTGATTAACTATTTGCCTGAATTTTTGCTCTGCTGTTTTCTTATCCCCGATTTTCTCGAAGCATAAACCGCTAAAATACAAATATCTGAACTTTACATCATCATTATCTGACAGTTCTGCTGCTTTTTCATATTCTTCTGCTGCTTTCTTATAATTTCCTGCCATTTCGTTTGCAGCACCTAATCCGGCATTTGCTCCCATCTGAACTATTTTTGAATCGGCACCCGCCGCTTCATCGAAATAATTAATCGCTTCGTGGGTTTTCTGCAATCCCAGATAACAATTACCGGCATATAACTTTGCTATATCCGCCTGTGCAGTGCCGCCGTATTCGTCAATTATTGCTATCAATCCGATTACCTTTTGCCCTCTTATTAATTTTGTCGAATCTCCGTAAAGCGATTTCATAAAATCCGATTTGTTGTAATACTCCAGTATCCTGTTTAGAGCTACTGAAGCCATCTTTACGTTTTCTTCGCTTTTCTTTTCAGCCCAGGATTTGATTATAAAAAACAGGATTGTAACAGCTACTATACCAATTGAAATTGATACGACAAGTTTCCTGTTATTTTCAATAAACCTCTGGAACCTGACTACTCTATTATCTTCTGAATCTATCTGTGTTTTAGTGCTCTTCTTCTTCGAAAGCTTTTCTTCGTTTTCTTTATAAAGTTTTTTATCAGACATAAATTTATAATTAATTATACCACTAATTTCATAACAGCACTCGCACGCCCGAAGGGATTCGAACCCCCAGCCTTTGGAACCGGAATCCAACACTCTGTCCAGTTGAGCTACGGGCGCACTTTACCTTTATTTTAATTCACAAAATTAGTTTCGCAGGGTAGATTTTCCAAAACTGTTTAAAAAAAAAATTGAAAAAAATTTAATTTTTCTTGTTTTATTAAAAATAATTAATTTTTCTTTGTGTTTCCCGCCTCACAGTGTCAGGTTTTTTACACACTTTTCAAAGTGTCAATTTTCTTCAATATGTGTAAACTTTTCTTACACTTTCCTTGACACTTTCTGCATTCGGCAATACAGCATTTTCATAATCTTTTGCAAAGCCGACTGGGCAATCTTTTGAGCCGACTCTTAAAACGGGTGCATCGAGATATGCAAATGCTTCTGAGTTTATGAATGCTGAAATCTCGCCTCCAAAGCCACCTGTAACCTTATCCTCATGGACTATCACAACACGATTTGTCTTTTTCACCGCTTCGATTACTGCCTGCTTATCCCATGGTATCAGTGACCTCAAATCGAGAATTTCAACCGATATGCCCTCTTTCTCTAATTCCTTTGCAGCATTCATGCTTAAGTGAACTCCAGTCCCATAGCTGATTATTGATACATCTCTGCCTTGTCTCCTCGTTCTTGCTTTACCGAATGGAACAATAAAATCAGCATACGGAGTCGGTGCTGATGCAGGTTTGTAATTATACAAAAATTTCGGTTCGAGAAACATAGTTACTCCTTTCGACCTGATTGAATTTCGCATAAGCCCCATTGCATCATCCGTAAATGCAGGACTGACCACCCTTATCCCGGGAATTGTCGTGAATGTTCCTTCGAGATTTTGTGAATGATATAACCCACCCTGTATATAACCACCGCTCGCAAGTCGAATCACAACATTCGGCGTGTATTGCCCTTTGCTTCTCCAGTATTCATGCGAACATTCGATGAATTGGTCCATTGCGGGCCAGAAGTAATCTGCAAACTCTGCACCTTCGATTACCACCCTGATATCGTCCCTGTACCTGCAAAATCCGTTTGCAGTTCCGACAATGCTGTTTTCTGCAATTGGAGAATTGAATATCCTGTCGTTTCCGAATTCATCGAGCATACCCTTGCAGACATTGAATACACCCTGCTTGTTCTTGGAAGCAACATCCTGTCCCCATAGAAAAGTGTTCGGATTTTTTCTGAATTCTTCCTTCATCGCAAGATTAATTCCCTCTCGATATGTTATGATAGATGCATTAGGGTCACTCTCCGGTTCTGTGTTTTCTCCGATTTTTACGTATGGCTCGGGAAAAATAAATTTATTCCAGGAAGAACCATCGGCATTTGGCATCGCTTCCACCTTATCCGCCAATTCCCCGATTAATCTGTCATTCTCTTCTTCAATCGTTTTTAATTCATTTTCGGTTGTTATTTTAAGGTCAAGTATGGTATATCTCATCTGCAGCATCGGGTCTCTTTTTGCAGCTTCATCGAGTTCTTCATTTGTTCTGTAAAGCTGATGGGGGTCAGAGTTAGAATGTGGTCCCATCCTGTCACAATCGGCATGAACCATTGCAGGTCCCCTGCCGCTCAGGACATACTCCCTTGCTTCCACCAAAGTGTTGAAAGAATTAAAAGGACATCTTCCGTTACACTCAAAAAGCATAAGGTTTTTCATACCTGCATAATTATCGGATATTTGTGCATTTGCTGTCTGTTCCCACACCGGAACAGAAATCCCGTACTTATTATTTTGAATCACGAATATTACTGGTAATTTTTCGAGGCATGATACATTAACCGCCTCCCAGAAATATCCCTCAGAGCAAGCAGATTCACCGCTCGAATAAATCGCTATCGCATCATCTTTGTATTTTTTTATCGCTCTTGCCACACCTGTTGCATGCTGAGAATGATTCCCCGTACAAGACGAAACATTTTGAATGCCGATAGATGGCTTTGCGAAGTGGTTGCTCATATGCCTTCCGCCTCCTGCTACATCGGCTTCCTTGCTCAATCCGTTCAAGAGGATTTCCTCGACGCTCATACCTGCCGAAAGACATGTCAACATATCCCTGTAATATGGAAACAGGAAATCCTTTCCCTGCCTGAATATTTTCCCGATTGCAAGCTGGATTCCGTCATGCCCGGCAAATGGTGCATGATATGACCATCCCTTAGCCATTTTCACATACAATGCCGCTTTATCATCCAATCTTCTTCCGAGATGGATTTCTCCATACCATTTCAACACGGTTTCCTTTGTGAAATTCCTTCCATCAAAGGGACAATTCAGGATAATGTCCCTTTCTTTTCCCATATAATTAACTTTTGCTTGCCTTGGTTCGAGGTATTGATTCAAAATTTTACCAATGGGTTCTCCTTCACCTATTACTTGCTTTGCTTTACCGTTAATCTTTTTATTTGCTACTTTTTCAATCATTTATAACACCTAATATATTCACAAAAATAAGCAACCTAAGTGATACAAAATTAATCATAAATAAATACATATTTAGGTTGTATTAAGTTTTTATAAGACGAGATTGCATGGATAATATTAAGTAAATATTCATTCATAAATTTACTTATCAGGCAATCACCTACAAGAAAATCAGATTCATACCTATACCCAAAGATTTTAGCAAGTTTTAGCTTTGTCTAAAATTTTTTGGGTTATAAATAATAAATAATCAATGACAATTAAGATAAATATATTAATCAAATTAATCTGCTGTAATCAATCAGGAAAGCAATACCAATAATTAATTGTCAGAATCTCAGCCATTTGGAACTGTATGGCTGAGATTCTTTTTTTTTCGTTTTTTTCCAGTTCCAAAAAAGGGAGGTCAAAATGGATGACGAATTAAAAAAAGCTGTGCAAAAGACCAAAGCCGCAGCACAAAGCGCTTTTCCAACAGAAAGGAATTCCTTCAAATCTCTTCTTATTGGAAACCCCAACTATTTCGGTAATCTTGCCGAAAGTCCTTACAAACCTATCATTTCCATTACTTATAATACTCATTATGAAGATTTGGCATGTTTGGGTTATCATCCTCAGCAGCAAAAGCTCGAGGCAGTTGTCTATATCCTTCAACCGACAGGTTACGGTACCGATATTTGCGGTTCGGGAACCTCGGAGTATGTACGATTCTACATATCTTATGATAATGGTGCTACCTGGTTCGACCAGGGAATGACAAGCTTCCAGGTGTATAACATACCTGAAGGAACCGAAGGCGGCAAGCGTTTGGAATATGCAGCTTCAATCCATATCAATCCAAAAAGAAAATTCTGCATCCTTGACCCCTTGATTAAGGCGAGAGCTATTCTTTCCTGGAATAATCCTCCGCCACCCAATCAGCCGAACTGGATTCCGGTTTGGGGTAATGTTAGAAATTCTACGATCCAGGTCGAACCGTTCAAATTTATACCTCTGCCTCCTATTTTCGAAGCAGCAAAAGTTAAGATTCCGCCTATATTGGAAGAAGTCCTGGACCTCGAGCAACCCCTCGAGACTTTAAAGAAGGAATATAATGCTTCTCAGCTTGCTGTAATGTACAAAGATAAGGGAGTGCCTGTTCATCGATTTGCGTTGAAAGAAATGTTGTCCTTCATTTCAGGTAAAACCTCAGTCAGTGCCGAGGCATTTACTAAACTAATACCCGATATCCAGATTAATCCAAACATCGGCGACCTTTTGTTTCCAAAAACCGATGGAGATATTAGTTATGAAGAACTAAAGTGCATTGGACTTGACCCGAATCATCCCGATTCACTCGTGGGTGTTATCCAGGTGAAAAAATCATCCGGTTATTCCGGTGGTCCCTGCACAAAAGGAAGCAAGGAATACGTTTCATTCTGGGCTGATTTCGACGGCAACGGCAGCTTCGAAACATTCCTCGGCACAGCAGATGTAACCACTTACGACATTGTGCAAATTACATCCGAAGGAATTTATTATGCCGTACGGCTCCCGGTTGACCTTGAAAAATTCAGGAGACATTGTAAAAAAGGACCGGTTGTTGTAAGAATCAGGGCTATACTATCGTGGAACATTGCGCCTCCGGGATTCAATCCTAATTATGTTCCGACATGGGGTAACAGGGAAGAAACACTCATCAACATAAATCCGATAGCAGGAGTAGCCGCAGGCAAAATTGCAATCATGGGGGGTATTCCTGTTTCATTCATAGATAATATAACCGGGCTTACAACACCGGATGCCAAGTTTGCAACAAACAACCTTCCCCCGGATGACCCGGATGGGAATGCCGCTACACCCGGAAGACCGTGTCCTTTTGCAAGAAGAGTAACAATTCAAGGAGCACCTATTCCGGGATACAGCTATATAGTCGAGGTAAGCCCAGATGGTCTTGTTTGGACACCTGTTCTGACAGATTTGTTAGTAACAGACCAGTTCGGATTTACTTCGACACACAAGGCAAATCCCGTGACCAAGCGATTCTCATATTTGCCATTCAATCAGAACATTATCAGCTTGCTCGCACAATGGGATACAAGCGGCAATGCGAAATGGCATGTACGGCTTCTGACTTACGACGCAATCGGCAATCTCGCAGGGGTTGACAATCATGTCATCCAGCTCGAGAACACAGGACCTCACGCATTTATTGATATTACATCCGGCGCCGGAAGCTGCGGCAAATTCAAAATAAAAGATATTATTTCCGGGACATTTGTCGCACGTTCCGAAAACAATTATCTCGGCAGGTATTCAATTTATATCGAGCCGTCTATAAATCCTCCTGGAATAGGTGTACCTGTGCCGAGTTCGGGATTGTTCAACACAGCAATCGCTCCCGGAAATCCTTGGACACTTAATACCGCAAAAATGAAACCATGCGGTTATGTAATCAGAGTTGATGCGGTTGACAGGTCAATCGTCAACAGCCAAGCTGTAGGTCTATGGGCTTCATTCAGTGACGGGTTCTGTCTCGAAGAGAAATTAGAACCGTAAGTAACCGATAGCCGCGAATGAAGTTCAGCAAAAGAGCCCGTGACTACCTCAAGGGTTGCGGGCTTTTTTAATTACTAATTACTAATGGCTAATTGCTGTTAAGTATATATAAATTAACTTAATACACCATTTAATAAAATTGTAATATAGAAAATGTCACATTTTGTCACGTTTTGTCACCTATTTTTTAATTTTTAAAATACCATTTAGTAATAAATGTTGATTTATAAGTATTATTCTTCATTGCGAATATGTAATTTACATTGAATTTTGTCACGTTTTGTCAGCTTTTGTCACATTGTTGTCACTTTGGATGTCACAATTAGTGACATCATCATCTAATAATTTGTTAAGAGCTTCGACATCAAGTTTGTTGTCATTATTTGTGCCGTCTGAATGAGGAGGAGGCGATATTACATCTTTTAAATCACGCGGCGTACGGTTCGGTGTCCAAGCCGATGAGAGCCGGTCTTTGAAAACACTAACGATATCGAAATTATGACCTGCAATATCCTTTACAATACCTGAGACGGACAAGTCCTGCATTTTGAGCATATAAGCGAGCATTCTGGAAACCTTTTGGAGATAGACAATTTTTTCTTTGGCTTCGGGAAGCTTGTATGCCAATTCATAGTAGGTGAGATAGTTCTGGAGCTGGTCTATTGCTTCCTGGAAGGAAGCGGAAAGGGAAATTTTCTGGTTGATTTTTTTGAAGTTTAAATCGCTGATGTTTGCTGATGTTTCCAGATAGAGTGTTTTGTAATTGTGTTTGTCGTACTTTAATGCTCTTTCTTTCCAGTTCCAGATTTTAGCGATACGCATTATGGTGCGGTAGGAATAGCCAGCCATTTTGGCGACCTGGGAGTAGGAACGGCGGCGGTAGAGGTCAATGTACATGCAAAAGAGGAAGTAGGCTTTTTCGGATTCGCCGGGCAGCCGTGACCAAGGGAATTCATTTTCTTTTGGTGATTCCTGAGTTGTTTGTTGCTCATCCATTTTTTTTTCTCCTTTGAATAAATTTTTTGGAGGGAAAATAAGAAGTAAGATATGATATAAAAATAAAACGGTTTTAAAAGGATTTTAAAATGGTTTTAAAAATATAGACTGATAGACTGTAGGTGTTTAGACTGTAGGTTGTAGAAATTTATAATTCACAATTAACAATTAACAATTAGCCCGTTAGACTGTTAGTTTGTTAGTCTGTTAGATGAAGGGGAAAGGGTTTCACGCAAAGTTCACAAAGAAGACGCAAAGGACGCAAAGTTGTCGGAACTTGGATTAAGCTGATTAATCTGATTTCGCTGATATTTTATTTTATGCAGAGCCGAGAGGTTTCAAAGAAAATTATAATTCATCTTCAATAGGTAAATATAAATTTTCAATAATCCAAAAAAATACATTAAACATACTTTGTAATATATCATCAAAATATTCGGCTATTACTTTTGAAGTGAAAACATTATGAGCAACTTTATTTCTAACATTTTTATATATTAGCCAATCTTTTTCAATTTGAGATAATTTATTATCTTCATAAATAAATTCATTTTTCAATGCAGAATCAATTTGTTTATCAAAACTTTTATCAAATAAATCTTTTGTTTTATCAAAAATTATACTACATTTCTTACAAAGTTTAAATACTTCTTCTAATTTAGAGATATCTTTATGACTCTTTATAATCTCAAAAATTTCTTCAATAATGACAGCAATTGATAATAACAAGTTAATTTGGAATAAATTGCTTAGATCATTTTTAATATTTTTAGTAGAAACCTTTAAATTATAAATTCTAGCAATTAAATAGCTAAATAAAAAAACAATGTCCTTCAAAATAATTTTATTAAAAAAAAGATTATTAATATTCTCAAACCTCAAATTTTTATTATAAGTTTTATTAAAAATAATAATATATGATTTGACTATTTGGATTAAAAAATTAGTGAAATTGCTTAACCTATCACCCTCATCATATGTTAATGTAGCAAATCTGTAAGCAGGTGTCATTGGATTAAGAATGCCAGAACTTCTTATATCCTCATCAATTGCATTATGTATTAATAAAAAGCATTTATCTAAATCCCATTCATCCAAATAGGCTTCAGAAAAAAAATAATATAATGTCCCTTTATGCACTTTGTCTTTTTCATCTTTATCTTTATCCCAAAAATCAACACATTCTTGAGCTAATGACCATACTTGTTTATCCATTTTATTCTTGACAACTACCTGAGCATAAATTAAAAGAGGAGTAAAATTAGAAAAATAACTATTGTGTGCACGTATATTATTTTTATTTTTATCAAAAAACCGAAAAGATGCATTAATAAATTCATTTTTTAATAAAACATTATTACCTAACATTGCAGAATACAGATTTTTGAAAGCGTTATCCATTTCATCACCTAATTTATCTAAATTAAATGAAGTACCTGTATAAATTAGAGTAAATTTATTTTCTTCTACATTTTCCATATTAATACCTTTATTTGAAATTAATATTTAATTTATATCATAATTCATTTGCTAAAAGAATTTTTAATTTAGATAGATATCTTTTTTTAACCAAATCACTTGTATTATAATATTTATGTATTATTAATTTACCTGTTGGTCTCAAAGAAAATCTATATTTAAATCTATTATATTGCTGATGATTTGAAATACACACAACCCATACAAAACCTAATAAGACAAATGTATAATAATGCCAACCTTCACTATAACTATGGGTTGGTACATCATAAAAACCCCTTAAACTGTTTTCATCATTTTCAAATAAATTTATATCATCATTAATGGCTAACAAAATAAGATTATATTCAAATTGACCACCAGGATCTTCATTTAAAATTAATTTTGCTATTAAATCTTTATGATAATAAAAATTACCAAATTGAACATATCTATCTTTTGAAGCAGCAAGTTTCCATAATATAGAAAGGTAAAAAAGTTTAAAATTCTTATAATTTATATTAGCAATAAAATAAAATTGATGCTCCTTAAGATTTTTGATACCTTTATGAATGAAATTAGCTACATAAGTCTCATATTTATTCATTATCATTTCACAGTTACTACAAAGTAGATATTCTTTCATGCTATCCTGAACTTTTCTCTCACCAATATTATCAACTTTTATCATTGTTTGATCATTATTCTTCAATATCCTATGAACAAATTTTGGAACTAAATGAGAAATTTGTAAATAAGATTCATTTTTGCATAAAGCACAAATACCAACTTTATTAGCAGCTTTCATATTACTCTACTTCCACCTCACCATTTACTTTGATTTTTACTACTTCGATGGCTTCCATGCCTTCGTTGTCAATGGCTTTTATGCTGAGTTCTCATTTTTATTAAATTCGAGAAAACCCTGGTTCATATAAGCATTAATTCTTTTTTCTGCAATAGATTTATATTCTTTATTGATTTCGTAACCTATGAAAAATCTGTTAGATTTGAGAGCGGATATTGCTGTTGTACCACTGCCAATAAAGGGGTCAAAAATAATATCATTTTTAAATGAATAAAGTTGAATTAGTCTATAAGGTAATTCTTCAGGAAATGGGGCTGGGTGATTTACTTTTTTTGCTGATTCAGGATTCATAGTCCAAATAGATTTTGACCATTCCATAAATTGTTCTTTTGTTATAGTATTTTCTTTGCCATTCTGTTTTCTTTGATAATCACCTTTTGAGAAAATTAAAATGTATTCGTGTACATCCCTCAGAACAGGATTAGAGGCAGACTGCCAGCTTCCCCATGCCATAGAAACCCCTGCACCTGCACCTTTATTCCAAATAATTTCTCCACGCATATTGAAACCAATATCAATCGTAATTTTTGAAATTAAATCGGATAAAGGTATATAGGGCTTTCTTCCGATGTTGGCAACATTTATACAAGCTCTGCCTCCATTAACTAAGACACGATAGGTTTCAGAAAAAACATTTTTTAATAATCCGAGGTACTCATCAAGAGACAAATCTTCATCATAAACTTTTGAAACATTGTATGGTGGTGATGTAATCATCAAATGAATCGAGTTATCAGGAATCAAACTTAAATTTTCTGCATTTCCAAGAATAATGGAGTTTAATAAATCTTTAGGTAAAGTATTTTCTATTATTTCATTAGTTTTATTATTATCAATTCCTGAATATAATTTTGAATTATAGAATGTTGAGGAATCATGATTAATTCTTCCATTAGTGCCGAAGGTACTTGTTTTAGTACCCTTTTTGTGAGCCTTCAATCTTGTTCCCAAAGTTCAACCCACCTTTCAAAAGCATTAAATTTTATAATTTCTTTTCTCCATTCAATTGGAATTTTATATGAACCTTTATGATTAACAAGCTCATTCAACGCATCAGCAGTTATTTCTGCACCTCTTGGATTTGTTCCTGCCTTCGGGAGTTTAATGTAGTTATCTTTTCCGAATTTATTAAAAATCTTAATTTGAACTTCAACAGGAATATAATATAATGCACCCATATCGTTCCAATTTATCTGAACAAATATCATATCACAACCCGGCTTATAATGTTCCCGAAAATACAAGACACTTTCAGCATCTACAGTCCAAATTAATTTAACTCCTGAAAAATTTTTACCTGTAATAGTTTTTATTGAAACAGGATTATTGAATACTTTGACATCTACTTCGGGTTCAGTAATTGGTATATCTGTTTCAACATTCTTTTCACCAAATTTATAAATCAATAGAGCAACAATAATTCTTTCCCTTAGACTACCAACTTCCATCCCGATTTTACCTGCACGAGAACTTTCAAGTTCAGCAATATGAAATAATTTTGGGAGTTTATTTTGAATTTTAGTAATGATTTTTTTTCTAAAAAGATTTCTTTTATAATTTTGTTCAATTTTGTGCCTTTAATAATTGATGAAAGAATTCTTACAAATTTACAATATATATATTAAAAAAGATGTTACGATAAATCATTAATCATGTAAATCAAATTGTCTTATCAATTTTATTTTTTTATATATATGCAATAAATTTAAGAAGAAATACTTTAAAATGCAAGCAGGGAAATAGGAAATTGTAAATGGGATAGTCAAGTTTTTTTTACACCTACACTAACCTTCCCACAAAATCAATTATGAATTACGAATGAAACTGATGAGGTTTGTGGCTGTGGATTCCTGCTTTCGCAGGGATGACAAAGCATGATTGCGATTTTAGAATAAAGATTAACGATTTGTGATTTGAGTAAGGGGGCAATAACACCTACCCCCGATGTATCGGGATTTCCGTTGCACTACAACCTAATCCTTCCTCGAGGAAGGGAGATAATTGCAATCAATATTTAATTTGCTAATTCCACTCTGCCTGTGCGCTTGAGGACACCCCAGCCGACGAGGGTTCCCCGGATAGCAGTTATGACTGTTCTGTATAAGATTAAATACATAAGCTGCCGGTATATGAATCGCTGTGGCAGAAGGAGCCAGATGTCCCTTATTTTTTCTTTTTCGAAACGGAAAGCTATTATAGCGGACAAGACATCCATAAGAGCAAACAATAAGTAATAAGGCAGTGTATGCACCCAGTATCCTTCATAAATTGACAGTAACATTACAAAATCAGCGAGCGGTGCGATTAAAGGCATTATGAACTGGAACAGCATTGCGTGTGGCAAAGCGAACATTCCGAAATTTTTATAACGCGGCTTGAACATTGCTTTCCTGTGTTTCCAGATGCTTTGCATAATGCCGAATGACCATCTGAATCTTTGCTTTAAAAACATTTTGAAGGTTTCAGGTGCTTCTGTGTATGCAATCGAAGACATGCAGTTCCTGATTGTATATCCCGCCTGCAAAAGCTGAAGTGTTAAGTCGCAATCCTCGGCAAGCGTGTCTGTTTTAAAACCACCAACTTCGTCAACTGCCGATTTCCTGAAGGCACCGATGGCACCCGGTACAACTGTAATGCAATTCAATACGTCAAATGCACGTCGGTCGAAATTCTGGCTTGTGATGTATTCTATTGACTGCCATTTTGTGAGTAAATTATGTTTGTTCCCGACTTTTACATTTCCTGCTACGGCAGCAACTTTATCACCAGTAAAATATTTAAGGATTTTGCTGATTGCATTTTGCTTCAATTGTGTATCGGCATCAATGCAAATAAGATACTTACCTTTTGAATAATGTATGCCGAAATTCAGGGCAGATGCCTTTCCTCCGTTTGGTTTTGTATATATTTTAACATTCTCATTACTTCCGAATTCACTTATTGCATTATGGTATGTGTTATCGCTCGAACCGTCATCCACAAATATGATTTCTATGTTTTTGTAATCACATTGCAATAGAGTTTGTATTGTTTTGACCGATGTTACTTCTTCATTATGAGCCGGGATAACAATACTCACCAAAGGATTTCCAACAAGCTGTTCAGGTGAAAATTTACTGTCTTTACTTTTCTGAATAGAAGCAAGTATAATAATAAATAAAGTTCTTCCGACTGCAAGGAGTATTCCGAGAAAAAACAAACCGAATATAATTTTATCGAACCAGAAAATGGCGTTGATAATCCACCAGTTAAATTCGGAAAAATATTTCTCTTTTCCTTCTTCAACAGTTGGCATGACAAAATTGCGATTGTAACCGAGCATTCCTGCAATTGTAGTAAATCCATAACCTTTTTCTTTAAAATAATGAATTATTCTCGGCAGTGCTTTCACTGTTTCGCTTCTGTCCCCACCTGCATCATGTAGAAGAATAATGCTCCCTAATTTTTCCTCGCGAACGATACGGTTGAAAATTGAATCGGCAGGTATATTCTCTTCCCAGTCTCGTGGGTCAATTGATTCGCCAACCGTGTAATATTGCATCTTTTTTGCTTCGATAATTGGTATTAATTCGTCCATAGTCTCCGGCTCTGCATCGGCATTGAACGGGGGACGGAACAAAATAGTTGACCTGCCGGTGATACTCTCGATGAGTTTTCTCGTGGCACTCAATTCGAAATTAACCATGGGCTGGCTTTCATCGGCTAACCGTGGGTGAGAAAAAGTGTGATTTCCTATTTCGTAACCCAAATCATTAATCTTTCTCAGTACACTTAAATTATTTTCTGCATTTAATCCGACAATGAAAAATGTTGCAGGAACTTTTTCGCGTCTCAGAATATCCAATATCTGTGGTGTGTATTTATCGCTAGGTCCGTCATCGAAAGTAAGAACAATCTTACCGGGTGCCTTTCCGAATTTTTTTATTACATAAGTCTGCGGAAATTTTATGTATTTCTCTTCCGAAACAAGATTATCATTATTATCGTAATCAACTTGAATGTAACCGGAATCAGGTGTTGAAATAATATCAATAATTTCACCTTCTCCCTGGTAATCGAGGTCCTTGGTCGGTGGCGAAACGTATAGTCTTTTAGGATTAAACGGTTGAGTAGTAAAAGATTCCCCGGAAAAATCACGAGTATAAAATTTCCAGATGCGTGAATCCTCAGAGCCGAGTCGCCAGACAGCAACTCCAGAGGTTCCGAAATCAGAGGCAGTCCTCATAAGGTTAAAGCATGTACCTGCATCGGTGAACCACACCTCGTGCGGATTGTCGTTGTCATCATAATAAGTATAGCTCAGATTATAATTGTCATCGTTGAAATCAATTTTTCCTTCAGATTCCTTTGCAGTTACCATTGCCTCCTGGTACGATACTTCGTTGCCTTCATATCCCTGCTGCCAGTCATAACCGTAAGCGGCAAGTCCCAAAATCAGTTTTTCAGGAGCAACTTTTTTCATAAATGATGTAATTGCCTGTTCAACCCATTTCACAGGTGCTACCGGACCCGGTTCGCTGTCTGCATAGTGATTGTCGTAAGCCATTATGACTATATAATCAAGATAGTTTTTCAATTCGGATATGTTATAATCGGAATTGAATGGTGAGATGTCCTGGGTAACCAAATATCCGTTTGAATGAAGGATTTTATACAACTCTCTGACAAAATCGGTAAGATTTTCATTATACTTTTCATTTAATTCTTCAAAGTCAATGTTAATCCCGTTGAAGCCATATTTTCTGAGAATATTTAGAATGCTTTCTATAAATTTACTCCTTGCTTCTTTTGAGCTGATTATCCGGTGGACATTATCACCGTTCCAATCTCCTTTGAAAAAATTTGTGAGCATCGGAACTATTGCGGCATTTCCTTTTTTCAGAACTGATAATGCCCTGTAATCAATATCTGCAACAACCGTATTGCCTGTATCAGGAACAAAGAGCCACTCACAAAAAACCATGTTTAGTTTTGAAATATTATCTCGCAGGGAATAATATGACTGTAAATCCCAATTCACATAAAATCCTGCCCGAATTCTTGAAAGTGCCGGTTTTACATTAGCAGGTGTCAATCTGAATTTTCTAAGGTAATTGAAATCGGGAACATTTTTTAATTGGGACCTTAAATTTTTATAGACTGTATTTGCTTTTGTCTTAATAATATTAACTTTCTCGGGATTCAGCACCTTTTTTAGTTCCTGGTTCCTATCGCGAAGTTTTGGGAGTAAATCTGGTGAATCGCTGAAAATCTCAAATCCGACAGCAAAAACCGCAATGACAAATAATGCAAAAATTATTCTTATAATAAATAAAAACCTTTTCCATCTCTTTGTTGATTCACTGTAAAATACTGGTTTCGTATTATGTGCCATCTTTTTTTATTCTGTAAAATTAACAAGTGTAAAAACGATATTGTATAATGTTTGTTTTGGTGGATTTATTTGATTACAACTCCGATACCGGGAATATATCTTGCAGATAATCCGAAATAATAATCTCCTTTTCTTGGTATGACAGTCCAGAAGCCAAGTTTAATATTACCCATATCTATAGAACCGGGATAAATGTTGATATTACACAAATTCTTTTCCTGCCCGCTGAAAGCTATGGAAGCCATAAGAGAACCATTCCTGTCATAAAACAATCCGGCATTCCATGTCAGATTCAAAGTATATTGTCTTGCTGTCGCAGAAGAATCAATGATATATCTTGTTGCCGGTCGGGTTCCTAATCCTAAAGAAATAGCATCTTCACCGTTTAATTTATAGGATAATCCACCAAGCCCGCTCATGCCCATATATCCGAACAATGCCATTTTATTATAAAATGGCAAATCATATTTAATTGAAAAATATTGCCCGTTGTTCTGAAGTTCCCATGAGGGTACAGTCAAAGATGGCTGAAGCGACCAATCCCTGAGATGAAGTTCATCCCGAAAAAATTCCTTTATTCCGTCAAAACTGAATAATAGGATTCCTGCTATATCGAATACCCATATATCAGATACCGGGTCAACAGTTAACCCCCTGTAGTCTTCCATTTCAACAACCTCGTTCCAGTAATGATAGAACATGGTTGTTGCTGCAGCAAAAATATACGGTTCAGGAATGTTATTATATTCATACCACTCTTCAAGCGACGCAAACGTCATTCCCCCGCCGACTATATGAAGTGAATAATTTGGCCACCACTGCATACCTTCCTTTTTGAAAGAAAGAGGAAAAATCTCATTCGATAGAAAATTCCACCAGCCATAAGTTTTAATTGACACAAACGGATTGAAGATATTCCTTGTTACATTGTAATTGCCCGAACCGTATGGTTGTTCAAATATCTTCCTGCTGTTGCAGTCAAGCTGAATAATGTCATAACTACCGTTGAGTATAACGTAGAGCGGATTGTACATGTATTCATTGCCATAATCCTTTCCTGTATAATAATATTTTTCGTCAGAATAAGAATTATTAATTGAAATTAAAAAGAATATTACCGCAAGAAATATTATTAATTTCACTTTTGCATTCTCATACATACTAAATACCGTTTTAAAATTATTCCCCACTATTCAGATAAAAACTACAAATTTACTAAAATGAAATTAATATGTAATTTTGAAAATGAGGAGTGAAAAAAAATCATTTATCGTAAATGAAATAAATAGGGATAAACATATATGATAATACAAATTCTGTTACCCGAAATCAAGGAATTGCTCGACAAAAGAGATTTCGCAACTATAAAAGAAGTTCTGATGGATTGGAATCCCGCAGATGTTGCGGATTTCATCAAATTACTCGGCAAAAACGAGAAAGTTCTGATTTTCAGAATTTTACCCAAAGAATATGCCACTGACGTATTCGAATATTTGGACATTGACCTCCAACTTGATTTGATTAAAACAATAGGCCATTCCGAAATAACTGAAATTTTAAATGAGATGGACCCCGATGACCGTACTTCTTTGTTTGAAGAAATTCCCGCTCAAGCTGCAAAACAATTGATTATGAATCTATCGCATGAAGAAAGAGTTGTTGCTCAAAAATTACTCGGTTATCCCGAAAACAGTGTCGGAAGGTTGATGACGCCCGAATATATTAGCATTCGTGAGCAATGGACTATTAATGAAGTGTTTAAATTCATCCGGGAAAACGGGAAAAAGAGTGAAACGCTCGAAATGATTTATGTAATTGACGAAAAAGGTAAACTTTTAGACGATATTAAAATTATTGATATACTTCTGGCTCAGCCGGATGCAATTATTAAAGACCTGATGGATGAAAATTTCATTTATTTAAATGTAAACGACGACCAGGAAACAGCACTACATGATTTCAAAAAGTACGACAGGAATACCCTCCCTGTTACTGATAGTTCTGGTATCCTGATTGGCATAGTAACCAGTGACGATATACTCGATGTTGCTGAAGAAGAAGCCACAGAGGACATTCACAAAGGTGCTGCTGTCAGGACTTTAGAAGAACCGTACCATACCACTTCACTATTCGAAATGGTGAAAAAGCGGGTGTCTTGGCTCAGTATTTTGTTTTTGAGTGAAATGCTGACAACGACAGCTATGCAGTTTTTTGAAAGTGAGTTAAGCAAGGCAGTAATATTGGCTGTATTCATCCCATTAATCATATCGAGCGGCGGAAATTCCGGTTCCCAGGCATCAACTCTTGTCATTCGTGCATTGGCATTGAGAGAAATTTCCATTAAGGATTGGTTTAAGGTTTTCAGGAAAGAAATCATAACCGGATTATTACTGGGAATAATATTGGGAATGATAGGTTTCATTAGAGTGTCTGCTGCACAAATGATTACTGGTTCATTTGGCATACACTGGCTTTTAATAGCAGCGACAATAGCTGTATCAATCATTGGAGTTGTTGCATGGGGGACTCTGATGGGTTCCATGCTCCCGTTGATTATAAAAAAACTGGGGTTTGATCCGGCGACTTCATCGGCTCCATTTGTTGCCACACTCGTTGATGTTACCGGCTTAATAATATATTTTTCTGTTGCAATGCTTGTATTGAGAGGTTCATTGCTTTGACAGATGGGGATAAATATAAGAGACGTATTGTTATCGGTGATGTTCATGGTTGTCACAAGACTTTTCATAAATTGTTATTTGATAATCTGAAAATTACTAAGGAAGATAAATTATTTTTTGTCGGGGATTTTATTGACCGTGGTCCTCGAAGTAAAGAAGTAATTGATTTGTTATTGAAACTTAAAATCGAAGGTTATTCGATAAATCCTGTGATGGGTAACCACGAATCTTTACTAATCAATCATTATTATGGAATGGATATTAAAGATTGGAAGCGTAATGGCTCCGATGCAACGTTCAGGAGTTTTGGTATCAGTGATATACTTGAACTCGAAAATAAATATCTTGAATTTTTTCTTAATCTCCCTTACTATATAGAACTCGATGATTTCATTATCTGCCATGCAGGAATGAATTTTGACGAGCCAAATCCTTTTGATGAAGAATTCTCAATGCTATGGACACGTGATGATTTTGTAGATATGAAAAAAACAAATGGAAGACGGCTCGTTTGCGGTCATACGCCTCACACTTTGGAACAAATTCAGTTCAGCCTGAAATTAAATAAAATTCAGCTCGATGGTGGTTGTGTTTATTATGGAAGACATCCCGGTGTCGGCTTCCTCTGTGCTTTAGAATTGAACTCAATTAAATTGTATTATGAACAGAATTGTGAATAAACAATAAAATAAAAATGGATCTAAATAGTTATTAAATTTGTATTATTAAAAATTAAAAATAATGAAAACATTTTCAAGAATAGAACTAAATCCGTCAATAATGGGGGGGAAACCCTGCATTAAAGGGGCAAGGGTAACAGTTGGTACAATTGTTGGATTAATTGCATCCGGTGCTTCTTTTGAAAACATACTCAAGGATTATCCATACTTGAATAATGGAGATATTATTGAAGCACTTGAATATGCCGCCTGGAGAACATCTGAAATTGAAGTCGAATTAGAACCTGCATGAAGATTCTACTTGATATGAATTTATCACCCCGTCGGGTAAATTTTTTTAATGATAATTGTATAGAAGCAATACATTGGTCATCAGTCGGTGAGTTAAATGCAAGTGATGATGTGATTTTTTCATGGGCAAGAAAAAATAATTATATAATATTTACACATGACCTTGATTTTGGGACTATCCTCTTAAATACTCAAGACAATTCACCAAGCGTTATTCAAATCAGAACACAAAAAATAAATCCCGAAGATAACGGAAACACAATTTTATCAGCACTTAAAAATTATGAAAAATATTTTAAAGAAGGTGCTATTGCTGTAATAGATGATAATAAAACAAGAATTAGAATTCTTCCTTTAAGCATGTAAAATCCAGCTTGACGAGGGGGATGTATTAACTATCTCAGATACGAAGATACCGGTTATTTAAGAGAATTAGAATTGAACTCAATGAAATTGTATTACGAGCAGAATTGTGAGTAATTTTTATTATAATTATCTTTGAAATTATGAATCTCGAATCATTCAGAAAATATTGCCTGAGTAAAAAAGGAGTAACTGAAGATACTCCTTTTGATGAAACAACACTTGTGTTCCGTGTGGGTGGAAGAATATTTGCACTGACCGATATGGAAACAATTCCATTCCGGTTCAATCTAAAATGCGACCCGGAACTTGCAATCGAACTGAGAGAAAAATACGAGTGTGTCACTCCCGGCTGGCACATGAACAAAAAACACTGGAACACAGTCGAGCCGGATTCGGGAATTTCTGATAAAGCAATAAATGAAATGATTGACCATTCTTACAATTTAGTGTTTAATTCTTTATCAAAAAAGGAAAGAGAGAAAATCAAATAATTCTTCACGGTTTATCAAAATGATGATTATCAGCATAAGAACTGAATGTTCCTCCCCAGCGCCAGCCGCGTTTCAGAAATTCTTTCACAATAAAATTCTCTGCTGAAAATGTTCCGGGTTTTGTCGTGTCATATTTTGCTTTCTCCGGGGTGTGTGTTCCGTCCTTGTGGACGACAGGATTGAAAAATGGATTTATATCGATCGCTTTTCCGAATGAATGGTTCGAAAGCCGTTCAGTACCGGCAATATTCCGGTAATTGAAAGCAGATGTATTATTGTCTTCCATCGAAGCATTATCCGACCAATCATACTTTACTATGGGAATTACCTTTGCTATTGGAAATTTATTTTGAAGTATCAATTTAAAAACTTCCTCTATATCCTGTTTAACATCCTTATGAATGATTAATTGCCCCTTGTGTAATTTACTATCTGTCGAGTAATATTTAACATCAAGAAAAACAAGATTTGCAATAACATTCTGAGGTGCTTTCGTTCCTTTGATTGCCTCTTCAAATGTAATTTGCGAGTCAATAATAACCGTTGTATCTTTTATCATAGAAAATGAGTTAATTGGAGATAAAATTATGGAAACTAAAATAATAAATAAATAGATTGAACTTATTTTAATCATAACATTTCCGAAATATTTATATTAATTTCTAACAAAATACATATTTTTGCTTACTAACACAGATACAATAGACTTTTTATTTTAAATTAATGAAAAAAGATAAGGATAAAGGTTTTCAGAAGAAAATAAAACAGAATTTAGATAAATCAAGTCAGCATCAGTCAAAACCGGTGCAGAAGACCGGTACTGAACAAAAGCCAAAACATGATTTTGTTCATTCCGGAATAAAATTCGAATGGAATATCCGAAATCCGAAATTCCGTTCATCACTGCTTTTTCTCATTTTTGTTATATTCTTTCTCCTCGTTTGGAAAGAACCGGAAGTAAAATCCGTTGACCCCTGGTACGAAGGTTATTTCCTCGTTGACTCCTCGATGAAAGTTAATGACCCGCTATTAAAGAAAGATTTAATGAATCAGGGTGGAGACAGACTTCGGGAACTTGTAAAGGAATATCCTTATCATTCAAAAGTTCACCTGCTGCTTGGAATATACTATGAGGTATCGGGGCAATGGGACTCTGCAATCGCCGAACATAAAGAATCTATGCGGCTCGGTGCTGGTGGTACAATTAATCCAATCGAAGGTGATGCAAAAAGGCAATTACTTATTTGTTATTTGAATAAATCGAATCAACAGCTCCAGCTTGCTCAATATATTGAAGCCAGGAAAACAATTGATGAGGCATTTGCAAATAATCTCCATCATCCTGATTTAGATAATCAAATAGGAATCATCTTCCACAGGCAGGCAATGCTCGATAGCGCCGAATTTTATTACAACAAAGTCCTCTCTGAATCACCTCAGCACCAGTCTGCTTCTGCCAATCTCGGCTCTATTTGTTTTATAAAAGGTAATAATCTGCTGAAAGCAAATAAACTTGACCAGTCAATATTAATGTACCAAAGAGCCGTAGCTCTTGCTCCTAACAATTCAGATGCATTAATCAACCTTGGTTATGTATATTCCCTGGAAAACAAATTGGATGATGCACAAAAATCTTATCAAAAAGCACTTGATGTCAAACCCGGTAACAAAATTGCGGTCTCCGGTTTGATAAACATTTATAAAAGAAAAGGTGATAACCGTACTGCTGATGCACTGATTAAACAATACGGAATAAACCAATAATCATATTAATTCGTCACTAAAACATAGACAATTATTCTTGTTCTTTAATTTAATTAATCTTATATTTGTTTAACTTTTTTATTAATTAATTGGTTTTATTCATATTTAAAGGTAATATTTGAGAAATATTTATTTTATTCATTTTACTCCGCCTACTCGATTTCAGAGACCTGAAAAAGCACACAAACAGAGAATCAACGAAGAAATTAATGCACCTCAAATCAGGGTAATTGATGACGAAGGAAGACCTCTCGGCGTTATGACAGTCAGGGAAGCATTGAGAATTGCCAACGAAAGAGAACTCGACCTTGTCGAAATAGCACCCCAGGCAAAGCCACCTGTCTGCAAAATTGTTGATTATGGCAAATTCTCTTATGAACTCCATAAAAAAGAAAAATACCAGAGAAAGCATCAGCTTCACCAGCAGATGAAAGAATTGAGATTCAAATGGAGAACCGATACTCACGATTTCAATTTCAAAGTCAGGCATGCACGCAATTTTATTGACGAAGGACACAAAGTTAAGGCAACTGTAATATTCCGTGGTAGGGAAATTATCCACCAGGAATTCGGTATCGAACTCTTGAAGAGGTTTGTCCTTGCACTCGAAGATATTGCAAAAATTGACCAGGAAATCAAAACCGAAGGAAAATTTCTGTCGGTCATTATGACACCCGATAAAACTAAGAAAAAAGAAAAATAATTATTATATTGCATATCTTTTTTTAGCAAATTTTGAAAACATATAGATTTGAGGCGAAGTAGAAATGCCAAAAATGAAAACAAATTCAGCAGCAAGAAAGCGTTTTAAGTTGACTGCTACCGGTAAATTTAAACGTGAGAAAGCTTATAAAAGCCATATTCTTACAAAGAAGTCGAGCAAAACAAAACGCAATTTGAGGCAGGCAACCACAGTCCATCCAACCGATGAAGGACGCGTGAAGAAACTGCTTGCAATGGGCTGATTTAATCCTAAATTGAATTTTAAAATAACTGGCGACAGGGGTTTGTAAGCTCTCCCTCAGCCGTTTTTCAATAATAATAAAAGGTGATTTATGCCAAGAGCAAAAAATAAAGTAGCTTCGCACCGCAGACGTAAAAACTTCCTAAAGCTCGCTAAAGGTTTTTGGGGCAGAAGAAAAAATGTCTGGACAGTCGCAAAGCATCATATCGAGAAATCGCTTCTCCACGGATTTAAAGGCAGACGGCTGAAAAAACGCAGTTTCCGCTCACTCTGGATTACCAGGATTAATGCTTCTGCTCGTCAGCACGGAACAAGCTATTCCCGTTTGATTCACGCATTGCATCAGAAGAATATTTCCATAAACAGGAAGATTCTCGCCGATTTCGCAATGAATCAACCGGTTGTGTTCGAACAAATTCTGAAAGAAGCACTGAATTAATAAAGGTGTAGAATTTTCAATTTATAATAAAATTTTAATTTTAAATGAATTGTAAAACAATTCAATTATTATTCATTTAATTTGAATAACCAAAGTTTTTAGAAAATTGAATATCTTTAAAATTTATTCATTGAAAATTCAATGAAAATTGTAAAAAGTAAAATTGAAAATTTTTTTAATTATGCTCGATGAAATTAAAAAAATAAGGACAGAAGTAGAATCTCGTCTTGCGGATATAAAAAATTCCGATGGAGTTGAAAATTTCCGTCTCGATTATCTCGTTAAGAAAGGAAGCATCCAATCTCTTTTCGACCGTCTGAAAGATGTTCCAAAAGATGAAAAGCCGCTTGTCGGAAAAGAACTCAACCTCCTCCGAAGCTTTGCCGAAGAAAATTATAAATCCTTAAAAGAGAAATTCGAAAATAGCAAAGAAACAATTTCAGAACTTGACTTGACTTTACCCGGCAGAAAAGAATTCACCGGCTCCCATCATCCCGTGCTTCAGACCATGCGTGAGATGAATGAAATATTTATAAAGATGGGATTCTCTATTGCCGAAGGTCCCGACATCGAAGATGAATACCACAACTTCGATGCACTGAACTTTCCTCCTGACCATCCTGCAAGGGATATGCAGGACACATTCTTTATCGAATCCGAAAATAAATTATTGTTACGAACACATACATCACCCGTGCAAATACGTGTGATGAAAGAGATGAAGCCCCCAATCCGCTGCATTATGCCCGGCAGGGTTTACCGCAACGAAGCCATCAATGCCCGTTCGCTTGCAGAGTTCCACCAGATTGAAGGGCTATACATTGATAAGCATGTAACATTTGCAGAACTGAAAGGAACATTGATTCAATTTGCAAAAAAAATGTACGGCGAAAATTCCAAATTCCGTTTTCGTCCTTCTTTCTTTCCGTTCACTGAACCCAGTGCAGAATTGGATATAACCTGTTTCCTATGTGGAGGCGAGGGCTGCCGTGTGTGCAAGTACTCCGGCTGGCTCGAAATCGCCGGCTGCGGAATGGTTCATCCCAATGTATTGAAGGAATGCGGCATTGACCCCGAAGTTTACTCCGGCTATGCCTTTGGCTTCGGAATCGAACGTGTCACCATGCTCCGCACCGGGATAGACGACATCCGTCTCCTCTACGAAAATGATGTAAGAGTGCTCGAGCAGTTTTAGGTTTAATATTTTCACTTATTTTACCAATACTACTGGTATTGCCTTTGAATCACCACCCAATTTAACACTAATAATATACACACCACTTTGTTGATTTTTTATAAGCCAGGTTATCTCACCTGAATAATTATTGATTTGATTAAAAATAATTTATTTTTTGTCTGAAACAATATTACCGATAATATCATAAACTTCAATAATTACATCATTAATATTATTACTCGTATCCCAATAAATTTTAGTTTTAACATAATCAAGCGAAGGATTTGGATATGGTTTTGTTAAATATAAATAATTTGATACTTCAATTTCTTCCTCAACATTTGTTACTTTCTTTGGTTTTGCAAACCACATTACGTTTGATTTCATCAATGAATCATAAGCTGTCATATAAATTAAGCTGTCTTTTTGTACAACCATCGAGAACAAACTATATCTTAATTTAGGTGTTACATCATTCCATTCATTAGGATTGTTCTCTATATCGACATTTTCATACAATTTAACAAAAGTACCTGAATCGGTGGAGAAAATCCCTCTAATATAAATTTTATTTCCAATCGAGCTAATCCCATTTGTTCCACTAGTGATTATGCTTTCTTTAGAAAATAATTTAATTAATGATTTAGTATTTAAATCAAGTTTGTAAATATCACATAATTTCTTGTCGTCAAAATGATAAGTGTAATAAATAATTAAATTATTATTTATTCTTTTATCATATAAATTATCTGATACTGAATGATAAAGATAGAAGTCAAATACATTTCTAATCCATGTCTTACCGCCATCATTCGAAGTAATCAGACTATAATATAAGCTGTCATATACTGTATATTTTGAACTATCCCGCGGGTATTTGTAGGTTACGGCTATTACCACTAATTCATCATTTTTGTATGTATCAAAATACAAAATTTGCATCGAATCGAGATAAGACAAACGCTCAATACCAAGAGTATCATCAAGCTTAAAAATCAATGAATATTGAAGCTCATAAACTTCACCTTGGAATGACATTAATGTATTATTATTATTTGAACTTATCAAAGTCTGTTTATCTGTAACATAAGCATTAATTTCATTAACAGTTTTTAGCTTAATTGTTTCACCTCCATCATTAGTATAAATAAAATTTGCATCTTGTTGCAAAAATGAAGTTCCAAAAACAAAACCATTCATTTTATCTTTAAAATATGCAGCACCCCATGCAAGATAATTACCAAACCATTTTTTTAGATATATAGGGTCGTAAATTGTTTGTGGAAGCCAAGTAGTACCTGAATTAATTGTTTTTAAAAATTTCGCATGAGAATAGGAAATACAGTTTGCATTTTCATTATCAAATCTAAAAATATCACCTAAATCATTGCTTATATTAAAATGTGATTTTAATTGCCAATTTTTGCCTTTGTCATAAGACATATAAATTAGTTTGTCAGAACCGACAGCAATAATAATATCCGAAGTCAAAAAAGAAATTTTCTTGAAATTTAATGAGCTAATATACCTGTCATTGCCTTCTTTTTTAATATGAGTATAATTATGATTTTGTTTATCTATTTTAATAAAATATAAAGAATCGAGATTAGTCGAAGTATTAATGATATTATATAATTCATATAAATTACCATTGTAAGAAGTATATATTCCCTTTTTAATTGGAATAAATATAAAATCAACATTGTTCCCATCGTATTGATAAAGATTATTACCAAGTTCAAAATAAGTCATATCTCCATCGGAAAATAAATTTTTGACAACAGGGCAATCCGTACATAATCCTAAATTTTTCAAATCAATTATGTTTGCATTATCATTTTGTAAATTAATTATTCCAAGCTTGCCATGACCTGCAGAATAAATAATATTATTTCCTGCTATTGTGAAATCATAATAATTAGTATCTGTATTTAATGAATATTCTTTTAATTTTTCAAAATTTGTATTGAAAACATATATCCCCGTATTAGTTATACTATACAAGTAGTTATTAAATGCTATGATTTTATAGAATTCTGTATTATTTCCATAATCAAATTCCTGCCAGTTAATCCCATCATCGCTTGATTTAATTATGTACTGTTTATTTACTGCACCGTAAAAATCATTGCCTATATTCGTTATACTTACGATATTGAATGAGTCATTCATATTAACTTGTGACCAATTATTACCACCGTCACCTGACCGAACGATTACGCCTCCCTCACCATAAGCGAGAATAGTTCTTCCATTGTAAGCGGAGCCATTATAATTAGTCGAAACCCTGTAATAATCAATGTTATCAAAAATATTTTTTTGTGAAATAGATGTTAATGATAACATTATCGTTAGGCCAAAACATAAAATAATTTTCTTCATATAATAAACTTTCTCTTTAAAAATTATTAAAATAATAGCACCAACCAGTTGTCTCAAAATAATCCGCCGGTTGCAGTAGTTGATTGCAACAACTTCTATGCATCCTGTGAGCGTGTGTTTAATCCTAAGCTCCAGGGTCAGCCGGTGGTTGTATTATCAAATAATGACGGGATTATCGTTGCCTTATCGAATGAGGCAAAAGCGGTTGGGATAAAGATGGGTGACCCGCTTTTCAAAGTAAAGCATTTAGTTGAAAAATATCAGGTAAATGTATTTTCTTCTAATTATGTTCTCTATGGAGACATCTCTCACCGTGTTATGACAACTCTCGAGCAATTTTCGCCAAACGTAGAAATATATTCCATTGATGAGGCATTCATCTCGCTCGATGGATTCAAAAGAAAAAACCTCACGGAATATTGCCATGAAATCCGCGATATAGTAAAAAAGTGGATTGGCATTCCTGTTTCAGTCGGTATTGCTGAAACTAAAACATTGTCTAAAATCGCAAACCGCGTTGCAAAAAAAGTTTCCAAATATAATGGAGTTCTTAATATTTATGGAGTATCTCAGGATATAATTGATGAGCATCTCAGATTAACCGATGTCAGCGATGTCTGGGGTGTCGGTCGTCAATACACAAAGCTCTTAAAGAAAAACAATATAAACAATGCTTATGATTTGTCAAAAGCGAACGACAAATGGATTAAAAATAATATGACTGTAATGGGTTTGCGAACTGTTTACGAGCTACGCGGTATTCCCTGTGTTTCACTTGAATCTGCAGTTCCCGATAAAAAAGCAATCATCTGTTCCCGTTCTTTCGGAAGGTATGTCGAAACTAAGGAAGAAATCAAAGAATCAGTCTCATTATTCACATCGAGAGCGGCTGAAAAAATGCGTTCACAAAATTCTGCCTGCCGTATGTTGACTGTTTTCCTGAGAACAAATCCATTCAAAAAAACACCACAATATCACAATGGTGTTTTAGTGCAGCTCCCTATTCCGACTGACTCCACTACAGAAATGGTGAGCTATGCTATGAAAGGTGTTGACCAAATTTTCAGGACTGGTTATTTGTACAATAAAGTCGGGGTGATGCTGACGGGATTCG
The DNA here is from genome assembly GCA_004322215.1 of Bacteroidota bacterium. GTDB lineage: Bacteria > Bacteroidota > Ignavibacteria > Kapaibacteriales > UBA2268 > XYC2-FULL-35-21. The sequence goes on along the minus strand of SCSM01000013.1, from coordinate 107,905 downwards.
AGCCGGTTGACCGCTCACAGCTTGGCTTGTTCGACACAGAAGACCGTATCAAAATGGCAAAGGTAACCGAAACGATGGATAGATTAAATCTGGAATTCGGCTCACGTACTTTGTTCTATGCAAGCTCAGGCATCAGGCGTTCCTGGGGTACAAAATCCGATATGAAATCACCACAAACACAACAGACTGGGAGAATCTGCCTGAGGTTAGTGCGTAAGTGATAATAGAAAGAAGGTGTAAAACTAATGATAAATTATTTTCCCTGTCGGGAGAAACTCCTGACAGGGAAAATAAACTTATAGTTCAATAAATATTGTGTTTGATATCAAATATATAATTATAATAGAACCATTATTATTTAATTTATTTTAATGTAAATAATAATTATTATTTGTTGTTATAATTATATAATACTCATGTAATTTATCAAAAAATAATATATTTCAGATTAAATGATAATGTATTATACTTTACTTGAGAATAATTATCATAACCGATTTTAAGTCCTATTTGTATTTTCTCTGTTAGACTGACATTAGCAAATAATTCTGACGCTGAACCCAAGCCACCGTATTTTGAGTTATCATTTTTTAAATACATATTCGAAACACCCGAACCAAACCCAACATTCAAATGACCTATCCAAAGATTTAATGAAGGTATGAAATATAATTTCCATGCAAAAATACCGTTTATATTTCCTAATAAAATTCCTATATCGGATGATATACAAAAATTTTCGGAAATGAAGACAAATGGCCCAAATGTTGCACCAAAAAAATTATTCCCGCTTGAACCTAAATTTTTATCGAAACTTCCATCATTTGGAAGGAATATTTTAGAATAAGCAACAGAAACATAAGCATGCTCCAAGCTAATATTTTTCTTTGAATTTGATGATAAAGTATCGTTATTCTTCGAATACATTGGTATTTGATATAAGAAAAGAGCTAGAATAATGAATCCCATTAAATATTTAATTAATTTCATTTTGTCACCTCATTTTTTTTTATTGAATATGAAAGTTTTTATTATCCAAAAATATTTTAATTGCTTTCGCAATAGTGGTTGTGTTTATAAATACCTCTAAATAGAGCGAAAAAAAAATAAAAGTCTTTCTGCCTCAAAAGGTATCAATTTTTAATCAATAAAATTATTTATAGACAAAATATTATGGTAATAATAACCACCCGATTATTGCACCTACGACATATCCAATTTCAGCATCCTCTTCTAGTTTATCCCCTGTATGGCCTTGTGAATTACCTATTAACCAACCTGCTAAACCACCAATTAATCCACCAAGAAAGCTTCCAAGAATACCCATTATTTGATCTTTTTCTTTGCCCATTTTTTTTGTTGTTCTTGGTCTTTTATTTGGATCTGATTCATTCATCCAAAATCCACATATATTTTGGGCAAATGAACTTGTTACTTGGGTAGAATATATTTGTACTTGATTATATAGATTATCTAAATATGCATCTATCTGCTGTGCTGTAGGATTAGCAATATAACCTGATGTTATTAAATCTGTCAAACTATTAAGAATTGTAGCATCTCCTGCACTAATTATACCATAAGATGGACCAACTAAAACACTAATTTCAGTTTTTGCAGCTTGATTAATATCCGTTGGTGTTGAAAGATTTTGAGTAACTGGATCTGTATATATCGATTGCTGGATTTGCTCAAACCAAGAATAATTATAATTTATCATAATAACCTTTTAAAATAATGTGATACAAATTTAGTTAAAACTAAAAAAAAAAGTCACTACCAAATTTAATTTAATATTACTTTTTTTTAATAATTATTTAAAATCTTTCACTATTTTGTATTCCAGATAAGGACTTTATAATTAACATATAATTATTCCATCATTTTTTGCAATATTATTCTCAATAAATGAATAATTTAATAAAATTGTTATTGTTTTTCTATCTTTATCGAATTTAATTATAAAATCAATATCACTCGATTCACTATTCTCATTTCTTATAAAAAGAACCGAATAATCCTATTTTTTTGATTCCATAATCTAATATCTTCTTTTTATTTTGAAGTACTAGTTCCTCAATCTCATATTTATTATTGACTATCATATTTATTATATTTTTTTTAAATCTTTAAATTTAATTATTAATTTCTAAGAAAATAAATAGTAATAAAAATTTGATACTATGATTAATACACCCTCACAAGCACAGACCTGTTCAACAAACGTCCCTCCGGTGTAGAATTTGAAAAGATATATTTATCTGGTACTGTTATATTAATATTGTCTTTATTTATTTTTAAGATTTTAAGTGCAGCTTCTGCTCTTTTATTTGCCAGTGTTATATTGTAATCTGCAGAACCGAGACTGTCTGTCAATGGAAGAATCTCAATTTTCTTTCCCGACTGAACAGCACTATTTACATATTCAACGGCTTTCTTATTTATACTGTAAAAATCCGGCTTCCCAAAATTACAAAATCCGAGTATGTACTCTGTAAAATTGCTGCCATCCTTATTTACAGAATTTTCAATTATAACTTTTTTATCATCTTCCTTCTTAAGATTCAACTCCAGTTCAGCAATTGCTTCCTGGCTACTTTTATCCTTAACTTTTGCAATTACTGATAATTTAATTCCATTTCCTAATGAGTCACCAGATATCAATTCATTAAGTATATAATTCCTTTTCGATTCATTCAATTCTATTTTATTTCCATAACTATTTTTAATTTGTCCTTCAAAACTATACTCCTCTTCGGACTTGATTTTTGGTTCAACTTCAATTTCAACATTATTAAACAACGATTTAACAATTGTATCGCCATGCAAAATGAATCCTTGTTTATTCTCACCGGTTTGAAATCTAACAAACCTGTTTTCATCTGCTAATTCAGCATATTTGAACTTATTCTTTTTGATAATTCTTACCTGTTTTATTTTCTTCTTATCAATTTTTAACTTATCAACTATATTTTCATTTCTCCTGGTAACTATTTCATTATTTTCATTATCGAGTGAAGATGAGATTAAGGTAATGCCCACATCAGGATTTTCTGACATATATTTTTTAACCGCTTCGAGCATTATTCTTTGTGCTTCTTCCTGCGTATTCGGATTTTCCCGCTTCTCATCTATTTCATATTCATTTTCTTTAAAAAAGATAATCGGAGAAACGAAATAACTTGTTACAAAAAGTGTATCAATTACTTTTACTTTAATCGTATCACCTGATTTCAACTCCTTTTCATTATTATAAACACTAATTGTAAGTTCTGGAGGTTCAGGCTGTGGTGGAGTAGGTTTAACAGGTGGAGGCGGCTCAGGAGGTGGCAATGATTTTTTTATTGACGGATTCAATTGTAAAACTGCTCCGATTGATATTGAATTTGCCTTCCAATTCCGATACCCAGTCAAATTTGTCAGACCAAGATTGAATCTTATTTCAGGTAACAATGAAAAATTCCCGAAATCATAAAGTTCATATCTTGCTCCTAATGATATTGCAAAATACAATGAAGAAGGAAATGGAATTAAACTGTCATAATGCTCCCTTGTTCTTCCTCCTGTCTCGTAGTAACCGTAATCGGGATTTGTTAGACGCTCTTCCTGCATGTATTTCATCTTCAACGGAAAACCAAACTGAAAACCGAATGAAGTGCTTATTTGCTTTTCGGAAAATGGTTTTAATACAAGCTCCGGTTCAATCATTATTGCAGAAATTGTTGATTCGACTATATGCTCCGATATTCCATTTGTGTAGGTAATTCCTGTAATTACATGACCTATTAGTTCATCTCGCTTCAAATCTGCCGAGAGATTTGAATATGCTAAATTTAATCTTCCTCTCGCTTCGCTTCCAAATAACTTCTTCCCAAATCTGTATTCGATTCCTGCAAATATATTTTCACCTATTCCAAAACCGGATTTAAATCCTTGCCACTTTATTTCACTATATGGAATACTTTGAAAATCAGCAGTATGAATATTTAGATTTGCTCCTATACCGACTGAAAAGGACAAATCAGATTTCTTTTCTTCAGAAAAAAGATTTGTGGAAAATAAAATTAAAATTAAAAAAATTACTATTAGCCATCTATTATTACGCAACAACCAACCTGCCATTATAATTCCTTACCTGACAATTGTTAATGGCTGAATAAGCTGAGAGGCGGCTGAACTTATATGTAGATAATACGAGCCGGTGCCAATGTTCGCAAGATTCAATTTTACGGGTGAAATTCCCTTTGTAACTTCCCCTGAAAACAAATTGGCAGTTTTATTCCCGAGATAATCAAACAAATTTATTTCAATTATTGTATTCCCGTCAGATTCAATACTCACATCAATTATATCAGAAGCTGGATTCGGACTAATTGAAAAGCTGATATTGTTGTTTTGTATAAATCTTCTCCCGTAAAGATTAATTAATTTATAATCTCCGTTTATAAAAGAAACATTTACTGCATTACCCCAGAACGATGATGTTTTAACAAATTCCATCTTCGATGTATCGGTTTCAGCTATGCCGGCTATTCCATGAACTATCGCCGCAACCCCCTTCAAATCATAGTCGCCATTTACGCTGACTCCTATAATCCTTTTATCATTAATAATCTCGTTCCTTATCAATTCTGCATCTCCATATTCACTTGATACCGATTGAGGCAAAAACACCCTGGGATTAACCGTAAATTCAGCTTTGAATGGTCTTATTCCTTTATATGGCTTGTTTTCCGAATTTATAAAATTTATAGGTATATCGGCTTCACCTCTCGGGTCTGCATTTACCTCTGAAAATGTTAAAAGTGAACTCCCTGTGTATATACCTAATGTATTTTCTTTTATTGATACACATGGTCCTGCTTCTATATTCAATTTCACATCTGAAGTATTATTGCCGTTCCAATGTACATCCAAATTTACCTCCCCTTTTGCGGGTATATTAATTGGAAATGTGTTTGAAATAATAAAAGCTCCCTCTGGTATAATATCTGCTTTTTCGAGATATATTTGATTATCGGACAGGTTTGTAACTTTAATCTGTCTGTCCGGTATTTCAGGAATAAACCTCAAATCGGAATGACTAAGAGAATATAAAGTTCCGATACCCGTACCCTTCAAAACTGCTCTTTTAATTGTAAATTTTGGCAGCCATGAATGAAACACTTGTATCGCAGCACTCGAATTACCAATGCCCGTTGGTGTATATCTTATTTTTATTTTCACGGATTCACCCGGTGCAATAGTATCATTGGAAATATAGGTTTCAATGCTGAAATCTGTCGGGTAATCCATTATCTTTATCGCATTAATCACAAGAGGAATAGGGTCATTATTTCTTATGAATAGAGTGTCATTATCAATTTTATAATTAAGGCAAACCTCACCGAAATCCAGGGTATCAAAATAAAATGAAATATTCCTGTTCTTCCCATATCCTTCAATCGGTGCATAATATTCACCTATGCAGGAAGAAAAAACCACTGTATCATAAACTTTCCCGGTATCTCTCGGACTAAATATAAGGTCGAGAACTATACATTTCCCGGGATACAAAGAATCCCCAAAAAATATATTTTTCAACCTGAAATTCGTTCCGTTTTTTATATATGCTGTGTCAATCCTAACAGGAACTAATCCTAAATTGCAAATGCTTGAACTGAATGTATAATTTGTGCTTGTAGCAATATATTCATCATTTGTTTTAAATGAATTTTCCTGCAGGACAGGTCTGACTATTGAAAAATTATTATTACTGCTGTCTTCTTCAGGTGTAATAAAATTCCTAATCCAAAGATGGTCGCTTGAATTTGATGCTGTGACAACTGATGCACCAACAGGTGAGAATGAAATATCGGTCAGATTTCCGAGACTACCTTCCATTTGTGTGTTTGCTTTATCATTTGTCAAATCCCATAATGCCAGTTGTGGCTGTGATGCTGAACCGATTAATAAAGTTGTTGACAATGAATTGAATTCCACCCCCACAGGGTCGCTCGATGCTTCCCGAAAAGTCCTGACAATTTGTTTTGAACCAATATCGATAACATGAACTTCATTTTTGTTACTTATAAACTTTGTATTTCTGGGAGCCATGCATGCTGCTCCTATATATTTACCATCAGGCGAAAGGGCTAATTCAAGAATTATAGGTATATCCGAAAAATCGAATTTATCTATTATTGAAAAATCTGAAGTAGATATTAATTGTACTTCCCCACTGTATAAGGCAACGGCTGCTATGTCTTTCTCATGATTGAAAGCGAATGAAGAAACCGGGTATTGAAAATCAAGCTCTCTAACCAAGCTTCCGTTCTTTGCAGAATATATAAGAATCCTGTTACTGAATTGCGGGATAAATGCCATCAGATTTTTATTATGGTCAACACTTACATTTTTTGTATTAAAGCCGGCTTCTATCGGTATTTTATTTATCGGTACATAATTCCCCGTATCAAAAAATGCAATATAATCCTGCGTTTGATTTTGAAATTTATAAGCTACTGCAAACTTGCTGTCACTTTCTATATAATCTATACCTAAAGGAATTATTTTTTGAGCAGGATACTGGATATTCTCTATCTTATAAACGCCCTTTTCTGTATAATTTGTCAAATCCCATTCGCGTATCACTCCTGCGAGGTTTGCATCCAATAATTTATATCCGTTAAAACTATGCGCTATTCGATAAGTTGGTATATCATCATTTTTCAATGATTTTGGCTTTGTGAATGTCAAATCCTGCTTTATTCTTATCTTCGCTTTTGATGTTTCAATATTCGGTACTTTCCAATCATAAGTAGAATCCATTGATTGTCCGATTGCTGACCATGATAATCCATCGTCTGTGCTTAGCTCAACATCAGTAGCCACACCCGGGCTATATCTTCTCCATTTGATTTGATAAATTTCACAGGGAGTGAGCACCTCGCCTCCGTTTGGTTTCAAAAGTTCAATGTAATTGGTTTTGGGAATATTGAACTTGCCTCCTATCAGGTTTATCTGCTCAGTCAATCCGTTTTCATAAAAAACTTTAAACTTATCTCTGACGTAATTACCGGTTTGTGGCTTGTAAATTAAATTGACTCTGTATCTGAAAATCGGAAATAAACTCACGGGCGGCGGCTTTGTATTGATAAAGCTGCCCTCCCATTCCGTTGAAAAAACATTAGAAAATGTCCTGATGGAATCCAGCCACAAATTTAACTCTCTTCCTGTCGAATCATGTTCTCCAACCTGTGCTATTACATTAACTGTTATAGTCGAGCTATTCCCGGGACTTACTTCGCCAAAATATACATCAGGTATTTCTGCACTTTTCGTGGATTTAATATTCAATGTAGGCAGTAAATATAAATTTGCAGGTGCAGAAATCCTGGCTGATTCTTTGCCATTAACACAAATTATACTTATTCCACCTTCCATTATTGAATTCCAATATATATCATACCAATCGTTTCCGTATGTTACAATTTTCAATGGTTTTGTTGTCTTGTTATTCTGAACGATGAGTATATTTGGAATTTGAATTAATATTGGATTACCGTCCTGTGTAGCTTTCAATCTTACATGAAGCATAGGATATTTAGTCGTATCAACTTTAAGTGAATTATTTCCCGGTACAACGTTATCGAGCTCAAGTACTATATTCGAGAATAAAGTACTGAATTGACAAAGGAAAGCTACTGCGATAAATAAAATTCGATACATCTTTATTTCATTTAAAATCAATTCATATCAACATGGCAATTGCCTTAACTACTAAGACAACTCAATCATCAAAAAAGTTACCGGATTTGATAATATTAAGTTGATATTAACGGTTATAATTAATAATTAATGCAATATTAATGAAATAAATTTAACATTTTTATTGATTGCAAAACTTGTCCTGTTAACTTTGTATTAATTATTTTGTTCAATTTTAAAAAATATTAATTGGAAGTAATCAAAATAGGTGGTGCTGTCCTCGGTAAAACGGGCGGCTTTGATTGTATGCTTAATATCATTAAGAATTATACTTCAAAGCCATTACTCATTGTTATTTCTGCTTTTGCTTCCGAAACTCGCCAGTTGGAATCAGCAGCACGGCTTGCCGAATCAGGAAATGAACCTGATGCTAAAAATATTATTTCTTCTATTATTAAAGAATTGAACAAATTTTCTGAAAAATTAATTCCCAATAAATCTCATTTGTCCAATCTCAAAAGTATTTTCAAAAAGGGTGAAAAAGAAATTTTAAATTTCCTGAGAGGTTTATCTATTACCAATGAATTAACTCCGCGAACATTAGATGTAATACTCAGTTACGGTGAATATTTCGCTTTACAAACCGTTAATCAGTTCCTGATAGAAAAAGGAATTAAGCATGAGTGTATTGATTCGACTTCGCTAATTGTCAGCGATACCAATTTCGGAAATGCAAATCCTCTATTACCTGAAACAAGTGCAAAAGTAGATACAATATTAAAGCCGGCTCTTTGTAATAATTCAATTGTTCTGACTCAGGGATTTGTGGCAAGGGATTTACTCGGTGAAATCACAACAATGGGTATAGAAAGCTCTAACCTCACTGCTACTCTTTATGCAGAACTGCTCGGAACAAAAAAGCTCACTATATGGACCGATGTTAACGGTTTCAGAACTGCAGACCCTAAAATCATACCTAATGCAAAACCAATTAAGGAAATGAATTATAAGGATGCTTATTTCGCTTCCGTCAATGGTTTAAAACTTCTTTATCCTGCTATGGTTGACCATGCTTCAGAAAAAAACATAAAGCTTATTTACAGGTCTGCATTCGAGCCGGAAAGGAATCAAACTATTGTGCATAAAGATGCAAATTCTATTGCACAGCAATTGTTCATTATCAAAGAAAATCTTTCATTTATCAAAATCAATCTTACATCTTCGAAATCAAAAGAAGATGCTGAAAACTTTCTTAATAATCGGGAAATAAAAAGCAGATTATTCGGCTATTCGATAAATCAAGATACAATTCAAATTATCGCACCCGGGTTTCTAACTAATAAAATCAAATCGGCAGAATCTTTTGGTTCTGCAATTATTGAACCTTGTTCTGTCATCACAATATTGAATCCTGATATGATTATGGAATATATTTCAAATAATAAAAATCTAAAAAAATATCTACCCGGCATTTTTAATATTAATATAAATTATTCTGACAAAATCGCAAGATTGGCTGTTAAACCGGGAACCGAAAAGGAAATTATTACACATTTATATCAAAAAATGAACTGACTCGCTGAAATTAGTAATGGTTGATTAATAAATTACTCTGTTACTATTTACTACTTTGATTAAATTTATAAAATTTATCCATTTTTCTTCATTTATTATTTCCGAATATTGAGGAATCAATAAATTGAGCTTCCGTTTCACATCAGTATAACTTATAAATTGAGAAATCTTTTCATAGTCTATTCTCATTAATACATCCTTAGTAAATTTTCTTTTTATATCATTAAAGGTAATAGATTCAATAAAATTTATAATATTTTCATCATTCATTAATGAAAAAACTATTAGAGCATTTTCTAAATTATCGAAACCTAAAAAATAACATGTATCATCCGGCATTATCGGTTTTCCATTTGTATCTGGTAGTATTAATGATACTAAGCATTCCTTATACAACCCAGCTACTGCTACTTTGTAAGGTTTAAAACTGTAATCGCCTATTCCGAAGATTGAAAACTTTGGTTTATTTCTATATATCGAAGATTTTCTTTTATTAAAGTAATTCTCATGTTCAATCAGATATTTATAAGTTTGAGGGAAGTCATTTTTTATATATTCTGTGTCTTCCGAAACTTTCTTTTGAGTTATAATTGTATATAATGACGAATCATTAATGTGTTTTTCTTTTAACGATGAACCCTTTAAATAACTATAGACTAAATTATTTTCAATTTTAAATTTCTCATCTAAGCCATTTATAAAATAACCATCTTCAAGTCTTAATTCCAAAATTTTTGAACAATCGTGTTTAATACCTGACCGCCATTCAAACTGACATTTTCCCTCAAAAGAAACATAGTTTGAATAATTTTTTATATTTGAGACAAAATTGTTTTTATACCATCCGAATTGAAAAGGTTTTAATTTATTATAGAAACTCAATTCCTTCGCTATCAATTCAGATTTCCTGTTAAATTCACAATACATAATACATGCATCAACCGATACATTAAATTCCTTTTGTGCATCTATGTTTATTTTCCTGATATCAGCTATTTTATAATTATTCTTTTTTTGGTCAAAAACAATATTTTTGACTACTGAATTTTTGACAATAAATGTAAAGTATGCTTTTCTATTTTGAAAATATCTTATTATCATTAGTGTAATAAATTCCGATATATCAAAATTTCCCTTTCCGGTTATTGCCTCTATACCGTTATGATTTTTGAAATTAGTTTTAGCTGGTAAATTTTTTGAGTTTAATGTACTCAGAGTAGTATTCGTAACCCAAGGCGGGTTTCCCAAAATTAAAATTGTTTTATCCTCTTCGATTTTTATTTTACTAAAATCGAAATCAAAAATATTTGAATTATATATTTTTATTTTCGTTTTATTATTGATTTTACCATTTTCAATCATCGAAATAATCCTGAATTTGGAATAATATGCATATTCCTTGTTCATTTCAATACCGTATATACACTCAATATTATTAAAATACTTTAAAGTTGAAATAATAAAATTTCCGATACCCGATGTTGGTTCAATTATTATTTCAGGTTTAATTCCTTGTTCCTTAATGTAAATACAAATCCTTTCAGTTAAATTCTCCGGTGTTTGAAAATCTCCATATTCTATTTTATTATCAAAGAAGGTCAGTGTATTTTCCTTTGAAAATTCAGCTTTTAAAAGTTTATATTCATATTCATTTTCAACAAAATCAACGATATTATATTTCTGTTCAACAATTTTATTTATTCTTGAATAATTATTTAATTCTATTAATTTCTTAATTAGATGATAAATCTCATATTCAACCTGATGACCGAAAACATTCATTTGGAATTTACCTTATCAATTATTTTGGTTATACCTTCGATTTTTTCATTCAAACTGACAATTCTTTGATATTGAAGTCTCCATTGTAATGCATTCGATATTGTTAGATAACCAATCTTCGGTGTTTTTAATAATATTCTTTCTGCTATTGAATATAAAATTGTTTCATCAACTGGTAAATTTCTATCATTTAAATAAGCAACAATATCTTCCCGGTTTGCACCATCTTTTAGCATTTCTGAAATTCTCTTGGTTGTAGTGTAATCAGCTGTTCTTTCTTTTTCAATATAAGAACAACTGCAAAAATTTAATGTGGCATATTTTTTTGTCCTGTTATCAGTTTTATCATAAACAAAAACCAATAAATTATATCCTAAACCAAATATCTTTTGTTCAGTATTTTTAAATGGGCAAGATGACTGTGGTTGTTTAATTGATGTTACTTTGATATCTGTATTAATTTCATTACCTGGCAAATCTATTCCATTCGCAGAACTTCCCATGATATATTCATATTTGCTTGAAAGATAGGATTGAAATTTATGTTCAACAAATGTACCTACTGCTTTCCCATCTGTAACACCAAATAATTCTTTATTTTTAAATTTTGATTCGGTTTCGCAAAATAATTTTGCTTCTTCTATTAACTTCGGAATTGTTAATTTTACTTTTGCCATATTAAATCCTTTAGTGTAAATAACCTCTCAAAATTACAAATTTCTGAATTGCAATACGTGGTATATTTTACTCGATTGTGATTATTTATTACTTATTAATCTCTTATGTAGAAAATTGATATATTATTTCCATTTCCTCAATTTCAAATGATTAATATAATCATTGACTTTTCTTTTTATATTTTCAATCAAGGCCATTCCTCCAATCTTAAATGACTCATTATTAACTCTTATTGTTAGATATAATCCAAGCACTCCAACTATTATATTCCCAAGCCACATGCTCAATACCGGTGACATTATCCCCCTGTCTGCAAACTTTTCTCCCCCAATCAGGCATGCCCAGTATAAAATATAAAATCCAAGTGTTATTGCTGCACTGAACCCGAAATTTCCACCTCTTGTGATAATTCCAAGCGGACATCCTACCAAAATAAAAACTATGCAGGCAAACGGTATCGCATATTTCTTTTGTATTTCAACTATGTACTGTTCTGCCCTTAACTCATAATCTGTTTTTCTCATCATCGAAGAACTAACCGATGAAATCAGGAAATCAATTCTCTTCGACGCATTCTTCATTGCCGTATTTAAGCTAATATTTGCATCTTCATCCTCCCGTTCATACCTCCTCTTCGATAAATCTTCTTTACCGATTAGATAATTGAACTGCCTTTTGAACTGCTTATTAACTTGTTTCTCGGCAATCCGGGCAGATGCATTCGATTCATCAACAATCTTCTGCATATCCCGAATGTGCATTTCCCTGTCACCCCTCGATATTGCGTCCTCGCTCGACCTTGTCAGCGAAAATCCGCTTGCATTCATCATTATCTGGTACTTCTGAAAATCAACCTTCCTGTAATTCTTCACATCATTATTGTAAAACTGGTGTATTTCACCCTTATATAAATCAAGAATAAGTTTTGTTTCATCATTTGTGAATTTTGCAATTCCCGAATCTGCAGAAACTATATTCAATCCCTGTGGCTTGGTATTATCATATATTGTAACACCTTTCAAAGTGCCTCTCAAAGAATCAACAGACCTTGCAAGAATCGTGTAACCGTCAATCGCATTCGAGAACTGTCCCGCTTCGATTGAAAATGTCGGCTTCTTTCTCGTTATATCGCTCATCAATACCTTTGCCCTGTGATTCGCTTCAGGCAAAATCTCATCATTAAACCAAAACAAAGCTAATGTCAGTATTACGCCAGATATCAAAACAGGTGTCATCATTCGCCACAAACTTGCACCGCTCGATTTGAATATGGTTATTTCATGCGAGGAAGACATCGAACCGAATGCCATCAAAGTCGAAAACAAAACCCCGATTGGCACAGCCAAAACTATCATCCATGCAGTATTCAATCCAATCAACTGAATGATTACCCATGTGTCGAGTCCTTTGCCAATCAACTGGTCAATGGATTTCAGTATGAATTGAAACAGGAAAAGGAAAACTACAAGCACCACTCCGAAGAAAAACGGAGCCGCATGATTCCTTAGTACATATATGCTTAACAATTTGAACATTTAATTTTCATTTTTTTTATTAACGCCGTGAATCCAAATATAGTGCTTTGAAAAGTAATGAGCAAATTATATAAATCCAATAACTTGTTTCCAAATTTGTTAATTATTAAATTAATTTAATCTTTATTTAACAAAATTTTATTCTGAAAAATTCGTATATTAAAAAAAAATTTTACCACTATAGAAAGGCAAGGTTCAAATGAATTATTCGAGATACGTTTTAATGTTTTTATTTCTGACTGTTTTTGTTTTTTCAAATGCTTATGCGCAAGAGGATGTACTCAGACCCCACGGTAAAAAGGCAACAACTGAAGAAGCAGACTGGTCTTATAAAAGAAATCCGATTATAATCGGAGTTGAAGCCGGATTGAACATTAATTTATTTAATCAGGAAATTATCTGGAATGTCCCGGATGGTTACCCACATGGAACGATGTGGGACGGTTTGAAATCAGCGAGTGGAATCTCACCCCATTTCGGAGTTATGGTTGATATTCCTATTAATAAAACTTTCGATTTTCAACTTCGGGCTGCTTACGACATTAAAAATTATGGAGTTAATGTCGATGGAACTGATATTGATAAATATGGTAGTGAATGGCCTATGAATTTGAAAGTTGATGTAGCTTCTTCTTACATAACATTAACTCCTTTACTTAGAATAAATGCAACAGATAAATTATTTTTTACGGTCGGTCCGACCTTCCATTTTCTTGCTGGAGATATTGAAACGACATGGAACCCAACCTCAACTAACGGGATAACACAATTGAATGATTATCCATTTTGGAATAACCAATTTCCAGTCGGTGCAACAACCGGAACCATTGTAGAAAATGAATCTCCTATTCAAAAATCAACAAGAATCGGAATTGAAGGTGGTATTGGTTATATTATTCCACTATCAAAATCCATTTTTTTAGTCCCACAAGGCAGGTTCCAGTATATGCTGACTCCTGTTACTTCCGATATTGTAGTCCCTTTTTATGATGTACAATCCGGTAATATTATAGGTAATGAAACTTCTGCAAACAGGATGCTTCATTCGCTTCAGCTTGCTCTTGCATTATGGTTTGAAATTTAATTGAAAGGAGAAAAAATATGAAAAAAATATATATATTACTTGTTATTTTTATTGCATCATCTTTAGTATTTGCACAGCAAAAAAAAGTTGATATTATTACCGTAGATTTCAACAGTTCTTCCGATGATTTCGCACCATCATTAACGCAAAACGGTCGTTTGATTTATTTCACTTCTGACCGCGACGACGGTCAAAAAGTTTACGTTGTCGAAAGAACCTCAGATGGCTGGACTGTTCCCGAAGAATTGAAAGGCGATGTCAATGACGGCGAACAAATCGGCTCTGTAGCAGTTACGCCCGATGGTCAGTTCATGGTATTTGCCGCTTACGAAGCTGGTAAAGAAGGTTTGGGAAGAACTGATTTATATAGTGCAAAAAAAGTCAACGGAGAATGGACCGATGTGCAAAACCTTGGACCAAATGTTAATTCACCCGATTGGGATTCTCAGCCCGCACTTTCGAGTGACGGCAATACACTTTTCTTTGCAAGCGACAGACCCGATGGCAAAGGCGGCTCAGATATTTATATGTCCACAGGCACACGTGACGGCTGGTCTAAAGCCGTAAACATTGGCAGTCCTGTCAATACTCCATCAGATGAAATGTCCCCGGTTATTGGTGCTGATAATAAATCTATGTCCTTTGCAAGCAATAAAGACGGAGGCAAAGGCGGCTTCGATATTTATATAACCAAATATCAGGGGGGGAGTTTTTCTTCACCTGTAAATGCAGGCGAACCGATTAATTCCTCATCCGATGAATTTTTCTATGTGGCAAAAGCAAATTCCGACATTGCTTACTTTTCATCAGACAGGTCTGGTGGAGCCGGCGGTCTCGATATATATATGGCTGTTCCCAATCCTTATGCTTCCGATGCTGTCGTTCTTGTCCAGGGTACTGTTGAAGATGCTATGACTAATCAGCCCTTGGGAAGTAAAATTACTGTTACGGATTTACGCTCCGGCAAAAAAGTTGCCGATTTGAGAAGCGATGATGTTACAGGTAATTATTTTGTCGTACTCCAGCCCGGTAAAACTTATTCAATCACTTCACAAAGAGACGGTTACCTTTTCTATAGTGACAGGTATGAAGTGCTCCCAACAGAAACAGGACATGAAGAAACAAAGAATATCTATCTTTCTCCTCTCGAAAGCGGCAACACACGGCTCCTCGTTTTCTTTGATTTCGACAAAACAGAGTTAAAAGACGAATCTGTTCCTGAACTTGAAAGAGTTGTGGAATTCCTACGTGCAAATCCAAATATTAAAATTCAAATTGAAGGCCATACTGACGATGTCGGTTCAGATGAATATAACAACAAATTATCCCAAGACAGGGCAAATTCTGTAAAGAATTACCTAATTAATGCTGGAATCGAAGCTAACCGCATCAAAACTGTAGGTTATGGCAAAAAACAGCCCCTGAAAAAAGAAACAACGGATGAAGCACGTGCTATGAACCGCAGGGTTGCTATGAGAATTTTGAAATAAATTTAAATTAATGTCTTGAATTGTAGGGACACAAAATTTTGTGTCCCTGCTTTTTTTAAAATAATTTATTAAATAAATATAAGTCATGCTGAGAGTAGTCGAAGCATATAAATAACAAAAATGGATTTGATTTTAAAAGCCAGTAACATTAAAAAAACATACACCAAATCAGCCGGTAAGGAATTGCCTGTACTTAAAGGAGTTTCTCTTGAATTGAAAAAAGGTGAGTTTGTCGCATTAATGGGTCCCTCAGGCGTGGGAAAAAGCACGCTGCTCCATCTGCTCGGCTCGCTCGATAAACCCGATTCAGGTGATATATTACTCAACATAAATGGTGATTCTTGCAATTATACTAAAATGAATGATACTCAATTATCAAAAGTCAGGAACAATCATATCGGCTTTGTATTTCAGTTCCATCATTTATTACCTGAATTTACTTCGCTCGAAAATGTGATGATGCCTGCTTTGATTAACGGCAAATCATTTTCCCTTTCTGAAACAAAAGCAAAAGAGTTGTTGGCACAAGTAGGAATAAGCGAAAGACACAATCACAAGCCATCGGAATTATCAGGAGGTGAGCAGCAGAGAGTTGCCATCGCAAGAGCACTTATAAACGAACCCGCAATCATCTTTGCCGACGAACCCACAGGAAACCTCGATTCGGCAAATGCCAATTCAATTCTCGAACTGATTATTTCACTGCGAAAAGAAAGACAACTGACAATTTTAATAGCCACTCACAGCCAGCAAATAGCAGATGCATCCGAAAGAATTCTGACTATGGGGGATGGACTGATAGTAAATCAAAAGTGAATAATTAAGTAAAAATTTGTTATAAATCCTGTTTTTAACTAAATTTGTAAGCTAAATTAATGCGAATTAAGGTGATATTATGTTTTCTATATTAGCTATTATAGGTATAATCGGCGCAATCCTGTTGATTCTTGCAGTATTGCTTCAACCCGGCAAGGGCGACCTCACTGCCACATTCGGTGGTTTGAGTGCCCAGTTCGGTGCTGTATTCGGTATGCAGAGGGCAAACGATATGCTGGCAAAAGTAACTAAGGTTATCGCTGCAATAATTTTAATTCTTATCATTGCTGCGAACAAATTCTTCATTCATACTGAAGTCGAGCAAATGCAAAAGCCGGTTACCCAGGGTGCTCAAATCCCCGCTGAACAGCAAAGCCCATTGAAGCCGCCGCCGGCACCGATACCTCAACAAGGTCAATAAGTATATTATTTGTAAATATAATCCACGGTACATTTGTGCTGTGGATTTTTTTTATTATTGAACACATAATTAATCCCTAATTTTGCATAAATTTAATTAAAATAATATATGGCAGATAATTCCAATAATAAAAGAAATCCCTGGTGGTATGTTCCAAGTCAATACTTTGCCGAAGGCATCCCCTGGGTAATTGTCAACCAATTATCAACGGCAATGTACAAATCGCTCGATGTATCGAATTTGTTCATCGGTTTTACGAGTTTCTTATATCTCCCCTGGTCAATCAAACTCTTTTGGGGTCCCTTCGTTGATTCTATTGCCACAAAGAGAAAATGGGTTCTATGGATGCAATTGGCAATTGCAATTTGTTTTGGAATAGTCGCTTTGACATTGAATTTGTCTGGATTTATTTATATATCCTTAATTCTTTTTACTGCAATTGCCTTTTTATCGGCAACCCACGACATCGCAACAGATGGTTTTTATCTCCATGCACTCCATAAAAAAGACCAGGCATTTTTTACAGGTATCAGGAGCACCTTCTACAGGGTGGCAATGATTTTTTCAGGTGGTGTCCTGCTCTATGTTGCCGGCTGGATTAGTTCGGGTAAATCCGGAAACATGAAAATCGGCTGGACTGTAGCTTTCATAATTGCGGGTGCTGTTTTCCTGCTATTGTATTTGTATCATGCATATATTCTCCCTTATCCGGAAACCGATAAACCGGTTAAAGATAAAACTGATTCGGTTCCTTATAAACAAATTTTCAGAGAGTATTTTTCGCAGACAAAAATAGGTATCATACTCGCTTATATATTATTATACAGGTTCGGGGAAGCATTGCTTTTGAAAATGGCTCAGCCATTCTTTCTCGATAAACCTCAACTCGGCGGTTTGGGGCTCGGATTGAGCGAGGTTGGCATTTACTATGGCACTGTTGGAATAATTTCATTACTTGCTGGTGGAATCATTGGGGGCTGGTTAATCAAAAAATATGGTCTGAAAAAATTAGTTTGGTTCCTCGCTCTCAGCATGAACACTCCCACTGTTTTATTTGTTTATATGGCTTGGACAAAACCCTTATATTTAATGTCAATTGACTTTTCGTGGTTGTTGGGAGACGGCTCTGTTATTAGTTTCCATCCCATAATCCAAATATGCATAATAATCGAACAGCTTGGATACGGTTTGGGATTTACCGCTTATATGGTATATTTGCTGTATATATCGAAGGGTAAATTTAAAACATCACATTATGCAATTTCTACCGGCATAATGGCATTCGGTATGATGCTCCCCGGATTCATCAGCGGTGTAATCCAGGAGCAAGTGGGATATTTCTGGTTCTTTTCCATAAGCGTTATTATGACAATACCCGGTATGTTGACACTTTTATTTTTACCTCTCGATTTTAATGATGATTGATTTTACTATTTTAATGAAAGAATAAAATGTTAAAGCTTGCAGTTCCGAATAATCCTGTATATGATGAATTATTGCTCAATAAAGATAAATTCATCCAAAGCGGAGAAATTAACCTGTACCGTTTGAGCGAATGCGAGTGTTCTGCTCTTCTGCTCGGCAACAAAGTAGATGCTGCATTATTCACACCAATGGATTATGCAAAAGGCATTTTGGTTGCCGATTACCGTGTAATCCCAGATCCTGCACTTATATCTGAATCATATACAGAAGCAGGTACAATAATTCTTTCTAAAGAACTCAAAAATGTAAAAATTTTCACTTCGGATTTCCCCGACGATTTTATGATAACAATCGGAAAACTTATTCTAGGTGAACGGTACAACCTATTTCCGGAAATCGAGAAAAAGCATCAAACAATCGATGAAATGACAAAAACTTCCGATATTGTTATCACCTGGAACGGCGAGAAAGAAGGCAGGATTACACTCGACATAAGCGAAGAATGGTTCGATTTGAACGAAACCGCTCTGCCGCTTGCTTTCTGGGTTTGCAAAGCCGAACAGCACTTTGAAAATCTCCCTGAAATTATTGCCTCACTCGCATCAGATAAAACCGAAATAAAAATCATCGAGCAACTGCCTGCCGGAAAAGATTTCGCACCGCGTGATGGAAGATTATTGTTCAGATGGAACGATAATTTCGAGCATGCACTCGAATTCACCCTGCATTTCCTTTACTATCACCAATTGCTAAACGAAATACCTGCCGTAAAAATTCTTGGGAGAGATTAATTTAAAATTTCTCGTCCAGGTACTTCGGCAGCATTGCCTTCCAGGTATCCCAGTTGTGGTCCCATTCGGGTCCCCAAATGTCGAGTTCATGAGGAATACCCTTGCTCTTCAATATACTCGAAATATGTGTTGAGTTCTCAGGAAATTCGTTTTCGCCCGTGCCTGATAAAATATAGCAATGCTTTTTATTGGCAAGAAATGACAGCCAGTAGCTGTCAGTCAGGTTTGGCAGGTAGTGTACGGGTGAATTGAAATAGCAGTTTTCATCGAAAAATCCGTGAGCAAGATGTTCGATATTATATGTCCCGCTCATGGCAATCATTCCATAGAAAATATCCGGTCTGCGGAAATATGAATTTGCCGCATGATATGCTCCGATAGATGCACCGCATGTTATTATTGGCACAGGTCCACCACACTCTCCGAATATAAATGGCACCATTTCCTCGATTATGAAATTATTGTACTGGAAATGGCGGTAAGACTTATCCTGCGGCGATTTTTTATCGTTAAGCCAGCTTTCGAAATTCACGCTCGGAATGGAAAATACTTTGTATTTTCCCTTCTTTATCCCGGTTGATATTGATTCGAGCAAACCGAACTTTTCACATTCGAGCTCTTCGTCTGTGAAAGTCGGGAATAAAAGTATGGCATATCCATATCGCCCGTAAACAGCAATTTCAATATCCTTTTCAAGATGTGTGCTCCACTGTGAGTGGATTTCTTTTTGCATATTAATTCTTTTGTGGTATAAAAATTAACAAAATAGATTTCTTTAAACGCACCTCATATAAATTTAGTGTATTTATTTCAATTTTTCAAATACCGGGAATTTTGGTAATCTATGGTCAATAAATAATAAATACTCCCCGTTATTCAATTTTATTTCAATTGCTTCAGCAATGGCAATGTTCTTAATACCTTCCCTTCTGCCAAGCTCCAGTTCCTCATTATTTAGCTCCCACTGTAATCCTATTGTTGTCAAATTCACATTCGGCTGCGGTATAATTGATATTTTTTCAGTCACCTTCGGTGAAAATCTTATCGAATTAAAAATTGGTATCGCATACCTTTCTTCATCATAAACACATAGATTCAAAATCCTACAGAATTTCTTCAAAATGCTCCAGTTGTTAAGTGTATGCTCCAAGGCACCGCCGTGAAATCCGACAATCAAAATATTTTTCCAATTCTTCTTATAGCAAAAATTGAGCGACTTTTCGAAATCGTTTGTTTCCTGTTCAGGCAAATGAATAACCTCAGCTCTTGTTCTCAATTCTTCCGACAATGGATTTGATAAAAAGGTATCGAGGTCACCGATTATATAATCAGGAATTAACGAATATTCATACAACTTGAATGATGCACCGTCAGCCGCAACAACCGGAATATTTTTAAAAAAGGAAAAAAACTCCCTGCCCGGCAGTACTGCATCAAGGCAAAGAATCGCATCTATAATGTTATCTTTAAAAGTCAATTTGTATATGTTTTCGTTCATTCACTTTCAGGATTTATCAAATATCGTATCAAATGCAAGTTATAACATTTATAAATTGGAAAAAAATTTATTTGTCATTCTGAACTCGGTTCAAAATCCACAGTATATAAGCTCTTTTATCTTGTAGAGATTACATATCTATAGAAAAAAGAATCCCCGCTCACAATATTATACCTTATGGATTATATATATAATTATTTATAAACTCCTATCCTGAGATGAATGGTCAGGGAATTGTATAAAATAAAATCATCACAATCACATTAATCACACAAATCCCCACTCAGAAAATTTGCCTCCTTTGTGTGAGAATTTACCCCTTGCTTCAGCATGGGGGCACTATGCAAGACAGTTGCAGATTATGTGAGCCACCTCACACTAAAGTGTGAGGTTAATCTCATCATCACAATAACACTAATCGCACAAATCACCGTTCAGACAAACTGCGTCCTCTGCGTCACTGCCCGAACCAAACTCAGCGAGACTCAGTGATACTAATATTTATTCCCTACGGGAAAATGTTTGGTGGAAGTGATTCGATGTCACCGATATTTAATCCATACAGGATAAGTGTGGGAGCGGGTATTCGTTTTTCTATAGACATATAATCTCTACGAGATAGAATTGTTATATTTGTTTTTACACCAACACTGCCCTTTCTCAAGGAAGAGAGATTAATATTTAAGAATAATGATTAACGATTTACGATTTAAGAAGATTCTTCGCTTTGCTCAGAATGACAGAGTAATTACTTTTTCATGATTCTTACGAGCATATTCTGGATTAAGTAGAGTGAGTCGGTGGAGGTGGATTTCAGCTTTTCATCTGTTTCGCAAAGCAAAAGAAAAGCGTTCTCGATTTCAGCAGGAGAATAAAAAGATAGTGCGTGCAAATATTCCGTTACGAAAAAAGGATTGATGCCGACTTTGCCGGCAAGCTGATAATTGTTGTTGGTTTTTCCCGATTCTTCGATTAGCTTCCAGAGAGCGATGAAGTAGCGTGTGAGCATAGTCATAATGAGCATTTCCTGGCGTTCGTTTGCGAGCATGTTTTCGACTATCATAAGTGCCTCGCCCATTTTTCGTTTGCCTATTGCTTTCTGCAATTCAAAAATGTTATAGACACGCGATGAGCCGACTATGAAAGTAACATCATCGAGTGTGATTTCATTTTTCTCGTCAATATAGAGAAGAATCTTTTCGATTTCATTGTCGACGTCTCTCAGGTTGGGATTGCTTTGAGCCACGAGAAGCTCGGCAGCAGCGGGTTCAATCTTTTTCCCAAGTTCTTTGAATCTGCGGCTTACCCACGAGGAAAGCTCCGATTCATAAACTTTAGGAAACTCAAACCAGGTGTGCTTTTCGAGAATCAGGTTGTAAGGGAATTTTGCATCCTTGAGGAGCTTGTCTAATTTATCCTTACTCTTACCTCCTTTTGCAGCATTGAATCCTTTCAGGTTTTCGTCAGCTGAAATAATAATCAAGCAAGTAGTTGCAGGGGGTGAGCTGAAAAACTTCTGAAGCTTTGCATACTCTTCGGATTTCACGGAAATTCTGCCGCTCATTGCTTTCTCGAATCGCTTAGCTACGACAACTCTGCGTGCCGATATGAATGGGATAGTATTGCAGCTTTTCAGAAGATTTTCTATGGCAAGAGCCAGTTTCATTTCGTCGAAATCGAGAATATCAAGGTCGTAGCGTGAGTTGTCGTCCGGACAGAGATGATTCAAGAGTTTGGTGTATGCATCGTCAACAAGAAATTCCTCCTCCCCGAATAAACAAATGATAGGTGGGAATTCATTTGACTCGATTAATTTTACGATACTTTCTGCCATCAGGTTGACCAAAAAACGATGTTTTTATTTTCAATATCAAGGAAAATATCGGTGAATTTTTTTATGAGTGTTTTAACATCAGTGTTTTTCAGAATATAGTCCCTGATTTTTAATTCACCCAATCTGACAACGAGATTTGTTTCGCTCAAAACCGTACAGATAACAATCGGGATATTCATCAAAGCAGGAACTTCACGAATTTTCTTAACGGCAGTCAATCCATCCATATATGGCATTTCCATATCCATAATGATGAGTTGTGGAATATTTTTTTCAAGGAACTCAAATGCCTCCTTAGGATGGTTTGCCTCGAAAACTTTTGCATTGAAATTAATCTCGATAAGACTCTTCAAAACCTGTCTGAAGGGTTGGTTGTCGTCAACAATCAAAACTGAGTAATCTGAATAATCGTTTGCCATAATATTCTTAAATAATTGGAAAAATAAATTTATAACTGTTCAATTTTATATTTATTTTTTTCTTTCAATAAATTGAGTATTCCGGTTTTTCCAACAATATGCCCGGCACCAACAACGACGAAATACTTTTCATTTGATTCGAGGTAACCGGCAATTTTGTCAGCCATTTTGATATTTCTCTCTTTAATGAGTTTGTTGAAAATAACCTCAAGCTTCGGATTATCTTCGGTTGTAACGTCAATCAATTGCTCGAAGAGCTTAGTATTCCCGGTTTTCCATGCTTCATAAAGTTCGTCAACCTGTTCGGTAGTGTTTTTCAAATCAGAAAGTGAGTATTCGACGAATTCTTCCGAGTATTTGTCAAATTCATTGAATAAGCTTAATTGTTCATCAGCCGATTCGAGTTCGAGAATTCTTTTCTCATCGGCTTTATTCAGGAAATGCTGGTCAATCCCATTTTTTTCGTCATAACCGTTTGCCTTTAATTCGAAATTGACGAGCATGACAGTCGCAAACCAGGGATGTGCTTTTTCATATACTAACCGGGGAATTCCGTTTTTATCGAACATTGATTTCAGCTTAGCATATATTTCCGGTGAGACATTTGCCTCTAATGTATTACCATCCTGGTATAATACCTTCTTCATAAGTTCGGAAGGATTTATTTTGTCTATATTAAGTTCAACGACGAGATTGTCAGATTCAGCGAAAGAAGATTCGATTAGCGGTTCCAGGGGATACAGCGATTCTTTTGCAAGATGAATCGAGCCGAGAAGATAAACAGTCGCTTTGCCGGAGTTTATCTTCCAGATAAAGTGCTTGTTTTCACTGTTCGTTTTTACTGATGAGCACTGGAGCAGGAAAAAAGATAATAATAAATAATAAAATATATAAAATCGAAACTTTTTCATAAAAAAACGTCTAATAAATAAAAACCCTGATAATATAATGAAACTTTTTTTGAACTTATGACACTTATATACTGAAGCGAAATTACAAAAAAAAGAAATGACGGACAGGGAAAAAAAGGAAGAATTTCTGAAACTGCTCGAACCCGTTCTCGGACAGCTTTCGGGTTATGCAATGGCATTGACAAGGAATCGCGAGGATTCGCGTGACCTAGTAAGCGATACGATTCTTGCGGCTTTTGAGAATTTCAGCAGAGTGAAGAAAAAGGAATCTTTCAAAAGTTTTGTGTTTACAATTGCGAGCCGTCATTTCAAAAGAGGAAAATGGAGAAGAAAATTATTTAAAGAATTTGATAATGAAAAAGCAGAAAAGCTTCCTTTTAGTTCCGATTATGTAGAAAATAACGTTGATGTTAAAGTGCTTTACAACGCATTGAATAAATTAAAAGAAAAGTACAGGGAAGCTATCATATTGTTTGAAATATCGGGATTCACACTCGATGAAATCAGGGAAGTTCAGGGCGGGACATTGTCGGGAGTGAAGTCACGATTGAAAAGAGGAAGAGATATGCTGGAAAAAATCATGAAGGATGATTATAGTCCGAAACCAAAGAGGATTTTTTTTGAGAAAAAGAATGGGAAAGCTTTTTCAGATAGTAAAACGGAAAAATTTGAATTGAATAAAATTTCGCATAGAGGTGAAAAATGAATAACGAAAAGAAAAATATTGAAGATTATTTCCTTAAGGCAAGAAACCAGGAGCCGGTCTTGTCAGGCGAGGATGCCCGCTCTTTAATTGAAAATTTTGCTTCAAATAAAAGAACTGTTTTTGGAAATATAATAAATTACTATAAAGGAGCACCGATTATGTTTAAATTGGCAACAATTGCTGCAGCAGCAGCTACAGTAGGAATAGCAGCATTCAACATTGCAAGTAATGATAATAATTCAAATCAGGTAAAAGAAAATTATTTAATAAGAAATGATAATTCACAGACAAATAATTCTAATAATAATTCACTGTTGACCGATTCAACAGAAGAAAATCAAAATAATTCCGAAGTGAATGTGAAAGGTGTGCAGATTGTCAAACTCCAGGATACAGACCTCGATAAGCTTGGGATTAAAATTGATGAAAAAAATCCTGATAATCCTAAACTGATTTACTGGGACACAAAAGGGAAAAAACCGATTTTGTGTACATTATATGTCAAGGGGGGATTCTCCATGTCCGATGATTCAAAGTTGTCGGTAGAAGAAAATAATGTTCCTGATTTCTCTCCACGGCTGATTACCGATAATGCGGGAAACAGGAGAGTGTTCGTTCTCGATGACGATGGAGCCCATTTGATTCAGGCAAAATACTCGAGTAAATTTCTTTCTCCTTTCCTGAAAGACAGTAATAAGAGAGTAGATGAAGAAGAAACAATATCATTAATCAATCGTGCAGTAGCAGAGAATTTGGATGATGACAATAATAATAAATCAATTGTTAAAGTTATATCTATTTCTGACACTTCATCTAAAGGAAGTAGAAAAAAGTATAATAATAAAAGGTTCAAAAAGAATTACGATGTTGAAATCAATGTTGATTCGATGGTGAATGATGCTTATTCAAAAGCAATGAGAGTATATACATTAAAATATAATAAGAACAATATTGATTCTATTATGAAAGAAGCAATGAAGAAATATGATACGAGTAAAAAATATCTTAAATATTCCAGGATGAATCTCGATAGTTTGAGACATAAATTCAAAGTGTTTAAATTTGATACATCATGTGCATTAGATTTTAAATGGGATACATTATTTAGAGGATTTGAATCACTCGATTCATTATGTTTTCCCAATATAATAGTTCCTGATATACCGAATCCTGATAATTTATATGAGTTTCATTCATTTCCTGAACTCCAGGATGAATACCTGAAAGAACTTGAGCAGGACAAGCAAAATGTCGGAAAGAAAATCAGGAAATACAGAATTAGAATCGAAGAATACGACGATGATTCAATGAAGCTCGACAGCAGTATTAAAAAGTTAAAAGATATAAAAATCAAGTTGAACGATATGCGGTTGAAGGAACTCGATAATAAATTGAAGAACATAGAGATTAATATTGATAAATATATAAAGATTAACAAGCTGATTCCAATAGAAATACCAGTGAAGGGCGAATCACCGAGGTCATATTCATTTATATTCTGGTATGACCCGACTCCAAAGTTACTCGAAGCATTACCTGCTGAGGTAAGGAACAAATTGGAGCCGGAAATAAAAATTTTACAGGATGCAGATAATATATGCGAAGCAGCTACAATTGCAGGTAAAGATACATATTTTGATGTATGGCGTTCATGCAGCGGTGCATTGGAAAATCTGACAGTGTTTCCCAATCCCACATCCGGGAAAGTAAATCTAAGCTTCACATTACTCGAACCGAGAATGCTTAGTATTATTTTGCACGATTTATCCGGAAGAAAAATTGCAGAGCTGTCAGCTATGAAATCATTTCCAAGTGGTGACAGAAGCGAGAGCTTTAAACTTCAGGACATCGAGCCAGGTATGTATTTGATTTCAGTCCGCAGCGACAAAGGCGAGCAGGCAGTTCAGAGAGTTATAGTAGAATAAAAAAACAGGTTTAATTATGAGTCCTCTAAACCTGTGAGCCGGGGGTTGTACCCTTGGCTCTTTTTTTTTTATCTTTATTATATACTAAATATTATTATATTAGTAACGTTTTAATTAGTTTAATTAAGATATTAGTTGGAGAATTAAATGAGAGGGAAATTAACTGTTATTATAGAAAAAGATGAGTATGGTTATTATGTATATTGTCCAGAATTAAAGGGGTGCCATACTCAAGGAGAAACATTCGAAGAAGCAGTTACAAATATTAAAGAAGCTGTTGAACTATATCTTGAAACAATTGACCCTGACAAGGATTCAATCATACTAAATAAAGATATTTATTCAACCAGTATTGAGGTCGCTATTGCCTAAACTACCTGTATTAACTGCTAAAGAAGCCGAAAAAATGCTTTTAAATTCAGGATTTATATTACTCAGGTCAAAAGGAAGTCATAGAATTTATTTTAGAAATGAGGAGAGATTTGTTATTCCATTTCATTCAAACAAATCATTGCATCCCAAAATTGTTAAATCTGTATTAGAAGCTGTGAGTCAGGATAATTAAAAAAATATATAAGTAATGTTAAAACCAATAAAAAATAAGAAGCATTACGAAAAAGCCCTGGAAAGGATTTACGTACTTATGCAAAAGAGTTTAAAATCAGGTTCAAAGGAATCGGATGAGCTGGATATTTTATCAATTCTTGTTGAAAACAATGAAAAAGAGAGATTTTTAATTGAAGCACCGAATCCATTAGAGGCGGTAAAGTTTAGGTTGGAACAACTTGGAATGAAAATGTCAGATTTGAGATGTTATCCTGGATACAGAAGCAGGGTTTCAGAAATATTATCTGGAAAAAGAAAATTGTCATTACAAATGATGAGAACATTGAATGATAAGCTGGGTGTACCGGAAGAGTCTTTGTTGTCGGAATAAAATATTTTTATTTTTCATTCTCTTATAAAAAAAAAGGCATCTTCTTTGATGCCTTTCTAAAAATTTAAATAATTATAAAATTTATTTTTCTTCGGGCTTTGGTTCCTCATCGGATGGTTCAATAGTTTCAGAATCAGTGATTTCTTCATTTTTTTCTTCGGTTATTTCTTCCCGGACGTCAGCTTCAGTTACTTTCTCTTCTGTAACGGTTTCAATTACCTCAGATCCCTTGACTTCTTCTTCAACTTTCTTGGCTTTCTTTGCTTTGGATTTCTTTCCTTCGGCTTTCTTTGCCATTGCTTTCTTTCTTGCTTTCAAAGATGAAGTGCCATCCTGTGGAGCCGACCAGTCAACCAATTCGATGATAGCTGCATCGCCTGCATCTCCCCTCCGGTTACCAATTTTTGTTATTCTGCAATAGCCACCCGGTCTTTCCTCGACAAGTGGCGCGATTGTATCGAACAATTCCTGCAATACAGCTTTATTAGTTATGTCTCTTCCGACAATCCTACGGTTGTGAATATCAACCTTTTGTCCTTCCGGGAGCAATCCTCCTTTTTCATTTTGCAAAGCTTTTTTCGCTTTTGTAATTAAATGCTCAGCGTATGGTCTAAGCTCTTTTGCTTTTGCAAGTGTAGTCCTAACGTGTTTATGTTCGAACAGTGAAGTCGCAAGATTTTTCAACAATGCATTCCTGTGCGATGCCGTTCTGTTTAATTTTCTTCCTCTAACCTGGTGTCTCATTTTATTACTCTGTCAATACAAAACAAAAAAGTTTCTTTCAATTAATAGTTATCAGTAAGCAAGCTTACTTTTTTAGGTTCATCTTTTATATATTTATCTATATTCATTCCGAATTCCAATCCGAACGAATGAACAACTTCACCTAATTCCGCAAGAGATTTCCTACCGAAATTTCTGAATTTAAGGAGTTCATGCTCCTGGAGTGAAATCAACTCTGCAAGATTTTTGATATTGGCTGCCTTAAGGCAATTGTGCGCCCTGACCGATAATTCAAGCTCATCAACTGGAGTCAATAAAATCTTACGCAGACGGTTTCTCTCTGCCTCTTTAACTTCTTCCTCGACGGGAATCGGTGGTGGCAATTCTTCTTCTTCTTCGTTGAAGTGAATGAACAACTTTATGTGGTCATTCATAATTTTTGCCGAATTATGAAGTGCTTCATCGGGAGCAATCGTTCCGTCAGTGATAACATCCAGAATCAGTTTTTCATAATCTGTCTTTTGTCCCACCCTGTACGGTTCTATCGTATAAATAACGTTTTTAATCGGTGTATATATCGCATCAATAGGAAGCATCCCAATCGGGAAATCGGTTAACTGATGGTCTTCAGCCGGGACATATCCCTTGCCTTTGCCTATTCTAAGTTCGACCTCAAATTCAGCATCATCTGCTAATGTTGCAATATAATGGCTCGGGTCGAGTACCTCAATGTCATCGGTCGCATCCTGTATGTCCTTAGCAGTCCACACAATCGGTCCTTTCAAATGGAAATTAATCCATTGTGCCTTTTTATCAACAGTTTTCAATCTGACTGATTTCAGATTAAGAATAATCTCTGACACATCTTCAACAACACCGGGTATTGTCTGGAATTCATGCAAAACATCGGTAATCTTGACGCCAATTATTGCAGCACCGGGAATCGATGATAAAAGAATACGGCGGAGCGAGTTACCAATAGTAACGCCATAGCCCTGCTCCAGCGGCTGAAGAACAAATGTTCCGTGGTTCTTTTTTTGTGTTTCCTCAATCTGTACCCTCTCGGGCATTTGCATTTGAATATTCATACTTGCCTGTTCTGCTGTTTATTTATTAAATGGCTGTTAATTTAATTATCAAAAATCTAATATTATACCCTTCTTCTCTTAGACGGTCTGCATCCGTTGTGAGGTATCGGGGTTTTGTCAAGAATGCTGTGAACTTCAAGTCCCGCTATTGATAATGCTCTAATAGCAGCTTCTCTCCCTGCGCCAGGACCTTTCACAACCACATCAACTTTTCTCAGTCCGAGGTCATAAGCTTCCTTAGCTGTGCGCTCGGCTGATACCTGCGAAGCATAAGGAGTATTTTTCTTTGAGCCCCTGAATCCGTTCTTTCCTGCTGATGACCAGCAAATCGTGTTACCATACATGTCGGTAATGGTAACCATTACATTATTGAAGGATGCCCTGATAAACACTTTACCATGTATATCGGATACAATTTTTTTCTTTGTTTTCTTTTTTACTGTTGCCATGTTACTTTAAAAATATTATAAAAAAATTACAAAGTACAAAGTACCGTTAGGATTATTTCTTAGCCATAGCTTTCTTCTTTCCAGCAACGGTTTTGCGCTTACCCTTGCGTGTCCTGGAATTGGTTCTCGTTCTCTGTCCTCTCACAGGCAATCCTTTCCTGTGCCTGAGACCGCGATAGCAGCCAATGTCCATAAGACGCTTGATGTTCATCTGAACCTCAGAGCGAAGCTGACCCTCGACTTTAACGCTTTCCTGAATAACCGAACGAATTCGTGCTATTTCATCATCTGTCCAATCGTTAACCTTTTTGCTTTCGTCAACACCGGCTTTTGCCAGCACCTTTTCGGATGTTGTCTTGCCTATTCCGAAAACATAAGTAAGCCCGACTACGCCGCGCTTGTTCTTTGGTAGGTCTATACCTGCAATTCTAGCCACAACAATACTCCTTGTTAATAATTAACCCTGCCTCTGCTTAAAGCGGGGATTCTTTTTATTAATAATATAAATTCTTCCTTTACGGCGAACAATCTTGTCGTCCGGATTTCTTTTTTTTACTGATGCCTGTACTTTCATCGTAATCTCAAAATCATAAGTAAATATTCTTTCTATTTATATCGGTAGATAATTCTACCCTTTGTCAAATCATAAGGCGATAACTCAACAGTAACCTTATCACCCTGCAAAATTTTAATAAAATTCATTCTCATTTTGCCGGAAATATGAGCAAGAATTTTGTGACCGTTTTCAAATTTGACAACAAATTGAGTATTGGGGAGAGTCTCCTCAATTACTCCGTCAACGCGTATCAATTCCTGCTTTGCCATATTTCATCAATCTCTAACAGTCAAAATTAAAGGATAATTGTCATCAACAATGACAGTGTGCTCAAAATGAGCTGCCGGCTTTCCGTCCACAGTTCTGACAGTCCAGCCGTCTGCTTCCGTTTTAACAAATTTTGTCCCCTGGTGAACCATAGGTTCGATTGCAAGAGCCATTCCTTTTTCAAGCTTTATATTCGGATATTTCGACCTGTGCAGAAGCGGCGGAACGAAATTCGGAACAGGGGGTTCTTCGTGAAGATTCTTTCCTATTCCATGCCCAACCAGTTCGCGTGTTACCGAATACCCTTTTCCTTCAACAAACTCCTGAATAGCTCTCGATATATCATAGACTTTATTCTTGCTGACGGCTTTTTCGATTCCAAGCATCAAAGCTTCCTGGGTGGTGCTCATCAACCGTAGTTTTTCTTCGGTAACATTACCAACTGCATAAGTAACGGCACTGTCTCCGAAATATCCGTCCAATTCTGCACCGCAGTCAATAGAAGCAATCTGTCCTTCTTCGAGTTTTCTTCTTCCGGGCATCCCGTGAACGACTTCATCGTTAATCGAAATACATAATGTATAAGGGAACTTTTTTCCGTCAACTACATACCCTTTAAAAGCGGGCTTTGCACCTTTTGATAAAATAAAATCTTCAGCTATTCTATCAATTTCCATCGTTTCAGTTCCAGCCACCATATATTTGCCGATTAAAGTAAGAGTTTCGGCAACGATTCTGCACGATTTTTCTATCTTGCTGATTTCATTTTCGGTTTTTATATACGGGAATTTCATTTTTTAAGACTCATTCACTTAAAAACCACCTTGTCCTACCCTGCCTTTGATTCTACCGCTTTTCATAAAACCGTCATAATGTCTCATAAGCAGGTAAGATTCAATCTGCTGCAATGTATCAAGTGCCACGCCTATCATAATCAGCAAGCTTGTACCTCCAAAGAACGAAGCGAAGCTACTTGTTACTGCAAAAATACTTGTAACAAATGTCGGTAATATTGCTATTATTGCTAGAAATACCGAACCCGGCAATGTTATCCTCGTTAATATTTGGTCTATA
Organism: Bacteroidota bacterium; assembly: GCA_004322215.1. Lineage (GTDB taxonomy): Bacteria > Bacteroidota > Ignavibacteria > Kapaibacteriales > UBA2268 > XYC2-FULL-35-21. Next base: position 76,232 of record SCSM01000013.1, on the reverse strand, counting down.
TATTCGGAGGTCGGTTTTCCGGGTCTTATTCCCGGTATGAAACCTCCCTGTTTTTTCATGTTGTCTGCAATGTCTTTCGGATTAAAAACGATTGCAGTATAAAAATATGTAAAAAATACTATCATCAATCCGTAAATGATTGCATACACAAACGATCTGTCACTAAATAAATGTGCCAAACTTGAGAGGAATTGTGATTCAGGAAAAAAGCTTAATATAGTATTCGGAACAAACATGAGTGATTGTGCAAAAATTATAGGCATAACACCAGCCGTATTCACTCTTAACGGTATATATTGAGTTGTTCCTCCATAAACTTTTCTACCAACCTGCCTGCGGGCATATTGCACAGGTATCCTCCTGGCTCCCTGTGTGACAAGAACCACTCCTGCAATTATGGCAACAAGAATGACAAGTATTATTAATTCTACAATCCAGTTTCTCTGTCCTACTTCAATCAATTTATATTCCTGGAAAGCAGAGGCAGGAAGCCGTGCAATAATTCCGATAAAGATTATTAATGAAATTCCATTACCTATACCCCTGTCGGTTATCTGTTCGCCGAGCCACATCATGAATATTGTGCCGGCGGTCAGTAAAAATACGGTTGACATAGTAAATAACAAACCGCTAACCGGAACCAGTGGGGCTCCTGAAGTAGGAGTATTTAATAATCTGATGCTTGTACCATAAGCCTGTAATGCTGCAATCAGAACAGTCAGATACCTTGTCCATTGAGTGATTTTTCTTCTTCCTTCTTCGCCTTCTCTCTGAAGCCGCTGCAACTCTGGAACAACGATTCCACCAAGCTGAAGAATAATTGATGCAGTGATGTAAGGCATTACACCGAGTGCAAATACAGCAGCGTTAGACCATGCACCTCCGACAAATAAATCGAACAATCCGAAAAGCGTACCTTCATCGGTACCTGTCGTTGCTTTCAGAACTGTAATATCAATTCCGGGAAGAGTGATATGAGCTCCAACCCTGACAACAATAAGTATCAGCAGAGTTGTTATAATCCTCTTCCTAAGCTCTTCAATCCTGAAGATATTCTGTATTGTCTGAACAAAACTACTCATGAGTCGTTACGGTCCCTCCGGCAGTTTCAATTTTTTGCTTCGCCGATGCAGAAACACTGTGTGCTTCAACTTTCAATGCAGTGCTAACAGTTCCATTGCCGAGAATTTTCAATGGCAATGTCTTCTTACTGATAACACCGAGATTATATAAAATGTCAAAATTAATTTTATTATCTTCAAATTTATTTTTTTCTGCCAGTTCCTGGAGCTTGCCGACATTGACAACCTGGTAATCAACCCGGTTCCTGTTGAAAAAACCGAACTTCGGCAGCCGCCTGTTCAATGGCATCTGACCACCCTCAAACCATATATGCACCCTTGCACCCGAACGTGATTGCTGTCCCTTATGTCCTTTGGTTGAGGTACCGCCATATCCGGAACCGGGACCTCTTCCGATTCTTTTCTTCTTATGTCTCGCACCTTCAGCGTGCTTCAAATTTCCAATGTGTTTCATATTAATAATTTCTCTTTATTAATTCGCAACTTCTTCAACTTTTACCAAATGCTTGACAACCGCGAGCATGCCTCTTGTCTGAGGATTATCGGGCAGAACATTAATATAATTCGGTCTGCCCAAACCGAGTGCTTCGATAGTCAGCTTTTGCTTTTTGTTCCTGTCAATGATACTTCGAACCTGTGTTACTTTAAGTTTATTCATTTATTACTCCTGCCATTCGGTCCGTTTACAATTACCCGTTAATTACCTTTTCAACCGGAATACCGCGTCTTGCAGCAACTGCAGAGGCATCGTTAAGCTGCATCAATCCCTGCATAGCTGCTTTAACAGTATTATGGGGATTGGAAGAGCCGAGACTCTTAGTCAATACATCCTGAACTCCTGCCAACTCGAGAATGGCTCGAACCCCACCGGCGGCTATAACACCAGTGCCGGGGCTTGCAGGTCTGATAAGAACTTTTGCTGCACCGAATCTGCCGATAACCTCGTGCGGTATTGTTGTTCCCTGAAGGCGAACCGATGAAATATGCTTTTTGGCTGACTCTGTTGCCTTTGTAACAGCATCGACCACTTCGCCTGCTTTGCCTAAGCCGTAGCCGACTTTCCCGTTTCCATCACCAACGACAACGATTGCAGAAAAGCTGAATCTTCTTCCGCCTTTTACTACCTTGGCTGTTCTGCCGACATATACCAGTTTATCTCTTAATTCAAGTTCAGATGCTTTAACTTTCGACACTTCAATCTCCTTTTGTCTTTATTAAAATTCAAGGCCTGCTTCACGTGCTGAATCTGCCAGTGCCTTGATGCGTCCGTGATACAAATAACCATTCCTGTCGAATGCCACTTTTTTAATATTTTTTTCAATTGCTGATTTTGCTATTGCTGTTCCAACCAGCTTACTCTTTTCGATTTTCTTTGTCTTCGGTGTTACCTTCCCTGCAACATCTTCATTTAAAGTTGACGCAGAAGCAAGAGTTCTTCCGGTTTCATCGTCAATTATCTGTGCATAAATATGCTTTAAGCTTCGGCTAACGGTTAATCTCGGTTTTTGCGCAGTACCGCTAATTTGCCTTCTGACAGATAATTTTCTTCTTAATTGTCTTCTCTTTTTTATTTCGTTAGTGTTCATTGCTCATCATCACTTTAAAAAAACATTAAATTTACTTAGCTGTAGTTTTTCCGGCTTTGTGCCTTACGTATTCATTTTCGTATCTAATGCCTTTGCCTTTGTATGGCTCAGGTGGACGTAATTTTCTTATTACTGCTGCCGTTTGCCCGACAAGCTGTTTATCTATTCCATTAACAATAATCGTATTGGGATTGGGAGAATTAATGTCAATACCATCGGGTGGAATAACCAGAACAGGATGTGAAAATCCTAAGGACAGCATTAATCTTTTCCCTTTCATTTCGGCTTTGTAGCCGACTCCGTTAATCTGTAAAGTTTTTGTATATCCGTTGACGACCCCTTCGATTACATTTGCAGTCAAAGCACGCGAAAGTCCGTGCAATGCTCTCACTTTTTTCTCGTCGTTCGGGCGTACAATTGTAATTACATTGTTTTCGATATTAACATCAATCGGCTCGGGAAGCTTTAATGCAAGCTCGCCTTTCGGACCTTTTGCTTTAATTGTACGGTCATCAAAACTCACCTGAACTTTAGGTGGAATATTAATCGGTTTTTTACCTATACGTGACACTTTCTTATCTCCTGTAATCCAATTTTACCAAATTGTGCAAAGCAGCTCGCCGCCGATATTCAACTGGCGCGCCTGTTTATCAGACATAATCCCTTTCGATGTAGAAATAATCGCTACACCCAATCCGTTTTTTACTCTCGGCAATTTATCAGCAGGGGCATATACTCTCCTGCCCGGTTTGCTGACCCGCTTCATCTCATTGAAAGCAGGCACACGCTGATAATACCTCAAAGTGATTCTGATATAACTTCTGTTTCCTTCTTCAATCTTTTCAAAATCGCTGATGTAACCCTGGTCTTTCAGTATCGCTGCAATTCCAAGCTTTGTATTTGAACAGGGTATATCCACTGTCTTATGCTTGGCATTGCCTGCATTACGAATTTGAGTTATAAAATCAGCTATAGTATCTGTTACTGGCATAATGCTTTCAAATAATTTGTTATTACCAACTTGCTTTCCTAATACCGGGAATCTTCCCTTCCAATGCTAACTGACGGAACATGTTCCTGCATAATCCGAAGGTTTTATATACACCCCTGCCGCGTCCCGTAACCGAACACCTGTTACGAATTCTCGTTGCAGAACTGTTTCTCGGAAGTTTTTGCAGTCCCTCATAATCTCCGAGTTTTTTCAATTCGGCTCTTTTTTGGGCATATTTCTCAGTCATTCTTTTTCTTTTATTGTTCCGTGCTACAATTGCTGTTGTTGACATATCTTCTCTCAATCACGTTTACGAAAAGGAAAACCAAATTCCGAAAGAAGAGATAATGCCTCTTCATCAGTCTTTGCATCTGTTACAAAAGTTATATCGAGCCCTGTGATTTTATTAACCTTATCGACATCAATCTCAGGGAAAATAATCTGTTCTTTAATCCCAACAGTGTAATTGCCTCTGCCGTCAAAACTCTTATCGGAAAATCCTCTGAAGTCCCTGATTCGGGGCGAAGCTATATTAATAAACCTGTCGAGAAACTCATACATTCTGGCTCTTCTCAAAGTAACCTTTGTGCCAATCGGCATTCCGGCTCTGAGTTTAAAGTTAGATATCGCCTTCTTAGATTTCGTTATCACTGGTCTTTGACCTGCAATCAATTCGAGTTCGTTAACTGCTGCCTGCAAAAGCTTTGTGTCCTGGGTTGCCTGCCCCACACCCATATTCATCGAAATATGCTTGAGTTTCGGAACCTGCATTATGGACTTATAACCGAATTTCTTCATTAAAGCAGGAATGATATTTTCTTTATAAACGCCCTCAAGCCGCGGCTTTGGTGCCGGCTTGGCGTCCTTTACGTCTTCAAGACGTTTTCCTTCCGGCTTCATTTCGAGCTTTTTAGCTGTTCCTCCTGCCTGTGAACCTGATTTTGCCATATTAAATAATCTTTATATCCTTATAAATTTTTATCATTTGTTTTTGCATATCTTACAGGTATTTGCTTGCCTTCTTTCTCTTCGAATTTAATCCCGATTCTCGATGGATTTTTATCCGAATCAATTATCAGCACATTGGAATAATGAATCGGCATTTCTTTACTGACAATACCACCCTGCTGATTCTTTGGATTTGGTCTCATGTGTTTCTTTCTAATATTGACACCCTCAACCAAAATTTTACTTTTTGCAGGATAGACTTCGAGAACTCTACCGGAAAGACCTTTATCATTTCCTGATAATACCTGTACTATATCGCCTTTTTTTAATCTCATTTTCATAATATTCACCACTATATAACTTCAGGTGCAAGTGAAATAATTTTCATATAATTTTTTTCCCGCAATTCACGGGCAACCGGACCGAAAATCCTTGTACCCCTCGGCTCTCCGGCAGCATTCAAAATAATCGCAGCATTGTCATCAAATTTTATAAACGAGCCGTCTTTCCTTTTCACCTCTTTGCATGTACGGACAATGACAGCCCTGCAAACTTCGCCTTTTTTTACGTTTGAATTCGGCAGAGCAGATTTTACAGAAACGACCACAAGGTCACCCAATCCGGCATAACGTCTGGCGTGTCCGCCGAGGACCCTGATGCATCGCACCTTCTTTGCTCCCGAATTATCTGCAACGACTAAATTTGTTTCTTCCTGTATCATTTTAATTTACTCCTAAGCTTATTTGGCTTTTTCAATTATTTCGACGAGTTCCCATCTCTTATTACGGCTGAGAGGACGACATTCCTTCACTTTCACTGTATCGCCGATGTTACACTCATTTCTTTCATCATGAGCCATAATCTTTTTTGTCTTCTTGTAATATTTTTTATATAAAGGATGGGCAACCTGACGGACAATTTTCACGACAATGGTTTTATCAGCTTTATTCGAGAAAACCTTACCCTGGAGAATTCTCTTATTAGATTTCTTCAGAGGTAATTCCTCCTCTTTTGTTTTTTTCTTTGTTTTTGCTACCGGTTTTGCAGTAACCTCTTGTGGTTCAGCAACGGTACCCATTTCATTCATTATTTCTTGTCCAGTTTCCTGTTCCATATTATTTCACTCTCTGGCGTTCATTAATTATTGTTTTCATTTTTGCAATGTCTTTTCTCAATATCCTGAGATAAGCCGTGTCATGAAGCTGGCTAAGTGCATGCTGAAACTTTTGCTTAGCAAAAGTTTCCTCTGCTTCTTTCAGCGATTGAGCCAATTCCATATCGTTAAGCTCACCAAGGTCTTTTGTTTTACGTGGTTTCATCTCAAACCAAATCAATACGTGATACAAATTTTGTTTTAATCGGCAATTTATGCGAAGCGAGCCGCAAAGCTTCTTCGGCTGACTTACGAGGCACACCGTCCACCTCAAACATTATTTTACCAGGGCGAACGACAGCAACCCAGCCCTCCGGACTACCTTTACCGCTTCCCTGTCTTGTTTCAGCCGGTTTTTTAGTATATGGCTTATCCGGGAAAATCTTAATCCAGACTTTTCCGTCACGTTTGAGAAACCTGTTAATCGCAATACGTGCCGCTTCTATCTGCCTGTTGGTTATCCATGCATTCTCAAGTGCCTTCAAACCATAAGAACCAAAAGAAACCATAGAGCCCCTAAATGACTTTCCTCTTCTTCTGCCTCTTTGTGTCTTGCGATATTTTACTCTCTTTGGAGATAACATCGTTACTTGCTTTCAATTAATTAAAAATTTTCTATGAAACTTGTTTACCGATAATTTCACCCTTGCATATCCACACCTTTACCCCGATGCTTCCGTATATCGTATGTGCCGTAGCAACAGCATAATCAATATCGGCACGAAGTGTATGCAAAGGAATTCTTCCTTCTTTATATTGTTCAGTTCTTGCCATTTCAGCTCCGCCAAGCCGTCCTGCACACATAATCCTGATGCCGCTGGCTCCCATTCTGATAGCCGAAGACACCGACTGTTTCATTGCTCTTCTGAAGGAAATTCTACCTTCAAGCTGTTGTGCTATATTTTCTGCAACCAGGTAAGCATCCAGTTCCGGACGTTTGATTTCGCTAATAAGGATTTTAACATCATCCCTGCTTGTGAATTTCTTGATTTCCTCTTCCAATTGAGTTATATCTTTTCCGGACCTGCCGATAATCACACCGGGACGGGATGTATTGATAGTAATCCTCAATTGCTTCGCCGTTCTTTCGAGTATAAGCCGTGAAACACCTGCTTTTTTCAAACGGTTTTTAATATAATTTCTAACTTTTATATCTTCGGATAGCTTGGAAGCAACGTTTTTCTCGTCGAACCAGTTAGCTTCCCACTGCTTTATAATTCCTAAGCGAAGCCCTATCGGATTTGTTTTTTGTCCCAAGTTTTAACTCCTTATTAATCCTTTGTTGCAACAACTATTGTTAAATGATTAGAGCGTTTTCTGATTCTGTAAGCTCTGCCCATGGGAGCAGGACTAATTCTTTTAACTATCGGACCGCAGTCAACAAAGGCAGTTTTAATATACACATCTTCGTTTTTGACAGACTTGCCGTCTTCAATATTCGACAAATTAGAAATAGCTGATTTCAAAACTCTTTCTGCATCTTTAGCTGCATGCTTGGTTGAAAAATGCAAGGTCGAAAACGCTTCCGATGCATTTTTCCCTCTTATCAAATCAATCACCAAACGCATTTTACGTGGCGATGACCTTATGAATTTTTTTATTGCTTTTGCTTCCATTTCCCGGTTCTCCATCAATTATTTCCTTGCAGGTGCAGGTGTGGCAGCCGGACTCTTTTGCTCTTTCCTGTGCCCGGAATGTCCCCTGTAAATCCTGGTCGGCGAAAACTCTCCGAGTTTGTGACCAACCATATTTTCAGTTATATAAACAGGGATGAATTTGTTGCCGTTATGTACGGCAATAGTATGTCCCACAAAACTCGGCGTTATTGTCGAAGCTCTCGACCAGGTCTTGATTACCTTTTTCTGGTTGGACTCATTTAGTGTCTCAACCTTTTTCAGTAATTTATAGTAAACAAAATAACCTTTTTTAAGTGAACGTGACATAATTCAACCTGTAATATTAACCTTTTCTACTGCGAATAATATTTTTATTTGATAATTTTCTCTTTTTACGTGTTTTCAGACCTTTGGCATATTGTCCCCAGGGTGACCTCGGATGCTGCCTTCCACCACCCGATTTGGAAGCACCTTCGCCGCCGCCCATAGGATGGTCAATCGGGTTCATAGCCATACCGCGTGTTTGAGGCCTGATTCCAAGCCATCTCAAACGTCCTGCTTTCCCCCATTGAATGTTTTCATGGTCGCCGTTGCTGACAATGCCCAGTGTTGCAGTGCAATTTGAAGGAAGTATCCTTATTTCACCTGAAGGAAGCTTCACCTGAGCCGATTTATCGTCGACAGCAACGAGCTGTGCCGACATGCCTGCACTTCGTACCAACTGGCCACCTTTGCCAGGTTTCATTTCAATATTATGAATGAATAAGCCGACCGGAATTTTCCTTAATGGCAGCGTGTTGCCATCTTTAAAATCAACATTATCCCCTGAAACAATTTTATCGCCGACTTTCAATTTATCGGGAGCAAGTATATAAGTTTTGACTCCGTCCTCATACCGAACCAATGCAATTCTTGCCGAGCGGTTCGGGTCATACTCGATTGTAAGGACTTCTGCGAACATATTGAATTTGTTTCTCTTGAAGTCAATAATCCTGTATCTCCTCTTATGTCCGCCACCGCGATGGCGAGAGGTTACCCTGCCCGTATTATTTCTTCCGCCTGACTGCTTCAATGAAACGGTCAGCGGCTTGAACGGCTTATCTGTTGTCAACTCTTCGAATGTATTCAAAGAGTAGAACCTTGTTCCGGGTGTTATTGGTTTTAAATTTCTCAGTGCCATTTCAATATCTGCTAATTATTTCTTCTAATTCAATTTTATTCCACACCTGCAGCACCGCCGACAATGTCAATAGTCTGACCCTGCTTAAGTGTTATAAATGCTTTTTTCTTCATTGCTGTTTTACCCTGCTGAATTCCTTTGCGGGTGAAACGGCTTTTAATTTTGCCTTTTACTCTTGCTGTTCTGATGCTGATTATATTCACCTCGAACATCTTTTCAATGGCATGCTTGATTTGAATCTTATTGGAATGGGGGTCAACTTCAAAAACGTATTGTCCCTGCTCCTGATTCCTCATAGCTTTTTCTGTAACAATCGGTCTTCTAATTATATCTATCATAGCATTACCACCGGCATTAATTGCTTAAAGAATTATGTACGACATCAACTGCTTTCTTAAAAAGCAATAATTTCTTATGATTCAGAATTTCATAAGTTGATATTTTATCAACCGGATGAACTGTTACATTTGGAATATTTCGCGTTGAGAGGTAAATCATATCGTCTTTTTCTGGCAGGAGAATAAGGAGTTTTTCATTTTCCAATTTAAGATTCCTTATAACTTCTGTCATTTGTTTTGTTTTTATCTCAGCAAACGTGAAATCTTCGATAACCATAAGATTATTTTCTTCGCATCTTGCGGAAAGAGCCGAAACTTTGGCAAGCCGTTTCACCTTTTTGGATAAATTCATTGTGAATTTATGCGGCTTGGGACCGTGAATCGTTCCACCGCCAACCCAAACGGGAGACCTGGATGAGCCGGACCTTGCAGTACCTCTTCCTTTTTGCCTCCAGGGTTTCTTACCGCCGCCGGAGACTTCGGAACGTACTTTAGTCTTTGCATTTCCCTGCCTTTTATTAGCAAGGAAGGCAACGACTGCCTGGTACATGGCATGTTCATTCGGCTTGACAGCAAAGATTTCATCTTTCAGTTCTATCTGCCCTGACTGCGTTCCTTCTTTTGTGTATATATCTACTAACATTTTAAGCCCTATTGCTTAACTATTTCTAATAAAGTATTTTTATATCCCGGAACATTTCCTTTTAAAAGTAAAACGTTTTGCTCCGGTATTATGTCCACTATTTCAAGATTCCTGATAGTTGTCGGTTTGCCACCCATTCTTCCTGCCATTCTCAAGCCCTTGAAAACGCGGGAGGGATAGGATGATGAGCCAATCGAGCCAGGCGCCCTGACTCTGTCTGATTGCCCATGTGTAGTCATTCCGACACCACCGAAATGATGTCTTTTGACAACTCCCTGGAAACCTTTCCCCTTGCTTGTACTCGTTACCCTGACTTTGTCGCCCTTTTGGAATTGGTCAACTTTCAGAAATTCGCCAATGTTCAGCGTAATTTCCAAATCCCTGAATTCCTTAAGATATTTGACGGGTTCAATGCCTGCCTTGGCGAAATGCCCCTTCAAAGGTTTGTTTACCTTTCTATCGGGAACGTTTTCAAAACCGAGTTGAACCGAGTTATAACCATCGTTACCAGATGTTTTCATCTGAACAATAGGACATGGACCTGCCTGAATAACCGTACAAGGTATCTGCTCACCGTTGTCGGTGTAGATACTTGTCATACCAAGCTTTTTACCAAGTAATGCCCCTGTCATTTCTACTCCTTTAATTAAACTTTAACCTCTACGTCAACTCCGGCAGGTAATTCCAGCCGCATCAATGCATCTATTGTCTTTTGGGTCGAGCTGAATATGTCAATCAGCCGCTTGTGGATTCTTGCCTCAAACTGCTCGCGCGATTTTTTATCAACGTGAGGAGAGCGGTTTACAGTGTAAACCGAACGTTTTGTAGGCAGCGGAATCGGACCGGAAACGACAGCCCCGGTCTGTTTCACTGTTCTCACTATCCTTTCGCTTGATTTATCTATCAAGTTATGGTCGTAAGATTTCAATTTTATTCTTATTCTTTGTGTTGCCACGATTTACTCCATTGTTCCTTAATTCGGGCTTCCAAATTCAATTAATTTCGAAAAAAATTATTCGATTATCTTTGTAACAACTCCTGCGCCTACAGTTCTTCCACCTTCGCGGATAGCAAATCTCAATCCTTCTTCCATAGCTACCGGTGTAATCAGTTCTATAATCAGGTTATCGAGATTGTCGCCGGGCATTACCATTTCAACCCCCGAAGGAAGATTAAGAACACCGGTAACATCGGTCGTTCTCAGATAGAACTGGGGCCTGTAACCTGCAAAGAAAGGTGTATGCCTTCCGCCTTCTTCCTTTTTCAAAAACACTACCTGTGCATTGAATTTATGATGAGGTGTAATCGAACCGGGTTTAGCAATCACCATTCCGCGTTCTAATTCATTTTTATCAACACCGCGAAGCAGAAGACCTACGTTGTCGCCAGCCCTGCCTTCATCGAGAAGTTTACGGAACATTTCAACGCCGGTACAAGTCGTTTTCTTTTGCAATCCAAATCCGACTATTTCAACTTCTTCGCCGACTTTAACCATACCGCGTTCTATTCTGCCTGTTCCTACCGTGCCTCTGCCTGTAATAGAGAAAACGTCTTCGACCGGCATTAAGAACGGTTTGTCAATATCGCGTACTGGTGTGGGAATATACTCGTCAACAGCTTTCATTAGTTCGAACACACAAGCAAGACGTGGGTCATCGGCTTTAACCGATGCATCGGTGCCTGCCTGCAATGCCTGAAGTGCGGAACCCTTGACGATTGGTATTTCGTCACCGGGAAATTCGTAAGATGTCAATAATTCACGAAGTTCCATTTCAATAAGTTCTAAAAGTTCAGGGTCGGCTATGTCAACTTTGTTCATGAATACAACTATTCTCGGAACGCCAACCTGACGTGCCAGAAGTATGTGCTCTCTTGTTTGAGGCATAGGACCGTCGTCTGCTGCACAAACAACGATTGCTCCGTCCATCTGCGCAGCACCGGTAATCATATTTTTAATATAATCAGCGTGTCCCGGACAGTCAACGTGTGCGTAGTGACGCTTATCAGTTTCGTACTCAACGTGTGCAGTGGCAATCGTGATTCCACGCGCACGTTCTTCAGGGGCATTATCAATCGAGTCGAATGTGCGAATTGCTGTGTTCGTACCTCTTTTTGACAATGCCATTGTTATTGCGGCAGTTAAAGTAGTCTTGCCATGGTCAACATGGCCAATCGTACCAATATTAACATGTGGTTTAGAGCGATCAAATTTTTCTTTTGCCATTTTGAAATGCTCCTATATAATTTTATGAATAATAATTATTTAATTAATTTTCTAAAAAAAAAACAATCTATTTAAAAGTAATTTCCATTTTTTATAATCGCAGGTTCATAGTGCGAAAATGTCATAGTGTAAACTGCTCTTCCCTGGCTTAACGACCTCAACTTTGTAACATATCCGAACATCTCCGAAAGAGGTGCAGCACCTTTAATCACCTGCATTACTCCCCTCTGATTGATACCTTCGACTCTTCCTCTTCTTGCATTCAGGTCTGCTATTATGTCCCCGACATATTCTTCCGGCGAAACGACCTCTACTTCAAATAATGGTTCGAGCAATAAAGTACCTGAATTTCTTAATCCGTCTTTCACTGCAACAGAAGCAGCTATCTGGTAAGCAAGCTCCGTCGAAGTTTCAGGATTGTATGAGCCACCGGTCAGGTTGACTTCCAAATCAATTACAGGATAACCGTTCAATCCTACCTGGAGTCCATCGGTAATTCCCTTTTTGATTGCTGAATAATATTGTTTTGGAATTACATCATCCTTAACATTAATATTAATAAGGATACCTTTACCTCTCTGCGATTGCTTCATCCCGAGAATTACATTACCGTATTGCGGTTTGCCGCTAATCGGTTTGTCGAATACGGCTTCCTGCCTGATTTCACCGGCAATTGTTTCCCTGTAAGCAACTTGCGGCTTACCTACTTTTGCAGGAATGTTGAATTCTCTCTTAAGCCGGTCAACAATTATTTCGAGGTGAAGTTCGCCTACACCGCTTATGATGATTTGTCCGCTTTCCTCATCGAGTTTGAATTTAAAAGTCGGGTCTTCATCAACAAGCTTTTCGAGTGCCTGTAACAGTTTGTCCTGGTCAGCTAATGTTTTGGCTTCAATTGCCTGATTGATTACCGGTTCGGAGAAATGAATCTGTTCGTAAGCTATCGGGTGTTTTGAATCGCAAAGCGTATCGCCTGTCTTTGTAAATCTAAGACCGGGTATTGCTACGATTTCTCCTGCTGCTGCTTCCTGAACTTCATCTCTCTTGTTTGCATGTAAAATGAGGATTTTATTGATTTTTTCCTGTTTTCCTGCATACGAATTGAGGACTGAATTTCCGATTTTAACAGCGCCCGAATAAATCCTTACAAAAGTTAACTTTCCCACAAACTGGTCGGTCAGTATCTTGAAAGCCAGTCCGGAAAAGGGTTCATCTTTAATCGGTTTCCTGACAATTACCTTTTCGTGGTCTTTCACATCGAATCCCTGAAACTGTTTAATGTTATCAGGAGAAGGCAAATAATCGAGGACTGCATCCAATAATGGCTGCACACCGATATTGCTCAAAGATGAGCCGCAAAGGACGGGAACAAACCTAAGCTCTAATGTGCCCTTTCTGAGGGCTTTCCTGATTTCATCATCTGTCAGCAATTCACCTTCGAGGTATTTGCCAAGAAGCACATCGTCGGTTTCAGCAACCGCTTCGAGCATCTTAGCCCTGAACTCTTCAGCTTTAATCCGGTAATCTTCCGGAATTACAGCTTCTTCGTAATTCAAACCCTGTGATTCTTCATCGAAATATATTGCCTTCATTTTAATAAGGTCAATAATACCTTCAAATTGAGCTTCAGCACCGATTGGAAGCTGAATCGCAACAGGATTTGTTTTCAGTTTTGAAATCATCATCTCGAGAACGTTTTCAAAGTTTGCTCCGAGCCTGTCCATTTTGTTTACATAAGCAATTCTCGGCACATTGTACATTTCTGCCTGGTGCCATACGGTTTCCGATTGCGGCTCAACGCCACCGACACCGCAGAACAGAGCAATTGCTCCATCGAGAACCCTTAGAGAACGTTGAACTTCGGCTGTAAAATCAACATGACCGGGAGTATCAATAATATTGACTTGATAATCCTTCCAAAAGCAGGTTGTGGCAGCGGCGGTTATTGTTATGCCTCTTTCCTTTTCCTGCTCCATGTAGTCCATGAAGGCATTGCCGTCATCAACTTCTCCAATCCTATGCAAATAGCCGGTATAGTATAATATTCTTTCCGTAGTTGTGGTCTTACCGGCGTCTATATGAGCCATTATGCCTATATTTCTGAGTTTCGATATATCTTTTACCCGTGGCATAATTTCTCACCAAGGAAATTTCAGTTGACAAAGAACGATTCTTTTATTACCATTTGAAATGTGCAAAAGCTTTATTCGCTTCTGCCATTTTATGTACATCATCTTTTTTCTTAACAGAGGCACCTTCGCCGTTTGCGGCAGCAATAAGCTCTGCGGCTAACCTTAGAGCCATTGATTTATCTCTGCGTGCCTTTGCGTATTGTTTAATCCATCTCAGAGCCAGGGCAATTCTCCTGTCCTCACGAACCTCGATTGGAACCTGGTAGGTTGCTCCGCCGACTCTTCGCGACCTGACTTCGAGTACAGGTGCTACGTTTGCAAGTGCCTTGCGAAAAACTTCGAGCGGGTCAGACTTAGTCCTTTGGGCAATAGTTTCGAATGCTTCATAAACTGCCTTACGGGCAGTGCTTTTTTTGCCCTGGTACATAATATTGTTAACTAATCTCGACACAACCAAATCGTTGTATTTCGGGTCAACATCCAAACGTCTTTTTTCTGCTCTTCTTTTTCTCATCTTGTTTTACTCGCAATTCACTTAAATTGATTAAGCAGATTTCTTAGGTTTCTTGGAACCGTATTTCGACCTGCCTTGTTTTCTTCCTTCCACTCCCTGCGTGTCTGCCGTACCGCGAATAATATGATACCTGACACCGGGTAAATCTTTGACTCTGCCGCCACGGAGATAGACCAATGAGTGCTCCTGTAAGTTATGTCCTTCGCCGGGTATGTATGATGTAACCTCAAAACCTGATGTCAACCTCACACGTGCGACCTTTCTCAATGCCGAATTCGGCTTCTTGGGAGTAGTCGTATATACCCTCGTGCATACCCCTCTTCGCTGCGGGCATGATTTCAAAGCCGGTGATTTACTCTTCATCGTAACTTTCTTTCTCGGCTTCCTGATTAACTGACTTATTGTCGGCACTCAAACACTCCAAAATAATATATTTATAAAAATTTTTTGACAGAGCTTACAAACTTATTGAAAAAATATTATAATTCAAAACAATTTGTTCATTTTTTTAATATTTTCTGAAATTTTTATTATTATTTTGCAAAATTATCGTGTAATCGCTGAGATGTATTGCAATGCTTGTGTGCTATACATCAGGTTTAAATAAATCGGATTGTAAATTCTTATTAAATTAAAACCTGAACAAAATAAAAAAACCGCATCTTCACAGATGCGGTTTCTTAGCAAAATCAAATTCGTTTTTTTATTTCAAAATTACAATCGGTAATCTCACCTGGGAGTCTCCTACATTTGCGATAATGTAATAATTACCCGAAGCAAGTTTAATTGCCTGCATATCCATTTCACACCTGTAATCGCCGGGATTCAGATTAGTTTTCAATATATTGGAAATCCTGTTGCCGAGTACATCAATAATGAAGATATCAACTTTCCTCGGAACATCACCTTTCAGTATATATTCCAGCATTGCTTTACCGTAATTCGGATTCGGCATTGCCTTCATTACGAATAATTCATTTCCTGCAAAATCGTATTCATCTTCGACACCCACGGTATCCTGCCTGCCGACTCCATTAAAATATATATTATAATTAGGTGTTTCTTCGTAATTGGATACTATTTGTATGGTCGCATTGTAAGTCAACTCTTCCGAAGGAGTAAACTGAACTTTAAGAATATGTTCTTCTACCGGTAATACAGTGATTGGAGTTCCACCTTCAGGCATACCTCCTTCAGTAATGCTGAATGCAGAAGAATCATTTCTAATAAAATTAATACTATCTATCACAAGCTCGGCTGAACCCGTATTTTTAATTGTTATTGGTATTTCCTTATTGTAACCTGTCAATACGGTATCGAATATAACAGACGTTGGAAATGGCACCATTTTGGGTTTAGCTACTGCACCCTTACCGGTTAATTTGATATAAGTAAAAGGATTATCACCTTTCTGATTAGTTTCTAATTTTATTTCTCCATTATAAGTAAGTCCTGCCTCATGAGGAGTAAATCTAATCACCATTGTATATGTGCTGTCGGGATTAATCTGGAAACCGGCTCTCCTATCATTATAAGTGAATGCACCGTTACCGTTATTTGTACCATTATTTGAAAAGTTATTATAATTGATAATAAGAGGGGCTGTGCCAATATTATGAATGACAATATCTTTTTCCTGGTATCTACCGATTTTCACTTCACCAAAATTAACAGAGGTAACAACATCAATTATTGGTCCCTGCTCAGGGTCTTTGCCGCCGACTCCTTTGAGTTCCATATCTATTAATGATGGATTTCCTCCGGAGTTTGATTCGAACGATAGAATTTCCAAATATGATTTTTCCTCGGTCGGAGCAAATTTGACAAAAACTGAATGAGTGTCCAGTGGCTGTAAATTAAAACTTGTCGGACCTAATACTTCGAACGGTTCCGGGTCTTCAAAATTGTTGACATAAACATCTGTAACTTTTAATTCCTGCCTGCCAAAATTAGTAATAACAATTCTCTTGGTTGTATCAGTACCAATTTGTCTGCCCCCAAATTGAAGCGGGTTGGGCACTGACTGTAAATATGGTCCGATTTTCGGAACATCGAACAAAAGCCAGTTAAAAGCATACCATAGCTCGGTTGCATGGCGAGGTATCGAACCGACAGCACAAAGATATTCAGTCCCGTAGCACCAGAAGACCATTTTTGAATGAGGTGTGTGTGTACGAACACCCATAATCGTATCGGTCGGCGGATAATTTATAATTTGAACATCATCTGTAACTTTCGAAAACCAATCTATTACGGTAAATCTCCAATCGTCAGGTCTCACTTTGAATGCTTCTAACTCACTTACCCATCTCCATGGGTCAGCAGGAGGAATATTATTTTCACCTCTTTTAAGATTACCCCATTTCCTTGTCCCATTTGCAAGTGTATCATCAATAACACCGTTGATTGTGTATCCTGCATATTTACTTCCACTCGTTGTATTAACCATAAAAACTTCATCAACCCCAAGATAATCATATAAAAATTGCTGTACCGGCTGGCTTGTTTGAGATTGCCTCAATATTGACCTGCCAATAATTATCACTCTTTTCCCGGCAGCTTCCATTTCCTTGATTTTACTCAAAACCGTAATTCCACCGGAAGTAGAAAAATTCAAAGGTTTATCACCCATTGGAAAAACGGCAAGGTCAAAGTCTGTGATTCTGTAATTTGTAAATGTAGCATCGGAAAATGGAAGTTTTATCAAATAATCTCCAAAAGGATATTTGTGTATCGGGTCATAGTATAGCTGGTCGAATGCATTTGTTAATTCCTGACCTTCCGTGTTTACGATTTTATCAAGATTATCGAACACGACATAATAATACTGCTGTGCGGCTATAACCTTTTCTAATCCAATGCCCAAAAGAATAATTAATAAAAAGTAGAAAAACAATTTTTTCATAATAACTCCAAAAGAGTATAAACATATATTAATAATATTACATTCAATATTAATGATGAAAGAATCCCCGAATTATTTTAACTTTCAGGGATTCACTTTAATATTAATTTTCAATTTCCTAATTTTCAATTTTCAATAAATTTTAAAAGAACTTTGTTTTTTTAAAAATTTTCAAATTCTGATATTAATCATTCATTCTAAATTGAAAATTCTAAATTTTTAAACCACCCCGCCATCCCCTCCTTAAATAAAGAGGGGATTTAAAGGTTGGTTTGTTTTATTTCTCGATTACAATCGGTAACTGAACCGATTTCCCGTTAATTTTTCCGATTACATAATACATTCCTGAACTTAATCCCTTTGCATCGAATACCTGGCTGTATTCACCTGCAGGAAGATTTTTCGATACAAGCCGGCTGATAACCATGCCTCTTGCATCGATAACGCTAATATCAACCATTCCGCCGTTACCTGCGACTGTATATTTAATATTGGTTCTTGCACTGAAGGGATTCGGTCCTGCACTCAATGAAATCGAACTCAGGTCATCGTCATTAACACCGACAGCATTACCGCCTGTTCCGTTTAATGGAACCGTAAGTTTATTGCCATTTGTTGCATTCGAGTTGATTTCGAGTGTTCCAGTGTAAGCTATCTTCTCGGAAGGAGCAAATTTTACTTTAATATCAAGCTTTGCTGCCGGCTGAACCGTTACCGGGTAAGAAGCCGGAGACACAACTTCGAAAATACCGCCTGTGTTCGATTGTATATTCGTTGAAGCAATGTTCAATGGCTGGTCGCCTGTATTTGAAATCTCAACAATGGATTCATGCGGTAAATTAATCGGCACCTCGCCGAATTCGACACTCTGGAGATTCGATTCAATCTTGGCACCTGCACCGGCTGCCGTTCCATTACCCTTCAGATTAACGATAAGTTCATTACCGTTTACGGCATTCGATTTAATATTCATATTGGCATCGTAACCAAACGGGTCTGCCGGTTTGAAACGTATTGTAACGGTTTCGGACATTCCCGGCTGAATACTGGCAGGTAAGCTTGGGCTGACGACTAAGAAGTTATCAGAATCTTCCCAGTCAACAGTCATTTCGGTAATATTCAAAGTTTCTTCACCTGTGTTTTCTATATCGAACGTCTTATCTACTTCGCTGTTAACCGCAACATCTCCAAAATCAAGTTCAGATACAGAGCTTGCTATCTTTGGACCGATACCATTAAGCCATTTCAAAGAATTGCCTATCAGGTTGTTTCGTGCTGTAATATTTGTAATAATTATTGGATTAAAACCTATCAGGACGATTCTTGCTTTTGATACTTCAGAACGAACTGCAACTACTGTGTCCGCAAATTTATGCTTCAGTATTGGAATAGTTTTTGGATTATTAATATCTATTGCTTGTGTAATCCAATGGTCTTTACGGAATGTTTTGTCAAATCCATCTGTAATTGGGTCATTCGGATATCCGACAATTGAAAAATTCCAACTTGATGATTCTCCCTGGTAACAATCACCTCCCCAAGAACATCCTATTTTATACATGAGACTCGGTGAACTAAGTTCCATTTCAGGTACTGATAAAGCTCCGGAAATTAATAAAGGAGTTCCACCATCAATAATTGATTTTATTGATGATGCTTCTTCATCACTTATTTTTCCTTCTTCACCAAGAGTCCAAACTACTGTGTTCAATTTATTAAATTGAGAATAAATCGGAATAAATTCATCTGCATTAATATCAAAATATCCCGTATTACCTGAATTGGTAATCGTGGGACCTAAACTTTTTGCCCCGTCTGCAGCATCGTCAATTACCTGGAATTTATCAATCTCAGCAGAAGCAATAGTGAGAGAACCCTTGCCTTCGGTACCGCTCGGATTGCCTTTCTCTTTTACTGAAATTTCAGCATCGCCGATGCCTATCATATCGCCGGGTGTTAGTTGGAGTGTTACATTTTTATTTGCACCGGCATTGATTATTAGTTCCTCGGTTAATATACCATCCTTAGAAGTTTTCTTTGCGCCGCCCGGAAGAATAACGGTTGCATCCCAGTTGGATGGTGTCCTGGATGATTTTGTAACATTAATAGTATATGTTCTTTGAGAATTTGTCAGGTTTTTAATTTCAAATTCCCTTTGTGCAGGAACTCCAACACCTTTAACCGAAGTTTCTTGACCTGCAGTGCAGGTGAATTCCAAATCGGGCTGTCCTTCAGTTCCTCTGACACAATTTAATATCTTTTTCACATCAGCATAAGTAGCGTCATACTCCTGAACGACTCCGATGAAATTAAGATTATCAATATTCCATCCGGCAGGAATCGTAAAGTTATATGTGTGTTTATAAGTTTGACCTATACCTACGGTCGAAGGAATTTTACCTGATGTTCCCCATACATCGCCCAGCATATCCCTCATTACATGCTTATGATGATAATTTGGACCTACTCCGGCTTGATCGTAGATTAAATCATCTTCAGTTATAAAAACATTGAAATTAAAATTGCCTGATGCAGCTTCAGCAAAAGTGGCTTCAATGTTTGCAGTTAGATTTCGGCTTGACTTATTAATCGTATAGAAAAGTTTTACATCTACCTTTGCCGGTTTACTTAAAGCTTCGTTTACCATTGCAGTCCAGGATGGAACATAACCAACCATGGCGCCTGTACCTGCTAAATTATATGTTCTGTCAACTGTTGCACAAGGTACACCGGAAACCCCAAAAGTACCTGCTAATGTTAAATTTTCAGGTATTTCGAAAGGGTCCCCGTTAGATACGTGTAATTCAACGCCAATAACGTCATTAGGGTGTGCTTCAAGTATTTGAGCCATCATTGGTTTCCCTGATGAACCGCATGGTGGGCACCATGTTCCTGTAAATTCTTCAATCAGAACCACCTTCTTCGGTTCTGCATTAGCAAAACCATAAATACAAACAGACATCAGCAGAATGGCAAATAATCTGCCGAAAAATGAAGTAGAATCAGATTTCATATTTCCTCCCGAATTTATAAATAAATAATTTATTTAAAAGCCAATTTCACGGTGCCTCATTTATCAAATGTAATAACAGCATCATTCAAAACTGTTATTGCAGAATTTCATAAGTAATTTTATACTTTTCTATAATATAAATTGTTAATCACAAAATATAAATTTACACTTAAAAATCCTAAAAAGCAATAGAATTCTTCTACTATTTATAAAAATAGCATCGCACAATTATTAAATGACACATGAAAGGTGATTTGGTCTCAAAAAATGAGGAAATATTTTTAAAAAATGTGGATTAATTTTTATTTCTAAGAAAATAAAAGAGATTCTTAAATAAAATCATTCTGCTTTCAAGGGAGGACCGACAACTTTCATATCGTGGTCAGCGAAAACTCTGATAATTTCCTCCTGAGATGGTGGTGAAGTCCAATCTGCGGTTTTCCTGAAGAAATCTTCCATTTTTCCTGATGGTTGGTAACCGACGAGTAATTTGCCTTTTTCCTTCAACTGAACAAAAGCATGTGGAATACCTCTCGGAAGAAAAATGGTGTCCCCTGCTTTTAAATTATATTTGTCTTCCCCCACTTGATAAATATATTCACCTTCGATAACATAGAAGAATTCATCCTGGTTGGGATGGATATGTAACGGTGGACCTCCTTTGTAAGTGAGTCCAGTTTGCTCGAAGACCGATAATTGTCCGTTTGTGTCATTTGAAGAAATTTTGAGGTCGAGTATATTTGAGGTAACACCCATCATCTCGCTGTGGGCATTAAACCTGTCCTCACCGGAATTTACTTTGAAACCTTTTAAAGATGACGACATAATTTTTGACGATAATTTAGCAAAAACAGAAAGAGGATAAGCACTAAGAGCAGTCCATATAAAAACTCTTCTTTTCATTTCGAATTATATTCAAATTCAGATTATTGAATTTTATTCAAAAATGTTCATTCTTAATTCGTAATTAATCAGTGGCAGCCGCAATCTCCACCGCAACCACAGCTATGTTCGTGACCTTCATGCTGATGTGATGATGCGATTGCCCCGGCATTGATTACCATAAAGCTTTGTGAGTGGTCGCTGTGCGAATGGCAACCGCACATCTTATCTTCGAGACGTTCCCCTTCTTCAAGGACAACTTGTTTTTCTTTACCGCAACGCTCACAAGTATAATTATATATTGACATTTTATAACCTTAAATCAAATTCCACATAAAATATTAGGTAAAATTAAATAAAAAATTAGTAAGAACAAAATTTATTGAGTTCGGAATGGTTTTTTTTAATTTGCATAAAAATCTATTAAGAATGTATTTATTTAGGAAAAATTTATGTCACAAACAGTCGTTCAAAAGATTCTGGCGAGAGCTTCAGGGAAAGCTCATGTCGATGTCGGAGAGGTGCTCGAGCCGAGAGTTGACCTTGCCATGTCGCATGAGAATGCCGCACTTGTGATGAATCAATTTCTTGAAATTTATGAAGCAACAGGTCTTGAAGCCAAAGTTTGGGAACCGTCAAAGATTGCAATAATTTTCGACCACAGGGTTCCTGCCGAAAGCAAAAAGACAGCCACTAATCAGAAAAAAATCAGAGAATTTGTCGCTGAGCAGGGAATCACAAAATTCCACGACATCCGCGGCGATGAAATGGGAATCTGCCACCAGATATTGCCTGAATACGGATATGTAAGACCCGGTTATGTTGTTGTTGGAACGGACAGCCACACTACAAGCCATGGTGCATTGGGAGCATTCTCATTCGGCATAGGTGCTACCGAGATGGCATCGGTGTGGACACTTGGAACAGTACTTAATGTGGAAGTTCCGGCGACCATCAAAGTGGTTGTAAACGGAAAATTCCGAAAACACGTTGCGCCAAAAGATTTGATTCTGTATGTGATAGGAAAATTGACTGCAGAAGGAGCCAATTTCAAAGTAATAGAATATCACGGGGATACAATTATAAATATGCACACATCGGGACGTCTAACGGTTTGCAACATGAGTGTGGAAGCCGGAGCGACTTCGGGAATTGTACCCGGGGATGAAGAAACCATTCGGTATCTGAGAGAGGTTGCAGGTGTTAAGGATGAGATACCATTAACCAAACCTGATCCGGATGCTCAGTACGACAGGGTAATTGAAATAGATGCATCCGCACTTGCTCCGCAGGTTGCTTGTCCTCATACAGTGGATAATGTAAAACCCGTAAGCGAAATCGAGGGACTGAAAATTGAGCAGGTTGTAATCGGCTCCTGTACAAATGGGAGATTGGATGACCTTGAAATTGCTGCTTCTATTCTCAAAGGCAAAAAGCTGGCAAGAGGAACCCGTATGCTTGTGTTTCCCGCATCAGGAAAAATCTACAGGGAAGCAATGATAAAAGGATACCTGTATGATTTGATGGAAGCGGGTGCTGTGATTGCGAATCCGGGATGCGGACCATGCCTCGGTGTCCACCAGGGTGCATTGGGCGACGGCGAACGGGCATTATCGACAACGAACAGAAATTTCAAAGGCAGGATGGGAAATCCAAATTCCGAAGTTTATCTCTGTTCACCTGCCGTAGCGGCTTTCAGTGCATTAACAGGAGTAATCACAAATCCGAATGGAGGAAATTGAAATGGCAAAAGTTATTTATAAACTCGAAGATGATATTTCTACCGATATAATTTATCCCGGAAGATATATGGCTACAGTTCTTCCGACAGAAACGCCGCAATATGCATTTGCAGACATAACAGACCTGAATAAAATGCTGAATGAAAACCAGGTTCCACAACACAGTGTGATTGTAGCAGGAAAGAATTTCGGCTGTGGTTCTTCGCGGGAGCAGGCATGCTCTACATTGAAAGGACATGAGCTAACGATTGTAGCGAGAAATTTTGCGAGGATTTTCCTGCAGAACAGCATAAATCTCGGTTTGCAGACTATTGTCTGTCCCGATGTCGAAGCTTCTGTAGGCGATGAAATAGAAATTATTTCTGATAAAATAGTAAACAAAACAAACGGAAAAAGCTTTGAAATCATCCCTCTTCCCAAAGCTAGACAGGCGATTATTGATGCAGGTGGCTTGATACCTTATACAAGGAAGAGACTGATGGAGAAAGCCGGAAAATAATTCTGAATTTTGAATTAAAATATTACATAATATTGTTATAGAAATAGAATTAAAATAAAATTTTATGACACACAAAGAACTGGCAAAAAAAATATTTGAAACATCATTCCTGACAGGTACTTTTCTTCTGCGCTCAGGAAAAATCAGCAACGAGTATTTCGATAAATACTTATTTGAAAGCAATCCGGTATTGCTTAATGAAATTTCCGAGCATTTTTTATCAATTCTGCCGACGGATTTTGATATTCTGGCAGGATTGGAGCTTGGCGGCATTCCCATTGTTACAATGATTTCTCAAAAAACCGGAAAGCCCTGCATATTCGTCCGTAAAAAAGCAAAAGAATACGGCACTAATAAACTTGCCGAAGGAGCTGATTTCCAAGGAAAGAAATTGCTTCTCGTCGAAGATGTTATTACGAGCGGCGGTCAGGTTATCCTGAGTGCCGATGAGCTTCGACAGCGAGGTGCAATCATACAAAACGCAGTATGCGTGATTGACAGGCAATCAGGTGGAAAGGAAAATCTTGCTAAGAATAATATCGAATTATTTCCTCTATTCACAATGAGTGAATTAAAAGAATAAGAATTTCACAGCTTAAATAACTTTTTTGTGAGTATTTGTACAAGTTCTCTTAATTTGTATATATCATCTTCCTTTAATATATCTTTTTCAGAACGAACAGGATAAAGTTTCTCCTCTTTAATTTCATATAATCCCAGTTCGAGTTCAGCACCTTCCTTAATCCGTTTGAATATACCCGTTAAATAATAATCAACCTGGAATTTACCGAGTATTTCAATCTCGAATTTCGAAGGTGATTTATAATTCTCAGCGAAGTAGAGTTTAAACATCGAATAGATTGTATCCCGGGTAGGAATGTCATAAACGACAAAATCCCTGCAATCCTTTATAGTTTCGAATATATTCTCAATCATATCATAAGAGGCAACCGCCATTCGTGAATACAAATCCCACATGTTTAAATCCGGGTCATCCTGGAATTCTATTCCGCCAATAACAAGAGTAGGTGCGGGTATTACATTAAACTTGCCATCTGTTTCAGAATACATAAGAGAATCATTGAGGCAAACAGCAACTGCTCTTTGCACCGCTGCCAAAAGAGACGGGTCATAAAGCACTTGCTCATCCTTTTCCTTAATAAAATGAATAAGAGCATATCCCGTACCTTCGGATTTTTCATCAAAATCATTTGCATCAATCATTGTTATATCCACCCTGAGCATATTTTCGACACGGTTAATATTTAAAAACAGGATTTTATTAACATTCAGCATCTCCGCAATTGCTGCGGCTGTCGGTGCTTTATTTTGGTCCACCAATGTTTGCGCGACAGAGTCTCTAACGGAAAACGGAACAATATGGAACCTTTCGGTAATACCGCCTGCAAGTGCGACAGCCGATTCAACCTTCGACAATGTCAGGTCACTTGCTTCTTTGCCGAGTTTTACATCTGCAATCATATACAACTCAGATGATTTACTATTTCCGGTGTTTGAACCAAGTATAGAAGCAAATAATTCATTTGAATGAATTATTAAAATCATCATTAAAATAGGAATTATTAAATTATTTCGCATTTATCTGTTTTGAAAGTTAATAATTGTTGTAATTACGAATTATGAATTTAAAAATTTTCTCATTCATCTGCAGTTTAATTATAATATTCCTCAAATAACACTTTGTAATTCGTAGAAATATTATTATTATTGAAAATTAAATTTAGAATGAAAGGTTTTTAAATGTCAGAAAATGATGTATTGTACCAGAATGTTTCTAATATAATCAATAATGAAATCAAGCCGTACATTGAGGCAGACGGTGGTAATATTAAACTGAAAAGTGTGGATGAAGGAGTCGTTTATGTTCATTTGTCGGGTGCCTGTGCAGGTTGCCCGGGTGCGGCAATGACACTTAAAGGAGGAGTTGAAAGAATCCTCAAAATGAAACTTCCGGATGTTAAGGAAGTACGGCTCGCTTACTGAAATAAATTTTTTTGAGATTTGTATATCAGGGTTGAAAGTCCACGGCTTTAGCCGTGGCTTTTTTTATTATTTAATAAATAGGACTCTGCTACGAAGTTTTTTTTTACCTCTTCTTCATTATCTCAATTTCAACTGTTCTACTTAGGAAACGTTCTTCAGGTGTTGTATATGAATAGATTCCTAACGGATACTTAGTCGCTCCCATCCCTTCGATTCTGCTGATTTTTGCAAATGGTATTATCGAACGGACAGTGTTCGATATTTCCCTGGCGCGCATTTCCGAAAGATATTCGTTTGTCCTGTCATTACCCAGAAAATCGCAATAGCCGGTGATTGCCATTGCAGAATTTCCATCTAATATTTTCAGGAAATCTTTGATTTGGTTTCTGTATAAACTTTCCAGTATGAATTGTGAAACATCGAATAATGGAAGAATCAATCTTTCTATCATTGTGTCAACAGTATCTCTGTTGATTTTCACATTTCTCATTGCGAGAGCCGCCTGCTCTTTATCGTCAAATACTTTGTAAGATATGCTCAAGGGGGCTGTAGCACTCATTGAACGGAAATCCGAAGGAATGACATCATAATATACAATCTGAATTTTCTTTTTACCCGATTCGTTCGTTATGATTTTATTGAAAACGGAGGAAGTCAGCATCCACCTATTCACACCTTCTTTAGAACTACCCACCGGGTCATACATTACCATTTTTGGCTCGATTTTAAGCGGTTCGAGATAGTATGTGCCCTGAACAGGTGCGAGAATTTCGGGTGAACCCGATTCGATTTCGACTCTCCGGTTCTCCGAATATCCGAATTCTGATTGGCTGATTGTCCTGAATTCGGGATAGCAATTATTAGCCGCTGGTTTTATCTGTATCCTGCCTTCATCAATATTAAATGTTTTTGTCAGATAATCTTTTATTGTCAGACAACGCTGGTTAGCAAGATTGCAATTTACTTTTTCTGTTGTCGGGTCTGTAGTTCCGGTCAGTGTAATCTTTGATGCTGGATTCTCAACCATCCTTGTTCCTATTATGTTCAGAACATTTCGGTGGTAAATCACAGAATTCGGCTCAAGTTCTGTTTCCGAAAAGGTATTATTTGGGGAAAGCAGGTAATATCTTTCAGGTATTTTCGCCGAATTATGTTCAAAGAAAACATAAGGAAGCACCGGGTAAATATCTCTCCTTAGCTGCATTGTTGTGTTGAACGAAGTTACCGGTGAAAGTCGCTTCCCCGCTGAATCAGTTTCATACAATACTATATTCGCCGTTAAATTCGTTGCTCCCGTTTTTGGAATATATAATGTATCAACTCTTGCTATCTCATCGAGCAGGATTAGTGTATCACCGCTTTCAATTTCTTTTTTTGTAATTATGGGTTCACCCGCAGAAAGATATTTCGCAGAATATTTATTCGATTCGATTATTATCGTATCAATCAAATAATTTTTCCTTTTAACTTCTTTTTGTCCTTCAGGTGAAAATTTAAAAGATATTCCTGCAAACAATGAATTTACTTTCCATTTATTATTAGCACTCCAGTTGCCATCGCTAATAACATTTGTCAGACCATAGTTAAAATACACTTCAGGTGATATTATTAATGTCCTTTTCTTATTCAGGTAAAATTCATAGCTCAGACCTGCAACGGCAGATAAATCTATTGAATTGACACTCTTCAAATTTCCTGACACTCTCAATTCTTTCTGATTATTCTCGACAAAAATAATATTCGACGGAGGTACAATTCTATCAAATTGATTATAATGCGTTCCAATGTAAATTCCCGCATCAACTCCAACATTAAAGTAAAGCTCACCGATCGTTTTAAAACTTAACACAGGTGATAATGAAACAGTTGAAATATTCGGTTCAAATTCCCTGTCGAATGTTGTATTTACCAGTGATACTCCATTAAAGACTAATGAATCGAATCTCAGATTGAATTTTCCGTATTTATTTATGTAATCTGCTCTCACTCCGAACAGAAGCCATTCATTGACATGAGTTTCAAACAATAAACCAAAGCTGTAACCTGCTCCCTTGCCATTGTTTAATCCGGCACAGCAATTTTTTATTTGAGGAAGTGAATTTATATCTGAATTATGCCAGTTATATCCATAATTTACAAATAATCCGTAGCGATTATTCATTCGGTATTGTTCGTTGTTATTTTGACCAAACATCCCTGATTGTGAAATAATAACAAATACGATAATAATTGCCAATTTAAGATTTAAAGTATTTACCCGTTTGATAGGGTTCATTATACACCTATATATTTCAATTATTTATATAAATGTTAATAGTAAGAGCAAAAATTTTGCCAAGTATTATTTAAGAAAGGATAAAACTAGTGTTATTATTGAATAGCTCATATTTTTCAAATAGGGGGATATTGTTACCAAACCACCAATGACTTTAGTCTCTTAATACTTCATAAGGTGATAAATCAGTTTTGTCGTTTAATCAGAAGCCCACTACTTAAAAGTAGTGGCTATTCAAGATTTTAAAATTAAATTATCTCCCGATATTAAACAATCTGTAATATGTATATTTACCTTCTTGGATAACGAGCATATAAACACCGCAGGAAAGATTACCTGTATTTATTGATAATTCATTTGCATTGCTTGTTAATGAACTCAAAATATGAGCATTCATGTCAAATATTCGAATATTCCTTTCTGCAGGAGTAGGCATAGTCAGCAGCAACTCATAAACTTTTACAATGAGAGTAAAAGAAGGAGGCAAATTCATCGGGTCATTGACGTCTGAGTATGGTTCCGGAGGAAACAGATAAGCTCCCTTTTCAATATCGGAAATTTGGATAACAATTTCATCGCCGCTGATTGTATGAGGGAGGTAACCGGGCCAACAGCCGCCCGTGTCTTGCGAGCCAAGATTTTCAATAGGATATTCATTCCCGCAATTGTTGCAATGCATTTTATCACCTTTTTGTGAATATCCCTTATCGGCTTTGTAGCATACTTCACAGGCATTGAAAGCAGTTTTAAAGTTACCGCTACCATCTTTAACGATGAAGTATTCAATATTCTTCAATGTGGAGCCATCAATAATATATTGATAGGAATAATATTTCGCTGTTTGGGTTATTTCAGATACCGGATGTCTTTTGTCCTGTGCTTTAGCAAAATTAAAGTTCATTAAAAAGACAACGAAAAGCAAGAGTGATATATAATTTAAAGTATTAATTTTAGTAGAAGAAATTTTCATAATAGCTCCCTTTATTTTTAGTCAATATTAATTATCAATTTTAATTATGTTAATAATATAACAAGTAAATATAATAAATTAATTCTTAACATATCAATGAAAAAAATATAATTTTAGATTGAAATGATAGGAATTTAATAGCAACTATCTTCAGATAGTGAAATGCAAATGAAATCATTGATTAGACTTTAGTAACTCAAAGACACATAAGTGGAAAATCCGGTAATGCTATAAATAAGAAGCCCACTACTTAAAAGTAGTGGCTATTTATTTGATTACCACAAACTTACCCGTAAATGCCCTGCTTCCCGCTCTCACAACGCAAAAGTAAATGCCGTTTGTAAGAGAAGAGCAATCAAATTCAATCCGCTTGTCAAATGTACTTTGTGTGAGTAGTTCATTTCCGAGGCAATCGAATATTGAAACATGGGTATTACTCATTATCTCGGAAGTTTTTTCCCAAGGGACAGACATTAATCAGTACCCGAAAAAAATATTTGGTGGATTCAAATAATTTGCTTAGAGATTAGATTTGTTTTTGTAATTTTGACGAGAAATTTATTTTTAGGAGTATGTTTTGAAAAATTTAATTCTACTTATATTGTTATTAATTGTTATTATCGGGTGTTCCGATAAATCAACCAATAATGATAATAATAATGTTACAATCCCCGATAATATTTTCCCTATGAAAGTTGGAAATGAATGGACTTATATTCAAAAACACATGAATGGCAAGCAACGTCCTTATGACGTTAGAATAATAAAAGATACCATAGTAAATTCGGAAAAATGGTACCAAATGGAAATAAGAGTTACAGAAGATATTGAAGGTTTAGGGGATTGGGGACCTGACTTATTTTCTAATATAGTCACCTATGAAGAACCCCTATACCGTTATTTTGTTCAAAGAAAAGATGGGATATATTTGGGTGGTTATAAAGATGAACATATCTGGGTTGAATTTTTATACTTTTATTTTTTTGATGATTCCAATATTAATAGTGTATTTCGATTTACTGGTCAATTAAGTATTACTTATAATAATACTGAACATAAAGCATATATTTTTAAATGCATTCCGTCTTATGGCAAGGATACTTGTATTTATTATTTGATCCCCAATATTGGAATTTTGAAATATGAAGCTATAAATGATAGTATAGTTTATGGTGTCTTTGATATTACGAGTTATATTATTAAATAGATTTTTTACCTTACAGATTTTAAATTTAACAAAACATAAAACTTTTAAATAATGCCTTTCCTCCTTTGCAGTCTAAGGGTCTTTTCATTTCCTCTTCTTCAATCACCTTTCGATTAATCTACTATAAATTTGCTTTGGCATTATTTTATTCAATCTAATCTATTGTAAAATATTAATATTACTACCAGACAAACTAAACTGTGAAAAAAATTACACACTTTTTTTGGAAATCGCAGTTAAATTTCGTAAATTTATAGCAATTAGAATAATTAACATGAGTTTTAGTTTTGAATTATCGTTGGACTTTAAGAAAAAAGGCTGATGAAAGTATTATCCACGGGTTAACAAGTACACTAAAAATACCAACAAGCTTAGCGCAGGTGTTGGTGGCACGAGGCGTTGAATGTCAGGAAGATGCATTTAAGTTCTTTGAACCTTCTCTTGACGACTTACACGACCCTTACCTGATGGACGGCATGGAAAAAGCCGTCGAAAGGATATTGAGTGCTGTCAAGCACGATGAGCTGATTTGGATACATGGCGACTATGACGTGGATGGTACGGCAAGCACCTCTATGATGCTCCTTTTTTTGCAGGAAATCGGAGCAAAAGTCGAGTATTATATTCCACATCGAATCAACGAGGGTTTCGGCTTAT
This sequence comes from Bacteroidota bacterium, assembly GCA_004322215.1. Lineage (GTDB taxonomy): Bacteria > Bacteroidota > Ignavibacteria > Kapaibacteriales > UBA2268 > XYC2-FULL-35-21. Next base: position 45,671 of record SCSM01000013.1, on the reverse strand, counting down.
CTATTAATTCAATCCGCTCTGCAAAATCAAATGGAGCAAAACTCATCATCACTGTTGACATCGGGATTACATCTTATGACGCACTAAAATATGCAAACCAGGAAGGTCTGGAAACAATCATTTGCGACCACCACGAACCGATTGACGATGTGCCGGATGTATTCTGTATCATTGACCCGCTGAAACCAGGCGATTCTTACCCATTCAAGCATCTTGCGGCATGTGGTGTGGCTTTCAAAATAATTCAGGGGATATGTAAAAAGCTCAAATCACCTGAAAAAGCGTTTCAGTATCTCGATTTTGTAGCACTTGCTTCAGCAGCCGATATGGTTCCGCTTATGGATGAAAACCGGATTCTCGTTCATTACGGACTGACAAAAATTAATTCAAAACCTCGACCGGGACTGAAGGGATTGATTGATTGCACTCATCTGAAAGTCGGTGCAATCGATACATCGAGCATTGTGTATTCGCTTGCACCTCTGATAAATGCAGCAGGAAGAGTCGGTGACGCAAGATGGTCTGTTGATATGATGATTGAAAAAGATGAAGTGGCGTCATTCCAGATTGCCCAAAAGCTTGAACGTGAGAACAGGAAACGCCGAACCTTCGATGAAATCACTTTTGATGCAGCAGCACCGATGGCTGAGCAATATATGAAAAAGAATCCTGAATCGAGGGCAATAGTTCTGTATTCACCATCCTGGCATGCCGGAGTCATAGGTATAGTTGCTTCGCGTCTTGTTGACAGATTCCATTTACCAGCTGTAATGCTCACAAAATTCGAAGACCCTGAAACTCATCAAATCCTTGCGAAAGGTTCAGCCCGAAGCATTTATGGCTTCGATATACACAAGGCACTTAAAACTTGCCGCCACCTTCTGACTGAATTCGGAGGACATAAGCACGCAGCGGGATTATCGCTGGAAATTAATGATATAGATACATTCAGAAAAGAATTTGAAGAAATTGCAAACAGAGAAATTTCAACTGAAATGCTCGTTCCCGAAATTGTCGTAGATGCTGAGCTAAAGCTTAGCGACCTCAATCCGAATTTCCTCAAAGTACTTAATAAATTTGCTCCTTATGGATTTGATAATAACAGACCAATGTTCCTCTCAAAAGGCGTCAGGTCTTCTAATGGTGTAAAAGTTGTCGGTAAGAATCATCTCAAGTTTCGTGCATATCAGATGTTCGAGATTGATGCCATAGGGTACGGTCTTGCAGATAAAATCAACATTTGCCAGGGGGGTAAACCTTTTTCAATTTTATATAATATAGAAGAAAGTTTATACAACGGTATTACATACACGCAACTTCGAATTAAAGATATAAAACCCGATGAGCAATGATAAATCAGGAAACTGCAGAACATTTTCTGAATGAAATAAACACCATTTTTGAAGATGAGAAATTAACCCTCAGAAAAAAATTACTCTCATTGAGAACCATTTTCCGCAAACTGATTATCAAACTTACAGAAAGCGAGAAACAATACTTTTCATCTGTTTTCGCAAGGTCGGTTTATTTATCAGATAAGTACAAATTCCCGGAAGTATTAACAACAAAAGTGAGAACTTTCACTTCTATTGCCGAAAGAATTAGAAAGGATTTAAATTTTGAATGTCAAATTCAGCATATTAATTATGCATACACAACTCTCATAGATTTAATAAAAATCTTTTTATCCGGTGAATCGGAATTAATTGATGAAGATAAAATTCAATCTTTAGATGTTAGAATCCCACAACCAAAATACAAGCGTACAGGAGATATCATCGAATTTATTCGTGCGGTTATAATTGAGAAGGGGCAAGTTAAAACTTACCCCGACAATTCAATTGACTATATGCTGAATTGCGAGTCAGAAGAGTTTGGAAAAATAAAATTACATTTCAGAGAGCCATGGGATAAGCTATTCACACTTTGCTGGAAGGGTGCAGTGCTGAATATATTTTCAGTCAAAAGGGATTCACAAATCAAGGATACATTCAGAGCAGGAAACAATACCATTATAGTGCTGGAGCCGGATAATCTCGTTGATGTTACGGATATAGCCGAATGTTTTCAATATAAGGGTTCTAATTGCTTGATTTACTTTCTGTCGAAATTGAAATTAAAATCTTCTAATCCTGCTGCTGTTACAGGCAATATCATCAATTACTGCTTCGATGATATACTGAATAACAAAGAATGTAATTTTGATGATGTCTATGAAAATGCACTGAGGATAAAGCCATTGCAGATTTTTGCGATTGCATCCGATGAACCGGCAGCAACTAAGTTGATTAAAGATAATGTAAGAACACATTTTAATAATCTGAAGGAAATAACAGTCAATCTCGATTATGACAGGTTTAGCATCGAGCCAAGCTTCATATCATCTGATTATGGTCTCCAGGGACGACTCGATGTGCTGCTTGAATTTGAAGATGAAATCAATAGGAAAAACATTATCGAATTGAAATCCGGCAGACCACCGGGCAAAGACCTGAAAATCATACTCAATGACGGAAGATTTATTAAGACAGGAATGTGGGAAAGTAATTATATCCAGGCAATCTGCTATAATCTTTTGCTCGACTCGTCATTCGAAAACCGCACCGGCACTTCCCAGATATTATACTCGCAAACCAATGATGAGCCACTGCGTAATGCACCGAATGTTATTCAGAAGAAACAGGAAGCGATGGTAATCAGGAATGAAATTGTAGCTTATGAAAGACAGATTGCTGAAGGTAATTTCTCCATATTCGATAAATTCAATAAAGATGAATTCGGCATTCTTCCGAAATTCGATGAAAATAATCTTTCGGCATTTGAGAAATTTTATAATGAATCGGAAGAAATTTTGAAAGTTTATTTTCAGAATTACCTATCATTCATTTTGAGAGAGTCTCAATCACTGAAGCATGGAACTAACGGCTCTGAAAGCAGCAAAGGATTCTCATCTCTTTGGAAAGACACAATCGAAGACAAGGAGAATTCTTATGCTGTATTGTCCCATCTGCAACTTATCAAAGAAGAATCGGATTTCGATAATTTTCATCTGATTTTCAAACGGACTGAAAAAACACCTGACGTTACATCATTCCGTAAGGGTGACATCGGTGTATTATACAGAATAAAAAACGGGAATGTAACAGAGCCGCTCAAACAGCAAATCCTTAAATGCTCGATAAGGGAAATCGGAAATGAGAAAATAAAAGTAAGTTTGAGAAATAAGCAGGCAAATTCAAAATTGCTCGATTCTGAGGAGCTATGGGTAATCGAACCGGACTATATTGATGCATCGACCAGGAACCTGTTTCAATCTGTTTATAGATTAATGCTTGCTGAGGATTCAAAAAGAAATATAATACTTGGATTAAAAAAACCCGAGTTTGAAAAAACAGTGAATATTGATAATTATTATCTGAATCAACCACAAAAAGAAATTCTCGTTAAGGCATTATCGGCTAAAAATTATTTTCTAATCCAGGGACCTCCGGGGACAGGCAAAACTGCTTATATGCTGAAAGCATTAACGGAAGAATCTTATAAAAAGGATAATTCAAATATTTTACTCCTCGGCTATACAAACCGTGCAGTTGATGAAATATGTATTGCTCTCGGGGATATAGCAAGTGAAAAAATAGTTGATTTGAAAGATAATCAGTTTGATTATTTGCGCATTGGCTCGAAAGAATCAACAGAAAATGATTCAAGATTGATTGCACGGCTTGCCGAGACAATGGAAATACGGGAATTGTACAAGCTGGTCAAAAAAACAAGAGTTTTTGTTTCTACTGTTACGTCTGCAATTACAAATCCGGAAATATTCCAAATCAAGAAATTCAACATTGCGATAATTGATGAAGCGTCTCAAATTCTCGAGCCGCAGATAGCAGGAATTCTAACTTTGGTTGATAAATTCATAATGATTGGAGATGAAAAGCAATTGCCGGCAGTGGTAGTCCAAAATCAAAAGAATGCGAAAGTTGACATTGAACATTTTAATAAAATTCATCTGACAAATCTCTCCGGCTCCTTATTTGAACGGCTAATACGCTGTTGCATTGCAAACGGTTGGGATAATGCTTATTGTATGCTGACTCATCAGGCAAGGATGCAAGAGCTTCTTCAGGAATTTCCCAATACGAGATTTTATGAGGGGAAACTGCAAATAATGTATGCGAAACAGAAAGCCCCCTGGACACAATTTGATAGTAAGTCAGATAATAAAATCGAAAAACAACTATCATCATCGCGCATACTCTTTTATGAATCCAAACCGGAAGATAATGCAAAAGTGCATAAAGCAGAGGCAGAAAAAGTTGCTGAGATAGTTCAAACAATTTTTGATAAATATGGCAATGATTTCAATGTTAGAACTGTTGGTATAATAGCACCTTACAGGGCTCAGTGTACTGAGATTTATAAATTTATTCCGAAACATATAACAGAATATGTTACTGTTGACACTGTAGAACGTTATCAGGGTTCACAAAGAGATATTATCATCATTTCTTTTGCGATTAACAATCTGTATGAACTAAAAAACCTTCAGTCAATGCTGGAACTCGGCGACACTAAAGTTGATAGAAAGCTAAATGTCGCGATAACAAGAGCTAAAGAGCAACTGATTCTTCTCGGAGTTGCCGATGTGCTTTCATATTCTCCAATATTCAGCGATTTGATCAGCTTTATTAAAACTAAGGGAAGATATTATTCTATTTGACTTAAACAAGATTACCTTACCCCCTTATAATAAATCCAATTTACCGATACCCCACATCCCTGAAATATTCATCATACAAATCTCTTTTGTCAGAAGCCGATTGCAGCTCATCCTTGTTTACCGGCAAAACATATATTTCAAGATTTTTGTTGATGTATTCCTTTGGTATTTTGATTACTATTTCATCTGAATCTGTAACTTCTATTGTTCTGTACATATTATTTACCCCGTTTGAATTTATATATATTATTTTCATTTTTTAATTTTACAATTGGCATTGTCAAATTGAATCTGACAGAGACAATTCTAATCAAAAACACCAGTAAAACGCTTATTATACTTGCTGTATATTCTTCCATTCCGGCATAGATACCGGTAATGAAAAACAATCCGCCGATTATCGAAGCAGTTGCATAAAGTTCCTTCCTGAATACTAACGGAATTTCATTGCAAAGCACATCCCTGATGACACCTCCGAAACATGCACTGATTACTCCGAAAAGAATTGCCATCACAGGATTTATTTCAGCATTCATCGCTTTTTGAATTCCCAGAACTGTTGCAGCACCCAAACCGAGACTGTCGAAAGTGAAAAACGCTTTTGAGGGTTTAAGTGCATTTTCTCTGAATAATAAAGTCAGCCCAACTGCAATGGTTATTATCAATATATGATACGGATGTTTCACCCAGGTAATAGGATATATCCCCAAAATCACATCCCTGAATGTGCCGCCGCCAATTCCGGCAAGAAAGCTGACGAAAAAAATTCCTACTATGTCGAGTTGCTTTCGAATAGCCATAATTGCCGCACTCGACGCAAATAAAAATGTTGATACAAGACTTATTATTGTTATTATGTTCATAATTATTATTTATTAATGCAAATACAATTAAATTTTCCTTATGAAAAGTAATTTATAATCCTGATTTAAAGTCCGGATTCCGTCAATCATCAATCGTTTGCAAACGACTCTTTCCAAAGCAAGCTTTGGAATTATTTTTATGATTTAAATTGTAAAAATTAAAATTAAAGTTTTATTTAGGCATCTGCCTATGCATAGGACAACGCTGGTGCTTTGTAGCTTGTTTGAGGTATTTGGGAGATGTAAATGAATAAACGGCATAAGGCGATGCACCTTCCGCACTATTATAAAATGATGATTCGAGTCCCAATGGGACGGCTGCTATACGAAAAAGGTAACGCAACATATTAAACTCCTAAAAATATAAAATTGTAAAATGTACCTAATCAAAAAACATTTTAACGTAACAAAAATCGGAATATTTTATTAAGCGTAAATTATTCTACGCTAATTGTAATTCCTGAGTCAACTCTTCGACATACTCTTTCAATCTTAACTCCACTTCTTCATAAGATTCCATAACGACAACCTGTTGTCTAACTGTAGAATTATTATACAAACCTTTTAAGTAACCTGAATAATGTTTGCGGAACTCGTGCAAGCCGCGTGGAAAACCTTTATACTCAATTGTAAGCCGGAGATGCTCGAGACAGGTCTCGATTCGCTCCTCGGCTGTTGGTTCTTCCTGGAGAATTCCTGTGTCGAGCAATTTAACCGAATTTTTGAAAATGAATGGATTACCGATTGCACCTCTTGCAACCATCACGGCATCGCAACCGGTTTCCTCGAATGCACGTTTTACATCCTTCGGAGTCAGTATGTCGCCATTTAGAATAACAGGCATCTTTGCAATTTCCTTTACTCTCGGCAGCCAGGACCAGTCTGCATCTCCCATCATTCCCTGTTCGCGTGTGCGGCAATGTACAGCAAAGGCAGCCACCTTGGTATCATTCAGCAATTCGGTTACTTTTAGTATCTTTATTGAATTTTTATCCCAGCCGATGCGTGTTTTTACAGTTAAAGGAACATTAATAGATTGAGCGACTTTTTCTGCCATATCGGCGAGCCGTTCGGGTTCTTTGAGAAATGCAGCACCGGCATTGTTGTTAACGACTTTTTTCACCCAGCATCCGAAATTAATATCAACAATATCAGCACCTGTATCCTCGCAAATTTTAGCGGATTCAATCATAGAATCAATTTTATCGCCGAATATCTGCACCGATACCGGACGTTCTTCATCGAGCATGCTCATCTTGTCTAATGACCTTTTAACGTTCCTTATTAGTGCTTCGGAAGCAATGAATTCTGTGTAAACGAGTCCGGCACCCATCCTCTTGCAGATTACTCTGAAAGGAAGGTCTGTTACTCCTTCCATTGGTGCAAGGAATAATGGACGTTCGATATTTATATTTCCTATTTTCATAATATTTAGTTTTTTATTGACGTTATTAATTATGCTAAATTTTTATTTTTGTGTTTATTATGAAATTAACGAGGAGATAATGTCAGAATTCAAACCTGATTTTAATCAAGTATTAAAGAAAGAATTTTATTTAAAAGATACAAAAAAAGTTGCACGTGAACTTATTGGAAAAGTGCTTGTGAAAAAGCTTGACACAGGTGATATTCTTGCAGGAATGATTACCGAAACAGAAGCATATCTCTCTGAAAATGATTATGCCAGCCATTCTGCAACTGGAAAATCACAACGTAATGCACCTATGTTTGAAGAAGGTGGAATAATCTACATATATAAGATATACGGCATTCATCACTGTCTGAACATCGTTACAGAAACAGCAGGAAAAGGATGTGCCGTATTGATTAGAGAAATTAAACCGCTTTTGGGAATTGAAAAAATTAAGGAATTTCGTGGTATTAATGATATAAAAAATTTGTGCAATGGTCCAGGCAAAATTGCCCAGGCATTTTCTTTCGACAGGACTGATAATTTCAAAAGTATAATCAGTAAAAATTTATTCATACAAAATCAAAATAATAATGAAACAATTAAAGTTAGCAAGTCAAAAAGGATTGGAATTACAAAATCTACCGAACTGGAATTAAGATTTTTTTTGAAAATATAATTATCAATTCTTCGTTTAACCTAAAAAAATTTCCAATTTTATGACTTTCACAGGGGTCAATTATATATACTATATTAATGAAATTGATAATTTCTTAAGTTATCTTTAATAGTAATTAATTCAAAGGGGGGACTAATGATTCAAATAAACAGAATAATAATTTTATTTATTTTATTCTCATTCAATGCATTTGCATTGCCGCAATATTCAATGTTGTCAGGAAATAAGTGCATTAATTGCCATGTCAATCCGCTTGGCAGCGGAGTGCGAAATGACCTTGGCTGGTACGCAAGAAATGATGTCGGGCTGCTGAATCCCGATGATATAGGATTGGCAGGTTTCTTTAAAACTGTTGCCGGCACAAATCAATATTTCAATAAATTATTGATTTTCGGTTTTGATTTCAGATATGAGACAGCTAAAATCGGACCTTCTGATAATCCTGTTAGAAAATATTTCGGTATGCAGGCAACACCATATCTTGTTTTAAAGCCATTCAATTGGATGACACTCGGTGGCTCTTATAATATTTTTTACGACGTTTATAAAACAAGGTATCCCGGTCAAAAAGCATGGACCGGATATTTAATATTGCAGCCGGACATTACCTATCCATCCTTGAAAGCCGGATATTTCGAGCCGCCGATTGGTACTCGCTATGACGACCACACCTTACTTGTTTCACAGGTTCCGGGAGGAGGTCAGCCGCAATTGATTCCGCCGGATTTTGCGGAATACGGTGCCGAAATCAGTTACGAGGGATTGAAATGGCTGAGTTTGACTGCCGGGGTTTTTAAATCGGAAAGCATGGCAGAAAATATTATTATGGACACTACCGGAAATTTTGTTCCGTTAGTAGATAAAAAAAAGATGGCAATAGCAGCTAATGCTTCGGTATGGCAGAGATTTTTTGAAAATAAAATCAATCTTCAACTTGGAGGTTCTTATTATGTCAGTAATGATTTCAATATTACCTCTGCATTCCTTAATGCGGGATTGACAGATGAACTTGCCATTAATACTGAAATTTTATGGACTGATAAAAAAGACCTGAGAAAGTCCAGGAACTTTCTCGTTGGATTAACTTATCAGCTTCACGATGGATTGTTAGTGGAAGCAAGATTTGAAAAAGCATTTACAAATGATTTGCACAATAAAGCAAACTGGACGACAGACCATTACTTAATCGGTCTGCATATTTTCCCATTACCGTATATCGAGCTAAGACCCGAGTATAGAATTTATGACAAAGAATGGGCTGAAGGTTACGAAGCACAATATGCCGTACAGCTTCACCTTTATTATTAGTATTTATTATTTTTATTATTATAAATTACAGGGAGTGTATTTATGAAATGGAAATTTGTATCATATATAAGTTTTTTGCTTATACTGCCATTATTATTCAGATGGTATGTTGACTGCAAAGACCTTGGAGAAACCATAATTTTCTCTAAAGATAAAAAACCGGTCGTTACAAAAACGGTTGACCCACTTTTCGGAACCGAAACGACAAAGACTGTATGGAAAAGCGGCTTCTGGCTTGGTTTATTGCCGAACGACGATTCTTTTTCATACAAAGCTTTGATTGGTGTCGCTCCGATTTTTGGCTTTCTGTTTGTTGTTGGCGGTTTAAGTACTTTTATGCACTACAAGCACAAAAAGAAAATCAGAGTTAAAAAGACCTAAGTAATTAATTCTGTTACTTTAAAAAACTTAGACCGGAAAATCTTATATTTATTTAAAAGTATGAAATAACGGGGAATCCTTTATTAGAAGGAATCTCCGTTTATTTTTGGAATATTCACGACATACAATAGAAAAAAACGCAATCGTCTTTTTAGTTGTTACTAAAATTTATTATAGGGTTAATAAAATGTTTCAAATTAAAATATTTTCAATTTTCAATATATTATTACTCTTAATTATATCCACTAAATTGGCATATTCGACAAGCTTCAATTTGAACACTTCCGGCGAAAGGAAATTCGAATTAAATTATAAAGTCAGTCAGCCGCAGATTTTTTTTACAAGCAATGCACCGCTCGAAGATATTAAGGGCTCGGTTAACTCTGAATTTATTTCCGGTACAATTAACCTCGACCCGGCTAACATAGAGAATGTGAACGGTAATGTCAGTTTTGAAGTAAAGGGAATGGAAACCGGAATTCAAAAAAGGAATGGTCATCTTTACGGAAAAAATTGGCTCGATGCGGAATCATATCCTGATATTTCGTTTGTTCTGCTGGGTTTATCAGGTGTAAAGGTTGCAAGTGTGGATGCTGCAAGGGGCAGAGCCACAGCCAACGCAATTGCAAGCGGAAACATAACCATTCATGGGAAAACAAAAACAATTAACCTCGATGTTACAATAACGTACATAAAGGAATCGGAACTTACTAAGAAAAGAACTCCGGGCGATTTTCTTAGTGTTGCAGGCAAATTTGATGCAGAGTTAAGTGATTTTGATATTAACGGTACCGAAGGATTGATTGGCAGTAAAGTCGGAAAAACTATTAATATAGATTTTGAGTTATTTTTTGCAGGTAAGACACAAATGAATAATTAACCGCTTGTATTTAATAAACAATAATTGACAAATAATAATTGGAGATAAAATGGAATATGATAACTCTTCACCCGAACGCAGAAATTTTTTAATCCGGGCGGGTACATTAATCGGCTTGGGAATCGCAGCAGCAACAATCCCGGGATTAATTACTTCCTGCCAGCAAAACGACAATCCTATCAGTACAAATGTAAAAAAAGAAATTGATGTTACTCAATATTCTGAATTGCAAAACGACTTCGGTGCCGTAAAAATTAAATTTGACAATATGAATGGCAACATGCCTGTAATTGTTATTAGGAAATCTGCAGGAAATTATCTCGCACTTACTTCGAGATGTTCCCACCAGGGATGCGAAGTTGGAATTCCCAACTCTGCAACGCATACAATCACTTGTCCATGCCATGGTTCTGTGTATTCCGAAGTAAACGGTTCTGTAATATCTGGTCCTGCAAGTCAATCCTTGAAGCAGTTCCCGACATCATTCGATTCAGCTACAAATATATTGACAATTACAATTTGATTTGGTTTTAAATTTTTCAAATTATGAAACCGGTTCTCAAATTTATTTTTTTCCCCGCATGACGAATTGAACTTAAATATTGTAATTCTCTCAAATTATAAACAAAAAGAGAGAGAATTCACTAAAAAAAATTTATAAAATTAACAATTGAAAAAAAAATGAATCGTCATATTAGACATAGCTAAATTTTTATTCAAAGGGGGGTAAAAAATGACTTACTTAAAACAAAAATCTAATTTATTAACGATAGCTTTTGCTGTAATATTAATTCAGACAGCATATTCATCCGGATTCAATCTGAATTTATCGGGTGAAAAAAAGTTTGAATTAAACGGCAAAGTAAATGAGCCGCAAATTATTTTCATAAGCAACGCACCGCTTGAAGATATGAGAGGCACAGTAAACACAGATGCAATTTCAGGATTTATTGGGCTTGACCCATCTAATATTGAAAATGCAAAAGGTACTATCACTGTCAGGGTGAAAGGAATGGAAACCGGAATCCAGAAACGCAATACTCATCTTTACAGCGATGAATGGATGGATGCCGATAAATATCCGAATATTTCTTTTACACTCGATAAAATATCCAATATAAAATTGGAAAATTCCGATGCATCGAAGGGAAGGTCAACTGCAAAAGGTATTGCAAACGGCAACTTTAATATGCACGGAAAATCGAAAAACATTAATGCAAATGTTACTCTCACATATATTAAAGAATCAGAAGATACGAAAAAACGTGCTTCCGGTGATTTTTTAAACGTTTCAGGAAAATTCGATCTCTCTCTCAAAGATTTCAACATCACAGGTATCCAGGGACTTGTTGGCAGCAAAGTAGGAGAGGTGATTAATATTGAATTTAATCTCTTTTACTCGAGTAAATAGAACCGAATATTATAATTAAAATCAATAAAAAAAAGGAGAGATATAATGGAATCAACAGATTATAAATCTGGGAGAAGGAATTTTCTTATTCAGACCGGTTCGATTATCGGTATTACTATTGCCGGTACACTTATTACGGGATTAGTAACTTCATGTGAAAAAAATGAAAGCCCGGTCATTGCAAATGTCAAAAAAGATATAGATGTTACTCAATACCCTGAATTGCTAAACGATTATGAGGGTGTTAAAATCAAATATCAAAACCTGAATGAAAACATGCCGATTATGATTGTTAAACTTCCGGGAACAAACTATATTGTTTTCAATACAAAATGTACGCATCAGGGTTGTGAAGTGGAATTACCCGATGCAGGCAGCAAAACCATATTATGTGCATGCCACGGCTCATTTTTCAATGAAGATGACGGTGTGGTCTTAAATGGTCCTGCTACGACAAATTTGACGGTAATGCCAAGTTCCTTCAACGCTTCAACAAATATATTAACAGTAACAATTTAAATAGTCATTTTGTTACATTTAAATTTATAGAGACGCATTGCAATGCGTCTCTATATTTATTTTGCTTCATCGAAGTAATTTTCTGTCTAAGCTCATCAAAAATCATTTAAATATTATTTTCATTTCATATTAATTTTTTTTTTGCGAACTTTTTTGCTTAATTAGTGTTTCTAATATTATTAAAATTAATAATTTAAATGTTAGAAAAATTTAAGCGGAGCACTATTACAGTTTAAAACTAAGAAAATAAATAATCAGGAATAAATAGGACCGAATGATGTTTCGAACACTACTGAAAATAATTACTATCTTTATTGCATTTAGCAGTTGTTTATTAGCACAAAAATACGCAGAATCCCCCTTTCAGACGCGGGATTACTATGGCTTGTTTGTTGGCTTAAATTATAATATGCACTCTGCAAATTTCAAATCTTTGCCCGATATTCCAAGCTGCTGCCCGAGATATGAAACTGGTGATGGATTGGGAATCAATGCCGGTTTATATTATAGCTTTCCGGTTTCCGATGAATATGAACTCTCTTTTAAAGTTCAGTATATGATACTCAATGGCTTGTTAAGCAAATTAGAACCGATTTATATTATGCTTCCCGATTCATCCCGTGGAAGCTGGGAAAATTTCGAACATACTATTGACGGTTCAATTTCTTCACTGGCTTTCATACCCCAACTCAATATCCGGCTTGGTGACCAGTTCAGGGCTCATGCTGGTATCCGGGGTGGTTTTGTCATGCAGAAAAGCTTCAGTCAAAAGGAAGTACTTTTGTCATCGTGGGGTGTTTTCACAAAAACCGGAACAAGGGTCCAGAATGAAATATCCGGTGATATTCCCACTGCATCATCTTTTGAGCTGGCATTGCTTGCCGGCTTAAGCTATGACCTGCCAATAAATACTTCTTATGAATGGTTTCTGGTTCCTGAAGTTTATTATGCTTTTGGTATAACAAATGTCGCAAAAGTTGACAGGTGGTCAATTAATACATTCAGCGGTTCAATCGGAATAAAATATGCCCCCAGGAAAATCATTCCTCCTAAACCGCCGCCATTACCACCACCTCCGCCGCCGCTTCCGCCGCCGCCGCCGCCACCGGAAGTGCCGTTGCTGGATGCAACAATAATTGCCGTCTCTCTCGAAAAAGACAGCACCGAATCTCCTGTGTCTATGATGATAATTGAAGAATTCGGTTCCACGAGACTTCAGCCGTTTTTGAAATACATCTTCTTTGATGAAAATTCTTCGGCTATTCCAATTAATTATAAGAAAATGTCGAGTGATGAAAAAGCAAAATTCAAAAATGATGATAAAGTGCTCTTCAATCTTAGCACAATGAATGTTTACTACCAGATTCTCAATATTATCGGCAAGAGAATGTTGAAAAATCCGAATGCAGTGCTGACTTTAACCGGCTGCAACTCGGATGCCGGCGTGGAGAAAGGTAACACGGGGCTTTCACAGCGTAGAGCTGAAAGAGTGAAAAGTTTCCTCATCAGTGAGTGGGGACTCGAGCCAAACAGGATTATAGTAAAAGCACAGAATCTACCCGACCTCCCTTCGAATATTACTGACCCTGATGGCCAGCGTGAGAATATGAGAGTGGAAATGGATGCTAATTACCCTGATATATTCGAGCCGATTAAAATCGAAGAGCTTGTAATTAAATCAAATCCGCCGGTAATAAGGTTCAAATCCAAAGTTAATGCCGAAACTGGTGTTTCAAGCTGGGAAATTGTTACATCGCAGACAGGAGGCGACCTTAAAATATTCCAGGGCGATGGTCCTGTTTCACCTAATGTTGACTGGGACATTGAAAAAGAAGAAGAGTTCATCCCCAGATTCGATGAACCATTGAAATACAAGCTCGAAATTACTGATAATGACAATAAGGTATGGGAATCTCCCGCACAGGAATTGCCAATCGAGCAGATTACTAAGAAAAGAAAAATGGAAGACCTGACTCTCGCCGATAAGGAAATTTCGAGATTCAGCTTCATTTCGTTCCCATTCAATTCCGCCGAGTTGACAAAGGAACACAAGCATATTATCAGTATTGCAAGGAGTGTTCTGCAAAAGAATTCGATTGTAAAAATCGAGGGCTATACTGACAGAACCGGTGACCCTGAACTTAATTTATCCTTATCACAAAGAAGGGCTGAAAACATTGCACGTGCATTAGGCATTAATCCTGCACAGGCAAAAGGACTCGGCGAAGTCCCGCTTTACGACAATGACAAGCCCGAGGGCAGGTTCTTTAACCGTACTGTAAATATAGTGATTGAGACACCGATTGAGGCACGATAGCAGGTAGTGAAAAAAATATTTTTTTAAACACTGTAACAAAATTGATTTTTTTGTGTTTATACTAATATATATTGTGAAAATAATTCTATTGAGGTTGTTATGAATACAAAATTCTACTTTTTAATGATTTTGTTCTTATCGTGTTGCCTCATTTCATTTAATGCAATAGCTCAAACTGCCGCAATTAATTATATCGACGCCAACGGTTATCCGAATATAAAGGCATATTACACTTATAGGGATGCAACCGGTAAAGAGATTAGACCAAATGACTATACCTGGAAGCCGCAGGATATTATTATTAAAGAAGCCGGTAAAAACATGAATCATAATCCGGGTTCTCCGTTTTGTGCCGACCCGAATAAGAAAGCATTCTCGGCTATACTTGTATTCGATGTGTCAAAATCAATGCGTAATGGAATGCTTGGTGAAGCCAACCCTCCTCCAGGTCAGGCAAAATGGGAGGTTGCTTTCAGGGCTATGGAACATTTCATTGCTGCACTTGACCCGGCTTTAACTGAATGTGCAATAATAGAATTTGGTCAATTTGCAAATAAACGAATAGGATTTACAAATAATAAAAACGAACTTTTTAAAATTGTTACAACAGAACCCAGTCAAGCTTTGACAACAAATTATAATGCTGCCTTTTTAAGAAATAGAGTTAATATTGACAGTAAAGTTGTTGATGATCCTACTAACTCAGCATTATATATAGCACAATTTGCAAAATATAAGCCGGTTGTAATATTTTTAACTGATGGGAACCATAATCCAAGTAGTTTAAATGGAGATGGTGGCCCGTTTCTTGTTGGAGAGGCATCTGATTTAGCAAAAAAAAGGAATGTATATGTATTTGTTATAAAGATTGGAAATGAAGTTTTAAGTGGAATAAATTCTGCAAACCTTAGCACAATGGCAAGTGTTGAAACCACACCCGGCGAGAGTAATATTGCTATGGATGTCACAGACCCAAATGAATTAATTGGTTTCTACGATAAAGTTCTTCGGATTTGCGGGCAAATCGGTTACCCTGCACCATGCTATGCCGAATGGACAAGCGAATGTCAACCGGAAGGACCAAGAACTGTTGAACTGACTTTTCCCAATCATAGCGGATTAACTGCAAGTTCATCTTACCCGGTAAATAATAATTTGTTGCCTAATCTTGTTTTTTCACCTGCAAGAATAGATTATAAAAATATAAATCCCAACAATCCCAGCGATGTAAAAGTAAGGATGACCGCAAAAAACAATTTTGTAAACTTTTATACTCCTGACGGATATATTACATCCGACTCGAGATTTACTGTAACTGACTGGGGCGGAACACCACCTCCTTTTACTTTACCTAAAGATTCATTCAGGTTGATAACTGTCAGGTACAATCCGACTGACTCATTCTGTACTTCGGCGTCATTAATTTTCTCAGACCGGGTTGCAAGCAGTTCTTGTAAAGGTGATTTACCTTTAACAGGACAATTTGACCAGTTCGTCAGTGATATAAACATGGGTAATGTTATTGTTAATGAAAAAGGAGATATTCTCTTTAGCGATTTCTTTTGCAACAGAAGCTGTAATTCAATGACAGTAACAGGATTAAACATCACAACCGGAGATTTCAAAATGTTTTCTTATTTCGGTCTGTTGAATTTTCCGATAATTCTGAAACCCGGTATTTGTATTTCCGGCACATTCAGATTCAGCCCGTCAAGCCAGGGACCGAAAAGTGCAAAAATTAATCTTCTCACAAGCAGCGGTATACTATACTCCAATATTTATGGAAACGGGATTGGATTACCCGGATTAATCTCGGTTAATCCCGTTATTCTTCCTCATACAGATTGTAGGATTACGAGAAGGGATTCAATAATTTACCTGAAGAATACAGGTCCGATAAAATTAAATATTAATCCGGACAGTAGCGGCTTAGTGGGTGCTGATGCAGGTGAATTTAGATATATTCCCGAACCATTGCCTGACTCGATACCTGCACTCGACAGCATTCCGGTTACAATTAGTTTCATTCCGAAGAAAAACGATGGTATAGCAAAGCAATGCTCTTTACATGTAAAAAGCGATGCTGACAGTAATAATGATTATTATATTCAGATTGATGCTTTTGCCGATAGTTCAAACTACATACCTAACAGCTATACTTTCGATTTGGGTGTTGTCTGTCTTGATTCAACAATTGATACCATTGTTAATCTCAAAAATGTGGGAACTAAACAATTACATATTACACCTGTTGTTGTTCCCTCGACAATGACATTAAATTCACCATTTTGGGATTTAACCGGAGGAGAAAATATAGATTTATCAGTCAGTTTTCATCCTTCAAAAGAAGGTCCGATTGATACAGTAATAATCTTTACTGAAGACTTGTGCAATATTCAAGATACAGTCAGGTTCATCGGAACAGTACATGACCCGAAGGTTTCTAATACATTAATTTCAGTATCTTCGAATGTGGGTGTCGGCTATGATGAAACTGTTACAATAATCAATTCATCTTCATCAGTCGGATTAAAAGTGGATACAATTGTTTTCGATGACCCGCAATTTGTATTTCTAAGCTCTGTTCCGCAATTACCGTGGGACATTCCCCCGGGTGATTCTATTAAAGTAACATTCCGGTACACACCTGATACAACTGAAGTAATTGATACGTACTTGCGGATGATAGGAATGCCCTGCCATGATGTATTAATACCATTAAGAGGCAATCCTTCGCAGGCAACGGTTGATATTGTTATTGATACAAATCATACAGGTTATATCGGGCAAATAGTACCAATTCCTGTCTATTTTAGAAATGCAAATAAATTTGCCGAATCCGGCACTTCCACCATTGATTTCGATGTCAGTTTTGATGCAAGTTTGTTAAAACAAGAAACACAGATATATCCCGATACTGTAACTGCAGGCATTAGGAAATTAACACTTAAAACCATACCTGTTGATAGTACAAATAATAATCAACAGGTTGCTACATTGAATTTAAAAGTTACTGACGGAAACGTTACAAGAACACCATTGACGATTACAAATGCTGCTTCCGATAAGAAAAACGTGGTATTCAATCCCGATGACGGATTATTCAGATTAATCGAATCAACTCTAACATTGATGACAAAGAATTATGAAAAATCCCCCGGTGAAGAATTTGACCTCGAAATTTGGCAAAAAGATGCAAAAAATCTTAATCCTGAAATACAGGAAAATATAGAAACCGAATTGAGATTTAATGCTTCTGTACTCGAAGCTCCAAACATTTCAGATAATACATTTAATGGGGAGAGAATTGTTTCATTAGCAGACATACCTGTAATAAACGATTCTAATGAGATAAAACTTATATCATTCAGGTTCAAGCCCATGCTCGGAAATACCGATACTACCTATCTTATATTGCAGAACTGCCATTCTACAAAAGGAAAAATTAAAATCAATACAGTCGATGGCAAGTTAACTCTTAAAGGTATATGTGTTGACCCGAATGGAACAAAACGTTTGTTTGAAGTTACTAATCCTGCATCACTCGAGGCAGTTACTCCAAATCCAACTAATAGCATTACTGAAGTAAAGTATTACTTATCTGAGAATGGAGAAACTAAAATATGGATAACAAACATAATGGGCAATGTTGTCCTTGAAATTGAAAACGAGTATGCAAACTCAGGTGAAAATTCAGCTAATTTCAGCACTGATGGATTAACGGATGGAATTTATTTCATAATGATGCAGACACCGACTCAATTACTAAAAAGAAAATTTACTATAATTAAATAAAATAATGAAAATCAATTTCGTTTAATAGAGAAAGAGAATATTTTGTACAGAGGTAACGATGAAAAGAAAAATACTCAAATGGATTATGTATGCAGCAGGAATTTGTACTTTTCTGTTTTTTGGAAATGCTCAGCCATCGGTCAGAATAAATTATATAGATGCCAACGGCTATCCTAACATTAAGGCATATTATACTTATGAAGATGCAGCCGGAAATCAGGTCAGGCCTCCGAATTATGACTGGAAGCCACAGGATATTATTATCAATGAGAGTGGTAAAATCAGAACCCATAATACAGGTTCTCCTTCTTGTCCGGCACAAACTCAAAAGGCGTTTTCCGCTATATTAATATTCGATGTTTCATTATCGATGTCCTACAATATGGACGGCACCAACGACAATCCTCCACCGGGCGAAGGAAAATGGGAAGTTGCATTCAGAGCTATGGACCATTTCATTTCAGCTCTCGACCCTGCATTAACCGAATGTGCTATTATTGAATTCGGCACCGTTGCCAGGATAAGACAATGGTATACAAATGATAAAGACAGCTTACTCCAAATTGTTACTACAAAACCGAATTTCTCAGTCAGAACTAATTACAATACTGCTTTTCTGAGAAATAAACCGGATGCTAATACGGTTGATTCGACCCAATCAGCATTATATATTGCAAAGTACGCTAAATACAAACCCGTTATTATATTTTTAACCGATGGCAAGCATTATCCTCCTACTTCTATTGACCCGGGTCCTTTTGAAGTCGGAGCTGCTTATACCAAAGCAAGACAAAATGGTGTTTATGTTTTCGTCGTAAAAATCGGAACTGAAACCCTGGATGGCACCAGCTCTGCAAATCTAAGCACTATGGCTGGGGTAGAAGGAAGTATCAGCGATAATCTCGCTATGAATGTAACAGACCCTAATTCTTTGATAGGTTTCTATGACAAGGTTCTACAGATATGCGGGCAAGTCGGATACCCTGCTCCCTGCAATGTGGAATGGACAAGTGATTGTTTACCCAATGGTCCCAGGACTGTTGACCTGACTTTCCCCAATCATGGGAATCTGACTGCAAGCAGAACATTTACTGTGGCTGGAAATTTAAAGCCGTTTCTCGATATATCGCCTAAGAGGATAGATTTCAAAAATACAAATCCGCCGGCTTATAGCGATGTTCAGGTGAAAATTACCGCAAAAAATAATTATGTCGATTTTTATGACCCGGGATTTGTTTCGACTGACCCAAGGTATTCGATTATTAACTGGGGTGTAAAGGGAAAACCGCCTTTCAGATTAGATAATAATACGTCAACGACTATTACTGTCAGGTATTCACCTGCAGATTCTCTTTGTTCATCGGGAGTTATTGATTTTGTAAATTCCATTGCTTCATCTGCCTGTATTGGCAACATTCCTGTAAGCGGCCAATTTGACCAGTTCGTCAGGGATGTTAATATGGGTGACGCTACTGTGAATACCGATAAAGATGTATTGGTCACTTCGGTGTTTTGCAACCGAAGCTGTAAACCGGTTACGGTAACAGCTTTCGATATTAAAACTGGAGATGCCTCCATGTTTTCGCATTTCGGTTTGCTGACATTACCGAAAACTTTAAACCCGGGTGAATGTATATCCGACACTTTCAGATTCCACCCGACAAACCAGGGTCCGAAAAGTGCGAAAATAAATGTCGTTTTGGATACTGGTGCTGCAAATATTACACTGATTTCCAATATCACCGGGAATGCAATTGGTCAACCGGGAATTACATCTGAGAACCCTGTATTTTATCAGAATGCTGATTGCGCCAATATAATCCGTGATACGATAATAAATATCCGAAATACAGGACCGATTCCATTGGTAATTACTAACTGGAGTTTTACAGGAACAAATCCTACGGAGTTTCAGCTTATCGGCACAATGCCCGCAAGTATTGCCGGAAGCAGTTCGGAACCGGTTACAGTTAGATTTGCACCAAAATTTGCCGGACCTAAGCAATGTAATTTACATATTGAAAGCAATGCAGCATCCAATCCGCAATATGACATTCAGTTGAATGGTTTTGCCGACAGCGTTAACTATGAGCCGGAAAAAACAATTGACTTGGGTATTGTCTGCCTTGGTTCAACAAAAGACACAGTTATTAGTCTCGCAAATGTCGGCTCGAAAACATTGCGTATTACTCCTTTTTCTGTTCCTTCTGAATTTTCGTTATCAACTTACTGGGATGTAACAGACAGCACAACAACAAAAGCCGATGTAAGCTTTATACCAACGAAAGATGGTCCTATAAGTGCCGACATTATATTTACTGAAAGTTTGTGCAATATTCAAAAGACTGTCCATTTCATAGGCACTGTTCATGACCCGAAAGTAACAAACACGAATATTATCGTAACTTCTACAGTCAGTACACCAAAAGATACTACAATAACAATTACGAATGCATCCACGTCAGTTGGATTGAAAGTGGATAATATTGTTTTCGATGACCCGCAATTTGTTTTATTGAGTACAAATCCTGCTCTTTCTTATACGATACTGCCGGGTGGGTCAATGACTGCGACATTCCGGTACACACCTTCATCCGATACTGTCGTTAATACAAACCTGAGGATGAAAGGCATGCCCTGCCGTGATGTGCTGATTCCATTAATTGGCAATCCGTCACAGGCAACTGTTGATATTGCAATTGACAAACATACAGGATTAGTTGGTCAGGTAGTACAGATTCCCGTTTATTTGAGAAAAGCAAATAAGTTTGCTGAATCAGGGACAACGACTATTGATTTCGATGTCAGCTTTGATGCAAGTTTACTTCAGCAAGCTCCGCCTCCTTCTCCACAACGCCCTGAAAGCACAACCGCAGGAATCAGAACTCTGCTGTTAAAAGGTTTTCCTGTTACAAGTACAAATAATGACCAAACAGTTGTTACATTAAACTTGTTAGTTACAGATGGAAATGTAACAAGTACACCATTGACGATTACAAATTCAAAATCGGATAAAAATAATGTTGTGTTCGATTCAATTGACGGATTATTCAGTTTAATCGAAGCTTCGGCAACTTTGCAGACAAAAAATTATGAAAAATACCCGGGCGAGGAATTTGACCTCGAAATTTGGCAATCAAATCCGATAAATATTTCTGCTTTCCATGATAGTATTGAAACAGAAGTCAGATGTAATGCTTCTGTACTCGAAGGCGTAGGATTGCCCTATAAAACAGAAAAAGGTGATAGAATTGTAACACTAAAAGGAATTCCGATAAGTACCAATTCGGGTAATACAATGCTTAAGTCCTTCAAATTCCGTCCGATGCTCGGTAACTCTGACACTACATATATCATTTTACAGAACAGCCGTTCCACTAAAGGTAAAATCAAATTCGATACAGTTGTCAGTAAACTGACTCTCAAGGGTGTCTGCGTTGACCCGAACGGAACTAAACGTTTGTTCGATGCAACTCCTCCTGCAGTATTACAGGCAATCAATCCGAATCCTACTAATGGAATAACCGAAGTTAAATTCTTTTTATCAGAACCTGGATTGACTAAGATTTGGCTTTCCAATGTACTCGGAGATAAAATGCTTGAAATTGCAAACGATTATATGAAATCGGGAAATGGAACTCTTTCATTTGATGCGAACAATTTACCCGACGGAGTTTATTTCGTTATTATGCAAACACCGACTCAGTTATTCAAAAAGAGGTTCAATATAATTAAGTAAAGAATAATAATTAAATATTGTTAATTTTGCAATTGCAATGATGAGTAACCCCATCATTCACATAAAGTGAAAATGGGGTTCTCCATTTTTTAATTACGAATTTTGAATGGTTAATGTCATATTGATAGCAACCATGATTCTTATTACACAACTTATTTAATCGAAAGGACTATATCATTTTAGAAAATGACCGATAAACAAATACAGAAGTGGGAAACAGTAAATAATAGAGAAATTGATAATTTTAAAATATTTGATTTATCATGGATTAGACGAAGACATCCCGAATCCGGAAAAGAGGGAGAATTTGTTGTTTTGAATTCTCCTAAATGGGTGAATATAATACCAATTACAAAGGAAAAAAAAGTAATTCTTATTGAACAATACAGACAGGGAACTGATGAAATCACCCTTGAGGTTCCGGGAGGGCTTGTTGATCTTAATGAAGAACCGGTTAATGCAGGCGAAAGAGAGTGCAGAGAAGAGACTGGCTACGAAGGTAAAGGGAAAGCGGTTTTACTCGGAGAAAATACTCCTAATCCGGCATTTTTAAATAACAAGTGTTATTCTTATGTTTGGTTTGACTGTGAATTGAAATATGAGCAAAAGCTCGACAGTCATGAAGATATAAAAGTGGTTTTAGTTCCGGTTAGCAAAATAAAAAATATGATTCTTGAAGGAAAAATCAGACACTCATTAGTTTTAACAGCGTTCTTTTTTTACTCGATAAAGTATGGTTTGTAAATAGGTAATTTTGAATTATTCATATACATGATTGCACAGGGATAGATATTAGGTTTTATGGGAAAAATAATAGCGATTGCTAATCAAAAAGGTGGTGTCGGTAAAACAACTACCGGAGTAAATCTTGCTGCGTCTCTTGCAGCTATGGATTTCCCGGTTCTGCTCGTTGACATTGACCCACAATCAAATACAACTAATGGTGTCGGAATCGAATCGAGAGAATTGGATACTTCAATTTATGAGGTGTTGACTAACGGAGAATTTGTCGAAAATGCGATTATTCAAACAGGTATGCCTAATCTGAAAATATTGCCATCTCACATCAATCTCGTTGGTGCCGAAATCGAAATGGTAAACAGGCCCAACCGCGAACTCGTTCTGAAAGGTATCCTTGATAAGATAAAGGAAGACTATAAATTCATAATTATTGACTGTCCGCCCTCGCTTGGCCTGCTTACGTTGAATGCACTGACAGCAGCAGATTCTGTTCTGATTCCGGTTCAATGCGAATATTATGCTCTCGAAGGTTTGGGACAATTGTTGAATACAATTTCAATCGTAAGATACAGGTTGAATCAAAAACTGAACATCGAAGGTGTCCTGCTTACAATGTTCGATTCACGGCTCCGGCTCTCAAACCAGGTTGTTGATGAGGTGAAAAAGCATTTTGAGGACAAGGTATTCAATACTATCATTACCCGAAATGTAAGATTATCTGAAGCACCAAGCCACGGCAAGCCAGTAATTTTATACGATGCTTTCAGTTCCGGTGCAAAAAATTATATAGACCTCTCGAAAGAAGTTATAGAAAGAAACAGAAAATTTCTTAATTTATAAGTAATATTATAAAATCACGGAAGAGATTATATGTCAAAATCAGGAAAAACAACGGGCTTAGGAAAAGGATTAGGAGCACTTCTACCCTCAATCGAGTACACTGATAAAGGGTTCAAATTTGCCGAAGATGACAAAGAAGAAAGGCAAGGTAATTTTGTCCTGGTTGAAATTGCTAAAATAAATTATAATCCATACCAGCCGCGTAAGGATTTTGATAAAGAATCTCTCGATGGTCTGAAAAGCTCGATTCTTGAACATGGCCTCCTCAACCCTATTACTGTCAGAAGGTCTGTCAATGGTTATGAACTTATTGCCGGAGAAAGACGACTCAGGGCAATGGTAGCAGGCGGAATGGAAAAAGTTCCTGCAATTGTTCTCGATGTTGACGAAAGCACCGATTCAATTGTCCTCGCTCTTATCGAAAATGTGCAGAGAGAAGACCTGAACCCGATTGAAACCGCCTACGGTTATAAAACGCTCATGGATGAGTGCCAACTTACACAGGAAGAAGTCGCCACAAAAGTCGGCAAAGACAGGTCAACAATTACCAACTTTCTGCGACTCATTAGATTGCCCGAAGACATACAGGAAAGCATTCGCAAACGCCAACTCTCGATGGGTCATGCACGCGCTTTGCTCGGTCTTACTAATCCGAAAAGAATGTCTCTCGTATGGAAGCAAATTCTCGAAAAAGGGCTGTCTGTAAGGGATACGGAGAATTTAGTCAGGGATGTCGAATCCGGTAAAATCACTATAGGCAAAGACGGTATCAGTGCCGGAACTGAAACGAAGGAAGCAGCAAAAAAATTAAAAATCAGCGATGAAGTTGCTATCATTCTCAGAGAACAAGAAGACAAGCTCAGGCATTTGTTCGGTACTGAAGTTAAAATCCGTACAAAAACAAAAGAAACCGGTTCTATTGAATTTGAATTTTACTCGAGCAATGATTTTGAAAGGTTAATTGAGCTATTTACTTCAATCGAAGAAAAATAAGTTAACCAATTAATAATTAAAAATTAAGAATTTACAATTCGTCCCTTATTACATTTATCTTACTTATATTTGTCTCTGTATATTTGAATTATTTCCTTATTGAATTCTTACAAATTTATGCAAAGCGAATTTGATATATTAAAAGATGTTGTAGCCAAGCTTAACGGGCTTGATATCGAATACATGCTTCCTGTTCATTTGCCATGAATTATTATGCCATCCCGCTAATGACGAGGGATATTGTAATAGAGCTTTTCATTGGAAGTATTGACAAGCTATTCAATAAATTTAAGGATGAATATTATATCGATAAAGATGTGATTGAAGAATCAATAAGACAACAATCATCATTTAACATTTTGCATAATCAATCTTATACCAAAATTGATTTTATCATCAGAAAGAAAGATGAATACAGAACGATTGAATTCAAAAGAAGAATAAAAGTAAAATTAATGATACTGATATTTATATTGTTTCAAAAGAGGATTTGATAATATCAAAACTGTTATGGACAAAAAGAACGTAATTCGGATTACCAATTGAGAGACGTTAAAATTTGATGGATACCGGATATAATAAATAATATCTCAAAATGTTTATTGAAAAGTTAAATTTAACGGATTTATTTCAAAGGATAAAGAATGACTGACACATCGCCTGAATTCGAGAAATTTTACCGTGATTAAATGATGTCTCTTACCGGTAAGGAAAGAATCAATATCGGCTTGAGCTGAATGAGACTGCCCGTCAAATCGTATGGTCATCCATTCCCGAAGACCTGCCCGAAGAAGAACGCCGGGTGCAATTCTTCCTGAGATACTACAAAAACGATTTCACCGAAAAGCAGAAGCAGGAGATAATAGAGGGGATAAGAAAGGAAATGGAAAGCAAAAGCCGATTATTCAAAATTTCAATTTTCAATAAAATTTTTATGATTTAATTTTCAACTCAACACAAAATTCAACACCTAACACTTTCACCTCAAATACACAACCCGCTTCGTCAATGCCATGTCTCTTGCTATGAAGCGAAGCAGTAAATCCCGCTTGGCTCTAATGACATATCGAATGAAAACTGCGACCAGCCCCCAATATTCTGCAGATTCGTAATGATTCTGCCATCCAGACTGCAAAGCAAAACTGACTGAACATCTATTTCTGCCTTCTTTGTAATCAGTAGGATAGTTCCCATTTGTTGTGTATAGAAATAATTGTCTGCTTCTTCGTAACTGGTGAGGTCGCTGCCGTTGTCTGTATAATCTTCGAGGATGGCTTTAGATATTTGAGGATCGAAAAAGAGTTTGTGAGTATATTTGTAAGTGCCGGAGTCATAAATTAGAATAATGAAATTTTTGGTTTCGATAGTGCCATCGGTTAGATAGGCAGTTTGATTAATATTAATTTCCACAAATGATTGAACCAGAAGAGAATAAGCTAATGATTTCGAATTGCACCCTTTATAAAAAAGTATATCCCAAACGTTATTTTTATCTACATCTACAAAAAAGATTCGTGGTTCTGTAAAGCAGGAATCACCTGCATTTGTAAGGGGTATTGAAATTGTTTCTTTTGCATTCAATAATGTATTACAAAAGCAAAATAAAATAAATATCAATTTTAACAGTTTCATAATCACCTCACATATTATTTAATCACAACAAATGATGTTGAATAAATGTTTCGGTTATTTTTTGCAACAATAAAATATATCCCACTATTTAAAGATGATAAATTCAATTCCAATAAATCATCACCAATATTCAACTGTGCAGCCCTTGTCAAGTCTTCAAGTTCAATACCCATCGAATTGAATAATTTCAAACTAATTAAATCAATTGGTTCATAATTAAATAGAATTTTGCAAGTGCTTGTTACAGGATTAGGAATAATTTTAATCATCATATCTAGTTTCTTTGATTCTGATTCAATAATATCTGTTGATTGTTCCGTTATGAAATATGAATTCGCCCATTCGCTTAATGTGTCATTCCTTTTTGACCTTACGCTTAAAATATAATCCGTAAGTGGAGTTAATATATCTACATAATATGATGTATCTTTTAATTCTGTTTCATGAATTAATATTATTTTATTTATAATGTCTGTTTCATATAATATCATTTCATAGCTGTCCACATTTTCATTCGAAGACCATCTCATTGTCATCTTAGAAGGGTAGTACAAATCAGAATACGGTTCGGGATATATTATGACTGGCACTGATAGTTCATCCTTAGAATTTAAAGTATATAAATTCTCTATGCCTTGATTCCACTCGCTTGATAATGAGTCATTGTATGCCCTGATTTTGAATTGATACACCATGTTGTATTCCAATGTATCAAGTGTAAGGTTTGTATCTGTTACTATATAATTCCTTACAAATTGAAATGTTGGAAAATTATTTGCGGAATCCCGGTTTGTTTTGTAAGCTATTAACTCATAATGTGAAGCACCTTCGATTTTATCCCACTCAAGTATATTCCCTGCAATAGGAACAAAATTTGCAAATATTGTCCTTTTTATAGTCGGTGCTTTTAATATTTTATTATTTGTTCTTTTTAAAATTTTATAATAATCGTATATTGTATAAGCTCCGTCCAGGGATGGATATATAACCAATTCGACGTTAGCATCATTTTGTTGTGTCCGACAACAATTCCATGCATTTCATCTGCAAAATCCAAATCAGTATAAACCTTCCAAGATGTACCTGGTTCAATGTTACGCTGAAAAGACCATGTCTGCCCCCCGTTTGTTGTCTTAAAAATAGTGTCTGTACGTCCAATTGCCCAGCCTGTGTTTCTATCAATAAATTTTATTTTTTCTGAATAATAAGGAGCATCCGATATTGTCCAATTTAAACCCCCATCCTCTGAAATATAGAGATTACTTTTATCTGCATTATAATCAAATATTTTCATGAAAAAAATGTTTTTTTCAAAACATTTCAGTTGCATTATTTTATCTTTTAGTTCATAAGGAATAGGTACAGCACTCCATGATTTCCAACCATCTTCTGTAATCAGAATCGAATCGTTTGTATCATATGCGTCCGGGTTAAAATAATTCCCCAAAGCAATCTTATAAGCAATACCATATTGAGCATCAAGCATCGTTAAATCCGACAATCTAGAATTTGAATCAAGATTAATTTTAGACCATGATTTTCCTGAATCATTGGAAATTATTAATAATCCATATTCTTTATCGTATTTTTTATATTTTTCCTTGTATATTATCTCCTTGTCTTCACCCGCAATAATTATTTTATCTTTGGAAGGATAAGCAAATGATTCCCACTTCTCAAGTTTTGTTGTATCGGAATAAATCATATTCCAACTCTTGCCGCCATCATTTGTTCTTTTAATTATATTGTAATTAGAAATATTTTGAGCCATTGTAATAATATTATCTTTATCAGCATAACAAATGCCTAAATTAATATAATCACTGCTGCTATCAGCAATAATCCACTGGTTTCGCAGTTGGGCTTTAGTTGTTTGTGTGCCTGAGATTAATGTAAAAATAATCAATACAAACATGATAATTTTTGATGAACTAAACATAAAAACCTCATAAATTATTTTGAATATTTTTTGAGTTTTAATAATAATTGCTTAATCCCTGAATTTATATCCGTCCCATTTGAACAGGGACGGATATAATTATTAACGATATAATAATTATTATTATTTTGATATATCATAATTTAATTTTAAAAATTACTAATCCTCTCCGCATAAAATCATATAGCATCCATTCTCCGGGTGAGGCCTACATTCTAATTCAGGATTTTGCGATATCTTTATATAGTGTGGCTCTCCGTCAATGATACAAATTTCCCAGGTTATCCTGCAACACCCATTATCAGAACATGCTTCCAGTTTATATTTTGTTGGATCGTATGGTGGATTAGGATTTATTTCTGATACGCTCCATTTCCAGCAAGAAGCAACATAAAAATCATAGTAATATCCGCATGGATTTAGTTGATTAGGTTTACATTCCTGACCGCAATCCGAACCATCATAAATATCCGCAAGGATATCTTCCATAATACCGTCAAAAAAACCAATTTCCTCTCCAAAAAATTCATCGTAACAATCTACCGGTATGTCTTCTATTACTATATTTAGTTGAATAGTACAGACCCAATAATGTGTTTGTTTATCTTCACAAAACCGATAGGTATAATGAGCCGTAAAACTACCGCAATCTAAATTGACTTCAGTTGAACATTGTACCGGTGTCTGACAGATATAAACTTCAGGATACATAGCCATAGGTTCACAAAGTACAGATTGTCCATAAGAATAGAATTGTACTGCTAAAAAAGCAACGAATAAGAAAAAACTTTTTCATAAATCCTCCCTACAATTTTGCTTTTCTCAACGAAAAGCATATTTTTGAATTGCCGCTTGATTTGCATTTAATTATATATTCAAGCGATGTAACGGGGACTGACGGGAAGCATCCCGTTAGTCCTTTTGTTTGTTAATGCTCATCAAAATTGATATGTCCTACTGCTTCTGCTGTTTTGATTTGTTTTGTCTAGCAATGTTCCTCCGGAAAATTTGGTAAAAATTATTTAAGAAATCTAGTTTCACTTTTGCAATTCTTAAATTGCATTATTTATACTGATTATTCAATTATTTCTACTTTTATTCATTTCCGGTACTAAGTTATAAAATAAATTTCTGTAAGTCAAGTACCAAAATTTCGGCTATTATTTCGGCTGTTTTTTCAACAATATATTCGGAGAAAACATTGATAATAAATCTTTTATGTCCCTATCGAAATGCTCCCATACATCCCCCAATAGATCATCAGGCCTATGTCCATTCCATATTAATCTGACATATAATTCCATCACTTTGGTGTTTCCTTTATCTTCGAGTAAAGCTTTATGACAAGAATTGGGACTTTTGTTTAAATGCTTATTTAGAACAGCTCTGGTTCTGCGTGAACTGCCGAAACCGGATTGTGCTCCTACCTCTTCGATTTTTATACCAGGCCGCCATAGCATAAATAAATAATCTTCGAGCCGTAAATTTTCCAAAATTGTGGAAGGGCAAAAACCATAGCGTTTTGAAAATTGCGTTGTAATGGTAGAGCTATTCGTATTTTTATCAATGCAGAATTGCTTAACAGAAAAGCCGGCAGACTTATAATTATTTAGTATTGCTTCAAGCAGTTCTCGAGGTGTCAAATCACTGACTGAATAATTGGCGGTTTTACGAACACTATTTTCTTGTTTCTTGCTCATTGCAATCAGGATACAATTAACTTTGATGCATCTGAATGATAATGCAATATTATATGATTAGACTAATATAATATAATAATATTTTAAACCCAAATTATTCATTTGATACATAATAAAACCTTAAAATTGTCATTCTGAGCGTAGCGAAGTATCTCAGATGTTATAAGAGATTCTTCGTCGTTTCACTCCTCAGAATGACAGTCTAATTCTTGTATTTGATGTATATCATCGTTTCACTAAATAATATGGTTAAAAAAAATATTTTCAATTATTTACTGATTAATTAATTCATTTCATATATTTTTGTGATTACACGAACAAAACAATTAACCATTATCAACGAAATATTATTTATGGATGCTAATAAGGAATCGATTGACAAAAAAATTCATAAGCTGAGAGAAATTCAGGAAAAAGCACTTCTCGGCGGCGGAAAAAAAAGAATTGACGACCAGCACGCAAAAGGAAAGCTGACTGCTCGCGAGCGGCTCGACCTCATGCTCGATCCCGGCTCTTTCCGCGAGATTGACCGCCTTGTCCATCATCATTCACATGAATTCGGATTAAATAAAACAGTGTTTTTCGGCGATGGTGTAGTTACGGGACACGGCACAATCAACGGGCAGAAAGTTTTTCTCTTTTCGCAGGACTTTACGGTTCTTGGTGGAAGCTTAGCGGCAGAGCACGGGAGGAAAATCGTCAAAGTAATGCAGATGGCTATGAAGAGCGGACTGCCTGTTATCGGGCTGAATGACTCAGGCGGAGCGCGTGTGCAGGAAGGTGTAATTTCGCTTGGTGCCTATGCAGATATTTTTTTACTGAACACGCTCGCATCCGGAGTTGTGCCGCAGATTTCTGTTGTGATGGGTCCCTGTGCGGGAGGTGCTGTCTATTCACCTGCGATTACCGACTTCATCATTATGGTGAGAAAAACTTCTTATATGTTTGTTACAGGTCCCAAGGTTGTTAAAACAGTTACGCATGAAGATTTGACTTCGGATGAACTCGGCGGTGCGGATGTTCATGCATCGAAAAGCGGTGTTGCTCACTTTGTTGCGGACAATGACATGGAAGCAATGGAAATCGTGAAAAAGCTGATGTCATACATTCCTGCTAACAATGCAGAAGACCCGCCATATATTCCTAATGATGACCCGGTGGACAGGGAGGATGACGACTTAACATATATCATTCCGGCAAATCCCAATCAGCCCTATGATATGAAGGAAATCATCCGCAAAGTTGCAGACAAAGGAGAGTTCCTCGAAGTGCATAAGGATTGGGCAATGAACATAATCGTTGGATTCATCCGGCTCGGAGGCAGGTCAATCGGTGTAATCGCAAATCAGCCGGCAATAATGGCAGGAGTGCTCGACATAAACTCATCACGCAAGGCAGGACGTTTCATCCGATTCTGCGATGCATTCAACATTCCCATTCTCACTTTCGAAGATGTACCCGGATTCATGCCCGGTGCTGACCAGGAATGGGGCGGCATAATTGCCAATGGTGCGAAACTGCTTTATGCTTATTGCGAGGCGACAGTGCCAAAGGTTACTGTGATTACCCGCAAAGCTTACGGCGGTGCTTATGACGTGATGAACAGCAAGCATGTGCGCGGCGATTTGAACTTTGCCTGGCCCACTGCGGAGCTTGCGGTAATGGGTGCAAAGGGTGCCGTGGAAATTATTTTCAAGAAGGAAATCGAATCTGCCGAAGAAAGCGAGCAAAGGGAAACCGAATTGATTAATGAGTTCAACGAGAA
The DNA here is from genome assembly GCA_004322215.1 of Bacteroidota bacterium. GTDB lineage: Bacteria > Bacteroidota > Ignavibacteria > Kapaibacteriales > UBA2268 > XYC2-FULL-35-21. Next base: position 14,038 of record SCSM01000013.1, on the reverse strand, counting down.
GTTTGCTAATCCTTATATTGCGGCTTCCTACGGCTATATTGACGAGGTCATCGAGCCGAAGGACACACGCAAACGCTTAATCGAAGCATTCTCATTATTAGAAAACAAAGTGGATAAGAATCCTCCGCGTAAACATGGGAATATACCGTTGTGAGTGGGAAATTATTTAATTATATCCATTACAATTTTATCAATTTCATCTAATTCGGATTTGAGATGATTCTTAATTGTTAAACGAATTCTCCCAAGATGGAATGTTGTCAGTTCTTGTTTAGGAGGATTATCTTTTAAATATTTCTCTGATTTCTTATGTGCCTTTTCACCAAGTTCAGCTAATCTAAGATGCTTTTTATTTGTGTTATCAAATTCAGGGAAATAAATGTCAAGTATTTTTTTATGTACATCTCTTGGACCAAATAATCCTCTTGTTTGAAAATCTTTTATTAAAGAATTTAATACGCTTGAATTTAATATTGAAGTTAAATAATTGGCTTCTTTAATTTTCGTTGTACCAAACCAATAAGCTTTACTCTCCACAATAAATTCAAGGTCAAAATCCTTTCTCTTAACAACTACAGCATTTGCATCTTTTGCTGAAGCATTATATAAAACCAAATATGGCAAATTCAAATTTTGATTAGTTAAACCCTTGTGATAGTCAAGTCTATTGATATGTGACATCTTTTTAGATTTCTCGGTTTTTAATTGTTCCCAATAATTATTAACCTTAAAAAACCAGTCTGAAGTATAGATATAACCTTCACGGCGAATTTCCTCATAGCTTTTAATGTCTATTGTCTTTCTGTTATTTTCATCTTTATTAATAAAAATTGGTAGTACTATCATATCTGGATTATATATAGAAAATGGTAAAATACTTTTGGAAAGAACTGTTCTGAATAAAAATCTGCTGTCAATTCTTCCTTTCATATGATATTTCTTCCATGGTTCCTTTGTATCAGGTATTATTGATTCTGCTGTTTTTAAATTTACAATTCTATCAATTAAATCCAGTGGTTTTTTCTGATCAAGTTCAACAAAATAAAAGGTTCGAGGTACTATAGTTGCACCTTGTTTAAATTTCTTTTTATAAAGATTAATTTTGTTTTGTTTCTTTTTCCTGGTGGTAGAAAGAGCTGATGTCAGACCATGTTGAACAACAAACCATTTTAATTTTTCTTCTTTTAAAAATTTTTTTGCTACCGGCAAATGGCAATTATGTTCCTTGAGTTTTCCATTAATAGATAATCCATCAAGACCTGTTGCCGGTAATTCCCTATTATTTTTTACTTTTATAGCAAACATTACACAACATGGAATATTAAATAATGGAGTAACATCCATCAAATCCCAAATATTTATCAAACGAAATCCCTGGGCTTTACCTGAGCGTGTATTATCGTGTTGATCAGCATTTAATATACTTCTTGGAAGTACAAACCCAAGTTTACCATTATCCTTTAAAAAATAATTACAGCAATATGCTAGAAATATTACTGCTATTTCTAGGTGAGGAAAATTTGCAACTTTTTCTGGCTTTACTCGATACTTTTCTGCTATCTGTTTTAGAATATCCTGATATTCCTCATTTTTTATTGAACTGTATGTAAACCAGGGTGGGTTCCCGATTACATAATCGAATTTACCTGCTAAGAAGTATGGCTTGTACAGGTTTTGAATAATAAATTTCCAAATACTGTTTCTACCTGATTCTTTAACTTTTTTAAATGCAAGATATATTGTGTAATAGCTCTCTATAACTTGCTGTGTAAGTCCCCCATTTATGTAAATTTTCTTTAATGTTTTTTCAAATTCCTCTTTTGTTTCCTGTTTCCGACCAAGTGTTTGTTCGGCTACCTTTTCACAAATATCTAATGCCTCATCGAATAAACTTACATCATCGAGAATTTGAGTGTTCAGTTTATATTGTTCTTTATCTATTGTCAAGCTGAATTGCCCGCCGAAAAGGTCTTTTACTCCATCGGGTGCAAGTAATGTATTTGCTAAAATAATATTAAGATGAATTGGCTGTTTGTTTTTTAATAATTCTTCAGATAATGCGATAAGAACTGTTGTTTTTGATATTTGCACTGATAGCGGATGAATATCTATACCATAAATCTGATTGCATAATTCATCAATAGGTTTTGCCGGATATAATAGCTTCATCCTATGTATTGCCGCTCTTAAAAATGAACCGCTGCCACATGCGGGGTCAAGAATTTTATCATCATTTTTAAAATTAAATTCGTTGACAATTCTTTCGCATAGCCAGTCGGGAGTATAGTATTCACCCAGTGTATGCCGGGTATCTAAATCAATTAATTCCTGGTAAACCCCTTTCATCACATCTTCATCGACATTTTTAAAATCATAAGCAGATATTTCCTGTGCGATTATCCGAAACACTTTCTTTAGATTTTTAAATATCCGTTCGTTTTTTACCCAATAAAAGAAATCATTTTCAACAAAATTGTTAATATTATTATTATTAAATATTTGACCGCTGATGATATCTTTCATTTCATCATCATTAATAAATTCATCATTTGTAATAATCGAATATGCAAGCATTTTTGAGAATACACTCAGATATGTATGAATCATAAAATTCTCATCGGTTGCTTCATAAGAGCCGTATGCAATGCTTAAAAATTTTGACCATTCATCGAATGCAACCTGAACTTCGCCAAATTTTTTTGCATTATTATACCACTTTTTTAATTCACGAAAACATTCTATAAAAACATTACTATGATGTCCGAATGCTTCTTCTACACTTTTAAGAGTTGCTTTTATTCTTTCTGTTTTAAACAGGAAGCGGTCGAGCCAGAAGTAGAAATCATCAGTATTATTCTCGTTCAAGGTAAATGAAACACTACTGATTTCATTTAAAATTAGTTCATCTTCTTTTATACTATCAAGTTTTTCAAGACATGAAACATCAGGAGAATAAATTTTCCAATTAATAAAATCCGATGCAATTAAAGTAAAATTATAACCTTCGCCTGAATTGAATTTTCCTAAAAGATATCCTGCTAACTGTTCTTTTGCATGATTTAATGAAGTCTTTAAATCATTTTCAAACTCGATGATAATTTTATTATATAATGTATCGGCACTGCCACGATGAAGTTTGTCTTTTCTTGGTATGTTTAAAATTGTTGTCTCGGCACCTTTACTGATTTTATTTATGATTTTAAGAATTTCATCATTTTCAGAGTATAATTTATTAAGGAGGTCCTTGAAGTGTTCCTTTTTAATTAATTCTTTATTTGCAGATTTAATATCATTCAAATATGATAAAATTAATTCTTTTCTTGATGTCATTTCAATCCTTACTTATACATTAAAAGCAAAAGTAATTAAAAAAATTTTCTGTATAAAGTAAATTTTAATAACAACAACAACTTAATTTTACGCAATATTTCATTCTTTGTCAATTTAATTTTATTCCCTTTCCACTTTCAGATTGCTCCAGGGAGCTTCTTCTTCGGCTTTGGCAATTGCATTCGCTTTGGCGATTTTCTGGTTGCTGCCCTCCCCTGCAAATGAGCCGAAGGCAGTATGAACTGTTATGCTTACCACTGGATTGTGACTCGGTCCGCTTCTGTGGGCAGAAGAAAATTGAATGTTCTGTCCGCACACACGTTGGTGCTTCGTTGAAAAATCGTTGATTGAGACTGCTGTACCCGAAACGGTTGATAATTCTTTCAGCAATTCTGCCTGGTCCTCATCGGTTAAAGAAAAGAATGAATCTTTTATATTTTGCTTTATTGTTGCGATGTCTTCCTTCTTTTTCATCAATAACTCCATATTTATTTATAATATATTTTAATCTACATCACAGCTAAAATGGAATTCATCTGTAATTAAATTTACACAAAATATTATTCTTTATCAATTTAATATTTGAAATGCTTTGCAGAATTTATGAAATACACTTATACATGAATCGAAAATGGGGCTATCTTTCCAGGTCGGAAAAAATATAAATAATATAAATTTCCTCGATTATTCACTATTCACTTTCATTATTCACCATTCATTATTCCTCAAACACCCAGATATCTTTCCCTTGTCTGTTGATATATTTTACTGTATCGTTCTCCCAGACCAGTGCTAATCCTTTCCTGAAGCCGAGTGCAAATTCGTATTTTGGTTCGATTATAAATTGATTATCCTTGTTGATGAAACCGTATTTGTAATCCTTTTCGACTGCAGCCAAGCCATTTGAAAAGTTACCAGCATTATCAAAAGAAGGAATTATTTTATAATTACCGTCAGTACCAATAAATCCGTACTTCCCACCAATGCCGACAGAGGCTAGCCCTTCGGAGAATTCGTTTGCATCATCGAATTTCGGGGAAACAATTATTTTTCCTGTTGAATCAATAAATCCGAAATATTTGCCATCATAAATTCTTGCCAACCCGTTTTTGAATTTCCATGCCCTCCCGAACTGCGGCTTGATAACGATTTCACCCTTTTTGTTTATGAATCCGAATTTACCATTTTGTTTAACTGCAGCGAGCCCTTCAGAAAAACCGAATGCGTCTTCGAATTCAGATGTAATTACCGGTTTACCCGAAGTATCAATGTAAATAAATCTATCGTTCATTATAACAAGTGCCATTCCTTCGGAAAAATATCCTGCATAGTCGAATATTGGTGCTATTACTATTCCGTTTTTTACATTGATATATCCGTATCTATAATCATAACCCATACCGATGTATCTGTCATCAATAATCATCGGCGCCAGTCCTGATGAGAAGGGTTCGAGCACATCATTGTCGGTTTCAAATTCAAATTCTCCCGTTTGATTTATGTAGCCGAAATGATAACCGAATGTGATGAAAAGAAACTTAATCGGTTTTTTTGCAATTGCTAATCCATCACTGAAATATGCACTTCTGTTGAATATAAAACCGTTTAGATTTTTATTGCCAAGCCGAATTGTAAACTCCTCGATATCAGGTTTGAATTTTGGCTCGATAACAATCCTGCCCGTTGTATCAATGTACCCCATCTTATCATCCTGTATAATAGGTATCAATGCTTGAGAAAATATGTTAGAAAGGAATATAAATGAAAAAATAATTATTACTGATTTGAACATATTTCTCCTGAAATTTTTTAGCGGTAGATAATGAAATTATATTTTGCATAAAAAGATTTGTCCGATTTCAATGTTAAAATATACGCACCGCTGTATAATCCTGTAACAGGTATTGAAAATGAACTCGTTTCGTCTTTAATATTAATTCGTTCGCTGTGAACCCTGTTTCCTAACACATCCCAAATGTCTGCATCTATCACTTGAGTTTCGGGAATCAGCACTTTGACAATCAGATTATCAGTATTAATTACAGATTCGCCAAGTTCGGTTTTCAGCCGGTTTTCAAGCTTAAGATAAAATCCACCTGTTGCGGGACATACATTCAATACTTTTAGCGAACCGTCAATTTTGTTTATATTAACAACTTTATTTGTCTGGGGTTTGAATTCGGCTACAAAAAGTCCGGTTGAATCCGGGAATGAATACAAGATCAAGCCATCAATAAAAATAATATTTCCGGCTTCTTTCAAAATTTCTTCAGAATAACGCTTATCAATCGATGCTTTAATCGTATCGCCAAGATAATTAAAATTTACAGGTTGTTTTGAGTTACCTGATTTAACAGACACTCTGAGAGGATAGAATAATCGTTTATTGTATGCCATAGAGAAATCGAGCTTATCCGGTTTGACACGCGGCACTGCATCAATGAGTTCTGCTTCGATTGTTAGTGTATCCATTTGTTCGGCACGGTAATTCCCAAGTTTAACTGTTGTATTATATATTTCTTTCGGAACATCAGATAATAATTCAACATAACTCGTGTCAATACAAACCGACTTTTCAATTACTTCAAAACGGGTTTGTTCCTGTCCTTCGGTTTTAGCAATAAATGTTACAGGAATTCTTAGAGAACCGTCGGGAACTATTATAATCGGATATGAAGAAATAAATTTAAATTGGTTTGAAGGAGGCACAATTGCAAGAGAATCAATTATCTTATTATAATTGGTTTCATTTTTTATATCAATATATTTTATAGCTGAATCCCCAATCCATATATTTTTAAATTCAAGGATTGCCGGTTCTATCGTCAAATGCGGCTTGATAATATTGACATCTGCATCAATCGTATGAATTACATTACAAACTTCACTCGTCAATGTAAATTGTTCGCTGAAATTCCCCTGATTATTGAATTCTTCCGGTATGAGAATTACTTTAACCAGTACACTATCATTTGAATTAACAATTAAATTATTAGCAGGAATAATATTAAACCCCGGAAGATTGTTTTTTCTACTTATTGATAATGAGTCGGTAAGTGTTCCTGTATTTTTTAAGTAAAATGCTCTTACTATTGTATCTTCGCATGGTTCGACATCGCCATAATCAAAACCGACAGCAGGTGGAATCGAATTTACTCTCCTGTATTCACCCGATACAGGAAGATTAATTGATAATCCTCTCAGATTTTTCGAATCGATAAAAATACTTCCGGAAAAATTTCCTTCTATCGATGCATCGAATGATATAATATAATTCTCACTAATTCCGGCAGGTATTACATGTGGCAATGACGGCATATTTATTATGCCGAAAGGCAAACCTTGTGGTTGGACTTCGAGTCTTGTCAATGTGTCATCAATCGAACCGCCGTTAGTTATTGTAAGGGTATCATAAACTAATACAGGTGAACATTTTTTAAATCCGAAGCCAACAGAATCAGCAGATGTCAACAGCCATACGCTGTGACTCAATAATTTTACAGGTATCCCTGTTTCCATCGGGCATTGACTTTCAATTCCGAAAACAAGTCCTGCATCTAATAATGTATCTTTTGATGATGTGAAATCAATTGTAAAATCAACACTCTCCCCCCCTAAAATATTATATGGCAGAGTGGGAGAAGGATTAATAGTCCAGCCAGCTCCGGGTGGATCCAACCGGATTGAATTTATACTCATCGGTATATTACCGAATGCATGTACCGTTACTGTTTTCCTCAATGGCAGTCCTGTCTGAATAGTTCCTGATATTGAATCCGGTTCAAGTGTTAAATATGAGTCAATGCAATTTGCCTTAACTACTATTTTCATCACTTCGAAGCAAGGCAACGAAGATATTGTAATCGTATCATTATAAAATTTTGTTGAATCGGGTTTAAAAGTAATCCTGCACATTAAGGAATCGTTTGTTCTCATCTGAACGGGAAAAGTTTTACCCTGAATGGAAACTTTATATAATTTATTATTCACTATCGGATTTTGCAATGTTGCTGTTAAATCACCCCTGTTTTTTATTGGTAATTGAATCACTGCCGAATCCCCGAGACAAATATCACCTAAATCAAAAACAGAATCTTTTGGTATCACATCGGTTGATGTGGCTATACCGGAAATAGAAATATAGAACGGATTTTTCCTTCCGCGAATTTTTGTCGAATCATTATTTGTAAGTGTAAGGACAGCACTGTGTGAACCATTAATCGGCGGTGTGAATTTGATAATCAAGGAATCGGATTCAGTTGGATTTATTGTAACAGGTAAGGTTCTCCCACTTGTCCATCCGTTGTATGAGAATGCCTTATTTGCCTGATTGAACTGATAATCTGTTATTTCAAGAACACTATTCCCTGTATTATGAACCGGAATTGTATCGTAATCGGAAAGCTTGCAAATCAAATTGAGATTTATCCTGTCGTCTGAAGTTATTATAGGAGATACTCCATAAGCCCTAACAGTAATAAAAGTATCCTTCATACAAGGTAATAATGTCACTTTAAATCGGGAAGTAAACCATCCTGTATCGGGAGGCGAAGAAGAAAAATTAGTATAAACACCATTTGTATAAACATTTATTGGCAGCGTTGATTCCGATACAATTTCATAAGTGCCTTCTACTTTTTGAATGGCAGTAATGATGTTTGCAGGACTTGATGATGTCCATTCAAGCGAATCAACAGTTTTCATACCGCAAAATGCCGGATTAATTTCAACTAATGTATCCTTTGGTACAGCAGTCATCTCTTTTGCATTGCCGAGAAGGTCAATTGTGAATGTTGTCCCTCCTATTATGTTTACACCCAGTTTAGCATTCTTGTTATCACCCGGAGTCTTTGGAATGAACCCGACAATAATCATCTGCGAATCGCAAGGGGACAATGCGAAACTGCCTGCGGAAGCAACGGTGAAATCTTCAAAATTTGTACCATAAAGGTTTGTCGAAGCCATATAAGCATTATTGAATGAATGATTTCTTACCCATAAAGTATCATATTTAAATCCCGGGACACAAACATCTCCAAAGAAAATACTTTGTTTTGTTATATCTTGTCTGTCAGGGCCAAGATAATACACTCCTTCACCAACTACCCAGCCCTCTGTCGGAGTTATAAACCAAATATCATCGAGACTTGCTCTGTCAATACCGCAATTTCTTTTGAGCCAGGTCAATCCGCCGTCAGAAGTATAATATACTTCCCGATTCAAACCGCATACCCACCCTTTCATCTGGTCTATCAGAAAGGCGCCGTACATAGAAATTCCGGTAGTATAATGATTCCATGTGCTTCCGTTATCCGTCGAAAAGTGCATGCCCCCGTTGTTACCAGCTCCCGAGCATGAAGTTCCCCCAAAAGGAACGAGGAAGGAGTTGCCGATATTTGTCATTTCTTCCTGCCAGATGTTTGGACCTGAGGTACTTAAAACAGCCCATGTTGCACCACTATCGAGTGTTCTCCAGACTTTACCGCTGCTCGATGCATATCCAAGCCCATTATTATAAAGTATCACATCTGCCATACCGCTGTTCGGAACTGAATCAATATAGACTGACCAATTTGTTCCGCCATTTGTCGTCCGCCAGAACTTTTGGTATCCGTTGCATCCTTCACCGACAACTACACCGTAATTATCATCCAGGAAAAAATTACCCCACAACTGCAATGCTCCCGGCGGAGTAATTTCAAACCACGATGCACCACTATTTACCGATTTGAAAATTCCATCCATACCCGAGGTATATCCAACTGTAGGAGATGTGAAATGAACGCTTTCGAGCTGGTCCGCGAATGCTACAACAGAACCTGCCCAGGTTTTGCCCCTGTCACTGGTTCTGATTACTTGCCCCCTGTATCCGCATATCCAACCGTATTCGGGATTCGAGGGAAGAAAATAAACGTCAAGCCAATAGTTGTTACTGTAGGGTGCGGGTATTGTACTCACTTTATTCCAGGACTGAGATAATGAAGTCAGCGGTAGAACAGAAAAAATCAGAAATATATATAAAGTAACAAACTTTTGCATAAAAATATTTTACTTAATTATCATTATTCAGCCCGAAAAATTTATGCCGACTATTTAATATTTCAATATACTTTTTTTAGGACGATTAATGTATTACTTTCTTATTTGAAAACAAAATATAATTTTATATAATTTATAATTTAAAATTCACAATGAACAATTAATTAGGTCAAATATTAAATTCATGTGTTGAAACTTGATGTCTCAAAATATTCGGCAGGTTTTAATATCGTAGTAACAACTACAAATTGTAAAGGGAGCAAAACCATTTGTGATTCGTTAGTAAAATGACAATTTTTACTCGTCAATTATTATAACTTATTTATTAAATTCACCAATAAATAAAGTCAGAATCCGTTTAATTTATCATTTTACGGAATCGAGGGTTTTCATTATTAAAAATTTTTACGAAATGACTTAATAGCCATAATCAAGTGGAGTTGGCATGAAAAAGTTTTATACAAAAGTTTGTTTATTTATCTTTTCAATACTTTTATGTGCTTCATTCAATCTGAATGCCGCACCTCTTCACGATGTGCCACAAACGCTGACACAGCCGGACGGATCTGTCCTGCATTGCTTTGCGAGCGGCGATGAGTATTACAACTGGCTTCATGACAAAGACGGCTACACAATAGTTGCCGACCCGGTTACCGGATACTATGTATATGCTGATAAATCAAATAGAGAACTAATACCATCAAAATATATTGTTGGGACTGTCGAACCGAAAACACTCGGCATTGAAAAATGGCTGAAGATAGCACCTGAAAAAATTTATGAGAAAGTAAAAGCATTTCAAAAAGCGGCACAAGAACCCGGAGGCAAAAAGGAAAAATCCGAAACCATACAAGTAACCGGTACAATCAATAATTTAGTGATTTTCATCAGATTCAGCGACGAATCGGAGTTTACAGACCCCACAACGACATATAGCAACATGTTTAATGCTAATGGTTCTTCCTCATTGAAGAGCTATTATCTGGAAGCATCGTACAACCAGGTAACAGTAAGCTCAACTTTCTATCCGACACCAGGTGCCACTGTCCTATCCTACCAGGACAGCCATGTAAGAAATTATTATAAACCTTATCATGTAGTAAATAATCCTACCGGTTATCAAACCGATAGCGCAAGAACATACAGAGAGCATACATTATTAAAAAACGCAATTAATGCAGTCAAATCGCAAGTACCGCCCGGATTGAATATAGATTCTGACGGAAACGGATTTGTCGATAATGTATGTTTTATTATATATGGAGCACCCGGGGGCTGGTCTGACCTTCTTTGGCCTCATCAGTGGTCTTTATTTTCATATAACGTTCAAATTAACAGCAAGGTTGTTTGGAAATATAATCTGCAGTTACAGACCGTCGTGGATGTCGGTGTATTGAGTCATGAGATGTTCCACACATTTGGCGCCCCTGACTTATATCATTACGGATATGACGGAAAAACACCGGTCGGATACTGGGACCTGATGGAATATGACCTGAATCCTCCCCAACACATGGGAGCTTACATGAAATACAAATATGGGAATTGGATTACTTCTATTCCGCTGATTTCCTCATCGGGTACATATCAGTTAAATCCATTAACAACTTCGTACAATAATTGTTACAGGATTAATTCACCTTTTTCCGCAACAGAGTATTTTATTGTCGAATACAGAAGAAAAACAGGCACATTCGAAAGTTCGGTTCCGGGTTCGGGATTACTTGTTTACAGGATAAATTCAACAGTAAATGGTAACCAGGACGGACCTCCCGATGAAGTTTATGTTTATCGGTTGGACGGCACGCCGACAAATAATGGAAATATAAACCAGGCACATTTCAGTTCAGATGCAGGCAGAACGGCGATAAACGACCTGACAAATCCATCCTGCTTTCTGACAAACGGCTCTGACGGTGGTCTGATATTGTATGATGTCGGTTCGGTTGGCTCCACAATTTCTTTTAAAATTGGATTCGGTGTTATGCCGCCTGTTCTGAAATTACCTGTAAATAATGCCGATGGATTAAACACAAATCCTTTATTAGTATGGTACAAATCCACCGATGCGCTAACTTATGATTTACAGGTTTCTACTATGCCGGATTTATCAACACCAGTAATAAACCTGACGGGTTTGACAGATACTACATACCAGGTGCCATCTCCATTGTCTAATGGTATCAGGTATTATTGGCGAATCAAAGTACACACTGCAATTGATACGAGCGAATGGTCTTCAGTATGGAATTTCAGGATTATATTGGGCAGTCCTACTCTCGTGTCGCCGGTAAATAATTCACATTCCCAGGATACAGCACTCATTTTAAGCTGGTCGGCTCCCTTCGGTGCAGATACTTATGGATTGCAAGTCGCTTCCGATTCGCTTTTCACAAATATAATTTATAATTTTACTAATATCACTGGACAGACCAAGGAAATAGCAGGATTAAATCATAGTTTCAGATATTATTGGCATGTTAATGCTTCAAATGCAGGCGGCACAGGTCAGTGGTCCGATTTCTGGTATTTCAACACAACAATAGGACCGCCGGCTCTTGCATCTCCGTTTAATCATCAAAAAAGGGTTTCGGACAGCGGCTATGTCTCATGGAATAAAAATCCGATTGCAGTAAGTTATAGAGTGCAAATATCAAGATTCCCCGATTTTTCTGTTAATATCTATGACCAATCGAATATAACAGATACATTCTTTCTTTATCGAGGTTTTGAATTTGGTACTGAATACTTCTGGAGAGTAAATGCGTCAAGTGATTATGATATGAGCGATTGGTCTTCCCCCTGGGATTTTACGACTATTCTTGCATCGCCAATATTATTATCTCCTTCAAATCATGAATCAGGAGTACCTGAAACTGTATCCTTTCATTGGCTTAGTGTCAACCAGGCATTGACTTTTAACATACAATCTTCTACTGACTCTACATTTAATTCAGATACATTAAATCGGACGGATATTTCGGGAACAAGTATAATTCTCGGAGGTTTCAATAATAATACAAAATATTTCTGGCGTGTTTCGGGGCATAATATGGATGGGGACGGTTTATGGTCTTCAATAAATGATTTTGTCATTCAGCTTGCCCCTCCGGTGCTTGTTTCGCCAAATAAAGATGCTACGGTAAATCCGGACAGTGTTTCTTTTAATTGGAATACAGTGCCCGGAGCAACATCATATAAATTGTTGGTTTCGGAAGAGCAAAATTTCTCAACATTAATTATAAATGATTCTGCAATAACGGCTACCATTTATAATTACAACAATCTTACAAAAAATCAGGATTATTATTGGAAAGTAAGTGCCAAATCTCCTTTCAATACAGGTGAGTGGTCGGAAATTTGGAAATTTTCAACTTCATTCGAATCTCCGGTTTTAGAGTTTCCTCCTAATAATGAAAGTGGGATTCCTTTAATCGTAGAATTCAGATGGAATGTACTTTCCGATGCCAACTTCTATCACATCAGAGTTTCGACATCGCAGAATTTCAACATAGTTTTGATTGATGATTCAACTTTAACATTGAATAATTATAATTATAGCCAGCTTGCAAAAAACACAAGGTATTACTGGCAGGTAAGGGCAAAGAAGGGTTCGATTTGGGGAAACTGGTCATCGGTTTGGAATTTTTCTACTTCATTGTCATCGCCTGCTTTGTCTGCCCCACCCGATGGGAATGTCTTCCTGAAGATTAATGGTACTCTATACTGGAAATCAGTTAATGGAGCTTCTGATTACAATATACAAATTTCAAAATCTTCAGATTTTAATCCGGTTATAATTAATGATTTCAGTAATGATTCCAGTTTTGATTATTCAAACCTGGAATATAATACAAAATATTACTGGAGAGTGGCAGGAAAAAATTCTGATGGAATTGGAGAATGGTCTGAGGTGTGGAATTTCGCAACAAGGATTGCAACACCTACCCTGTTAACACCTTCGCAAAACACAGAAAAAATTCAGGTTAGCGGCAAACTTTTATGGTTACCTGTAGAAGGTGCCAAAAGTTACAATGTACAGCTGTCAGAGTGGAATGATTTTTCCAATTATGTTATAAATGATTCAAATTTAGAAAATACATCAATTTATTATACTAATCTTAAACCTGTGACATTGCATTACTGGCATGTTAGTGCTGCCAATATTGACGGAACGACTGAATGGTCGGGAACATGGATATTTACAACCGATAGTATAACCTATGTTGATGAACAGGAAAAAATTGACGGATTAGATGTTCAATCATATCCGAATCCTGCAAACGAATCTGCTTGCTTACAAATAGTAACCGAACGGGATGCACATATAGAAATTAATTTAATTAATCTGCTTGGCATCAAAATAAAAAATATTTTCAAAGGTATTTTAAAGCAAGGTATCAATCGGATTGATTTGAATACATCGGCATTTCCGTCAGCCATTTATTTTGTCGAAATTACAAATGGTATTTCGACTATAAGGAAGACAATCATAATAAACCGCTGATATGTCAGAATCTCATAGCGATGTCATATTTACAGACTTGGTAATTATATAAAGTCTAATAATATTTTACACAATGAATAAAATTTCGTATATTTGCATTATGTCAAACAATGCAGGTGTACAAATGCCAAAATCAAGATTAAAAGTTACAAGATTAACTCC
>SCSM01000012.1 GCA_004322215.1 Bacteroidota bacterium | reverse complement strand
AATAGTTGAGAATCATGAAAATAATTTAGAACTTTAATTATATGTACATAATTTTGGAATTTTATTAAATAGTTTCTGCTACCAAGCGACCATGAATTTGTATCTTCGGGATGGTCTTTTCTTAAAATAAAGCTGCCATAAATATTTTCTAATCCTTGAAACATATTTCTCAATTCTACATAGTTTGTATTGAGTACCTGCCAGGTAGTTTCGATTATTGTATCTTTAGGGAATTGAGGAAAACCGAATGGGTCCTTATTATTGAAAATGATTTCATACCATTGCTTAGCATAAATGCTGTCGCAGCCATAGTTTATTCTATCTTTACAATAGCAGGAATCATAAAGGACTGAATCGGGATTATAATAGCCATTTGCCGGGTCATCCGGGAAATACATTGTCCAGCATGGATTAAGTGTATCCGCCGCTTTTACATTTTGTGAAAAGACTGTAAAGAAGCTGATTACAAGCAAGTATTTGAATATTGTTTTCATTTTACCTCACCCTAAATCCCTCTCCAAGTGGCGAGGGACTTAAAAAATATGATTAACATAATATATCCGCAATTATTCATTATTAGTTATTCACTATTCACTAACTATAATGACACATTAACAGACAAAAGGTCTCAAAATTAGTGAATAACTAATAGTGAACAATGAATAATTAAGGATTTATAATTATATTAAATTTGAAAATTTTAACCGATACTATTCACTATTCGTTTTTCAATATTCACTAAAAAATTCTATTTAAAAAACAAATATTCAAATTTGAGTGTCTATTTTATGGAATAAATTTGAATAAAGCAAGTGATATAGTGAAGTAATAACAAAAAAGTCCGAAGCTCCAGACAGCCACGGGCTTTTCTAATTTTATTGATTAAATTTCTTATTTGATTTCTTTTTTCTTTGCCACATGTTTATGATGCTTATGAACTTTCTTCATTACTTTTTTATCGCCGGTCGTGCTTGTGGAGTTTGAAGTTGAAGCGATTTTTTTAGCCGGCTTATTCATTTTTTCAACTTTTTCTGTTTTTGGTTTTGTTTCTGTGGATGTTGTTTTATTTGTCTGAGGTAAATTAGCAAATGCAATTCCGGATGCTGCAACTGCTAAAATCAGCATTGAAGCCAATACTGCAAAAAATGTCTTTTTCATAACAATACTCCTTAAAATTTTAAAAAAACCATAATAAACTTTTATAATAAAAATAATTGTGCTGTCGAAGCACAAATATTCTTATCATTTTCATGGTTTTTAGACGTAATGAGTTAGTTATTGGTTTATCTGCAACTAAAATAATTGTTAGACAAGCTAATTACTTTATTTCATTATTATCTAAGTATTTTAAGTATTATATACTTAGGAAGACTTATTTTTTGGTTTTCATCAGTAGTTTTTTTATGGAATCAATGCTTCGCTTTTCGTCGTCCTGGTATGATTGCAGGAGTTGTTCTTTTGTGACAGAAGGTTTGGGGGACGAAGGAGTAAAGAATATTTCTTTTGTTTCTTCTTCCTGCGGAATTTCAATAGTTCTTATTTCAGGAACCGGCTTCGGCTTTTCAGCAGAGAATTTGCCCGATTCGATTTCAATCATTTGACCTGCGGCAATTTTATCGAGATTGTCCTTGCCAAAAATGGTAATCAGTTTTTCAAAAACAGTTGCCCTCGTGAACGGTTTCGATATAAATCCCGAAACCCCGGCTTTGACAGCTAATCCGAGGTTTTCAGTGTTGGACATTGCCGAGACCATGAGAATAGGAATATGTTTTGTAACTTTAATTTTTTTCAGAATTTTGAGAGTCAATTGCCCGCTAAGTTCAGGCATTAGAATATCGAGTATGATGAGATTAGGAACAAATTCGACGGCGAGTGAAATGCCCTCTATGCCGTTGGCAGAGAGGAGAGTCTTGAATCCATAAGACTCGAGAGTCTTGGAGAGGATTCTCTGCATCCAGATGTCATCGTCAATAATTAATGCCCTGTACTCTGCCATAATTTATTAATATCCTGTAAAAAATTACTTTCTTTTACCAGTATTATCGTTCTTAATCGAAGAAAATTTAATTGTTTCGGGCTGAATTTCTTCATTTATTTCATTTTGAAGGACAACGCCCGATTTGGATAAAACTGATTTCAATGAAGAAAGGTTAGTTCTTGAAGCCCTGAAGTTTCTTTCAATAATTTTATCAAAAACTTCTTTCCTGTGAACGGGGATATTCTTCGGTGCTTCTATGCCAATCCGAACAACACCCCTGTCGTAGCTGAGAACGGTGATTTTAACGGTCGAACCGATCGTAATAACATCACCAATTTTTCTCGATAATACAAGCATTACATTATTCCTTTAATTATAAGCGTTATCCATAACGATTAATTTCTACTTTTTATGAACAATTACATGAGTCGGCGAATATTTGTCCGTAGGCAGAATAATCTGCTCGCCTTTTTGGTTTTCTACATCCAGCATGATAGGCGCTTTAAGGTTAACAGTCATCAATCCGGCTTCATCCTCGAGAGTAACAACAGTCATAAAGACAACCTTTTTCAGGTCAAAATTATCACCGGGATTATAATTCAGGTCAATATGCCAGGGGCTTAGCAAAGGGAATCCTATCTCCGGCTTCTCAATCGATAAGAGCCATTTGAAGGGGAGTGTCTCCTCTTCGCTAATGAGTACAAATTCACGAAGTTCTTCAAACCCGAGGAGCCCGTTTTCAAAATGAAAAATGTGTTTATCTTCAAACGTGAGTTCCCCGAACTGAAGTGTTTTAATCGTTCTTCCTCCTGAAGCTTTTGTTCCTTTCATATCAGCATACTTCTCAGATAATTATAATTATGTATTTAAACAATTGAAACCGAAATTACAAAATATTTATTCTTTTACAAACATTATATTTTTTTGTTCATTTAACCTGGAAGCGGAAAAATATCTTTAATTCGGATTATTCCCGCTAACGCTGTATCCCTCTTTCGAAAGAGTTTTTGCAGGTAAATTGCTGACAGTGATTTCCACCCTCCTGTTTTTTGCCCGCCCCTGTTCAGTCTGGTTGTCGGCAACCGGCATTTGCTCCCCGAAACCGCGAACAATCAGGTTTTCCTGCTTAATACCCCTCGTAATCAGTTTATATGCCACATTCATAGCCCTTGCTACTGACAGGTGCCAGTTAGACTCATATCTGAATGTCCTGATAGGAACATCATCTGTGTGGCCGTCAACAGTGATTTGAAAATCCACATCCCTGATTATATTTGCAATCGAGTCGAGTACAGGGACACCTTGCGGTTCGACTTCGGCTTTTCCGGATTTGAACAATAATTGCTCGGGCAAAGCAACAACGAGTTCATTTTGGGACGACCTAATGCTGATTAATCCTTTTTGAAGATACATGCCTAAAGATTCCTCGGCTTGTTTAGTAACTTCCTCCAATGATTTTGGTGCAATATTTTGCATAATCGGCTCAGGTATCCCGTTTTTTTGACCAGCCAGAACACCCCCGCTACCCTGCAAGACCTGTTCCTTTGTCGATTTGAAATATTCGTTAAATGCCTTGGATACTTCTTTATATCTCTCTTCGTCTACCTGGGAAGCAGCATATAGAATCACAAACAGACCAAGAAGCAATGTAATCAAATCGGCATACGTTATTAAATAACGGTCCTTTGAAACCTTTGCCTCTTCCTCTTCCGATAATCTTCTGTTAAATCTTACTGCCATATTACTTTATTCATTTTTAAATTTATCGGCAAATATTATTAAATCTTTATATATGAAATTATTGTAAAGTAAAACAAATTTAAGAAAATAAAAAAAGAAAGCAGGTAATTTTGCAGAACAAATTGAATTATAAGTAGTAAATTACATTGTTACTAATAACATTTATAATGAAAACATTTAATGCAGAATTTTTTCGCGGGGCGGAAAAGCCGGAACAATTTCCCGATAATAAATATCCCGAAATTGCATTTGCAGGCAGGTCTAATGTCGGCAAATCATCCCTGTTGAACAGTATCCTGAACAGAAAAAACCTCGCCCGGATTAGTTCTACCCCCGGCAAAACTCAGCAAATCAATTTCTTTCTTGTCGATGGCAATTGGAGCTTTGCTGACCTTCCCGGATTCGGATATGCAGTGATTTCAAAAGAAAAACGTGCCGAATGGTCAAAGCTTAATTTGAATTATATTCAGAGCAGGACCAATTTGAGAGTGGTATGTTCACTGATTGACATACGCCATGAGCCAATGGAGAAAGACCTCGCTTTCATAGAATTGCTTGAAAATCTGGAAAAAAAATACATTATAATTCTTACTAAATCCGATAAAATTTCATCAAAAATAATTGACGAAAGAAAAAAACAGTTTGAAGAAATTACAAAAGAATGTAAATTTTGCATTGAGACTCTTCCATTTTCAACTGTTAATGGGAGAGGGAGAGATGCACTACTTGCAATTATTAAACGGGAATTGAAATGAAAATAGTCAGAGGTATTAATGAGTGACCCAACAGAAAAAAAAATCAAGGAAACAATCGAAGAAAATATTGCAGTAAAAAAACTGCTGTTAGAAAAATGCACCCCTGATATCGAGAAATGCGGAACACGTCTCGCTGATATATGCAGCAATGGCGGCAAGGTGATGTTCTGCGGCAACGGAGGCAGTGCAGCCGACAGCCAGCATTTAGCCGCCGAGCTCGTTATCAGATTGAGAAGCCATATCAATCGTCCGGCGATTCCAGGAATTGCTCTGACAGTTGACCCATCGATAATGACTGCCGGAGCTAACGACATTGGTTTCGAAAATGTTTTTGCCCGTGAAGTCGAAGCATTCGGTAAGGAAGGAGATGCACTTGTGGGCATATCAACAAGCGGCAATTCGGAAAATGTATTAAGAGCAATTAAACAGGCAAAATCGCAGGGTGTAATAACATTCGGACTACTCGGATGCAGAGGTGGAAAAATAATAAATGAGTGCGTCCATTCCGTCGTTGTTCCGAGCGATGTTACAGCAAGAATCCAGGAGTGTCATATCCTGATAGGACACATCTGGTGCGAGATTATCGAGGAGATGATGTTCCCGGAATATATCAATAAATAAATTCAATAAATTGACAACTGATAATTAACAATTGAAAATTTGTGCTATTCTGAATCATCAAACATACCATATAGAATTATTCAATGGCTAACAGAAATTGCTAAAAAAGAAAATTTTTCGTAATTTTGTAATCTTTTTAAAAGCCACCTTAGCTCAGCTGGTAGAGCAGCTGATTTGTAATCAGCAGGTCGTTGGTTCGAGTCCGACAGGTGGCTCGCAGTTGAAAATTACCAAATTACATAATCTAAATATCAAGCTCAACCCAAAGCGCAGCATGGTCCGATGCAGCTTCTGTTTCAGAATTAATTGTCTTAAGATGCGGGAATAGAGTGCCGTTCTTGCCACCCCAGACACCCTGACATTCGATGTCTCCGGTAATCACTTTTGCCGATAATTTTGGTGACATAAGTATATAATCGAGCTTTTCGTTCTTTGTCATGTTGCGATAAGTACCGGGCCGTCCGCTTCCCTGAAATTTAGGATGGGACATAATATCCGTCAAAGTAGAACCATTTCTCAATAATGGGTCTAATGAAGAATTAGCAGGTATTTCATTAAAATCGCCAAGCACAGCAATATATTCATATCCTGCCTTAATATATGAATCATAAATTTCCCTTACCCTGGTAGTTTGACGCAGCCGCTTTGCATTTGATTGTGCCGGCTTGCCATAGCCCTTGCTTTTGAAATGATTAACGAGTAAAAGCAGGTGGTTGCCCTTCGGAGTATTGATTTCATATTCAGCACAATCGCGGCTGAAAATTTCACCTTTTTTGTCCCAATCGTCCACATGGCTAAGCATGCATATAATTTCATATCCCTCCCTGGTCATAATTCCGACATCTATGCCACGTTCATCATTACCGTCAATCACCATCACATGGTCGAAGGGTTTAGCTTTGATTTTCTTAAATATATCTGCGTTAAACCGCTTCAGCACTATACGATTCTCAACCTCAACCACGCATTGAACGTCGGCATGAACCAGGTCAATAATACGTGCAGTGTTTTCTGTTGCGGGTTCACTCACGGCTTCATTAATCAGTTCAAACCAGCCAAGCCATCCGCTTCTTCCATTAGCAATGATCTGATACGGTTTTCCCTTCGGTTTCTTGAGGAATTTACCGTGAAGGTCATTAAGTTGGATAAATGCACTCTTCTTTTGAGTGAGTAGACCCTTATGGCGATTCATGATATTAAGTATGCTCGATTTGACTGAGGGTGTGTAAACTGTTTTCTGAATAAGTTCATTCAGTTGTTTGTAATCCTCGAGAGTTTGCTTGCCCATCTTCCAATTGCTTAGATTCATGACTTTGGGGCGTTCAAACATGTTTTCGACATTAAAAGTTGCTAATTTCATTTTCATTTCCTCCTATTTAATTAATAATTCAGTGAATTGGAAATTATTTATTTTAAATCAGTATATTTCCCCTCGATTTTATAATCATCCAATTAAATTATTTTTTTCAATTTCATTTAAACATCAGGACAGAAAATATTCACGCTCTAACTTTAAATTCAAAATTTATATTATTATCTCAAATATACCACCCTCTTTGTCATTGCCCTGTCACTTGAGATGAAGCGGAGAAGGTATATCCCGCTTGGCTCGAACGACATATCAAATGTAAACTGTGACCAGCCCTCCACATTCTGTAAATTGGAAATGATTTTTCCATCGAGCGAGCATAGCACAACCGATTGCACTTCAATCTGATTCTTCTTTGTAATTAGCAATATGTTTCCAATTTGCTGTGTATAGAAATAATTGTCTGCTTCTTCGTAGGTGGATGGCTCGCTGCCCTTGTCGGAGTAGTCCTCGAGGACGGCTTTTGATAGTTGAATATCGTAATAAAGTTTGTGTGTGTAACGGAAACTGTTTGGGTCGTAGATTAGTATTGTGAAATTCTTTGCTTCGATAGTGCCTTGAGTCAGGGTTGCCGTTAGAGTTTCTTTAATCTCATTCAAAGAGTTTATGACTAATTCAAAAGCATCAAGTTTATTTTTACAATTATCAAAAATGATTACGTCAAATATATCATCTCTATCTGCATCAACAAACAAAATGCTCGATTTATTACAAGTATCTCCATTTACAAAAATTGGAATCTTTATTGATTGCTTTGCAAATAAGGAATAACTAAATAAGAGCATTAATATTACATTTTTCATTTGTTTCTCCTCTTTTTTATTTAATTACAGTAAAAGGAGCTGAATATATACCTTTCCGGCTCTGAATAACAACATAATATATTCCATTTCCAAATGATGATAAATCAAGTTCAAATTCATTAGCTACGAGCTTTAATAAATCTGTCTTTTCTATTTTATCCATTAATTCCCCTACTGAATTATAAATTTTAATATTGTATAAATCAAATAAATCATAAGGGAATCTTATTTTGATATATTGATTCCCCGGATTTGGAATAATTTTTAGCTCCTGCATCTCTTTAATATCAGTTCTTACATCGGAAGCATTATTTGAAATTTTGTACAAAAAAGTATTCAATGGTAAACCGGGTGGTGGCCCTTGAAATATCTCATCAAATTCAAGGAGTGACACAATGAAATTATTATCTGACATTTGGTAAATATCCCATAGTCCCAAGGGGAGATTTGTATCCGGAACCGGATATGACCTGAGCCATTCGAGTTCGCCCTCTTTATCAAATTTTGCAATTGTCGGGAAACGATAGTCCATACCTAATACAAAACCACTATCCGAAGTATTTGTCATTGTGAAAACACGCATAAATGAATATTTCGCTCTTCCCTTACTATCTATATACAACAATTTTTTTCCATAAAATTTAGTTGATAAGTTATTACCTAAACTATCAAAATGTATTATGGCGAATGTCGAATCTCCCTGTGGATCTATGTTGTTCAGAATACCTAAAAATGAACCGTCATCCTTCTGTAAAATATATAGAAAATAAAATCTTGAAGTATCATAACCAATCAGCTTTGAATTATATTTTTGTATCCATTGAACATTAAGAATACTGTCGGTTTTAATAAGATAATTATAATTAAATGGCATGTCATATTGACGGCTTGATATTAGGTAACCCTTATCCCTTGATTTACATTTAAAGTTAGATAAATATTCGGGATATTTAATTGATGTGTCCTCATTTACAAAATTTAAAATTAAAGAATCTTTCAGAACAAAATCTTTATTTGATTTATAAAATTTGGATTTATTGTCAAGCGAATCACTAGATAACATAAAATCAAAATCATTAGAAACATATACATTTATATTATAAATTTTATCAAAATAATTTTCTTCGAATAACTCCCCTGAATTATTGAAAAATGCATTATAAAACTTTTTAGGATTAGGAATTGGCACAATACCATAAATCATATATGTATCATTATCATATTTTAATAAATCAAAATTATTAGAAACATTATTACTCAATACAAATCTTTTATTCCATAAAGTATCGCCATAGGGACTTAACCGGGTTATTAAAAATGTATTGCCTATACCATTTTTTATAGTATCAACACGTATTAAATTAACCATAAATAAATCATCCTCAATCTGATTAATTTTAGGATAATAAAATCTTTCATCTTGTCTTTCGGGGATATATCTCATTTGCCATAAAAGGTCCTGAGATTTTGCAGCCAAAACAGTTGTAATAATTCCAATAATAATCAGCATTAGATTTTTCATTTTTTAAGCTCCTTCTAAATATTAATATCCAATTATTATATTAACTATAACCTCCGATAAAAATCGAAGGTTATAGCAATAAATTTCAAGTTCATTCAAAAACGCAGGTGCTTTCGCAACCTGAAGAAGAAAGTAAGCGGCTGACGGTTTTACCACCTACCTTTTCGCCTTCCCCGGGGCAAGGAGATGCAGGGAAAACCCAGCAATTCATACTTTGTTCGCCTATGTGCTGTTCAGTATATTCTAATTGGTTTGTTACACGATTCCAGCAATATCCAATTATTATTCCGCAACAGTAGTCTGTAACACAGTCTATGGTAAAGTATCCTGTTGAACCATCAGTGAACTCTAATTCACAGACTGAAGTGCATAGTCCTTCCCACCCAGAGTAAGTTTTTCTTGTATTTGGGCAAGGATACAAATCTTTTACATCCAAAAATCTCGACTTTGAAATATTTCTGAAAATTTTATCCTTTATATACTTATTCTTAACAGGATCTACGTTTATTTGCCCGCCCGGATGAAGATATTGATAAAGACCTGCGCAGCCTTCGCCTGTAAATGAATAATCATAAATATAAATTTGTTCTTGTCCAATAGGGTTTTGGCATTCTCTCCGGAAATAATCAACAGTTAATGTACATAGTGGAAAATCATCTAATACCACAGTTTCACCAATCACAAGAGTCCAAATGCTCCATTGGAGACATCCCATACTCCAGGTTTCATAACAATCCCACCAATTCGTAGCGTTCAACTTATTATTGGAAATTGAACACAATAAGAATAAAGTCAAAATTAGAAATATCTTTTTCATAATTCCTCCAAAAAAGATTAAGTTTGTCATGCCGTATGATAACACTTAACTAATACTATATCATACGACGGGTGATATATTTATTGCTCGGAGCCGTCGGCTCAGGTCGCCGGCTCTATTATTTAAACAATATAATGCTCATCGGACGCTTTGCAACGTGATATGGTTTGCTTGTTGTGATGCATGATGTTTTTACCATAAACCTCCCTTTGATTATGAAAAAATCAGTTATTTTATTCCAGAAGTTTTTCATACCTCTTGCATTCATGGTTAGTCATTATTTCTTCATCATTAACTTACAAAATAAAGCAACACCTGTCAAGCGACAATTTTACACGACAATTTTACACGACAATTTTCCGCCGGATTTTTTTGCCGGATTCCCACAAATAATCTATTAATTCTTTCCTCTTTTTTTCAGGATTTTTTGAATTCACAATTAATCTTCTAATTTGGGAAAAGGTCATATTGAATCTTCTTTTCAGGATTCTCTCGAAAGTTCGCTTTTTGCCGAATCCGCAAGAGTTTCCGGTTGGTTCCGAATAACTGTTTTCTGTAATTGATTTAATAGCTATTTCCAGCCGAATATTATCCAGCATGATTTTCGGAGTAAAGCCGAAATATTTTATTGTTAATTGGCTGAGTTCGTCACGGTTGAATTTACGTGTGCTGATAAATGAATTAATATCATAATTCATATACTTTGCATAGAAGTGCAAATCAGTTAAAAAATCTTTAAATTTATCGGTACATCTCCCATCTAAATTCAAATTGTCTTTACAGATATTCGGAATGCAATATTTACACAAATTGTTGACCATGATGAAATTTTCCAATTTATATGCACTCATCTCCTCGTCAAAACATTACCGTCATACTTGAAAAATCTTTCGAAGACTAAAGTTTTGTAAGAATCAATAATTGATTCGATATCCCTGATTGTTACTGCATTGAGGATTTGCACAATGAAACTGTCCAGCAATGTTATTGTGTCATTCGACACAGCGACCTTCCTGTTTTTTACGTCCTGATTCAGGATTTGCATTGCATAGCCGGTGGTAATAACCATATCATGGAAATGCCTGTCGTTGAAATATTCATTGTTAGCCATTCCCGCGGGGTCACCGCTTTGCCGGATTTTTCTGCCTTTATTTTCTTTAAAACCGAAAGCAATGCGTATTAAAAATTCCCAATCTAATGTCATTTTTTTTCCTTTATTATTTTAAACCTGAATCCTTTTCGTGTATTTATATTTATTATATAATTTCTTGCCTTCATGAGTAAATTCGAGATTGTGATATTCGATGATATTTTCTTCGGAAAAACTTTTTCCATTAATAATTATGTAGCCGTTTTTTTCCAGTTGATGGAGGAATTTCGAATTTAATGTTTTGTTCAGACCCGGTTCATGCATTAATCCCCAACCCTTGTATTTTGCAATTTTGTCTAATATCACAAATAAATAATTGTCCTGATTAATCATAATAATATTAGTTCTCCAAATTATACTTACCTAATAAAAATCACTCTTTTCGTTAATGACTTATTTGATGAATGGAATCTCAGAATGTACATTCCGTTTGGCTCGAAAGACATGTCGAAAGAAAACTGGTTCAAGCCAGTGACATTCTGCAAATTTGAAATAATTTTACCGTCAAGTGAGCAGAGGATGAGAGAATTTAACTCAATCTGCTCTTTCTTTGTTATTAACAAGATACTGCCCATTTGCTGAACGTAAAAATAATTGTCTGCTTCTTCGTAGGTAGATTGCCCGATACCATTTCCTGTGTAATCTTCTAGAACGGCTTTAGATAATTTTGAATCGAAATAAAGTTTATGAGTATATTCGAAATAGTTTGGGTCATATAATTGAATTATGAAATTCCTCGATTCAATTTTTCCATTAATAAGATAAGCAATTTCATTTTCTTTAATTTCATTGAGAGAATTGATTAATAATGAAAAGCCGAGCGGATGAATGTTGTCATTATAGAACAATATATCATAAACATCATCTTTATTGTTATCAATCAGAATTAGCTGTTCATCGGAAAAATTATTATTAACATCATAAACCGTTAATGAAAGGTTTGGTTTTGAATATGATTGTATGATTAAAATCATTAAAACAACAAATAATAATAGTATCTTTTTCATAACATATCACTAATGTAAAATTAAACTTAAACATTTTAGAAGGAGCCGGTTATATGGATACCGGCTCAATCATAATAAATCGCATCATTCACACGCAGGATAACAATCCGGCTGATATTGATAGTCACATAGTCCTGGGTGAGTATTATTAGGTTCGAGGACAATAAATTTGATACCGCTATGATAACAAACAACATATCCCTTTACACAACAATCAATAAATACACAAGGCAAGAGTAAACCCAAGGGTGCATCAATTACTGGTGGCAATTCTAAAGAATTATTTTTACTTCCTGTACCTATTGGAAATGATGGATGCCAACAACCACCTACAATTACTCTCCAACCAGCAATACATGTATCTTTTGTTGAATCAGTTGGAGGAAATTGCATTGGATTATCATAAATAAGTTGATCCATTACAAATTGGACCATTTGAGTAACGGTCATTGTTTGTCCACAGTTTTGCCCCCCTTCATATCCATTGACAAACTGAATTTTTTCAATAAATATATCCCAGAAACTTGCACATGCGTTTCTAATCCTGTAAAATACAGTTACCTGCTCACCACATGGTAAAGTCATTTGATGTGTTAATGCAGGAGCTGGAGGAACAGGATTCCATAAATCATTTTCGCAGTCAGGATAACAGTATGTTACCTGCGATTGTGATTGTGAATTAAAAAAACAAATTGCTGAAATAATGAAAATTATTACAGCAATTCTCTTGTGAATATTATTTGTTGAAATTGTAAAAACTGAATTTTGCATTAATGACTCCTTTTTTAAAATTAATAAAAATAAACAGCTATATTTTTTTTTAGGTAATAAAATCACCTAACAATTTTCTTAATATTCTGATAAACATCTTCTCCTTTAGATGTAAAATCAATACGAATGCATTTTGGACTATCCATTTCCTGAGAATTGACTCTGTTAATTTCAATGAGATTCCAATCTTTAAGTTGAAATAAAAATTCCAAGTCGGAAAGTTTCTCTTTCTCTAAATTAGGATACAAACCTAAACTCTTAGTCCTGGCTATTGATTCGAAAACCCCGAATAAATCAATATCATCTATTTTCCATTTCATTTAAATCTCAATATTTTAACAATGAATTAATAAATAGTAATTTTAATTAAATTTTACATTGCCTTCAATAAATATCATAAATTTATTTGAATTGTTAACAAAAATTGTATCTCTGTAAAAACCAATAGAAGCATTGTATGTATTCCATCTAACAATAATTTTATTATCTAAATTATCATGCTTAGGAGAAAGCAAAATAGGATATCCCTTTTCAGGATAAATACTAAATCCAAAATTATTTTTCAATTTTAGATTATAAATTAAAACTGTGTAGTTATCTGAATTATTATAAATAAAATAATATTGGTCTATAACATGATTGATCCTAATATCTCCAAAATTTATCACTTTAAATTCGAGAAAACTTAGTGAATCCTCTTTTGATATTGATGGCAATATTGGAGTTCTGATTGTATTATTCCCTATTTCATTAATGTCTGTACATGAGACAATAAAAATAATGAGTATGGCAATAAATAAAATGTTTTTAAACTTATACATAAATTTCTCCTTTCAAAATTTTATTAATACTCCGTAATTAATACCCACTTTTGAAGTACCGAACCAGTCTTTTTGATGAAAGAATCTGTAATAGGTGTACTCGAAACCGAGAGCAAAAGCCAAATCCCGGTATGCATTATATTCGATTCCGCCACCCTGTCTCATAATAAATCCTCCTTTATTTACTCCTAAGTTAATACGCAGATAGGAACTGACCGGTCCCAGGTCATAAGGATAGAATTGCACGTTTGCACCAAATGAAGTTAAATTGTTTTGCTGTTTATAAAGATACAATGTATCTGAATTTATTTTGCCGGTGTACTCCGTGTAAATTGATTCCTGCCGGACTTCTGCACCTATTCTGAAGTCAGATGATATATCATAATTTAATGATATGCACAAATTGTTAAATGATGAAACGGAATTCGGTTCTATTGCAGGTTTCATTATACTCCAGTCAGGTGTGTTGTCTATGCCAAATGAAAACCCGACCGGTTCGCTATAATTTATATTAAAAGTTCTAAAAACCGATTTATCATTATTGAGTATGTTTAATTTATTTGAATAATTATGAGACAGCTTATATTCGGCAGAAGCGTCAATATTCGATAATGTGATATTTTCATTAAAAGAACCTTCCCCTAGTCCCTGTGTATCGTTTTCATTATCAAATACTTTTTTATTATTCTGCTGCTTCGCATATATATTATTTCTTGTTATTTTTTCAGGTTTGATTTCCCTGCTCGCAGTCAATGGGAAATTATTGCCGGTTTTACCTCCCGGCTGAATATTATTATTATCGGCAGCAACGCTCTTATTATTTGCAAAAGGATAAAAGAATGCAAAGATTACCGCTAAAGTAAGTATAATCGAAGCTACTGATACCAAAGCATGGCTGAAGAATTTATTTTTCAGAAATGCAAACGGCAATTGCCTGACTTTCATAACAGGAGGAATCGAGTAACCCAGTTTTTTAAATATGGAATTCGTTAAATCAGGCGGTGAGGTAAATGTTTCCACGCTTGCTTTCATTGCTTTATCAATCAGCAAGAAATTTTTAAATTCAGTTATTAAGGTATCGTTCCTGGAAATTTCCGAGAACATCTGCCTTTCGATGTCGAGTGTTGTGTCACCCTCAAAATAATCAATCATAATTTCTTCAATTTCCATGATTAAATCCTTTCACTTTCTTTTTCTTCAAAATATGGCTTCAATAGGTCATTCATAGTAAGAGATGCTTTCCAATAAATTCTTTTTACTTCCTGCAGGGTTTTTCCGGTTATAGCAGCAATATCGGTATATGTCAGGTCGTTGATTTTTCTCAGAAGGTAGATTTCCCTGAACGGCTCGTCGAGCATGCTCGATACGATTTTGACGATGGAAATAAATTCATTCGTTTCAATTGATAATTGAAGGTTTAAATTTATTTTTAATCCGTCGAGATGAATGCCGCTCTCATTAATGAATAATTCGCTTCTCTGTTTTTGTATTTTGATATACTTGTTAATCAAATTTCTTGCAATTCCAATCAGGTATTTCTGAACATTTGAAATGTCCTTTCCTTCTTTTGCAGCAGAAACAAATTCGAACCATGTGTCCTGGATAATATCTCTAACAGTTTCCGGGTCATAGACTCTAATCATGCAGTAAGCATTTAATTTTTTTGAATGTCTTTGAAATAATTCAAAAAATACATTATCAGAGGATTCGTTTTGTTTACGAAAGAGCGGAACCAGTTCCTCATCTTTATAAATTTTAAAATCATCCATAAAAATAAAATTAAATAGTTTTTTAAAATTTGTCACTCCTATATATATATAGTTACTTTTTTCGAAAAAAAAGAACAGATTTTTGGCACTTTTTTTAAAAATATTTTTTTTCGCCTCCGTAAGTCATTTAAAATATAGAAAAAATTTTTACATATAAATCGCCATATAGCTATATAGATTTCAAAATTGCTTGATTTAATGATAGTTAAATAAATAATTATATTATGCTAAAATGCTAAAATATTTAGTGTTGAAAGCCGAAAAAGTGCATGAATACCGGTGTTTGAGGAATCAAAACTCTTTGCATACACCAATAAGTGAGAATGGGACTGCGATTTCAATGGGCAGAGTATTTGTTTATTGACTATTACTTTTTCTCATTAATTTTTTCAAAATTTAAACATTAACAACTGTCAATGAATTTTTATTTACTTATAATTAACTTTTCAAAGTAAGATGAATTCCCAATCATTAATTCAATAATGTAAATACCATTGCCGAAGTTTTTTAGTGAAATAGTTTCAGTTGTTTTTTCAC
>SCSM01000011.1 GCA_004322215.1 Bacteroidota bacterium | reverse complement strand
TGAACTTAATTATACCGCTAATTATTTTTTATGTCATCAATGAAATTAAAGGTGCAATTATGGGTGCTTTAAATAACCGTTAAAAAATTATGGTCATATTTTAATGATTAAATTGATATAATCTTTATGGAAAAAGATTCAACCGAAATAAAAGGTATCCGTAACAAACATTATTTCTTTTCTCAAAGATTTCTTTTTGACTTTATTCAAAGACATCCTGATGCGAGTTTAGATATGTTCTGCTTAGAGTTTTGGCGTGATTCGATGCCAGAACACCTAAAAGAACTTTGGGATATTACTTTTTCTAAAATTCAAGAATTAGATCCAAGTGTAGAGAAGATTGAAGTTGATAAATTGCCTTATACAGTAAGAGTAATTGATGAATTTCAGACTATTGTAGTAATTACCCTGCCTGTTCCTCAAGAAATGACTGAATCTTATTATGTTGGTATATTATTTCAAAAAATAGATAAGAACTCTGAACCAAATTTCCGGTATTTCACACTCGAATTCCATAACAAAAGAAAATCAGCAATCTGTGAATTATCGGAATGTAAGCATACACTTTGGGGATTTACCAAGAATCTTAATGAAGATGAATTTATTGAAGAAATTAAAAGTATTGTTAGTGATTAATAATAAAAATTATGTGGCGTAAAAGAAATTCAGAAGGAACATGGGTTGAAAAGGTCAATCAAATGGAGCAATCTGCAGAAGTAAATTTGCATGATATGGTTATTGGGTTCTTTTGTGGAAATTTGCTTAATAAGGAAAATTTACGAAAAGTGATAATGGATGTAATAGAATTTGCTGACAGTCATCGCGACACTTTTTGCAGTGAAAAAATTGAAGATAAAGAAGAAATAACACAGGTAAAAGTGGAAGATGATAATACAACAATTGTTTCACTTTCTACATGCTTTGTGTATTTACGAATTGCAGAAACTATCGTTGAGGAACTTGGCGATTTAGAACTGGCTCGTCAGGTGTATAAGAAGTGTGAAGATCTTGCAGTTGATGTTGCAGACTTATCGGATTTGGCTGATTCAGTATATCAGTTTTTGAAAGATGAAAAATGGTATGATGTATTAAAAACAAAGGCAAATTCTATCGTTAAGAATTATGCTGATGTTTTAGCTATTCACATGGATTTGAATGATAATTAAAAATCATGCAAATTTTGGAAAATATGAAAAATCAGATCCGGCTATTTTTGCATGGTATCATGCTTATTAGATATTTCTTATACCTATAAAAATGAGTATCGCCATATCCCGATGAAAAACTTTTTTATTTAGAACAGATTTTGTGTTGATATTGAATAAGAAAATATAAATAGTTAAAACCTCTTTTACAAATTCCAACCCGTCATTATTTTATTTTAACTGAAAAAGATTTAGAAGAATTATTAATTCTTTTTTGCTGAATATTATGAAAAATATAAAATAATTCTTCGTATACTTCGTAATCTATATAAATTAAGGAATTAAGTAAATGAAGACTTTACTTCTAATTTTGTTTGTGTTTGATTGTGTTACTATCTGTTTTGGACAGATTCCTCCTACTAATTTGTTGCCTCAATCCGGTTCTTATGAAACCCCACCTACTTTCAGTTTTATAACTGGTAATGTAAATGGCTGTTATATTTTAGTTGTATCGAATGATATTTCTCATTGCTCTACAAACGGAACAGGCTTGGACATTGTTCATTCATTTGGAGCCATTTCAGCAAACACTTATGCAAGCTACGCTCCTAATTCTTCTGAATGGAATAAATTAAGCAATGGTTCTATATATTGGCATATTTCATGGAGGGAGACTGCTCCATGTGAGCCACCATACCCTTATTATACTGAGTGCATTAGTTTGAATAAGACAATTACTCACGTTGAAGATAAACTACCAAATCTTTTCAGCGATGTTAGTATTTATCCAAATCCTTTTGATAATGAACTGATAATAAAATTTTATGCAGACAACGAAAACCTCGATGAAATCAAGGTATTCAATGTCTTGGGCTCGGAAATCGAATTAACAAAACAAATAATAAATAACCTAAATACAATTAATATAAAATTCAATTCAGAACCTCTTAAACCAGGTCTATATTATATTAGAATTAAACTCAATTCAAAAATTATTACAAAAAAAGTCATCAAATATTAATTAACGAGAGGAACATGAAGATTTTTTATACCAAGTTTATTGAATATATATTTTTATGTTTTTTTATTTCATTGATGTTTGGGTTTAAATTGTTTGGGCAGACTCCACCAACAAATTTTTCTCCAACATCTGGAAGTTATGAGAATCCTACATCATTCAGCTTTCGTTCTTCCATAAATGGTTGCTACTTATTAGTAGTCTCAAATAATAATAATACTTGTACCACAAATGGTACTGTAAACGATATTGTACATGTATTTGGATTTCTTTCAGCTAATACCAATGCATCTTATACACCCAATACTTCAGAATGGAATAAATTGTCAAATGGTAATATATATTGGCATATATCTTGGCGAGAAACTGGAGGCTGTGATAATTATCCATATCCTTATCCAAATACCGTTCAGAATTGTTTTCAATTGACTAAAACTTGTTCTAATCCCCCATCAAGTAATCCTACTAATTTAAGTCCTATATGTGGTACTCAAATTCAGTCAACAAGTCAGCAATTAAGTTGGTCTTCTGTTTCAGGAGCAACCAATTATGAAATACAAATTTCAAGTTATTCTTCGTTTAGTGAATTAATTACTGATCAGACTTTAACAACCAACGGTTATCTTTTATCAGGTTTGACTGATGGAAACACCTATTATTGGCGTGTTAGATCTGGCAAATGTAGTAATCCTATTCAATGGTATAATGGATGGGTGACATGCAGTTTATCAGTTAAACTACCATGCACAATTACAAACGTTACAACGAATAAATATATATACAGTAAGGGTGAAACAGTAACAATTAATTGGTCAGCAAGTAAAGCTAATAATTTTACTCTTGAAATAAATAAAGGAAGTGGATGGGAGTTCGTTAAAAATATTTTTAATTCAAAATCAACTACATATACATTACCAAATCAAACAGGTACAGGTTGGAAATTCAGAGTATGTACTAATGATGCTGTTTGTCCATCTGTTGTTTGTGCTGAGAGTAATTCATTTGACATTTCTAATCCTCAATGTACTCTTAGCATTACACAACCGAGTTCTAATGGCTTAGATTATTATCCTATTGATAATATAACGTTAAGTTGGCAAGGTAACAGTTATGTTTCAGGTGTCAATGTTTCTTTTTCCTATGATGGCTCTAATTTTATCCCATATCCAACAGGTCAAAACCAGCCTCCATCTGGTAGTGTCAATTTTTATTTTCCTCCTTCTGACCAAGAATATCAGAATTTCACAGTTAAAGTTCAAGATATAAATAATTGTGCCTCTGACCTGCGAAGTTTCAAATTGCATAAATCATATCTAACCCCCTTGGAGCAATTAGGTAAATGGCTCTGGTCTATTTTAATTGCTGACCCCGTTGATCCATGTACGGGTAATTATTTCTCATCTTCAATAGATTTAAATATCCCTGGTAAATTAGGAATAAGTTTTGAAAGATATTATAATAGCAAAGGGGCAGACACAATTATTTCCAATTTTGGTCATGGATGGAATCATAACTTGGCTTTGAGACTTGATACAATCAGACATATCTTAGTAGTTACCAAAGGGGATGGAACAAAATATTTTTTTTATGACAGCAATGCTATAATAAAAAATCAGCCATATACTGAAGGTTCACTAAAAAATCCGGATCAAAATATTTACAAATTTGTTTCAAAATATGGTATTAGCTATATTTTTGATTTAAGTAAGAATGGTATGCTCCAACAGATTTATGACAATGAAGGAAATATCGTTCAATGTTATAACTCCAATACATTAGATTCAATCATAATTCCTGGTAATCGGAAAATTAAATTTCATTATAATACAAATAAATTGATTGATACTATTTTTGACCCTGAAATGAGGAAATATTCTTATTCTTATGATTCTTTAAGTAGATTGATAAAATTTACAAATCCGAAAGGGGATTCAACCTTATATTTTTATTCAGGTAACTATTTAACTCAATATATCGATTTCAATTCAAATACTTTTATTACAAACACATTTGATGCTTCCGGTAGAGTAACTTCTCAAATAAATGCTCTTGGAGTTAATACTCAATTTATTTACCTTGACCATCAAACAAATGTAACCAACTCAATTGGTACTTCTCAATATTTTTACGATGATTATCATCGAATAACAAAACAAATAACTCCACTTAATAACAATACAGAACAATATGCTTACACCGACTATAAAGATAATCGTAACCTAATCACCGATTTCAACAGTAATTCTTATAACTATACTTATTCAGATAGCAGTTATGGCAGCGTTACACAAGAAATTAATCCCGCAGGACAAACTCATAATTTTAATTATTCTAACGGCAATTTATCTCGAATCTGGGACTCAACCGGAACCATTGATTCAATTCTTTATGATATTCAAGGTCTACCCATAGTAACGACTGACGGCTATGGAAATTCTACTTCATTTTCTTATGATAGCAATGGCTATTTGACTACTTCAAAAAAGGTCGTAGGTAAAGATACAATTATTAATACATCCGTTTATAACTCGATAGGACAGCTTATTTCCTCTACTGATCCAATGGGTAGAGTTACACAATACTACTATGAAGACGGCATGTATTTAACAAAAAAAATACTACCAGATTCAACTGTTTTCAGGTATCAATATAATGGGAACGGTTATCTCACTAAAATTTTCAACCCCAAAGGCGACTCGACTATTAAGGAATATGATGCAAATAATAATTTGATAAAGACCATTTCACCAGTGGGAAGAACAACTCGACGAGTTTACGATAGTACAATGAATCAACTGAAATATGAAATCAATGCTTATGGAGATACAACTGAATACATACGAGATGCTATGGGGCGGTTAATAGAAACTAAAGACCCAATAAAAAGGAGTTACAAACTTAATTATGACAATAATGGTAATGTTATTAAGAAGGAAATCCCAAATTGTTCCTCCTGTGGTTCAGTTACAAATATTCAATATAATGTTATCAATCAGGATACATTAACAATAGGTCCTGTAAACGATTCGACAAGAAAATACTTCGATTTAAGAGGTAATATTACAAAAATTGTCAATCCTCTTGGTGATTCGGTTTTGAAATTTTATGATGGTATCGGTAGGTTAATAATGACGATTAGCTCTGACAGCATTGTTACTATTTATAAGAGAAATGAAAATGGACAAATAGACTCAATTTTATATAATGATAATGCTAAAGAAGCAAATTTTTATAAAAAAGATGGTTCATTGGATTCTATTGTTGATGTCGAAGGTAAGGTTACTAATTTTGAGTATTATGATATAACAGGTTTGTTGAAAAGTGCTATTGATTATCAAGGAAATTTTGTAATTAGTAATTATGATAGCATTCATAATAAAATTTCTATTGTAAATGCTATTGGGGATTCTACAAAAATGACTTATAACAAGGATAATCAACTATTGACAATAACTGATCCAAACAGCAATACAATTTCAAAAGTTTATGACCTTTTGGGAAGAGATAGCTTGATTATCGATGCAAATGATCACTTTATTATTTATGGGTATGATAAAATAAGCAGGTTGATTAGCGTTACTGACAAAGATACAATAATAACTTCATATCGGTATATGGAAAATGATAAGATAGATTCAATTATCTATGGAAGTGGAAGAGTTGTTACTGGATTTCAATATGATAGCAGTTTCAGAACTATTTTCACACCAGATCCACCAACTTATTTTTCATATAATAAAATTAGTCTGCCCGAAACAATTGTAAATGCAAATAACGATACAATCACACTGAAGTATCGCAGGGATGGAAAATTAAAATTCAAAATTTTTCCGAATAATGACACCGTTAGTTATATCTATAGTAAAGCAGGATTAGATTCAATTATCATGGACAAATATGGAAGTATCATCTATATTTATAATAATAAAAGACAACTTACATCTCTAATCTCGACGAATCCAATAAATAAATCTATCTTGGACACTATTCTCTATGAATATATTGGTGTCAATCGTTCAAAATTGATATTACCAAACAAGGATACGTGTTTTTATTTTTATGATTTTAGAAATAGATTAAGTAAAATTTCTTTTAAAGGATTAGACTTCAGCTATACTTATGATTCAATAAGCAGGATTACTTCTTTAAGGTATCCTAACAAAATAACTTCAAATTATCATTACACAAAAAGTAGACTTGATACAATAAAGATTAACGATAGCTCTGGTAAAATAATCATGTCTTATGCCTATTCTTTCGATAATAATAATAACATTAATCAAATTATCAAGTCATATCCTCATAGACTTTCCTTTGTGAATCAGATTGATACTATATACTACGGTAATAGCGACACAGTTTTACTTTGTTCAAATGGTTCTTTCGATACATGGCTGCCTGTTGCATCTTATGCAGTATCTTTAAAGAAACCAATTTTATTCACAAATCCGGTATCATTGGATTATAATCCTGATATTAAAATTAAAATTTTAGGTATTTTAAGCGGAACGAATAAAAATGTAATAATCATGGGAGGTCCCGAAACAATTTCAGATGAAGTTGAAGCACAATTAAAAACAATGAATATCAATACATCAAGGATTAGTGCCGTAAACAGATATGCTTTGGCTGCTTTGATTGCACAAAAAACCGGAACCCCCATTATTGGTGATTTTAATAAAACAGCTATTATTACTTCGGGAGATGATCCTTATAATTCTATGATAGTTTGTTCTTTCGCGGGTTTAAACGGCATTCCAATTTTGCTAACATCTTTGGATAGTTTATCTATTGAGGCACAGAATGCACTTGATAGTATGAAAATAGATTCTGTTATTGTTGTTGGTAATTTGTCTATGAATGTTATAGCTAAATTGAATAGTAAAAATATTAGAATCAAACAACAATTTTCAGGGAATTATGAAGATAATTCAGCGGCAGTTTTCAATTTAATGAAAAACTTCAATGGTTCGATTTACTTCGCTGAGAAAAAAGACTTCCGAAATCTTGCTTCTCTTGCTTCAGTATTGAATAATAACGGTGGATATGTTCTTTGTGCTGATAGCTCCGAAAACTATCCGGTACTACTAAATAAAATAGTTGCCGATAATTTAACCTTGGATACAATAAATATCTTGAAAAATGGAAACATTAAGCAAACCACACTGACTGCTTTGAAACAAAACTTTTACGGAAGGGAAATTGATACTTTAATTTATCTTTTCGATAATATGGATCAGTTGTTAACGGATTCATCAAAGAGACGTCCAAGCCGGAATTATTCTTATGATAAAAATTATAACAGAAATAATTATACTGTATCAGGACAGCAAAAAATACTATGTAATTATGATATTTTAACTGACCGTTTATCGCAATTCGGTTCTACAACATTTACTTATGATGGAACCGGAAATTTGTTAAGCAAAATAAAACCGGGGGATACAACATTATTTCTTTGGGATAAAAGAGAAAGGCTTGACAGCATTTATTCAAATATTAACGGAAGTTTCAAATATTTATACGATGCCCTGAATAGACGTATTGGAATTATTAATGTTAATGATACAACGTTCACTATGTATGGCTCTGACCTTGACGCTATAATGGATTTGAAGCCAAATCATGACACCACAAGTTTTATTTCAGGTTTTGGTATAGATGATATGCTTGGATTTATTAATAATCAAGGCTCAATGTTCTTCCTTAAAGATCATCAGGGAACAAATGCAGGTATGATAGATATAAACGGTAATATTATTCAGAGAAATGATTTCGATGCATTCGGCGTTAGATTGAATCAAGGTTCTCTAATATCTCGTTTTACATACACTGGAAGGGAAGCGGAGCCAATATCAAATCTGTACTACTATCGTGCAAGGTGGTATGATGCAGAGAACGGGCGTTTCCTTAGTAATGACCCAATTTCTGGAGATTTAAATGACCCGATTAGTCTGAATAAGTATGTTTACGTTAGGAATAATGGTTTGAGATTTGTTGATAAATTAGGTATAATAGCTAATGAAACATTCATACCTAATTGTGCAGATATAGCTAATGAAAATAATTCATTCTGTAAATTTATAACAAATAGTGGCGGTTCTTTATTTGATTATTATGAAAAACATCCGAAAGAAGCAAGATATTTATATCGACCTTATATAAGAGGAACTAGAATTAAAGCCGATATGGGTTTAGGTAGTAAATTATTTAAAGGACTTGAGTTAGCTCAATGCCTCAGGACAATTTTTGATAATTCGTCTTCAATAACAGATAAAGCAATTTGTCTTCCAGAAATCTTTGTTGTAGCATCGTTTTGTGCTCCACCTGCAGGTGCTACAGGTCCATTAGCGATTGGTTCTGAAGTAGCTTGCATAAATTTGGTTGAAGAACATGTAGATGTTGTAAAAGAAGATTTCAATGAAAATGTTATACCAATTGTAAAAGATGATATATGTAATAAACATGAAATGAGTTATAGAGGTTTAAATATGACTTTGGAAGAACAATATAATATGGATTGTGGCAATAATCCATATCTTTGGGATATCATTCAAGACCATTGGTGTGACTGTTTTAAAAATAATCATCCGGAATGCTTTGATTCATTTGGCAATTTTAAATGTAAGTAGATGTGTCTTATATAAATGTTAAAAAAATTGAAAAAAATTGATTCAATAAAATAAGTTATTAAAATCTAAGTTAAAGTTAATTATGAAAACAGAAATAATCTTTTTGTATATGTTTCTATTTTACTTAAATGCATTTGCTCAACCTAATAGAACTGGTTTATTTTCTACAGATCTAGACAGCATTAGCAAAAATACTATTCCTCTTCTGACCTCCAGCGATTTCAATTTCAATAAGCGAAGCCACAAACTCAATCTAATAGAACAAACAACAAGACAGTCACTTGGTCTGCTTTCCTTTCCTGATAGCTTGTATCCAACTGCTTTGGTTGCAGGTGATTTGGATAGCAACGGCATAAGCGATATTGTTATAGGCTTTGGAGAAGTAGGTAGGGTATTTATTTATTGGAATGGCTCTACTTCGTATACAGAAATTATGAAAGTTAATAATGATAATAATTTTGGGGCTATCCTTTCCAATGGCTCGGACATTGACGGAGATGGTATTCAAGATTTGTTTATTGGTGGAAGTATAAAAGACACGCTTTATCTTCTTAAAGGCAACATAAACCAAAACTCAACAATATCAAAGTTGTATATAAGCATTAATGATAGGAATATAAGTTCTCCAATACAAATAATTGGCAAAGTTGATACCAATTATAAAATAGCTGTTGGCTACCCGTTATTCTCAATGCCAGATCAACAAGAATGTGGCAAGGTAACAATTTTTAAATATTCAAATAGTTCTCTTTCGGTAGATACAATACACTATGGAAAGGAAGCATTTGCTTATTTTGGTTCAAAGCTGAGTTCATGCGATGTTGACGGTGACAATATTCCTGATTTGGTTGTGTCTGCACCTTACCAAAATAAGTTCGGTGCTTTTTATGTTTATAATATGATGAATGATTCCTGTACTTATTTGAAACAAGGTAATGGCACGGATAGTAGATTTGGCAATACTATATTAGCTGTAGATTATCAAGAAGCTAAGGTCGGGGGTATTGCTATATCTGCGTTTAAAAATGATTCAACAGCCACTCAACATGAGGGAGTGATTTATTGGTATAGATTAAAACAAGGCAATGGTAACAGTATCGGAGATACGGTCATTACAGGTTTCGATGAAAATGGACTTTCAGGTTGGTCTTTGTGCTTTCTTAGAAAATCAATGGATACCGATAGTTCAGCTATTCTTTATACAACACCTTTTTCAACCGACACAAGTAGTTTGGCAATATTTGGAATATTCAATTTGTTTATACCAACATTAACAATAAAAACTTTCCCGGAGAATAAGGGCTTAGTGTATTATTCTGATGATACAGCTTATATTAACAACCAATCATTTAAAATTACTATCCAACAGCAACAAAAAATAGAAATCAAAGTTTTAGATACATTACAATTTTCAAAGAAGGATACAATGGTTTATATATTTTCTGGATTTGTCAGAAGTGATAGTTTAGCAGATACAATAAGAATTAATCCTTATAAATTTACAGCAAAGAATGGTTTAATAATTTATGTTGTTTTCAAATCGGATAATAAAAATCAGATATTATATTTCAGTTCAATACCAAATGATACTGTTGGATTAATTGCTGATGTTCAAAAGAGCAATTTAGCAACAGAAACGATTCATTTCCCCTATGATTCTACATGGAATTTCAAGGATTCTGTCTGTATAATTCATACTGTTTCTGATACAACATTACTTTATAAAAGACTGCAATCCCAAGAAATTTGGAGAAATTACAAATTTAAATTCTGGATAATTGATAATGATACAACTTATAAAAATCTCGATACGATTAATAGAAATCAAAATTTTGTAAATATTATTGCGAAATATGATACAACAACAAAAATAGTCTCTGTTGATGAACAAGTTAATATTGTTCAAAATCAACCAGAAATAATTTCAGCAATACCTAATCCGTTTACAAATAACTTAAAACTAATTTACAAAATGCCTGTAGATTGTAAAATTATAATTGAATTATATGATGTAACCGGGGAAAAGGTAGCTACTTTATATAATGGCTTGGCTTATTCTGGCTTAAATTCAAATGATTTTGAACTTAGAGAAGTTGCACAAGGAGATTATTCCATTGTATTAAAAACAAATATGGGATTGGTTTCACGGAAAGCAATAAAAATAAAATAATTGATAAAATCAAATGAGAATGAAATGTTTATATTATCTTAGTTTTTTCTCTGGTATCGACATACATAGCAATTGCGGGTGTTTTATTGCACGAGGATTTTGAGAATACGATGGATACAAGGATTTCCTGTTTTATAAATATTTTGGTGTATTCAATAAAATTCTTTAATAATTTTTTAGTTTTAAAAAATATTTTGAAAGGGCTTTGACATGAAGTGGATTTATACTTTTTCGATTATTCTTGTAATAAGCATTAGCTCTCTTTTCTCACAAAACATTATTTGGGAAAAGATTAACACATCCGGTTCAGGATTTAATAATCTTCAGGTAAATCCTTACACCAATGAATTATTTGCTGCTGGTGATAATGGATTTTGTAAAACCCCGACAGGCATTATAAACTGGCAGAATATATATGGTACTGGACTACCAACTCCTACAAAGGGATTCAGATGTTTTTCAATAGATAGTA
The DNA here is from genome assembly GCA_004322215.1 of Bacteroidota bacterium. GTDB lineage: Bacteria > Bacteroidota > Ignavibacteria > Kapaibacteriales > UBA2268 > XYC2-FULL-35-21. The sequence continues at coordinate 631,929 of SCSM01000011.1, read as the reverse complement.
TTGGTGGCATTTATGTTTCCTTGGATGGAAGTACAACATATTTCTTTAAATCAGCTGATAATGGCATTTCATATGATAATATCATGAGATCCCCTATTTGTAATGGACCCGGATCTTTAGGTATTAATTCCTCAAATGGTTACATTTATTTAGGTATGTGGGACCCAGGATGTCAGTATATTCTTAGATCAACTGATGGTGGGTCATCATATTCTCAAGTTTATTCTAGAGTAAACCCATATGATGGTCCTGATCAAAGCATAGAATTCGCTTTTAAAGGTAATAATAATGTTTTTGTAGTAGATATGACTGGTGGTAGCCAGGCAGGTGTTTATCGTTCTACAGATGCTGGGTTAAATTGGACAAAACAATCAAATGGTTTGCCGAACAAAAATGTTTATGCGATTACAATGGATTCAGTTGGAAATATTTATATCGGTTTATCCACGATGCAAGGTAATGGTGGAGGTGTTTTCAAATCCATAGACAATGGCAATTCTTGGCAAGATGTAAATAATAATTTAGCAAACAAAGATATTAATGACTTAGCTTTTAGTACAAATGGAGATTTATTTGCTGCTACTAAAGGTGGTATATTTATATTTAATAAAGGTTCAAATCAATGGGAATCATTTATCAATAATCAAGGCTTAATTGACACAAATGTGAGGTCAATTATTGTAAGCGAAGATGGTAATATTTTTTGCGCTGCCGGGGATGTTTATAAATTAGATACTATTTCTACTATTATTGAAAATAGTCAATATAAATCAGGAAATTCAATTTCTTTAAGTATAAGACCAAACCCTATTATAAAATCTGGAATAATTAATTATATACTTAATAAACCCTCCAAAGTTTATGTTGAAATTAGAAATTCATTATGTCAGGAAATTGAGATTTTGGAAAATGGAATTAATAAAGATAGTGGTATTAACGAGATAATTTGGGATTTTGATAAATTTTTACCCGGTATTTATTATTGTACTATAAAATGTGAAGATAATATTGAGATAATTAAATTTATCGTAATTCATTAATACAAGGTGAGGATTTTTTTTAATTGTTTTTCAAACCACCATCACCAGAGGCGATGGATTTAACAGGAATAAAAAAATTATTTAATAAGGTTAACCAAAATCGGTTATTACCACTGCCTTAGGGGTTGATATCTTTGATTAAAATATTGAATATTTTCTTTATGAATCACAGAGATAATTCCAATAAAAATGATTCTTTATTTCTCTACTTCTTTTCAAATTATAATTGTGTGCTTATGCTTGATAGAAAAATCATTGATAAATCTTTTACTGAGGCATTTATTTGTTCACAAATAAATGAAAATCAGAAACTTACAAGCGACAGAAAATCATATTTCTATAATCCGAATTTGATAATAACTTTCAGTTTATCCGATTATCAAAAATATATTCTGAATTATGATAACGTTGTAGCAGTCGCAGTTACTGAAAATGAAATTGAGCAGATTATAAGTGGGTTTGAACTGATACCGAATACAAAAGCAATAAAGTATTGGCTTTTAAACAATAAAATTGTTCTTTTACAGTTCGAGCCAAAATTTTTTAAATTGAATGGAAAAAAGAATAAAAAGATAAGATATGTAAGAAATTATTATTCAAAATTACAAAACATAAAAATCCTTGAAGAACCTGTCTATAAAAAGGATGTTAAAGCATTTTTAAGAAAATGGAAATTATTGAGAAAAAATTCTACTAATAGACCAAGAATTGGGATTGACAGGAATTTTATATTTAAATATGCTTTAAAGAATAATGAAAAATTCATCAAGCATTTTTTTTACTTTGATGATACTTTAATAGGATACAGTATTATTGAGAAGGTGGATGAAAATCATTATAATCATTTATGCAGAAAAGCAGATACTACTTTCAATAATTTAGGATTATACATTGACTTTTTTGCTTATAATGAAATTAGTAATAAATTAAATAATTCATTTATAGTCAATATCGGAAATACAGGCGGTCATGATAGTCTATTAAGAGAAAAAACTGAAAATTTCCCGGTATTTTTCGTATTTGATTGTTTTGATATAACTGTGAAAAAAACAGTCTAAAAAATAGTTGTAATTGATATTCAATATTCATGCCGCTTTGGGATTGAAAAGTAATTTCAACCAAAATTTCATTTGAGTTAACCTGCCGATCCATCAATAATGGACATGGTAACATGTTCTGGTGCTATTCTATACCTATAAAAACTGGTATCACCACACACCTGTGGATTTTCCCAAATTCAAAATTAACTGTATAATTCTTCATACCATGTTCACTAAAACTTCACCATTTCGCCTATAAACAACGTTTCTTTACTTCATTGAACTTACACTTTCAAATTTCACATATAATTCAACCAAACAAATGACACTGTTATTTATAATACAAATTAACTGACAATAAAAGTATAATTTTATTTATCAATTCTCAATTTTAACTTTATAATATTCACATAATCATTACCTGTTTAGTTCAAATTTCAGTTTCATACTTATAAAAAATATAATTAAATTTTAGTAATTAAAGTTTGGCTCCTATAAGGTATTATTTCTAAGTTTGCAAATAATAAAAAGAAAAATCAAAAATATTACTTAGCAATATGTTATTAACTATTATTTACAGTATTATTGGATGCGTTTTTTTATTTAATTCTGTAATGGGATTAGTAGATATTTTTAAATTAAAACATATTATTTTACAATATCAAGAAAAAATTAGAAGATGGGTGTCATATATAGAATTCTATGATTTTATTAAATACTACAAACAAATAAGCATTTTTTATACTGAATTTTTTAATATCATCTTTGGAAATCAATATCTTAATTTAAAATCTTTTAAAAGATCAATATTATTTTCATTGCTGTCATTAGTTATCACAGAATTATTTTTCTATATTTGTTTAAACGAAAAGTATATAGAAGAGGTCAGATATATTAATCTATATTATGGAGAATTTAACTACATATCATCTTTAATTTTGGGAATATTAATTGCTAATTTTATTTCCTTAAATGAAACAAGATATATCATCAAAATTTCTCAAAATAAAAACATCTTAATATTAATTTTACTATTGATAATAGATGTAATATTAACATCAATTATTTATTATGTATTTGCATTTGGCTATATGGCTTATTATGTCAATTCATTAGATATATTATTTAGTATAAGAGGTATCGAGGAAATTTCAAAAACATTTGTGGAATTTAATCTTGCAACACCATTACTCTACTCAACATTTATAACCAGCATTATTTATTATTTATTTTTTACTACTTCTTTATTAATATCTATTATAAATACAATACAAGCATTAATAAAAAAATCATTATTAATATTACTTAATTTAAAATCGAAGTGGTTCAAGATAATTATAATATTATTTATGATCTTGGCGATTATTAGTACAATATATGGACTATTCTTTTAGAGGTTTGGATTTTGAAAAATTACTATTTTTTTGATCAAAATATAATACTTCACCATTATCCGCTCTTACTGCTCTATATATCAAGTCGTTAAATCTAAATGGCAAAATCCAAATAGGGTAAATTTTATTTTTTTCAACATTCATACGCAAATAATAAAAACCAGTTCCATATAAACTAATCATAGCAGGTATACCTTCATTTTCCTTTAAAATGTTAAAAGCATCATCGCTATCAATTATGATGTTTGGTAAATCCTTTAAATAAAAGTTTGGGATTGAAAATAATTTACTTGTAAAATATTCAGAATAATCGTTTTGGGTACCCGTAGTAGCTATCGATGCCCTACATAAACCGTGAATATTGTATAGTTCTTGTCTATTAAGATAACTATATTTATCATTTTTATAATCTATATTAAAAACAAAAACACTCTTATCATTTTTCTTTAATTCATCATCTGCTAAAATTGCAAATTGTTTATCATTGTTAAAAGTGCAGTAAATTAACTTGTTTTGGTTGTTTTTATATATCAATAGCCATTTTGTAATTAAATGATGACGTCTTCCTTCAATTCCGGGATAATGACTAAATTCATAGGAAATAATTGAAAGTAGTTTACATTTACCATTCAGCTTTTTTATGTTTTTATCAGCATTTTCTTTTGCTTCCAGTGCTGTTATTTCTCGATAGTCATTATAATTAATATTATATGATTCAAGTTCCAATTTATATATAATATTTCCATATTCATCTTGTTGAATTTCCTTTATTAGTCCAACATCAGGAGCATAATAAGAATATGTAATCCTATAATTAAGCCCTAATTGTTCACATAATTCGAGGTTACTTTCCTGCTTGACTAAGAGGCAATTTTTGAATGTACCGGCAGGGACATTAATTGTATCAGAAATAAAGCCCAACAATTCAATATCATAAAATGAATAGTGAATTTTATAAAGTTCATAATTATTATTTATTACTGGAAATAATATAATTTGTCGTTCAGTATAGCCATAATTATGTTTGCCATCTTGCTCATCAAGATTTTTAAATCCCAATTCATTGTATATAATATTTTCTTGAATAGCTCGGAATTTTGTATCTATTTTCAAATTTACCCAAAAAATCTTTGGAATATCATGTCCGTGAAAAACACTTGGATCTTTTTCGTTGCCACGATAATATCGACCATCTCTTTGAAGTATGTCATCAATTTGTATTTCCCAATAGAAGTTATTATCCTTAAAGTTTTTATTTGTGATTTCATAACTTTCAGTTGTTTCACCCTTAATTATAAAGGGCACTATGGATGTTGAAAAGTGATATTCTGTATTATACATACTATTATAATTTTGGAAAATTGGATTTCCATAAGGTTGGAAAACCATTGCACTCCACGAGACATCTGTTTTGAAAACTGTTCTTTTATACACCCATTTATTGCCAACGTTTAATGGGAAAAAACTATTTGTATATACTACTTTTTCATCTTTATCACACGAATATATTAGTAATAATGATAATATGAACACTGAAAAAATAATCAGCTTGAAAGATAAGACAATATTTCTACAAAAGCTTGTAAACATTTCATTGCCAAATTCTTTTATTTAATAATTAAATTTACCAAATATTTATATCAATTCAAATAATAAATATAAAACAAAAACTATATTGATAAAACAACAGAGTTTTAATAAGTTAATTCACTTAAACTTTTATGATAAATTGATCTCAGCAACGAGATTAATTATTAAAAATTGATGTTGCAAAAAAAGGTAATTCAATTTTTATATTATAAATCTCTTTCCATTCATTTGATATATTTGTTTTTTGTGTACCATAATTTAACACTAACCAAATATTAGGATATATTTTCAATTCGAGACCAAAGTTTAATAAATATTCAGGAATTTTATTAATAGTATGAGAACTCTGTGCTTCAAAGAAAACTTTTAAATGGTTACTACCAATATAAAATCTAAAAGCTGGTTTTATATTTCCAACAAAATTTGATGATATTGAATCTCTTTGAACTTGTCCATTTACACCTATTAAGAGTTGTCCAAATGAAAATATACTTTTACCATAAGTAAGCCAAAATGTATATTTATCAATTCCGTAAATATTTGTTAAAGTATCAGGTGCAGCTATTCTCGTTGCAAAAGCAAATTCAAGAATATCTGCATTCCAATTTTTTTCAGCCCAATCCTTTCTTATTTCTGATATAGCTTGATTAGCTTGTCGTTCTACCATCTCTTTAGCTTCGGTTTCTAAAGAATCCATAAGTAAAGAATCTTTAACTATTTCATTTATAATAGTATGTTTTTCTTCACAATATTGAGTTATTAATGAATTTAATTTATCTTTTATTTTTTTTATTGAACGGCTCGTAATTTCAGCTGATTTATTTTTGTAATCTTCATCAAGTCTTAGGTCTTGTTTATCAAAGATACTAAATCTTATACCAACACCAGCTGAATAATTATTTTTTTCAATATTATTAGCTTTTATTCCAAATGAAAGACGAGTCCTGTAAAACCAATCATATTTAGAGTATACTTCATTAGTCAGGCTTTGTCCATTATATAAAAATCCGGGAGAAAACTCTAAGCAATAACTTTGTGGTATCCCTACTCCTATTCTTAAATCACTAATAATATTTGATATACTTAATGTTAGATCATTAACGGTTGCTGGTCGCAATATATTACTTTCACTTACATTAACTATCGTGAAGGCAGGAGCGTCTGGTATAGCAAAATCAAGTCTGGGTACGAGATTTTGTATTTCTTGTGATAATAAATTATTTAATATAAAGAAATGAATAAATAGAATTAAAGTGAAAATATTTTTCATAGTCATGTCTCCTTTAAAAGAATAAAAATTATAACTGTAGCTGTGGGATTTGATGTAGAACCAGCTCTTGTAAATTCTTTGAATTCTTTATTGCCATTTTGATTAATTTTTATAGTTAATGAATAATTATTTTCAGGTGGTAAAACATCGAGCATGCAAGAACATTCTATTAATCTACCATCATTATTTTGATTAGTAAGCTCAAGTTCATGTTTATCATCTTTATCATTTATAAAATTACCCTTGATGTCATCAATTGCCTTTTTATTATCATTTGCTTCCCAAAGTGAAATAATATAGGAACCTGGATGTGCATACCCTCTTGTTACTTCAATATACAACTTTCCTCCATCTTTTTTATATGGGAAAGTATCAACTGACATTTTAAACCTCCATTAATTAATTAGTAAATTTAAATCCTAAATATGTACCGGAACTTATTCCCATCAACGTTAGAATTGATGTGTCAAATTCCATTAATCCTAAATTTTGGTAAACATTGACCAAAAAGAATATTCCGAAAATAAGAGTCCATACGAGATTTTGAAATCTGTATAATCCGATTCCATTAACATTTATACCCTTTTCATCAGATAAAATATCATTAAAAAATCCATTGCTTACTAATTCTAATTTGCTAACATCAGTTTCATTAATTTTTTTCTGATTCATCGAAGTACCTAATAATCCTGTTATAGCACTTATTCCGAGAACTACTAATACAGAAGATGGAATAGGAACATAATCTTGAATCATAATCCAAAGAAAAATATAAGATATCAAGACAATAAAAAACCAGAATGCCATTTGAAATAAGCATAAGCTATATGGCTTTTTCTTACCCTCACCTGGATCAGGGTAATTAATTCTAATTATGTCTGATTTATAAATTAAATAAATAAAAATTATTATTAATATAATCATTACTACCAATGATATTATGAATTCTGTTTTATGTATTACAATTAAAGAAATAATATTTTCACTTTTATTTATCGCAGTAGCTACAGGAATATCATCCTCAATCCCTATTGAAAAAGTTGAATGACGTGTAAAACTTTTGGGACTCCCTAAAAGGCTTAACCAAGCATCTTTATTAGTTTCAGTTCTTTTAAGATGAAAAACAAGTTTATTATTAGTTGAATCAATAATAATTGGATAAATCCCCTTTAAGGCTACATTATCAATAAACGGAATAATTTTCTTATGTCTCTGATTTGCTTTTTGCTGGAGACTATCAAGTGAACCATCAAGTTTAACTGTAATATAATCTCCCAATCCTATCATATAAGGATTTGAATTAACAGAATCAACATTTGCTTTTACTTCTCTAACAATAATCTCTTTACTTATAGAGTAAAAAGAATTAATGAAAAAGAATAAAATCAATAGTAGAATCCATGAGATAATATTTTTAATTCTCAGAGATATTTTCATTTTCATAATATTACCCTTTCTATTTAATAAGCAATAAATATTATATCTTTCAAATTAAATATAAATTTCTCAACACTTTCTCTATTTGTCTTCAGATATTTTTGAACTACAAACAGAGGTAATTATTCTTTTTTCATCAATGAAAATATTTTATCATTCCTGTTTTAATAAACTTAATCTCATAATTTGGTCATTATTGAAAATACAAATATGATACACTCCCTGTATCAGAGATGTTATATCAAATTGAATTTGATTTCCACTAATTTTAGGTAAAGGCAATAGAATTTCTAAACCAAGACAAGAATAAAATTTTATTTGTATTATTTCAGGAGATAGATTATTTATTTTATTAATGTTCAGAAAACTATTAGCTGGATTTGGGTATATAATGTAATTTCCTTCTTCTTTCTTTTCGTCAACAGATGTTCCTATTTGACTTTCAATAATTTGTTGTACAGAATCTGGGACGTTAGATAGGAAATTATATCCTGTAGAAGTTTCGATAGAATTGACAGAAGTAATATATTTAGTCCAAGCATCGTTTCTTACACCATCAATATTCGGCATTATAACTGAATATACTAATGTTGAACTATTTATATCTTTTAGCGTTTGACCCCTATCAAAGACAACTACTATTTTGAAGCAACTGTCTGGTATAATAACTTTCCCTTCATCATTTAATGTATTTTTTGTGTGAAAAATGCCTCCTGAATATATGAAAAGCTCTTTATTTTGTTGTTTGCATAAGTCCTCATAGAAATACTCAAAATTAAGCCATACGCCCTGGTTTAAATCTGCTGTTTGAGGGATGATATTTGTCATTAAAAATGTTGATTTCATATCTTCAGCATTCTTTGATCTTTCCTCTGCTCTTACTATATGTCCTCGATCATATCCTGAATTTGTATAATCTGAATTTTTTACTCTATAGAATCCTGCAGGAAGGGAAGTATCAGTAGTAAAATGACATGAATCTCGATCATAATCACCAAACCAGTTTGCATTTAAATTCCATGCAGCCCAATTAGAAACACCCAGGTATTTATTATAGCTAAGAACATATTGATATCTTATTATTATATAATCATTGGTAGTATCGTCATCACAAGGTGTTCCCAGTTCTGTATGTATGCTTTTTACCCAAGGATAGCATGATTCAGTTTGTTGAGAATAGGAAAAGTTTAAAAAGACAAAAAATAAAATGCAGAGTATTAATAATTTCTTTTTCATATAAATACCTACCATAAAATTAATTCTCAATATTAAATTATCCATTTAATATTCCTTCATAGGATATTTAAATATATGTAAATGTTAATTTTATAATATATTATAAAGGAAATAAGCTAATCTTTATTTACAAAAAATAAAGAATATATCCAAATTATATTTTCAAATATTTAAAATATTTTTCATATTATATTTCTTCTGTTTGATTAAATTCGGCAACAATTATTAGTAGGTCTATGTTTTTGCAGATTTAATAATTTTTAGGGTAAAGCCATTATTTTCATTCTATCATTTTAATCTTTTTCATTAAAGTCCTCGGGCCAAAGCATTACTTTAGAATCTGCACCAACAGGGTATCCAAAACAATACACATTATAAAGTTTAGTCGCTAATAATCCTTGACGTTCTGATAAATAACGTAATTGAATATAATACAGCATCATTCGTATCGCATTACACCCGGCTTCTTGGGGAGTCATATATTCCCAGCCTTTGGGCAAACTTTTTGTTTGATAAACATGTGTACCAATTTGTGACATATACCAATAAGTCATTTCGTAAGCAGCTTGATTCAGAGAATCTTCAGACCAGTTTAAAGTAATTTTCCATAAATTCGGTTCCAACTCTATTATTTGAGTTCCATAAGGGGGTCTTGCCATTTCAGGAAAAATCATTTTACGGCCATGTTCAGAATCAATCATCTCCCATTTTCTACTTACTTTCCAATTGGATGGTATCGCTATTACATGTAATATATCCGGAGTATTTTTATTTATGTTATTAGGATAGTTAAAAACAATTTGCTCAGGAGAGAATTCTATATCATTAAGTTTTAATCCACCTGCCAAACGTCTAACATGAGAATTAATTTGTTCAATGATTTTCTTTGGGGAATATATCATAGATTTTACTTCTATTACACCTAAAATATTGAGAGAATCCTGGTCATTGAGATTATTACTTATAGTATTTTCTACAATTAGTCCATCTGCTCCTTTTGTGAATGCACCCCATTTAGATTTATTATTTTCATCAATGATTCTACTTTTTCGATGTTCTTTAATTGTTTCACCAAAATATAACATTAAATTGTCTGAATAATTTTTTGTTTTCTTTAATATATTTATTAGATCGATACATGGCTCTATACACAGTAATTCGGCTAATTCACCTTTAAAACGATTAACCATGTGAGAATAAATAAATTCAATGCAAGTTCCACATTCAGGATCAGATAGAGTTGTTTCATTATCGCTATACAAAGTTTCAGGATCATCTGGATTAAGAGGGCCAAACTCAATCAGTCGTTTCAACAATTTACCTTTAGGGTGAAGTTCAATATCTCTTATTGCAGCATTTAAAGAATATTCAAATACATTCCAAACAGAATCACAATTTTTTAAGAAAACATTTTGTGTACTTAACGCTTTTGATATAGAATGATGTATATCAAAAGCCAAATGTCTATTACCGATTATTGATGCAATTTTTTTTTCAGTGCTATTCATTTCTTAAAAAGACAAAATTAATTAAGAAAATGTTTGAACATCTTTAATATTTTTATGACAAAGTTACAAAAAACAATTTTGACAGATAGACTGATTAAAATAAACCATTAAATAAATGATGCAAAATTTTCAACATTGTAATACTAAATATCAGCATTTTATTATGATTTAAAAAAATAATTCTCTTAACTTTTTCATGGATAATATTGAAATTGGAAATGCCAAATACACCATCTATAAAGGGCATGGTATCAATTTCTAACTCTATTCAATACCTAAAAACCTCTATCTTTAAACTCCCAAGGTTTCCTAATTTTTCAATTGTATAATTCATATTCTAAAATCTCATTTCTATTGAACTTCACCATTTCGTTTTTAATGAACTCAATTGTAAATATGTAGTATTCTACAAAAACAATATGAAACGTTAAACCAGAACTAATCCTGAACAAGATACATATAAATATTTTCAAATATTGTCAGTATTATTTTCAATTTCACAGTCTATTGCTTTATATATGCTATAGCTCTTTTTCTGTTGGGTTTTTCAACTCCATAAATTCTTTTACTAATAACTTTAAATTCATTTTCAACACGCCTTTCAATTTATGTTTTGCAAAAATGGAAATAAACTGAAATATTGCTCCATCATTTTTTCATTTTACCATTTCTATAATTTTTTCTTCGACTTATAAAAATGGGTATCGCTATTAAATCTGGAAATTAATTTCATAGGAAATGTCTTATAGAATTTAAAGTATTTTCAAATTGAATTAGAAACATGAAGGATGAAAACAACCACTTTATTAATAATGGAACTTTGTATCATCCATAGTATATCCATTTTAATATTATTATCCTTAAATAATTAGGTAAGAACTTTGTAAATTATTTCTTGGTTTAAATTTAAAGATTTCATATATTAGTTTAAATATTTGTAATATCTGAACTTAAATAATCATGAACTTTAAATATATTACAAGTTTTAAACAAAAAATTGTCTTATTTTTAAATTTATTTGATATTTATCAATTAAAATGACTATCGGTGAACGATTAGAGTTATTCATTCATACTTGTTTTGATTCTCAGATTGCTTTTTCAAAGGAAGTTGATATTGACGCAACTTACCTCAACCGAATAATCCATAATAAAAACACTCCGGGTACTGAATTACTAATTAAGTTCATTGAAATTGGATTATCAATAGATTGGTTATTAAAAGGCATTGGTTCAATGTTTTCAAATAATCAAGCCGGTCAAGAACTAAAAAAAAACATAACAGCAAAAGACCAGTTTAATAAATTATCTCCATCAGAAAGACTTAGAAGATGGATTAGTGAAAACTATGATAACCTTGAAAATCTATGTAATATTTTCAATATTGATTACATACAAGCTTATAAAATAGCATATGAATCATCAGTACCAGGTGTGTCTTTCCTTTCAGATTTAAATAATGCCGGTTGCAATACAGAATGGGTATTATCCGGTAATGGTTCTCCATATGAGAATAATCCTGTTGGTACAATTTTAAAATTAAAGAAATTCGGATTTGAGAATTTACCGATTCAATCAAATGAAATTAAATTCGAAGATGTTCAAATTAATGAAATAAAAACTTCGCAAGATTTATATTACTTAATAAAAAAAGTCGTGTCAAATGAACTCGACAGGAGAAATAAAAATGAAGATTATATATATAATACTGATAACGATTCTGCTTAATCAGAATTTTTTATATTCCAACATTCAGGAACTCGAAAGACAATTGAATACAGCTCAAGGAAAGGAGCGTGTCAATATATTAAATCAAATATCAACACTACTTCGAGAAATTGAACCTGAGAAAGCAATACATTTTTCTGATGAAGCTATAACCTTAGCATCAACGATAGACTATTCAGAAGGTATAGCTCAAGCTTATACAAATTTCGGAGTATCAAAAGCTGTATTAGGAGATAATTTAGAAGCTGATGAATCGTTTAAACATGCTCTAAATTTATATAACAAATTAAAAGATGAGTACGGTATTGCTTCATCAAAGAACAACCTTGGAAGAGTTTATACTAAAACAGGAAAATATAAGGATGCATTAGTAAATCTAATTCAAGCAAACGAACTAAGTAAACAAAATAATTACCAAGATATATTTTGTAAATCAAGTTATCATATTGGTAGTCTATATGATAAATTTAATGATATTTCTCAGGCTCTAAAATACTATTCAATTTCATTAGAAAAAGCAAAGGAAAATAAAAACAATGATATGATAATTTCTATCCTGAATAATATAGGAAATGTTTATTATGGTATCTCAAATTATTCAAAAGCACTACAATATTATTCAGACGCACTAAATAACTACTGCAGTGAATCTGATTTATCAAATAGAGAGATGTTATATAATAATATTGCTAATATATACTTTGACCTGAGTAAATTTGATGAAGCAGAGAATTATTATAATAAGAGTTTCAATATAGTATCTCAATTGAATGATTCATTAAGTATTGGGATTTCTTATTTAAATTTAGCAAACATTTATTCAAAAATAAATAAACTATCTGAAGCGAAGGATTATTATTTTAAATCTATTGATATCTTTAAAAAAGCTGGAGCAGATTTAGATTTAGCTGATACATATCTTTATACTGGTAATTTTTTTCTTGGTATGAAAGATTATCATAATGCAGAAAAACATTTATTAATCTCACTCAATCTGTATGAGAAATTAGGTTCTTTAAAAGGACAAAGAGATGCTCAATCTAATTTATTATCATTATATCTTAACAATAAAAATATTGAATTATCAAATAAATCATTAAAAATGCTTAACCAATTAAATGATTCACTACAATTCCAGGATAAAAATGAATTAATCAATGCTATCGTTGCTAAAACTGATGCAATGATTCAGATAAAAGATTTAAATTATAAGTTAGCTCAAGAAAAATCGAGATTCGCATTATTGTCGACTATTACAGTATCAATTTTTGCCTTAATACTGATTTGCTTTATTACAGTTATTATTGCTAAAAAACAAGCTCAAAAGATAAAACAGAAAAAAGAACAACTTTCTGAATTAGAAGTCGCAATGAAAAATTTCCATAACTTGATAACTACTGATGTAAAAGACGATTGGTATTTACTTGGAAATGCTATATTGAATTCAGGAGATTCATCCAATTATAAAATACTCTGCAGTACATTCGATCAAGTATCACACAGATTAAGTAATATATTAGAAAAATATCAACCACAAATTTATTTTAATAACAATTAAAGGTGTTTTATGGCAGAATATCCATGTAATTTTAGGTATCAAAGCAGTGACCAGACTTTACACTGGGATGGCTCTGAGGGAGCAGATGAATATCTAATTGAATACACTCCTGATCCATTACAATTGGATTGGTTAGTAGCATATAGCGGTGGTAATGATACCCAATGTTCTTTTAACAAACCACCAAATACATATTCAGCGAAAGGTAAAACTAAAGAAAAAGATAAATGGACTGGTTTTGGACCAGCAGAAATTATCACAATTAATCCTTAGAACTTTTCTGAATTGCTCCTGTTATGAAAAAATTTTTCCAGGAGCAATTTTATTTAAAAATAATTTGCATATTAACTTCATTATGATTATATTCTCTTCGTAAGAAATATTTCATAAGTTCTTAATATTATTAATATTTAAATATATTTCAATTATTGCATATTTTCTTTAAATATTTTACAATTTTAATGTAAATAATCTAAATGTTCTTCATGTTTTAAAATTGAATTATAACAAAATGAGGTTTTGAACTTGAAATAATAAATAAGTATAATAAAATTTCTCTTCAACAAAAATATTGACATGTTGTTTTAAATATAAATAAATTTATCAATTATCGGGGATAAAAGGGAATAATAAAAACAAAGGGCTGTACAAGGTATTTGAGAATCGTTATTAGATATTTGGAGATTTGAAATCCCCTATAAACCATAATTGCTTTTTTGCAGTTGAGCATGATACTTGTCGATTCCAATCTTTGATGTAATAAATAAAATTTTTCAAATACAAATGGAGGTCTATGAAACATATCAGTAAAATTGAAAATTCTGGTGAATTATATCACGCTGAACAGCGTTTGATGAGCTTAAAAAAGAGCCAGCGAAATTGCATTCACTGACTCCGAACTTTACCGCTCTTACCCGCACGCTTAAGTTATAAGATAAAGGATGCGGATGTAGGAGCAAAAATAATCAATATTTTTTGCTTTTAATAATAGGGAGGTTTTATGTTATTTAAAAATATTCTTTATCGTTTGATACTAATAACTTTTGCTTTTGTTTGTGTAATCATTTTCACTAGTAATCAAATTGTTGCACAAGAGCAAAAGTTATCATGTATAGAAGACTTGCCAGGTTGTAATGATTGGCAATCATCTCAAAGGACAATTAATATTACAAATTGTCCAGTTACTTTTTATTATGATTGGAGAAGCTGTCCAGATCCAAACTGTCCTGGTAAATTCATAACTCAAATGTATGTATATATGCTTTCTTGGTCTCCAACACAAGAATGTGAAACTTTTACTCGTTGTATTTTCCCAAATTGGCCTAGTATGGATCCAATTGATTGGAATTGTGCAAATAATGCTTTTAAGAATGGGATGCGGGGAATAACAGTGCAAAATTTCTTAGACATGTACAACCAAACTCCAACTGAACCACCAATCCTTAGACAAATGCTTGAATGCGAAGGTAATCCTTGTCAACTTCCAGATAATTGTGAAGGAAGTACTACTGATGCGTTTGAAGGTTTTTGTGCATCATATTGTTTAAGTTATACCCCAATAGCTACAGGAGGAGATGGGAAAGTATATATTAAAAAAGATGAGTGTACTGAAAATGGATCAGGATGCTGTTTGTATAAAAGAAATCATTGCTATTGTAAAGCTACAGGCGAGGTGCTTGTAAGGGAGACAATAACACCTGCACAAGGTGATTGTGTTCCAGAACGAAGACCAATACCATCGTGTCCTCCGGGATTTTATTTTTATCAGTCTGACTGTATGGTTAATTGTCCTTGATGAAATATTGTGAGAAAAAGATGGTAGTATAGTTGCTTAATGAATCATTTATATAATAATTATGAAACAATCCCTTTACTCATTCTTCATAAAGAAGATAATAAAATAATATCTTCTTTTGGGGAATGAGTGAGGGTAAATAGTTTTACATTAAGAATTAGATACAATAATAATAAATATGGTATTGACTTGATGAAAAATATAAAATATTTTTTCATAAATGATAAATATTAAAAGGCGATTAATTTTTTAAATATTTAATAAATGCAACTGGAGAGCTGTGTTATGAAAACTTCAAAAATAATTTTTCTATTATTTTTTATATTGTCTGCTTATTCTTTTCAGTTATCTGCCAATAATAATATCATTTGGGAAAAGGAATATTCATCAGATAGCTTGGTGAACATAGTACCCAGCTATATCTCTTTATACGATAGTCTGATATTTTTAACCTATAATGGCAGTAATCCAAATCAAAAGATGTTTAGAAATTCAGGTATAATATGTCTGAATGAAGATGGTGAATTCAATTGGAAATATGAAATAATTAAAGAAAAACCTTTTAACATTATTAAATTAAATAAGAATAATAATTATATATATTTAATTGGTACATACACTCCTTATGCTGTATCACCTCTAGATCCTGAGCAAATAAATTATCTTTTGAATTACCAATTATCAACTAGCGGAAGTTTTATAAATGAATTCTTCGATAAAAATAACGATTCTGCTGCATTTTTAGGTGGTATTGTACTATCACATAGCAATATATATTATGTCGCATCAATCATGTTGGGTGAATTTCAAATAAAGGAATATGACTCTAATTGTAGATTTGTAAAAAAAATTGTTACAGATTTAGATTTCAATGGATCACCAATTTTTGCTTTTTCCGATATAGTATTAACTAACCAAAATGAATTTATTGTTCTGACAAGACATGCTTCGACATATCAATGGGGAGAAGAATATTCATATATTAGATGTATTGATAAAAATGGAAAGACTCTGTGGAAGACTAAGTTAGATATTGAAGGTAAGTATCTTAACCTTTTCAAAGTGATCGAAACAAAAAATAAAGAATTTATTTTATTAGGTCGTACATATCAAGATATTAGCTCATATCATGCAACTTTAAATAAAAGCATAGCCATTTTTAAAGTAGATACTAATGGTAATGTTTTGTGGAACAAAGAATATAAAGTAGATTCCACAACCTATATTGATAGAAACATTGTTGAAATTAATAAAGGTAAATCATATCTATTATATGGCAAGACAAAAAAGATTACTTGGGATGACACAACTCAATATTCGAGTAATTTTAAATTTTGTATTGTAGAAATTAATGAAAATGGTGAACTATTGCCAAATGCACTTATCTGGAATAAGAGTCTTGAACGTGATAATTATATAAGTGATGTTAAAGAATTAATAGATGGTTATTATTTAGCGTATGGGAAAAGTGACACTAATCTTTATCTTGCTAACGTATTTATGTCTCCGACATCCGTTAGTAAGGAATTAAACTTTACCCAAGAAAATATATTAGTCTATCCAAACCCTGTTAATAATTATTTGCTATTAAAATCCAACAAAGATATTAATAAAGTAGAAATCTTTTCTGCTCTCGGCATAGAAGTCATGGAAACAGAATACAAAGACAGGATAAATGTGAGCGGACTAAGTGCAGGTGTGTATTTCATCAGGATTGGAGACAAAGTTATACAGTTTGTGAAGATGTAGAATTACAAAGAATAAAATTTTTAAAATAATTATAGATTAGGTGAAAAATGTTAAAGATAATTATTCAATTTATGTTAATATTTGGCACTTTTATAAATGTCTATTCAATGGATGAACAATGGATTTATTTTCAGGCAAATCCCAATGGAAGCAATTCAAGGAAACATATTACTGATATCGCTTTTGGTAAAAACGGAATGATTTATTTCGGTTCCTACTTTGGTATTGATATTTTTGACGGGCAAAGCTGGCAGCACTTTGATAATACAAATACAACAATTCAATCAGATACATCCTGGCAAATCAGAGCAACTTGCCTCGATAGTAATAAAAATCTATGGTGTACTACCTCAACTTTTATTTTAAATTATGACGGTGTTCTTTGGAATATTATAGATACAAGTATATGTAAATATTTTTCAGACTTACATGGAATTATTTATGACAATAAGAATAATATATGGGTTGATAATGGGATAGCATTAAATAAAATTACTGACGACAGTGTCTATAGTTATATTTATAAAAAGATAGGTTTACCATCACCACATGATTATGAGCGTTCAATTTTATCTGATAAATTTGGAAATATCTGGTATGTTGCAGGTAATACTTCCTCCTCTGCACCTATTGGTATTGTGAAGTTTAATGAAGAGAGCCAGATATTTTATGATGATACAAATTTACCTGTTATCGGAGAGTTTAATGTAAGCTCAACCGGAAAATTAATTTTAGCAAACAATACCCAAATAGCCATACAGAAAAGTGATAATGAATGGAAAATCTTTGACAGTACAAATTCAAAGTATACCGGCGGTAATTCGGATTTTGTAACAAATGTTGTTGAAGATGATTTCGGAAATATATGGATAGGAGCTATTTCCGACTTATGGAATCCAACAGGAACTCAAATAAGTTATTTAATAAATATTTCAAATGCTGATAATTTAGATACAATTAGGCTTCCCTTTGTAGGCGAAGCAGATAATTTGCACAGTCCTTTGATAAAAGTAATTAAGCCTGACGATGAAGGGAATATATGGATTGGCACTTATAATGACGGAATATTTAAATATAAGCCTTCACCAAATGCAGTTTATGAAGAATTTATAAATACCCGGAATAGTGTATCATTATATCCTAATCCTTCTAACTATTCAGTTTTCATAAGTGATTATTTAAGTCATTATTCAGAATTAAAATTAATCAATTCATTTGGTTTAGAAATCAAAATTCCAAATAATTGGATTAAAGAAAATATAAATAATTATGAACTGGATGTTTCTTCTTTATCAAATGGTCTTTATTTCATTGTATTTAAAGAAAATGATAGACTATATTCATTGCCTTTTGTTAAATTAAAATAGTTAAAAAAAATGCTCAACACAAAATCATTTTACGTTATATTTATTACATTATTCTTTTATGTAATTAACCTGAATGCTAAGCAGACTCAGACTCTACCAATCTATAATACTGGTGAGTCCTGTGGTAGAGAAGTTAGAATTTGGTTCATTGATGCAAACAACAACAATATTTACGATATTCTTTTCTATGATGGTTGTAACAATAAACCGATTGCCTTCTCGCTATTAATTAACTCCTTCAATGAAATTATTGAAACTCAAACTGCATATCTTTATCAGGGCACAATTGAAGCAAAGAATTTCACTATACTCATTTACGACCCGAATAGTTTCACGTATACTCACAAACTTTATTACGATAATCAAATATCAAAGGCTGTACTTGAGGATTACACAGACAATGACAACGAACCTACTACCTACGAAGAAGCAGACAATTATTTTTACATACAACTAATGGGAAGTACACTACTTATAACAAAGAAAGCTGATATTGATGTTCAATCTATTTTACTTTGCAGTTTGGATGGGAGAATTATTTCAAATTTGCAGAATGTCGAAGGCTGGTCTCAATTTTCGTTTAATTTGTCATTAGAGCCAAGCGGGATGTACTTGCTTCGCTTCATTGCAAGAGACAGGGCCATGACGAAGAGGATGGTGTATTTGAGATAAAATTGAAATTCATTTTTTATAAAGATAAATACCATGCCACAATCCATTACACATTATCTTGTAGTTAATAAAAGTTCTGCGGAACTTACTATAAATGAAAAGAAAAAATATTATATCATCATACTTGCAATTACTAATTATGATCATGATTTTCTTGATAGATTTAGATATTAATCAAAATAAAATTTAAAAGGATTACAATTATGAGAAAATCAAAAACGACTAATGGTCTAAAGGTTAATGCTATATCAGGTACATATGTAGTATTATTAGGCTTTGACCTTCCTAAGAATAAATGTAATGGACTACTTGGTTTTTCAATTCATAGATATGATCATAATGAAAATGAATCATATTATTTGGAAGGTATGAAAGCTTTTGCTGAGACTGATCCAGGCTTTCCACCGGAATCTCATTATTCAACAAAAGATCATCCAATACAAAGCTTTCAATGGGCTGATTATTCGGCTAAACCGGGTTATAAGTATACCTATACTATAACAGCTCAAAAAGGGAAACCTAAAAAACTTATTCCCATTGCAGAAACTCAAATTTCAATAACAACAGAATCTCCTGAATCTGACAACCATGATGTCTATTTTAATAGAGGTACAGCCGCATCACAAGAATATATCAGACGATTTGGGAATAAATCACCAGAAGATGTTCCGAATAATAAAGCATTTGAATGGCTATCAAGAGGAATATACGAAGCACTTGTCGAGTATGTTAAAAGTTGTACACCTGGTAAACATTCATTAAGAATCGCTGCTTATGAATTTAATTATGAACCTTTTTTAGAGCTACTTAAAGATGTTTCAGATAGTGGTGTTGATATTAAAATTATCTATGATGCAAGAAAAGACCCACCAAGAGATAAAAACCAAGAAAAAGTAAATTTAAAAAATCTCCAAAATATTTGTACCGAAAGAACTGAAGGTGCTTCTTATATTTCTCATAATAAATTCATAGTAAAACTTGAGAACAATAGACCTATATCCGTATGGACAGGTGGAATGAACTTCTCAGAAGGGGGTATTTTTGGTCATTCCAATGTTGCTCATGTTATCGAAGAACCTACAATTGCAAAAAAATATTTTGATTACTGGACTAAGCTTTCAAACGATCCAAAAACAACAAAGATAAAAAATGAAGTTGAGACAATAAGTCCAATACCTCAAATTCCTATTCCAAAAGGTACAACTTGTGTTTTCAGTCCAAGAAAAAATTTAGATGCATTAAACCTTTATGGTGAATTAGCACAAAAAGCAAAAAATGGTTTATTTATGACCTTTGCATTTGGGATGAATAAAGTATTTAAGGATGTTTATTTAAATTGTAAATCTCCTTTGAGATTTGCATTGTTGGAGAAAATAACAAGACCAATGAAAAAAGGTCCTGAACGAGATGCTGAAGAAAAAGAGATACAGGATTTGCGAAATCTGCCAGAGAATGTTTTTGCTATTGGAGATTTTGTAAGAACCAATGAATTTGATGGCTGGGTAAAAGAAAGACTATCAGGATTAAATAGTAACGTGAAATATATTCATAATAAATTTATGTTGATTAATCCTTTAACTGATGATCCGATTGTTATTACTGGTTCAGCAAATTTTAGTGATGCTTCGGTTATTAAGAATGATGAAAATATGGTTATAATTAGAGGGAACACGAGAGTAGCTGATATTTATCTTGGAGAATTTATGAGATTGTTTAGTCATCATTCTTTTAGGGAATCTTTGAATTTTAGTAAAAAGAATCAACAACCAAAAAATTTAAGTACAGGTAATTGGTGGATTGATTATTTCGGTAATACTCAAAGATCAAATCGAAGGAAATTTTTTACACAATTAGATTAGAAAAGTCTATTCATAAAGAATATTCTTTTATTTATTATAATAAGGATATCATAGCAATAAATTGGAATGATTGGAAACAACCAAACATTAGAAAAATGTTTTTTCAAAGAATTTTGAAGACGTACACAAAATAATATTAAAAAAACTTAATTCTATTTTCAAATTTTATATTTGATTAAATTTAATAAAGATCCCAAATTTTTATTACAAAATTATTTAAAGGAGATCTGCTATGAAAAAATTGGACTATCAAAGCGTTGAAATTTCAGTTGTCGATTATTCAAAAAGAATAATTAATTATGCAAAAGTAACACTTAAACTGCTGTTAAAGAACGAGAAAAAAATTATTTCTCTGAAATTTGATAAGCAATGGCAATCGTATCATGTTGAACAGGTAAAACAAGGCATTTATTTGCTTCGTGTAGAAGCATCAGGCTATGAACCGGATGAACGAAAAGTGCGGGTAGGAGCAGGTATATTGAAAGAAATATTTGTTCTTGGGAAAAAAGGAATGCCATTTTATTTCAGAGGTAAGGTAAAAGTACCTTTTGAACCCAAGTTCAATCTTTTAGGTGTATCTGTCAAACCGGATCTGCTAGAAAAAGAAGAGCAGGAATTGACCAAACATGCTGCAAAATTCAAGCTTAAGCAGGAAAAGGTCGGTAAATCAATTCTTGAAGACAATGTTCGGGTATTTAAATTTCCGGTTAATACAAGCGAAGCCACACGTCAAAGAATTCAGCAGCGACTTTCTGAACACAAATTGGTACGTATTGTAGGCCCAGTAGTCCATATAGAGAATGAGAGTGTTTCATTTCTGACCAATGAGCTTATCGTGAAATTCAAGGTAGACATTAGCAGAGAAGAAATTTATAAGACTGCTAAAGAGTATGGTTTGAATATAATCAGATCGATCCCTTATGCGGGGAATGCTTACATCATGCGAGCAGCTAAAGCGAGTTACGATATTTTGAAAGTATGTGATGAAATTGTTAAAACTGATTTGGTTGATTACGCTGAACCAAACCTTGTAATAACAGCTGTTGATTTACAAATAAATCCGACAGACTTCCAATATGCACAACAGTGGCATATACCTTTAATTGACTTACCTCTATCCTGGGATATTTTAAGAAATGCTAATCCGGTAGGGATAATGCCTGGAGATCCTGGCGATCTAACTTATGGCAGTGAGAACATCATAATAGCTGTTATGGACAGGGGTATTCAGTCACATACTGCAGGGGGAATAACAACAGCTACACACCCTGATTTTAATGGAACGATAACAAGCGGCAACAATAAAGTTTGTAAGTTTTATGACTTTGCTAATATGGTTTCAAATAATGATGCACCCCCTAACGATCATGGTATGGGATGTGCCGGAGTTGCTGCGGCACTCGCCAACAACCCATCAGTAGTTGTAGGAGAAGAAGAAGGTGTAGCTGGCGCAGCACCAAACTGCAGGGTGATGGGATTAATAAGACCATCAGGAGGTACGACTGTTCAATATACAGATGCATATACCTGGATGGCAGGATTTGACCCTGGTTGGACGGCAGACGGAGTGAACTACCCAATTGGCACGGCTTTCCCTGATATAATCACTCCAGGTGCAGATATTGTAACTAACAGCTTTATTATGCCATCTGGTGGCTTAATGGAAGATTGTTTCAACTTCTTGACAACCTTTGGACGGAATGGGAAGGGAATTCCAATATTTGTTGCTGCAGGGAATAGTAATATTAATGTAGCGATAGATAATCCCATGGCAGCATACGAGAAAGTCATTGCAATCGCAGCATCAACGGACGGTGAAGTTAAAGCAGGCTACAGTTCTTTCGGAAACGCTATTGATGTATGTGCTCCGAGTAATGGCGGAACATCAGGAATCACAACTTGTGACTTAGTAGGAGGTGGAAATGTTGTTGGCCATACAGGAGGCGGAAATGATTATAGGAATAACTTTGGCGGCACTTCTTCTGCGACACCATTAGCAGCAGGAGTTGCGGCATTAATGCTTTCTATAAATTCTGATCTCAACTGGGTTCAAGTGCGA
The DNA here is from genome assembly GCA_004322215.1 of Bacteroidota bacterium. Taxonomy (GTDB): domain Bacteria; phylum Bacteroidota; class Ignavibacteria; order Kapaibacteriales; family UBA2268; genus XYC2-FULL-35-21. The sequence goes on along the minus strand of SCSM01000011.1, from coordinate 608,628 downwards.
CATATCCTTAGTAAAACCGCTGTAAAAATTGATGCAGCAAATATCGATCCGACTGGTCAATGGATTGATACAGATGGTGATGGTAATATCGACTTTAGCCAATGGTACGGCTTCGGACGCATAGATGCTCAAGCTGCAGTGCAAGAAGCCCAAAATCTAATTGGCATTGATCCGCTAACATATATAGATACTTGGATAAAGGAAAACTCTACAGATATAGGCGATGTGCCATGCTTGCCACCGTATTCTCCCGATATTTGGGTACGAAATACCGATCCGGCTTTGGATAATCCAGCTGATATGAACGTACATCAGAGTCCAGTCCGTGGACAAGATAACTGGGTTTACGCAAATATCCGCAACCGAGGCGCTATGGATTCTCTTGATGTATATGTTCGTATATCTATTACGCGGTGGGCTGGAACTCAGTATGTGTATCCTGATGACTTTAAACCAATAGGCTCACCAAGCACATACCCACCTGCTACCATGGCACCCGGAACCTATCTTATCGGAGAAGAACATATAACGTCTATACCAGCAGGAGGGTTCGTCACAATAAACATGCGATGGCCTGCAGACATTATACCACCGGATACAGTTGTGATTGATGGCTTAATCTACTCATGGGCAGACTCCTGTCTACTTGTCGAAGTCTCGCCACATGATGGTCCAGCTCCTACGGGAAATCACTCCTGGGATAACAATAATTTATGTCAACGAAATATCACTATAGTCGATGCGGGTGATACTGATGATATGGCGATAGCATTTGTTGTCGGGAATCAAGTTAACGAAGCCAATATGGTTAATATACGTGTAGAAAGAAAAAATCTTCCGGCAGGAGTTAAACTGTATTTAGATTATATTGATAGAGGAACTGCAAAGGATGTTGCAAAGTTTCTTGTTGAAGCCGAAGAAGAGACACAAGTGCTTGATACATGTGACTTAATTTTAATGTCCCAAACAAAAGGGAAATTGTATTGTCATAATACTGACGAGACTTCTTTAATATTGATTCCTCCAAAAACTCGCTTTTCGTTTCCTTGTTGTAATCTGCGAGGAAAAACTACCAAATATCAAATAAAACCTATAGACATGGATAAGAGACTGATTTTTGCATTACCGACTGCACAAAAAGCGAGAATTCCTATCTTAAGGAAACAGCGAGAATATCAGGTAGTGGCTCTTCTTGTCAAAGGATTAAGGAAACTCAAGAAAGGCGAATATCAAATCGACGTCTATCAGGAAGACTTGAAAAGAAATATGGAGGGCGGAGTAAATTTTATTATTCGAAAAAAATAAAAGGAGAAAAAATATGATAATTTTCAAAATCAAAGGCGTTGTTAAAGAAAAAGAAAGGGGAATTCCCCTACCTGGACTTTTTGTGAAATCCTATGACAAAGATTTACTTTTTAACGACCTTCTCGGTTTAGCAATAACCGATAATCAAGGGAAATTTGATATCATATGTGAACTTATGGATTTCAGAGAGTTTTTTGACATGAAACCGGATATCTATTTCAAAGTATTTGACAGAGATTGCATATTCCTGATTCACAGCACAGAAGACGCCTTATGTTGGAATACAGGAAGAATATCGGATCATGAGATACTCATTCCATGGGTAGAATTGCATGAGCATATAAAAACCGAAGTAATTCTGAGTGATGATAATGGAAAGCAAAAGGAAGACTTCTCTATTGGAGAAACGCTTACGATTCAAGTAAAAGGATTGAGGCCTGGATATGCACACAACTTCGCACTCAGCATGGACGGCAAAAAACTTTTTGTAAGTACACTAATGACTAATAGCCAAGGAGAGATTGATCCAACTGTGCTGTGGCCACAAATGGGGCTTGATGATCCCAATAGTGTTGATCGTTTTACACCTGAGGAAGCCAGAAAAAGATTGAAAGGTAAAAGTTTCAATCTTGAAATCTCAACTGGAAAGGAAGTCATTTCACGAGCTATTTTCAGAATTAGCGATACAGTCCGCACTCCTATCCTGATCAGTTCGGAGAAAGACGGAAGACTGCTTAATGGATTTGAAGCTGGCAAACAATCCCTCTTTCTCACAATGTACAATATACCGTTTAGCGGTGATGCTCGTATTTATATGGTACCGCGGCAGCACGACTGGCGTATAGGTGATCCAATCCAGCCCGTAACATTCCAAAACGGTGAACCTGCCGTGCTCGAAATAACTGTCCGCGAGGGAGGAAGGCAACAAACAATAGAGTTTGCTGCTGCGGAGTTATTGATTCCAGGTGCATATGATTTTATTGTGCGTCCTATACGATATGGATATGAAGAAGATGACATTCTATCTGTACTTTCTCATGACATTTTAGGATCGAGACGTACCACAGGTGTGGTAATACGTGAGCCGTTCTGGAAAGCCAAACCTGTGCTGGGCGGATGTGTAAACAAAATCCCTGTTAGCGGACACTCAGTATCTGGGGCACCATATTTTCGTTACTCTGATACTTTCACTATAGGTGAAGATGTGTGGGCAGGGCTTGACCCCGGGATTGTAGATCCAGGCAACATTAGCAAAATGTGTGCGCTGTATGTTATCCAAAGCAAGGATGAAGCCGGATGGCTTGCGAATAACAGTCTGAACCACCTTGCAGTTCTAGGTGGCAATTCAAGTACTACCAAACTTAAACTCCAGGCCGGATGTATGAACGCAAACAAGATTCTCGTATGGCCTAATGCTACATCTCCCGGTGAATATGATATAGTTGCAGATTTTGGGAATAACACACCCGATGCAAGTCTTTTTGTGCAAGATGATCAATACAATACTCCGCTGGATATTATAGACGGCTATTTCGTTACCGGCTTCCGCGTGGTGGAAGATCCAGGCACAATGGTCGAAAGCAGCATTCCGAACTGGGGTAACTGGAATTATGAAGAAGCAATTGTGAATACTATGGGTTTGCAGGGAACTGTAACACTGCAGGATGAAAATAACCAGTATCACTCTTCAGGAACGCCGATTCTAGTAATCCGCCAGGTGAGAATGAAAGCTCATGTTTTTTTTCCTGCGGATATGCCTGGTGTAACAGATCCGGCTCAAATCAGTTCTGCGCAACCAGATTATCCTCTTATTGTCATAATTCATGGCAACGGGCACGATTACACAACGTATGATTTTCTTCTCCAACATTTTGCAAGGAACGGCTTCATCGCAGCCAGCATAGATGTAAGATATTATAATGGCTCATCTGATATTCATGGTATGGGCGCATTAGGAAGAGCTAATGCGATTTTTCCGCATCTTAATATTTTGAATACTAAATTCGGCGTTAAAGTTCAAAATAATATTGGCATTATGGGGCACAGCCGCGGCGGAGAAGCAGTGATTAAAGCAGTACGGCTCAACCAGCAGCAGGGACTCGGTCATAATATAAATGCTGCAATCTCACTGGCTCCCACGGACCAGTATGGTACGGAAGTACTTGGCGGGGCCTGGTCTAAGCCCTACTTTGTCCTCTACGGCTCGCGTGACGGAGATATCAAAGGTGACATTTGGGTTGATGGCTACACAGTGCCAATGACAGGATTTGCACAATATGACCGCGCCAATGGCTCAGTGAAAAGCATGTGCTTTGTTTATAGGGCAACGCACAATGGATTCATTACCGACAACCATGATGCTCCCTGGGATGGCGATGTTATTGCGAACATGGAACCACCAGCAACTCAACAGGCATTTACAAAAGCTTTTATGAATGCTTTCTACAGATGGCATCTTAAAAATGAGCCACAATGGGATGGTATGTTTAAAGGCGAGTGGACGCCTGCCTCTGTCTCTTCAACAGGCGCGAAATTCTATGTGCAATATCATGATACAACAGCAAAAACAATCGACAATTTTGAAGGATCAAACTGGCAGGCAAGCAGTATCGGCGGTGCTGTAAACCAAAATGGACTTCCTGTCAATCCGAGTGAAGACAAGCTGAGTGCGGCTGTAATTGCGGGTCTGGATCCCAAGTCACCTCACGATACTCAGGGAATGAAAATCAAATGGAACAATTTAAATGATAATTTAGTCTTCAGCATTCCTCCAACTCACAAAGATGTATCCGACTATTCGGTGTTGAGCTTCCGTATTACGCAAAAGGTTGATAGTCCAGATAATCCTATTAACCAATCGCAGAATCTGCGTGTATCGCTCAAAGACGGCTCCAATAATGAAAGAGCAGTCCGGATTAGTCCATTTTACGACATACCGTTTCCGGATTACCGTCCAAACCACTCCTTCAGCAAATCGGCTATGACTACCGTGCGTATTCCACTTAAATCCTATATTATTGTTTGCGCAGGACAGGTGATTGTTAATTTGCAGGACGTTACAACCCTCACCTTCCAGTTCTCTGAAAAGAGTACTGGAGAGGTTGAGATTGATGAAGTTGAATTTTCAAATTAATTAGGTGACAAATGGATATCAAATTCGAAGCCCGAAAGTTGCCTGGATACAAGGCAATAGCTAAGGAAGTAGTAAAAGAATTTAACGATCGGCCGCATCTTTTAGTACGCATAGAAATAAATGGTGAATATTTCCCTCATCGTGCTCCTCACCCTTTTATTCGGATAAAAGTTGGAAAAGAGAAATATTTCAAGGACTTATTCACGGAAGTGTCGTCGAATAACCAGAAACTATTAGGTTATTTATCGGTGCATATTCCGAAAAACGGCATCATAGAATTCGGATATGGAGCGGAAATTTGGGGGACTGTCCCAATTGAATTCAGCGACAAATCTGTGGCACGTCTGGACAAAAAAAGACTCCCCAAGGACATAGTGATTGTTGACGATAAATTTCTACAGTACATGAAGAAATTACGATCGTAACATCACGAACGATTGTAATGGTCATGTTCTTGAATGGATGGAAAGAAAATACGTTATTTTAGCAGCCAAATGAGATTATTTGGAAATTGACATAATTAATTATATTTTTTTTAGTTATACGAAAAATAAGTTCAATTATAATGCTTCAAATGAAAACGGAATTTAGAAAAGCATAGTAATTTAAAAAGCAAATACTCTAAAGAATGACTCAAATGAAGCAATGAAAGCATTTAACAGTAGTGAATAAAAAAATTCTTCTTTGAGAGTAATTAGATCACATTTACCTGCAAGATATTTGCAGTGTAAATTGGTGTAAGAGTAAACAATAATTTGGTAAGAAGAACCAGATGTTTGATGGTGTAAGTGTAATAATCAGTAAGAAAGAAATTACGAATAGCTTGAAAGCTGAAATAAACAATTAGGTAATAGAAGTAAAGCTCAAATAGAAGGATGATGTAATACACAAATGTGATTAGTATATTATAAATTAATTTTATTTACTTCAGTTTAATGTTTGATAGACTGCAATATTGAAGTTTGTTTTTAGTAGCTGTTTTACTAACTTTATACATATGGGAGGATAAAATGAGTAAATATCGTGTTGTATTGATTCTTGCCATCTTTCTGGCAGTTTCTCAAATTTTGTTTGGGCAAGCAAATGGGAATTTGCAATTGCATTATGTTGATGTAGGTCAAGGGGACATGGAAGTTTTAATTTCACCTCAAGGGCAGGTGGTATTATTCGATGAAGGGGCTAATAAAAATTGCGAAAAGCCACTTGCATATCTTCAAAGCTTAAATATTCAGAAAATTGATTATATAATTACGAGCCACTACCATGAAGATCATATTGGGTATGTAGGTGATATTCTTCGTCTCTATCCACTTCAATCAAACGCTTATGACCGTGGTTATAGTTATAATAATGATTCATATGGAAATTATATAGCAGCAGTTGGAAAAAATCGAACAGAAGCGACACTTGGGACACAAATAATACTCGACCAAAATTTTGCAAATCCTGTTTCTATCAAAATAGTTACTTTGAATGGGAATGGGATTAATGCTGAAAATGAAAATGATCTTAGTATAACTGCATTAGTGACTTTTGGAAATTTTCAGGCAGAACTTGGTGGTGATTTAAGTGGTAAAAATAGTGGTCAATATAAAGATATTGAATCTTCAGTTGCAACAAAAGTAGGACAGATAGAAGTTTACAAAGTGCATCATCATGGAAGTAAATGTAGCTCGAATGACAAATGGTTGTCAATCACAAAACCAAAGGTAGGAATTATCTCTGTAGGAGATGGTAATAAATATAAGCATCCTACAAAAGAATGTCTTGACCGTTTACACAAATCAAGAGTTAAAACATATTGGACAGAAAAAGGCAATGGTGTTTTACCTGATAAAGAAAATGATATTGTTGACAATGGAAGCATAGTTGTTGAAGTTGAACCCGGAAGTAATAATTTCACAGTTAAAACAAATAACAGGATAGAAACCTATACTGACTGGGAAAATACATCAACAGGAACCACTTCTGGAACTGTTGAAAATCCTAAGTTTTCTTGGAGCAAGGAGTCTGATATTTATCATTATTCAGATTGTAAACGTGTTAGGAAAATTAATTCAGAATTTTTAAAAACAGGTACAACACGACCTTCAGGTAAGAAACTTCATAAAGGATGCCCAGAGAAATAGATATTGAAAATAAATATATTTAATCTATATTATGAATCTTTTGAAAATGAATAATACAAAAAATTCTTTGATTTCTGAAAAATGGTAACTTATAAATATTAATTCAGAGGATAAAAGATACACATAAAATATCTAAAAGAAAATATATTTTGCTATTGAGATGTCAGTAAGGAAGATGAAAAGTAATTTTATAGTATAATATCATGCCATATGTTGATATGATTTTAGAGTGATAATAAATTTTTATAAATTTAATAACAAGAAAAAACTGATTGTTTCAATGTTAATTTATTGTCTTATAAATTTAGGCTATTTATGAATTTAAGATTTAATTCATTACAAATTAATAAATTAATAGTTAACGGGAATTATCAAGCTGCTTATGAAGCCATTAGTAATTATTGCCCTTCAAATACAAAAGACAAAATATTTTGGGAATCAAAAAATATTGAATGTTTATTCAAATTAATACACAATGGTCGTTTTGATTTATATTCAAAATACATAGGAGATGTAGAATCTTTTTTAAATGTATATTCAGATGAAGAATTAAATAAATTATTTTATTATAACGATGATGCTTTAACTAATGCTTTACAAATAAAAAGAAGAATTGAATATAATTTTTACATTGATAAATTTCAAGAAAAAATAAATTTAAAACAATATAATGAAGCAAGAATAATATTACATAATTATTTATCAATTTTAGATACTTATTGGGGGTGTTTAGATTATATAAAAATTGAATATATATCAAATGTTTATAAATTATTAGCTTTTTCCTGGCTAAGAGATGATACATTTAAAAGTTCTCCTGCTGTGGTATTAAGTGAAGCTGGAGAATATTTTCAAAAAGCAATAAATATTTATGAAGTTAAAGTAATAGAAACAAACAAAATTGAAAATGAACATTACTTTTATTTAAGTTTTTGGCATCAAATAACGATTGAGAGATTAATGCTATGCAATTATATGTCAACAGGAAATAATAAAGATTTAGAATTATTAAAAGAATCATATTCTAAATTAGAAATGTTGGCAATTTTTAATAAAAATAAAAAAATACATCCACATTTATACCCCAATAGATTTTATTCTTTTTATGATTTAATGAATGAAAAACTTTTTATAGAAGCTGCATCCTTTTTTAAAAATAAAGAATTAAATGGATGTAGAGAAAAATTAGAATTATTAGTTTCAAAATTTTCTGAAGAATATTTATATTCATGGAAATATAATCAGTTCTATTTAAGATTATTATTCGTAAAAGTTTTACAATATCATGAAAAAAAGGAAATTGTAAAACAAATTATAAATGAAGGTGAAACTTTTAAATTAATTTGTGGTAAAGTCGGAAGATATTTTCTTGATTTAATTAATGGATATAGAAATACAAAAAAGATTATTAATAATGATGAATTTTACAATGAAATATGTAAAAAATTTCCTTTAGATTCTTGGGAAGAAGAATTTTCGATTGAAGATGATTTCGACAGTCGTTTTTATTTACCGAAAGAAATATATTATGATTTGTTAAATCACAGTCAACCCATGAGAGAAAATGATATTAATGTTGATAAATATTATATACTATGTTGTATAGAATCAATAATAGGTTATATTTTAGATTATTATATACAATATACTGAATTAAATTACAATATTGAGTTTAATCTTAAAAATGATATAAATGTTTTAATTAAAATATTACAATCATTAAATTACAATATTAATTTAGATGTAGAATTTTCAGAAATTATTAGAATATATGATAAATTACATGAAGATATAAATTTAGATGAATATTCACAATTATTACGTGACTTAAATATAATAATTTCAAAAAAAATTATTTCAATTTTTCCAATCGTTACAGAAATTTTATCAACAAATTCAATTAAAAAAGATAAATACATAATAAAATCAATCCCATCATGGGCATTATCATATAAAATAAAATATAAAAGCAACATATATTTATTTATAAATAATCCTGAACTTTTTAAACTTTCAAATGGTTTTTACTATATCAGTAGGAGAGCAAGAAAAAATCCCATGCATTTAATAAATAAAACAAATGGAATATTACCTGTATTATTTAAACCCAGATGGGATTATTGGATTAATAATTTTGGTATTAATAAACCAATTTTATATGTCGAAGGTCCCACTGATGTAAAATATATTAAAAGAGCTGCATTGTTATTAAATAAGCAAGATTTGATTAATAATATTAAAATTGTTAGTGCAAAAAGTGAAGGAGAACTTGATAAAATATGGAAATCAGCAAAATCTGCTTTAAATATTGAACTTAGGTTTAAAATAATATTATTATATGATCCTGAATGTAAAAATCAAACAAGTGCTAATGAAAAAAATATTTATAAAAGAAAGATGATTTTATATAGTAATAATCCCATAAAAAAAGGAATAGAAAACCTTTTTTCAATCTATACTATAAAAAGAATAAGAAATGATAAAAAGGAATTTGTTGACTATTACCATCCAAGTATAATAGAACAGAATGGTTCTAACATTGAAGTTTCTGAAAAATATGAAATAAATGAAGGTAATAAGGATAAATTATGTAGTTGGTTAGTTGAATACGGAACACAAGAGGATTTTACTAATTTCAAACATATTTTTGAATATATTGAAGATATTTTAAATAATGTTAACTAATTAGATATATTAACATGATAATGTAAAGTTTCAATTATTTTAATCTAAGAAGTAAATGATTTTTATGCTACATGATAATATTTTGATAATATTCATTAAGGACAGAGTTTAGTTTACACTACCTTATATATTTTTATTAAAGACCAATATTTACTTAGTGCTATTTAATTCTTTTATTTTTTCTTTACATAATTTTACACCTTCTTGATCACCAATAATGAAGGAATATCTTTTACTCTCTTCCAAATATTTAAGAGCTAATCTTTTACTTTTAGGTTTAACAGCCCATAAACATCCTCTATTATATAATAGAATAGCAAATTCAAAAATGTATCCCGAATTTCTAAAATATTTATCACTTTTATAAAAGAAATCTTTTGATTTTTCAAAGTCAACTTGATTTTTAGTGTTCTCATACTTAGTTAAATATACATGGCCTTTATTAATTAAAATTTGTGCAATTCTGTATTTATTGTTTACTTTTTTAAAATAACTTTCCGCCAGGTTGTATGTTTTCTCAGCTTCATCATAAAGCTTTAATCCTGATTTTATGTGTCCAATGTGGTTAAAGATTTGGCCAAGTCCATAATTGTCTTTTAATTCTTCATATAAGTCTATTGCTAAATTATATATATAATCTGGAACTTTCTTTAAATCATCATTTAAATAAATATTATAATAAACTTCTGTTAATTGGGTATAAATATCAGCTTTTTCTTTTTTTTCAAGTTTATTTGATAGTAAGGCTTTTTCATAAATTACTTTTGAAATATCGAATTTACTGTTTTTGAAAAATATATTACCTAAAATAAGTTCAGGGATACCTACCTTAATATTTTTAAAATCAAAATATTTATCAATGTCAAATTTGCTGATTTTATAAGGAATTGAAACTCCGAATATTTTATCATAGCATTCTTCCAAAAAAGTATCGGTATTGCATTTTATCCATTTCCCTTGAAAATTATTAAATAGTATATGCTTATTTATGTTGAAAACCTTCAATATATTTTTATCTGAATGTTCGATGAAAATGATTTGGCTCTTACTTCCTGAAATATTTTTTATAATAGGTGTAATATCAATATTATCAGAACAGCTATATCCAAGCACTAATATGTTTTTGATGTTGGATTCTTTAAAAAAATAATTTATTGCATTACTTCTACCTTCACGTAATTGCTTTTTGAATATTTGGGACATAGTGGTTCTTATGGTATTTTTCTTTGAAGCACACCCATGAATTTTTATATAATTAATTGTATTATCATCAATGTTTCTAAAACTTTTTTCATCAACCAGAATATTATTTAAATTTAAATCCGGTGTCTTTTCAATCAATAAATCGAAGTTTGTTGTCATAAGGTTTTTTACAATACCTTTGTCTATCAATTTTTTGACAAGGAAATTAAAATGGTTTGGTTGACCTTCTAAAAAAATATTCAGAAAATTGTCAATATCTAAATGTAAAGATAATTCTTCCATAAAAGACTCAAAAGGATAATTCAACGCAATTAATTGTTTTGAATAAATACTCATATTTAATGCAGATAATATTTTCTTTAAGATTATATTCGTGGTTGGTATACCTGAATTTATAGATACCCCTGCCCCAAAAAATAGACCTAAATTACCTTTTATTATATCATCAATAATTGACGTTAAATTTTTATTTATCAAGTTTATTCCTTCAAATAAAATATTTAAACTAACCAATTTCTTTATGAGAGACTTCTTTTAAAAACAAAATTAGGAATTTATTGAATTACTCCCTTAAAAATGGATTAAACAATAAGTAATTAAATTGGAAAATATGAAGATAATAACCAAAATAATTTCAATTAATTCATATAACATTTAATAATATTCAAAAAATTTCATAATCTTTTACCATCAACATTTTCATACTATCATTTTTATCAAATTTTACTTATACCTATAAAAACCACTATCGCCACATTCTGCGGGAATTTCCCAATTTCTCCTTTTTACAAGTTTTATTCTAAAATCTAATGTTCACTTTAACTTCACCTTTTCGTTTTAAACAACGCTTCAAATAACTCTGAACTGACAGTCGTAATTGTGTGTTCTCGTTCATTCTGACTAACGGTGTCGTTTATTTTAAACGTTTTTAAAAGACTGTGTTTGAAATATTTTCTGACTTTTCATTTACTAATTCCGAATGTAATTACAAATCACTATTTATTAGAATTCTTGCTGTTTTAGCAGGTACAAGAATAGGCAGTGACCCATTTTTAGTTTTGGTTGAATACGTTGCATCTAATGTATCCGTAAAAGTTGTCTTTTTAATAAAGGTGATGATTCGGGGTGGAATATTACTATTTACTTCAAATGGTACATTCAAAGGATATGGCATATCCTCCGTTCCATTGTTAATAGCAACAATAATAATATCATCACCAAAAGCTCTTAAATATACATAAGCAAAATTATCTATCCAAAGTGTAAATAGGTAACCTGAAGAAAACGCGGGATGTTTTTTTCGAAGCTCAATAAGTGCTTTTGTATGTTTGTATATTTCAGATGATTCTTTAAATTCAGGTTTAGGATGGTGATTTTGACCAATTATACTCCATGGGAAATCTTTTCGGCTATCAGGATTATTTCTACCCTCCATACCAATTTCAGTTCCATAATATATTTCTGGAACTCCACGTGTTGTAAATAGAAAAGATAATACTAACTTAATTATCTTTTGTGCTTTTAGACGATCCCAATGTTCGACTCTATCAAGAATGGCAGTGAAAATGCGTTTATCTGTATCATGGCTATCTAAAAAAGTGACAAGCCTGAAAGAATTTGTATAACAACTATCCTTATCAAGCACACCGCTAACTTCATTATCGGATAACCTTGGTTTTGCAAGCCAGTTTAGAGGTGCATCGTTTATAAAAACTTCAACTATCTTTTTACGTAACGGGCAATCAAATTGTCTTTCAATATCATAAAGTTGTTGATATTTGGCTAAATCAGGAATGTCCCACACGTCTTCTTTTAGTATTTCTCCTATCAAAGTTATTGATGGATAAGAAATTTTTATTACTGATTTAAATAAGTACCAGAAAGCAGGTTCAATATGTTTGGCTGTATCCATGCGAATAGCATCTATATTACAGTCCTTTATCCATGAAAGAATATTTTGTATAAAATAATCTGCAACATATGCTTGATCATGATCGAGGTCTGGCAATCCATTTAAGTATTGTTGGGTTTCACTATTTGGATCATTAATATTAAAATTTTCAGCTTTGAATACTTTATTTGGATATTGGTTTTCAAGATAACCATAACCAGTATGATTTACCACCATGTCAAGTATTAGTTTCATACCTTCATTATGTAATTTATCAGTCAAATTTTTAAGATAATTTTTTCCATTATTACGAAGTTTTGAATTATAATTGTATAAATGAGGGTCGATTTTTTCAAAGTCCAACGCCCAATACCCATGATACCCATATGAACCAAAAAATTCACCAATACTCAGATACACTGGAGTAATCCAAATAGCTGTAATACCTAATTCTTTCAAGTATGGAATTTTTTCTATGATACCATCAAAATTACCTCCATGCCAACCTTCTGGATTTTTTGGAAGTAATGGAGCCAAAGGATTATCTTGTGAACCAGTTCCCCTGTAAAAACGATCGGTTAGGATGAAATAGATTATGTCTGAATTTGTAATCATATTATTAGGTCTTTAATACCCATTAATAGTTTTCTTTCTAAATAACGAATGTCATTTTTATCATAAAATTTTCTATCCATATTTCAGTATCATCCAATTTAACAGGTTTCTTTTTTACTCCTTTAGCTTTGTCTGCAAAATTCTGATAGTGTCTGGTTCCTATTATTATTGATTATTTATTCTTCAATTACCATAATATTATCAATTATTAATTGTTGATTATTTATCACTACATTTTTTTTATTAAAAAGTATATATTTTTGAAAATTTTACATCTATTTAAGTAATAAGCTACTTAAAAAATGAAATAACTTTATCAACGATTTCCAATATAGGAACACCAATTTCTCCAGTCTTGGTGATTATTTTTTTAATATTATCTAAATAAAAGATATTTCTATCTTTTCTTGGATTATCAGTTTTATTTTCTTCAATTAATAACTTAACATCTTTTTTTAGATTTATATAATCATCAGGTTTAAAACTATTTTTTATATTTTCTAATTCAGAATTTATAAAGATTAATAATTTTAATAATTCTGTATCATTCACCTTATTAAAACTATCAATTATTGAAATACTTTCATCGTCAATTTTAAAAACATTTCCATTTCCAACATTTGTAATTTCAATTTCTGACATCTTTATTTCCTTTGAATTTTTACTTAATAGGTTATATTTCTCTATTTTATTAAAATAATCTTCAATTTTCTTTAAAATTTGCGGTCTAATGTTAATTATAGTTTCAAGTTTATTTAAAATATCAAACTTTAAACCAGCTGTTAATTTCTCTTCGATTTGTTTTACAATCATTAGAACATCATCCATTTTAATATTATCTTCGACTTGGTCTATTTTTTTGATAATATCTAAAAGGTATTTTTGAAGGATATTAGATTGAAGGCTTAATGATTTAACGATAATTATCTCTTGATTAATCGAATTTAGAATTATATTAAAAGTGCTCCTAATAGAATTTAATTTTAATATAATAATTCTTATGTTACGAGCAATTTCTGATGATTTATAAGAATAATCACTCCTTTTTAAATGCCAAAGATGTATCTGTTTATTTTTTATATCTATTAATGAATGAGAAATTGTAACAAAATAGGGATAATTAAGAGTTAAGATTTGCTTATTATAGTTATTTTGGATTTTCAAGTCCTTATATTCGTGTGAAACTATAAAAATTATTGGATTATCCCAATGAATATAATTATTAATATTATTTTCAATTTTATTTAAATATGAAGTTGCAAAAATGTATTGCTTCGCTAAATATCTTGGTATATTAATTAAATTACAATGCTCAGTATTTTGAGTAGGTATTTTTAATTGGACATTAATATTAAATATTTGTTGTAATAATATTCTTAACTCGTATTTGACATTACTCTCGATTTGAAATGCAATTTCAAATTTTCCAGAAGCAATACCATCAAAATAAAATCTTCTAAATTTTAATTTTAATTTTATACCATTTATTGATTTAAAAGTTGAATTATCAATCTTTATTGATTGTTTAGCAAAGCATATTTTTGACTCTCCAACCCAATTATTTACTCCTCCAGCTCTTCTATAACGAACAGGACCCATACCTCTAACAAATTCAGAATCATTAGGAAAAGGCCATTGTGGAAATTTTAAATATGATTTTTCATATTCTATAAATCTTCTTAAATCAGTAATTGGATATTGTATGATGATTAACATTTTATATTAAATAATTCTCTCTTTGGTCGAACCAATAGAGAGGGAGATTACCTCTGAAGAGATAACATTTTCTACAGGTTAACTTCTTCCTGTAAAATACCACATCACCATTTTTGGCAGATGTTTAGGTTCCCCAATGTCTTTCAGTCCTCTGCTGAAAAACAACTTATAAATATACAAAAAAATTATAAAAAATCCAAATAAATTCTGCTAAATTTCTTAACATGTTTTATATTCGATACATATCTTAATAAAAAGTTTGTTTTCGTATAGATTTGAGTTTGTTTTCAAATTGTTAATTAATTCTAATATTTATTTATGGAATTTTAAATTTCTTAATCATAATCAACAAAATTATATTCTTGAATCATTATTCATGTATGATATAAATTTTTTTATTTTTAATATTATTACGTAAGTTCAAGCTATGATTTATTTTATTAGATAATATTATTTTATATTTAAAAATGTGTTGATTCTTTGTAAAATAGTTTAAGAATAAAATAAAAAGGGAAAAACTTAAAAACAATGATTCATTCAAAAATCCGAAAGAAGTCAACAAAAGAGAGAAGGATAAAAATATGCTGGTATATTATTAATTGATAAGTTCCAATATTTTATTTAAAATCCAGTTATGTCTCTTCCATAGTGGATTTGAATACTTTAACTCTTGATTGATGTTATAAATTTTACATACAAAATACAGTGTTTGTATATACGTATTAAAAATGTACCAAAATCGAAATAACAAAAATTTATTTTTAAGGAAATATTTTAAATTTTATTACTAATTACTTAAAAATATTTAAAAGAACAATTTAATCCTTTTTACATTGCAAATGCGATTAATATATAAATATATTAATTTATTTTTACATCAGTTTAACAATTGATGACTCCAATATTGAAGTTTATTTTTAGTAGATGTTTTACTAATCTTATTCAAATAGGAGGCAAAAATGAGTATTTATAGTTATTTTTTGAATATGTTGTTCTTTCTTGCAATTTCTCAAATATTGTTTGGGCAAGCAAACGGAAATTACAGGTGCATTACGTTGATGTTGGACAAGGTGACATGGAAGTTTTAATTTCACCTCAAGGACAGGTGTACTTTTCAATGAAGGGACGGATAAAAATTGTGATAAACCACTTGTATATCTAAAAAGTCTAAAAATTTAGAAAATTGATTTCGATCCAAAAGAGTTCTCATCAGGAATATATTTTATTACAATAAAAGACCAGAATCTCATTGGAATAAAATAAAAAAGATTAAGTACACTCTAAAAAGTAGTGCGGTTATTTGTATGAAGTAGCTGAAAAATTGAGATTGTATTGAAATAAATGTGAGTTTAATTGGAAAATATAAAGTAACTTTGTTCCAAATTCTCATTTCCTGACAAAAGACTGTTGTTCTTTTATAAATTAATTAAAAGTTAAAATTTCTTTATATCACTTAATAAAGGTGAAAAAATGAAACCCGTAATTGCGTTTATTACTTATGAAACACCGTGGACGCCTGCTGGAGGTATCGCTTCAGTAATGAAATATTTACCCGATTCTATACAAAAATTATCAAATATCCCTACCGTTATTATTTCACCATACCACAAGAATATTCTAAAAGATCCCACTTTATTTATAAAAGTGGAGTCAATTAATGTTCAATTTGATAATACATCTATAGAAGTAGGAATTCAAAAAAAGATCTCTGGTACAGATAAAACAGATAAATGCGAGTGGTTGTTTCTAAAACCTGAAAGTGATATTACATTTTTCGATGGTAATCCTCATCCGTATTTAGTAAATGAACCGGATGATTTAGTTCGGGATTCATTGTTTTTTGGGGAATCTGTTGTAAAATCATTATCAATTGTAAAGAATTCGAAAATAATTGTTGAAAGCACTTTAACAATTATCAATAATGATCCTGAAGTTTATTGGTATTTATTAATGCAAGATTATGAAGCTGTTACGACCGCATTCTATTTTGTTAGACAAGGTGATCATCATGGTAGGCTGTATTTAACTCTTCATAATAGTTATGATAAATATACTAAACAACAAATACTAAATATTTTTAATATATTTAGCCCAGCTAAAGATGAAGAAAGTACGATTTTAAATAGAGCAATTTCTTTAGTAGAATCACCTATTATTACTGTATCTGATCAATTTGCACTCGATTTAAATAATGATATTTTTCAAAATAAAATTATGGCTCCTCATTTACAAAAGTTATTGGAACAAAAGAAAATTATTGGAATTAATAATGGACCATTTGCTAAAATAGATGTTGAATTAGAAAGATATTTAGAAGAAGCTCGAAAAGGTAATTTTAATGAATTGCATAAATGGAAGGAAGGAAAGAAAAAGGTTGCGTTGGATTTATTAGAAAAAATCAAACGCGATAATGCTGGACCAGTATGGGGTAATGTAGAAATATTCGGCAGAAAAGATTCCCCTTGGTTTATAATGTCTGGTCGTGATGATCCTAACCAAAAAGGATATGATTTAGCTGAATTAGCAATAAGACGATTCTTTGAAAATAACGGAGATGTTGATCCTCGTCCTAAATTCCTTTTTTTTCCAGTACCTGGTGACGAAGGATTAGAAGGTCTTCGGTTCCTTGAAAATCTTACTTCTGAATTTCCAGAAGATGTAATTGTAGTACCATTTATTTGGAAAGACGGATATTTTACATGTCTGTTGGGTTCAAGTTTTGGTTTAATGCCATCCTTATATGAACCTTTTGGTAGTGCTAATGAATTTTATTTACGTGGTTGTTTAGGAATTGGACGTGCTACTGGTGGTCTTCTCGAACAAATAGTTCCTTATCGTTCTGCTCGTTCATTTAGTCATGCTGTAATGGAACGTTCCAAAAGATATTATTCATTTGCTGATAAACCAACTGGCATACTTTTTAGGGAAAAAGATAATATTATTACAGCTGTTGAAGATTGGCATAAAATTAATAAAGCAAATTATACTGAAAGAGGTATAACTCGTGTAGAAGAAAGACAACATATTCCTCTTGTAAAAGAAATGATCAAAGAATTTTGTTATGCTATTGAGGATGGAATAAATATTTATAATTCACCTGATCTTTACTATAAAATGCTGATAGATGGGATTGAATACATTACAAATTCTTTTTCTTGGAAAAGAACTGCTCAGGAATATATTAGATATTTACATAATATTGGAGTATAGTTAAAATCTAAAGTGTTATAGTAATATTTTTAATTTTTATGATACTCATTGGTATACAGTCTGAGCCTTTAGCTTTTCTTTAATATGTCATTGAAGGGATTATTATTGCTACTATTATCTAATTCCTACAGAAAATGATTTTCTTCTCTTATATAACTATTCCCAAGTTATTTCAATTTGCTTTTATCTTTTTATAGCTTTTGACCTTTTCCCATAATCCTATTTGGGGAGTAAAATATTTTGAAAGTTCAATTTATTTTTTCTTTTTTCAATTATTCAACACCCACAATCATTCAATAACCTCGGTAAGCAATATTTTAAAAATCAGTGTTACCATGGTTTCCAGCCTTATATATAAGAGTATAGTTTTTCTTGCAAATATATTCTGAATTTCTCTTAAATAACTTTTCAAAAACTCTAAAACATAAACAATTATAGAAATCATTCAATGGAGTTGTCCATTTCTTTTCAATATATTTAATAAAAAAATATTTGTAAAAGCAGTTAAAAAACTTATTTGTAAAAGAACAGAATAGAACTTGTACATCTTCAAGATATTTTAGGCAAAATTACAAAAATCAAAATAGACAGTTTGTTTAAATAAAAAATAAATTATGAACTATGTATATAATTCAAACTTCCAATTTCTACATCTCGCAATCCTCTTCTTTTTCTAATTCAAAAGGATTAATTCCTATGCTGTTTTGTATAAATAATTCTAATTTAGAACGTGATTCAAAAATATACAAAAATTTGTTTAAGGCTTCCGGATACATTGGTTATATTGTTCATGGCACAGTCTTGCCCACCATTCTATACCTGTAAAAACAACCATCTTAACATTGATGGGTATTTCCCAATTTTATAATAAAACAATATATAATCTCACTTTCAAGAGAAGTTCACCATTTCGTTTCTGTCGAACTCAATTTATTCTATTAAAAGAACATGAAATGTCTAACCAAAACAAAACCTGAACGAGATACAAACATTTTTTTTCGTATTATGTCAGTGTTATTATCATTTTCACAGTTTGTTAATTATTCAATTGCTATAGCTCTTCTTTTGGTAGGCATTTCAATTCTATAAAGTCTTTAACTAATTTCTTTAAATTCGATTTCACTTCACCCTAAAAATGAGGTTTTTCCAAAAACGGAAAAGCCTCATAATCATGCTCCATCAAATTCATCATGTATCATTTATAACCAATTATCTTTTGCATATAACAATCTCTATCACTACACGCTTGTGGATTTTTTGAAATTGATTAATAAACAATATATGTTTATATTTAAAAGTTATTAACTAAAATATGACAAGACAGAAAATATGATTTTAAAATTTAGAGTGCTGTTAGTATCAGATTTATAATTCATAGACTTTAAACTGGACAGAAGCAATTACAGTTGTATTACCTTAATAACTGAAACACAAACAGAAAATGATATATGAGAAAGCGATTTGGAAGAAATAATTTGTGATAATGCCATCAAAAGTTTCAATGCCACAAGTTTTAATGTTCCATATCAGAGTAATTTAAGGCTATTTGAAAATTCCGATATTCAAAGTCCCGTAAACTTTGCCTCTCCCCGACAGGTAACAATGAAAGAATTTGCAAAAGCAATGGGAAAAGCACTCCACAGGCCCTCATTATACAGAGTTCCTGAATTAATGCTAAGGATTGCTGTTGGCGAATCAGCCGATATGCTCGTAAATTCAAAGCATGTTGTGCCGAAAGTGTCTTTGGAAAAGAATTATAAATATAAGTATAAAGGACTAAATTTTTCATTTATTCATCTTTAACACCGCGACAACCTTCTTTGATATTCGCAAGATTCTTAAGATAAAAATAAAATGAACTGCACCAAAGCAAGCTTCGGAGTATCTAAAATAATGCTAATTGTTTTCGACTTATTATCTGTAATTTTCTTGCTGACCTTGCTCTTTAACATAATTCTGTATTATTTCCTCATTCCCATGTCGACCTACTGTCGATATATAATACCCTTTTGACCAAAATTCGCCTCCCCATAACTGATACTTAACCTTTGGGCATCGCCTAAATATTTCTATCTCTGTTATACTTTTTATTGTCTGTACTATCTTCTTGGGACTATACATTGGTACTGACTGTATCAAAAAATGTACATGATCCACATCAACACCTATCTTTATAAATTTTATTTCGTATCGTTCACTTATTTCATCACATATTTTTTTTAGTTCATTCTCAACTTTATTTGTAAATACTGCTTTTCTATATTTCGCCGAACAAACCAGGTGGTATAATAAGATATTTACATTATGTCTCTTGTGTATATATTCACTCATAACTCCTAATAAAACCCACTTTCGATTACGAAGCAAGCATCGAGGAATTTTACCCGTATGAGATTAAAAGTTCAGAAATATTTAATCAAGAAAAATTAAGACAAGAAATAAAAATTAAATTGCAAGACCTGTGAGGTCTTTAGGAATTGAACTAAAAAAGAAATTTTCTAAAGTTCCTTCCCAATCAGAAAAATGAGTTAAATTGAATTTATCATAATAATGACCACTCTGCCATTCAGAAATAGTTTCTATTTTAATTGTAGTTTTTGCTGATAAAGCAGAAATAGTTCCTATTGATTTTCCAGTTCCACTGACAATTATTTTAGTTCCATTTAAACTTACATTTGGATAATTAATTGCATTATTTTGACCACGGTACCAATTTGTAAAAGATTGAATTGGAATATTTATATTATCTGATACACCAGAATTTCTAAACATACCTACATAAACATTTCCAACATAATCATCAAAAGAAGATGTTCCATTGTGAATTATACTAAAAATAGAACTTGATATAATTGTTGTAAGATTGACAGATATATATACATGAATTGGGGTAAGTATATTATTTGTAAATGAATAGTCTTTAGTTATCATAATCATATCATTATCTAAATAATAATAAATTAAATCATTATTCTGTTCTCCTGGTATTAATTTATAATCAAAAACAAAATCATACTGTCTTGGAGAAGTTGCATCCAACCAAGCCAATAAATCAAAAGTTTCTATTCTTGTAAAATCAAATGTAACTACTAAAGTTTGATTTTCATTAATATGAACAGTTTGCGTTAATGTCATACCATTAAAAGTAACTTTTACTTCTCTATCTCCTGCTGTTACTTCTATTAATCTTGGATGATTGGAAACATTGTCCGAACCACTATCTTTATAAACATTATCTACATAAATATTTACTGAATTAGACCATCCATCTTGAACTAATATACTTCCTATTTCTTTTCCTTCTGGACTATGAACATGAACAGATATTTGTGTAGGATTTGATACAATAATCTTAAAATTAGTCATATTGCTTAAAAACCCACCAACATTCACTAACAATTTAACATCCCCGGCTGTTAAGCCATTTGGTATTTTTATTTGAATTTCTTTGTCAGACCATAATGGATATTCAATAGCTTCGTATTTATCAAGCAGAGACTGTCCTGTTTTGAATCCTACATAACTTGAGCCTCGTACATTACCAAAACCATCACCAGTAATTTTAATAATTTCTCCAACTTTTCCTTCGCCAGGTTCAACTTTATCAATTAAGTCAGTTGCTTGGGCTAATTTTCTTTTATAATTTATAACCAAAGGTAATTCTTTATGCATATCAAACCATTCAGATTCAATTCCTGCATTTCCTTCGACACCACTCCAAAGTTCCCACAAAGGTTTATTTAGTAAATCTACTTTTAATTCTGCAAATCCAAGAACATTAGCATAAGCATTAAATGCATCTTGCATTTTGTAAAAATTTACATTAATTTGTGGGCCGAGAAATGGTTTTAAACTACCACCCAGACTGAGTTCCGGCGGGTCAAATTGAAAACTTGATGTTAATCCTGATATTGGTTTCCAATTCCCTGAATTATACTCAATACCTGCAATTGCAGATGCATCGGCTGTAATTCCAGTTGATACTTCGGCTCCAATTTTTAATAAACATCCAATTTGCAAATCAATACTTGATGTTACGACAACAGGGATTCCAAAAATCCAAATTGTTATCGGAGGAAATTGTATTGGTGGAATACCGAGTAATTCATTAAGTGACTTTTGTAGTATAACTTCCTTTTCAATATTACCATGTGCTGTTAACTCTAAATTGTCTTCGACAGTCAGCTTTACAATTACTTGTCTTACTTTCCACTTTTCAATAACTACATTGAATCCAAGTTCAGGATTAAATGTATTTGTTCCATCAATTTTTATCTGATCGTTTTTAGTATTTTTATTACCATCATAATCATAAATAACTATATCTTTAAAACCAACAGTAAAACCCTCATCATCTTGTATTTTATCTTCTAATTTGATATAAGGTTTTCCTGTATCAGCTGGTGTAAATTTTCTTTTAATAGAAATAATTCCGTTTTCTATAACATCTGTTAATATTGCATCTTCTGTTTCAACAACTATGCTATCAACATCTTTTATTATTGATTTAACTCTTCGCAAAAACCCATTGGGTGCTATTTCTGTTGGTTCACTTGCTATTATATCACCTACTTTTAAACTATCACCGATTTTTGTATTTCTATTAAGAGTAACATTCGAGCTATCAATTGATTTTATTTCATTTGTTTTTGTTGAATCAATCACTTTAACATTGTCAGCTATTTTGGTTTCAATCAAATTAAAACAGATGCTATCAATATCATGAATTGCATATTTATGCTCTATTCCTAAAACATTAATTTGGGAAGTATCAGAATTAAATGTTAATGAATCTATGCTTGAAGTAATGAAATATTCAGTTAATGAATCCTGATAAAATATTTTCATTAAATAATTATCATTACCTTTAATTATTCCAATTTTATTAATATCGGCTATTTTAAATTGTTTAATGTTAGCATCATTTAAATAAAAATTCACTAAAGAATCTTGCTGTGCATATAGTGAAAATGCAAAAAAGAACATTGTTAGATAAAGTAAAATCTTTTTCATTTTGCACCTCCAATAAGAAGCATTTTCTTTGCCTGTACTTCTTTCCCAAAATGCACTTCGTAATAGTAAACTCCATTAGATACACGTTTAGAATTTTTATCAAAGCAGTTCCAAAGCAAAGTATTTTTACCTGCTTGGCAGTTTGAACATTCGAGTTTTTGAATTTGAGTTCCTCTGTTATCATAAATGTAAACAATAACATTTCCGGGAGTTGCTATTTCAAACTCAATGCTGGTTTGTTCGGTAAAGGGATTGGGATAATTTCCTTTTGCTGTAAAATTGTATGAATTTTGAGATGGCACACCAATTATGGTATCGTTTGAGAAAGTAATTTTTTGAATTTGAGAAACAGCAATTTTGACAGTGCTATCCTTTAAAGTTATAACGAGAGTGTCGCTTTGTGCTTTGCCTTCTAATATAAAAACAAAGGACAAAATTATTGCAATTAGCAGAAATTTCATATAAACCTCCAAGAATTGAATTTCCCAAATTTACAAATTTCCTATTACATTTTTTCCAAATAATAAATATTTGATTTAATATAAACTATAATTCTATAAGAACATATTGGGATTTTAGATTGATGAATGTATGCAAGAATAGAAAATTCATATATATCATTATTGAACTTGAATATCAATATCATGCCACCTTGAATTATAATTTAATTTTAACCATAATTTCGTTTGATCGTGTCTGAGGATCTATCTATAAAGAGCATGTTATAATGCAGTGAAGCTACACTATACCTATAAAAACCGCTATCGCCACATTCTGCAGGAATTTCCCAAATTTCTTCATTGAATATGTTTTATTCTAAAATATCATGTTCACTTATACTGTTCCTTTTCGTTTTAAACAACTTTTCATACGTCTCTGAACTGACAGTTGTAATTGAGTGTTCTCGTTCATCCTGACTAACAGTGTCGTTTATTTTAAACGTTTTTAAACACTGTGAGAGTGAATTTTTCTCTGACTTTTCATTTACTAATTCCTGCTGATAAATGCTGATTTTAAACTTGTCCAGGTAAAGCTCTTTTTCTTGTTCCTCAATGTTATGAAACTCAAGTTTCAATGGTAATCAGATACCATGTAATCTATAACCGACTTCGAGTATTTTGTTTCTTGTTTTAATTACATCATCAATTGACGGGTCAAATATCATGATAGGATCATGTATCGTTGCATAGAACAAACTTTCAGGTAATTCCTTCAAAAGTGTATGAATCCATATTTCGGATTCCATCTTCTGAATTCTTTTTGCAAGTTCAGAACCGATAGATTAATCCAATTATCTGAATTAGCTTCATTATTTTTAAGGTTTTGTTTTTCATTAAGTAAGGATTAAAAAATTTGATTTCACATTAAAATGCAACTTCATTTATCGGTACAGATGTTAAAAAATTTTTGTCGAAGCTGAATATTGAGTGATTTCTTAAGATCTACAACTAATTTCGTATTATATTTTGAATTGTTCTTTTTCCCAATGTTGTGGCATCCATACATCAAAAGCTCCTGAGATAAACGGGCAAACAAATTAAAGAAGTTTGAAAAAATTCATTAAACATCCTTACATCATTACCATTACGAATCCCCTTAATGATTTCTTCAAAATTTCTATGATTGTGATGCGCATATTCCTCAATAAATTTAACTGATGATTTATGTTCTTGGAATATTTGTGATGCAAGGCCATCTAGACCATACTTTACGGCAAGAGCTACTCCACTTTCGATTGATTCTTGCCATACCTTAAGCATTAAGTTCCATTGTTCTCCTGCTTTTTTAATTGAAATTCTATTCCTTGAAACATGCTTTAGGAAATAAGCTAAGACTCTTAACGGATCAATAGCACTGATTCTATCTGCTATGGTTAAGGAATCCATCAAAATCTCTTCAATTTTGTTGTTGTATCTATATTTTTCATTCTTGCGCTTAGTTATACCAGAATGATTCCCTATTACGTTTGCGATAGCTCCGATTTCATTCTGTTTATATTCATTGTAATCGCCGAGCCTCAAACGTACAAGAACTGCACTTTTCAGTTCATGCTCAAAATCCCCAGCTACACGTCGACCCTCATCATGTTCATTTAATACAATCGGTAAAAGTTCTGCTGCAGTTTCCTCGCTAAATTTCTTCTCTATTAGTTGTTTTTGGACAAGCAATCCCCACTTAAGGACATCTAGTTTATGGTGTTCACCATGAACTCTATCATCACTCATGCAAAATCCCGCATCTAATTGGTCTGAGTATCTAAGATATATAGTACATCTTTCACTCATTTCGAATCCAATCCTGCTTAAGATACTATTCCGAGTTTGCTCAATCGCCTGTTGTTGAGACTTACAGGAAAGGGTAGAAATTGTGCTAATGATAGGGAGTATTTCTTCTCTGTCTTTTGTTATTTCATTTAGGATATTCTTCATAAGTTTAAGGCTCTGGAACGTAGTTTAGAAATTGTACAGTTGCATTTTTTTCATCAATGTTAATCAATGAGATACTTCCTGGTGAAATCAAGAAGTTCC
Source organism: Bacteroidota bacterium (assembly GCA_004322215.1). Lineage (GTDB taxonomy): Bacteria > Bacteroidota > Ignavibacteria > Kapaibacteriales > UBA2268 > XYC2-FULL-35-21. The sequence continues at coordinate 583,200 of SCSM01000011.1, read as the reverse complement.
ATATATGTCTAAAACTAAGTTTCAACAAATGACAAATTATTAGTCTAATGGGCCCCTCGTGGCTGACCAATGCAATTGTTGAATTTCGTCTCGTTTGTATTATCTGCTCAAAAGCAACTAATACTCTATCTCTGAAATCATCCCAAGATTCTCCATTAGGGGCTATAATTTTTTCGGGATCATTTCGGATTACATCATAAAAGTGTGGGTCTTTTGTTCTCAAGTGTTCAAGCTTAACTTTTTCATAAATTCCAAGATCGATTTCATTAAATCTCTCATCAGTTTCGATGTTAAGATTTGAAACGGTATTCTGAATTATTGTAGCCGTTTGTTTAGCTCTTAAAAGACTACTCTGAAATAAATAAGCAACATTCTTCTTGCTTAAGAATTTACTTATCGAAAGGGATTGTATTTCACCATTTGCAGTTAGAGTGGAATCAGTTGATCCTTCTAAGATGTTTTCCCTGTTTGCTTGAGTCTCCCCATGTCTAATTAAATACATTTCAATTCTTCCCTTTGAGTAGTATGGCCATAAACGACTCAATATGTTTTCCACATGTTTTGAATTGCAGAAAGCGATATACCAAGTGCTTTTTTTCATCCTTGATAGACTGCCAAATATGGTATAGGGAACTTGAAATAGGGTTATAAAAATTAGGGCATAGAGGTCATATTTGTTGGAAGGAAATATCCAAAGTAAATAAGCAAGTATAAAATAAGTAATAGCAAGACAAATATCTAAGAATGTTTTCGATAAAAAAACAAAAGCTGTATACTTATCAGCTGCTTTCTTAATAAGAGAACAGTATTTAATTGTTGTTAAAATGTATAGGATTCCTAATTCGAAAACTAACTCGTTGACTTTGTTTAGACGTATTGTCATAATGATAACTGTGAAACAAACCATCAAGTCTATGATGATATCAAAGAAATCCTTGGACGGGGTTAACTTCCTAATCTCAACAATATACCTAATAAGAAATCGTACAATAAGAAGAAGCAAGAGAAACATTGCTAACCCGAATGATATAAGTTTGATTTGTTCTGAGTTTTCATCGATCATCTTAAAGAAATCTACAAGTTTGAAAACAAGAAAATAAAAAGCTAAAGAGAAGGTTAAGCCCCCTATGAATTTATGTAGGTATTTATCAATTGTTTTATTTTTTCTTGTGGACACAACCATTTATACAGCTTTATATTATATTAGACAATATTACAAAAACGACTTAGACATTTTGATTAAAATAAATAAAATATATCATTCAACAATGCAAATTTTCAATCTTTTAAAAATGTCATTTCTATCTGAATTCTGACATTTACTTTTTCTGCTGTAAGCTCAGTGGAAGTTCTGGCATATTAATTATTTGATTCTGCAATCCAAGATTAATTAGTCGTCTTGATGCTTCAACATAATCTATTAATACTGCATCACTTATAAATAACTCCGTACTAACTGTAGCTTTGTTATTTGTATAGTTAATAGTTGATAATTTTCCATTTTTCTCAATATCTGAGAGGGTAATTTGAAATTTATTTTTAAAGTCTTTTGATGCAGTTTTATACCAATTTGCATCCTCAACAATTTTAATAATATCTGAAGCCTTTATCTTAGTATCTGTATTCGGAGTAAATGTCAATGTCGTCTTAGGTGCAGTTGGAATTATTGAAAATGCATCAAGGTAAAACATAATAAATTCATTGCTTATTGGTTTATATTCAGAAAATTTCCCATGGTTGTCCTTTTTTGCAACTAAAATTCCTCGCGAATGCCGAGGTTGCAATTCAAATGAATAATCAGATATTTTATCAATATCAACTTATCCGTCATTAAATGTTTCAGTATTTCCAAATATAATTGCAAAAACACCTGTTTTTTCCTGAAAAGAATTTTCATTACAATTAGCAGTTGGTGAGAATGGTAAGTTTATAGTTGAAATTGGTGCTGGCCTTACTATTTTGTTTTCTTGGTCATTTGATGGTGATATTAAATTATGAAGTTAAGTTTGCAAGCATTTTTATTTCAGAATTAAAAGGGTTTGTAGTAAATGGATATTGTTTAGTAAAATTAACCAACTCTTTAACAACAACACCGAATGGAGCATCATCTTTTCTTTGCAACAATGAAATTGATAAAACAATATTATTGAAAAAATTTCCTTTGTTCTGTAAAGGGAAATATCCAATAATATTACCTTCGATTGGAATAATTATTGATCCCTTATCATATTCTTTTACATCAACTAAATATATTTGAGTGAACTCTGTAGCCTTAGTATTGTAATCAGTATCCATACCTTCAATTTTAACTGCTACTTGAACACCAGCTTGGGTTTGTTCTTTAAACCAACCTTTATTCTTAAAAATTTTCATTCCAACTAATCCAATCTGAATTGCAACTTCATTTCTTTTGATACACCTTGATGTTATCCCGTCTTCAATACGGACAATTATTGCTCCCGGTATTTGAGAAAATATAATGAAAGGATTAATAATTATTAATAGTATTACAATGATTTTTGTTTTAAATTTCATTTTAATATCCTTTAAATTGTGAATTAAAATATTGTTTATTTAGATTTTCTCTAATTCTTTTTAAAGAAAATGTTATTTATTTTCATTAATACCCTGAATATTCTTCTTAACAGCTAATATGAAACCATAACCTGTAGAACCCTCAATTCTTCTCGCAGTCGTTATATATTTATCACAAATATTATTTATCTTTATGCCCCTTTTGTGTGGTTAATTTTTTAAATAAAGATCAATTACTCAATATTTTATCCTTAACTTTCTTCAATTCCAAAGATTTTTCTTCATCGGCACTTTTTAAGTCTTCATTAATATATTTTAGTACTCTTTTCCCTATCTCTATTAACTTAATTCCAGCAAAATCAACCCCATCTAAATTATAAACACCTATTTTAGCAATTATAAACTTAATGATTTCAGCATCTGCTAACTCGGGATTTAGTTGTTGAATAACTGTCAAATTAATTTGGTAATCATTAGTATCAATTGATTTTTTGATGCCATAAATTCCCTTTTTGCCAAGATGTGCGAGTGTAATTAAATTTAAATAGCTAAGGTCTCCCCATCTATCTTCGATCCGAATATATAATTCTTTTTCAATTTCTTTTATAATTTTATTAGTAATATAAAATGAATTACCATAAGTAATTGAATTAATACAAAAGTAAGCATTTAACTTAGATTCTTTGTCACCATTCTTAATAATCCAATATAAAGGCTCTGTTGAAGAATTCATACCAATATTTATTAAAGCCTGTTGTGCATTTTCATTTGCGATATTATCTGTTAGAATTTTATTAATAACTGGATTAAATATTTTATTATTTGTCGTCTTCTCAGAGATCAGTCTGAGTATAAACAAGGAACTATCTTTTACATTCGGATTTTGTGCTGAATTTTTAATAAAGTGAAGAACTCTACTCTTGCTAATAATTGTTGTAGTATTTATTGGGTTAATGCATTTTATTATAGATTCTATTACTTGAAAATCAGTTGTATCTAATACGTTTATTATTTTGCCAAATCCTCTTTTACCCAAGTTTGAGAGTGTATTAATATTTAGTAATTCACAATCATACCCTCTATTATACATGTACTCATTTGGATTAATAAAAAAATCATTTTCGATTTCTCTGATAATATTGTCTGATATTAGGTGAGGCTCAGACTTTGATATTTCATTTATACACAAATATGCATAATACTTTGTATTTTTATCATTATCTTTGATAACTCTATATAATGAATCAATATACACTTTTGCATTTTTAATAAGAATCTTACGAGCATTTATATCATAAATATTTTCCATTATTATTCTCTTTGTGGAAGGAAGAAGTTCAACTTTTATATTACTATCTAAGATGTTACTAATGATTCTTATAGCACTGGATCTTTTTTCAGGTTTTAATACTGCATCTTCGACAAGGCGAATAACTCTTTTTCCAAGGTATGTAAGTGCTGTTTCTGAACAATTATCATTAATGTTATCAATTAAAAAGTTTATGATACTTTGAGAAGTGTAACTTTCAGGATCTTTTATAATAAGACAAATGATTTTTTCTTTATTTTTGACTGGTGGGTTTTCTATTATTTTATTAATGAAAGGTATTAGCCTATTTGTATTTAATCCTTCAAGTATATCATCTGACATATCTTTAACTCTACGTTGTCTATAATAGTCTGGGACCTTTATTTCAATATCATTATCTAAATTATCAAATAAAATATTAATGATACTATCTGAGATGGATTCTGGTTTGATAAAATAGATTCCTTTTATAATATATGGGACTTGTGATTTTTTAAAATTATTATTTCTTTTTAATGACCTTGAAAAAATACGTTTAACATCTAATCTATCAAGTATTAATTCAGTCAATTTATTACCAGCAGTTCCACCAGCCCAAGTCAAATATGTCCCCTTCTCATAACTACCAGTATTTAATCCATCATGATCGGGTTTCCCTATAAATTCAATTAGTTTCACTAAATCAACAATATCAAGTTTTTCAAAGACTATTGAAGCTAATTTTACAATATCGTTGTTAATTATTTTTTTTAAATCATTTAATATTAATTCATCATTTTTTTCTATTTCAAGTAGCCATCCATAATCTTCAAAGCGGGTAATATCAATTAAGTTCATAATATCTTTATTTAAATCATCATTAAAGGTTTTACCAAATATTTCAAAACATAATAATTTTGCCCTATCATTTTCAAATCTTTTATAATAACCTTTATCTTTTAGAAAGTTGATTGCTTCGTTTCTATTAGATGAACCATAGTAGTAGAATAGTACATAAATATTTTTCGGTTCAATATCATTATATATTTCGGATAACTTACATATCACTTTTTTATATTCTATAGTGCTTACAAGAAGAGATGCATCGCATATATTTTTTTCAACTTGCTTGATTGCTTCACATTGTGGATTTTCCCTATAATCATTTATTCTATTGCAGTCAAGTGAGGGCATATAGAATCCATTGTTATCTAAATAAATTAAAAAATCTCGATAAAATTCTCTGTTATCATCCTTTTTACAAACCCTGGCAGCTACTTTAGCTTCATCATCGGTGTCAACTTTACCATTCCTTGTATGGCATAAGCTATCACCATAAATAAGATACTTTAGATATTTCTTTGGTGCAGTTGAAATTGAAATAGACTTGGAAAAGTTTATAGAATCTAAAGGAATAAATTCAAACTTACTTATAATGATTTCAACTTCCATATCTTTAACAGGTGGTTTTCCGTCGAAAAGCCATAGGTTAATCATTGGACATTCAGAACCAGGTTTTGGGTTATGGATCCCGACATAATAAAATGGGAAATGGAGATGAGTTCCAGAATATTTATCGATACTAAATCTATAAAAGCTTTTAAAATATATTAAATCTTTATCCCAAGAAAAAAGATGTGATGTACAACTTGAATCTTCTGATAAATTAAATCTTTCTATATTTTCAGAGATTTGCCAAGGTTGTATTACATATTGTGCATTATTTCCAAGTATCATAGCTGATTTTGAAAATTCTATATCAATTTCTCTATTTCGGTTTATATCAAAACTACTTGGATAATTTTTATTATAATACTTATAATTATATTCACATGGGCATAAATCATAAGTAAAAAGACCAACAACAACATTTGAATCAATTTCTTTCATCTTGCTTTTTATGTAAAAAATATATGTACCATAACCAAATGAAGTATCTGCATTTATTTCAGCACAATACCACCTATTGTCTTTTTTTGTAATTTTCATGTGTAGGTCACCAGAACTATCTACCCAAACATTGTTTTCAGAATCAGAAAAATAATTTTCGCCCGGACCATGTTTGTGATTTGTATATTTTTTTACAATCCAATTTAAACCTGAAAATACAATTTTTCTTGTTCCTGGCTTAATTGTTTTAACATCATATTGATATTTTTTGAAGATTGAATCAGGTAGAATAGAATCACCTTTAATATGAGGCATAGAATCAGATTTAGGAACTAAGAAACTTGCTACGCAATAAATTGTTTGATTTTCTCCAGAAATTTTATAAATCCAAGTTGAATCAGTTTCAAATCCTAAAAATTCGCTTTTTTCAAACCATTGATCAGTATATACATAAACATAAATATAATACTTTGCGGTATCTATTCCCTTTACTTGACCTTTAATTATACATTTATTAGGTTCTGCAGTTTCTTCCCATCCAGGCAGGGATGTAATTTCAATGACTTTAATATTTTGTGTATAGGCTATACAAAAGGATAGAATTAAAAATAAAAAGAATAGTATGCTTTTCATTTTATCCTCCATTAATAATTATTGTGTTATTATAATAAGATTTTATTTATTATTCATGTTAACTAAATATTAGTTATTGAACAATTTCATCTCCACAATTACCACATACCATCCACAAAAAATGCTTCCCTTACTTCATCAAATTTATTAATATCGTTTTTTAGCCAATGCAGGCAATTACCAAATATTAGCTCTTGCTTTACTCAATATCATTTACAGTTCATCTATAATATTTCTATATGGAACATTTACATATATGTAAATCAAAATTCTGATGACATATAATAAACTTCACATCTACTTTTATAAATATTTAAAAATAAAATATGAAATCTTTAAATATAAAACAAGAATTTATTTCTATTTGTTTTTTCCGCAATGAGAACAATACTTAATTTTATCTTGATCATTCTGTTTTTCTTTGTTAATTCTTCAATGAAATCCATACTTTTTATACCAGTTGAAGTTACAACTAATCCAATACGGAATAAGGCTGTAATTGCAGCTAATATTTGGCCTAATGTAGTTATCGTATAATGGTTCAACGCAAAATGGAATTTCACCATTACACTTTTAAATTGTCAAATTGTATTTGAACTATATGTAAATACTTATAACAGAAAAATTGAACTATGAAAACTGTATATAGAAATATTGTGTATTTAGAAGTGAAATGATAGTGTAAAACATACGAGTAAAAAAGTTGCCCTTTAACTCCAACATCATGTCATCTTTGATTTGAAAAGTAAATTTAAGTTAAATTTCATTTGAAATTGTTGGATGATCCATCAATAAAAGGCTCGTTACTATGTAATATCTCAATTCTTGTACCTATAAAACCGCCATCGTTTACACATCCAGGAATTTCTCAAATTCAAATTTTAGTATAATATTCTACAATACCATGTTCACTAAAACTTCACCATTTCGTCTATAAACAACATTTCTTTAATTCTTTAAACTGACACTTTCAAATTTCACTTTTCGTTCAACCAGACGAACAGTAATGTTATTTTTAATTAAATTAAAATAGACTGAAAACAGAATTTTCTATGTTTCTTAATTTACAATTCTGACCTTAGTCGGATAACTTAATTTGTAGTCGTTCCTTCTTTCATCAATATCATTCCAACGATTGACATAGCCTTTGAAATATTCTTTAACTCTTGCTTCGAACTCTAATTTTGTCCCTGCCGGTATCTCACCTAACTTCTCAAATTGCTTTGTCAAATTGAACCACAGATGGTCAGTAAGTATATTGCCTTGCTCATCTCTTATATCAGTCAAAAGAACTGTAGGTAAAATTTCACCTTGCCATCCACTTTTCGTCCCTGTATTTTTAAATGTCCCATAACATTTGATTCTATCCCTATTTCTTTTCATCAATTCAACTCTCATAATTAACCTCATTTATTGATAAAACAAATTACTATCGTATTCAATTATTCAATCAGTTTTCACCTTCTCCAAGATTCCCCTACTAACGGAACTGTATTAAACATCTCGCACATTCTGTCATATACCATGCCCGAGAAACGTTCTTTTAATTGGTTAGCATCCAGATTAGATGTGCCGTGTGTTAATATCCCATTATTCTTAAACATCTTATATCTCCTCCCAAGCAACACATCAACAGGATCGTCAATTGAACCGAAGTAATAATGTTTGCCTGTATCCTGACCGAGTTCATCAATTGCTATATCATATTCAGGGTTGTATTTGCCAATGCTTGGTCGTCCCTGTTTTGTGAATGAATCAATTATTTCATCAGTATCAAAGATTGGAAAGAATTTATTATTCTTTACTGCCAAATTATATATTTGATAAATTTTCAAAGCCAAAGTTTTACCTGTTCCGTATCCACCTAATACGAGTAGTCCGTTATTCAGGTCTCCATTAAACTTTACATCTTTTGTAAAGTAAAACTTTAACTGATTATAGAACTGTCTGTTGTTATCATTTATCTCAAACTTTGGTTCTAACCGCTCTGCAATCATAAGAACAATTTCATCTGTTGATAAACACTCAATATCATGTTTACGAATGTCCTCAACTATTCCCATCATTTTCATATTTCCTCCTTTATTTTAATGGTAAATTATAGTTCCCTGTTCCTGCCGCTTGCCCAACTGATGAATACGATTGCTTATGCTTACTTAAAATTATATTTATTTGTGAAAGCTCAGAATAAATGAACATTGGTGCGGCTTTTAAATAGATATATTTGTTATCTTCAATAGAAAGAACTTTCTTAAAGAAGTCACGGAAGTAAGCTCTTATATCATCTAACGTAGCATTAGGACTTTCTTTTTGGTACTCAAGTAATAAATACTTGCACCCTTTTAGGTCTCTTCCCTTTTGAACTGGATATTTTAACCTCCGGTTTAACTGATACTCTTCGCACCAAATGTTAAGTATAATAAAAGGTATGTTTGGCTTCTTTTCTTTTGGTATCTGAACAGAGATATTACTTATATCTATCTGTTCTTCAAAAAGCGGTGCAACTTTAGTTTTTGTTTTTGAACTCATATCATGTTTTCCTTTTTTATAAAGTATATTATTATCAGACAAAAATTCATTTTTGACTAATTCATCTGTTTCATCTATTATATCATATATAGGTGTGTCGGAAATTTCGTGTTTTGATGACGGGTTTTCAGTGTTTTGATGACGGAGATTTTCAGCTTCACTCTCATAAGTCAATGAACCAGAAACACTAACAACTGTTTTTTGATGACGGTTTTTTCGTGTTTTGATGACGGGTTTTTGTGTTTTTGATGACGGACTTAGCAAATCATTACTACTTACGTCAATATTTTCTGTCAAGTAGTTAATTGTAACAATGGTATATTTATTTGTTGGTTCCAGTGTTATCTCACCTTCTTTTTCAAGGAAATGAAGTATGTCTATTAAAGTTGAACGTGGTATATCGAACAATACTGATAACTCAATTGTTCCGATTGAACACTGCCCGATACCAAGTTTCTCAGTTGGTTTATACTTTGCTTGTGAAATTAGAAAATCGAAAATTGCTTTGTAAGTAGGTTTTAACCTATACCAGTCTTTTGACCAATATCTATTAGGAACTTCATAATGAGATGTGGTCTGTTCAGCCCATCGGATGAATTTTTCTGACCTAAAATCAGATAAATTATTATGTTTTTTTCTTCTCATTGGTTCCCATTACTCTTTTCGGTTCCCTTGAATAAACATCTGGGTAGGGAGGGAACCACATATAAACCCTACCCAGTCAATTCGGAAGCTACCCCGAATTTTTTTCTTATTGTATATATTATCTAAGATTAAACATTTGTTTAATAGCTGTATTTACTATATCATGCTTCGGAAAAACCACAAATTGCATTTTGTGGGTCGTTCTGGACATGATATAATTGAATTCTTATAATGTTTATTATATTATCAATGAATTTAATTTCTTCTTCACTAAATTCTCTATCAGAATCTTTACTTACTTTTGCCATAATTTTCTCCAATAAAAAAATTGTTATAAAAACAACCGGTACATGATACTGTACCGGTGTATTAATTTCGCTAATCAAAGTTTATATCACCCCATTTTGTCAATAGTTCTTTAGCTCGATAATATAAGGGTGCCATAGCTTCACCTATCTCTGTCATTTGCTTGTTGTATACCGGCTCTACATCATTATGTGGTGTAAGTAAAAACTCCATAATATCATCCCAATGAGCAAAAAGTTCTATTATTCTTTTTTTCCCAATTACCACACTTTCATATCTCATCACCATGTTTTCAAACAGATCTTTTCCTTTTTTCATTTCTTCAAGAAGTTGCTCTTCCTTCTCGATTGGAATGTTAACCTTATCAGATGAATTCTGTTCAATTTGATCCCTCTTGGAATTAACCTTTGTAAACACTCTTGTTTTTTTCTTTGCCATAAATATTTCCTTTAATTTGTTATTAATATTAATTATTTACTTTAATAAAAGCCAACTGAGCATCGAATGCCAGTGTGAGAATTTTTTTCTTTTAATTATTAATTTATCATCGTTGATTCATTACTTTCATCTTCATACTCAACATCATAATCCGGGTGAAGATATTCACCGCATCCACCACATATAATATAGTCCATTCCACCATTATATTTAGGGAAGAAATCTCCATTATAATCAAAAGTTCCTTCAATAAATACCAACGAATTTTCATTCTCAATATATCCGCATTCATTACATATTACTTTTGTCATTACTTTCACTCCTTGATAACAATAGTTATTAAAATTTTACTCTCATCCTTCGTAGATTGTAAATTGTTTAACTAATAAAATACTCCGGTATAATCAGTGTCGGAGTGATTTTAATTTCGTAAAAAAATTTTAGTCAAGGATACTCTTAAATACTTCTTCAAGTTGTTTAAATAATGCTTCGACTTCATCACCTATTTCTATCATTTGCTCTTTGTATTCTGGTTTATCGTCGATATAAGCATTTTTTAAAAACTCAATAATGCGATGCCAGTAATTAAATATGGTAATATCCATTACCATCCAATTATCTGGAAATTCATTTTCCTCACCTGCATCCACAGACATAAGATACTCTAATTTCATTTTCTCAATTTTATCTTCTATTTTTACAGATTGTATATTATCTATATTCAGTCCCGTATATTCAAGCAAGACTACTTTAGCTCGATTATATAATGCCTTCATTTGTGCACCTAAGACCATCATTCCCTTTTTGTAATCCGGTGCATCTTTTGAATCTTCTGTATTACAGTACAAAATAATTTCCTGCTAATTTTCAAGAATATCCTTAACTAACAGCTCTTGAATAAGTAAATATTCAATTTCCGAAACCATTTCATCACTTAGGTCATTAGTATCAATAATATCGTCCAGAATTATATTCTGATAATTAATCAATATCTCATCAATATCAGGTAATTGTTCAATTCGCACTTTCTTCATGTTTGCTTTTGCTAAAAAATCTGTATTATTCTCAGACATACAAAATCTCCTATAAATAATAAATAAAAATTGTTTCAAATTTGTTCATAGCCATACAAGTTCCCCGGTACATGAAGGACCGGGGAGTGTACATGATATTATCAATGCATTATGATGATTTTCCTCGATTCATCAATCATTTTATCAACCATCTTCGCTTCAGGTAATTCGCTATCAGTATTCCACAGTGGTCGCACATAAGATTTTTTATATTTGAATATCATGCGTGACGGCTTTGGACTTGGTACCTTCTCAAGGTACAAATCAATCTTTCCATTGATTTTCTCTTTGTGAATATATTTATCAAACCTCGCCCTATTATCAAATAATATCCGTTCGATTTGTATTTTCTTGCCTTCATCATAAACGAAATATTCCAGAGGTTTTAATCTCTCCGGTATTATACCTGATGCAGGTGTTGATAACATGAGATTATAACAACGTCTGCATATTTCATAAAGCGGTAGCGGAGGTATAATAAACTTTTGCATGGTATTATGAAAAACGTTATTTTCCCAGTCAGATAAATCATCAAGTGGTACAAATGAATAATCTCCATTTCGGAATACTGGTATCATTGTATCACCGAACATTTGTTTCGTGTAAGCAAGTGTATGACTTATTTTACTGTCATACGATAAGTCCGGTACTACATGTTTTCTATTAATTCTCATAATCATATTTTCTCCTTAAAATGATATTCAAAAATATTTCCACCCGAATTATTCGGGTGGTGTAAAAAATTATATAGGATAAAATTTATCTTTGTCTATTGCTTTCCCGAAAACTTCTAAGCAAGTATCAGATAATTCTTGCAATGCTTTTTCATGGTTTTCAGCTTTCAGTTTATCCAATTCTTCCTGCCTTTTTATTTCAATTTTTATTTTCTGCATGAGTTGCTCATATTCAGATTCACTCCGAAGTAATATTGGTAGAAACTCCCACATATTACCCCAATCTTTCTGAATACGTTCTACTGCTACTAAATCTCTATCTGAATCTAACAGCCACCATTTGGGGTGACAATGATATTTAAAACGTATTAATCGCATTTGATGTTCCAGTTCACAACCTTGTTTAAAGATTTTCTCATCTTTCGAATCATGGGTTTGCCAAAAAATTATTAATTCACAATCATTAGCTATGACTTTATTCATGTATTGGGTTGGTGGGTTAAACAATACTTCCTCTAACGAATATAATCCAATGCAGAAATCTTGCTCATTTATAAACGCAACTGCATCACCACCATTCGGTAATTCTTTTACCCGTCGCAATAAATCATGGTAATAAGCTTCATCTTTTTTTCTCATAAAAACCTTTCAAAAAAAAATGCTGGAGTGAACTCCGGCATGGATTAAACATTATCATTCAGCATTAACAACGTCATTGTTCTGAATAAAAACTTCATTCTCATCTGTATCAGTCTTAATTATTTTTTCCACGACAGGTCCCGGCTCATAACTTATTTGATTTTCTGATTGCATTGTAACTGGGGATGAAATTATATCCTTACTCTCAACTGATTCGGACATTGTATCATCTTTAGCTGGTATGATTGATTTCAGTTGATTCTCAGGGAATAATTCAGAAACCCTCGATATTTTTTTTGGTTGTTTGAAAAATTCTTTTTTCAGATATAAATATTCAGCTTCATCATCACAATAATCTTTGAATTCCCTTCTCTCTAACTGATTATGGATTGAATACATTGCTTCACCCATGGTCATGCAAACCCTTGAAAGGGAATGATCATTGTTATTGGCTTCATCACTCGGATTCGTATTGCTTAATTTTTTTGTTAGCTTTTTGTATAAAAGAAATCCAGAGTAACAGAACAAATCAAACTGAGATGCAGTTAATTTAATAGTAAATTTTTTCATAAATACTCCTTTTAAAAAGCCCCCGACAATGTAGCCGGGGGAGTGTGATAGAAAAATTAGTGTAAATCATTTTCCATAAATCCATTGTTCCGGAATAAGTAGCCTAACATGTTTCCTCATTACTAACGGACTTCCTATCAGCCCATAATTGGTCAATATAATTTTTAACATTTATTCCTGAATTTGCAAATTCCTTGAATTTCTCAATTTCAGCTTGTGTGATAGGCAGCAGTCCACGGGAAGCATCTAATATCACCATCGGATATTCATTCTCATCAAGAGCATTGATAGCTGCAATGTCAATCCACATACCATAATGATCACCAACCATTTTGTTTTCTAATCTTTCTTGTTGTTCAATCTCAACATGATTATATTGAGATTTTGCATTTTCAAAATATTCGTCCAATGCCCGATTACGTTCAGTCTGTGGCAGCGCAAAGATTTCTGGTAGGATACGTTCAGCATTATCATTATTCATAATGCATAGACTGTCCAGCCATTCTGGATAAATAGACAAAATCTCACTTATTTTAACTAAATGAGACACATATTCGTAAGTGAAATCCTGAGCAACCCAACCTTGTTTGAATAAAGATAGTTCTAAGAAGGCAGTTGCCCAAAGTTCGAGTTCAGAATCTGTTTCCCCCTTATTCGACATGAGCTTTGACAATGGAATAAACAAATAATTAGCTTGCTTATTCATCACTAACAGCACTCCGTAAGTTTCTTTTAGATGATTGAACTCTGCTTTCTTTTGCGTTGAAGTTACGGCGGGACCACGTTCAACTGCCCTGGCTGATTGCATCATTACTTCCTGTATGCTTTTGTCTTTCAACACAGAAGTGTAAACAAAGTAAATAGGTTTTTTTTGACCCGTTATTTTTTCTGCCATGGAATTTCTAATGGCTTTGCGTGCCGCATTTCTGCGGTTTCTTTTGATTTTGCTCATATTTGAGCCTCCATTATATATAAATAAATCGTTAATTAATTTCATAAGTCATATTATTTCATTGCTTTTTTAATATCTTCACTTTTATAGTATACTCTATGACCAAGTCTAACCGGACAAAGAATTCCCAAACGCTCATATTTCCACAGAGTTGATGAGCATACACCTAAGAGCTGTTGAGTTTGAATTCGTGTATAATGCTCTTGCTTATTTTCTTGCGGCAATAACTGCTTAAAAGCTTCATCAAATTCTTCTCTAACAATAGTTCTAAGATGTGGGATTACCATTTCAATAAATTTTTCAATAAACCATTCCATAACATGCCTTAATTAATTCAAAGCCTATTCACGTATGTCGAACCTTTATCTTTTTGTAAATCCATGATAATAAATGACTTATAACTCCACGACTACATTTGTGGGTTTATTTGTCAAATTAATATTTGAATTATTCAAGTTAATTGTGTATTATTTATATTGTATTTTTTACTAAAGGATATATCATGCAAGAATATTATTTATGCCCAGCATGTGCGAAAAGAATAGCTATTAAAAGTGGTAGAATGAATATCGGTCCTAAGCAAAGGTATAAATGTAAGAATCAGCAATGTGGAATAAAATTCAGCTTTGATAAAGAATTCCAATACCCTAATAAACCTACTATAGAATTAATTGTGGAAGTGATTGGACAAAAGAAAAGAGAACTCGATAAATCATTATTGAAAATAAAAGAAAATAAAGCACAATTAAAAAAACTGAATCAGGAATTCAATAAAGAAAAAGCCCATCTTCAGAATCTTATAAATAAACAAAATGAATTGTTAGCTAAACAATAATTATCATCTGATGATAATTGTAATACTAATAATTTGAAATTAGATAAGGAAAAATAAATATTATAGAATTGTAAATAAATTTCTCCCTGTTAAATGTTGGGAGTTAGTTGAAGTATTTGAGTAGCAGTTTTATTATCATTCCCATACATCACCAACAGCCTTGACAGATTCCTGTGATGTCACTTTCACATACCGCTGAAATGACTTCCTACTCCGGTGACCTGAAATTTGTTGTACCATCTCAGGCATCACGCCACGTTTTAGAGAAATCGTTATAAAAGATCTGCGAGCCGTATGCGAAGATATCAGTTCATATTTAGGTTTTGTTTCTTCGATTCGTTTTTCTCCAACATTATGTACAAGCTGAATTGGACTATTAATCTCAGCAGCCCTGCAAATCTCTTTCAGATGATTATTGTATTTTTGATTAGCAATGACTGGAAGTTTATCAGGATATTTAGCTAATATCTTCTCAAACTTACTTGTCAATGGAATTGTCAGTCTGTCCTGAGTTTTTATCGTTTGAAGTGTAATAATTTTCTCTTTACTATTAATGTTCTCAGGTTTCAGATTAGCAAGGTCGCTGTATCTAAGTCCTGTGTATATTTGCACCAAGAACATATCTCTGCATTTCTCATTACTTGGAGACAGCCCCTTCAAATTTTCTAACTTGACAAGCTCATCTTCTGTCAAAGCTACCATTGTGGTTTCTTCATCCTTAACCCTTAGAGCTTTGATGAACTTTAAATTGGTATGAAGCCCTCTCTGAAAAGCATCATGCATAAAAGTTTTTATTGTTTTTATTACTTTGCCCTGAGAATTATTCGACAGTCTCTTTTTGTTTGTTAGAAACTTCGTCAGTCCGTTAAAGAATAAATTATCAATTTCCTCAAATGTTAATACAGCTTTTGTGGCCTGAATGTAATCTTCAAGATGGTGTTTGACACTTACGTAAGACTGTATCGTGCTAATTTGGACTTTGTTTCCATTTGACAGCCGGTCACCTGATTCAGAATCTTTGATAAAGTCATCAAAATATTCCATAAATGTTTTCTGTGGTTTTGGCTTTGGATCTTTGATTTGTTTATCATGCAAAATAGCTTTTATTGCTCGTCTTACATCGGCAGGTGTGGGAGACCGCTTCTTTTCTCTCTTAACGGTATCATGATACTCATTAAGTTTAAAGACAAGCTTATCCAGAATGTCATTTGTCTTGCGTGGGTTCATAGCACTTGATTTGACACGTTGCTTTTCTTTGTTCCACAACTTTGGATCAACCGTTAAGTTCAATGTTGTACGTACCCGGTTGCCGTCCCATACCACTGAAATAAGAATGAAGCTGTAAACACGGTCATGTTTAACTGTTTGAAGGTAGTAGTTGATTTTAAAAGTATTCATAAATTTCTGTCAAAAATAATTTGAAATAAAATGTTTTTGACACTTTTTTTGACAAATTATTGTAATATCAAATAAAATTATTTGAATGGAGTAGTTTTAGTAATTTTGTAAGTCATTATATTAAAAAATATAGATGTTTCATCTACTTTCATTTGGTTCCATTTAGTTTTAACAGTATGTAGTTCGTCCCCGACCACTTTAAATTTACTTACAATTGATAAAATATTTTTCTTTTTTAAGTAAATTATTTTATAACCACCATCTTGGTAGTCTCATAATAGTTGCCGATTATTAACTTGCAATAGTAAACTCCTGCGGATAAACTATAACTATTGAATTGAAAAACACGTTGACCAGCTTCTATATACTTATTATTGCAGATTACAGTTAAGCTATTACCTAATAAATTCGTAATAACAAGATTAACGAAACCTGATTTCTTTACATCAAGTAATATTGATGTTGTTTCAGAAAAAGGATTTGGTTTAATAGTAAGCATGTAGTCTTTTTCCTTCTCATCATTAACGCCAAAAGGGCCATAGTAAAATTTATCAGAAATACTTTTACAACCATTTTCATCGGTAATTTCAACTTTATAATATCCCTTTTCAGTCGGTGTAAATTCTTTTTCAGTTGCAGAAGGTATCAATGTTGAATCCCAATACCATTGATAAGCAAATGCAACGCTTGAAATTAATTTTCTTTGGTCACGTGTAATAGTAGGTTTATCAGGATTGGGCAAAACTTTTATTGTATCCTTAGCAGTGCTCGAACATCCTTCATCATCTTTATATGTATAAAAAATTTCATAATCTCCTTCTTCAAGAGGGTCAAACCAACCGTTAATTACTCCATTGCCGGAATATGTTCCATCTATGGGATTGCCGCCATCGAGCATAATTGCCGAATCACTTAAACATACCTGTACAACAGGTGCAATAAATGTTACTATTGGAATTGATTTTATTTTAATTTCTTTAACAGCAGTGTCAGAGCAACTTGTTAAAGTATCAATTCTGATTAAAGTAACAGTTCCGCTACTTGTCAACCCCCATTCTACTTTCAATGTATCTGCAGATGTCGTACTGATTATTGTTCCATTCTCTACTTCCCATAAATTTGAAACATTAACAATGTTGTTCGTATGATAATATTCAGTGTATCCCTGGCATACCTGATTGTTCCCCAAAATGTCCGCGCCAGGGGTTTCATATATTGCTATGGTTTGAGATACAGAATCTTTGCATCCTGTTATTGTGTTTGTTAGAATAAGTTTTACTATTCCTGAACTGTCAGTACCCCAAATAATATTTACATATTGCTCTTCATCAAAACCGTCAATTGTACCACCAACAGCTTCCCATTTATTTGTTACATCATTGGTGATGTTACAAGTATATATATATAAATTCCCGGCACAGACTGGATTTGGTGCATTAGTAATTTGAGGTGTAGGAAGTGGGTTTATTGTTATTGTTTGAAATACAGAATCTTTGCACCCGGTCAAAAAATTAGTTTGTACTAACGTTACAGTCCCTGAACTACCGGAACCCCAAAGTATATTAACATTACTTCCATTATCCTCTCCGACAATTGTACCACCGACTGCTCCCCATTTATTTGTTATACCACCTGATAAATAGCTCGTATACTCATAAGTATTCCCAACACAGACCGGATTAGGTATATCATTAATTTGAGGAGTAGGAAGAGTATAAATTTTTAAATCATCTCCGTTGTCGCTTCCTATTACTTCAGGATTACTGCTTATTACACGAACACGGTAACTATATCCTTCAGGAATATCGAACGGAATTGTTGCAATTATTGTTCCCATTGATGTACCGGATAAGGTTCCTATATTTACAGGATTCAAAAAGTCACCGGATTCATCGGATAGCTGTGCAGTAAAATTGTTTTCTGAATAAAATATCCCGGCTATTGTAAATGGAATGGAAATTGAGGAACCGGCGCAATAAGAGCGTGGGTTGATTGACCCTGTTCTTATTGACATAGGAGATAATGACAACTTTGTAACAAATGCATCATCACTACCATTATGACTTCCATCAAAAGCGTTAGCAATCGGGAAATCGGGTGAAGTTGTATTTCCAATAATATAAACAATGTCAGTTTCGTTTAAATCCATACTCTCTGCTTTTTCAGAACCGGTTCCACCAATAAATGTGGAATATAAAAGTGCAGTACCAGAAGGATTGAGTTTGGAAACGATAACATCTCTGTCTCCATTAAAACTCACATCATAAGCATAAGGTGTTGCAGGAAAATCGGATGAATATGTATCGCCCGTAATATATGCTGCACCTGTAATGTCTGTAATCACACTATTTGCATAATCAAAAGCAGTTCCTCCAATAAAAGTAGAATATTCCATAGTTGAACCGCTTGCATTAAGTTTACTGACAAAAATATCGCGTCCACCATTTTGGGATTTATCGTAAGCAAGCAATGAAGTTGGATATGTTAAAGATTCTGTCCAGCCAGTAATATAAGCCGCACCTGTGTTGTCTATAGTTATGTTTTTAGCTACCTCATCTAAAGTACTACCTATGAAAGTAGAATAAATTAAAGAAGAACCATTAGCATTTAGCTTCGTTACAATAACATCTTCAGCCCCATTATAGCTCTCGTCAATAGCCCCGATTGTCGTTGGATAAGCAGATGAATTTGTGCAACCTGTTACATATACCGCACCAGTTCCGTCTAAAGTTATCCAATTTGCTAATTCATCATTATTTCCACCTATGTAAGTAGAATAATTTAAAGAAGAACCGTTAGCATTTAGTTTGGTTACAAAAATATCGGAGTTTCCACCATTAGAACTCTCGTCATAAGCTCCAGTTGTTGTCGGATAATTGTTGGAACTTGTAAGACCTGTTACATAAGCTGCACCCGTTCCATCAACGGTTATGCAATACGCATCATCTCTTGAAGACCCACCGATAAAAGTGGAATAAATCAGAGAAGAACCGCTTGCGTTGAGTTTGGTTACAAATACATCATAATTCCCATTAAAACTCTGGTCAAAAGCTCCGCTTGTTGTAGGATAATTGTTTGAATTTGTGAAACCGGTTATATAAGCCGCGCCAGTGGCGTCAATGGCAATGCTTTCTACTAGATCGCTATTTGTTCCTCCTATAAAAGTAGAATAAATCGGAGAAGAACCGATTGGGTCGAGCTTGCTTACAGAAACATCTGAACCACCATTAAAACTCACATCATAAGCACCGCCTGTTACAGGATAATCGGCTGATTGTGTCCAACCGGTAACAAAAGCTTCTCCAGCACTGTTTACTTTTATGTCATTCTCAATTTCGGAACCAATTCCTCCAATAAAAGTAGAATAAATGAGTGGGTCAATTGTTAGAGCAAGAGATTTATCATAATTTTTTGTAACGAAACCTATTGTATTATCTACATTTTGAGTAAAACGAACGGGAATTTCTGTTTCATTATTTGTTGGATGAATGTTCTGATAAGCGTATATTTTCTGATTTTTTACATCTCCTATACTAGTCTTAATTACTAATTCTCCATTCTCATTTACTTCTAATCCATCCTGTCCTTCGTATTTCATTCTAATCTTTTCCAAATCTGCGAATGGCTGAATAATCAAATCATATCTTAGCATTCCATTATCAAAATATAGTCGGTAATCTATACCTTCATATACATTCTTAATGATTATTTCTTTATACAAGCCAACATAGCTTGCCCATTTAGTTGAGTCGCTTCCGATAAAGTAATTATAATAAGTTTCGAGTTTAGCTTTACCCAGCACTTCGTAACGAGAATTATTACCTTGATTCTGTTGTGTTAATCTATCAGTTGATGATTGATTCAAACAATCTACAAAGCTCATTTTTACTACTTGTCCCTGACGCCTTGCATTCTCATAACGCTTTTCCCTCCAATCTCCGGGTTCAGCTTGCCTCATGCTGTCAATATCTAAAGACTCATCATATTTAATCTTGTAAAAGTCATAGACAATGCCGAAATCAGTAATCCAGCAATTCATCCCTCTGATTTTAGCGAGAAATTTTACTTCAGGATTCCACTGCCCTTTATTTTCGATGAAGAAATTAGTTGTAGATTTTTTTGATGTTAAATCAGTGAAGGTTTTAGATTTTGCATTAACCTGAATTAAAAGAAAAATAACAAGCAGTACATAAATTTTTTTCATAACACTCCCTGTATTTATTTCGATTTTGAATTTTAATGTATATTAATTTAATAAAATATTGAATAAGATGAATTTATTATTTTTAAGTTAAAGTTCAATAATTTATTTTTCCGGTTCTGAAAAAAACCGATTTTGTGGGATATAATTTGATTTTTCAAAATAAAAGGAACATAAATGGATAAGTATATTATTAACTGGTTAAAGATTGATTAAGCTCCTGAAATGTCTTCATGCTATCCTTTCCCAATTGTTAAAAATTACAGCAAAAAATCGAACTACGGAAACGGGAAAATGAGCCATGACAAACGAAAGAGTAAAGAAAATAAACCATGGAAAAGAAAAAAAAGATAGCATTTAATAGTTTGTTTAATCAGTTTTAACAAGCGATAATAAATATTTTTTAGAAATTTTTATTACTGATTATCAAGCCAAAGCAATAATTCTTTAATACTACCTGTAGCAAGTGCTATACTCATATCTGCTGCTCCATAATATAAATTGATTGTATCTCCGTCAGAAGCAATTGTATAACCACAGGGAAATACAACCTTGTTAACATCGCCTTCCTTTTCGTAAGGTTCTTGTGGTCCAAACATCCATTCATTGCTTCGTTTGAGACAAAGTTCCGGTTTTTTCAAATCGAATAAAGCGAGACCCAGCCGGTAAATACAACCTGCAGCATTTTGTTTCACTCCATGGTAAATCATAAGCCATCCTTTAGGAGTTTCAATAAGTGGGGGAGACAGTCCAATTTTATTTGCATCCCACCACGAACCGTGCCTTGCTTCCATAATCAGCTTGTGGCTGCCCCAATGACGTAGGTCAGGCGAATAGGATATCCAGATGTGTGCCCTGGCAGAACTAACCGGACGATGTATCAAAGCCCAATTGCCACCTATACAATGTGGAAGTAATGCCGCATCTTTATCTTCGGGCTGCATAATAATTCCATATCGTTCAAATCTATGGAAATCAATTGTAAATGCTAATGCTACACCCGGTCCATCACGAGTGTAAGCGGTATAAACGACTGCATACTTTTTCAATTCAGGAATCCATGTAATTCGAGGGTCTTCAATGCCCCATATTTCTTCAGGGAAATTTTCAGGGTCCGGCATCAAAGTTGGCTTTGCGTCAATTATCCAACCATCTATGCCATTAGCCGAACGTGCTGAGGTGAGATGTGAGTGTCCATTCCTGTCTTCAACCCGGCATAAAAGCAGGGTAGTGCCGTCTTGCAATAAAGTAACTCCCGGATTAAAAACGCTGTTAACAGGATATGTCCAGTCAGCAGCAGTAAGTATTGGATTTTGTTTATAACGTTTAAAAAGTTCAGGATATTTATTGTTCATTTAGATTCAGTCTCCATTGTTAAAATTGAATTTTCATTTAATCGAAGCTCAAGTAATGCTTGTAGAAATGCAAGAGTTGATTCAGCTCCCTGATTTTCATTCAAACGGTCGGGATGTAAACCATCACGGCAGCCACCCGATATGGGGTCATATATTGAAAGGTTCAAATCATTACGTCCCAGAAACCATTCAAAGGCGCGACTTGCTTCTTTACGCCAATGGTCTTCACCTGTTATCCTGTATGCTTCGAGACAAGCAGACACCATTGTTTGTGCCTCAACGGGTTGTTGGTCAAATCTTGCCCTTACACCATCTTTTTTATAAAATCCATTAGAGCCGATCGATACAAAATGTCCTCCCGGTGAATCCGCCTTTTGTAAGTCAGCTAACCAACTGAGAGATTCTAGTCCTACTTTGGTCATATCATTATTCGGAATCGAATTGCCGCAAATCAGTAAAGCATGTGATAAGGCGGCATTGCAATAACTCAAACTATTTTCGAACCATTTCCAATTGTCGGTGCGATTTTTTTGATACAATGTCATTAACCGTTCTGCCAACTCCAATCGAACATGGCTAACCTTGCTATCTCCAGCATAACGTTGTGAATACTCGTGAATGCCCATGATTGCAAATGACCAGGCACGCGGGCTTTTCATGTCAACAATAGTGGGTAAGGCTTGTTCAAATAAACGTCCTGCAATACTTTGTAGTGAAGGAGTTTTTGATCTTCCCAACACAGTCCCTAAAGCCCAAATTGTTCTGCCATGGCTGTCATCCGAGCCGCTCATTTCTAACCATTGCCGCTGATAATTAAGAAAATTTCTGAAGTGTCCGTTTTCAGAATTGAATGCAAATAAAATGAAAGCAAGATAACGTGAAGCCAGGTTTGTTGGTTCGTCATCAATTATTGCCTCCAAAAGAATACTTACAATTAATGCACGAGAGTTATCATCTGTAGTATATCCCTCATCATAGTTCGGCACGGTAAAAATCGAATGTTGTAACATTCCGGTATCATCGGTCATTCTCAATAGGTGGTCAAGCTTGAGGGGTGGGAGTTCACCGGATCTTTCACCTAATGGCTTAACAATAGGAAGTGGTAGTTTTGTAGAATGCATGCGCTCAATACGTGCTTTAAGAAAACTCTCCATGTAATGTTGTGCCGCCTTAGGCCAAATCATTTCCCTGCCAAACATATAAGCCCTTTTACGCATAGCATGACGGTTTTGTTCGTCGTCCAATAACCTGATAACCTGCTCTGAGAGTGAATCCGAATCCCTAAATGGTACAAGCACTCCACGTTCATCTGCAAGCATTTCTTCGGCATACCAATATGGAGTCGAAATCACTGCTTTGCCTGCTCCGAGTGTGTACGCTAAAGTGCCGGAAGTAATCTGTGCCTCATTAAGATAGGGAGTAATATATATATCAGCAGCACCTATAAATTGCACAAGTTCTTCAAGACTGACAAATCTATTATAGAAAATTACATTACTTTCGATTCCTTTTTCCTGCACCAACCATTGAAGTGATAATCTGTAGGATTCACCTTCATGCCGTTTAACATGAGGATGGGTTTCTCCAAGAACAATATATACAACATTAGGATATTTTTCTAATATTTTGGGTAGTGCAGAAATTACATTTTCAATTCCTTTACTTGGTGACATCAATCCAAAGCTGAGTAATACGATTTTACCTTCGACACCGAACAAGTCTTTATGAAAACTCGGGTCAACAAATGGAACATCCGGGATGCCATGGTGAATCAGGTCTATCTTATCAGGTGATACATTATATATTTCCTGTAGAAACTGTGAACCCCGCTCACTCATTACAACTAATCTTTCAGAGAGTTCCGCAATTTTTTCTAATACTAACCTTTGTTCAGGATTTGGGTCACGGAGAATTGTGTGTAATGTTGTAACAATAGGCATCCTTAATTCTCTCAGAAGTGCAATTATATGACTGCCGGCTTTACCACCGAAAATACCATATTCAAATTGAAGACAAACAATATCAACATTGTTTATATTCAAAAAATCAGATGCCCTTAGATAAGACTCAATATCTTTTTCTGTCAATTCAAATCTAACACGGGATGGATAATCATACCCCTCCTCGATGTCATTTACAGGCATTGCTATACAAGTTGTATTCGGAAATTCAGTTGCAATAGCTTCACTCAAGTCAGTAGTAAACGTTGCTATTCCGCACTGTCGCGGCAAGTAATTTCCGATGAATGCAATTCGTTTAATATTAGTTTTAGTTATTCGATTTATTGTTTCAGATTTCTTCATTTATCTAATCTTTAATATTGTTCACTTCCTAACAGCATAACCTGAAGGACTGTTAAGTTTAATTTCAGAAATCAGGTCTGTACCCAAAGATTCCAAACAGGATAGACTTAATGACCTGCTTACAGGTATGAGAATCTAAACATTATAGTATTCGACGAATATACCCCTCCTTTCGTCCATTATATTAATAATAACTATTAATATAAATATTCTTGCGCATAAAAAATTTTATTTTTTTAACGATAATTATATCCCAATAACTTATTTATTTACTTTTAATGGGACGATTCCTGCCATTTCACCTATAATATTCACCAATTCCGAACCTGTAGGAATAACAATTTTTGCGTTGTTCGCAAGAGAAGATTCAAGTGCTTCCAGTTTCCTCAATAATTGTGCATTACCTACAAAATATTGGTCAGCCGCTTCGTTCACTAATTTTATTGCGGCGGCTTCACCTTCGGCATGTAAAATCTTTGCCTGTCGATATCCTTCTGCTTCTTTAATTTTAGCCCTCTTTTCACCATCAGCTACTGTCTCTCGTGCTGATGCAAAATCAATTGCCGCCACTTTCTCATTTTCTGCTTTCACAACCTTGTTCATTGTTTCCTGTACATCCGGAGGAGGGTCAATTTCTTTTAATTCTGTGCGGACAATTTCAATACCCCAGCTATGAGTTTCTTCGAGGAGTGTTTTGTGCAGCTCGGCATTTATTTTACCTCTTTCGCTATTTGCAGACTTCAAAGTCAATGTACCGATTATATTTCTCAATGTAGTACGGGCTAAATTGACAATTTGGTACATGTAATTATTCACATTGTAAATTGAATTTTTTACACTTTCTTCATCTGCTTTTACCTTAAAATATACCTGAGCATCTACCCGCGCATTCAGATTATCGTTTGTAATGATTTCCTGCGGCTCAGCATTAACCATTGTTTCTGTTATATTAACTCTGTACATCTTTTCAATAACAGGGAAAATCCAGTTAAATCCAGGATTTGCAAAACGATTGTATTTACCTAATCTTTCTGTCAGACCTCGGGATGTTGGTCTTACAATCCTAATACCGCTTAATAAAAATATTAGAACTATTACGCCTATGATAATTCCTAATTCCATAATAACTCCATTTTTAAATGAATGAAACATTGATTAACAACATTTAATAAATCAAATATAAGATTAATACTATAATTTTATTTTGTTAATTTTAATGATTAAAAACTTATGGTCCATTCGCTAAATTTTTAAAATGGTTAATTTATTTCATCAAAGATTATTAATTTCTTTATCTGGTTTTGGCAAAAACCAAGAAAATGTGACAAAATTTGATTTTTCAAAATAAAAGGATTTTAAATGGAAAAGTATGTTATTAACTGGACAAAGATAGATGAAGCACCCGAAATGGCTTCATACTGTCTTCTCCCTATCGTTAAAAGCTATTTAAAAGGTACCGGAATTGATGTTGTGACTAAAGATATTTCATTACCCGGAAGAATAATCGCGAATTTTCCCGACAAATTGAAGGACAATCAGAAAATTCCCGATTATCTGACAGAGTTAGGTAATCTTGCTAAAACTCCACAGGCAAACATTATCAAATTGCCGAATATTAGTGCAACCATTCCACAGCTTCAGGCGGCGATTAAGGAATTGCAGGACAAAGGATATGACATTCCAGATTATCCCGAAGAGCCGAAAAATGATGAGGAAAAAGCGTTACAAGCCAGATTCAGCAAAGTGCTTGGCTCGGCTGTGAATCCCGTTTTACGTGAGGGGAACTCTGACCGCAGGCCCGCTGTGGCTGTTAAGAAATTCGCACAGAAATTTCCTCACAAAATGATGAAGCCATGGCCCGAATCAGGTTCGAAGGCACGTGTTACTCACATGTCGGAAAAAGATTTTTATGCAAATGAAACTTCAGTAACTGTTGATAAGCAATGTGATGTGAGAATTGAATTTGAAGCCGCTGACGGGAACAAAACTGTTCTCAAGGAAAAACTATCACTTCTACCGGGAGAAGTGATTGATTCGACTGTTATGAATGTTGCGGCATTACGGAAATTTTATTCAGAGCAGATTGAAGAAGCAAGGAAAGACGGTGTGCTACTTTCTCTTCACCTAAAAGCTACAATGATGAAAGTCTCAGACCCGATTATGTTCGGTCATGCTGTTTCAGTTTATTATAAAGATGCACTCGACAAACATGCTGATGTACTTCGTGAAATCGGGGCAAACGTAAACAACGGGCTTTCCGATATTCTTGAAAAATTGAATAAACTTCCTGCCGATAAAAAAGCAGAGATTGAAGCGGATATTGCAAAGGTATATGAGAAACAACCGGAGCTTGCAATGGTTGATTCGAGAAAAGGAATTACCAATCTTCACATACCGAATAATATCATAGTTGATGCCTCGATGCCTAATGTTGTTCGGGACGGAGGCAGGATGTGGAATAAGGAAGACAAGCTCCAGGACTGCATTGCAATGATTCCCGACAGGTGCTATGCAACGATTTACAAGACAATACTCGAGGATGCAAAAGAAAAAGGACAGTTTGACCCTTCGACTATGGGTAATGTTGCGAATGTGGGATTGATGGCTCAGAAAGCTGAAGAGTACGGTTCGCATGACAAAACTTTCGAAGCATCCGGCAACGGGAAAATTCGTGTAATTACAACATCGGGAGAAGTACTTCTTGAGCAGAAAGTGGAGAAAGGTGATATCTTCAGAATGTGCCAGGCAAAGGATGCACCAATCCGCGACTGGGTGAAGCTGGCAGTGAGAAGGGCAAGAGCAACCGGCTCGCCTGCAATATTTTGGCTTGATGAAAACAGGGGACATGACAGGGAAATTATCAAGAAAGTGAATAAGTATTTACCTGAGGAAGACACGACAGGTTTAGATATTCGCATCATGAAACCTGTAGATGCAATGAAATTCACTTTGGAGAGAGTACGAAAAGGATTGGATACGATTTCTGTTACGGGTAATGTACTTCGTGATTACCTGACGGATTTGTTCCCGATTCTCGAATTGGGTACAAGTGCGAGGATGCTTTCGATTGTTCCACTGCTTGATGGAGGCGGATTGTTCGAGACTGGTGCGGGCGGTTCTGCTCCGAAGCATGTAGAGCAATTATTGAAGGAGGGGCATATCAGGTGGGATTCACTTGGTGAGTACTGTGCTTTGGCTCCTTCACTCGAAATGATTGCGGAAAAATCAGGTAATGCAAAAGCGAAAATAATGGCTGAGACATTAGACCAGGCAGTAGGGAAGTACCTGGAAAATGCGAGGTATCCTTCGCGCAAGGTAAATGAAATTGACAACAGGGGAAGCTCATTTTACCTGGCAATGTATTGGGCCCAGCAACTCGCGGCACAGGATAAAGATGCAGAGCTGAAGCAGAGGTTTACAAAAATTGCAAAAGCACTCGAAGAGAATGAAAAGAAGATTGTCGAGGAATTACTTGCGGCTCAGGGTAAACCGGTAGATATTGGCGGTTACTATGTTCCGGACCCGGAGAAAGCGGCGAAGGTTATGAGACCGAGTGCAGTGTTTAATAATATTATTGATACGATGTAGAAAAAAAATATTATTTTATTTAAAAGGGGGATTCTGCTTAGAGTGGGATTCCCCTTTTTTAATTACTAATTACGAATTGCGGATTACGAAGTACTAATTACTAATTACGAATTACTAATTACGAATTGGGATTTGGGAATATTTGTCCTGTTATGACCGGTTTTGTCCTATTTTTTTTATTTTTTTTATTGCTTTAGGGGAATAAAATTGAAATGTAAAGGGTTAAAAGATTGCGTACTTGGAATATTTGTCCTATTTTGTCCTATTTTGTCTCATTTTGTCCTAATGATGTCCAATCCAAGGTGGCAATAGGGGACAAGATTGAACAATTCTGAAAGTTGGATTCTGAATGCTTTTTTGTGGTTATAAGGAGCCTAAAGTGGAAGAAATGGAAAATATGGAAGAAATGTACAGGTTTTTAAGTGTCCATTTTTTCCACTTTGTGTAACCTCACACGAAAAAATACAATTCTGAATTATGAATGCTGGTTATAATGAATTAATAATCCCTACCGGGCAATTCGTGAATTGCCCCTACATTTGACGAACCCGGGTTTTCAAAGAACAAGCGGGATAAAAATAATGATGTTGATATGATAAGTCAAGAAAACGGTTTTAAAATGATTTTTATTTTAAGTTTTGAATTTTGAATATTGAATTGTGGATATATAATTTATTGCAATTTGTTAACCAGGATTAAGTTGACTGAATGGATTACGAGGATTTTTTTTACAATATACTTTAGTGTGGAGGGGGTGTTTCCCCCATGTTAAAACATGGGGTTATTATGATGCAGGGAGGCAAGTTGTCTAAACAGGATTCAAAAGATTACAAGATGGACAGGATTATTTTTTTTGGCGGGAAGAAATTTGTAATTGAGGGGATGGATTTGAATTTGGGATTATTGGGGAATTTCATTAATTTCACATAGCATATTAACTCTGAGGAAAAAGGAATGAGTTATTTCATTATTTTTGAGGGTTCTTATAATATAGCTTCACATTAATATACAAAATCAAAAAATATGTGAGTCAATTTAATAGGTTCAATTATTACATTAAGTGATTTATCAATTCTACAATGATTAGAATAAAAGGTTCGATTATTATTTTCAATTTTACAATCTAAAAGGTTAGAGTCTATTATTTGACCGAAATTTAAACCAGAATCAGACGTAATGACTAAATCTTTTATTTGCTCTTTAATTCTTTCCATTATTGAAAATATATCACCAGATTTAATAAAACCAATTAATCCACCATAATATAAATTTGCTGCATATTTATTTATAAGAAATCTATAAACACCACCATCTTCATCAACGGTTCCATTTCTTTGAATTTTTGTATAAATATAATTATTTATACTAGATGTACTATTGTTTAAAATCTTACACTCAAAAACAAAATACTTATTTCTCCAAAAACTATGTTGAAATTTAATATCATCATATCCAATAATAGACGTATTTTCTGATAAAGGTTCTCTATTAATTATAAAGCCTTTATCACTAAACTCTTCATCATTCATTAGCCAGTTTTTCATCAATCCTTTTATCGCTTTCTCATCTAAATTCTCAATATCCTTTATAATTTGAGCATTATCATTATAAAATTTAAAAACAAAGTAATAAATTTGATTGCACCAATCATTATCAGTTAAACTCATACAATTTTTAATATACAAATGACGAAAATTTTGAATAAATTCATTATAATGATCTTCATTTTGAGGTAAATTGAAAAAAGTATATTCTTTAACCTTTTTAATTTTCATTTAAAAGTCTTTCTAATTCTTGATTTACATCTTCAAAGGCTTTAGATTTTGACCAATGAATTTTTTTATTGTCCTTAATAATATATATGGAATCTGAAGAGTAAACTCTTTCTCTTATAGAAATAATATTTGTTGTTTTTAAATTATTAAATAATTCCATTATTGAATAATTGACAACCTTTTTAGGTGATGGTTTTTTAATCATTGATATTATACCTTCTCTTAAAATAGAAAATTTAACAGCTATTAATTTAAGAGGTAAATTCTGAGGTAAATAATATTCTGATATTATTGAACAACCTTTATTAATATAATTACTAAAAATATCAGTAAATTTATTACAATAATCAATAATTTCTTTTTCCGTTACTTCTTTATTATTTTCAATAAAATAATCCTCGACTCTTTGTCGTTCATAATATGTAAGCTCATATAATTTGTAAATTATTTCATTTAATTTGACCATTATTTTATTCTTATCAGAATTTGGAACTTTAAGAATTTCTATTAAACTATCAAGCATTTTATTGTTAACTAATTCAATATTTTTTGGTAACGGTAAATCTAATATATCATCAATATTAATTTTGGGGAAAGAATCATCAGACCTTTTTCTTTTAATTTCATTAATATAATAATTAATAAGTTTTGAATTAATTATTGCTAATAAAATATTAATATTTGAATTTTGAATTGGTTTAAGGCAAATAATCGAAGAAGAAAAATAAATTAATTTATCAGAATGAGCAGCATTAAGACTTATACCAGTTCTTGTTATTAGAATTTTATTACTTTCAAATAGATTATCCTTTTTGGGTCTTCTAAAATGAATCCTATCTTTTTTGCAATAGCAATCAGGTTTATTAATAAAATATTGTTTAATATTTTCTGGAATATAAAATGGAATTTCAAAATCAAATGTCTGAATTTTGCTTGTATATTTTTCTTTATATTTTTTATAATATAGTCTTTTTTCACTTTGTGTTTTCAAATTCCATGTTTTTATGTCTAATTTAAATTCGTTAATTACTTTTTCTTTATCAGCAATTTCAATTCCATAATAGCCATATTCTTCAGAATCTTTACTAATATAATCCTTCAATTTTATTTGTGAATTTTCAATTTTTGTAATTATATTTAAATCAATAATATTATTAAGTGTTGAAATTCTAAATTTTTCAGGATTTTCTTTTAATAAAATCTGTTTAACATTGATAATATCATCATTTTGTATATTTATTATATCTAAAATATCTGTAAGATAACTCTTGTGTGGTGTAATATATTGAAAAATATTATCAGCTAATTTAGAAATCGGATCAACTTTTTCAAATATTGCTATTACCGATGATTCTGTTGATGAATAAAATAGTTTATCCAAATTCTTCATATTGAATAATTTATTTATCTTATAATTATTCAATAAAAATTTAAGAAATTTGTTAGTATCACTAAAAAACGAAGAACTATTTAAAATAAAACCAATTCTTGTTGAATTATGTAACCACTCATATATTCTTAAAATAAATGCATGTGATAATTGTTCATGATCAATATTGTCTTTATTCTGTTGCCAATATTCATACTCATCATCATCTTTTAAAATCCTTTTCCATGGAGGATTGCATATTATATAATCAAACTTTTTATCTAAAAAAATATTTGTGGTTGTGATAGTATTTGCTCTTTTAATATTTTTTTCAATATCTATTGGGAATATTCTAAAACTATCTTCATTTTTCAAACACTTCTTCACTAATTCATTAATTTCCTTTGGTGGTATTTCTCTTAATAATTCCAAGTATAAAGAAAAAATTGTTAATCTTCTAGCTATAGCATTCTTTTCAATACCAAATATATTTTCAGCTAATATTCTATTCTTTTCTTCAATTTTATTTGATATATCATCAGGTTTTAATTTTATTTTTGACAATAGTTTTCTATATGCTTTTATTAAAAATACACCTGATCCACAAGCTGGGTCTAATACTTTTCCTATATCATTGGTTATTGTATTTTCAATAACTAAATTAGCTAATCCCTCAGGTGTATAAAAAATACCTTCTTTTGATGACTCTTTTTCAAGAAATATCTCATATATAAGACTAATAAATTCAATTGGTATTATATTAAATTTAAAATCAAATAATGATAATTGATCATTAGATGTTGTTCCAGATAATGTATCAAATATTAAATCACATACTTTATCTGTAATGAAATTTTCTTCTATTTGAGGTTTTTCAAAAAGATTAATATTGAATATCTTATTAATTTTTTTAAAAAGATTATTTACATTCTTTTTTTCTCGATTATGAAGAAACCTTTTATAACTTGCATTAGTATTTTTAAAAAAATGATTATAAAAATCAGAATTAATAATATGATTATCTTCTAAATACTTAATAAAAAGTGTACGATCTATTAGAGCTTGAATTATTTCATTTCTATTGTCAATATTCTTGATTTCATTAAGGTAAAACTTTTCTAGATTTATTCTTAAATTTTTTAATGTAATTATTAATGCTCTATCAACTGTTATTTTATTTTTCTTTATTATATCAAAAAGTTCATTATAAGCTAGCCAAATTGATCCATTTTTAAAATGTGTTTTATTGATTTTTTCTATTTCTCTATAATCATAATCAGTACAATTGAAAGTATCTATTTTTAATCTAGACTTTTTTGGATTTGTTTTGGCAAAAATTAGTTCTAAATTCGTTCCATTTGGTATAAAATATATATTTGCTTGGTTTTCATTCCAAATATAACTATGAATTTCATTCGTTTCTGTTTGACTAAGATTGATTGAATCAATGAAATAAAATGAAGCCCCAGATTGTTCGGAATTAAAGAAAAATACTTTATCAATTAATTTTTTTTGTAGAAGGATAGATTCTAGATTTAAATTTTCTTTAGGTAGTAATTCATTAGTGAAATCAAAACCTGCCTTTAATAAAAAATTCTTGTGTATTGATTTTCCACTCATAAATGCTACATGATTTTTCTTTTAGATACATTTTATAGACTTACAAATATAATAAAAATTAAATTCTATTATATAACTATATGGACATATAAATATAATTATTGTCATTTAGATACAAATTAATTATTTTTCTTTATCTTAATTTTTATACCAATAACAAATTAAATTTTATTTATTTCAATTTTGAATTATTATTACAACATTTTCCCTGCTTGGTGTTTTAAGCTTGGCTATAAGTGCCGAATAAGTAAATAAAATTAGCAATCAAATAATTAATAATTCCATTATTGAAAATCTCTTTATTCACACTTTGCCGTACCCAATTTCCTCAGAGTTGGGTGATTTATTTCTTTTTGACGTACAATATGTTTATTTTTGTACGTCAATAGAAATGGTGATATATGAATACTAAATTAACATTAAGGTTGGATGAAGCAGTTATTCAGAGGACAAAGAAATATGCCCGTAAGAATAGAGTTAGTGTTTCGCGGCTTGTCGAGTCCTACTTAGATTCAATTACAAGGAAAAGAGCCGGATCCTTTGAAATTACTCCGCTCGTTCAAAGCATAAGCGGCGTCGCAAAAGCCGGCAGGGATTATGATTATAAAGAGGATTACAGGAAACACATAAGCGAAAAATATAAATGAAACGCTTGTTTGTTGATACGAATATTGTCATTGACCTGCTCGCTAAAAGGGAACAATATTACGAGGAGGCAGCAATCCTGTTTTCTTTGGCAGACAATAAAAAAGTCGAAGCCGCTGTGTCGTCGTTAACGATAGCAATTGCTTATTATATAGTACAAAAAAGCAATTCGAATGCGGCAACAAGAGAAATACTGAGAAAATTGAAAACGCTGGTTAAAGTGATGTCAGTGGATGATAAAATCATCAGCCGTGCGCTGGATGATAATTCATTCAAAGATTTTGAGGATGCCATACAATATTATACAGCACTGGAAAACAGGCAGGATTTGATAATTACGAGGAACATGAAGGATTATAAGCCATCAAAAATTCCGGTAATGACTCCCGGAGAATTTATAAAAACATTAAGCTAAGAATTTCAGAGCATTAGTTTCCAATTCCTCCCCATTTTCTTTTCTCAAATAATTACATTACAACATTTTCCCCTCTTGGTTGTCTTATTGAACGCTGTAACTGCCAAATTACTAAATAACTTTTGCAACCGTGTGTTTCTTTACTGCTTCACAAACTGCTCAATGGGTTATTTTAAATAAATGTGGTTCCGGTTTAATGATTTATTTAAAATAATATTAAGGTTAAAATTGAAAAGATTAAAATTTGAAGAATTGAATTTATCGGGGGAAATGCTCCGGGCGGTTGTTGATATGGGTTTCGAAGAGACGACACATATTCAGTCGGAAACCATACCGACTCTGATGGAAGGAAAAGACATTATAGGTCAGGCACAGACAGGAACAGGCAAGACAGCCGCTTATGCCATCCCGATTATAGAAAATATTGAAAACGGTGCTAATCATATTCAGGCAGTGGTGATGTGCCCAACGAGGGAACTGGTGATACAGGTAAGCGATGAATTCCAGAAATTGATGAAATATAAAAGCAATATTTCTGTTGTGCCTATTTATGGAGGACAGGAAATCGGCAGACAGTTGAAGGCACTGAAAAAAAATCCGCACATCGTAATAGGCACGCCCGGACGTACGATAGACCATATTAAACGTGGTACAATGAAGTTGGATAATGTCAGTTTTGTGGTCCTCGACGAAGCGGATGAAATGTTAGACATGGGTTTCAAGGATGATATTGAATTGATTCTTGCGAAAACACCAAAGACAAGGCAGACAATTATGTTTTCGGCAACGATGCCTGAAGACATTACGAGAATCATGAAAAGACATCAGAATCATCCTAAGCAAATTGATGTTACTCTGAAAAAGATTGATACCCCGAAAATAGAACAATTTTATTTTGAATTGCATGAGAAGACAAAACCGGAGGCATTGGCACGACTGCTGGACCTGCACAATATCAAGCTGGCTTTAGTATTTTGCAATACGAGAAAGAAGGTTGATACATTGGTAGAGATACTAAAATCGAGGGGATATTTCGCAGAGGGATTGCATGGGGAGGTGAATCAAAACCAGAGGGAACGCATTATGAGCAATTTCCGGAACGGCTCAACAGAGATTTTGGTTGCAACGGATGTTGCGGCGAGAGGAATTGATGTGAATGATGTGGAAGCGGTGTTCAATTATGACCTGCCGGGAGATGACGAGGATTATATACACAGAATCGGCAGAACGGGAAGAGCAGGAAAATCAGGAATTGCATTCACTTTTGTTGTCGGCAAAGAAATTTATTACCTGAGAAGAATTGAGAGAGCGAATGAAATCAAAGTCAAGCGCTCGATGATTCCGACCATAGATGACCTCGACGAATCAAGATTGGAATCAATAAAGAATATAATATCGGAAACGATAGATAAAGGACATCTGAGCAAGTTCATTAATTATATCGAATCTTTAGTTGACGGTGATTTTGTTACGATGGACATAGCAGCGGCATTGCTGAAAATTACACTCGACGGAAAAAATGAAAGTTTCGACAATTCAATGAATTTCCATGATTACTCATTCCAGGAAACACCGAAAGAGGACTTCAATCGCAGGAAAGGTAAAAGCGGGAGCAGGAGGAACGGTAAATTCCGTAGTGGCAATAATGACAAAAGTTATAGTAACACACCAAATTATAGAAATGATAAAAAGATAAGGGGTAAACACAAGAGAAAAGAGAATAAACCCTGGAAAAGAAAAAAGAAATAAGAAATAAGTAGATAATAGTATGTGTAGCCGGTATAAACAGCCGGCTATACTTTTTTTCATTTATTAATTCTTACCAAAAGAAAACAAACACAAATTTTCTGCAATAAAGCAATAATTTTTTTAAATTTCGTTTTAGCTAAAAGGATTTTTATGTACAATTAATAATAGGACGTTCAAATGCAAAAAATAACGCCATTTTTGTGGTTCGATAAACAAGCCGAAGAGGCAGTGAGTTTCTATACATCAATATTTAAAAATTCAAGAATCGGAGCTATTGTACGCTACGATGAAGCGGGAGCTAAAGCATCGGGGATGCCATTGGGAGCAGTGATGACAGCAAGTTTTCAGCTCGAGGGACAGGACTTCGTAGCTCTGAACGGTGGACCGGTATTCAATTTCACACCGGCGATTTCATTCGTAGTAAATTGCAATACACAGGATGAAATAGATTATTATTGGAATAAGCTTTCCGAGGGGGGAAGGACCGACCAGTGCGGCTGGCTCCAGGATAAGTTCGGAGTTTCGTGGCAGATTGTACCGGTAGAATTGCCAAAATTACTGAATAACGGAGACGCCAGGAAGTCGCAAAAAGTTATGGGTGCATTGCTGAAGATGACAAAATTGGATTTAACAGTATTAAGAAAAGCATATAATTCCTAAAAGGAATTGTTAAAACCAGTAAGGTAAAACATAATATATTAAAATTTGATAATTATTTTTCTGCTAAAGCCAAAAAAGATTATTAATTTTAATCTAAGTTAAATATATTTGCAATACAATTCATTATGTTTTATCTAATCAAGGTGTAATTATGAAGAGATGCTCAATTCTAATTACTGCATTAATTGCAGTCATCATGTTATTTTGTTATAACGAATCAAAAGCCCAGTTAACCCCAGGAGTATTCGGTCTGAACACAGAGTTTGGCACAGGTGCGAGTGAGTTGTCAATGCTTTATACTTTGTCGAACAATTTTGAAGTTGGGCTTGGAGTTGGCTATTCGAGTGAAGGCGGAAAAGACGGTGATAAAACCAGGGATTCGAAGAGTACTATCGGCATTAATGCTTATGGTGCATATTTCTTAAGCAAAGGGGATGTGAATCCTTATTTGACACTTTATGTAGGATATATGATACCACCTAAAGAGAAAAGCGGTGAGAATGAAACCACTTATAACACAATTGATGTGTCATTTGCTTTCGGCGGGCAAGTGTTCGTAACGAAGAATTTTGCAGTTTATATCGAAGCAGGTTTGGATTATAATATTGCATCGTCAACTGAAAAGATACCGAATGTACCGGATTATACCAAAAGTACAAATATTATGAGCTTGTTTACATCGGCAGTAGGTGCAAGTCTTTATTTCCACTAAAAATTTATTTTGTTAAAATCATCAAGGTCAGGTGTTGTACCTGACCTTGTTATTTTAATATTTATTGAACTTTCATTACTAAATTTTTTAAATAATTAAAAGCTATATTTCATTTTAAACATAAACATATTGTAATCTTTCAATTTTGCAAATAAATTTTCCCCTTTTCCATCGAAAATTGATGTTGACAGTGTTATTTCTACATCATCGGTAGCGATGTACGTAACCTGTGGTATTAAGACAAAAGCATAATTATCTTTTATTTTATTCCAGTCGGTTACAATAAAGGCACCGCCAATAGGAATTTTGAGTTTTTCGTTGAAAAACTTGAGCTCATACCGAATAAAGAAATAATCATTCAGATTGACATTTCCTTTTTCGTGAATAAATCCATGTAAATATTGTATGTTAAGATAGGAGCCATCGCAAAAATTATAATCACCGCCAATGATAAATTTAATAAAAGGTTTAGTTCTATCCAAAAGCAAAGTATCCTTAGTTACAGCCACAGGTGATAAAGGATATAATGCAGATAAATCGTTGGTCATTATAAGGTCCTTTTCCGGAGCAAAAACGGCAGCCTCAGCCCATAATCCAACGCCTTCAATACTTGTAACCAAATCAGCACCGATAATATGAGTTCTAATAAATGAAAGTTGAGAATAGATATTTATACCTCCCAGAGTGTCAACGGGTGTAAAAGTATTCCTTGTAGCCATAGGTAATCCATCGCGCCCCCAGACGTAACTTAGAGAAAAATCAATGCCACTGGCAGAACCTTTAAATTTTAGACCTGCGATGGAACTTTCTTCCAAGTTAAACATAGGCATTAGTAAATTATCTGAAGTCCCTTTTAAAACCATACCCTGTGGTAAATTCATAGGAGGATTTAGTGCATTAGCAAAAATACCGACAGGTAAATTAACAGGTTGGAAAAAAGGAATAAAAACACCCTGTAATGAAAAATCAGAACTAAAATAATAATTCATATTAATAGCATCAGAACCACGATGGCGTCCAAAATCCAAAATGTCTTCAAGGTCATAAGGATTGAGATTGTCTGTAGGATTCAGTTTATCGGCTGTACCCCAAGCAATTCGTTGACGCCCTATTTTTAAATCAAGGTTATTTGTAAGAAATCCAAACATCTGAATATAAGCTTCCCTGATTTCCAAATTGTATGGGTCAACGATTCCTTTATTATATAAATTTGCCGAAGTTGTTAGATTGGGCAAACCGATATTCCGCAGCCAGACTTCGCTATAGAATTTTGAATTGTCTGTTATTAGTTTTTCAAGTTTCAAGGACAGACGATTTTCGTTCCAAGCCCAATCATTATTATCTTTGAGCAGGAACCGTTCATCAATTAACAATTCTCCCGATAATTTCAGTTTGTTTTCAACCGGGGTTTGCACTTCAATTAAGCTATCTTGTGCTTTGACTATACTTGAAGTTAATAAAAGTATAATCATAATCGAAATTAAATTTGGATGTTTCATATAATTAATTACTGCTTTAATTTTCTAACCGTAAAATCGTTATCTGTTAGCCCCTGGTCATATCTTATATCAGTCATTTTCATTATAGTTTTATGATTCTTTTTCAAATCGAACATTTCAATCTCCGATGCATTCCAGTAATTGCCTACCTTTTTGAATGAATATTTTGCTACTTTTATTTTATTATTTCCTTTATCGTAATATTCCATAACTTCAGGGTAATAATAATACTTATTAACTGATAATATGATTTTGGAATAGTCAG
This sequence comes from Bacteroidota bacterium, assembly GCA_004322215.1. Classification (GTDB taxonomy): domain Bacteria; phylum Bacteroidota; class Ignavibacteria; order Kapaibacteriales; family UBA2268; genus XYC2-FULL-35-21. The sequence goes on along the minus strand of SCSM01000011.1, from coordinate 544,639 downwards.
ATGACAACCTGGGAATTAATTCAAGTACAAATACGAAATTTTCGTTTCTTAACAGTTTAGGAGTATATTTGTCTGAATACGATTTTGATTCCATGTCGTCATAAGAAAAATCAGTGCCTGCAAAATTTTGATTTTTTGCACTCGATGCAATTCTTCTTTCCTTGCCAAAAGCCGGTAAATACAAATACATAATATCGTCGGGTAGTGATAAAACGGCTATACCAGCTTGCGATGCTGGAGAAGTAAATCGAACCATGCGTTTATCGGTTCCTTTTTGCTGCATAGTTGCTTCACGGATTTCCTGCTTACCTGAGTTGTCAATTAGAATAATTTTCTGTTTTCCGGTCATATCTTTACATGAAAACATTACATCATCCATTTTTTTCAAAATGGTAGCGGCATCTTGAGCATATACCAAGTTTAGACTGAGTGTCAAAGCTAAAACCGCTATTAATAAATTTTTCTTTTTCATTTTCTCACCTCTTAATTGTTAAGCAATTTGGTTATTAATTTTTGTTTTATGTGTAAATCTTATAATAATCGGAAGCAATGTAATTGCTGCCAATGCCGAACTTAATAATGTAACGGTTACTATTGTTCCAAAGCCCTTTAGCGGAACAAGGTTTGAAAGCGTTAATACAATAAATCCCGCTGAAACCGACATGGAATTAATTATTACTGCTTTTCCGCTGATTTTCAAGCTTTCTTTTAATGCAAAATCATTGTTATTATTAATTTTATAATAAAAATTAAAGCCGGATAATATATGAATTACATAATCTCCTACCCCAACACCAATGCTTCCAACCAATACAGTAGCAATATCTATAGGAATACCAGCCCAGCTCATGAAGCCATACAAAACAATTACACTGGAAATCATGGGAACAATAGAATACAAACCTTTTTTGAAAGATTTGAAAACTATTGTGACTAAAATAAAAGCAAGAAATATGGCTAAACACAAACTACGTTGCTGACTTTTTACAATACTTTCATCAAGTTTTAAAACAATCATAGGCATTCCGCTTATTTCAATATCATAAGAACGGAATTGTTTTATATATTGATTTAAGCCATTAATGAACTGGATGGTTTTATGTAAATCGCCGGTTGAAAAGTTGGCTTGTATCAATGCTTCATTTAGCGAATCGTTTACAAGCTGAGTCATTATTTCCTGCCCTTCGAGCAGGAACCATAATTGCTCGATTTTTGCTTTTTCATTAGGAATCTTTTTCCCTTCGCCCATCGCGTTGTTCATTTCTTCAATAAGGTCGGCAACAGATTGTGTCTTTTTCAAATACGGATTTTTTTCCATAAAACGTTGTATTTTCTTCATTGTATTTAACATTTCAGGCGATTGTACATCGCCTTTGACCGAAACGAACACAGCTTTAGAACCGGTAAATTTTTCCTGCAATATCCTATCACTTTTTCTGACATCAGAATTTTTATTGAAATATTCTATCATATCCGATTTAAACTCAATTTTTGTAATACCAATAAAAGAAATAATAAATACTAAAGACCATGGAATAATAATATGAAGCGGACGGTGCAAAATCAAATCGGTAATATTTATTAAAAAAGAGTCTAAAAAAGTCTTCTTGACCTGTTTTATTTGTGGTTCAGTTGCTTTTATTTTTTTATCCGAAGAAGAAATAAGAGCGGGAGTAAATGTTAATGAAAGGAGTAAGGCAATGAAAATTCCGAGAGCGGAAAAAAAGCCGAATTGCTGTATCATTGTCAGATATGAGCCGAAAACAAATGTCAAAAATCCAATCATTGCGGCAGCAGCAGCAACAGACACAGGCAATGCCACATAATTAAGGGCTTTATATAATGCACTTTTTCTGTCGGAATCTGTTTCAGTATTTAATCTGTTTATTATATGTATGGGCCAACCGCTGCCAACAGCCAATAAAATGACGGGTATTATACTCGTAATCATTGTTAATTCGTAATGAAGCAATGAAATAATTCCGAATGTCCATACTATCGCTATTAAAACGGTTAGAAGAGGGAATATTAATTTTTTTCCTGACCTGAAACTGATTAAAATTATTAGGGCAATCATTAAGAATGCAATAGGACCAAGAAAAGACATATCTTTAAATATCATTCTACTAAATTCTGCGTTTACAGTTGGCTGCCCTCCATAAAATATTTTTATAGTATCCGGTAGTTTTATTTTTTCAATTTTTGATTTAATCATGGTAAGAGCGTGGTCTTTATCTGAACCGTCAATAATTTTAGCTATTATCAATGTAGCTGTGGCATCTTCCGAAATCAAGGTACCTTTATACATATCTTTCGAGAAAATATATTTTTTCATACTAACAAGCTGTTGCGGACTTTGGGGCAAGTTATTTTCATCAATCAATTTGCCTATTTCAATTCCCTCGGCTGTTGATTTAATATCGAGAACGTCTGTCAGACTTGTAACCGAACCGATTTCCGTAATAGTTTTGATAGAATCGGTAATCTGCTTGATTTGTTCAAGCGTTTCTTTATTAAATATATTTTTTGTTTCGATTGCAACCATTACTATATCAATCCCGCCATATTGCTTTCCGATTCGTTTGTATAAAGTTGCTGTTTTATCATTTTTAGGTAGAGAATTCAATACGTCCGGGTCAACCTTAATATCCTTAATAAAGTATCCAAAAAAGACTGTCAGAATGAGTGTAATTGCTATTACTACTTTTCTGTGCTTGATAATCAGTTGAAATAAATTTTTCATAATTTGTATATTTTATAATTGAACATTTGTACTAAATACGTATTAAAGTCGAATTTGTTATAAAAAACATTATTAAATAATTCCAACAATGTATAGATTGAATGTCATTCCAACAAAAGCGATAATCTTTTGATACAACATCATTTATTGATTCCCGTATACTCGGGAATGACACATTACAACGATGTAATAATATTATATATTAAAACATATTTCGTATTTGGGTCGAATTATTAAAAAAAATTTTTATTTTATTAATCCTTTAAATAAAATATCTAACATTATTTCCACTCTGCTTTCCCATTTCGGTATTTTTTTTTCAATCAGCAAGTCTATTTCCATTCCTCTGAAAGAACTAACTATTAAATATGCCATTCCTTCTGCATCTTTTTCATTAATATTAAATTCTTTGTTTTTGGCTCCAAAAACAAGTATGTCTCTCAAGATATTAACTTCTATGGAATCAATATTTTTTCTTAATTCATGAATTATTCTATAATTTTCTTGAATTTCGCCAGCAACAATTTTATATAAATTAATTTTCTTTTTTACTTCTTTAAACATTGTTAATACGTAAGCTCTCATCTTTCCTTCGGCTGAATTTACCTTATCAATAGAATCTTTAACTTTTGTAAAAATATCATTTACTTCTTTATATTTTACTTCATCTAAAATTTCTTCCTTACTTGAATAATAATAATAAAGTGTGCTTTTCCCTTTTCCCATAGATTTAGCAATATCTTCCATCGTAGTTTTGTCAAAACCGAACTGTTGGAAAAGACCTTGTGCTGCGGTTATTACTTCATTTCGTATTTTTTCTTCTTTTGTCATTTATATTTTCGACTCAAACCGTTTTAAAGTGCAATAATAATAAATTTTCTATTTCTAACCAAAATAATTTATCCGGCTCAATTTCCGATTATTGCTTTTATATGCCTTCCCATTTTTTTACTAGCTATAAAGTGTTTTTTATGTTTGTTGAATTATGATTTTATCAAAAGCTTTATTAAATTGAACATTGAATTTCAATTTAGAAGATTACAATATCATAATAATTTAAAGTATTTCTTATGACGACAACTCTTCTTAATGAATCTGAAAAGCCCGGGAAACAGCACTATCAGATTCTATTTATGAGCTGGGCGGGCTGGGTATTTGATTTTTACGACTTAATGCTATTTACATTTCTGCTTATGCCGATTGGCAAAGAACTTCATCTCAGCGATTTGCAATTGTCATTCATTCTTGGTTCCTGTCTTGCAGCAACAGCCATAGGTGGTGTAATATTCGGATGGCTTTGCGATAAACTCGGCAGAAAATTAATCCTGCAAATGACGATTCTGATTTACAGCATCGGTACTTTTCTGTCGGGATTAGCTCCGAGTTTGGAATTACTACTTATTTTCAGGATTATTACGGGGCTTGGCGTAGGTGGTGAATGGGCAACTGGACAGACCTATATCGGTGAAACATTTCCAGCAAAAATGAGAGGAAGGTTTGGAGCATTCATGCAGACAGGAGCACCGATTGGGATTGCTATTGCAGCGGTTGTTGGAGGATATATAGAACCGGTAATCGGATGGAGGGCTTGTTTTTTCATTTCTATTCTGCCTGCTATAATTGTGATATTCATTCGTAAAAGTTTACCCGAATCGGATTTGTGGGCTGAAAGAAAGAAAATTGCATCTTTAAAAAAAGATGATGGGAAGAAATCCGAAACCGAAAATAAATTGAAAATATTATTCTCTAAGCAATACAGAAAGCTATTCATCCTGGCTTTGGTGCTGGCAATATTTGATATGTCGGCTTATTGGTTTACCTATTCCTGGCTGCCGGGTTATCTGCATCAGCAAAGAAATATGCCAATAGCAAAGTCAACTCTGTGGCTATTGGTAACTCAACTTGGCGGATTAATCGGTTATTCAACATTTGGATTCGTATCGGACAAAACAGGAAGAAGACCGGCATATACGATTTATTCATTCATTATGGCAGTTGGCTTGGTAATGATAACATTGATGTGGGATGTAATCGCCGTTAATCCTTTTGTAATATTGATTTTCATGTTTCTTGTCGGATTTGGTACGGGAATGTTTGGAGGGTATGGACCTTTGTTTTCGGAATTGTTCCCCACAAAAATTCGAAGTACTGCGATGGGTTCCGCTTTCAATCTCGCACGTGGAATTCAGTTTTTTACACCTGTTGTAATCTCTTTAGTGGCAGTGAGATACGGGTTGTCTGGCGGTATTAGTCTTGCAGCACTGTTTGCAATATTAACGGGTATTTGGATTTGGACTTTTCCCGAAACAAAAGGGAAGAAATTATATGTGGAAATCGAGTAAAATTAATCATAAGATTATTTCGTTTATATATTTGATGATGTAAAATGATTTTAATTTATAATAATAATTTTTTTTCTTATAAGAAATTAATTATTTTTAACATATAAAATTAAGTATTTTGGTAAAGTAATATTTAAAAAAAGAACAAAACCTGAATTTAAATATACATACTTGAAATTTTAAATACTTCAGCAACTGAAAAATAATTGAAATCATTTTAAAACAATTAAAAAATGAAATTAATTAATGTTTATATAACTTTTTAGGGAGTTTTATGAAAAAGTTTTTTACGATTATTTTTTGCTTGGGTTTAATATATTCCCAGGCAAATGCCCAGCAGTGGGTGAGCACACAGGTCGAGAAGCGAAATGTCATACTCGAAGAATTCACAGGGATACATTGCGGATATTGTCCTGACGGACATAAAATTGCAAATCAATTAGTAGAAGATAATCCAGGAAGAGTATTCCTCGTTAATATACATGCAGGGGGATATGCTAAGCCCGGCGCAGGAGAACCGGATTTGAGAACTACAGTAGGTACACCGATTGATGGGGCATCAGGTCTTCAGGGCTATCCAGCAGGTTCAGTAAATAGAAGTACGACACCTTGGGCAAAAAATAGAGATGAATGGACTAATATTGCAAGTGGAATTTTGAATCAGAACTCGCCTGTTAATGTTGCAGTGAAATCACATGTTGATTTCAGTACAAGGGAGCTTACCACTGAAGTTGAGATTTATTATACAAGCAACAGTCCCGAGCTAAGGAATTATCTATCAGTATTTTTAACACAGGATAATATATTAGGACCTCAATCCGATTATGGAAATTATAATCCAACAAACTGGAATATTGATGGTAAATACAGGCATAATCATGTATTAAGAATGGCCATAAGTTCCGGAGGTTCATTTGGTGAATCAATCGATACTACAACAAAAGACCATTATGAGTACAGGAAATATATTACCACATTACCTCAAAATATAAATAATCTTGATATTGAATTATATAATTTACACGTTGTAGCATTTGTATCTGAAACACAAAGCAACATATATTCAGGTGCAGGTACAGAAGTGGAGTACGATCCATCATTAAAGGTTGATTTAGGATTTGAAGATAAAACAGAATATCCGACTAGTTATTGTATTTCATCAATCAACCCGAAAGTTGAAGTAACGAATAATTCTGCACAGAATATCAGTAACTTCGATATTGAAGTGTCAATTGGTGGAAATAAAATTTTAAAAAGCTTTTCCGGTAATTTGGCTCCAAATCAAAAAACAACAATTGATTGGGGAGAAATACAGTATTCACCACATGGTCTTTATAGTCTAATAATAGAAGGATTTAAAAATATAAATGGTAATACTCAGAAAGATATGAATTTTAGGAATGATACTAAATTTGCTTCTGGTATAGGATTTACTCAGAAAGCTTTTTCATTATTTACAGCTAACTTCGATGATGCTGTACCCCAAAATATGATGTTTGATTTATATCAGAATCCGTACGTTTATTTAATAACAAGTCCCCGTTGTGGTGCAGATAACTCGTTAGGTGCTTTGAGATTTGCCTTGCATTCTATCTTCGGAGTTTCTGGATTGCCAGTTTACATGATATTTGGCGAGGCAGAATTGTCTAAATTAAATAAACATTACTTATGTTTCTATTATGCATATTCTGACGATAATTATGGAGGAACAAAACCACAAATAAAGGTTCAATTATCAGATGATTGTGGGATTAATTGGGAAGATGTTTCTAATATAACCCCAGAAGAAACAGGGAATCCTAGTATACATGGCAATTGGTATATTCCTGCATCAACAGAATATAAACCTATACAAGTTTCTTTAGAACCTTATAAAACGAAGGATGTAATACTAAGAATAGTTGTGATACCCGGAACCGCTGGAAACGCATTATACATTGATGAATTGACACTTGGACCAAACATACTTGGTCTGGATGATGAGGTAGTAGATAATAATTTTACGCTTTATCCCAATCCAGCAGATAATGAGATTCGTTTCGGCAATGAAAATTATGTTGGAAAAGAATTTTCAATTTATTCACTCGTTGGAGAACTTATGATGAGTGGCAGCAATGCGAATAATAGGATTGATATAAGCAAGTTGAATTCGGGTTTATTTTATATTAAAATCAATAATGAAATTTTAAAGTTCAGTAAGAATTAATAAATATTCGATGAATCATAAAATGGCAAGGCTGTTTGTTTGACCTTGCCATTTTTTTTCTGAGATAAAATGTTTTTGGCATTGTAGAGTAATATTAATTAATACAGTCCCTTAATCTATTATTAAAATATATATTTTGCTCCCAATCCGACTCCAAATCCTGTTTGAGCGGTTGGTTTAGTTGTGTAACCGGTATAATCCAATCTTAAGTCGAGTTTTATGTTTTTGTTTAATTCATAATATGTCCCAATATGCAAATCGTAGGCAAGATTTCCACCGTTGGCTTTATATGTCTGAGTATTTCCATCATAATTATATGTATATGAACTGAACCAATCATGAATGCCGAGTTGGATACCGCCATAGGGTTCAAAGTCGCAGTCATCATCATCGTCCCATAAATAATCGCAGTATGCATTGAAGTCCCATGAAGTATTGCTGACAGTTTGGCCTGGATAAGTATCTTTGGGACTCCAGTTTATATACCTTATATTCAAACCTGTTTCGAATGGGCAATGAGGGAATGAATAACCTCCGTACAAATCAAAACCGAAACTGGTTTTTGTATATTTGGATTCTTCACCCAAAGGAAAAATAGTATTGAAACGGCCTCCGAATGTTGTACCTGGACATGAAATAAGTGAAGAAGAAGCTAATATTATTAGCATAGCTGTAAGAAAAAAATAAGAATAATACTTATTCATAAATACCCCTGAAAATTATGAAGAAAAAAACTGTTTTTTAGACGAACCAAATAAAATTAATTGTCCCAACTAATTTTCAACTAAAATAAGGATTTTTACAAATATTATTCTTTTAAATTATATTTTGGTTTGTTCTTTATTTCAACATCACTGTTGTTATGCAGGTTTTATTGTTGTCGAATGTCCCGATTATTTCATCTGCAGTAAGTGAATTGTATTCTACATGTAGGTTTATAGTCAAGTTGCGGGGGAACCACAATTCGAAGAATCCGTTTTTCATCGTTGTCTGATTCCCGGAAAATAATAAATTACCTTTTGTATCCTTTGCGGTTACAGTGAAATTTTGTTCTTTAAGTTCACCGTCGCAGCTCGAGGGATAATGTGTACTGCAATCATGTGTTTTTGTGGCATAAGGAGCAATCGCAACATATCTTTCATTTTGGGGAATTGTCTTAATAATTTTTCTTCCATCAGGGAACTCTATTATCAGTTCGTTAGGAGTAATATGACTCGATATTTTAGACCTTGTAAATTTCCATTCATTTGCCAAACCAATTGCGGATTTTAAATCGAGGGAGTCTATGGTTGCGAAATCATTGTCGTAAACCGGGTCGGTAGATTCCGAACAAGCAAGTAATATAATAGTTAAAAATAAGGTTAATAAAAAAGTTTTCATTTAAAGCCCCAGAAAAATAAAAAATACTGAAATTCATTTTTCAAACTATTTTCATATCGAAAGTGTTTTTTCCGACAATATAAGCATAAGTTGAAGCAGGAACAAAATATAATTTTAAGTCGTTCATATTTATAATTCCTTCTTTATCAATTGTGGTAATTAAGGCAGAATTAACATTGTTTTTCCTGCAGTAGTTAATCAAACTTTTTAAATCTCCGGGTTTATTGAAAAAATGATTGCTCCATTTTATTTCCAAAGCCCAATCCGGCTTCATTTTTTTTTCATTCAAATCAATCATATCGACTTCACCTTTGTGCCATCTTGCATAATATGGAATAAACCGTTCTCTATGCATCCATTGGGAGTAAATGGCAGTTTCAACTAAATGCCCCATTAAATCATCTGTAGGTTGAATCGGTGTGAATAATGCACTTCTCAAAGATGAGTTCATCAAGTAGACTTTAAAATTGTTAGCTCTTTTAAATCTTTTTGAATTTTCATCAACCCGGTGTACTATTTTTATTAAAAAAGCAGATTCAAGATATTGTAAATATTTTTTTAATAGGTGTTTTTCGACTCCACTTTCTTTACTAAGGTCATCGAGTGATATTTCATTACCAGTATTATATGCTATCATAGTAAATAATGAGTTCAGTTCCTGAACATCCTGAATTCCATAAATACTTGGTAAATCCCTCAACAATACTTTATCAATAATATCATTTCTAATGTATTGTCCAGGATTAGTTTGAATGACGGGTGAAAAAATAACTTCAGGATAGCCACCAAAATTAATATAATTAATAAAATGTAAATTTAATTCATTAATATCTATTGCCTTATAAAATTTTGATATATTGCTTTTCCATTCGATTTCCGTTGGAATTATCAGGCTTTCGAGATTTTTCAAAAAAATATATTCACAAAATGTTAAAGGAGGCAATTTAAAATCAGTAAATCTTCCTGCTCCGCTTTCAGTGCTTTTCATCTTTAGAGCAGCTGCGGCAGAACCTGAGACAATAAATTTGCAATTAGGAAAACTATCTACTAATACTTTAAGATGAATTTCCCAATCTTTTAAATATTGTATTTCATCAAAAAAAATGAACCAACCACTTAAAGTATCTTGTGAAGTAGCTTTTCTAATTGCACTAAAAATTTTTTCAAGACCAAGATTATTATAAACTGGATTCTCAATATTGACATAACATATTATATTTTTACCAATACCGATTTCAAGAAGATGCTGGATAGTGTGTAACATTAAGACAGTTTTCCCAACACGCCTTGGTCCCATTAGAACCACTGCACGTTTAACAGATGTTTCCTCTACTAACGGATAAAACAAATTAAAATAGAGTCGGCGTTTGTAATTATTAATAACATCATCAATTTTGCCAGATATCCACCAGGGATTTTCAAATCTTAACCTATTTATTATCAAATCTTCAGAAATTGATATTAATGTACTTCGCTTTGCCATAATTTTACAAAATATTCAAAATAATGTATACTAAAATACACTATTTGTTATTATTTTCCAAAATAAATAAAAATTAACGCACATATATACCATTAGACATAAAATTTTTTTATGCCTAATATTATCGTATAGTTACTCAATATATCAATTAAATTTAACAAATTTATTTGATAATAAAAAAATAAGGTGTCATAATGTCAGTTATGGCACTTTTTTATTTAATAATAGAGAGAAACAAAAAAATCGTTCGCCATAATAAATTATAAAATAATTTATAGAGATTATTATGTCAATCTGTAATATTAAATATAAGAAAATTTATTCAAAAGGAAAATCAAAATGTCTAATAAAAGTAAAAATAAAAAGCAAGACACTCAAAATAATATTGGTAGTAATAAAGATTCTGTTATTATTATATTGGGTTCAATTTTACAAAAATATGATATTTACTTTTTAAGAAAAGTTAAAAATAAATATTATGTCAATATGTGGGATAAGGCGGAATTATGTCAAGGTGATATATATGATGATATTCGTGTATCAGGAAATTCTTTATTAGAATGTCTTTCCGAAATTAAAAGCAAATTTTTATAAGTCTCCTAATCTTTTATTTTTAGGTGGCAATTTGCCTTTATGTTCTTTTTTATATCTCTTTTGCAAACCTCGTTCTCTTTGTTTTGAACTCAATTTGCTTCTTGTATATTGAGAACGATAAAATTTGCCTGTCCATACAGTCTCTTTATTTGTGTGGGCATTATTGGGATTCTGGTCAATTAATCTTGTCCTTACTTTACCTTGACCATAATCTAAGGTTTGTTTATTCTGATTAGCGATTTCATATATACCTAAATTATCTGATTCATGTTCTTTGATATAAGTTATGGTATAAGGTTTCCATTTTGAACGAATTTTTTTAGACATAAAACATCCATTTATTAATTAATTAATATATCAAATTTAATAAATTATGTCAAATTATAAAAAGTTAAAATATGAGTAATAATATATGTCCCAAAGTCGAAATTCGTGGGCTTGGTGATAATTATGGTGAAATACTTCAAGTTGAATTAGTGAGTGTCAATAAATGGTCTATCTCGGTTCGTTTCCCAGAAGGTGGAATTTGTAGATTTTCCCCAGTTTCAGGTTTTGACCAAGATATATTGGAAGACCCTCATGCAAATATAAATTATTCAGGTTATCAATTAAATTTGAAAAGTTTAATTTTTGATGAAACACTCATGTATATTGAAGGTAATGATACAGTCAGACCTAAAAATATTAATCATCATAATTTAGTTCTGGAAAATCAAGAGCAAGAGATTGTTTGAGATTTTTATCTAAATAATTTGAATGAAAATTATTATAAGTAATGTCAAATTCTTTTTTCCTGTTCTTTGAAAATTTAATTATTTCTTTATTCTCGTAATTATAAAGAATATATTCTCTCAATGATTCAATATAATCTAAATATTCATTGGCTTTTATAAAATCTTGATTATGTGTATTAAATATATCTTGAGGAAATTTATTATTAGTCAATTCAATAATTAATAAAGGATTCATAATGCCTTTTAATTCTTCATCTGAATATTTCCAAATTACTATATCAGCATTTCTTCTTTGTAATTCTCTGGTATTGTTATAAAAAAGTATATCAGATTCAGAAGTTACTATCGTTTTATGCTTATGCAGAGTTTCTAATTGCCGTTTAATACTAATGATTAATTTTGAAATTATTACTTGTTGTCTGATGTCAGAATTATTACCTGATAAATCATTTAAGGTTGAATTCATAATATATCCAAGAATAAAGAAAATACTTTTACGAAAATAACTATTATGTCAAATTATAAAAAGTGATTTTATGAATATTATTGAACTGCATAAGAAATTCAATACTCAAAGAAAATGTATTGAACATCTTGAAAAAATTAGATGGGGAAAACTTCCTACCTGTCCCTATTGCAATGAGCAAGAACATATTGCAGACCGAAAAAATGAGTTTCGTTATCAATGCAATAATTGTGGACGGTCTTTCAGCGTCTTGGTAGATTCTGTTTTTGAAGATACTAATATGCCTTTGCCGATTTGGTTTCAACTTATTGCCTTGATGGTAAATTCAAAGATGGGAATTTCATCAAAAGAATTAGGAAGGCAATTAGGGATTACTCAAAAAACTGCTTGGTTCAATGCTATGAAGGTACGTTGTGCCATGCTTGACCAAGCTGATATGCTTGATGGCATTGTTGAAATGGATGAGGCTTATATGGGAGGGAAACCTCGTAAACCAGCAATTAAATATCCTGATAATGCTCCGGTATTAAGCCGGGTTGAAAATAAGCGTGGCAGGGGTACAAGGAAAGTGCCTGTTGTCGGAATAGTTGCAAGGCAAAGCGGACAAGTTACCACAAAGGTAGTTGAGAAGCTGACTACAAGAAATTTATTAGCAATGTTTAAAAGATATGTCAAAGAAGATGGTGCAATTTTAATAACTGATGAGTTCAAGTCTTATAAAAGATTTGATGAGGTAGTAGAACATTTGACAATAGACCACCAGAAAGAATTTGCCAGAGGTGCAATTCATACAAATACTATTGAAGGTTTTTGGAGTTTACTAAAAAATGGGATTAAAGGCAATTTCAGGGCAATCTCTAAGAAGTATTTACCGTTCTATCTTGCAGAATATAGCTATAAATATAACAAGCGGAGAAAGGCAGATATTGGCTTTGCTCAAACAATCAAAAATGCCGTTGCAGACGAGAAATGCCTCGTTAATCTGAAACCGAAGGGTGATGTGAAGAAGATTGTATATAAGAAGAGAAATCATAGTTAATACTTCTAATTATTTTATAATTTTTAAATTATTATTTTGAAATTGATACATGCTTTCAAATTCATTTAATTTTATATTTAATATTTTACTTAATTGTTCATTTGAATATCCAAGTTGTTTATTGTGCATATCAATTAATAATTTTAATGTACTTGGGGTTTCTACCATAATATCTATTGGTTCTTTTTTCCTATAACCAAATTTATTAATTTGAGCCCAAAGATAAGATTTCTTATTTTCGCTGATTGTATTTAGTTTTTCGGCTCGCACTAAAAGAGCTTGTGCTGATACTTTCCAATAACGTTTTAAATCAAAAAGAGTATCTAAATTAATATTTTGAAGCTGGTGTTTAATCTCATCTTCAGGCATAAGGAATTCTGATGCAAAGTTATGTGCTTCTTTTTCAATATCCTTTTTTTGAGAATCGTGCATTATAATATGTCCTAATTCATGTGCAAGTGTAAATCTTAATCTATCCCCCGATAAAAACTTATTTAGGAAAAACACAGGAGGTAATTTATCAACTTTTATACTTAAGCCATCAATTTTATCATTGTAAAAATCGAAAAGTATTACAATTGCACCATTTTGTTCAACAAATTTAACCAAATTGTCTATTGGACCCTTTGGGATTTTCCATTTCGTTCTTAATGATTGAGCAATAAGTTTAATTGAATCAAATTCATCTATATCATAAAATGGTATGTCATAATGGATTATTTCAACAGAATTTAATAATTTCACCAAATGAATTAATTGAATATTTATTCTTGCATCAATTGTATTTAACAATCTCAAACCTAAACTTTTTCTTTTCCTATGAAAACTAAATCCAGAATATATTCGCCAATCAATGCTAAAAAAACTTATTGGGTAATTTAGTTTTTCTGATATTCTAGTCAATAATTCTATGGACGGGGATTTTATTTTTAATTCAATTTGAGAAATCAAACCTTGTGAAATTTTTAATTCTTTTGCTAAGTTAGATTGAGAAATTCCCCGACTTTCTCTTGCTAAAATTAACATATAAGGATTAAAATAAATTTCCTTCATTATTTACCTTTTTTAGTGTATCTGATTTAATTTTGATATTGCTCATTTCCTCTTCAGTTCCGGTTAAATCTAATTCTGACAGTCTATGTATCTCAATAGTTGTTGGTATGGTAGTCCCAATTTCCATATACCAAGAATTTGTTTCTCCATTCGGGCAACTTATATAATACGAAAAATTTTCCCATGCTGGGTCGGGTATATAACCTGCGACAAGATTAACTCCAGTTTGATTAAAGCCCGGAAATAATTCTTCTTGATTTTTAAATGCTCGGATACGATTTGTAGTTTTACTTGATATATTATAACTTTTACTTAGTTTATTAAATCTTAAATTTAATACATTTTTTATCCTAAATATAAACAACCCATTTTCATCTACTTCTATTTTTATATCATCTTTTTCTTCTTGATTATACTTCTCTTTTAAATGAAATATTTCTCTTTGCCGTATAATCCATGCCTTCGCTGTAACACACATACTTAGTTTAAAATCAGCAGACAATTTTTGATAATCACTTATTGCGGCTTTCATACATTGAAATATCCCTTCAATATAGGGGTCTAAAATTAATATTGCATCTTGTTTATCAATTAATTCCATAAATTTCCCTTTCTTATATAATAAATTCAATACAAATATAATATAAAAAATCGAAAAACAAAAATATTCCTATATTTTATTACCGATATTATTACCATTTTCTATTCGTAATTTATCGGTGATATTATTACTAATAGTTTATAAGTCATTATTATAACATATTGTTATAGAGTAGTTATTGAAATACAAAAAAGGATAAAAAAGAATTAAAATATTTGGATATAAAAGTAATATTATTATATGCAATTATAGTGCCATTAAAAAAAATAATATGATTATATCAAATTATATTATTATCTTTGTAATGAATAAAAATTACATTAAAGAGGTAATATATGAAATATGTTGGTTTAACCGATGACCCAGCAAGACGCAAACAGGAACATGGTAATCCCTCAGATTGGTGGCAAAGAGGTTTTTCGAGGGAAATAGAAGCTCGTGCTTGGGAAGAAATTTCACTTAAAATGCCCGATACTACTGGCGGCACTGGCGGTGCAGGATGGCGATATGGATATACTTATACAATAACCAATAATACCATAGAATAAAAAAATAATTCGTTTTATTAATTAGGAGATATGATTATGGGAGTAAATGTTACTATTTCTAATCTTAATTGTTATTGTGTTCCACTTGTAGAAGCTGATTTTAAAGATATAGCTGCTATTTATATTATTTTGTGTGTGAACTCAGATAAGAGTTGGACTGTTATTGATGTTGGTCAATCAGGTGAATTAGGGGAAAGAATTAATAACCATGATAGAATTGATTGCTGGAAAAGAAAATGTTTAAATAATAATATTTGGGTTTGTATTTATCCAATGCCAACGTTAAAATATACTAAAGAAAATAGATTGAAACTTGAAAGCGAATTACGTTCTAAATACCACAATCTCTGTGGCAAAAGATGATATAAAGAAATTATTATATTTATTCTATGTCAATTTATCAGGTGGTTGAAATATATAGAGTAGAAATATATTAGGAATTATATTTTATATCTAAAATAATTAGTAGGTAGTTTATAACCATTCTGGAAATTTTAATTTATAATTTTTATTTGAGTTTTCTTTCATTAATCTATTATATTGTTTAAAAATATTAAAAAATGATAAATTATGAGAATTTACCTCCAAATTCTTCAAGCAAGCCGATTCAAAATTTTTAAGTTTACCAAAGCCGTCAAATTTACAATTTAAATCAAAAGTAATATTTTTCATATTTCACCCTTTTATTTTTTTTTAATAAAAAAATATTTCTTAAATTGTTTTACGATTAATCAGTTAGATTATTTTTTATTTGGGAAATATTATGCCAAATTGTCAGAGAAATATAATACTATACAAGCATAAATAAAGTTGAAAATAATCTATGTCTAATGGTATATATGTGCGAAAATTAATTTTAATATTTCATAAAAAAACCGGAAATCTTTTTATTAATATCCGGTTTTTACTATTATTTAAATTAAAGTTTACTGAAACTTTTTAGTTCCGTCTGGTTGATATACATATTTGAATGTGTACATTCTGGTTTGTCCGTTCGGGTCAATAACCTGGGGTGCATCCTTATAATAGCTGATGACCTGCATCTTTGCATATTTGCCGTCAGCAGTTCTGATTAGAAGCACAACACCAGGTACCGGGGTAATGGTCATTGTTGCACCTTCATAATGATACCAGCCATTATCGGAGCCGGTCGGAATTGCAGGAGGTGCTAACTGTGTTTCGGTTACCCAGCCGGTTTCTGGAGCTTCGGTAACGGAATTGAAATCAGTTTGTCTCATAACGATAGCAGCACCTTGTCCCGGTCCTCTGACCCCGCTGTTTACTATGATTGTTGTAGAAGCAAATCCCAAGTCCCATTTTGTAGTATTAGAATCAGCAAGTGAGACAATTGAGCTATCGCTTAAGCGGAAGAATGTGAAATGCCCGGTTTTTCCAGTATCAGCCGGAAGATTGCTGATAGTAGTACTTCTCGCATTATTTGTGTTAGTTGGTTCAGTAACTTCTTTACTGCAGGATACAACAAGGGTAAATGCAAGGAACGAAATTATAATAATATGTAGTGTTTTCATAAAATACTCCAAAAAATTAAAAATTGTTAAAATTAAAAGTTAAGTTTATGTAAAAAGTTGTGCCCGGAGAAACCGACAACATTCTTATATCTTTATAACCGAGAATATTATCAATTCCAAGCTGCACTGTAAATAAAGAAAATAGTTCTTTCGATGCAGTGAGATTCCAAATTATAGTTGAAGGTGCATACTCGGATTTATCATCGAGAATTCCATTCCCGTTTAAGTCAATCCATCCGTATTTACCTTTGAACAGTCCCCTTAAAGAAATATTTGCATTTTCTTCAGACCAATTGTATTGAATTTTAATTGCCCCGGAATGTTCAGGCCTATAGAATAAACCTCCATACTCAACTTCCTGAACAGGTCTGTCAATGCCGGTTGAACCCCTTTTGTAAATTTTCTTATTTCTTATATTATCAAGAACGTCTTCATCTGCTGTCTGAAGAAATTGATAATTTAATTCAAAAATTAAGTTAAAAATCGGTTCAGATTTGAGTTTGACTTCGATACCCTGAGTATAGATTCTATTAAAATTAGTATATGTATGCAGATTCTGCCCGTTCTTTTTTATCCCGATTCTTAAAAATTCAATCATATCGGAAATATTGTTTCTGAAAGCATTTGCCTTAAGTTCAAGGTACCTGTCAAAATAATAATTAAATCCGAAATCGAGTGAGTATGAGCTTTCGGGTGAAAGCTTTGATATGTTTTTCGGTTGAATAAATATAGTGTCAATTAATCCCTCCGCCTGCATTTTTCGGACACCTTCTTCAACATAAGCTGAGCCCAAAACCGAATAACCGGCAAATGGATTTGTCCAGTCGAGATAAAGCTGTTCAAAATCAGGGGCTTTGAAACCGCCGCCCACACAAGCTCTTAAAGTCAGGTTGTCGAGAGGTTCATAGGAAATAGCAAGCTTTGGACTCCAATGCGATTTGTAATCACTGTGGCTATCAAATCTTACACTGCCAATTACATTAATACTGCTGTCTAAATTAGTATCATACTGTAAATACCCGAAAAATAAATTTGCCTTTTGACCTCCATTTGCAATTTGCCCGGCTTCGACATTATCCAGTTCGCCTCCAATCCCGGTGGTTATCGTATTTGCATAAAATATATTTGATATATTAGATTGTACTTCTAATTTATTAGTACCTTGCCAAAAATTATAATCCGAATAAAATGCTCCTGTTGATGCAAAATTGGAATAGGTTTTTGTGCCGAAAGAAGTTCTGTATGCTCTTGCTTCGATGTCAAAATCGTTAGAAATTTTATGGTCTAATCTAAGCGAAAAGTTTGTCTCATCATTTCTGACTTTGGTGTCAACAAGGGATGAATCACTAGCTCCTCTGAGAGAAAATTGATTCCAATCGTTATCAAAATTATACCTTCCCGATAAATTCAATTGTGTCTTGTCAGAAAAATTATAAAATATGTTACTGTTGAAAGTATAACTTTCAACTTTAGGAGAAGTTTGCCCCAAACTGGTTTCTTTATTAACATTAAAACCTTTTGTGTAATACCTGTTAATAAAAAAATCAATACCGAGCTTATGTCCATCATCAGCATATTGAACATTACCTGTAGCATCGAGAAGTGAGTTACTTCCATAGCGCAAAGAGGTTTTTAAACCAAGTGGTATTGATGGTTTTTCTGTTATTATGTTAATTACTCCAGCTAAAGCATTACTGCCATATAATGATGAGGAAGGGCCACGAACTACCTCAATACGACTGACATTTCCAAGTGTAAATCTCGATAAATCAAGGATACCACCTGTTCTTCCTGCAACTGGTTCTCCGTTCAACAGAATCAAAGTATAATCAGCATCCAAACCTTGCAATTGAACTCCGCTTCCGTGATTATTCAATACATTCAAACCAAGCTGTTCACTTAATGCAGCATCTAATTTTAAAATGCCCTGTTTTTCAATATCTTTATTACTAATTACATCTGCCGGAATAGGAAGATTCTCGAGATGCTTGTATGTGCGGGTACTTGTTACAACAACCTCATCTGTTCTTTTCTCAGATAATGATAAATTGATTTGAAATTCATCTAAATTATTATTTAAATAAATTGATGAATCAAAAGTATGATAACTGATATGTGAAAATCTAAGTTTGTATTTACCTGCCGGTATATCATTAAAATAGAAATACCCTTTACTATTTGTGGCTACAGTTTGATTTAACTCTATAATTCTTGCTGTTACAAATGATATAGCTTCATTTTTTTGGTTTAAAACTTTTCCACTTATATGATATTTATTATCTGCAGATTGAAGTAAAACACACTCAAACAACAATACACAAAAAATTACTAATGCCTTCCTCACGACCAAATCTCACTCTAAAATTACCTTTATTCAATTTATTGATGTGTTTCATTAATTTAAATAAAAAATATTTTACAAAACAATTAATTAATTAATACACCTTTCTTTGGATACAAAATTAAATAAAAAAGGGACTAAAATATCTTATTAAAATTTATTTTCTTAATATTTTAAAAGCGTGGGACCAGTCGTTCCTTAGAAAACCGGGTATGCACCACAGAATACACAGGTTTTCAATAGTTCCGGCAGCATTGGCTTTGCCCATATCTTCTACTTCCCAACCGAATTTAAGCAATATATTTGATACTTCTTTACGAGAATTATCATCATTACCGCAGATTACCATAGTAGGTTTAATTCCTCCGAAATCAGGATTTACCATAAATGCAGCGCCGACACTGCTGAATGCCTTAACAAATTTTGCTTCAGGAATATAAGACTGCAGTTTTTCCATTAATGACTGTTCATTGTTAGTGAAGAATTTGATGACACCATTTTCAGGCGGTGTCGAATCATCAATTGGGTTGGTAGTATCAATAACAATTTTTCCTTTAAAATTTTCAATTCCTGACAAATCAATTGCTTCAATTGCTTTTACTCCTTTAACTGAAAGAATGATGATTTCACCAAATTTTGCAGTATCAAGGAAATCACCAACTTGACCTTTGAACCCGGATTCATATTTCCAATCTTCAAGTTTCTTTTTATCCCGGCTGCCAATCATAACATCATAGGAATGGTTTGCAAATCCTTGTGCCAATACTTTACCAACCATACCTGACCCTAAAACACCGATTTTCATTTATCACCTTGATTAATATTCTTAGATTATTTTTCAGGTTATAACGAGTTCGAATGATAATTAGTATATGCTAATTATATTTTTAGAAGAGTGTAATTAAATTATATTACAATAAAATGATAATAATCGAATAATATTTATTCATAATAAATCTATTTTTATATTTTAAACCATAACTTCTTTTCGATTATCAGAATAATTTATAGGCAACAGATTATTCAGGTTCAATACTTCCATTGCTCCAAATATTTTAATACTAACGATTTTATTATTTTTGCCAATATCAAGAACGATTCTGTAATGTCTTGTTGGAATTTCAAAAAACATTATTTATAACTTCCAAAATTTCTGATTCATTATCACCTCTTTCCGAAGCTCTCTTGAGAGTATGAGGTTCTATAATTATTTCAATATTTTATTTTGGTTTTTATTTATCGCACATAAAATAATACTGCAATTCCTGCTTGTCTTCTATGTTTGGAAATATTTCCATTTCTGCAACGGGTCTGCCCATCCTGGTTTTACTGAGGAAAACCATGGAATAACTCAGGTAATGGAATAAACGTCTGAATTGCTCGGGTGATTCCATTTTTTGACAATATATGATTGACATAAGCTTGTTTTTATTTGTGGGATGCCCGGTATTTAATAGAAGAATATTTCCATTTGATGAATATTTCTGCTTATTAATAGTAATATTTGTGTCTTTCATTGTAATGTTTTCGGGATAAACCTTTTGTAAATTCTTGAAGAATGGGTTCGATTTTGTATCACCAAGAACAATTAAATGCCTGTCCATCCAGCTTGAATCTTTTTTGAAATCATCCGAAGACTTGAAGTCAATGTCATATTCACTTTCCTTTACCATTTCTGCAAATTTTACCGAAACATCGTAGTCCGGCGATTTCTTTGAGGGCAGGATTAATAATGGTTTTTCAGCAAGAATCCTTCCAAAGCTGAAAGGGATTTCCCATTTATTGAGATGACGAAGAACCTGGTAATCGGGGTCAACAAATACCGATTTTACTTTTGAATTTGTTTTAATAGCAAAATTATTCGCTTTACCTGTAAGAGTGAAATTGTGCCATTGCTCACCGGCAAAAGTATTTATTTTTACAGGTACACTCGTATATATATTTATATCCTGACTAATTTCAAGGTAAAGTGAATCATTGCTGCATTTAGCATTTTCCAATTTAAGTGTAGGAATATATTTCTCATTCAGCCATTGACTCATAATTTTTCTAACAGATATTTTCAGACTATCTTTTTGGGCAACCTCGTCGAAAGCAGACATCAAACTAAACCAGAGAGCTCTTTTACCTTTATACTTTTTAGAAAAATTCTTAAGTGCATTGAAGAATCTTTCATCACCTATCAGTTTATAAATTTCATAAAAAATAAAAGCACCTTTCTGATAGCCAACAGCAGCGTCATCATTATTAGTTTGATACTTGAATTTCATTACGGGATAATTACTTTTATCCGGCAATGATTCGAGCGATAAGAGAGCTTTTTTTCTCCAATCGAGAGCTTTGTCATCTTTTTTTGTCAGCACATTGTAATAGTAATTACTGCAGAATGTTGTAAGAGCTTCGCACCAATTGCCGAGTTCATAATCAACATAAACGCTGTTGCCCCACCAGTTGTGAACAAACTCATGAGCGAGTGAGCCAGGCGCAAGAACAATCCAGGGTAATGCCATTAATTTGTTTGAAAGCAGGGTATATCCGGGCATACCAAAACCTGAAGCAAAGAAATTTTCTACAATACTGAAATTACTAAAGGGATAAGGACCAAGCAACGGGGTATACAGTTTATAGTATTCAATAGAAGCATTTAAATACGAATCAGCTGCAGGACTTGGATTGAATGTGTAAAGAGAAAATACTTTTCCGTCATAGACGGTATCTTTTCTTAAATATCTTCCACCGACAATTATCATGTCATCAAGAGCCAGCTCGGATTTGAAATTAAAGGTTCGATAATCTTTTGTAGAAGATTCGGGATCTTGATTGCCACTTGTGACTATTGTAAAATCAAGAGGAACACTAATGTTCATCTCAAAATTTGCAATGTCCTTTCCTGTTATCGGGTAACAGCTTCCCCCCGGTAGATATATTCCTTCATTTTTTTCATTTGAAATAATACCCGGTGTGTTTGAATGTTTTTGGTTGAACAAGGTAACACTCGGCGAGTAATACACTTTTCCGGAGTAATTTACTTTAATAAGTGGAATTTCTTTCCCTTTTGACGTGATTGTAACTTCTTTGTATAAACTATCATCGGCAGCAATTTTTATATCATAACTAAAACCATCTGTTTCAGCATTTGTAATTTTCAAATCGAGGTCTTTTAAAATCTTGAAGCTTGCCTTTTTTGCAATGGGATTGAAGAATTTGATTTCATCAACACCGGATAAATATTTATTTTGGGGGTCGAGCTTTAAATCAACTTTGTGTCCTGCAATATAATTCTGAGCAAGATGGCCACCCATCATTGACTGTGTAATATCAACTTTCGGTTTTTCATCGAGAACAATCATAAAATCGCATTTAGATTTAAAAGAATTATCAAATTCTAAAGCTTTACCTGAATCAGGATAGGTTGCCGAAATAACGGCAATTTTTACTTCTTTATTCCTGTCTCGAAGCTTCTGGACAGTGCCGAGATAATTATTCGAATGAAAATCACCGTTGAAATGAATTATCTTGTAATCATCATCCTTTGTCCATTGTTCGAGGATGCTTTCAGCCATTGTTTCATCTTTTAACGACTGAGCACCATAATAAAGATACATTGTATTTTCTTCATTTGGAGTCATAGTTGCAATAGGATCCATTCCCATATTTTGCATCATTGTCTTGTAAAATTCTTTTTGATATTGGTCTTCCCTAATATTCAAATCTTTAGCAACAAGAGTTCTCTCATTTGGAAGGAGTTTCTGAATTCCGGTCCAACCTTCTCTCGTATAAACAGCAGCATATTTTCTCGGAATATTGGCAGCAATAACAGGTGCTTCGTGGCTCTTTGCCAATTCAACCAATGGTTTGTAAAATTCTTTGTAATCACCCCAGGGGCGCGAGTTTTTTAGGAAATCCTCTTCAGTAATTTTATTCGATAAGTAATCATTAATATATTTTTGGACATCTCTTTCAAACATTTCCATTGAAACTGCAATTTCATCATCCTTTTCATACATATCGGCAAGTAGATTTTTTTGAATCAAATGCAATAAACTGTCATCATGAAATTCACCAAAGAATATAATATCATTTTTTAAACTTCTTTCGGCTAATTCGGAAACAGTAAGTTTTTCACCTGTTTTTGAATCATAAATAACATAATTTCTTTCGGCAAATACCGTAGCCGATAATACAATAAAACTAACAAATACTATTAAAATTCTCATATAAGCTCCATTTGTTCAAATAAGATTAGCAAACTTAATCAAAAGGGATTTAAACGTAAAGTTTTTGTGATTTAAAAAATTAATTTATAAAAAAAAAGGAGTATTTTAATACCCCTATTTTAATATTATTCAAACTAATATATTATTATTTGATTATGGTAATCTTCTTTATAGATGTTGTTCCTTCGCCTGCAGCCCTAATGAAATAAATACCTTCCTTTATATCAGAAAATTTTATTTTCAAATTAAGCTGCTCTTCCGCATTAACTATTCCATTGAAAATGTTAAATAACCTGTTACCCATTAAATCTAACACATCAACATTTACGAATTGGTTATAATTTCCTTTCAAAACAATAGAAGCATCCGAAGTAACGGGATTAGGAAAAACTTCGGATAATAATTCCCCATTTGAAATAGTTATTTTATTAAAATCATCATTATCCAGTAATAAATTTCCTTCATTTAAAAATGCAATTGTAGAATTATACAGGGGACCATCATCTTTGGGATAACCATTTAATCCCATGCTCTTCGGGACACCAACTTTTACCTCACTTGAACAATTGTTTCCGATTAGGTCAGTTGCTGTGAAATAGATATGGTAAACTCTGCCATTTTCTTTCCCTGAACGTTCCGAGCGAACCATTGCAATAGAAGTTCCTAATCCGAAACCATCGGGTTCAGTGTTGCCATCTCCCTTTTCATTTACCGGCTCATCCTGGTATATTCCATCAATTGTAATGTTTACAGGGTCGGAGTCAGGGTCAGTTATCCCTAAAATCTTAATATTAACGAGTTGATGATTGGGGGGCCATAACATCATAGAACTTGGGTAAGCTTGTGAACAGTCTGGCGGTTGATTAACAATTCTGTGTCCGAAATCAATCGTTACATTGCTTAAATTTGAAGTCTCAAATTCACCATTCAATTTCAAATTAGCCACGAGCTTAAAGTCACCCGAAAGGTCAATATCGCTGACAGACCATTCATTCGATTCACTGAAATCGAGGTTTAAAGCAATCAGATTACCCTGGGAATCAGTTAAAACTATATTTGATAATAAAACCAAACAATTAATATCATTGTTATTAATTATTATATGTAAAAAATCCATGTCTTCAGCGGAAAAATGCTTTCCTTTCCCAGGCAGCGATTCAGAAAAGTTTAAATAATATAGGTGATATTCTTCCAATGGTTTATCAGGAACAAAATTTGAACCGCTCGGGGAGTTTATAAATACATGAAGAATATCGTTACCACTGTCATACTCAAGCGTTAAAACATTTAATTCCAAATCAGACCAGTTTGTGTAGAATTGCAATGATTCGGCATTTCCGGGAATGTTTAAATCGGTAATTCCAAGTACAAGTTCCGGAAAATTATAATCATTATTAAATGATTGCAATCTTAGTCCACCAAGTGATTCATTCAGCAGGTAACCAGGTGAAATTGTCTGAGATAAAGAAGAACAAAAACTAAAAATAAAAACAGATAAAATTGTGAACATCTTATTCATTTGAATCTCTTTAATTGTATAAAAAACTAATAATTATCTTAGTAATCTACATATAAATCAATAATATATAACAAATGAGAATAATATCACCAGTAGGAATACCGGTTAAGGGAATCCTATAAAAAAGAATTTTTTATTGAATACAAAATAATTTTAAAAGACGCTTAAATAATATTTTGCCAAAACCTCAATTAAAAATATTCATACTGTGAAACCGAAATCTAATAAAAAATTGAATAAAAATAAAAAAAAAGGGCAAATTATTATTAATATAAGCTAATTATTTATTTGGACTTAGTTAAATAATTTAAAATTGTGATAGATAATAAATTACAAAAAAGATTTGGAATCGAGCAATTGATTTTGTTTATTTCTATATAAAGCAAATTGGAATCCATTATTGATTGAGTATGCTCCATATCTTCCTTTTTTGTCGAGTGCAATAAAGCCAACCTGGAAATCCTTGTAATCACTCTGATTTTTAATAATTCTCTCGATAGCTAATTCACAAGCTTCCTGAGGAGATTTTCCATTTCTCATTAATTCAACAATAAGAAAACTTCCGGCAATTTTGATTACTGCTTCACCTTTGCCTGTTGCTGCTGCCCCCCCAACTTCATTGTCAATATACATACCTGCTCCGATAATAGGTGAATCGCCAACTCTTCCGTGATATTTCCAAGCTAATCCGCTTGTAGTGCATGCACCTGAAATGTTACATGCTTTGTCGATAGCAAGCATACCGATAGTATCATGTTCATTAGATTTTTTAGGATTGTAATTAGATTCTTTTTTCCATTTAAGCCATTTTTCTTTTGCCTCTTTTGTCAGGAGATTTTCTTTTTTGAAACCATTAGCAAGAGCGAATTTTAAAGCCCCGTCACCAACAAGCATTATGTGGGGAGTTTTTTCCATAACCAACCTTGCAACAGAAATAGGGTGCTTAATGTTTTGAATGCAAGCGACCGAGCCGCAATTTCCTTTTTCATCCATTATGCAGGCATCTAAGGTTACATATCCGTCTCTATCGGGGAGTCCTCCATATCCGACACTTTGAACATTCGGGTCTGCCTCAGGAACTCGTACACCTTGTTCGACTGCATCGAGAGCTTTCCCATTAACAGCAAGTACTTTCCATGCAGCTTCATTCGCAGGAATTCCATGTTTCCATGTAGAAATAACAACCGGAATTAATTCTTCATCAAGATTTGTTTTAGCTGTATCCGCAGTTTCCTCCTGAATCAATGCTGATACGGATTTTGTAAGTCCAATAGTTCCTAAAGTTACTAAACCTGTGTTTTTTAAAAATTCTCTCCTGTCAATCATAAATTTCCTTTTTTGAATGTATTATATAGTTATATTCAAATTAGAAAAAAAATATTATGATACCAATTTCTAAAGTATTTTTGAAAAACTAAAATACATATTTAATGAGAAAAATAATTTACATACTGATAATTCACCTGTTCCTCGGACAGAATACAAATTTGTATTCAGATTACCCTGGGAATAATTGGTTAATGTATAAAACACCTGAAGAAGCCGGCTGGTCATCGGATAAGTTGAAAGATGCAAAGAAGTTATATAAGCAAATGAATGCATCAGCTGTAATGGTTATATATGAAGGGAATGTCCTGTTATCTTATGGAGATGTAAACCGCAGGTATCTTGTTCACTCTATAAGAAAATCAATATTGTCCGCATTATTCGGAATTCATGTCGAAAGCGGACGGATTGATATAAATAAAACCTTAGAAGAAATCGGATTTGACGAAAAGGATTCATTGACAAATCTCGAAAAGCAAGCAAAAATCATTGACCTTCTGAAAGCACGTTCAGGTGTTTATATACCTGCTGCAAACGAAACCGAAAGCATGAAAAAAAACCGTCCTGTAAGAGGAAGTCACAAACCGGGGGATTTCTGGTGCTATAACAACTGGGACTATAACACACTCGGTTCAATTCTGGAAAAAGAAACAAAGAAAAGTATCTTTGAAGATATTAAAGAACAATTGGCTGAACCGCTCCAGATGGAAGATTACCGGCTATCGGACGGATTTTACAATTTTGAAGAAGGTGGTTCCAAATATCCTGCGTACCTACTTAAAATGTCTGCAAGAGATATGGCAAGATTCGGATTGCTTTACCTGAGGAATGGTAAATGGAAAGATAGAGAAATAATTAAGGAATCCTGGATTAAAGAGAGCATTCATCCATACTCTGAAATTAACGGAAGTACAAATTTTTCGGGTTATGGATTATTATGGTGGATTTCTAAACCATTCCATGAGTACGGTGCTTATTGTGCTTCGGGTTTAGGAGGACAATTCATATATATACTTCCCAAAGCAGACATGGTATTTGTATTCAGGGCTGATACGTACAGAGGTAAATTTGTTTCAGATTCCCATAGAATGAAATTCATGGAATTAGTAATAAAATCTAAAACCGGTAGAATTAAACAAAAGCCAAAATTAATCCAACTTGCTGTCAGCAAACAACCTTCATCAAAGCAGAAATTAAAACATGAAGAAATGAAAAAATTTATCGGAAAATACCATTTCAAATTCGGCAAGGATAGTGCAATTGCAGATATAAAAATTCATGATGGTATGTTGATGCTAAAGAATAATACGATTGGAAATTCATTTTTGCTGGCACAAACTCAAAATAGATTTATTATGGATGATGTAGGATGGTGGTTGGAATTTTCGGGGAAAAAAGGGAGTAAACCCGATTCAATAATAATATCTTTTCTTAATGGGAAAAGTACAAATAAGATAATTGGAAAACCGGTGAAATGATTTATTGAAATATAGAAATTTGGTTTTTATTTTTTTTCTTTTTCTTATTAAGCCCTTTATTTTTTCTTAAATCCTGGACTTCAAATCTTACATTTTTAGCGAAAGCCCTGATGGTCTGCATATTTTTTCTCAACCTGACACCGGCAGATTTATTTCCTTTTTTGTAAAACTCAAGGAAGTTATTTTCAAAGTTTTTAACCATTTGAAGTAATTCCTGAAAGCGATTAAATTCGGCATCTGTTTTTTTCATATAAATTAAATTTTCTAATGTGAAAAAATAATTTCTAATCTTCTTAATTCAAATATATATATTAAAAGTTTGATTTTTTCCTGTTAATTTGTAAAAATTAAAATTTTTTTATAAAATCATTATATTTACTTATCGTTTATTAGAAAAAAAGAATTTCAAAGGGAGTTATGGAGGTAAAAATTCGGGCATCTGTTAAATATTTGATAATTTTTCTTATCATAATCAGTTACCTTTCATACGGAAGTAATTACGAAAGTCAAACAATTGTAGTAAAATTAAGGAATAATTTCCCCGGTTATGAAAAATGGATAAAATCTGACAGGTCGGGTGAAATAGAAGAGTTTATTCCAATATTAGGACATAATATAAGCAGGGGATATATATCTAATTCAAATATTATGTTGTTACAAAAAAGGTCTGTAAAGATTGCACCTCAGATACAATCACGAATAAATACAATTCCTGAAAATATTTCTAAAATTTGTATAGTTAAATATGAATCAGAATTAGATCCGGTCATTGTTTCTAAAAAAATAGCTGCTGTCCCGGGAATCAAGTATGCTGAACCATTGTATGAACATCATATAACTGACAACCCTAACGATTCACTGGTGAAATTCGAATCTTATCTGGACCAAATCAAGGTATTTAACGCATGGGATTCACTCGATACTAATAATACTGTAATAATAGGAATAATTGATACCGGTGTTGATTATTTACACGAAGACCTATCAAAAAATTTATTTATAAATTCAGGTGAAACCGGTGTTGATGGGCAGGGGAATGATAAAAAAACAAATAATATTGACGATGACAGCAACGGTTTTATAGATGATTGGAGGGGATGGGATTTCTCCAGTGATGACAATTTCCTCGGTGACAATGAACCATTGCCAGGGAACGAACATGGTACTCATGTTGCAGGGATATGTGCTGCAGTCGTTAATAACGGAATCGGAGTTGCGGGTGTAGCAAAAAAAGTTAAATTTCTTCCTGTAAAAGTAGCACCTGACGGGGCATTTAATACTTCGGTAACGAATGGATACGATGGGATTGTGTATGCTACCGGGATGGGCGCAGATATTATAAACTGTTCATGGGGGAGTTCAAGCAAATCAGAAGCTGAACAGGAAATAATTGATGCGGCAGTTGGGCTTGGTTCTGTTGTTATTGCAGCAGCCGGTAATGACAACAGGAACATTGCTTTTTATCCCTCATCCCATGAAAATGTATTGTCTGTTGCTGCTGTAGATACTAAGGATAAAAAGGCAAGCTTTTCAAATTTTGATAACACTATTGATGTATCTGCACCCGGAGTAGATATTCTTTCCACACTACCGGGCAATAGTTACGGGTATTTAAGCGGCACTTCGATGGCTACACCGGTTGTTAGCGGTGTGGCAGCCCTCGTAAAGGAGAAATTTCCTAAATATAAACCAATTCAAATAATGCAGCAGATAAAGGAAACAACTGATAATATTGATACATTGAATCCGGGTTTAACAGGATTAATAGGTACAGGAAGAGTAAATGCATTTAAAGCAGTTACGAGTACAAACCTGAAATCTGTGCTGGTAAAATCTTATGAAGCGGTTGATAATAATGATGATATATTTGACCGTGGAGATACAATCAGATTAAATCTTACCTTATTGAATGTATTAAATCCTATTCATGATGGCTGGTTAAGATTGAATATTAAAAACAACGATTTCATTATTCTTAAAGATAATGCTATTGGTGGAAGTATGGCTTCACTTGAAGTAAAGAATTTAACAGATACCATCGTTTTCATAGTACCGGATAATATACCTTCGGACAGTAAAGTGATTCTTGAATTTAGAATGTATGACGATACGAGTTACTGCAACAGCGAATATATTGAAATGACCTTCAGACCTACCTATAGAACAATGAATGCAAATAATTTAACGGTTACATTCAATAACGTAGGTAATATCGGATATAATGATTACCCGAATAACAATCAGGGGGAGGGATTTAAATACAAGGACAGTCCAAATCTATTATTTGAAGGAGCATTGATGGTAGGAACTTCATCAGACCGGCTTTCAAACGTTGCCAGGGGATTGTTTCAATATGAAAAGGATGTATCATTTAAATCGGATGATATTTTCAATATATATAAATACGGAGATTCCTTGCAGGAGGGATTTTCAGATTTTTATGATTTAAACTCAATTTATGATGCCGGTGTAACAGTAAATCAGAAGGTATATCAATACAACGACAGTGGCAGTAAAAATTTTATATATGTCATTTACGATATTATAAATACTTCAGGATATGATACGGATTCCCTTTTTGCTGCTTTATTTTTAGATTGGGACATAGGACCATCAGGAACTAACAACTATATATCTTATGATAATCAGCAGGTATTCGGTTATGCAATGAATGCAAGAGATAATAGCTATCCACTGGCTGGAGTTTCTTTACTTTCAACTCATAAACTTAATTTTTATGCTATTGATAATGGAGGAAGTAATATAGGCATTTGGGACGGATTCACCAGAAATGAAAAATGGGCAACCATGAGCAGCGGGATTTCCAGGAAATATTCGAGTATAACGGATGCTTCAATGGTTATCGGTGCAGGTCCGATTAAATTGATGAAAGGTGATACTACTCGTGTAACATTCAGTTTGTTTGCGGGGAATTCATTAGTTGAATTAGAAAATACCGCTCAGGCATCAAGGGAAAAAGCAATATCATTACATTTTGCCGATAGTACATTTAACCGGCTTCCTCAAAATGATACACTTTATATATTATATCCTAATCCTGCTGAAAAAACAATGAGAATGGATTTCGGACTAACAAACAGTTCATATATAAAGATTGAGGTTATTGACATACAAGGTAAAATTATTGAAGAGCCGGTTCCCACAAAATACTTTTCAGCCGGCTTTTATACGGAATTCATACCGGTTCAAACCCTGAGCCAGGGAAGATATTACCTAAAATTTACTACAGAATTCAAAAAGATAATTGAACCATTTGAGGTGGTGAGATAGAATCAATATTATAAACAATTAAATGGTCTTAAATAATAACAAATCAATTACTCGAATTAATATCAAAAAAATATAAAAAGGAATTATACTCAATTTTTAATTTTTTCGTCTACTTTTTTCATATTTTAAGAATTTTGTAATAATTACTAACTTTAAGTGGTTGTTGAATGTTTCGGTTTGAAAATGGAATCTTCTTATATATGCTCGTACTTGTACCGGCATTTGCATTACTATATTTTCTATTGAGAAATTACAGAAAGAAACTTATACAGAAATATGGTGATGTAAACCTTTTGAATATACTTATGCCTGATGTATCAAAATATAAAAGTGTTATTAAAGCATCATTATTATTAGCCGGACTCGCTTTAATAATTCTTGGGATTGCAAATCCGCAAATCGGGACAAAACTGGAAAATTTCAAAAGAGAAGGTGTGGATGTTATTATTGCGATAGATGTGTCGAACAGCATGAAAGCAGAAGATATAAAGCCGAACCGACTCGAAAGAGCCAAGCAATATGTTTCTAAACTGATTGATAAAATGTATAATGACAGAATCGGTTTGATTGTTTTTGCTGGAGATGCTTTTATACAACTTCCATTAACTACAGATTATTCTGCGGCAAAACTATTTCTGAGTACTGTCGATTGCGACCTTGTCTATAACCAGGGGACTGCTATCGGCAAGGCAATAGAACTTTCGATGAAATCATTCAAGCAGGAAGAAAAGAAATACAAGGCATTAATAATAATAACAGATGGAGAGAACCACGAAGACGATGCTGTTTCGATGGCTGGCGAAGCGGCAAAGACAGGAATTGTGATATACACTATCGGTATGGGTTCGGTCAATGGGGCTCCGATTCCGATTTATTCCGGCAATCAAAGAGTGAGTTTTATGACCGATGATGAAGGTAATACGGTTGTTACTAAGCTCGATGCAGGAATGCTCGAGCAGATTGCATCGGAAGGTAACGGTAAATTCGTACGTTCGACAGGAGATGACCCGGACCTCGCATCATTACTGGACGAAATTGCAGGAATGGAAAAGAAAGAATATAAGGCACAGCTTTTTACTGACTATGTTGATTATTTCCAGTACCTGTTCGGACTGGCAATGGTAATTTTGATTGCAGATATTTTTATTTCCGAAAGGAAAAATAAATTAATTGAGTCTTTGAACTTATTTGGTGAAAGGAAATAATGAAAAAATTTATAATATTATTAATTTTATTTCCGATATTATGTTCCGCACAATCATATAAGGATTATTTGCGTAAAGGGAATAAACTTTACGAACAAAAGAAATACAGCGATGCTGAAATAAATTATTTGAAATCGCTCGACAAGAAGAAAAATTCCGAGAAGTCGGTGTTCAACATCGGCGATGCATTATACAAACAGGAAAAATTCGATAAGGCAGCGGAAAAGTTCAACGATTTGACTAACAGTAAAATTGATAAAGAAACGAGGTCTATGGCTTATCATAACCTCGGAAATTCACTTTTGAAAGATAAAAAATATGCCGAGAGTATAGAGGCATATAAAAATTCACTTAGAAACGAACCCGAAGATTTGGATACCAAATACAATCTGGAATATGCACGAAGGATGTTGATTCAACAACAGCAGCAGCAACAGCAACAAAAACAAAATCAACAGAATCAAAATCAGCAGCAGCAGAATCAGCAGCAAAAACAAAACCAGGATAAAAAAGACGATAAGGATAAAAACAAGCAAAATCAGCAACAGCAGCAACAGCAGAACCAAAACGATAAAGATAAGCAGAAGCAACAACAACCGAAGATTTCGAAGCAGGACGCTCAAAGAATGCTCCAGGCACTTGCAAATGAAGAAAAAAATTTGCAGAAAAAATTAAATAAACAGGTCGGTACTGGCAGAGTTAAAACAACCAAACCATGGTGAAATAAATTTGGAACATCAACATAAATTTAATATGAAGGGATTTTATTTTTTTGTTATTAACGGAATTCTATTATTACAAATCTTAGCATACGGTCAATTCACTGCCTCTGTGGATAGGAATCCGGTACTTGTTGGCGAACAAATCCAGGTGACTTTCACATTATCGAATTTGAACGGGAGCAATTTCCGGGCACCCGGATTTAAAGGATTCACTGTATTAATGGGACCAAGCACATCACAACAGATGAGCTTTGTCAACGGACAGATGTCGAGAAGTCTGTCATATACTTATGTCCTGCAGGCAGATGCCGAAGGCAATTATCAAATCGGCTCAGCCACAATTGATGCCGACGGAAAGACATTAAAAACGAATCCTATTAATATTACTGTTACTAAGGGTAATGCCCAACAACAGAACCAGGGACAAAAGCAGAATCAATCCCAGGGAAATTTAAATCAGCAGGCAAATGATGTAATTGCTAAAAATCTTTTTTTGAGATTGAATGTCAGTAAAAAAGAAGTTTACCAGGGTGAGCAGATTATTGCGACTTATGTTTTGTATGTACATCCCGAATTACGGCTGGTTCAGTTAGTGCCTTCTCAAAATGCCCCAACTTTTACCGGCTTTTGGACACAGGATATTGATATAGGAAAGCTTCAATTTCATACTGAAAATGTAAATGGTGTTCCATTCAACGCTGCAGTAGTAAAAAAGGTAGTTTTAATACCCCAGCAAACCGGTAAGCTGACGATAGAACCATTCATTTTTGAGACTGTATGCAGGTTGGTAGTACAAAACCAACAAAAAAGAAGAAGAAGCATTTTTGATGATTTCTTTTCATTCGGACCTCAATACCAGGATTTTAAATATAATGCAAGTTCGGGTGCTGTAAATATAAATGTAAAACCATTACCTCCGGGGGCACCTGCCGATTTCAACGGTGGAGTCGGTAATCTTTCTATGAAGGCATGGATAGATAAACCGAAGACAAAAACAAATGAGCCGGTTAATCTGAAAATTCAGATTTCCGGAAATGGAAATTTAAAGCTGATTGAACCATTCGACTTAAA
Source organism: Bacteroidota bacterium (assembly GCA_004322215.1). Classification (GTDB taxonomy): domain Bacteria; phylum Bacteroidota; class Ignavibacteria; order Kapaibacteriales; family UBA2268; genus XYC2-FULL-35-21. Next base: position 510,751 of record SCSM01000011.1, on the reverse strand, counting down.
ACTGCCTCCTGATGTCGAGACTTATGACCCGAAGGTTAATGATAACATTTCAGTGTCAGGTTCGGGTGTGTCGGGGAGCAGAACATTTGAATATCTTCTCATTCCAAGGCATGCAGGTGAGTATAAAATTGAGCCGGTTGGATTTTCATATTTTGATTTGAGTTCAAAGCAATACAAAACTTTATCTTCTCAGGAATTTATTTTGCAGGTAGAGCAGGGGACAGGTGAGGAAGCATATCAATCTGTTACCGGTGTCAGGAAAGAGGATATAAAGTATATCGGCAAAGATATAAGGTTTATAAAAACTTTATCAGGCGCTTTGGCTAAAAATAACAGTCATTTTCTGGGCTCCGGAGGATTTTATTTGCTGACTTTTACGCCGATGGTTCTCTTCTTTTTGTTTTTTGTTTATTTAAAAAGACAGCAGAAATTGGAAGGTAACCAGGCATTACTTAAAAATAAAAGAGCAACGAAAATGGCAAGAAAAAGATTGCAGACAGCTAAAATCCTGATTACTGATTCGAATGAAGATAAATTTTACGAGGAAGTATCACACGCACTTTGGGGTTATCTGAGCGATAAACTTACTATCCCGATATCCGAATTGAACAAGGACAGTGCCTCCCATTCGATGGCTAATAGAAATGTAGCCGAAAATAAAATAAATCAGTGTATGTCAACGATAGATTACTGCGAGTTTGCACGGTTTGCACGTTCATCCAACGATGTGAGCAAACAAAATATATATGATGATGCAGTAAATGTAATAACAGAATTAGAGGGAGTGTTGAGATGAGAAATAAATTGTCATTTTTGATTTTGTTTATTGTTTTAACATCATCATTATTTGCAAATGAAGCAATCGAAACTTTTAAAAAAGGAAATATGCTATATCAGAACGGCTATTATTCAAGAGCCGCATTGAATTATGAAAAGATAATCAATAACGGTTATGAAAATGCAGAACTTTATTATAATCTGGGAAATGCATATTTCAGGATGAATAAGATTCCAAATGCAATAATCAATTATGAGAGGGCATTGAGATTATCTCCCGACGATGAAGATGTAATTGTGAATCTGAATGTTGCGAACCTGAGAATTATTGATAAAATTGAACCGGTTCCAAAATTCTTCCTGGTTCAGTGGTATGATGCCATCAGAAATATTTTTACATCCGGTAATTGGGCGGTAATTATGATTGTTTCTTTGTGGATTGTATTTATTTCTCTCGGCTTATTCATACTATTTGAATCAACTTTTATAAAAAAAATATTATTTGGCACCTTGGTGATTGCGGTATTTATAACAATAATGTCATTAATATTTTCAATTCAGCAGAGTGGAATTGAAAATTCCAGGAATGCAGCAATTGTTTTTGAACCGACTGTGTATATTAAAAGCTCACCTGACGAAGATGGTAAAGATTTGTTCATTCTGCACGAAGGAACAAAGGTAAACATACTTGATGCCGTAGGAAAATGGAGGAAAATCAAGCTCGCCAATGGGAACATCGGCTGGCTACCTTCTGAGTCTGTAGAGTTAATTTAATTAATTAGGCATAATTCGTAATTTATTAGAAGGGCAGGGTTATTCCCAAACCCCAGCCGAAATTTCCATTTGCAATTGGTCCTATTCCCCATCTGGCATCGAATGATAAATACCCGACATTGCTAATGAATGTAGGTATTCTGCTCAATCCGAAACCAGCTTCTGTATAATAATCATTTCCTGTTTGTTTGTAATATGAGGATGCAGGAGAAATAAACCTTGTTGATGAACCGGAAAGGAGCAGGTCAATTCCTCTTCCTTCGTATCTTGACAATCCAATTGCCCGCCACCACAAATCGGTCAGATTATAATTAAAATGTCCGGCTAAGAATTCATTTCCCCCATAGATCCCAATTGGTGCAGAATAAAAAACACCTGTTTGTCCTATGATTGCTAATCGTGTAGGCATCCTGAATTGATATTGATACGGAGTACTTTTGCAACTTTTACCAGCCATGAGCAATAATTCAATTTTCATTGGAGAGTAACCAGTATAAAAAGTTGGAATTACAAGATTCAATTCTCCTTCAACCTGACGGAAAATTGTGTTTTGTTCTTCCATTTCGCCATAAATGGCATTGAATTTTATTGAAGCATTGAAATCAGTATTTCTGAAAAATGAAGACGTATTTACTGTGAATCCACCAGTAAAAATTCGATAATTATCGGGATAAATAACCGGGTTATTTCTCCAAATACCTGATGAGAAGATTGAATTATTGGTTGTTTTTTGTAAAGAATCCTGTTTTGAAATTTCCATAAAACCATACAAATTTACAAATCGCATATTTGCATTAAAACCTGTAACCCAGCCAACTTTCCTGTAATAATCGAAATAATCCTCGTGAAAAATTGCGGATGAAATGGTATTCACCAAAAAGGGGTAATCAATATTACTTGAGATGTTTCCGATATCAGAAAAATATTTTCCGTATAAACTGAGATTTACAAAACTTGAATCAAAAATATTTGTAAGATTCAAGTTCACCTCACCAAAGGGCTTTTTTTGGCCGAAGCTGTAATAAGCATCAACATTCAGACTTATTTTTTTATAAAACAAACTTGCGATTGCTCCCAGCCCAATCGAGCAAACCCTATTGAATCGAATATCAGGAAAATAATCAAAGAACTTAGCAGATTTCTCTTTTTCTAATGAATCAGAAATTGCAGAAAGTGAATCAACTTCCTGATACATTTTCAATTCACGCGGAGTAATTTCTCTTTGAGAATTATTCTCCCAAAATTCCGTTTTCGATGAATCAGCTTCTTTGCTTACAGTGATAGTTCCAGAATTTTCCTGTACATAAATTGAATCCGGTAAAGCTTCGTTAATTTTAGTTTCACTAAATATGCTTGTAGCAGTTGCAAAAGCGGTTGCTTCAAGAATGCCTTTTATGATATCCACCCTTGCTTTTGCCGTAACCTCGAGAAATGACGGATACCACACACCTTGCAAACTTTCATCGAATTTTTGCAAAAATGTTAAACTGTCGAGGAATGGAATTCTGGTATTCGGACTCGGTTGCAGAGATACCTCAACGAGGTTGTAACTACCTTCAACAATGCTTATAGTTCCTGTGAATGCAGGATATGTTGACGTTTTTGGCTGTACTTTGATTAGATAAACGAATCTATCGTCAAGAATATTTCTCTCAATTAATTCAAAATTATAATAGCTGAAGCAAGAACTTCCGAGAGGAGTCTGAATCTTAGTATTAAGCATATCTATTTCATCATCGTAGAAGTTCATGAAGTTGCCAATTGCAAGAAGATTTTGTTGTGGTGGAATATTAGAAGTTTGCCGCCTCTGTAAAATATCCGTATGTGTAATATTTTTCTCATAATCCCTATAAGTTTTAGAAAAAGTTTCCAGAACAAACATTTTGTATTTTTCAGGTGCAGTTTCGCCAATTGCACTTCCAACCTGGAAACCGCCCTGGGTGGGACCTCCGAAAATACTTCCTGCAAGCTCGAGAACAAGCTTTGAATATAAAGTTCCACTAAATGTTTTTAGCTTTTTTAAATTTTCCTCTTTTCTTTCGATTGAACGCCTGATGATTTCATTAGCATCAATTTGACCGGTAACTTCAACAGATTTCATTTTGAATGAAGAGGGTTTTAATTTAATATCGAGTGTATCTGTTTTTCTTTCGAGTTCAATATATTTAGTTTCATATCCAAGCGATGATACTTTTAGTTTTGAAGCTCCGACAGGTACCGGTAACCTGAATTTACCTGATGATGAAGAATAAGTGCCTTTATCAAAATTTACTATTCTTAAGGTAGCACCCGGAATCGGTTTCTGAGTTTCCAAATCAATTATTGTCCCAATCAAAACATTCGGATTTTGTGGATAAATGTAAGTAAATGGAATAGCCAGAAGAAAAATTATTATGAGATAAGTAAATTTAATTTTCGAAAACATTAATACTCCAAAAATGATAAATTAATTGCCTGATAATATGATACGCATGCCTCTTTATAATGTTTCACAACAATTAATATTTTATTACAAATTTTAAAAATTAAAAATTAATATAATATGAAAATCATTATATTTTGGAATTTATGATAAAAACTGTCAGAAAACAACAATAGGAATAGTAGTTGCATTATTATCTGATTTCAAATTCAGGTAATAAATCCCTTTTGCTATACCATCTGTTGTAAAATTTATTTTGTTAAAAATAGCGTCTGCCCTGCCATCAAATAATACTTTCAATTCCTGACCTAAAGGATTAATCAATGTTAGTTTAGTATTATTATAAAAATTACCCGTTGAGCCAGTAAAAATTATTTCGGCTTTCTCATGAACAGGATTGGGCTGAACAACAAGTTCGAGAGGCGGCTCGATGTTATTATTGTCTTCTATTGAATTCGGGTCGACACCAATGCCGATTAATTTTATAACTTTATCTAATAATCTTTCATCATTACAGTTTATAACAAGATTTGTTACAGATGAACCTTCTTTCTTTGGTGTGAACCTTACAGTAATTATCATTTTTTCACCGCTCTTCAGAATTACAGGTTCATTATATATAGGGGGGTCTGTTGTTGCCAGATAACCGCGATTAATACCAAATACTACATTAACATTAGTTATTTGCAAGGATTGATTATTACCGGGACTGATTTCAAACGTTAATTCTTTTTGTTCGTTTAGTTTAACCTTGCCAAAATCAAGGGTATCTAAATTAGTTACAATCATCGGCTTTGGACCAACTGTGAATTGATGGAATATTTCCCTTCCAAATTCACCTGTAAATAATTTAATATCACGGTAAAGGTTTGAAAGCTTAATCCAGCCGGAAGTATATTTTTGTTGTTTTAATAACCAGTAATCAATACCAAAGCCAATTTCATTGATGAATCTTAATTCGTAACAGCCATCTTTTAGATGAAATGTATCATTATACAAAGTACTCGGCTGAATATCATTTTTATAGTAGATTGTCGAATCATTAATATCCTTAATAGTGTAAGAAAAACGATTTTCAGGATAATTATTGGTTTGATATTTCAGGATTAAGTCATTAAAATAATAAGGAACGAGTTTTGTAGTTGTTGTCATCCGGTTATTCAATTGATATTCGTCAGCAACTCCGTTTGGGGATTTGACTTCTGCATAAAAAGCCATTATATCCTGATTACCAAAATCAATTGGTGGGAGTTCAACCGTGTCTTTTTCTCCGAATTTCAAATTTCCGGACCACTTATAAGTATTGTTGGATAAAGTTTCAACACCATAATCTATGTCTAAGGAACTCAAATTGTCCGAGCCATTATTTTTTAAAATAATCGAAGGTTTGCTGCAAATTGGATTTGAACGGTTGTAAAATTGCCATGGATTAGGAGCAATTATATTTTCGACAGAGGCATCCAATTTAAAATTATAAGGGCCATAGGAAACCAATTGAGTTTCTATTGTATATAAGGGCCAGAATTCCCCGTCTTCGGGATAGGTGTATGGCTCAATATTATAATCAAGTGTAACAACTGAATCGTTCACAAAAGGTGTTAATTCGAATTCCTTAGTTTCCATCTGAGCGCCGGGGCATCTGTTTGAACGTGCATGTAACCAAGTACCGCCCTGAGGATACAATGGATTCATATCGCATTTATCGTCCCACACATACCAATCGAAACGTTTTGTACCATTTACATCAATCCAATGTTCTTTTGCACAAAATTCCGCACAGCCGGTAGAACCTCCCCATCCATCTCCAGCGATGGTAGCACGAATTTTTGTTGTTTTTACATTTGGTAAAAGACTAACTCTAATAGGTTGAAGATGGCTATCTACCGGGTCTAAGTTATCTCCGATACGGAATCCGCCATACCATAATTTTTCAATATTTATTACATCTCTTGGAGGGGTGCCTTCAATCATCATGAATTTCAGGTCTAATAATTCATAACGGGTTTGACCTTGCTGAGGAACAACATATTTTATAGTAACCGAATCCTTAAGTATTGACCTGAAATCACTCACATCATAAATCCATGTAAATCCATTTCCAAGATTCACTCCATAACCAAAAGGTGTTTCAAATCTACCAAGTTCAAAGCGGTTTGAATCCTTATAAGCGTAAATGAATGCAATTATATCCCATTCACCGCAGGCAGGGAAATTTTTCGAGTCACATTTTAAAGTAAAATACATTAAAATTTTTTCGAATCGAAATGTATCAGGTGGAAACAAATAAGTACCACCCTGGTAATAATTATTCTGGGTTTTATGGAATTCACCTCTCGGCGGCGGATATACATAAGTTTCGGCTCCTAATTGGAGCGTATCATCAAATGTTACTGTTTGAACGATAATTGTATCACCGGGAGCTGCGAATAACATGGGAGAAGCCAACATCGAGATAATACTAATCAATAAACTGATAATACCTTGAAAAATGCAAGATTTCTTCATAGTAATAAATATTAATATGTAACTAAAATGTTATTTATCCTAATTGTTCTTCATCTGAGATAATGATTATTTTATCTCCTTCCGAGAAGAACATTTGATTCGATTTTTTCGGATTAACAACCACACCATAAGCAAGTAAGCTTTTCCCGTCTGCCTGTTTCCTCGGCTGGTGTAATTTATAACCGATGGCAATCTGATTCCTTTGTCTTGCAGATTCCATAACGGTATAGAAGTTTACAGGTCTTCCGAGCTCTACATAAAATTCAGCGGGCTTAATATATATTGCAGGTCCGCCTGCACTGAATAAATCTTCAAAAACGGTTTTCAATTCTTTATTTTCGGATATTTGGGAAAGCATCAAACTGTCTAATTTAACACTAACGATGAAGTCGTCTGTGTATGTGATTTCAGCAAGTTGCCTGTTCCTGTCATCGAGCATTTCACTGACGATTGAAAATGTGTGTCCTTTCAAATCTGCAATATCTCTTAGATGCAATAATGTGCTTAATGTCTTGGCATCAGTTGACTGAACATCAGTTAATTCGGTTTGGCTAAGAACTATAATATGGTCGTACTGCTCAATTTGTAAGTCGTCAAGAATTCTTCTGTTGGTAGTGTCGCCGAGCCAGAAAGTAACGGTTTGATGTGTTAAACCGGAACAATGGGTTGCCAGTTCCTTCTCGACTGCCATACTGTCGGCAACCACAGTAATTTTAGAACCGGGCCAAACGTAATTATCGAGTTCGTTAAGAATAAGTGGAGCACGTCTGTTCCATCCGAGAATCAATGTTGCTTCCGGTTTTGGAGGTACGTATTTCGGTGCTATTCTTATAGCACCAGGGTCAATTCCGAACTCAGTCATACCCGAAAGAATGACAGTATCGTCGTCTTCGGATATGGCAATGACCATGTCTCCTCTTTCGATTTTGGTTGTCATTGGTGGCTTTATCATTATTCTGCCATCGTGTCTTCTCAAGCCGATAATTGCCGATGTTTCATAAGCAAACATTGCTTCGACAAATGTTTTACCAACAATTTTTGATTCTTCCTGGAAATAAATTTCATCGCCTTTGAAATCGAGTAATTCAGTAAATACAACCGAAAGACCCGGTTGGCGGCATGTTTGTGCTGTGATTCTAGAAATTAAATAATCGAATACTACAAGTTGAACTTCATTTTTACCGGCTATTTCAGCTATACGGACATTTCTCGGGTCTCTTACCTCAGCAACAATGTGATATTTATGTGGAGCAGGTTTTCTATGGGGATTATTTGTAATAGCCAGTATAGTTTTAATTACTATTGAATCAGGGTCTCCTGTTTCAGGCGCTAATATTATAATTGCTTTTGCCTCATTCAGATTTATAATTTCAAGGTCTTGCAAATCAATCGGATTTCCTGTGCGGCAAATCAACTTTGTATTCTGAGTAGTTCCGACTTTAGATTTGATTTCATCTTCCATCTCGACTTTATCTTTTTCGGCAAGTATGGCAATACTCGGATTTTTTTGGTTTTCATTTGCTATAACAAGCTCTGATACAATCTGAAATACCTGGAACGACCATCCGAGAACGACAGTATGATTTTTTTCGACGACAAATGACTTTCCTTTTCTCAGGTCGCTGATTTTTCTGACGACACCACTGTTGACAATACCGATTAAGGTACTTAACATGAACAATCCGCCAAGAGTAGCAATGAACATAAAGAAAACAAACAGGGTATTAAGCGGGTCATAGGCAACTACACCACCATCGAGAGTTCTGAGTATTGTTACCCAAATAGTTTCGAAGTATCCAATGTTGTGAATATTTTGCAATCCCTGGATTGACTGGTCTTTTGGAATAGCCCCGGTAATATAAACAAAGAAAGCAAGAACAAATATAGAAACTCCTGCCGCAACTAATAACAACAAAATAGGAGCAAAAGTCCCTTTTGACATTAAATTATCAAATTCGTATCTCAGTCGTTGATATAATGTAACTTTTTTCATTTTTATATCTGAATTATATTAATTGAAAATTTTTCTAATTTATATTATGAATGAATTTATTTATTAAACTCGTAAAATATGAAAAAATTAACGAAATTTCAATAACTAATGTTCATTATAAAAAAAATTGTCTATAATTTAACTTAAAATTACATAAATAATATAGATTATACCGAAATTAGTTAATTTTGCAACTCATTTTATTTAGGACTACTCTCAGAATTTATGGATTTAAATAAGTGCAGAATTTGCGGTAATTCTGAAAATAATCATACTTTTGAAGCCGAAGAGAAAATGTTCGGTACAAGAGAGAAATTTCTATATTTTGAATGTTTTAAATGTAAATGCATTCAAATAGCAGAAATCCCTGACGATTTATCGAAATTTTACCCGAAGGATTATTTTTCATTGAATTTACCAAAAACAAATTTTGTTAAGAGATTTATTAAAAAGAAGTGGTATCAGCATTCAGCAGGGAAAGAAAATGTTATCGGGAAAATTATAAACAAAAGAAAAGGTTTTGCTCCATTTTATGAATGGCTAAAATACACGAATGTAAATTTTAATTCATCAATTTTGGATGTAGGAAGTGGTCAGGGATTAAGGTTGTATGAATTGGAGTTAGCCGGATTCAGGAATTTAACCGGGGTTGACCCGAATATTGATAAGGATTCAAAAATTGGAAAAAACATAATTATATATAAAAAATATCTTGGTGAACTCGTAGGAATATATGATTTGATTATGCTGCATTTCTCTTTTGAGCACATGCCCAATCCCAAGGAAATAATGGATGAAGCGTTCATGCTATTAAATAAGGATGGTGCTTTGTTAATCAGAATTCCTGTTACCGGTTCTTTTGCCTGGGAAAAGTATGGAACTGATTGGGTTCAATTGGATGCACCAAGGCATATATTCATTCATTCTGAAAAGAGTATTGAGATACTTGCAGAACGAACCGGATTTCAAATTGAAAATGTCGTATATGACTCCACAGATTTCCAATTTTGGGGAAGTATATTGTATCAGAATAATATCCCGTTAACGGCAACAAAAATGTTTTCACCTGACCCGATGAGTGATTTCAGGGATTTAATCACTAAAGACGATATGATAAAATTTTCTGAAGATGCAAAAAAGCTGAATTTAGAAAACAGGGGAGACCAGGCGAGTTTTTATTTTAAGAAAAAGAATCAGAAATGATAAGAATTCAAAATATAAAGAATAACGATGATTTAAAGGAATTCAAAGAATTTCCCGAACATGATATTACCAACCGTATTAAACTTTCTTTCAATTGGTTACCTGAAGGGATTGAAAATTTATTAGACGGCGGCTGTTCTTATGGCTATGGGACACGTTTCTTCAGAAAAAAAAGTAAAAATGTTTTTGGGATTGATGTTAATCCTAAACATATAGAAATAGCACAAAAAAGATATACTGATATTAATTTCAAATGCTGTATGCTCGAACACACCGATTTTGCAAGTGAATTTTTCGATGCAATTGTAATCAATGATGTTCTCGAACACACACAGGATAAAATTCAGTCATTGAATGAAATGAACAGAATTTTGCAATTGGGCGGAACGATTATCATATCAACACCTCATAAAGGATTATTTGCATTACTTGACCCGTATAATTATGGGTATTATCTTAGGAAATGGTTACCATGGGTGTATAAGGTTACGTATAAATTTATCAGATTGATAAAATCAGGAAAAATTCCAAAAGACTATAATCCCGAACACCAGGAAAAACATTTCCATTATTCATTGAAAGATTATATAAAAATGCTTGACCAATCGGGCTTTTCAGAGAAATATACAATAGAGAAAGTATTCAGGTCGGGCTTATTCATTGAAGTATTTACAATGAATCTTGAAAGTTTTCTGAATATTATTCTCCCGATGCGATTAGTAAGAATTCTTCTCAAACCATTTTATTGGATATCTCAGATTGATTACCGGATTCCCTACGGTGTAATAGCATACAATATTGCAGTAAGAATCAAAAAGAAATAAAAAACCCCACCGAATTGATAGGGTTTTATAATTTTAATTGTTATTTCTTAATTTTGAATTGTTAATTAAATAAGTCCTTTTTTATGTTTTTCAGTCAAATTGGCAAGCATATCCTTTGTCATTGAATCGAGGTCATAAGATGGCTTCCAACCCCATTCTTCACGGGCGGCTGAATCTTCAACATCATCGGGCCAGGAATCTGCAATTGCCTGTCTGAAATCCGGCTCATAATTAATGGTGAATTCCGGTATATATTTCTTAATGGAATTTGCTAAAGTCTTTACATCAAAACTCATAGAACCGACATTGAAATCATTATGATGTTTCAGTTTTTCAAAAGGTGCTTCCATCAAATCCATAGTTGATTTAATGCAATCAGGCATATACATCATGGGAAGCTTTGTCTGTTCATTGACAAAGCAAGTGTAGTGCTTGTTTTTGACAGCTTCATAATAAATAGCCACAGCGTAATCAGTTGTACCACCCCCGGGAAGCGTTTCGGAAGATATGATACCAGGATAGCGCAAACCGCGGCTGTCTAATCCGAATTTCCTTACATAATAATCTGCCAGTAATTCGCCGGCAACCTTTGTTACTCCATACATTGTTGTTGGTTTCAGAGCCGTTTCCTGCGGTGCCTTAGCAGGTGTGCCCGGTCCCCAAACAGCTATTGAGCTCGGAATAATAACTCTTGCCATTTCATATTGAACAGCAAGATTAAGAATTACTATTGTGCCATTCATATTTACATCCCAGCAAAGCATCGGATTTTTCTCACCAACACCGGAAAGAATAGCAGCCATGTGAACTATCGTATCAATATTATATTTTTTTATCATTTCTTCGACTGATGCAGGGTCATTCACATTGATAAAATGGAAAGGACCCGACTCACGCAATTCTTTGCTCGGTTCGGTTTTTCTTCCGGTTGCAATCACGTTTTCAGCACCATATTTTTTTCTAAGTGCAAGAGTTAACTCAGAGCCAATTTGTCCGACAGAACCGGTAACGAGTATCTTTTTTATTTCCTTCTTCATATTTAATCCTTGTATAAGTTTTATTTTTACAGAAAAGGGCTTCACAACATAGAAGCCCTACATAATAAAAAATTATTTATTTAATCATACCAAGTTCTTTACCAACTTTTGTAAATTTCTGGACAGCAAAAGCAACTTGTTCAGTTGAATGTCCTGCCGAAAGCTGAACCCTTATTCTGTCCATTCCTCTCGGAACAACGGGGAAAGAGAATGCGATAACATAAATTCCTTCCTCGAGCATCTTGTTAGCAAAATCAACAGCCAGCTTTGAACAATCGGGATATTTGCCAAACATAATTGCAACGATTGGATGTACACCGGGGATTATATCGAAGCCGGCGGCAGTCATTTCGCTGCGGAATTTCATTGTATTTGCTTCCAATTTGTCTCTGAGAGTAGTTGAAGCAGTAAGTAAATCCATAACTTTAATTGTTGCACCAACTGTAGATGGAGGAACTGTGTTCGAGAATAAGTAAGGTCTGGCTTTGTTTCTCATCCAGTCAACAATCTCTTTACGACCAGATATACAGCCGCCGGAAGCACCACCGAGTGCTTTTCCGAAAGTCGTTGTGATGACATCAATTTTGCCCATTACACCACGAAACTCATGTGTACCGCGACCTGTTTTACCCATAAAACCAGTCGAATGGCTATCGTCAACCATAACAAGAGCATCATATTTATCTGCAAGTGCTACGATTTCATCCAATTTTGCAATATCGCCGTCCATAGAGAAGCAACCATCAGTTGCAATCATTTTGAAACGGCATCCTTTTTCATTAGCTTCTATAAGACACTTTTCAAGTCCTTTGAGTTCTTTGCCGGTGGATGGGTCAAGGCCGACCTCGTTACTCATGTTCCCATGGCTATAAATCCATCTTTGTGCTTTACAAAGCCGAATTCCGTCTATAATTGATGCGTGGTTCAATGCGTCAGTAATGATAGCATCATTTTCCTGAAGAAGCGGTTCAAACACCGCACCGTTTGCATCGAAACAAGATGAAAACAAAATAGTATCTTCAGTACCTAAAAAATCGGAAACTTTTTTCTCGAGTACCTTGTGAATGTCCTGTGTACCACAGATAAATCTTACTGAAGATAATCCATATCCCCTGTGGTCTATTTCACCATGCGCCGCTTTAATCAAATCAGGATGTGATGACAATCCGAGATAATTGTTAGCGCAGAAATTTAATACTTTTTTTCCTTTTACAGTAATTTCTGCAGATTGGGGGCTTTCGATGATTCTTTCATGTTTGTACAATTTTTGGTCATGAAGTTTTTGAAGCTCATCTGACAGATAGTTCTTCATTTTACCGAACATAAATAACTCCTTAAATGAAAATTATAAACAATACTTTTATTATAATCTGAAAAAATGATTTATTAATTTATTAATACTTTCAATTTTTTGTCAAATTACAGACTTCAAAAATAGTTAAGAAATGGAGTACGGCAAAGCAAAATTTGTTATTGAATTTTAAAAAGTTATGATAATTAAAATATTATAACGGTGTAGTGAAACCAAGATTAAATTTTAGCTTAAACTCAAGCAATGAATTTTTTATACCAAAGGTTTAGCATTAGGAGTGAATACAGTTCCAATCCAAGATTTTTCCTGCCAGATTCATGTAATTTAAAGATTTTATCAATAAATGCATTGTCAAAAATGCCTGTTTTCATTAGCTCAGAATTAGTGATTTCGGAATAAGCATAACTTTTCCATTCATTTCTCAGCCATTCGTTCACAGGTGCCCAAAATCCCTGTTTTTGCCTGTATATTATATCATGCGGAAGTATCGATTCGACAGCTTTTTTCAATATGTATTTAGTATTTCTTTTATCGGGTACTTTAATTTTATCGGGAATTGACAGGACAAACTCAACGAGACGGTGGTCGAGGAAGGGGACTCTTGCTTCAATGCTATGTGCCATACCGATTTTATCAACTCTCATAAGTAACAATTCAGGAAGACGGTGCTGAAGCTCGAGGAATGTCATTTTCTGTAAATAGGTCGAATCACCGTTTAGTTTTTCTACTTCCAGATAATTATTTGATGCATATTTCCATGCATTAGACATTAAATAATAATATTCTTCATTTAGCAATTTGTTCTGGTGTGAAGGAGTGAAAATAGGAACACCGCTCCAGTACAGCTCCTCATTGAAAGTCCCTCGTCTCAGATAGTCAAGAGCAAGATATTGATTTAATCCTTGAAATACCGGTTTGGATGAATAATAAATTGTTTTCCTCAAAAATTCAGGTAAATGTGTAAAGTACTTCCAGAATGAATTATGAAAATTGTAATCTCTAAGCATCCACTTGTAACCAATATACTGTTCATCACTGCCTTCGCCAACCTGAATGACGATGGTTCCTGAATCTCTTGTCAATTTGCTGAGAAAGTATAGTGGCATACAAACCGGGTCTGCATTCGGTTCGTCTTCATGCCAAACCAAATCTTCCAGTACAGGGAAAACATCATTGCTGTCAATCAGTATTTCATGGTGATTTGTTTTATATAATCCGGCAATTTTTCTTGCATAATCGAGCTCATTATATTTTTCAAGTTCCTTAAAACCGACTGTGAAAGTATCAACAGGGCGGTTCATCAATTCAGCCATAAGTGCTACATTTAAACTGGAATCAACACCACCGCTAAGAAACACTCCGAACGGTACATCGCTCATCATCCTGTCTTTGATTGATTGTTTGAGCAATCGAAGGACTTCCGATTGGATATCGTCAAAACTCATTCGAGTTGGATCTAATTCTGAATTGAAAGGATTCCAATATCTTTCAATATGAATTTCACCTTTGGAATTGATTCTCAGAAAATGAGCCGGGGGAAGTTTTTTAATATTTTTAAATAATGATTCCCTTCCTGTCATTCCATAATTCAGATAATTGGGGAGTTCATCAAGGTTAAGTTCGGCTTTGACAGAAGGATGTTGTAATATTGCTTTTATCTCTGACCCAAAAATAAATCTTCCGTTTGAAATAGTATAATAAAGAGGTTTTATCCCGATTCTGTCCCTTGCAATGAATAATTCTTTTTTGTCATTATCCCAAATTGCCATTCCCCACATACCGAGAAGTTTTGAGAGAATTTCAGTTCCATATTCCCGGTATCCATAAAGTATTGTTTCAGTATCAGAACGTGACTTGTACTTATAGCCACTTTTTTCTAATTCTTCTCTGATAGTTAAGTGATTATAAACCTCACCATTGAATACAATCGAAAATTTTCCATCTGCAGTTAGCATCGGCTGGTTCGCCGCTTCACTTAAATCAATGATTGCAAGCCGTCTGAAAGCAAGACCGCATTTGTAATCTTCAGAAATCCATTGCCCATCGGAATCGGGTCCGCGATGCTGAATTACATCGCTCATTGATTTTAATATTTTATCGTTTATCTGATTATCAGATACACTGTATTCAAATATTCCGGCTATACCGCACATTAATTATTTTATCCGATTGTGTTAAGAGGGAACAATTATTTATTTAGACCTCTGTGCAAAGTTGATGTATTAATAACATCTATCATCTCTCTTGTAGCTCTTTCGATTCCAACATGAATCGCCCGGCTTATTAAAGAATGACCTATGCTGAATTCTATTATTTCAGGAATCAGGCATAGGGGTTTAATATTTATATAATTAATTCCATGGCCTGCAGCAACTTTCAATCCGGCATTGTGAGCAAGTGTCGAGGATTTTTTAATCCTATATAATTCATTACTGAGCGAATTCTTATCAGATGCATTTGCATAAGTACCAGTGTGTAATTCGACCATATCAGCACCTGCTTTCAAGGATGCATCAATTTGTTTTTGCTCCGGTTCCACAAAAAAGCTGACTTCTATCCCTTTGTCATGCATTCTATTAACAAGAGATTTAAACAACTCAGGATTTCCCGCAACATCCAAGCCACCTTCAGTAGTTAATTCCATTCTGCCTTCCGGGACAATAGTAACTAAGTCGGGTTTTATATTTAAAGCAATGTTGATTATTTCTTCGTGAGCAGCCATTTCCAAATCAAGTTTTGTCTGAATTACCTCACGAAGAATTTTTACATCCCTGTCATGGATATGCCTTCTGTCTTCCCTCAAATGGCAGACAATTCCGCTTGCACCAGCCAATTCTGCTATTAATGCTGCATTAACGGGGTCAGGTTCTTTTCCTCCCCGTGCCTCTCTTATGGTGGCAACATGGTCTATATTTACATTTAAAGTTTTCATAATTGTAATATCATTTTATAAAATGAAGTACAAAATTATCAATAATTGTATTATTGGGAAATAATCGTAAATGATTTTAAATTTACAAATTATTCTCTATTTATTTTTTAATATTAGAAATTCTACTCTCCGGTTTTGCTGTCTTCCTTCTTCAGAAGAATTACCGGCAACAGGTTTTGTATCGCCGAATCCTTTTGTAATCAAACGGGATTTACTTATACCATTTGCTAATATATAAAAAGAAACTGCTTTAGCACGGTTACGGGATAGAACTAAATTACTGTTTATTGACCCAATACTGTCAGTATGACCGGATATTTGTATACGAACAGAAGGATTGTCATTCAAGAATTTAATTATTCTGTTTAATTCAGGATAAGAATCCTGAAGGATTTCGTATTTACCGAACTCAAAGAAAAGATTATTCATTCTAACGGTCTGACCTTCCTCGATAGGCACGAGGAATAAATCTTTCTTTTGTTCTTTATATTTATCAAAATCACGCAAATCGAGGTTTTCGTCAACAGCTACAAAATCCTTTGCTTCGGCTATTACGCCATATTTTTCACCTGCGGGGAGTACGATTTTGTATTCACCGCTAATCGGATTTGTACGGGCAATACCGGCTTCTTTACCATCCGGCAGGGTTTCATATTTTACTAATGCTTCAATCGGCTCTTTTGTTTTAGCGTTCACAACTTTTCCTGAAATAAGCATTACTGATTTTGGTTTCATTTCAGAAGCTAATCTGATTCTGTAAATATCATGTAAATTTCCGTCATTTTTCGCAGATACGAAATAAGCATATTCACCGGAAGCGGGAATTGTGTAGTAAGCATCCCATCCGTTTGTATTGAAAGTGGAACCAAGATTTTCAGGTTCCGACCATTTTTGCCATGTACTATCAAGTCGTCTCGAAAGAAACATATCATTACTTCCATAACCCGGGTATCCGGCAGATGAAAAATACAACGTTTTTTCGTCTGCAGCTAAAAATGGGGTATCTTCATTTGCTGCAGTATTAATTGCATTGCCTATGTTCATTGGCTCTGACCATGAACCATCCGGTTGAAGAAAACTGTAGTAAATATCCAATCCACCGAAACTATCATCACGCTCAAGTGAAAGTAATAATACTTTACCGCTGGAGGACAGACAATAACTAACTGATTTACCCTTTGTATAATAATTCTTAATCCTGAGACTATCAGGAAATGTCCATTTATCACCTTTGAAATAGCTGATAGAAATACCCGATTTCATTTGTCCGTCTGGTAAGTAAATATTTCCAACGAGGAGGGCATTTCCATCCGGAGTTATTGAACATGCAAAATTATTATTTTGATTGTTAACAGGTGGTCCAAGATTCATTGCATTTTTAAAATATCCCATACTGTCTATTTCTGAGAACCATATATCTTCTTTTTTTAAAGCCCCTAAATTATCAGGATGAGAATCCCGTGTAAAAAACAATTTTTTTCCGTCCGGAGAGATGATTGGAGACAACTCGTCAAATTTTGAATTTACTTCTTCACTCAGCCGTTCGGGATGTGATTTAGATTCATTTGTTATAACGTTATTTATTTTTACTGTGATCGAATCGGATTCATTAGAAATTGCAATAGCATCAATTTGGGTTTCAGCGTAACCTGATTTTAAAAGTAACTTTAACTTTTTTGTTTTGAAGCTGGTTTTATTAATAAAGATATTATATAATCTCCCTTGTCTTATATTTACACTTTGTGAATCCGATTTATAAACTGAATATTCATGTTGAAGTGAATCGAATAATCTGATTTCGGAAATATTTCCGGGATTATAATTTTCATTAATCGCAATTTGTGTTACAAAAATAGCCGAATCAAAACCAACTGTAATATGTTCATTTATGAATTGCCCTCTGTTTTTAGGTGTCCAGCCACAAGGTGTTTTCCCGAAAACCGGCAAAACACTCGGCTTACTGATTATTTGATTTGCTGAATATTGCTTGTCACCGTATTGGGTTGTAAATGAATATACTTTTGATGCCCATTGAACAAAACAATATGACGGAAGATAAGCAATCGGGCTTATTAATAAAACAAGGAATATTTTAAGTAAATATTTCATTTCTTGCAGTGAAAAATTAATTTACCACCACCATTCCCTTTTAGATTGCCTTGTCATAAGGTCTTCAATTGCCTTTGCAGGTTTTTTACCTTTGAAAAGAATCTGATACATTTGCTCGATAATCGGAACTTCAACAATATGCTTTTTTGCTAAAAAGTAGGCAGATTCTGTTGTTTGAATACCTTCGGCAACCATTTCCATACTCTTTTGAATATCTTTTAGATTTTTTCCGAGACCGATTTGTTCACCGACAAATCTGTTCCTGCTTAATTTACTGTTACAAGTAACAAACAAATCTCCAAGACCGGATAAACCGGAAAACGTGATAGTATTAGCACCAATTGCAACCCCAAGCCGGGTAATTTCAGCAAGACCTCTCGTTATTAATGCAGCTTTTGTATTATCACCGAGACCTAATCCATCTATTATACCTGCAGCGATTGCAATAACATTTTTTAATGAGCCACCAATTTCACAACCGATGACATCATCAGTTGTATATATTCTGAAGTAGGGTGTCATAAAAATTGATTGTACTTCCTTTGCATTTGTAATATTTTCGGAAGCAGCAACCACGGTTGTGGGTAATTTCCTTGCTACCTCCTCTGCATGGCTGGGACCTGACATTATAACGAATTGTTCCGAAGCCAGCTTAACTGTATTAGTTACGATTTCTGACACAAGCATTAGAGTGTCTTTTTCAATGCCTTTTGCGACACTGACAACGATTTTATCCCCGAATTTCGGAATGGCTTTTGATTTCAATACACTCCTGATATATTGAGTAGGTATAGCAATGACAAACAAATCCGAATTTTTTAAATCTGAGAATTTAGTAGTAGCAGTTACAGATTCGGGAATTGAAACACCGTTTAAAAAAATTGAGTTTGTGTGCTGATTGTTGATTTCATCGGCAACATAATCTTCGAAAGTCCAAAGTCTAACTTTGTGATTATTGTCAGTGAGAGTTATTGAAAGTGCAGTTCCCCAGCCGCCGGCACCAAGTATCCCGATTTTATAAGTTTTTTTTTTCGATTCCAAGTCTTACCTTTTGAAAATGATTAGGTAGAACCTTTTGATTTACATTTAATAACCTGCAATTTAGAAAAGCGGTTTTCAGTACCTTTGAGCAATCTTTTTATATTCGAACGGTGAGTATATAATATCAGTAGTGCAATTCCAATGCTGAAAAATAATAATACCTGGTATCCTGGAATATAATCATTTAATATATTGTACCTGAAAACCATCGAAAGAGGAACCGTAACAGCAGCGGAAATCGAACCTAACGAAATATAACCGGATAAAAGAACAGCAATGATAAAAATTCCTATTGAAATGAATACATCTATTGGAGCAATTGCAATTAATACACCTGCTGTTGTATTGATACCTTTACCACCCCTGAAACCGGCGAACACTGACCAGACATGTCCAGCTATAGCACTTACTCCGGCAAACATTCTAACAACCGTAATATGCTCAAAAAATTCTCCGGAACCAATTTTTATATCTTGCCCGAGAAGATTAGCAATTATTACAACCGGAATTACTCCTTTCATAATATCAGCAGTTTGGACAAGCAAACCCCATTTCCATCCCAAAATGCGAATTGCATTTGTACTTCCCATATTTCCGCTTCCGCGTTCACGTATATCGAATCCGAATACTCTCTTGCTTACTAATATTGCAGAAGGAATAGAGCCGACTAAATATGAAAGGACAACTATTATTGCTAAACTTATAATCTGTTCCATTTATATATTCATTTATTAATCATTAATTTTTTTAATATCTTACAAACTTAATTTATTAATCTGAATATTAAAACTAATTTTAATCCAGACTTAATTTATAATATACGAAATAAATATGAAGTGTTAACGTAAGTATTAATAAATTATTATAATTAAAAATCCAAAGTTTAACCGTGGTTTAGTCTATTTCTTTAAAATAATATAATGCAATCCCTGCCGCTACTGCAACATTTAATGATTCTGCTTTATCACCTTTAATCCTGAATTCTTCATCTAATAAATACTTGGTTTTAGCTGATAATCCATGAGCTTCATTACCAAAAAACAATCCGAATTTTTTATTCGGTTTAAACTGTTCTATAGATTTTTTTGCATTGAGTGAAGCTCCCAAAAAAATATGTTCAGGAAAAATATTTCTCAATGATTGAGAAAAATTTAAGCCCGAAATTATGTTCATTCTGAACAAAGAACCCATTGTTGCCCTGACAAGTTTTGGATTGTATTTATCAGCACAACTTTCTGAAAGCAATACCTGATTAAATCCGAACCATTCTGCAGTTCTGATGATAGTGCCGATGTTTCCGGGGTCAGAGATTTGGTCCAGTGCAACGAATGATTCATCATTTATAGGTTTATCTTCCCTGTAATTTAATACAGCAATTATATCCTGTGGGGTTACCGTATCACATATTCTGTTGAATGTTTTTTCGTTGAGAAAATAAACGGGTATTTTTTTTCTTTCATATTTTTTTGCAATTTCTTTCGAATTTGATGATGACTCTTTTTTGAGTAGAAGAGAGTTAACTTTATACGAACTGTTAAAAGCTTCATTACATAATTTTTCACCTTCAGCAATGAATAAACGGTTCTCATCTCGTTTTTTTTTGTTTTTTAACGAGTTAAATAATTTGATTTGTGCTGAAGTCGGTTGATTTATGAAATTCATATTCTATTCGGCATCAATTTGTGATTCAATAACGTGCTGATAAATCAATAACACAAGTTCAATAGAACGTTCAGACCTTTTTACAATTTTACATTTATAATTTTGAAGTTCGATAATTTCATTTTCTGAAGGAATGCGTCCGACTTCACCGGTAATAAGTCCGCCGATTGTTTCATAATCTTCGCTTTCAGGCAATGGTTGAGGCAGATATTCATTAGCATCACTTATTGCAGCCACTGCATTTACCTGGTAAGTAATATCATCAATTTTTACGACAATCGGAACTTCTTCATCATATTCATCCTGAATTTCACCGAATATTTCTTCGATTATGTCTTCGAGTGTAATTAAACCCGCTGTACCGCCGAATTCATCGAGAACAATAGCCAAATGAACTTTCTCTTTTTGCATTCTTCGCAGAACAATATTAATCTTCTCTTCTTCTCTGATAAAAAACGGAGTTCGAATTATATCCTGAATGACGAAAAGATTATTATGGTGCATCAGATTTATTAAATCCTTTGCATATATAATTCCAAGTATATTATCAATAGAACCTTTATATATAGGCATTCTCGAATAACCTTCGTCAATAAATGCTTCTAATACATCATTGATTTTCATAGATACTTCGACACCGATTATTTTCCCCCTCGGAATCATAATTTGTTTGACAGGCGTTTCTGAAAATTCAAATACATTTTCAAGAAGTTCATGTTCCGAAACACCAATAACCCCGCTTTTCTGGCTTTCTTCGAGAAGGTACCTTATTTCTTCGGCGCTGTGAAGTTCAGATTCTGTTGCAATTGGATTCAATCCGATTAATCTTAAAAAAAGGTTTGCCATGAAATTCAGAATCCAGATAAATGGTTTGAATATGAAATAAAATACCCTGAGAGGTATAGTAATTGCTGAAGACACTGCTTCCGGCTTTTGGATAGCTATTAATTTCGGTGCCTGTTCCCCAAGAATAATATGCAGTGTTGTTATTGTGATAAATGCAACAGGCAGAGCAATAGAGTGAATTGTTTGAGGATGCAGATTCAATCCGAAAAAATACATTATTTCTTTAATTATATCAGCTACTACCGGCTCGCCAATCCAGCCAAGTCCAAGACTTGCCAGCGTTATTCCAAGCTGACATGCTGATAAATAGGCATTTAGATTTTCAGTCAGATGTTGGGTGACTTTTGCAACTACACTACCTGTTCTAATCATCAGTTCGATTTGTGAAGAACGGATTTTTACCAATGCAAATTCAGCGGCTACAAAAAATCCGTTTAGAAGTACAAGCAATAAAGTCAGTGTTATATCAAAAATCATAAATCTATCGGTTTATTTGAGTAATCTGAATGTTTTGTAACCGAAGGGCTTTTCTAAATGAAAACTGAAATAACTCACAAAAAAATCTTTTAATTGTTTGTGCAGTGAAGTTGGAATTTCAATTGAAGCCAATTCATCAATTCTTGTATTTTCAATATTTTTTAAAATTCTTACCAATTCAGTATCAAGCCGGAAAAAAAACTTAATTTTATTATTTTCTTCATCAACAATATATCCATTTTCTAAAGAGAAAATTAAATTTTTTGGAAATTTATTCAAACTATTAATATGATAATCAAATTTCATGCTAAATCCAAGTTGATGTGCCAATTCAATCTGGAATGCAGAAAATATGGAAAAGGGATTTTTATTATTGCTATTTAGTAATGCCAGGGATAATCTGAGTTTTTCATATAAACTGTTATTAGTTTCATTTTCATCCAGAGACTGAATCAGGGATTCAAGAATCATTAAGCCACATACCATACTTTCGAGTGAATTTTGAATGTTGTTGAAATCTGTAATTAATTCAGCAGATGACAGTGTATGCAATTCCCTGTTTGATTTTTTATAGAAAAAGATATTAGAAACAGACAGTGGTTCCAGAGCCGCCCCGAATTTACTTTTTGTTTGTCTTGCACCTTTTGCTATTACAGAAATCTTGCCATAATCCTTAGTGAAAAGCCATAGAATTTTACTTGAATCGCTGTATTTTAATGATTTGAGAATAATAGCTTCAGTATTTACAATCATAAGATTTTTAAAACATTAAATTAAAAAATGAAAATATTAAAAAAAAATGAACATACAATACAAAAATATTTAGAAAAATACAGAAATATTATTTAATTTTGTAGTCTTATGATTTTCCTGAGTAGCTCAGCTGGTTAGAGCATCTGACTGTTAATCAGAGGGTCGGGGGTTCAAGTCCCTCCTCAGGAGCAGGTTTTAAATGTACTTTTTTTCCATACTTACCCAATTTATTACCCATCATAAATTATTGAACTAATTCATATAACGCCATCTAACAATTTTTATCAGTTATTTTCTTCTGCTTAATTATATTTGAATTATAAATTCATAATCTATTATTAAAAATTATTTAAAATTTCTTGTAGATTTATAGGTTAGTAAATATGAATGACCAAACAAAAACTAAAGATGAATTAATTTCCGAATTGAATGAACTAAGAAGCAAAATCAAGAATATTAGAATTAGCCACATAAAAGATAATAATATTCCAAGTACTTTATCGAAAATATCTGATGAATATTTAATTGATAACGAACTGAATTACGGTGTAATATTTCAGTTAAGCCCTGAGGCAATAGCAATAAGCAAATTTGAAACCGGAGAGTTCATTGATGTGAACGATAATTTTTTAATTCTTACAGGTTTAACAAAAGAGCAAATAATAGGTAATACAGCACTGGAATTGGGCATCGAACTGAATAAAAGCAACAGGGATATATTTCTCAACTCAACTGAAAAGGATAAAAATTTAATAATATATGAAACACAACTGAATTTAGCTCATAATGAATTTCATACATGTATCATTTCGTCAAGATTAATTGATTATAAAAATGATAAATTGATTATTTCCATTTTCAGGGATATTAACGAGATAAAGGATGCAGAAGAGAAAATTAAGAATCTTAATATTGGTCTTGAGCAACGTGTCCATGAAAGAACTGCACAATTGGAGGAAACTCTAAAAATATTGAGAAATGAATATGATGAAAAAAGTAAGGCACAGATTGAACTGATTAAAGCCAAGGAGGATTTGGCAAAAGCACTTAACGTTGAAAAAGAATTAAGTGCAATGAAAACGAGTTTCATTTCCATGATTTCCCATGAATACCGCACTCCATTGACAGTAATACTAAGTTCATCTGAAATATTAAGAAGATATTTTGAAATTAACAATCTTGAAGCCAAGTTTTACAAACATTTAGATAATATAAATGAATCAGTCAATACGATGACAAGATTGCTCGAAAACATACTCGTTATCAGTAAAAGTGAAGCAAGCAGTCTATATATAGATTCATCGAAATTCAATGTCGTCGAATTTTTTGTACGGCTTGTACATGAGCAGGAGTTCAGCGACAAAGGTGTTCACAATTTCAAATTTAAAATTGAATCTGAAAATATTGAATTGGTTTCTGACCAAAAGTTATTAAAACAAGTCCTATATAATATTATTTCCAATGCAGTAAAATTTTCACCTGCCGGCTCGGATATAATAAGCTCAATAAAAACGAATAATAATTATATAGAAATATCGGTTCAGGATTATGGAATCGGAATTCCTACAGAAGAAATACCTTATATATATGATACTTTTTACAGATGCAAGAATTCCGGAACACTAAGAGGCACAGGCATCGGATTATCTGTTGCAAAAAAGTGTATTGATATACTTAAGGGACAAATCGAAATAGAAACAGAAATAAATAAAGGTTCAAAATTTATTGTAAAATTATTGAAAAATATTTAGAGATAAATTCCTGCTATATAGAACTATCAATGAATTATTAGCAACTTTTTGAATATTTGATATAATACTGTTAAAATGGATAAATTTTTTTTAAAACTTATTTTTGATAATTTGCGTTTACAGTAAAATTATAAGTACATTTTGAATAATTTTTTTTGAAAGGGATTGTAATGCCTATAAAACTTGCTATTAACGGTTTCGGAAGAATCGGACGTCTCGCATTTCGTGAAGCATTAAAGAGGAAGGGAAAATTTGAATTTGTTGGTATTAATGATATAACTGATGCCCCAACACTTGCTCATTTATTAAAATATGACTCGGTTCATGGTAAATTCCAGGAAGATTTGAAGGTTGATGGAAATAGTATTATAGTTAACGGTATTAAGATTCCGATATCTGCAGAAAGGCAAATCGAATCATTACCGTGGAAAGGTAATGTTGATATAGTTTTAGAATCAACAGGAGTTTATACAAAACGGGAACCATTGGAAAAGCATCTGGCTAACGGTGCTAAGAAAGTTCTTCTATCCGCACCGGCAAAAGAGGAATTGGATGCAACTGTTGTTTTAGGTGTTAATGACAATTCATTGACAGGGAAAGAGAAGCTTATATCAAATGCATCATGCACAACGAATTGCCTTGCACCTATGGTGAAAGTTCTGAATGACAATTTCGGAGTGGTTAGCGGGATAATGACAACAGTGCATGCTTACACAAACGACCAAAGGATTCTCGATTTACCTCACAAGGATTTACGAAGGGCAAGAGCTGCTGCTGTCAGCGCCATTCCAACGACAACAGGTGCTGCTAAGGCAGTTGCGTTGGTTATACCCGAGCTAAAAGGAAAACTTAACGGATATGCAATTCGTATTCCTGTTCCTGATGGTTCAATTACCGATTTCTCTGCTGTTCTGAAAAAAGAAGTAATAAAAGAAGAAATAAATTCTGCGATGAAAAAAGCAGCGGAAACAAGCCTAAAAGGAATTCTGGAGTATTCAACTGAACCGCTTGTTTCAGTTGATATAATAGGAAATTCACATTCCTGTATTTTCGATTCTGAATTAACGATTGCGAGCGGTAACTTTATAAAGGTTGTCGGCTGGTATGATAATGAATTCGGTTATTCCTGCAGGATTGTTGATTTGATGGAAAAATTATTGAGTTAAGAAAACCCACTCCAAATCCCTCCCCGAAATGAGAGGGATTTTTTTTAATTTGTTTAAGGGGATTTTTATGATTAAATCAATTGATGAAGTTAGAATTGAAGGTAAAAAAGTATTAGTAAGAGTTGATTTCAACGTTCCGCTCGATGACGAACGGCAGGTAACCG
Source organism: Bacteroidota bacterium (assembly GCA_004322215.1). Lineage (GTDB taxonomy): Bacteria > Bacteroidota > Ignavibacteria > Kapaibacteriales > UBA2268 > XYC2-FULL-35-21. Next base: position 485,003 of record SCSM01000011.1, on the reverse strand, counting down.
ATGATACGAGAATTAAAGAATCACTTCCGACGATTGATAAAATTATTGATTACGGGAGCATACCTGTCCTGATGTCTCATCTGGGTAGGCCAAAAGGTGAGATAAATCTGAAATATTCCCTTAAGCCGGTTGCCGACCTGATGATTGATAAATACGGATATGATGTGATTTTTGCAGTTGATTGCGTTGGGGAACGTGCATTACAAGCTGTAAACGAGGCAGCAGTGGGGCAAGTTGTATTACTCGAAAATCTCAGATTCCATAAGGAAGAAGAAAAGAATGATTTGGAATTTGCAAAACAACTTGCACAATTGGGTGATGCTTACGTAAACGATGCATTTGGCTCGGCACACAGGGCACATGCAAGTACAGAAGCCGTTGCTAAGTTGTTCGACACACGGCTTGCCGGCTACCTTATGATAAATGAAATAGAATATCTCGGTAAAACGGTAACGAATCCTGTTAAACCATTCGTAGCTGTTCTCGGCGGTGCCAAAATTTCCGGCAAAATTGATGTTATAAAGTATCTTATGGATAAATGCAGTTCCATACTGATTGGCGGAGGTATGGCTTATACTTTCTTTAAAGCAATGGGATATAATATAGGAAAATCATTGCTCGAAGAAGACAGAATACAAATGGCAAAGGAATTGCTCGATGAAGCAAAAACAAAAAATGTAAAACTTATCCTTCCATCCGATACGATTATTGCAGATTCATTCAGCAACGATGCCTCATTTAAAACCGTAAAATCCGATTCGATTCCCGACGGCTGGATGGGGATGGACATAGGACCGGACACACAAAAATTGTTCAATGAAGAAATATCGAAAGGAAGAACCATTGTTTGGAACGGGCCTATGGGCGTTTTTGAAATGGATAATTTTGCGAAAGGGACTTATTCTATTGCCCGGCAACTGGCTGATGTTACAGGAAGAGGAGCAATTACTATTGTTGGTGGAGGAGATTCTGCCGCAGCGATTAACAAAATGAATTTCCAGAATAAGGTTACCCATGTTTCTACAGGTGGCGGTGCCTCACTTGAATACCTGGAGGGAAAGATTTTACCGGGTGTTGCAGCACTTGAAATTTAAAAGTACAATTCGCTTGATTAATTCAATTTGAGAAAAGTGAAAATCACAACCATATTATTTTTGATAATTACCTCTCTATTTGCTTATATAGGTCATGCGAAAAATGACACATCGAGAATTTCGGAAATAGATAATTTCCTTAATAAATTGAAATATCCCAAGGAAGTTAAAAACAATTATTTCTTAGAGTTGTACTATGGTTTGGAGCTTCCCGGATTCGGCGGACAATTCAATACACCGATAGTCAAAGCATTTTCATTGGATTTAAGGTATGGATTCTTGCGTTTAGATACATCCTTCACTCAAATTGGGAATTATTACTTTGCATCAGAGTATACTTTTTTAAGGAATACTTCTTCTTATCTGAAATTAGACAGGAAAAAAATTACGAATGGTGTAACGACTGACGCATGGTGCTTCGGATTCGGCTACAGCAACGGATACGGATATTCTCTCAAAGATAAAACAAAATTCACATTGTACAATTCGGGAACGATAAACTGGACAAAGGTTGATATTGAAAACTTTCCTTCAAATCCATCCGACAGCAATATCGCCGTACTTTTTGATGAGGAATTTCGATTTGGAACTTCGTTCGATTGCGGATTGCTCATCGATGTAATGCCGGTATTGAAATTCGATATTGGATATGAGCATCAAATAATATTTCCGCGACATCTTGCATTGAAATGGTTAGGAAGCAGTTCACTCGAATTGTTAATCCAAAGAGCAATTGATTTATATGGAATCGAAGTTATTAATTTAAACAGAAGTAATCTGCCTGCCGTTAATTTCCTAATAAAAAATGCCATTTCATTTTTATTCTATGAATTTCGACGTCATCAAATGAACTGGCCTTTTAAATCGGAAACACCGATGAATTACGATAATATGAGAATAGGATTGAAGTTAGTGTTTTGATAGATGTCATTCCTGCGAAAGCAGGAATCCATGTCGATTTTTTAAAAGAAAAAATAATTGAAATTCACTTCACGATAAACATTTTTGTTTCGTGATATGAACCGGAGAGCAAATCGCACCAGTAAGCTCCGATTGGGAGATTGCTGACATCAATTATAATTGAATATACTCCCGGAATTAGATTTTCAATCATTGAATAAGCAGACAGTTGTCCAAATGAATTATATATTTTGATTTCAGTTGTACCTGTTTGTCCAATTCTAAATACTAATTTAAAAAAGCCACTGAGAACAGGATTAGGAATTATATCTTTAACATCAAAATCTTTATTGTTTAATGATATTATTTTTATTACTGAATTATAGTTTACTAACCTTACCGGTTCCGGATTTTCACAAATTTTATCCAGGCATAAGCATAAATGATGTATCATATCATGCTGAATGAAAGCAACTGTATATGTATCAAGAGGAGTTACAGTAAGGAATTTAAATTTTAATAGTTCGCCACCTTCCGGAAAGTTGTATAAATCAGTTTTTGAAGAAAGACTAATTTGTACTTCACCAGTCGAATCGGATACATTTACCGAATCAGTAATAAACCTGTCTTTCAATATTCCATCCAATCGAATTTCGTCTCTCAAAAATTTCAAAAATCCGGTATTATATTTTAAAGTAATATCCATCGTATCAATATTGTGATTAGCTAAATCTTCACCAGGTAACAGAATTATTTTAGCATCGACTGTATCACCAATTGTAACCGAATCTCTCGATAATTCTAACCTTGTTGTTACATATTGATGCATAGCATTGCCTATCAAAGGTGTTTCACTTAATACAATAGGGGTAAATATTGTATTATTATAGACAACTAAATTTGCTTTGTGAGTAGTAATAGACGGTATATTTCCTTGTGATGGTTTCTTTGGATTATAACTGATTTCGATTTCTTTAAATTCATTTGCAACAAGCTGAAATCCTAATGAATCATTTGGAGAGACAAACTCAAAAACACCTACACTTTGAGAATCCAAAGGTTGTATCTTTAATGAATCAACAGTCAAATCATCAGAACCGGTATTATAAACTATACATTTAATAACAAGAGGGGTATTATAACAAGTTGAAACTTCTCCTGCTGTAACTCTTATACCCTGTACAATTCCATATCCGGTCCAATTAGAAACAGCTTCTGTATCGGCATTGCTTGCACTGATAAGAGATGCACTTGATTGAGGAACTTTATCGGCAACGAATTCAGCAACGAATTCGAGATATTCTCCCTGTGCAAGTTTTACAGGTAGATTAAGTGAGGATTTCTGATATCTGAATCCTTCAGTTCCCCAGTTTGTACTGATTCCTATTTCATTTCCTATTGGTTTAATAGTGAAATTATTAATTGTGAGAGTATCACCATATTCCCATTCACTCGAATTAGGATTTGTGAATCTTACTTTTCTACTGTTAGGATTATTATAATCCTGTAATATTGTACTCCCGAAATCAACATCACTTGTGATTACCTTGGGCACAATACCAGTTCCCTTTAAAGTGTATCTTGCGTTAATAAATTCAGAATTAATTAATTCAAGAATTAAAAGATGCGGACCTGGTTTTTTGGGATGAAATTTAACCGGAACAAGAATACCATCCTGAGGATGTACCACAACATTATTAAAAGCATTTTTGTCAAATTCAAAAGCACTGCCATTTATCTCAGATATAATTCTATAACCATAAATAATGACATCATCAAAATAATTATTAATAAACAATATCACCGGATAACCGTCATCAGATTCATAAGGACCAGCGGGAAATCGAGGCATATCAATTCTATTTCTGCCCCAATCGTAATAAGTTGGGAAATCTACAAACTGAGGATAACAATCGGTATTATTAACAATTATAAGTGAAATTGCTAAGCAAATATAAATGAGATTTCTCATAATACTTCCAATATTGTCATTATACTTTATGTAATAACAAATAAAACGGCAAAATGTTTCAGTGAAATAATAAAAAAGTCTGAAATGTGATTTTTGTGATTTCAATGATTACTATGATTAAAATGGATTGTATTATTTAGCCCTGAGAAACTATGGGCATTACACTATATATAACAATGATAACAAACTATTCTGATATTGGTTTAAATCAATGGATTCAGTGACGAGTACGGAATGACCATCAGGATTTAAGAATAAAGATTAACGATTTGTGATTTAAGAAGATTCTTCGTCCCGATTAAAATCGGGACTCAGAATGACATGTAATATATTACAATAAATTCGTGCTAAATTCTTATATTAGTTGTTGTTTATTGACTGTTTTTCATGATAAAAAATGGATATAACTCAAACTGATTCTACAAAAAAGCGGCTCGAAGAAATTGAGAAGGAACTTGCTAATCTTAAGCAGGAGCAGTCCGGGCTTAAAGTTAGATGGGAAAAGGAAAAGAGCATAATACAAAACATCAGAAGCTTCAAAGCACGAATTGAAGAAACAAAACAAAGAGCAGATGATTTCGAACGGCAGGGTGAACTCGGCAAGGTCGCTGAACTTCGTTACGGAACCATACTTGATTTAGAAAAGAAACTTAAAGAAGCCAACGAAAAACTTGTCGAAGTACAGAAAAATTCAAAATTACTGAAAGAGGAAGTTGACTCGGAAGACATTGCCGAAATAGTAGCGAAATGGACAGGCATTCCCGTTCAGAGAATGTTGGAAACAGAAAGAACGAAACTTCTGAAAATAGAAGAAAGGATTCATCAACGGCTTGTGGACCAGGAAGAAGCTGTATCGGCTGTGGCGAATGCAATAAGAAGAACGAGAGCCGGCTTGCAGGATGCTAACCGACCAATCGGCTCATTCATTTTTCTCGGTTCGACGGGTGTCGGCAAAACAGAAATGGCGAGAGCTTTGGCTGAGTTTCTATTTGATTCTGAAACATCAATGGTTCGCATTGATATGAGCGAGTATATGGAAAAATATTCTGTATCGAGACTGATTGGTGCTCCTCCCGGGTATGTCGGATATGAGGAAGGAGGACAGTTGACAGAGGCAGTCAGGCATCATCCTTATTCAGTTGTACTGCTCGATGAAATCGAAAAGGCACATCCGGAAGTATTCAATGTATTGTTACAGGTGTTGGATGAAGGACGACTTACAGACGGAAAAGGAAGGACAGTTAATTTCAAGAATACTATTATCATTATGACATCGAATCTCGGAACTGAAATAATTCAGGATAAGCTCCAGGATATAAATGAGAATAATCGCGAAGAACTGATGAGCAAGCTAAGAGTGAATATAATTGATATGCTCAGAAAGAAAATGCGTCCTGAGTTTTTGAATAGAATTGATGAAATCATTCTATTCAAGCCATTAATCAGGGAAGAAATACACCAAATTGCTCTTTTACAGATGAACGGATTGAAAAGCAAGCTGAATAAATTGGACATTAAACTGGAAATTTCGGAAGACGCATTGGATTGGCTCACGAGAATCGGCTATGACACTCAATTCGGAGCAAGACCACTGAAGAGGGCGTTGCAAAAGCATATTACCGATGCTTTGGCACTAAAATTGTTAGAATCAGAGTTTACGGCAGGTGATACAATTAAAATAAATACAAATGACAAAGGATTTGAATTTACTAAAGTTGCATCTGCATAATTATATTTCTGAAATAAATATTCAGGTTTGATATGCTGAGTAAAAAGCATAAACGGTTAGCTGTATCATTTTTGTTTGCAGCAATATTAGTATGGCTGGGATTGTTCTTTCAATCATGTGCCACAAAGCCGATTGAGGTGAAATCCTTCACAGGATATATCCAGGTCGAGGAAGGAGAATCGGCTGATGTGCAGTGGGAATTTGCCAATGCAGACAGGGTGCAGATTAAGGGATTGAACTACAACTTTAGTCCAAATGACAGCTATAAAATTAAGCCGACAGGCACTAAGATTGTACAGGTTATTGCCTATAAGGGGGATGATTCTCTTGCAGTAAATGCAGTTATTGACATAGCAAAGAAAAAAGTGAAACCACAGTACGGCAGAGGCCCGACAATGGACTTCATCGGTTTAAGTCCTGCTTATCTCGAAAGCGATTATCTTGCAGGAGTGATTAAAGCCGACACTACAATGAGTCCGTATCAAATCAAAATTATGAGAACAGTATATCCTTACACTAAAGACCAATTCCTTGTACGTGCTTTGGTACTTGACAGGTTCGGTAATTATATGTCAGGATTATCATCGCTTCCGGGAGAAATTAATTGGTCGGCGGCATTACAATCAGACCTTATAACAAGTAATTATGATGTTACTACATTTAATGAAAAGGATTATTCCACATCGGAAGGAATTGACATAAATATTTTGCTTGATAATTCATCGGCGGCAACGAGAAATGACAAAGTAATAGATGCAATCAGGTCATTTTTACCATACCTGACTAAAACGGATAAAATATCTTTTTCATATTTCAATCAGACGAAAACAGAAGTATTTCCATTGACAAATCCAACCGATGCAAGCAAGGAATTTGAAAAAGTAACATTAGGTCAACCGCAAGGTTTGAATTCGATATATAAATGCGCATATACATCGGTTAGTCCTTTTGCATCCGGCTCTAAGAGAAATAAGTTACTTGTTATTTTGACATACGGTTCAGATAATTCTTCAATAATTTATTCATCGAATGATGTCGGGAAGCTTGCTCACGATTTGGATATACCTGTATATATAATCGGGGTAGGTAGTGCGATGGAGAGCTATTCACTGAAGTATTTGTGCTCACTGACAGGCGGCAGGTATTACCAGGTTATCAATGATGAAATCTCCAAAATAGAAAATATATTACTTGAGATTTCATTTTCACAAAAGGGATATTACGAATTATTGATGCCGGTTTATTCGAGCCAGCTCGAGCAGAATATGATAAAGTCGGTTTTAACTTATCAAAGAGGAAAAACCAAATTAACCGATAGAGCGAATATTATATTAAAACCGGAAATGCAATTTTCGCAATACCAGGCATTAGCATATTTCGGTTATCGCGATACTGTGATTCAAACTGATTTTGATGTTATATTCAAATCACTTGCAAAGGTACTGAAGGACAATCCAAATTCTGTTATACAGCTTGTGGGACATAGCAGTACAGAAGGCACAAATGAATATAATTTAGACCTTTCTTTGAAGCGTGCACAGGAAGCAAGAAGGAAATTAATCGGTATGGGGGCAGCCCCGTCGCAAATTCGAATTCGCGGCGAAGGAAATGCCAAGCCGATTTATTATCTTCAGTCAACACAATGGCAGCAGCAGAATAACAGGCGTGTTACTGTTAGGTGGCTTGACCCTTCGATTCTTCCTTATGAAATTATTGCCGGTGAATCGAATACTGAAAATGATGCTCTTGCTAAAGTGGAGCAATGGGAAGGTAAAAAATACCAGGTATATTACGAGAGGTATATTGAAAATAATATACCTGTTTATAAAATCAAGCTCTGGGGTTATGCTACCCAAAAGGATGCAGAAGACACAGCAAAACATCTGAAAGAAAAATTTAAATCAGACTTTGCAGTGGAGTAATCGTAATATTTATCTAATAATTACTGTACAATCTATTATTTTGTTATCATTTTTTAAGATAACAATATAAATTCCATTTTTGAAATTTTCAAAATCAATGTACTGTTCCAGTTTATTTACCTTGTCAGATAATAATAGGTTCCCATTGATGTTATAAACAATAACAATATTATTATTATTTGTTGGTGAATTAATAAAAAGTTTATTCCCGGTATAAACAAATTTATAATAATTAGATTCCTCATCATTTATACCTGTTTCCTTAACACCTGCACTTATTAATCCATTAGGATTATCTTCATAAGCACAATCCTTAATTCTTATATATGTCGAATCTGATGGAATTTCCATACCAATCCAGCCATAATGGTAAGCATTGTTGATTTTGAATCTAATGGCGACATACTTGTCTGTAGCACCAGGCCAATTGCCCTGGAAATAAAGAGCGATTGTACTCATACCGTTATATGTATTGAGCCATTCAACAGAGTTTTCATAAATACTTTCTCCAAAGTCAAGCATAGAAGGTATATTATTCTCAACGAGTATTTCATTTGTATAGGATGGGGGACTGGAATAAATTTCACAAACTAAGTTTCCCATTTGATTACCGTGGTTGAAGAAGTATTCTGCCGTACCGTCGTCATTCATATCGAGATAGTACATCTGGCTTTGATTTAATAACGGTGCCGAGATAGTGGTGTCAATTTTCTTGTATTTAATTTCAGCATTAAGGTAATCAAAAAGTGAAAGAGCAAGAAAAATAACAATCAAAGTGAAAAAATTTCTTTTACTAACAAATGTAAAGAAGTATTTCATACGACCTCCGAAATAACAAGCAAAAATATTATATATAAATAATCCTTTTTATAAGAATTTGTTTCAAAGTTAATAAAAACAAAAAAATCACGATAATTTCGTCACGAACTTTTCGTCACGAAAATTTCGTGATAATATTCAAATTATAAAACAGTGCTTAACTGCCAATTATTTGAGTAACTTTATAATTATCAAATTGTTATTACTTATTAAATTAAATCCATTTAATTTCTTAATGGTAATATTAGATAAAAAATAGATTAATTATGTTCGTTTAATTTATAAGAAATTAGTAAAAAATTGGGTGATTTTAATTTAAAAATGTAGGGGCAATTCACGAATTGCCCCAATTAGAAAAGAGTTATTTATTTTGTTCAGATAGCCATCTTTCTGCATCAATTGCTGCGGCACATCCTGTACCTGCGGCTGTAACCGCCTGTCGGTAAATATGGTCTTGAACATCACCGCAAGCAAAAATACCTTCTATATTTGTATAGGTTGATTTGCCTTTTGTTAGCAGATAACCGTTTTCATCCATATCCAAAATCCCTTTGAAAATTTCCGTATTGGGTGTATGACCTATTGCGATGAATACACCATCAGCAGGAAGTGAGGAAATTTCACCGGATTTTACATTTTTCACATTAATACCGGTGAGTCGTTTCATCCCGTTTTTTTCTTCGCCTGTATATTCATCAATGACAGAATCGAGAAGAAAATCAATTTTAGGATTATTCTTTGCTCTGTCAATCATAATTTTAGAGGCACGGAATTCCTGGCGACGATGAATAATAGTAACAGATGATGCAAATCGTGTAAGATAGTTTGCTTCTTCGAAAGCAGTATCTCCTCCACCTATTACATATACTTTCTGATTTTTATAAAAGAAACCGTCACAGGTTGCACAAGCTGAAATACCAAATCCCCAGAATTTGTCTTCTCCCTTAGCATAAAGCCTTCGGGCAGTCGCACCAGTAGAAATGATTACTGCATCTGCTGTGTAGTGCTTATTCCTGTCAGACCAAATCTGAAACGGACGCTGAGAAAAATCCACTTTTGTAATTGTTTCAAATATTGATTTAGCTCCGAAACGATGTGCCTGTTTTCTGAAAACTTCCATCATTTCCGGTCCCATAATACCTTCCGGGAAACCAGGATAATTTTCAACTTCTGTTGTTATCGTCAATTGTCCACCGGGTTGATTACCTTCAAATACAACATTATCCATATTTGCTCTGCTTGCATACAATGCTGCGGTAAACCCTGCCGGTCCTGAACCAATAATTATAATACTATGATGTTCCGTCATTTATTCTCCATTTATTCACAATGTATAAAAAGAATCATACAAAATTACGAATAAGAAGTTAAATTATTATTGCTTTATAGGAATATATAAGTATTGTTATTTCAAAATATAAAAAAAGTCATCCTTCGACTTTGCTTGGATGACTTTTAAAAAGTTTTACTGATATTAAAATGCGAAAGTTAATCCGACTTTCCAGTTATCATACATTAATGGTGAAGCAGTTTGATAGGGCCAATTCATATATTTTTTTCTTAGTTCGTAAGCTCCATAATTATAAGCATTTATTAAAATGAAATGAACAATAGAACCTGCACCGGGTGAAGCTTTTGCAACTTTATGAGTGAAGTATTCAATGGTACTCTGACCAATTCCAGTGAGTATCTGGCTTCCGAGCCAATACCAGGTCATTAATCTCGGATAGACAATAATTTTTTCATAAGATGCACCTATTGACAAAGGGTAAAACATTTGAAATTTGAATCCTGATTCATAAGATTGGCAAAATCTGAAATTTCCATTATCGTAGGTTTTTAATATGTCTTTTGTTATTGATGTTGCTGCATCTTTATCTTTAAATTCAACTTTGCTCCAAAAGATATTTCCTGAATTGAATAAAACAAAGTATGTACCTTCTGAGATATTATATCCATAGCCCCTGCTCATACCCAATCCCAATCTCCAAACGTTGGAATTTAAATTATCACCGATTTTATCTTCGGATGTCCAATCTGAGGTTATCGTTCCAATAAGGAAATAAGTAAATTTATAACTCATAGCGAATTGATTGTACAGGTCAACTCTTTTCTTTGTGAAACCGAGTTTTAATTCCGCCACACTTATATCTGTAAAATTTTTATCAATATAATCATTTTTAAATCTTGGTATTCCCATACCATAATCCAATTCAATGGTTGGATATTCGTTTGACAAAGCAGCCAATGAATCCGGTTCGAAATACTCATCCCAAAACTCTGATTTATCATGGGAAAATGTAATGATGTTTAAAAAAAGGAGCCCTGCAATAAAAAGTGTAATGAATTTCATATATACCTTCTATATTTGATTAATAAATACTCTTCAATGAAATAACAAATTAATAAAAAACATGTATAATTCAATTCATATCAGAATTTGCTTTGACAACAACAACAGTGAGGTCATCGTACGGTTCGACTTCCGAAATAAATTCAGATACCGTTTGTACAATGTTATCCATGATTTTTTCTGAACAGAATTCAATATTTTTTCTGAAAGTATCAACGAGGCGATGTTCATCGAAATCATCGAACCTGTTATTACGAGCTTCGATAACACCATCCGAAATAAAAAGAAATACATCCCCCGGTTGATAGTCCATCAATATTTCCTCAATATGACCATTGAAAATTTCATTAGTGCTTTTGCCGAGTAATATTCCTTTGGGAATTATTTTTGAAACTTTGTTATCATTTGAACTATAATAATAGATAGGCAGATGACCTGCTCTTGCTATGTTTACTTTTCTAACGGTAGAGTCGAACTTAGCAGCAATTACAGTAACAAATGTGTTTTTTTCAAGGTATTTGTATAATAGTTGATTAGCTCTTACAAATAATTCCTTAGGTGTTAGCATGAATTCATTCAAAGTTCTCAGAATTCCCTGAATTTTTGACATATAAAGAGCAGCCGAAGTACCTTTACCGCTTACATCACCTACAATGACAGTAATTTCATTTCTTGTTCCGTTGAGGTAATCGTAGAAATCACCACCGACTTCAAGTGCGGGTTTCGAGATGCCGGCTATATCCAGACCGTTTATATCCGGGACACGCTGCGGTAGTGAAGCGATTTGAATTCTTCTGGCAATTTCGAGTTCGTGTTTTAATCTTTCCTGGAGTGTGCAATCCTCAACTAAAAATGTATTCTCGATAGCAATTGATGCCTGCATTAATATGGCTGATAAGAAATTGAAGTCTTCACGTGTGAATGATTTCTCAGATAATTTTTCTCCGAGCAGAACAGCACCTTCAACTTTATCTTTTGTTTTAATCGGAACAATATATGTGAATTTATATTCGTGAAAAATAGTTTTAATCGGTTCATACAAATATTCGATTCTAAATTCACCGCTAAATTCCTTGATTGTATCAGATAATTTTTTTCCGGATTCTTTGCATAGTTCACTGAATTGCTTATAATCAAATCCTATGTAATCCTGTGCTATGACTTTTTCTTCGTTTTTAAATAAAATTATACCGATTCTTTTCAGATGGAACAAATCCTTTAATTCTTTAGCAATACTTGCTGAAAGCTCCGATATTGTTGTTTTGCTTATTATTTCTGAAAATTCAGTTGCTGCCCTTCTATAATCAAATCTAATCTGATGAAATTTTTTATCCAGAACATTTCTAATACCTTTATTCAATAACCAAAAGATAAAAACACCGAACAAAGATATGAATATGATTAACATTTTACTGTAAACTTCCTGTAAATCGGGACTGATAGGAGAATTCAAAACAGTAATTGATGTACCGGAAAGTTTGATATTAGGAAAATTAAATTTCCAGTTCGACAGCAGCCAAATGACAAGAAATATAATACATACGAAAGTTAATTTCCATAGCGAAGAAATAATTATATATTGAATATTCTTAGGAACTTTAATCGTTAGATCGAGAAGCGAATATTTTCCGATTGTATAAATATATGCGAGTACAAGCAATAATAATGAGATTGGCACGATTTCGGGAAAAGGAGCCATTCTGATATATTGATTTTCAGAAATTAAAAAATAAATTCTTTCATAAAAAGCAGCATTTATGAAACATAACAACATGAAATAAAATGCATAGCGAACCAGCCTGCTTGTTTTTTTATTTTCAGGAGTAGAGTATTTTCTATATATTATACTGATGACAATTCCGTAAATAATTACAGAAATGGAATAGAATAAGAAAAATTGGGAATATCCTGTCATGTTATATACATCCAGGAAGAATATATAGAACACATTTGAAGAAACGAAATAAATACTTCCCAATATAAAAGGAACAATCCAAATCCATTGTTTCCTAATCAATTCAGTATGTTCTTTCGGGAAATAAAGAAGATGTTTTATAATTAATGGCAAACCAATTGCCGAGCAAGCAGAAAGTGTAAGAAACTGGAGAATTGTTAAAATATCAAAATCAAGAAAATAACGACCTTCAATTCCGTTATAAATCAAAAATCCTGTAAGAACAAATGATAAACTAATTAATCTGGCTGCTTGAATTCCAGGTTTTCGGATACCGATGAACAAACCGAATCCATAGAAGACAAAACTGACGAAAAATATAAGGAGGAAATAAAATGTAACACCGATTTTTGCGAGTTCTACATCATAGTCATGAATTTCTCCATTCCTGATAATTTTATAATGAAGTATATCTTCACTGCTATTAACTCTCAAATATTTATCGGCTTCGTAACCATCTTTAAATTTAATTCCGTTTATTGAAATTATGAAATCACCTGCTTTCAAACCGGCGCGTTCGGAACCACCACCTTTAAATACATTAACAATCAACACACTCGATGGCATTTCATATATAAAATCACCGGGTATTTTACTTTTTTTTATTTTTATCTTAAAATATTTTACTGGAAGTGAATTTGTTATTATACCCAGTGTATTAATTTCTGATTCCTTTATGGAATTCAAAACTTTTTGTAATTGGATGGTATCTTTAACGACAATGTTGTTAATATCCCTTAAAAGGAATCCGGGTTTAATTTTTGATAAATTAACTTTAAACTTTTCAACACTGTTTGAATCAATTGAGAAATTATTTAATTCTTTTGTAATATATAAATTCGAGGGTAGTGTTATCCATTGATTTTCATCGGTTGTTGATGAAACTGAGCGAATAAAACTTATCGAAGAGACAATGACAAGATAAGTGGCTATCGAAATAATCAATAGACGGAAAAAGTTTGGATTTTTATCAATACTCGGCATAATCCACCAATTATCTAATTTAATTTTCCAATACGAATTTTCGTTTTAAAAAGTTTCATAAGTAAATTAGAAAAATTTTTCACAACATTTTTCAAAATTATGAATTATCAGGAAATAATTAAGAAGTTAAAATCATTAAGAAATAAGAATAATGTTGAGGGAATGGCTCGTTTTGGGATTAATCCAAACGGGACACTTGGTATTTCAGTAACGACACTCAGGAAATTAGCAAAGGTTATTGGCAAAAACCACGAACTTGCTTTAGCGATATGGGAAAGCGGAATTCATGAAGCAAGAATTCTTGCATCTCTTATTGATATTCCAAATGAAGTGACAATTAAACAAGCTGAATCATGGCTTAAAGGCCTGGATTCATGGGATGTTTGCGACCAATTGATGATGAATCTTCTCGACAAAACCGATTTTGCATTTAAGAAAGCTAAAGAATGGAGTGAAAGAAAAGAAGAATTTGAGAAGAGGGCAGGTTTTGCTTTGATGGCTTGTCTTGCATTTCATCATAAAAAAGCCAATGATAATGAATTTGTTTTATTATTTCCATTTATCATTGAAGCATCCACCGATGAAAGGAATTTTGTGAAAAAATCAGTCAATTGGGCTTTGAGACAAATAGGTAAAAGGAATTTGAAACTTAATAAAAAAGCAATTAATACATGCAAAAGTATTTTAGTTAAATATCCGGATTCAAAATCAGCATGTTGGATTGCAAAAGATGCACTGAAAGAGTTAACAAATGAAAAAACTATTGAAAGAATTAAACAAAAGAGTAGGGGTTGATATGAAGTATTTTAAAATCTTTATTGCGATATTATATGTTGTTCTATTAATTACTTCATGCCAGCAGGAGACCAACAAACCCGGGGAACAATTAGTAATACCTCCAACTCAAGAAGGTAAAACAGAGATGCTAAACAAACTGAATGAGATAATTAGCAAAGACCCGAACAATATGGGTGCATGGAATAATAAAGGTATTCTGCTTGCTACCATGAATAGATTTGATGAATCATTAGAAGCATTTAAAAAAGCAGTCGAAATCAGGCCTAATCTTCCTATGAACTGGTGTAATAAAGCGAATATTGAAAGTAAGCTTGGGAAACTCGGGGAATCAATTCAATCATATAATGAAGCAATCAAATTGAATCCAAATAATTATAAAGCATTTTATAGCCGTGGAACTATACTTTCAAATATGGGGAAACATCAGGAGGCAATTCAGTCATTCAATGAAGCAATCAAAATTTATCCTGATTATGATAGTGCGTGGTCAAATAAAGGCATTGATTTATCAGCCATCGGAGAATATGATTTGGCTATGGAGGCATTCGACAAAGCATTATCAATAAATCCAAAATTCGTTTTTGCATATTATAACAAAGGACTGCTTTTTACAATTCTGAAAAAGTACGACGATGCACTTACATGCTATTATAAAGCAGTTGAGTATAATCCGAAGTATGAGCTTGCATGGAACGGTATGGGTAATTTGCTATCTAATCTCGGCAGGTTCGATGATGCACTTGTTGCACAGGAAAAGGCATTGGCGATAAATCCCAAAAGTGAGAACAACTGGAACAATAAGGGTGTTTCATTATCGAGTAAAGGCGAAACTGAAGAAGCAATTAAGAGTTTTCTTAAAGCCAGGGAAATAAATCCCAATAATGACAGAACCTGGTATAACCTCGGCAATACATTTTTAAGTATGAAAAAGAGTAAAGAAGCCATTGAAGCATATCAAAAAGCAATTTCACTTAATCCATTAAATGACAATGCGTGGAATAACCTTGGAACATTATACCTTGCAATCGGTAAGAATGATGATGCAATGTATAATTATAAGAAAGCAACTGAGCTGAACCCAAAAAATAAGAGTGCCTGGTATAATTTCGCAATAGGATATTTCAAAGCGGATAAATACAATGAATCACTCAAATGTTTTGACAAAGTTTTGGAGCTTAAATCAAACGATGCAGGAGCTTATTATGTCAGAGCATGTATTTATTCATTACAGAAAAATAAATCGAAGGCATTATTATCATTGGAGAAATCTCTCGAAATAGCTCCTCAATATAAACAGAGAGCAAAGACGGACAAATATCTTGAAAATATCAGGAATTATGGGAAGTTTAAAAAAATTGTGGAATGAAGATTAGAGAGGAAGTTGAAATACAAGAAAGAATCCGTTTAAATGATGCTTTAATTTAAAGATTTTAAATTGATTTAATTCTTTTTTATTGAATACTAAATTAAATTTTTTCAAAATATTTATTTCCTGTTGATTTGAATCGCATTGAATTATTAAATTTAATGAGTTATCAATTATTTCGGGATACATTTTGGAGTTCAAAATATTTCCTTCTGATTTAACTTCAGTCATTATTCTGAATCTTAATTTCACAGATGCTTTTTCGACATTCCTTACTTTGCTGAAATTTTCTTGTTCAGAAAAAAGATTGTGAAGAAAGGTTTTAACTTCAGGAGTAATTATAGCATTTGAATTTTTAATACTTTCATCCAGTACCTGCATGAAAGATTCATTTATTAATTTTTCAATATTAATTGTTTCGAAAAATGCACCACTTATAAGACAAATTTTTGTTTGCCCTGATTTTCTTCCTCTGACAAGATAATATACCTCTCTTTCAGGAAGTGAGAATACTTCATTTCCTGCATTTTCCATTTGTTTATAAATACTACTGTTCGTGCTTGATATTATTTTTGAAATTTGTTTTGTTTTAGAAGGTATTGTTGAATTGAAAGAAGATACTGAATAAGTAACACTATCTTTTAATTCTATAAGCTCACCACCTGAAAAAATACTTTTATCTTTATTAAGTTTAATAGCCATATCGGGGAAAACTCCAATACTTTTACATGAAAGCATTGTTTCATTATATTGAAATTCATCCAGTTTTTTTACTTTTAGAAATTGTTCTTTATTTGTTACTATTGATTTGAAGAAATGATAAATTGAATACATAATTAATTTTCAAACAAAGTTTTTATTTTTTGTTTATTACTCCTAATATCTACCTGTTTTCCAACATCCCACAATTCACTGAGATTTTCAGTATTAATATATTCTTTATAATACTTGTTAATATTATCCGATTCTCTAAACTTGCTGATTCTTGTTTTAATACACTTAACATTTTCAGGGTCTATTTCTATTCCTATGGATTGCCTTTGTAATTGATTTGCTACTAATAAAGCAGTACCTGTCCCTGCAAACGGGTCAAGTATTGTATCCCCAATTTTTGATGATGATAAAATAATCCTCAATAATAATGAAACTGGTGATTGCTGTTTGTGATAACGTTCACCATCATTATTCCTGATTGCTTCGTCACCGGCAAAATATCCTGAAGTTAATTCACGAATATCATCCCAAACATCAGTAACAAAGATACCATTTTCATATCCGTTTTTATAATTAGGTGGAAGTGGGGGTGAAATTCTAAGTTTATTAAATAATCTCGGTTTCTCTCCTTTTGTTGCGAAAGCAATTATTTGATAATGTTTACCGAATTTATTCAATGAAGGCACAGCGGAAGTTTTCTTTTTCCATATTATAAGATTTTGCAGTGTCCAGCCGGTATCTCTCAGGCAGTGTAGAACTTGTTCAGTGTTTTTTTCTCTTTGCATAAAATATATTGCCCCACCTTTTGAAGTAAGTGTAAAAACTTTCTTACAAACTTCACTCATCATTATCCAGTAATCATTTTCTGATAAATTATCATCATGGAATTTGTACTCTTTATTTTGATTGAATGGAGGGTCAAGAAATGTAAGGTCAATCTTTTCCTTTAAAATGGAAAGAATATCCAAACAATTCCCTTCATATATCTTATAATTAGACATTATGCCTTTATTAAAATAATTATCTAAAGATTTATTTCATCTGCAAAAATAATAAAGTTCGATGTCATATCATTGATGATATGATTCAAGATTAGATTTTTATAAAATGTCAGTATCTTCTTCTGGGTCCTCTGCGGTCGTCTCTGTCGCCGCCACGATGGTCATCACGACGGTTACCACCAGGCCGTCTGCCATGTGATGGCTCACGACGTTTGTAATCGTCTTCTTCCTCTGGCATTCCTTCGGGCCTTGGAAGTAATGCTTTGCGGCTTAACCTGAATTTTCCATCGGGTGTGATTTCGAGTAGTTTTACTTCGATTTTTTCACCGACTTTTAAGACATCAGCAATGTTTGTCGTTCTTTCGTGTGCGATTTGTGATATATGTAATAATCCCTGCTTTTTGGGTATGAATTCAATAAATGCACCCATGCCTTCACGGATTTCCATTACTGTACCATTATAAGTTTCACCTTCTTCTGGCTTTTTGATAATGCTTTCAATCATTTTTCTTGCACTGTCGCTTGATTCACCTGAAGTGGCTGCAATAGTTACTGTTCCGTCATCTTCGATATTGATTTCCGCTCCTGTTTCTTTGACTATATTTCTTATTGTCTCACCACCTGTACCAATAACAGCGCCGATTGTTTCAGTTGGAATCTGAATTGTAGTAAATCTCGGTGCATAAGGTGATAATTCGGGTCTTGGCTCTGAAATCAATTCATTCATTTTTGAAAGTATATGAAGACGTCCTTGTTTTGCCTGTTCAAGTGCGCGTGCCATTATTTCGAGTGGTAAACCTTCTATTTTTATGTCCATTTGACACGCAGTAATTCCATCTGCTGTTCCGGTTACTTTGAAATCCATATCACCGAGGAAATCTTCATCGCCAAGAATATCGCTTAATATTGCAACTTTATCTTCTTCCTTAATCAAACCCATGGCAATTCCTGCTACTGCTTTTTTCATCGGTACTCCTGCATCGAATAATGAAAGACTGCCCGAACACACTGTTGCCATCGAAGATGAACCATTCGATTCAAGAATTTCTGAAATAATTCTGATTGCATAAGGAAATTCGTTTTGTTCCGGGAGCATGAGTTTCAATGCTCTTTCCGCTAAATGCCCGTGTCCTATTTCCCTTCTACCAGTTCCCATTCTGCCGGTTTCTCCGGTGCAGAAGGGCGGGAAATTGTAATGAAGCATAAACCTGTTTGTATAAGTTGGAAGCAAACCGTCAATCATCTGCTCGTCTTTTTTTGTTCCGAGTGTAACCATTCCGAGACTCTGAGTTTCTCCTCTTGTGAATAGCGATGAACCATGAACTCGTGGTAAAATACCTATTTCGCATGTGATTGGACGAATGTCAGTTGTTGTTCTTCCGTCAAGACGCTTGCCTTCATCGAGAATCATCTTTCTCATTTCCTGTTTTTCAAGTTTTGAAAGAATTTCTTCGGCATATAAACTTAAATCAACATCTTTATATTCTTCTTTTTCAGAAAAATTTTCCGTTAATTTTTCAATAGCTAAATCTTTGAGTTTTTTTCTCCATTCACTTCTTTCATTCTTGGTTGTTATTGTATGAACATATTTAATAAGTTCTTCTTTTACGACATCTTTTACTGATTGAGTTAATTCATCGGGAATTTCTTTATCAACAAATTCTCTTTTAACAATATTCAATTTTGATGCAAGTTGTCTCTGTAAATCATTTAATTGTCTTATTTTTTCATGCGCAAATTCAAGTGATTTAAGAAAATCATCTTCTGAAATTTCATGACATTCGCCTTCAACCATTACGATTGATGTATCTGTCCCAGCAATAGTCATGTCAATATTCGATTGTTCAAGTTGTGCAAATGAAGGATTGATAATGAATTCACCGTCAACTCTGCCGACTCTGACTTCGGAAACCGGTCCGTTAAACGGAATATCTGAAATCATAAGAGCTGCAGAAGCTCCGACCGCACCCAATGTATCTGAGTCAACCTCCGTATCAAAAGAAACAACATTTGCTATTACCTGTGTTTCGAATCTCCAGGTTTTTGGGAACATAGGCCTAATCGGACGGTCAATTAACCTCGAACATATTACTTCATGGTCGCTTGGTCTTGTTTCACGTTTAAGAAAACCTCCGGGGAATTTACCTGCGGCAGCGGCTTTTTCACGGTATTCGACCTGTAAAGGCATATAATCCATATCAGGATTGGCTTCACTTTCGGCTACAACTGTAACTAACACCATAGTGTCGCCGCATCTAACCATAACAGAGCCATTGGCAAACTTTGCCATTCTTCCGGTTTCTAAAGAATAAGTTTTTCCGGCAAATTCTATACTTGCTACTTCTTTTGACATAATATAACTTCTAAATAATTAATTAAAATTCTAATGATAAGCAAATCCGATGAGATTTAAACAGGTGGTGGTTCACGAACTCAGAAGGCGGAATTAATCCGCCTGTTCTTTTATTTTCTTAAAGCTAATGATTTCAGAACGTCCCTGTACCTGTTAATATCTTTTTTTGCTAAATAATCCAATAATTTTCTTCTTTTGCTAACAAGCTTTATTAAACCCCGGCGGCTTGAATTGTCTTTTTTATGACCGTCAAGATGATGAGTTAAGTCATTGATCCGGGCTGTAAGTAAAGCTACCTGAACTTCAGACCTTCCTGTATCTGCGACTTTGACACCAAACTTGTTTATTAATTCTGTCTTATGTTCTTTTGTTATCATTTATTAACTCCAATTTTTCAAGACTTCAAAATTACGAAAAATACTTCTAATTTTAAAATCTTTTTATCAAATCCCGACAATATAACTCATCATTTTTTATTTGATTTATCAATTCACCAACCGTTGTGAACTTCTTTTCATCGCGTATGAATTTCAAAAAAGATACTGATATTTTTTTATCATATAAATCTAAATCGAGGTCGAAATAATAGACTTCGAGAAAAATCCTGTTGTTGTTTGAGAATGTAGGCCTTGTTCCGAGATTAGCCATTCCGTAATATTTTCTGCCGTTTATTTCGGATGAAACCAAATAAACCCCGACACCAGGGAATTGTTTGTTTATATTGTCAATCCTGACATTTGCAGTTGGAAATCCGAGAGTTCTGCCTCTGCCTTCTCCTTTATCAACTATTCCGTTTATTATGTAATCATAACCCAGCATTTTGTTTGCAGATTCTAATTCTTTATTAATCAGTGCAGTCCTGATTTTTGTGCTTGAAACAGTAGTATCATTTTCGATTAAAGCATCAATTTTATCAACACCAAAATTCAGGGTGGAACTTAACTGATTTAATAAATCCTTATTTCCTTCCCTGTTTCTGCCAAACATGTGGTCATATCCGATTAGAATTTTTTTCATTAAAAATTTATCAACAAGATATTCTTTTATGAAAGCATCAGGCGGAGTCTGAGAAAATTCATAGGTAAAAGGAATTATAAATAGGTTTTCTATACCGAATTTTTCAAATAATAAAATTCTTTCTTCAATAGTTGTTAAAAGCATTACAGGGTTTTTACCTTCTTTTTTCAGAACAATTTGCGGATGCGGGTCAATAGTAAGTACTACCGGTATTAATGATTCAGCTTTACCGATTTCCAGCAACTTCTTAAGTATTACCTGGTGCCCTTTATGTACACCATCGAAGGTGCCGACCGTTAATACAGTACCCTTATCAAAATCCAATTCATTGAAATTCCTGTAAACTTTTATCATTAATTATTTCCTTAAATCCTCAAATTTATATTTTAACTCATCAATTGTAAGAGCATCTTCAAGCTGATAATTCCCAATTGCTGTTCTTCTTAATTCATATAAATAGGCACCGCAACCTAATTTTATCCCGATATCTCTTGCCAATGCTCTGATATATGTTCCAGCAGAACATACAATTTTGAAGGATATAAACGGAATTTCAATACTTTTTATTTGAATTTCACTGATTTCTATTTGTTTTGGTTCCAGTTTTATTTGTTTATCTTTTCTTGCTAATTTATAAGCAGGAACACCTTTTATTTTCTTTGCCGAATAAAGAGGGGGTTCCTGAGCTGAGAATCCTTTAAAAGATAAAATTATTTTTGTTATTATTTCATCAGATAAATCTTCAATTTTGGTGAATGTTCCTCCCGGTGAACTATTTACCGATTCCCAATTATCACTTCCCAAAATTATTTCTTCGGTTTCTCCATCGTAAGATTTTGTTGTTACACCGATTTTAATTGTTGCCTGATAGGTTTTGAAGTCATATTTGAATTTATCTATTTCTTTAGTTGCCTTACCTGCACAAACAATCAATAATCCTGTAGCAAGTGGGTCAAGTGTGCCGGTATGTCCGATTTTCCTGATACCGGTTAATCGCCTAAGCTTGGCAATAACATCGAATGAAGTCCAGTTTTTATCCTTATCAATTAGTACTGCAGCTCCTGAAGTAACAGCTTCAGACAGCCACTCGGAACATTTTTCAATTGAATTACGGGTAAGAAAATACATAATAATCAGATAAATAATAATATACCGGTAATCAAAGTATCGGCTTTAATTGTAACGGAAAAAATTAAAATATTTAAATATTATAATCTTTAAGTTCGATTTTATAATCATCCAGATTAACTTTTGTTTCTTTTGAATCCTGATGAACCGAATCGAGTAATGTCTGGATATGCTGCATTTGTTCGTAAGTATCATCGATATAAAACCTGAGTTCAGGAGTGAATCTAAGCCGAACTTTGGAACCAATAAGTTTTCTCAACATTCCTCTTTTATCGTCAATAATAGGAAGAAATTGTGCCGGTGTCAATTTCCCGCCAAAAACATTCAGATAGACCTTGGCGATTTGTAAATCCGATGTTAATTTTACCGAAGTGACGGAAACGAATCCCGCTGAATGTTCAGCAGCAAGTCTTGCTACTGGTTCTGCAATTGCTCTTTTAATTACACTTCCTACTTTTTCTGCTCTGACAGACATATTAATTTATTCACTTTTCTACAATATTTCAACAAAAAAAATTATAATCTATTAAAGTGTTCTTTTTATTTCCAAAAGTTTGTATGCTTGTATTGAATCGCCTTCTTCAAAGTCCTGGAATCCATCCAAAATAATTCCGCATTCATATCCGGATTCAACTTCCTTAACATCATCTTTATTTCTTTTCAAAGAATGAATAGTTCCATTATAGACTGGTAATCCATCTCTCAAAAGACGAACCCTGTCGTTACGGCTGATTTTTCCTTCCTGAACATAACATCCAGCAATTTGTCCAAGCTTGCTGATTTTGAAAACTTTTCTAATTTCGACTGTAGCACTTATTTCCTCTCTTAATTCGGGATTAAGCATACCTTCGAGTGCCAATTTTACTTCGTCAATAGCATCGTAAATAATGCTGTATAATCTGATGTCTATTCCTTCTTTTTCAGCTAATTTTCTTGCTTTAGCGGTAGGAGAGACCTGGAATCCTATTATTACTGCATTCGATGCAACTGCGAGCATTACATCCGATTCTGTAATAGAACCGACTCCTTTGTGTAATATGCTGATTCTTACTTCCTCATGCGATAATCTTTGTAAAGAATCGCTAAGCGCTTCGACAGAACCACCGACATCGCCCTTAATAATCAAATGTAAATCTTTGATACCGCCTAATTTTATTTCATTTGAAATTTCATCGAGTGTAATGTGGTGTACCTGTCTTAGTGATTGTTCTCTCTTTAATTGATGCCTGTCATTTGCAATTGCTCTTGCTTCAATATCGGTATCAACAACAGCTAATATATCACCGGCTTCCGGAACTCCGTCAAATCCTATTACTCTCACAGGCATCGAAGGACCGGCTTCATCAACTTTCCGGCTTCGTTCATCGAACATTGCCCTGACTCTTCCTGAACTAACTCCTGCAACAAATGCATCGCCGATTCTTAACCTGCCTTTTTGTACAACTACGGTAGCTACTGTACCGAATCCTCTGTCCATATTTGCTTCAATAACTGCACAACGGGCTTTCCTGTCATAATTTGATTTTAACTCGAGAAGTTCGGCTTCCAGTAAAATCTTTTCCAATAAAAGCTCGACATTTTTTCCGGTTTTTGCAGAAATTTCAACACTTTGGTGATTTCCACCCCATTCTTCTACTAATATATTATAATCGGTAAGCTGTTGTTTTATTCTTTCAGGATTAGAATCCGGCTTATCAATTTTGTTAATTGCAACTATAATCTTAACATTAGCCGCTTGAGCATGGCTTATCGCTTCTACAGTCTGAGGCATGACGCTATCGTCAGCAGCAATTACCAGGACAACAATATCGGTAACCTGTGCACCCCTTGCTCTCATTGCAGTAAATGCTTCATGTCCGGGTGTATCGAGAAATGTAATATATTTACCGTCATGCATAGCTACACGGTAAGCACCAATGTGTTGTGTGATACCACCTGCTTCCCCGGCAACGACATTGGTACTCCTTATGAAGTCGAGTAATGAAGTTTTACCATGGTCAACATGTCCCATTACGGTAACGATAGGTGAACGCGGAGATAAATCCTCCGGCTTATCTTCCTCATCGAAATCCTGCATTATTTGCATGGCTTTTTCATCGAGAAATTCGACAGTGTAATCATAATCATCGGCAATTATTGTAATAGTATCTTTATCGAGCCGCTGATTTATACTAACCATCAGACCTAATTCCATGCACTTCATAATAATTTCGCTTGGATTGGCACCCATCAGATTTGCAAGGTCATTTGTCGTAACGAATTCACTCAACTGGATTTTTCTTGCTTCGAGTTCTTTCTCTTCACTGCGTCTTAATTCTTCGGCTTCCCTTACAGCTCTTCTCTTTGACCTCATCTTGGATCGCTGACTGACCGACGATGATTCCTCCATTCCGGCAAGTGTCTGCTTTATCGCTTTATCAATATCGTCATCAGAGATTAAATCTCTTACAGAAATTTTTCTTTTCTTTTTCTTATCGACCGTCCTTACTTTTTCAACAACCCTGTCTTTCAGGCGGCTTTTTATCTTCTTTTTCGATTTGAGGAATTTTCCTTTTCCTAAAAGTTCAATTTCTTCCTCTTCATCCTCAAACCTTTTTCCTCTTTTTTCTTTTCTTCCTTTAATTTCTTCGAGTTGTTCTTTATTAAGTTCAATTTTTCCGACAATAGTTAAGCCACGAAGTTTGGGAGCAACTCCCGGCTCAATTTGAACCTGGGCTATTCTTTTCTTCCTTCTTTTCTTTTTTCCTCTTGGTTTCTCACCTTCCGGCTGTGCTTCTCCAGGTATTTTCTCTTTCTTAAAATCGAGAACTTCCTGAACCTCTTTAACAGGTTCGACAGGAACGATTTCTACTTTTTCTTCTTTAATATCTTCAAGTTTTTTCTTATCGGATGGAATCTCAACTATTTTTTCTTTAACAACAGGTTTCTTGACTTTTTCTTCCGGTTTTCCTTCAACTTTTTCTTCTTTTATTGGTTTTTCTTTGAAATCTTCTTTTGACGGCTTCTTCTTAGATGGTTTTTTCTTATCTTTTGAGCTTATTGCATCGAGGTCAATTTTATCAATGATATGAAGTTTTTTTGTTTCAGGAATACCTATTTTTTCGGTAACCTGGGTCTTATCTTTCTCCAGCTTCGACTTTGTTATTTCCGGCTCGGTTTTCACCTCAATTTGCTTTGTTGGAATTTCAGGTTCTTTTTCTTTAGCACTTGGTTTTTGAGCTTCCTTTGTTTTTGCAGATTCGACAGGTTTTGAAACTGATTCAACTGAAGATTTACGAATCTGTTTATGCTTCTCTATTTTTTCTCTTTGCTTTTCGGCAACAAGAATTTCTTTTTTGAATTTGTCATGAACAATTTCAATCATTTCCTCGGACAAAGTGGCAGTGGGTTTATTTTCAATAGAAAAGCCCTTTGATTGCAGAAATTCTACAATCGCATCTTTACCGATATTTATCTCAGTTGCAATTCTGAATAATTTTATTCCTTTACCACCTGCCATAATTCCCTTTGAAGTTATTTTCCTGTTTTATCTTTGAAATAAAATTCATGGATTAAGATTCTTCGACTTCTTCTTTTTCATCAATAATCTCTTTTGATTCTATTTTTTCTTCAGGTTCAATTATTTCCTCTTGTTTTGCCTTTTTGGACCTCGATGATTTTACTTTTAGATTTTTTATTTTTTCTATCATTTCATCAGTTTCCGGTTCATCAAATTCACCAAGAAGGATAGAACGGATTTCCAGAAGAACCTTTTTAGTCATTCCTTTTATTTTCAGTAATTCTTCGGGTTCGGTTTCGAGGAATCCTCTTGCTGTTTCAATTCCATTATCAATTAACCGTTGATAAAGTTCGGACCCAATCTCTTCTTCAAATTCGGAAAGGTCAATATCCTCGCCGGTCTCGTTGATTAATGTTATCGAATAACCGGTAAGTTTGGAAGCTAACCTGACATTTTGTCCGTTTTTGCCTATAGCAAGAGAAACCTGGTCATCGGGGACAACCACTGTTGCATTTCTTATTTCCGGCTGAACGTTTACTTCTTTCACTTTAGCAGGTAGAAGAGCTTTTGCGATGAATTCGGCATCGTTATCGGAATACTCGATGAGGTCTATGTTCTCGTTATTAAGTTCGCGAACGATAGAATGTATCCTGATGCCTTTCATCCCGACACACGCACCAACGGGGTCAACCCGGTCGTCAAACGATACGACAGCCACCTTCGACCTTTCTCCAGGGTCGCGAGCTATTGATTTTATTTGAATGATGCCGTCGTATATTTCGGGGATTTCAATCTCAAAAAGCCGAGCCAGAAAATCATCGGATGACCTCGATAAAATTATTTCGGGCAAACCTGAAATTCCGCTTCTGCGTACTTCTTTTACTATTGCTTTAATTGTCTGATTCTTTTTAAATCTATATGGTTCGTTAGGTATTTGTTCTTCTCTTGGTAAAATTGCTTCTACTTTGTTGTGTAAAACAAGGATGCTGTTACGCCTGATTTGATAGAGTTCCCCGATTATTATTTCACCGACTTTTGTATTGTATTCATTGTATATGTTGTCTTTTTCGACTTCGCGAATTTTTTGATTCAGATTTTGTGAAGCTAATGATATTAATCTCCTGCCGAAACTCATATTAATGTTATCTAAAGTAATTTCCTCGATGAATTCCTCACCGACTTCATATTTCTCTTCGCCTCTTTCATTTGCTTCTTCGAGCGATACCTCAAGAGAAGGGTTCTCAACTTCCTCGACAATGGTCCTCATGAGATAGATTTCTATATCCCCTTTATCCATATTCACTATTATTTCGAAGTTTGCCTCCGGGCTGTATTTCTTTTTTACCAGCATGGATAAGGTCTCTTCGACTATTCCCTGGAGCAAGTCCCTATCAATGTTCTTTTCTTTTGCCATCTCAGCAAAAGCATCAATAATAAGCTTTTTATCTACCTTGAATTTAGCTTTTCTTTGACCCATCTTTTCGGCTTAAATAACTAATACAAAATTTTTTTCTATAAAATCAGAAAACAAAAAATGGGCATACAGCCCATTAGATGAATACAAATTTACGAACTTTTTCTTTATAACAAAAAGAAAAATATGAGTTTATCGTATTTTATAAATATTTTTGCCATGCAAAAAAAATATATAATTTAAATAAACAGGAAATTTTATGGCGTACAATGCAATAGATTATTACAATATAGAGGAACTTCTTTCCGATGAAGAGAAGCTGATTATGTATTCTGTCAGGGAATTTGTCGAGAATGAAGTATTGCCAATAATAGGCGAACATTATCTTAAGGGCACTTTCCCGTCGGAATTAATCCCTAAAATGTCCGGGCTCGGATTGTTGGGAATTACTATTCCACCTGAATATGGCGGTGCAGGCGCAAGTTATACGGGGTATGGTCTTGCAATGATGGAACTCGAACGGGGAGATTCGGCAATCCGTTCATTTGCTTCGGTTCAAAATTCACTCGTAATGTATCCCATTTACACTTATGGAACTGAAGGACAAAAAAATAAATGGCTTCCAAAGCTTGCAAGCGGCGAAGCAATTGGTTGTTTCGGTTTGACCGAACCGGATTACGGTTCTAATCCTTCGGGAATGCTAACTAATGCAAAGAAGATTGATGGCGGCTACCTGCTGAATGGTGCCAAAATGTGGATAACAAACGGTACAATAGCAGATATTGCTGTTGTTTGGGCAAAGTTCGATGGTGTGATAACGGGATTCCTTGTTGAAAAAGGAACAAAAGGATTTACAGCTCCCGAAATGAAAGGGAAACTGTCCTTGAGAGCTTCTGTTACTTCTGAGTTGATTTTTCAGGATTGCGAAATCCCTGAAGAAAATTTAATAGATATTAAAGGACTGAAAGGACCTTTAAGCTGTCTGACTCAGGCAAGATACGGAATTTCGTGGGGTGCTGTCGGTGCTGCAATGGCGGTATATGATTCATCGGTTCAATATGCAAAATCGAGGATTCAATTCAACAAGCCGATTGCCTCTTTCCAGCTTATACAAGAAAAACTTGTGTGGATGCTTAATGAAATTACCAAAGCCCAGCTTGTTGCTTACCGCCTTGGACGGTTGAAAGATGAAGGAAAAGACAGGTTCCAGCAGACTTCACTGGCTAAGAGAAATAACGTTGATATTGCACTCACCGCATGCAGAATTGCAAGAGAGATACACGGAGCAAACGGAATACTGTATGAGTATCACATTATGAGGCATGCCGCTAATCTGGAATCCGTTAAAACTTATGAAGGAACCGATGATATTCACACTTTGATTTTAGGAGAGGATATTACCGGAATCCCGGCTTTCGAGTAATTATCAGAATCTTGCTCCGAAACTTAATGAGAGGAATAAACCGCCAAAATCTTTTATCGGGGAATTCCTTATACTTTCAAGTCCATTTCCGCCAAACGGGATGTAATAATAGCGTGCATTGATAGTAAGCAAAGAAGTCCCGCTTCCTACATCGGCACCGACACCTATAAAAGTACCAAACCTTGTATAAAATTTTGCAAAAGAAAAAGCGGAGAAAAATTCATGGTCATAAGGTGTGGAAAGAATGAATGTTGGTCCCAAACCTCCCTGTGCAAATAATTTCATGGATTCTGATATAACATCTGTAAACAAATATTGCTGTAATCCAAGAGTAAGAGGGAACATATAGAGCCGGTTAATTTTATCAATAATTATAGTTTCACCTGTATATTGGTCAACCCATTCGGTTTCGTCTGTATTCCTTGCACCAGAAATATATAAGCTGGCGAATGAAAATAAATCATGAGCTATATAATATTGATAAAAAGTCCCTACACCGAATCCGCTGTTTGAGAAAATCAAATCAATACCCCAAGCCCTTCTCGGTGAATTCGAATTCGGATTTGAATTAATAAGAGGTCTTGGCGACTGAAATATAAAATTTGTGTCAGGATTAAATGATTTTGCCGGTTCACCCTTTACTTGTCCAAAAGTATAGGATGAAGGGTAGGTTATAAATAGATTAAATATTAAAACTGATAATATGGATTTTATAAAACTGTTTATCATAATATACTTAATAAAAAAGAGAAAAATTTACGGAACAAATTTCAGACATTTAAAAATTTGATACCATTTCATATTTCGAACTCAGACATACAAAAATCATATTAAAATTAAAACGTTAATAATGATAACGTATTTGCACAATGAAAAATTGTATTACAAATTTATTTTGTAATTTTGAGAATAAATCGAAGGCAAATTATCAAATGGTTTAACGAAACCAAATATATTTTTAAAGAGAAGTTTAATGAAGCTTGTAAGCTTACTTAATAAAATCAATAAAATATTACCACAGGATTCAGGGATTGAAGACGATCGGCTTGGTTTACAAATTCAGGCGGGGAGGGAAAATGTTTCAAATATCTTGATTACGATGGAAGTGGATAAGAATGTTATAAGAGAAGCAATTAAATTAAGATGTGATTGCATTGTTACTTTCCACCCCCTGATATACAATCCGATTTTAGCAATCATCGATAGCGATCGTGTCGGATATTTATCTTCAGAATTAATTAAAAATTCGATTGCTTTGATTTCAATACATACAACATTCGATGCATACAGCGAAGGCACTTCAAAAATTTTGGCAGATAAACTTGGATTTAAATTCGAGGAATTTCTCATCAAAAGCAATATTTACAACGAACGAGGGTTAGGTGTGATTGCGTCTGTTCCCAAAGCAATAAGTTTGAATCTCCTTTTGAATAGAATCCACAAAATATGCAATTCACCAATAAAACATTCAGAAACCGGGAAGAATAAAAAAATCAAAAAAATAGCAATCGTCGGGGGTAGCGGCTCAGGTTTTATTAGTGAAGCATTAGTAAGCGGAGTGGATGCTTTTATAACAGCTGATATTTCATATCATCATTATCACAGAGTCTATGGTAAAATGGTTTTAATTGACCCCGGCCATTATGAAATGGAACAGTTTGTTCCGAACGGAATTGCTCAATTATTGACAAAACCGTTTAAGGGAGATAAAGATTTAAAAATTAATGTGTCTAAGGTTTTAACGAATCCAGTTCATTATTTTCCAAATGGCAATTTATACCATACAAAGCAGAATAATTATTTAATAAATAGTAACAAAAAAATGGTGCAGAATTAATGAATTCACAGATTTACAGACTGGCTTTACTTTCAAAAATAGACGATGAACTCGATGAGAGGAAAGAAGAATTTGGAGACCTCCCGGATAAATTGAAAAATATTGAAAAAAGATTGGAAGAGGCAAAAATCAGATTTGAGGAATCGGAACAAATATTGTCTGATAATAAAAAGTTTGCAGCAAATGCAAAAGTGAAATTGAAATCCCTGAAGGAAAAGGAAGATAAACTTTCAAAGCAGCAGTTTCTCGTACGAAATAATAAAGAATTCGATGCAATCACAAAAGAAATAGAAAATATAAGAGATGAATACGGGAAACTTTCTACCGAACTCAGAACGACAGGTATAAAAGAAGAAAATCTTAATGCAAAGATTGATGAGCAGAAACAGGATGTCAAATCAATCGAATCCGAATTGAAGGATGCTAAAGAGGAATTTAACACGATAACTAACGACCAGGATGAGGATGTAAAGCTGCTGGTAAAAAAGCGCAAGGATACGTTGAAGAAAATTAACAAGGAATTTATTAAGGAATACAACAGAATTCGGGACCATACACTCGATGCTGCTGTCCGTGTCAAGCGCAATTCATGCTCAGGTTGTTTCAGTTCCATCCCACCTCAGAAAATTGTGGAAATCAGGAATAATCTCGAAATGATATTCACGTGTGAGAATTGTGGCAGAATATTGTATCCCGAAGATATAATAATCAATGATGAAGATATTTTCGGATAAAATTGTTTTTTATTAAATTTGGATTATTATTAAGTTAGTTCTTTAAAAAATAAAATTTGGGGGAAAGCAGGCAGTTGCGTCCCGATTAATCGGGATGAGGAAAGTCCGAACTCCACAGAACTATGCACTTCGTAACACGAAGGCAGCAAATCCTCTTGGACAAGCTGACGGATAGTGCAACAGAAAGCAAACAGCCAATCCGTTCCGGTTTACCGGAAGTCATGGAGGCAATGGTGAAACGGCGGAGTAAAAGCCCACCGTCGTTGCGGGTGACCGCAACGGTACGGCAAACCCTGCATGGAGCAAAGTCAAATAAGGTAGCAGATTCCGGGAAACCGGAATAAAGAGTGGTTCGCTCAATCGGCATTTTGCCGATGTTACCGGGTAGACTGCAGGAAAGTAATGGCGACATTGCTTCAAGATTAATAACTGCCTCGGAATAATCATTAATGATTAATCCCAAGACAAAATTCGGCTTATCGCTTTCTTCCATCTTATAATTCTGCCTGTTGTTGCTAATGGGAGAATAATTTATGTTAAAATTATTATGTTAGGATATGTAGTGCATTTACCAGATGACCCGTTTATTCGAGAATTACTTCCTGAATTTGTTGACACATGGATACAGGACATTGACAGCCAATTTGAAGCTTTGATTGAAAGTAAGAACTGGGATGATTTATACAGGTTCGGACATACGCTTAAAGGTTCCTGCTTCCAGTTCGGTTTGGATAACATAGCAGCCCAGGGTATAGAGTTAATGGGATATGCCAAAGAACATGATTTCGATAATTCGGAAAAAATGGGTTCAATACTTAAGAATTCTTTTATTGAAATAAAAAAGGAATTAGATAATAATCCCGATTTAAAATAACTCTTGCAGGAGTTAATTATGAAAAAGTTAATATCTTTTATTGTTTGTTTTGTCGTTTTTTTCTCTATTGTCGCTCACTCACAAGTCCGCATTGCAGTATTCCCGTTTATGAACAAGGACGGTAACCTTAAACTGAACA
The DNA here is from genome assembly GCA_004322215.1 of Bacteroidota bacterium. Lineage (GTDB taxonomy): Bacteria > Bacteroidota > Ignavibacteria > Kapaibacteriales > UBA2268 > XYC2-FULL-35-21. Next base: position 452,979 of record SCSM01000011.1, on the reverse strand, counting down.
TCTGGTGCTACAAATTGCAGGATTCACTGACAAAATCCATGTTCAGCAAGGACCCTGAGGAGAAATATTTCAGGATAGTTCCATTTGATTCTGTTGAAACTATTTTGGCACAGTTCAATCTCGACCCAAACAATCCGCAGTATCAATCGGACATGTGGAAGGCAGCAGATTCACTCCACGTGAAATGGGTTCTGACAGGTAATTTTATAATCAACGGGGAAAGATTTTTGATTGATGGCTATGCATTCAATGTAAAGACAAAGCTGCCAAATCACAAATATCATGCTAAAGATATTTTCAAAAGAGAGCAAAATGTGATGGAATGTATCGGAGAAATCACCGATGCAATTATCCCGTTATTTATTCCGGGAAAATAATAATACTATTATAACATTTCTTGTATTCTCACGCAATTTTAAGCAAATTGCATCATTGGAAATTACTGTTTATTTATTTAATGAAAGAACAAAGCTCCTTAAAATTAGCATTAAAAATTGCTGTGAGGTATATCTTCACAGTGCGTTCTTTTCATTTTATTACAGTTGTTTCGACAATTTCAATAATCGGGATTGTTGTTGGAATTGCAGCAATAATATGTGTAACATCAATCTTCAACGGATTTCGTGAATTTGCCGAACAGCAGCTAATCGGATTTGACCCGCATATAAGGATAGTTGCTAATGAAGGTGCATGGCTGCATAATACCGATTCCATATTGAAAAAAATAAGAAAATTAAGTGAAGTAAAAGCTGCATCTTCGGGATTGCAGGGGAGAATTATTGCACTCAAAAATAACAGTATGAATGTTATTACATTGAATGCAGTGAAACGGGAAGAAATAAATTCTGTTTCCGGCATTGCAAATATGCTCATTATAGGGAGATTTGATATAACCGAAAGAGATGAACTCCCGGGAATTGTGATTGGTTCAGGTCTTGCAGACCGGCTGAAAGTTCTGACAGGAGATACGGTTTCATTGGTTTCACCTAAAATGATTGAATATGCTGCAAGAAGTTTTACGGAACCGGTACAGGTAAGAACAAGGGTAACAGGCATTTTCCAGACTAATGCTAAAGAGTACGACGATTACTATGCTTATACGTCTTACTTCCCGGGAGTCGAATTATTTTCTCCTCCGAAAGGTTCTGCATTGACTGTCGATATAAAGCTGAAATCGCTTTATGACCTGGAAAAAGTAAAATCAAAATTAAAAGAAATTATTAATAAGGATGCAAAGATTCTGACCTGGTATGATTTACACAAAGAATTATATAATATCATGCAATTCGAAAGATATGTTTCATTCATCATATTGAGCTTGATAATAGTGATTGCCGCATTCAACGTATTAGCATCACTTTCAATGACTGTCGTAGAGAAGCGAGCTGATATTGGAGTACTGAAAGCGATTGGTGCAACAAGTAAATTAATCCAAAAAATTTATCTGATGGAAGGATTATTGATAGGAATAATAAGTACGTTCACCGGTGTAATAATAGGATTGGGTTTATGCCTGGCACAAATCAAATATTCCTTATTCCGGCTCGATACAAGTAAATTTATAATAAATGCAATACCCGTTTCAATTCACGCAACAGATATAATTTTGGTAAGTATTTTATCATTATTTTTATCAATCACAGCAGCAATATACCCCGCCAGAAGAGCTTCCAAAACGATAATTACAGAAGCAATCAGGGAAGAGTGATACCTGAGAAAACTCAATATATTTTTTTTCGTTTCGTTATAGCTACTATTTAAAATTTCAAAAAATTATTGGATTGATATGAATAGTTCCAAAGTGAAATTATTAATAGTGATATTTATTATCTCAATTTTATATATAAATAATGTTAATGCCAATCCCATCGGTGCAGTAATTCTTATGCAGGGGAAAATCATTGATAAGGGAACCGGTCAGCCGGTCGGAACATCTTTCAGATTTACAAGTGAGTCCGGAAAGAAGAACCAAAGCCAATCCGGAGCAACGGACGGTTCTTACCAGGTTGTACTGAATTCAGGTGAGAATTATTATCTCGCATTGAAAGAGTATGTGGTTGTTGAACCGTCAGCATATTTTCAGCTTCCTGAAAATGCTACATATAAAGAAATCAATCAAAATATATTTGTAAGAAAAGTCACACCCGGAGTAGAATTGTTCAGCTTCAAAGCGTTTGAGCCGAACAGTAAGACATTAGTTGAAAATGCACATCAGACATTAATTGAAATTAAAAATTTCATGTCAATGAATCCGAATATTAATTTGAAATTAACAATATCCTCCAAAGATTCATGGTTCAAAGGGACTACAAAAAAAGTAGAATACACAGACAAGAAAGGCAGGACAAAAACCAAATCCGTCAAAGTCAGTCCACAGGAATTACTGTCGGAATTTTCTAAAGCAAGGTATGATGAAATATTGAATCATTTTGCAGAATTAAGTATTCCTACAGGGCACACAATTTTTGAAGAGGATAAATCATCGTATGCGAAAAAGAAGAAAGGAAAAACCAGCTCTGACAATATTCCCAATTTAAAAATCAGCGTTTATAAAATCAGGGATATTTAAATGGTTATTCTTCCTCGATAAATTCTTCCCATTTTTTATTTTTTCTTCGGAAAATCAAAGAGATTGGAGTGCCTTCCAAATCAAAATGCTTTCTAATTGTATTTTCTATAAATCTTTTATATGAGTCAGGGATAAGCTGCGGATGATTCCCAAAGAAGGCAAATACCTGTGGCTCAGTACGGACCTGTGTAATATAATTCAATCTTAAATCCTTTCCCTGTGCTGAAGGCGGAGGAGTATTTTCAAGTTCAGGAATTATGATTTTATTTAGCTTTGATGTTGAGAAATGAACTTGTCTCCGTTGCTGAATTTTTTTTGCTTGCTCGATTATTTTTGTCACTCTTTGTTTTGTCAGTGCAGAAATGAAAATCATGGGAACATAATCATGAGTTTTCATTGTGTTTTGAAAGTTATGAACAAAAGCATCGGCAGTAACATTGTCTTTTTCGATTAAATCCCATTTATTAACAGCAATTAAAATTCCTTTTCGTTCATCGGTAACCTGGTTGATTATTCTTTTGTCCTGTTCTTCCAATCCGCGCGTAGAATCAAGAACTACTACAGCCACATCGCATCTTTCAATTGCTTTTACAGTCCTGATTGTGCTGTATAGTTCAATATTTTCCTTAATCTGGCTTTTTTTTCTCAATCCTGCCGTATCAATCAATACTATTTCCTCACCATAGTACTTTGTAATACTATCAATTGCATCTCGCGTTGTACCGGGAATATCAGTAACAATAGACCTGTTCTTACCGAGAAGTGTATTAACAATACTTGACTTTCCAACATTGGGTCTTCCGACAACAGCTATTTTCAGCCGTGTATCTTCCTGAATATTATTATCTATTTTAAGATGGGAAACAACTTCATCGAGGAAATCTCCGGTTCCTCTGCCATTTGTAGATGATACAGAATAGGGTTCGCCTATTCCAAGCCGGTGAAACTCAAAAGCATTTGCATCTTGAAGTGGGTTGTCACATTTATTGATGACGAGTGTAATAGGTTTACTTGAATTTCTTAGAATTTTTGCAATTTCTAAATCGTAAGGTGTGATGCCATCACGCCCGTCACAAACAAAAATTATGGCATCGGCATCGTCAATTGCAATGAATGCCTGTTCACGGATTGCTTTCTCAATTGTATTTTCACTCCCGGGAACAAAACCGCCTGTGTCAATCAAATGAAATGTTTTGCCGTTCCAGTCAGATTCACCGTAAATCCTGTCGCGTGTTACACCGGGTGTATCGTCAACAATAGCATTCTTCCCCCCGACAATTCTATTGAAGAGGGTGGATTTGCCTACGTTTGGTCGCCCGACTATAGCAACAAGACTCATTTTATTATATCTATAAAAAAATTTATAAAAAAATATCAACGCATAATATACGTACAAATTTATCGAAATATAAGTTAACAATTAGTAATTACTATGATTTCTATTATAAAATTTCATAATTTTACGTGTTATATTTTGAGGATAATTAAATGGAAAATATACTAAAAGGTAAAAATATTATTGTCGGTATATCCGGCTCAATTGCCGCATATAAAAGCCAGTATCTTGTTCGAGAGCTTGTTAAAGAAGGTGCCATTGTCAATGTGATAATGACTCCTTCTGCAGAAAAATTTGTAGCACGATTGACGCTCGAAAATTTATCGAGAAATCCGGTTATTGTCGAAATGTTCGATGAATCGGTTCAATCAGGAGGTGCATGGCATATTCACAAATCCCACGATTGCAATTTAATGCTCATTGCTCCCTGCAGTGCGACTACACTTGGTAAACTGGCAAACGGAATATGTGATACTTCACTCGTTGCTGTTGCTACTGCATTACCGAAAGAAATCCCACTGTTAATCGCTCCGGCAATGGATTCAACTATGTGGCTCAATCCTGCGACACAGAGAAATGTCAGATTTTTGGATGATACCGGTGTCGTTATTATTCCACCCGAAGAAGGAGACCTTTCAAGCGGTTTCACAGGTCCGGGCAGATTACCTGAATTAAATGTGTTGATGGATTATATTAAAATCGTCTTAAGTGAAAAAAAAGACAGGACATCAGATTATCAACCCAAACCCGGTGAATTTGATTTCTCTCAGGGTGCAAAAATAACAGATGAAGATATTAAGAATGCTGTTGAAAAACCGATAACAACTCTTGAAGACAGGATTGAAAAGGATAAATGGACAGCCGAACTCGAACTGACAAAAATGAAACAATCTTTTTCCGGCATTTCGAATGAAGAATTTTTGAAAGGTAAAACTCTATTGATTTCAGCCGGACCTACAGTAGAAAAAATTGATGATGTCCGCTTCATATCTAATTTTTCATCAGGTAAAATGGGATTTGCACTTGCTAAAATTGCCAATCAATTAGGTGCAGATGTGATTCTTGTATCGGGACCAGTTTCGATTCAAACTCCTGAGGGAGTAAAAAGAATAGATGTCGAATCGGCTGATGAAATGTATGATTCGGTGATGAATGAATTTTATAAATGCGATATAGCAATAATGTCGGCGGCTGTGGCTGATTACACTCCAATTAATCCGTTCAAAGGCAAGCTGAAAAAATCCGATGTTGGTGAGAAAATGACAGTTGAATTGCAATCAACTAATGATATCTTGTCATCTCTCGGAACTGATAAGAGGGAGAATCAGCTTGTAGTAGGATTTGCACTCGAGAGTACGAATGAAATCGAAAACGGCTGGAAAAAAATGAAAGCTAAGAACTGTGATATGATGATTGTCAATACTGTTAATAAGCCAAAAAGCGGTTTCAGAGGAGATGAAAATACAATCACTATTCTTACAAAAGACGGTTCTGAAGAATCATTTCCACCAATGAGCAAGGAAGCGTGCAGTCTTTTAATATTAAAAAGGATTAGTGAGCATTTGTAATAATTTTGAATTTTGAATTGTGAATAATGAATTAAAATTATATTAATATAAATTATAATTAAAAATTTATCGCGTTAGCGATTATATATTAGTAGAAAAATTTATTTCTCATCAAAACTGCTGAATATATCATCTATTGTCGGAACTTCCTCAAGTTGTGCGGCAGACAATCTTAGATTTAATCCTGCTAATTTTATGGCTATTCCTTCTTCTGCACTAACTTTTGAACCAATCCATTTTCCTGAAGCATTGGCTATATAAAAGCCGATTCCAATTAGTGTTTTTTTGAAATCAATTGATGTTTTAGGATTGACTTTTGAATTTAGCAAATCAGATACTTCTCTCATTCCGTCAATGATTTCTCGTTTATCATTGTCAAATTCGGATTTGATATTGTCAAAATCTTTTTTAATTGTAGAAATTACATTCCACGCCAGGTCATTTATAATAGCAGATGAATTTTCAATCAGATGGTTCAAAGCGTCAATTTCCTTTTTATCAATTTTTCCGTCTGCTTTTGCTACTGAATTAAACATCCAGAAAATAGAGTACTGCAATGTCTTCCATTCGTCTTCGGAGAATACATTATTATAATCCTGGAAATCATTTACTATTATATCACCTGCCATAATTACCCCCTTTAATCAAATCATTCACGAAATTATCCCGATTGACGATTTAACATTCAAATCTATTTTTCATTTAAATAATTTAGAGCAAAATCAGCAGCAAGGACACCACTGAAAGCAGCCCCTTCCAGAGTTGCAGGTAATCCTGTAGCAGTCCAATCTCCAGCGAGAAATAAATTTTCTATTGGTGTATACTGACTCAATCTTTTATCATCGGTTTCAGGATTTGCTATAAATGTAGCCCGCTTCTCCTTAATCATTTTCCATCTTAATAATTTCACATCGGATTTAAATGCTTTTTTAACTTCTTCGAAACATTCTTTTACCAATTTTTCAGGATTTGTATTAATTATATTATTTGCCCCACTTATCGTTAAAGTTATATGTCCCGGATATTTTTCATTGATTGAATTTTCTGAACAAATATTCCTTCTATTGAATATCCATTGTGTTTTTGCTCCTATCATTCCTGTAAATTTCATCTCTGTTATATTTTTATCAAGCCACAAATACATTGAAATAATCGAGGATGGCTGGTACTCATTCAAGGTATTAAAAAATAAATAATCATGATATTTCACGGGTAATATTTTTAAAAGTGAATGCCAGGGAATTGCTGATATAACGGCATCTGCACTGATAATATTATTGTCATCAGGAATGACTGTAATCTTATGTTCATCTATTTGCAATTCCTTAACAGTAGATTTATAAAGAATTTTTCCATAATTATTTTGAAGCCATTCATCAAAAGGAGATATTAAATCCATTAACGGAACTTTTGAAAAAGCGAGTGATGAATAATCCTTCTTCAGAAATAATCTTTTCAGTACATTTGCAAAGAGTGGTGCTGAAGCATCACTAACATTCAGGTTCATTACTGCAAGACACAATGGCTGCCAAAACATTTCAGTTATATCCTCCTGAATCTGATAACGATTTAGCAATTGTTGTACGGTCAATCCATCACTATCAGCATAACCATTTATTAAATTTCTAAATAATTTTATTGTATTGATTTTTGATTTAAATCCGACTCCTTTTAATTTCAAAAAACCGTATAGAATTCCGGCTTTACCCGGGAATAATGATGAATCGAGGATTGAAGAAGTTCCATTCAAATCAAGAAATGGGACTATTAATGATTTTTGGAATTCAATTAAATTAAATGTATTAAGTGTTTTCAATATATTGAAAAAGTTCACATAAGCACCTGCCATCAAGTGTTGCCCGTTATCAATTTTTTCACCGGTCTCATTGTCAAGTATTGAATACATCCTTCCGCCGGGGAAAGCCCTCCTCTCGAGAACAATCACCTCAATACCTTTTTGTACGAGTTCAATTGCAGATGCAATACCCGCTATTCCTGCTCCGATTACAATTACTTTTTTCTTCATTCACCATACATATTAATTATGCAAAATTAATTATTGAGAATTAATAAACTGCTATCTGAAATGAATAGCCACTAACTTTTATGATAGTGGGTTGATTCATAATAGCAAACCGGGGTTTATTTTCTTGTTTTTAGGATAAATCCAAACCAATGATAATACAAGTATCACACGACAAAAGACATTGCTGTTTATTAATTAAGTTAATCAATTATAACCGTTTATAATCGTCTAATTTTTTTTGGTTAATGATAATTCTTAATTTTGTAATCTTATTATGCGGACGTGGCGGAATTGGTAGACGTGCTAGACTTAGGATCTAGTGAGGCAGCTCGTGGGAGTTCGAGTCTCCCCGTCCGCACATAAGCCATATCATGAATTTATTTAATAATTTTTACAGGTATTATTTTGGAAAATACAATTAAAGAACTTGACGGATGTAAACGCGAAATCGAAATAACTCTTACAAATGATGAACTGAAGCCGCACTTTGATTCTGCATATAAGGAAGCACAAAAGCATGCTGAAATAAAAGGATTCAGAAAAGGCAAAGTACCTATTAATTTGGTTAAGCAATATTTTGGAAAAAGAATCGAAGCCGAATCACTCGAAACAATATGCGATGATGAATTCAGAAAAATCATTAAAGAGAATGTAATTCCGGTTGTCGGTCAACCGAATTTGTTCCATATTGACAGAACAGATGATGGAGTAGTGTTCAAAATTTCTTATGAGATACTGCCTGAATTTGAACTTGCAGATTATAGGGGTTTAACTATTGATGAACCGATTCATACTGTAACAGATGAAGAAGTTCAGCATGAGCTTGATAATCTTGCAAAAAATAACGGGAAAATGGAACCTGCGGAATTTGTTAATGATGAAAATCATATAGTCGGAATACAGTTGACAGAAATTGATGCTCAGTCTCAGGTTCCTATAATTGGTGAAAAACCTATTGACACTCATGTTTACCTCGCAAACGAAACTGTTATACCTGAATTAAAAGCTTTGCTGCTTAACACTAAAGTTGGGTATACATTCATATTCCAGCCAAAAAGTGCTGATAATAATGCTCCCGATAAAACCTATAATGTCGAAGTAACTGAAATTCAGAAATTAGTTCCGATTGAATTAACTAATGATTTTATTATACAATATACAAACGGAAAATTCAATACATTAAATGAATTCTCCGAAGAATTGGAATTTCAGTTGCAGGACGAGTGGAATCACAAGAGTAGAACTGCTATGGAAGACCAGATTGTGATGAAAATTGTTGAAATGAATTCTCTAACTGCACCTGAATCAATTGTTAAGGAAGTGGCACAACAAATGGCTGAAGATGTTAAAAAGCGTTATGCTCATTTGCCCGATTCACAAAATATTGATGTTGAGAATATGATTCCAGGGTTAATGCCTGTAGCAGATAAAACGGTGAAATGGGAAATAATCAGGAAGAAAATTATCGAAAATGAAAAGCTTGAAGTAGAAGATTTCGACATTGATAATCTTGTCGAAGCAGAAGCAGCGAGAAGCAAGAGCGACCCGGATACTGTCAGAAGAGCGATTATGCAAAACAAGGCGATTACTGATAATATTATGCATAAAAAGTTGATGGATTTCATTCTCGATTTTGCTATTACTAATGAAGTTCAATTCGATGAACACGGACATTATCATCCCGAAGGTGAAGAGCATCACCACGAACATGAACATATTCATTGATTTATAAAAGAATATCATAATCAAAACGTTATAGCATAGAAATTTAATATTCAATAGATAAGGATAATATTATGGTTGACCAATTAATACCGATTGTAATAGAGCAAACAAGCAGGGGAGAACGTTCCTACGACATTTATTCCCGACTGCTAAAAGAGAGAATTATTTTTATTGGAACTGCTATTGATGACCACATTTCAAATTTAGTCATCGCGCAATTGTTATTCCTTTCAAGCGAAGACCCGAACAAAGAAATCAATCTGTATATCAATTCTCCGGGTGGGAGTGTCAGTGCAGGATTAGCGATATACGACACAATGCAGTTCGTCAAGCCCGATATCGTTACGATATGTATGGGTATGGGTGCTTCGATGGCTCAGGTTCTTTTATGTGCCGGTGCAAAAGGCAAACGTTACGCTTTACCTAATGCAAGAATACTCATGCACCAGCCGATTGGAGGCACTCAGGGACAGGCGACAGATATAGAAATTTACACTAAGGAAATGCTTCGAATAAGGGAATCTTTATATGAAATCACCGCAAAACATACTGGCAAGAAAATAGAACAGATTCAAAAAGATTCTGAAAGGGATTATTATATGTCCGCCCAGGAAGCTCTTGATTACGGTATCATTGATAAAATCATGACAAGTGCTACCGAGTTGAAACCGGAAGAAGAAACAAAGAAAAAATAAATTTTCAATTTGAAATTTATTAAAACTACTGAATTGAAAATTGAAATTTAATCCCATTAACAAAATAAAAATATGGCAAAAGATAATATATCATTCAGTGAAGAGATTTACTGCTCTTTTTGCGGTAGAAGTGCAAAAGAAGTATCCAGCTTAATTGAAGGACCGAACAGGGTTTATATATGCGATATATGCGTTCATAATTCTCAGGAGATTCTGAAGAAGAAATCAGGATTTGATACATCCCTTTTCAACGATGGAGGTAAACTTTCAAAGCCATCTGAGATGAAAATGGAACTGGATAAATACGTAATCGGGCAGGAGTATGCAAAGAAAGCACTTTCGGTTGCTGTTTATAATCATTACAAAAGAATTTTATCCGATGATTTCAAAAATGAACTCGAAGATGTAGAAATTGAAAAAAGTAATATCCTTTTGTTAGGTCCGACAGGGACAGGAAAAACACTGCTTGCCAGAACTTTGGCGAGAATCCTGAAAGTTCCTTTTGCTATTGCTGATGCCACTACAATTACAGAAGCCGGTTATGTCGGCGATGATGTGGAAACTGTTTTATTGCAGCTCCTTCAAAAGACAGATTACAATGTTGAGAAAGCTGAAAAAGGAATCATCTATATTGATGAAATTGATAAAATAGCAAGAAAAAGTGAATCGAGGAGTATTACCCGTGATGTATCGGGTGAAGGTGTTCAGCAGGCATTATTAAAGATTCTTGAAGGGACGGTTGCAGGAGTTCCTCCGAAAGGCGGCAGGAAACATCCCGAACAAAACCTTGTCTTTATCAATACTGCAAATATCCTTTTTATTTGCGGCGGAGCATTCGAAGGACTTGAGTCAATTATTGCACAACGTCTCAGGAAATCCACAATAGGTTTTACGGCAGATATCGAAGAAGCAATTATATCTGATTTTGAGTTGTTGAAAAAAGTCGAACAGGATGATTTGCTGAAATACGGCTTTATTCCCGAATTAATAGGTCGCCTCCCTGTTCTTGTTGCACTCGAGGAACTCGATGATACTGCATTAATAAGCATACTGACAGACCCGAAGAATGCTATCATAAAGCAATATCAGAAGCTCTTTGCTATGGAAGATATTGAACTGGAATTTGAAGAAGCCGCATTGAAAGCAATCGTTGAAAAAGCAAAGCTAAGAAAAACAGGAGCAAGGGGGCTTCGTTCGATAACTGAAGATATTATGCTTCCGATTATGTATGATTTACCGGATAAGAATAATATTTTGAAGTGTGTTATAACGGAGAATGTAATAAAATCCGGCTCCGAACCTGTTTATTTCCCCAAAAGCAAACCGAAGACCAAGTCGGCATGACTTATTTTTTATAAAATAAATTTGGGAGAAAAAAAATAAATCATTAAATTGCAAATCTGTTAAATGTTAATTATTTAAAACATATATTTTGGTTTACTAATATGTTTGCAGTTGTTGAAATTGGTGGAATTCAGCTCGAAGTACAAAAAAAAGCTGTCGTTAAGGTTCCTTTATTAAAAGGTGAACCCGGAGATTCGCTGGAATTTAAAAACCTGTTAGCAGGCGGTGATGATAAATCCACAAAAATCGGGACACCTTATATTACAGGTTCAGTTAAGGCAAAGATTCTCGAGCATGGAAAAGATGATAAAATTCTTGTTTTCCACAAGAAAAAAAGCAAAGGACAAAGAAAGTTAAACGGTCACAGACAACGTTTCACTAAAATAGAAATTACTGATATTAAGCTCTCTGCCCCAAGGAAAAAGAAATCCGAGCAGTTAGCACAAGTTGAGGAAGGAGAATAATAATGGCACATAAAAAAGGTGGCGGTTCAACACGTAACGGAAGAGATTCGAACGGTCAAAGACGCGGCGTTAAAAAATTTGGAGGCGAATTTGTTACTTCCGGTAATATTATAGTCCGCCAATGCGGAACTAAATTTCATCCCGGAAAAAATGTCGGTTTAGGTTCAGATTACACTATATTTTCCTTAATTGACGGAAATGTTAAATTTGAAAGAAAAGGCAGAGAAAAATTAGAAGTTTCTGTTTATCCTAATAACTAATTTTTTTTATCTCTACTTGCAAAATTAAAAAAAGCCGTCTTTCGGGACGGCTTTTTTATTTCATTATAAAAATTCATCAGATGTCTTCATCTTCATCGTCAAATTCTTCTTCGTCTTCATCAAAGTTATCTAAATCATCTTCGGCAAATTCTTCCTCGAAGTCATCATTTCCTTCATCGAAGTCTTCATCGAAATCCTCGTCGTCCATGAATTCATCATCATCATCTTCGAAATCCTCTTCATCATAATCATCCTCGAATTCATCATTGTTGATATCATCATCTTCAAAGTCTTCTTCATCATCTTTTCCCATTCTTAATTCCGTATTAATATCCTGAACAATAAATAAAGAAGTTTCAGAATAATCAATATCAGGTTTGTTAATGATGAAATCGGGTAGAGTTTCTTCAACGTATATATTTGCTTCAACCAATATTTTAGTTTGATTGTCGGGGGCAACTTCGATAAAGTTCATATTATCCTCATTTTTCATTTTGCAATAAAAATTTGTACAAAAATAAAAGAATTATAACAAAAAAAAATTTTTTTAATGTCCAAATTATTTTAATATTTTATTGTGTAATATAAAAGTTGTTATAAAATTAATAATATCCAATCCCATTATACACAATCACGAATAATTCAAATAATTATTAGTTATTTCTTTTTCTTTTTAAAATCTTTTTTTTCTTTTCTATGCTTATCACCCTGTTGGTCTTCTTTTATCGCCGCTCTCGCCGCAGCAAGTTTTGCTATCGGTACTCTGAATGGTGAGCAGGAAACATAATTCAAGCCGACATTATGGCAGAATTCAACTGATGCAGGGTCTCCGCCATGCTCTCCGCAAATTCCAAGTTTTATATTTTTCCTGGTTTTCCTTCCTTCGTTAACGGCATGCTTCATTAAAAATCCGACGCCCGATTGGTCTATTGAAACGAATGGGTCAACCTTATAAATTTCCCTATTAACATATTCGGGTAAAAACTTTCCGGCATCATCACGGCTGACACCCAATGTTGTTTGTGTCAAATCATTTGTTCCGAATGAGAAAAATTCTGCAACAGTAGCAACTTCATCAGCTGTGATTGCACCTCTTGGAATTTCTATCATGGTTCCGACAAGATAATCAAACTTGACTCCGCTTTCTTTTATTACCTGTTCGGCAACCGAACGGACAATTTCCTCCTGGTTTTTCAATTCCTTTACATGTCCAACGAGTGGTATCATTATTTCGGGCAGAACTTTTTTCCCACTCTTAATGACATTAACAGTTGCCTCGAATATTGCTCTTGCCTGCATTTCTGTGATTTCTGGATAAACGATACCAAGCCGGCAGCCCCTCAATCCGAGCATTGGATTAAATTCGTGCAGAGATTCGACTCTCTCTTTAATTACTTTCAATGACACATTCATTGCTTTAGCCATTTCATTCTGACCGGCATCATCATGGGGTAAAAACTCATGCAATGGCGGGTCAATTGTTCTTATTGTTACCGGACGTCCATCCATAACCTCAAATATCCCTTCAAAATCTTTTCTTTGCAGTGGTAATAATTTGGCAAGTGCTTTCTTTCTTTCTTCGGCTGTATCGGATAAAATCATTTGTCTCATGGGACCTATCTTTCCCTCTCCGAAGAACATGTGTTCCGTTCTGCATAGACCTATTCCTTCTGCACCGAATGAAATAGCATTTTCACTTTGGTCCGGCTGGTCTGCATTTGTGCGAACTCTCAAAACTCTGTACCTGTCTGCCCAATCCATTATTTGCTTGTAAATCTGGTATATAGGTGCGTCATCTTCTTTCAGGGTTTTATTAATTAATACTTCAACGACTTCGCTTGGTTTAGTCTGAATGTTGCCATTAATAACTTCCCCAGTACTGCCATCAATCGAAATAAATTCACCCTCTTTAACCACAACATCTTTACCTTCTACTCTCATTGTTCTTTCTTTGTAATCAAGCAACAAAGCACCGCATCCGGCAACGCAAACCTTACCCATCTGTCTTGCAACAAGAGCTGCGTGTGAAGTCATTCCACCGCGAGCTGTCAAAATACCTTCTGCCGCATCCATTCCACCGATATCCTCAGGTGATGTTTCGATTCTGACTAAAATTACCTTATCGCCTTTCTTTGCCCAATCCATTGCATCTTCGGCATTGAATACAATTTTTCCTGTAGCTGCACCGGGTCCTGCATTTAAACCTTTAGCAAGCAGTTTTCCTTCAGTTAAAGCTTTTTTCTTTGCGTTCAAATCGAACACAGGTCTCAATAATTGATTTAATTGGTCCGGCTCGATTCTTAATAATGCCTCCCAGGGTTTAATCAGTTTCTCTTTTACCATTTCGGTTGCAATTCTTATAGCTGCCATAGCGGTTCGTTTACCGACACGGCACTGAAGCATATACAATTTTTTATCCTGAATTGTGAATTCAATATCGAGCATATCCCTGTAATGGTCTTCAAGCACTTTTCTGATTTTCAGCAGTTCATTATAAGATTTGGTATCTTTTTCTGAAAGCTGTTTAATCGGCAATGGAGTCCTGATTCCTGCAACGACATCCTCACCCTGTGCATTCATCAAAAATTCACCGTAAAACACATTTTCTCCTGATGCAGCATCACGAGTAAACGCAACACCTGTACCCGAATCTTCTCCAAGGTTTCCGAATACCATTGCCTGTACATTAACTGCCGTACCCCACCAATCCGGGATGTTATTAAGTTTTCTGTATATGTTTGCCCTGTTATTATTCCATGAGCCGAACACTGCCCCGATAGCTCCCCAAAGTTGTTCTTTCGGGTCTTCGGGAAAATTAATTCCGAGTTTTTCTTTGATTACCTGCTTATATTCTGCGACGAGTTCTTTAAGGTCGTCTGCTGTTAATTCAACATCGAGCTTAACACCTCTTTTTTTCTTTTTTGCATCTAAAATTACTTCAAACGGGTCCAGGTCATCTTTTCCCTGCGGTTTTAATTCAAGAACAACATCTCCGTACATTGAGACAAATCTTCTGTACGCATCATAAGCAAATCGTGGATTATTTGTTCTTTTAATAATTCCCTGGATTGTGGTATCATTCAATCCTAAATTCAGAACCGTATCCATCATTCCTGGCATAGATGCTCTTGCACCTGAACGTACAGAAACAAGTAACGGATTATTCGGGTCTCCGAATTTTGCTTTCATTTCACGTTCTAATCTCTCGAGTGACTTGTCAACTTCCTGGTACAATGATTTTGGATAGGTCCTTTTATTCTTATAAAAATAAGTACATACTTCTGTTGATATAGTGAATCCTGCAGGCACAGGCAATCCCAGATTCACCATTTCCGCAAGGTTGGCACCTTTACCTCCAAGCAGGTTCTTCATTCCTGCATCACCATCGGCTTTACCGCCTCCAAAATAATAAACATATTTAACATTTTCTTTTCTGACTTTCTCTTCTTTCTTTTTCGACTTTGTCATTTTAACTCCTGGTTGAATTTTTAAATTTTTGTATTCTTTAATTTTATTTCATTTTAATTTAAATGAATTGCAAATATAATTGAGAACTGACCAATCCACAAATAATATTAAAAATCAAATTTATTGTAATGTTAACGACTTACGACTAATGACCTATGATTAATGAATTACGTTTTTTTCAATAAATTGTTTCTGTCTTTATCGTGTGTTTTTGATAATTCCTTAAAGCCGTTTCATTACTGGTGGTTGCATAACAATACAAACAGTTCATCAGGCAGGAATTATACTGCCCAATATCCTTGCTGATTGTGCAGTCACACTCCTTTCTCTGGGATTTATCCTTTCGATAACTCAAATTTAATCCATATAAAGCATTTAATAATTCATTATCAATGCATTTTGCCGGCTTGATTCCAATCGAAGTCAAATCTGTATGATATGAGCAAATTTCTAATTGCAATGAATTTGTATTTGCTATTGAATTAAAATCCTGAAGAAGTTTATGAACTTTTTCTTTATCACTTTCTATTTTTTCTAAGTTTTTCATTTTATTCAATACTTTTCTGTATGGTGTGATTACACTCGTTATTATTTTTTTTACTGATTTTTTCAGCTCCTTAATTAGAAAACTAAAATTCATAATATGAAAATCGTAATTCAATGAATCATCAAGTATTACCGGGTCATATCTCCAGATGATTTTTCGTGGTCCGATTTTATCAGTGAGATGTTCGACTGATTTTAAAACCTTTTTAATATTAGGATTATTCTTCTCATATTTCTTCCCGTAATTATTTATCGAAATTTGGAAATAATATTTGTAGCCGATTTCATTGAGTGTTCCTAAATCCTTAATTAACGGTTCAGGATATCTTGTCCAAAAAACAATAGCTGTTACATCCTCCGGCTTCAATGATAATTTTGATATTTGTCTGGGATTGAGAGGATTCGGAACAATACAATATCCGGCTCTTATTCTTTCCATTAGCCAACCGGAATAAAATGCGGGAATATCCGTCCTTCGACTACAAGATATAATCATATCAAGTTTCAAATATTATTTTAAATTAAATTGAAATATAATGGAAATTTTTCAAAAAACAATTGTGCTGAATCGAAAAACAAGAGGATTCCATTTAATTACAAATGAAATTCTTCAGCTAATTCCTGAAATTAATAAATTTAAAACTGGATTAGCCCATTTTTTAATTCAACATACAAGTGCCGGTTTGACAATTAATGAAAATGCCGACCCGACAGTCAGGCAGGATTTTGAATCATTTTTCAATCGCCTTGTCCCCGAAAATCCCAATTTATACCAGCATACTGCCGAAGGGCTAGATGATATGACTTCGCATATAAAGAGCACGATAGTCGGCTCTACGATAACGATTCCAATTGCAAACGGTGAATTTAATCTGGGTACCTGGCAGGGTATTTATCTGTGTGAGTTCAGGAACCGTTCACGCAGCAGAAATATTGTGGTTACAATAATTGGAGAAAAATATGAAAAGTAAATCCGCTATTGTTCTTATGAGCGGGGGAATGGACTCTGCTGTTTGTACGGGGATTGCCAGAAGTGAAGGATATGAAATTGCTGCACTTCACCTGAATTACGGTCAAAGAACCGAATCGAGGGAATTGAAATCCTATTATGATTTATGTAATTACTATAAAATCGAAAAAAAACTCGTTGTAAATGTTGAGCATTTATCATTAATTGGCGGTTCGGCATTGACAGATGAAAAAATTACAATTGAAAATGCAGACTTGTCGAGAAAAGATATACCTCTGACTTATGTTCCTTTCAGAAATGCAAATATATTATCAATAGCTGTTAGCTGGGCAGAAGTAATTGGTGCTGAAGTGATATATATCGGAGCTACACAAGCAGACAGCAGTGGTTACCCGGATTGCAGGAAGGAATTTTTCCTTGCTTTTCAGGATGCAATTAATGAAGGGACAAAATCTGAAACTAATATCAAAATTATTACCCCGTTAATCGAAATGACAAAAATGGATATTGTGGTTGCCGGGTATGAACTGAAAGTACCATTTGAATTAACATGGAGTTGTTATCAGGAATCGGAAACGGCATGCGGTGTATGTGATTCTTGTGCCTTGCGGTTAAGGGGATTCCAACAAGCGGGGATAGATGACCCGTTATCATATAAGATAAAGCCGATTTACTAGCATAAGGGTTGCTTATAAATTCCTAATTTTTAAAAAAAACAGTAATTTCCGATTCAGAATATAATATCAAGAAACACATGAATTATATCATTAAATGAAATGTTAATAAATGTATGGAAAATTTGGGATTTTCTCAATAAACCCTTATATTTGTATTCTTTTTAAGTATAATATTGTAAAAATTTTAAATATATTGAGAAATAATGAATTACACAGGACCCAAAGTCAAGTTATCCCGTAAACTTGGAATTGAATTAACACAGAAATCAAATAAATATTCTTCAAGGAAACCCTATCCTCCCGGACAGCATGGTGCTTCGAAACGTCGCATCAAGCAGTCAGATTACGGGAGACAATTAATTGAAAAGCAAAGATTGCGGCTTCAATATAACGTTTCTGAAAGGCAAATGAGGAATTACTTTCAGAAAGCAACACAGCTCGTTGGCAATACAGGTGATATCCTCGTTCAGTTACTTGAATCGCGGCTCGATGCTTTCATATACAGAGCTGGCTTGACACGTTCGATATATGCGGCTCGCCAGTTAGTCAACCACGGTCATATTAATATCAATGGCAAACGGGTGACTGTACCTTCCTGCCAGCTAAAAGTCAACGATTTGATACTAATAAAAGAGAAAACACGTAAAAATGATAATATACAGGATTCAATCAGGTCTGCAGCACCTCCTCCATACATCGAATTATCAAAAGCAGATTTTACTGCTAAATACTTATACGTGCCTCCCCGTGAGGAAATCGGAGTGGTTTGCGATGTGCCGCTTGTAGTCGAATTTTATTCAAGATAATCAGGAATTAGATTTTCATATATACCTCTTTTGCCTTGCAAAAGGGGTATTTTTTTCAATTTTTCTTCATTGTAATCGTTAATCAAAATTAATTGAAAAAAATTATATTTTGAAAAAGGGAAAATTTATTTGCAATTCTTGTTCGCAAGCAATATTTTTGCGACAATTTTAAATAACATTAACTAATTGGTTTTAATATATGTCACAACCATCAAAAATTAAAGAAGGAAACCAGATGTTCTGGACTCCCGAGCTGGCTAAATATCTCGAGGATGCTCCTTGGCCCGCTACGAAAGAGGAACTCATTGATTTTGCCAATCGTACGGGTTGCCCTCAGCAAATTCTCGATAATTTAAACGAGCTTGAAGATACCGACGAGTTGATTGAGTCTATGGAAGACCTCTGGCCCGAATATGAGGATGTTTCGAATGAAGAGTATTTTTATAACGATGATGAAGAGGAACAGTATTATTAAAATCTATTGTTAAATCTATTTCTGTTGCGGGAAAGTATCTTTCCTCGTTGCTTTTCATCTATGAGAGATATTCATGTTAAATATGATTTTAAAAAAAATTTTCTTACCTGTATTGAATATTTTTTCATTGATTATAATCATTAATTCAAATATCCTCAACGCACAAAATAATAATAACCATGATTTGATTCCCTCTTATATTAATAAATTCCAATATGAAATCGGTGAAATCAGGTTTATTGGGAATAAATCTTTCAACTCATCGGAACTCCAGAATATTCTTGTATCAAGACAAACAAACAGGGGATTCGACCATAAGATTTTGCTTTATTACGATGTTCAGTTTAAATATCCTTATGCAAGAAAAATAATACCCCCAATAATGGTGAAATCATTTGACCAGGCACTTCTTTCAATGATAAATGAAGTTCAGTTCTTTGAGCAGACTAAAGCCGAAAACGATGCCTTTACACTCCAGGATTATTATAATCAAAAGGGTTTTCATAAAGCGAAAGTCACATTTTCATTCAATGCTGACAAGGCAAGCCAGTTGAATGTTCTTACATTTATAATTAATGAGGATTCGGCTTCGACAATCAACAGTATTACATACGACGGGTTAGATTCACTTCCTGCCGATTTAGCTAACAATATCAAATCATTAATGAAAGTCAGAATAGGAGAGCGATTTGACGAAGCACGGATATTTAATGAAATAAGGGCTATACATTTTAAACTATTGGATAATGGTTATTACTTTGCAAAATTCGATGTTCCGCTCGTGTTGAAAGATACGGTTCAAAACATAGATAGTATAATAATTACTTTTCATACCGGTAAAAGACAAAAAATATCAGGAATTGATTACGTTGACAGCACTAAGGGACAAAACCTTGTCGTAAATGAAATGAAGGATAAGCAGCTCGAATTCGGAATAGGGAATTGGTATTCTATAAATAAAATAAACAGGTCGAGCAACAATCTCTTATCTCTCGGTACTTTCGACATTGTAAAAATTGATACATCTTCAATTTTTAAACCACAGACAGATTCTACTCTTTCAATGTTGGTTTTCACTCAATACCGCAAACAGCAGGAGTGGGGTGTAAGTTGGTACATCAATAGAACTGCAATTGATAATTTTACTAATTCCGGTTTGGAGGCATCCTATTCACATAAAAACATTGGCGGTATAGCACAAAACTTTAATATATACCTTAGACCTGAAATACGGGATATTAGCCGATGGGTTCAGGAAGGTTTGGCTATATCAAAGGCGGACTTCCAACTCCAGGCAGGTATATCACTTGCCCAGCCATTATTGTTTATTATCGATAAAGCAAGATTCGGTGCAGCAGGTCAATTAATTTATTCATATACTAAGATTTTTTCTGAATTGCAGTTAAGTACAATTTCTGCTCCAATAAAATTGCCCATTAAATTTCCTGAATTTACTTTTATTCAGTATGGTACTATTGATGTCCTATTTGAAAGGCAAGTGCCCATGAATTATGATGTAGCTTATCAGAATGAGCTAAATAAAGCTGACAGTGTTTCAGAAATAGAAAAAATCAAAAGTAGTTTCAAAATTTATGAGGCACTTAATAAATACAGGAATGAAACCGGCATGTTGGTGCCGTCTGCATTTATTTTCGGCGGCTCATTAATTGGAGACACAAGAAATGACATTTTCAATCCGTCATCAGGATATTATTTTAATTTCTCCCTCGATTTGACGATTCCAAAGATTGGTTTCATCCCCATGCTTGGTATTGCACAATTTTACAGGGCGCAGGCGAGTTACTACCTTTTTAAGCGTCTTAGTCCTACTACGATATTTGCATTTAAAGTCCGTGGCGGCGTTACAACCTGGGGTAACCAGGATAGCACTTATGTTCCTGTCGAAAGACAGTTCTTTGCCGGTGGTGCTAACAGCGTTCGCGGCTGGGCATCCAGAAGGTTGAGATATCCACAGCCCAACCAATCGGATTATGCAAAAGGCACACTCGATTTCTTTGAAGACTTTGTTGGCAGTGGTACAATACTCGAGGGCTCATTTGAATTAAGATTCAGATTCCTCAGACCGAAAAACTTCGATGAGTTATTGTCAGAAATAATATCAAACATCGGATTGACTGCTTTCCTTGATTGGGGAAACACTTTCCATTGGTATTCCGATTATAATTATCATTACAATTGGTATGATTATTTTACAAAACTTGCCGTGGCAGGAGGTGTAGGAATGGGATATATGACACCTGTCGGACCTTTCAGAATTGACCTGGCTTTACCTATATATGATCCGTCAGCGGAAAAAGACAAAACAATTTTTACCCGTGAAAATGTTTTGAAGGACCTGAAGCTTCATATCGGGCTTGGCTATTCATTCTGATATTTTTACCACCTAATTATCAAATTTACACCCGGTGCATATCTAATATCAGGTGTAATGATAAATGTAAATTCATCAGAAACTGTGAAATCGTATAGGTGTGCTCCTACATAGGCATCAACCGCAGCGAGAATATATACACCGAGAAGGTAGAAAGCACTCATATCACGGTTGTCGCGGTAATACTCCCTGTATCTTCTCAATGAATCAATTTTAAATGCATTATCCGGCTCGTTTTGTTTCACCAAATCATACTGAACATAAGTATCCTGGAATCTCCTGTTAAAATGATAAATACTGTATCCCAAGGCAACGGCGCCTCCAAGAAACAGAGGTGCTTTCCAATAAGAACCAACATAAACCTGTCCGCTTCCCGGAAGAATTAATGACATTCCGACAGCAAGCAGGGGAGACCTCTTCATCTCAAAAAGATGAACTTTGCTTGTATCTTTATTTAAATTTACTGAATCAGAGTTGTCATTGGCAAAGGATTTATTTACAGTCAAATTGATTACAAAAATTGCCGTTAACAGGAATATTAATTTTTCTATATTGAATTTATTTATCACTTAAAATCAAATTATTAATTTAATACTGCAATTGCCTCGATTTCAATCAAAACATCTTTCGGCAAACGGCTTACCTGGTAAGCGGCTCTTGCCGGCTTGCTTTCACCAAAATATTTATTATATACTTCATTCATTTTTGCAAAATGTTCCATATCTTTCATTAAAACGGTTGTTTTAACAACATCGTTTAATGATGCATTAACTGATTTAAGTATTGCTTCAATATTTTTTATTGCTTGTTCAGTCTGAGTTACTATATCATCTCCAGCGAGTGTGCCATTCGCTTTAAATGGTATCTGACCCGAAATGAAAAGCATTTCTCCCTTTGCTGAAACTGCCTGTGAGTAAGGACCAATCGGGCTGGGTGCATTTTCGGTATAAACTATTTTTTTCATTCATTTCTCCTGATTCTATAATTAATTTTTTTCAAATTTATTTTTTAGAAATTCATAGAAAATTTAAAATAAAAATTTTAAATTATTTTCTATAATAGTTTCTTTCCAAGTAGTGCCGCACCAATTATTCCAGCATGTTTAGTAAAGAATGCTTTTCTTAATTCTGCTCTCAGTGCGATTGGCGGCAATGCTCTTTGCTTTATAATCTTTAATGCACAATCAAAAAGAATATTATCTGATAACGAAATTCCTCCACCGATAATTGAGGTAGATATATCGAGCAGGTTCATTGCCGACGCAATGCCGACACCGAGATAATAACCAATTTTATTGAAACATTCGATTGCTGCCGTGTCACCCATTGCGGCAGCATCGGATATGGAACTAACATCGACCTCATCATTTTTATTCAGTATCGAATCCGGGAAATTCAAAAGAATTCTTTTAGCAAGTTCTATTATCTGTTTTCTCCCTATAAATTCTTCAAGTATTCCTGAACGGAATGAGGTATTATAACAATTTGACTTATCATTTGCATCGATTATCGTATGTCCTATTTCTCCGGCACCGCCTGAATCGCCACGAAAAATTTTTCGGTTGATAATAATTGTTCCGCCTACCCCGGTGCCGAGCGTGATATATATGAAATTATTTAGTTCTTTGCCTGCCCCAAGTTCGAGTTCTGCTATTGCAGCAGTGTTAGCGTCATTGTCAATTGTCAATGGTAGTGTTGTAGATTCAGTTAATTTCTTTTTCAATGGCAGGTTTATCCATCCGGGTAGATTAGGCGATATTCTTATTAATCCTTCATCCGAAACAATACCCGGAACACCTATTCCTATAGATTTTATATTGAATTTACTTTCCGAATCTCCGATGATTTCTTTAATTTTATTGATTACGCTGTTATAACCTTCATCAGCATTAGTAGGGCAATTGGAATTTTCAATTATATTCCCATTATCATCAATAACACCGGATTTGAGATTTGTTCCACCTAAATCAATGCCAAGATACATATACTACTCTGTATAAAATTTAATCATATTCAAAATTGCATTTTCACATACTTTGCAGTATGGCTTTTTCCCTTTACTGAACATTATGCAGTCAATCATTGGACGGTATATACTTTGCGAAGCATAGCCGCCTCCTTCATAAGCTCCAACCTTACCTGCATATTTACTGCCTGCGAAAAATTTATCTAATTTTTCTATCCTTTTCTTTTCTGCTATTTGGTATTCCTTCTCAGCCGATTTAATCTGGCTTTCCGGGGCACTTGCCAATTTCAAATCGTTTATGTTTTTCAGAAGTTTTGCTCTTTCCGGCAACCATTCCTTATCCAATTTTTCATACTCGGCTTTTTCCCAAAGCGATGGTAGTTCTATATCGGGGGAACAAAATCCCTTCCATTTTAAATCATTTTTGTTGAGTAAAGCAGTCAGATTCGGTTCTGTCGGTTCGATACCTTTCGGATAAAATTCATTATAGGAAACATCTGAAGTATAATATTCATCCCCCAAGCCGGCAAATGCGTGTCCGAACTCGTGGAGAAATACATATTCATTCCAGACATTGTTATTGACGAAGGTTGCATATTGATTATAAATACCTCCTCCGCCGTATTTATCGGTATTTACCATAATATATATTGCATCATAAGGCGCATGGGCGGCAACATCTCTTAATGTTTTATTATCTTCAGTGAGCAGGTATCTTTCTGAACCAAGTGAATTGAAGGTAGCATTTACAACTGTCTTTTTATATATATTATTTTGAGGAATATCAACTCCGCTTTCTTCTGATGGTTTGTATATACCATAAAAATTAAATTTATCCTGAATTGATTTATATGGCTCCTGGCTGAAAAAAATTTCTGTGAATCTTTTCATATCCTCGATGAATTTCATGTCTTCGTTTGAATCGTATCCTTCACCGATAATGACAATATCAACTTTATTATGCGGTTCACCTGAAACATGAGTTTTATATACCCTTACAGATTTATCAATTATTTTGTCCCTGATAATATTAATATCATTCGGGTCAATATCTGTTTGAAAAATCTGAACCGGCTTTTGCTCTTTTGTCCTGGACTCGATTGTGAATTTTATTTTATTCTTAGGTAAAGGTATCAGCACCGATTCATTATAAGATTTCGCAATTCCATTTATTGCCGGTGTTGTTGTCCTGTATTCACCGAAATATGTGTCGTAACCTTTGGAAAAAATCAGATTACCAGTTGCCACATCATAAATTTTACAGTAATATCTGCCGTTATCAAAATTATCAATAAGATTTTTTATACTGCCGGCCCAAATTCCATATTGGTATGCTTTATCGAAAACAATAGATTCTGCCTTAGCATCTCCGATATGCAGATAATCAATTCTTAGTGTTTTATCAATAAAATAGTCATTGAATTTTACTTGTGAATGTAAAGTAACAAAAGAAAAGACAAAAATAAATAGAATTGCATTTGTATATTTTTTCATAAACTTAACCTTTTCAATGAATGTTACTTTTCTTTTTCCTTATTTATCAAAAAAACCTTCTCACCGGGTTTAATCATACCATATTTTTCACGGGCTACTCTTTCTATTTCAAAATTGTCATTTTTCAATTTATTTATTTCGTGTTTAAGAGAGTCCTGGATTTTCTTCTCATCTATTATCCGTTGTTCTAATTCAAGTTTCTCATCTCTCAATTTGAGTCGTGTATATAAGCCATAATTGGAAAACAGAAGAAAGCCGAGAACAATTGCTAACACAAGCAACGTAAAAATCAGCTTAGGATTTTTAGTCTTTTCAGTTATGAAGTTTTTGATTCTTTCAAACACTTCCACCTCTTATGCATTTAAAATTTTCCCTCTTATTAAGAAGGATAATGGGGGATACATTATCCCGATTTTTTTACTTAGCAAATCTTTTTAGAAATTCAGCAAATTTATCCGATTCTTCCTTTGAACGCTTCTCTGTAACAGCTATCAGCAGACCTTGTTTGCACTCCGGGAACCTTGATGTATCAATACCTGCCAAAATACCTTCCTTTTCACCTTCTTCGATTATTTTCGACGTAGGAACAGGTGTCTTTACAAGAAATTCCTTGAAGAATGGTTTATTGCTTAACAAACTGAATCCTTTTATTTCTTTGATTTTTGATGCAAGATAATGTGCTCTTTGCAGGCACTGTTCAGCAACTTCTTTAATTCCTTGCTTACCCATAGTAGCCATATATGCAGTAGCTGCAAGCATAAACAACCCTTGGTTTGTGCATATATTTGAAGTGGCTTTTTCTCTCTTAATCTGCTGTTCTCTTGTCTGTAAAGTTAGAACGAATCCTCTATTTCCGTCGGTATCTTTGGTTACACCGGATAATCTTCCGGGGATTTTTCTAACAAATTCTTGTTTCGCAGCAAATAATCCGAGATAGGGACCACCAAAACTTAATGGAATACCTAACGACTGCCCTTCACCAATCACAACATCTGCATTGTATTCTCCCGGTGCCTGCAATACACCAAGTGAAATCGGGTCAACCGAAACAACAAATAATGCACCGACTGAATGTGCGAGTTTTTCAATCTCCTGAACATCTTCCAGGTTGCCGTAGAAATTCGGCTGTTGAACAATTACCGCAGAAACATTTTTATCAATTGACTTTTTCAATCCTTCTAAATCACAGGTGCCATCTTCCGCAACAAACGCTTTAAATATTAATTTCTTTCCGCTGCTGATTGTACTTGCAACCTTCTTATACTGTGGATTAACGGAACCGGCATAAATAAAGGTATTTCTTTTATTATGTGCATAAGCCATCAGCACTGATTCTGCCATAGCGCTTCCCCCGTCATAAAGGGATGCATTCGATACATCCATCCCCGTCAGTGTGCAAATCATTGACTGGTACTCATACATTGCCTGAAGTGTTCCCTGTGATACTTCTGCCTGGTAAGGCGTATAAGCGGTTTTAAACTCAGGCCTTTCCAATACCATACTTACTATAGTCGGAATGAAGTGGTCATAAGCTCCTCCTCCGAGATAGCAGGTATAATTACTTGCATCCTTATTTTTGTTTGCATAAGATTGCATAAGTTTAACGACTTCATATTCAGATAGTTTGGGTGGCAAATCGAGTGGTTTTTTTAATCTGATTGAATCTGGAATATTCTCAATTAATTCTTCAAAGGATGAAACTCCAATTTTTTCTAACATCAATTTTCTGTCATCATCGGTATTCGGTACAAAAGACATTACAACTCCTAAATCATCTAAATTCATTAATAAAATAATACAAAACACAAAATTAGCTGTTTATGAGTTGCTTACCAAAAGTGAAATGAAGGTTAAATAGATTAAGCGATAATAAATGAATTTATTCATTAATATGACAGTTTCAATAAACCTATTCTATTAGTTTTTTTAACTTGCTTCTTCAATTTAGGTAAATCGTTGGAAATTATCCCCCAGATTATAACATCATCAACTTTATCATATCCGTGTATAACCCAATTCCTAAGGTCAACTATTCTACGGGCATCATCAATTTCAATTTTATCATCTATATTAAGTATCCTTTTTGCAGCTTCACCAATAATCTCTAATTCTCTTCAATAGCTCTACGTAATTGTTTGATTGTGAGATATATTTTAAAATCTCTTCTTCTAACTAAATATTCAAAAATTGAATTAATAGAATTAATTATATGATAGATATTTTTTATATTTCAAGATTCAAATAATAACAATTTTGTTCTTTCTATGCTTTCGATAAAATGTGGATTTGATTGTGAATTCTCTGTAATCAGGTCAATTTCCCGATTGAAAAGCTTCTGAAATAAATAATGTAAAGAAAAGTAATTATCTGTATATTTTTTAATTGGGATTTTTTTAAAGGAAACCAACAAATCTATATCACTTTTATCTCGAAGTTTTCCCGATGCTCCTGAGCCAAAAATATATAAAGACTTTACATCATATTTGATGCAAAGTTTTCTGATTTCTTCAAGCCGGTTTTTGACTAACTTATTCGTTTCAATATTACTTTTTTTCTTTACAATAATACTTTTTTCCTATTTAATAAAAAAAGTGCAAATGAATCTCTCCATCTGCACTTTTTATGAAATTTATTTAAATATTACAATTGCTTATTCGCAAAATCCCAGTTTACGATTTCCCAGAATTTTTCTACGAATGTCGGCCGTGCATTGCGGTAATCAATGTAATATGCGTGCTCCCAGACATCGAGAGTAAGAATCGGCTTCTTGTCGAGAGTCAGGGGAGTGCCTGCATTACTCAACTGGAGAATCTCCAATGTACCGTCTGCATTCTTTGCAAGCCAAGCCCAGCCCGAACCGAACAATGTTACTGCGGCTTTCGAGAATTTTTCCTTAAAATCCTTGAATGAACCGAAACTTTTATTAATCACATCGGCTATATTACCTGTCGGGGTTCCACCGCTGTGTGGTGAAAGACAATTCCAAAAAAATGTATGATTGTATGTCTGTGCTGCATTATTGAATATGCCTCCTTCGGATTTCTTGATTATATCTTCGAGTTTCATATTCTCATACTGTGTTCCTGGAATCAGATTATTAAGGTTATTCACATAAGCAGCATGGTGCTTGCCGTAATGGTAGTCTAATGTTTCCGGTGAAATTACCGGATTCAGAGAATCCTTTGGGAAAGGAAGCGGCGGTAATTCGAATTTCATAATTCCTCCAATTTTTATATTATTAATAAATAAATTCTTTATTATTCACTATTCGTTATTCATTATTCATTATTCACTAATTTCACCCGTGACATCCGCAAGTCAAACTGTCATTTGGTGATGAGAACGTGAATCCTTTGCCTTGAACATCGTCAACAAAATCAATTTTTACACCCATCATATAAAACAAGCTCTTTGCATCTATTGCTACTCTGAGATTACTTGAAGTAAATACCCTGTCCTCTTCTCCGATTCTTGCATCGAATCCGAGTACATAACTCATTCCCGAACATCCACCGCCTCTTGTTCCTATTCTCAGGAAATACCCGTCCGGAACATTACTGTTTTCAAGAATATTATGTATCTCGTTTATTGCTGATTGCGAAATCAATATATCTTCTTCTGTGTCTGCTCCGATTACTCCGGTTGCAATTCTTTCAAACCCAACCCCAGTTTCGGTCAACGTATCTGTCATTAATTCTGTCATCTCTAATCCTTATTAAAATTCAAACATCATAATCTACATAAACATCATCTGTCATCGGGTGGGATTGGCAAGTAAGCACAAATCCCTCTTCTATCTCTTCATCTGTAAGTCCGTCTCTTTCATCCATTTGAACTCTACCGCTTTTCAGCATAGCTCTGCAGGTGGTACAAATGCCAATCTGACAGCTAAAAGGAGGGTCAAGCCCTTCGTTCATAGCCGCTTGCAATATCGTTTCATCTGGTTCAACATCGAAGCTGTGCTCCTCTGCGTATAATTTTATTTTTACTGTTCTTTTCTGAAATTCTAAATCCGACATTAATTATCGTCTTTTATTTTGATTTCTATATGACTGATTTACATTGGAATAATTGTATGTTTTTAGCGTAATATGAAATATGGCAGAATTTTCTTATTTTCACCAGCCATAATCTGTATAAAATATGCTCCTGAAGCTAACCCGTCCATATTAAATTCAAATTTACTGCTCTTATAAATTTCTCCACCCATGACAATATTTGTTTCAGTTATATTAATGGGTATAGATATACTATTCCCTATATTACTCAAGAATGTACCGGATATTGATAAATTCGATTCATTTGAATTATCACTTATGACCTCAACCGTTGCAACTGTATTTCCCGGATTTGGATATGGATTTCTTATATAAACATTATTCCATAATTCTCGTGTATTTCCAAGAATTGGAATATTACATCTGCTTTTAGCTGTGTAATGTACTGTATCACCAACTGCTTTTACAGGAATTACAAGTGTGTCGCATATATCATTCAGTGACAGAGTATCCCATTGTTCACCCAATATTGACGGCTGGTAACAGAGTTTGAGTACTCTTCTTTCTCCTGTAGGAATGATGATTGGCAACTGGTACTGGGGAATTGAAAATTCAATGTTTCTTGACAATTGTACATAATCCAATACTAACTCCTTTGGAGCGGTATTCTGAAGCAACACCTTAACGCAATTCAATTCACCGAATTCAGTATTATCTAAATTTATCGCCCCTGAATCAAGCGGGTCTAATACAAGAAGGTATTCAGGATGGCTGTATATCGTTCCTTTCCTGTCAACCGATTTGTTTGAGGCAATACAGTAAAACGTGATTGTAAAATATCCATCCCTGTCCGGATTTATTAATGATATGGTAATATGTACAACTCGTGCAGGTAAATTTTCCTGGATATTTATTTTGACATTAATATTCTCGTTCCCTGATAATTCTATCCTGTTTATATAATTACTATCTACTACGGTAATATAATAATTTTCACAATCAAATGATGAATCCGCGACCTGTGTCGGAATATTCCCGTATGCTTTGCCAACTACCGTATAAGCCAATGTATCACAAAAATCTGTTAGGTATAAGGTATCTGAATAAAATCCGCTTGTATCGGACATAAAACATATCATAAGCTGGGCTTCCTCTCCCGGTGGTATTACAATTGGCAATTGAATAGCCGGAATTGAGAATTTCTTATCGAAATGAAAGAATGCAGAATCGATACTAATTGTTTCTGTCCCTTTATTTTCTATAATCAAATTCTCACATTTTGATGCATTCACAATTGTATCAAAAATAAAAATATATGTGTCCGGGAACGGAAAATGGGCATATATGCCTGACATATCTCCCTCTATCATACCACTTATCGTTTTTGACAATCCTGTATTATTGCTAATACAACTTATGTTGAAAATACCAGCCAGTCTTTTATCAATTAAAGATATTGTAATATGCGCAATCTGAGAAGGTAAGGTTTCAGCAACAGATAATCTTACATTTTTATTAGATGGACCTTCCAATTTAACGCTGTCAATAAAATTAGAATCAACAACCGTAAAATAATAATTATAACAGTCGCGGCTCGAATCGCTTATTAAAGGTGCATTTTCAACAAATCCTCTTCCTATTACAGGAAAGCTTAAACTGTCACAATTATCTCTCAGATACAATGTATCTGCATAATTACCCGGTTTGCCCGCTTGAAAGCAAATCCTTATGATTCTTTGTTGTCCATAAGGTATATTTAATGGCAATTGTCCTGTGGGTACGAAAAATTCCGAATTTGTTACAAGATTAGCCGAATCAATCATTACATCCTGGAATCCATTATTTTCAATCAGAACATCAACGCACTTCATATTATTTACGACTGTATCTCCCAGGTCTATATTGCCGTTTTTTACGGGTGAAATCACATTCAAATAGTACATCCTGCTCAAAATCGTATCTTTTATACTTGCCGACAATCCTGTTTTATTTGAAAAGCATGTAACTTCGAAATAACCGTTCTTTTTATGGTCAATCAGCGAAACAACAACATGCACAACACTCGCAGGCAAGGATTCAATCGTCGAAATCCTGACATTCTGGTTATCGAATCCCGTTAATTCCACCCTGTCTATCAAATTCGAATCCGCAACCGTAAAATAGAAATTATCGCAATCGGCTGATGATTCAGATATTAAAGGCGGCGGCGGCGGTTTATATATTATTGTATCTCTTAAAATCTCAACCGAATTTAAGCTTACATCATTATTTATATTACCACCAATTACCAAGACAACATTACTAAGTTTATTATTTGGATCCGGTAATGTTATTGTTGCATGATTAAATCTTGCAAAATTCAGGTCAGGTGCAGATGAAATTTCATAGGTTTTTATATTATACCATTCACATTTACCTGTATAATTTCTATTTCCTAAATAACCGCCTACTATAATAACAGAATCACTGTTATATTGTGTAATTCCAAATCGGATTCTATTATAAATCATATTGCCTCTAAATGAAAATAATCCGTTGTTCTCAATATAAATTTCATCAGAGAAAGCATCTGGTAATTCTGCAGTACTGCCACCAGCACAAAACAATCTTAAATCAGATAATTTTAATAAAGAAGGTTTGTTTATAGACGTGTTAAGCATACCACTTTGTGTCCAATCTTTAAAAACTGTGTCAAAAATATAAATATTCTTTTCACGATAACTTCCGGGTCCTCCCGCTCTGCCACCAAATGCAACTAATTTTCCTTCCGATGTAAATCCGCTTACTCCATCGCTTGTTGGAAATGGGTATGGACTTATTATTCTGCTTATGCCGTTATTTAAATTGAAAATTTCTACACTGTTGATTACAGATTGGTCACCTAACCTGCCACCAATGACAATTATTTCATTGTCATTTATTAATTCGGCATTATGCTGCCATCTTGCTACTTTTAAATTTCCCAAGTATCTCCATCTTCTTGTTTTTCTGTCAAACATTTCTACTGAAGGAGTAAGTTGATCTATACCAACCCTGCAACCACTGACGACAATTATATTGGTATCTTTCGTTACAATAGTAGCATAATAACTTCTTGGAAAATTCATTGAAGGACCATTTTTAATAGTATCATTTTTTACATCAATAATTTCACATGAAGATAAATTTTTATCATTAGTGAAACTATTATAACCACCGATTACTATTATTTCAGTATCACTAATTGCTACAGCATTTATAAATGTTCTTGGCTGATTCAGGTTACCAAAAATTCTCCATTTAACCTCTGAGCTAAGGATATTAACATTAGAAATGATAATGATAACCAGTAAAAATAAATATTTATTTTTCATTTTAAAATGATGGAAAATTTCAATTCACATTTTTTTTCTTTATTTTAAAATTTCTAAAAATTCCAATATTATTTTTTATGAATGAACAGATACAATATAATATAGCAATTCATAACAAAATTGCCAAAAAATATACAAAAAGACACCCTGAAATCTACAACGATATTGAACAACAAAGATTGTTTGATTCCTTATCAGATGCAGTGAATTTAATTAATACCGAATCTGATATCAAAATATTTCTTGATTATGGCTGTGGTGCAGGGAATCTAACAAATCATCTATTATCTTTTCATCAAAAGGTTGTTTCTGCTGATATATCTGAGTCTTTCCTAAAACTTGTAAAAGATACATTCAGAAATGAAAATTTATCAACATTATTACTGAATGGTATTGATTTAAATAATGTTGAAAGTGAGTCTTTTGATATGGTTGCAACATTTTCGGTTCTTCATCATATTCCTGATTATCTTTTGGCATTAAAAGATATATGCAGAGCCATTAAGAAAGGGGGTATTTTATATATTGACCATGAAGCGAGCCCTGAAGTATGGAACCCGAAACCTGAATATTTGGAATATAAAGAAAAAGTTACACCATCATTCAATCCCATAATTTTACTTAATCTTTTTAATCCTTTTTGGTATGTCAGAAAATTGAAGAAAATTAAAAATCCAAGATGGCAGGCAGAAGGTGATATACATGTTTGGAATGATGACCATATTGAATGGAATAAAATAGAAAAATTGCTCAGTGAATTGAATTTTACAATTTTATCTGTCAAAGATACTTTGTGTTATTATAAACATTATCCATTAGAAATTTACAATAATTTTAAAGATAAATGTTCAGATATCCGAACATTAATAGCAATGAAGAATCCTTGATTATTTCATCACAAAATAAGGAAAAATTCTTTTTCCTTCAATAGTTTCTACTATTATAAAATAAACACCGGTTGATACATTATTCAAATTTATATTATATTCAATTGATTTTTTCTCATCTTCATCTGTTCCACTAACCGAATTTACTTTTTCTGCTTCTTGTATTAATTCACCCCTTAAGTCAATTAAATAACATCTTCCTGGTAATCCATTTGAACCCGAAACTATAATCGAAACTTCGTTACTCCCAGGATTAGGTACCGGATAACCAACTTTTATCATCGAACCCGGAGTCAATGTCTTTCCGTTAAGTAAAGTTCCACATCTTCCTTTTCCACTATAAAACGCCGTATCACCTTGTGCAATTACCGGAATTCTCAATGTATCGCATAAATCCCCTAATGTAAGTGTGTCGGATTGTTCTTCCAATGAAGAAGGCAAATAACATATTACAAGTTCTGCAGTGTCTCCCGGCGGAATGGTCAATGGCAACTGAGCTTGCGGAATCGAAAATTCGATGTTCGTATCTAATCGGGCATAATCCAGGACAAACTCCTCGGAGTCGGTATTGTGGATTAACACCTTGATACATTTCAATACACCCGAATCTGTTATTCCGACAATGATAACTCCGCTGTCGAGTGGAGTAAGAACTTTCAATACAGAAGATTTGCCATCTATTTTCCCCATAATTCTATCGGATAAGCCTGTTTTATTAGAGTAACAGGTAACTTCGAAAAAACCTGTCTTCTTTCGGTCAATAAGAGACACTACAACATGAACTACACTATCCGGGAGTGTTTCAATAATAGTAATCGTTACATTTTGATTAAATCCAGTCAATTCTATTCGGTCAATAAAATTTGGATCAGTTACGGTAAAGTAGAAATTTTCACAATCCAGTCTTCCATCAGATGAATATGGAGGTTTATTTACAATACACCTTCCTACAACCGGGAATATCAAACTATCACAATCGTCCTTTAGTATTAAAGAGTCATTGAAAGTGCCTATTACTGATGATTCAAAGCAGATTCTCAATGTTCCTCGCTGTCCTTTTGGTATAGTAATTGGTAATTGACCGGAAGGAATATAAAATTCATAATTTTTAACTAAGCGGGCAGAATCTATTATTATATCCTGATATCCATCATTTTTTAATTCGACATCAACACATTTTACACTGTCGTTTATAGTATCGCCGATGTCTATTGTTCCGTTTTTTATTGGTGAAATTAGTTTTAAAAAATAGATTTTACTAAAGATTGTATCACTTAATTCAACAGATAATCCTGTTTTGGAACTTGTGCAGGTAACAGTGAAATAGCCATTTTGTTTTTTATCTATTAATGACACAACAACATGGACAACACTTGCTGGAAGTGACTCGATTGTAGAAACCTTAACATTATTATTTTTGAATCCTGTCAATTCTACTTTATTAATCAAATTAGAATCAGAAACTGTGAAATAGAAATTATCACAATCAGATGAAGATTGAGTGATTATCGGTGGATATGATGATATTTCAGGTTCTAATATTTCAATTGATTCTATACTTCTTGAATTACTGTCTTTACCTCCTATAGCAAGTATTCGTCTAAAATTTATATTTTGTTTCGAAGGCAGAGAAACAACTTTAAACATACTTCTGCCATAATTGAGAATGGGTCCCCTTGAAGTAATTCGAGTTTGAGTATTAAACCATTCACATTCAAATATATTATTTACGTTACTGTCAAAGCCACCTATTATTAAAACAGAGTCAGAATTCCATTGAGCCATATTGTGCCAGTGACGAGGATAAAACATAATACCGGCTAATGAAATCCCTCCGTTATTTTCAATATAAATATCTCGAGAATTATTATTTGGACTTTCAGAAAAACTGCCTCCTGAAATTACTAATCTTTGATCTGATAATTTTAAAGCTGAAGGGAATAATGTCTGGTTGTTAAATACGTCGAATATATCCCACGCATCATTTGCAATATTATAAGTATATATAACCTCTGATCGGTAACTATTAGGTCCGCCATCCCTACCACCAAATACAATAAATTTATTGTTACTGGTATAACCGCTAACATTATCACCTGATCTGTAAATAAAATTATTTACTTGTCTGCTAATTCCTGTCGAAATATCAAAAATTTCAACTTCATCTAAGATATCATTACCTTCCTGTCTGCCTCCAACAATAATTATTTCATGATCATTAATAAAATCAGCACTGAATTGAAATCTTGGTTCAATTAAATATCCAATAATTGACCATTTTCTTGTTTTTGTATTAAATAATTCACAAGATGATGTTAATACACTTCCACTTGGATTTTTGGTACCACTCAAAACAATAATATTTGAATCTTTTGTAATTAGTGTTACAAAGCAAAATCTAGTTTCATTCATACTCTGAGTGTAAGTAGTATACCCACTGTCTAGATTTATAATTTCACAGGTTGATAATGATTTGCCACTTCCGCTAGTGTTGTCATAGCCCCCAATTATTAATATTTCAGTATTATTAATTGGGATTGCACCAAAATATTGACGTGGTTCATTTAGATTACCAAATATTTTCCATGTTAGAGCTGAATAAAGTTCTGACGGATAATAAATGTTCATTAAAAAAAGGGTTATGAAAAAATATTTTTTCATTTAATTTCTAATTGTATAATTAGTTTTTATGTCAATTTAATTATTTTCTCACAAAAACCCTAATTCCAACATTGCCGCTTCGCTCATCATATTTCTATCCCAGGGAGGGTCATAAGTTATGATTGCCCGGGCATCCTTAATCCCTTCGATTTCCCTTACCTTAAGCTCCACATCCATCGGAATACTCATGGCTTCAGGACAGTTTGG
Source organism: Bacteroidota bacterium (assembly GCA_004322215.1). GTDB lineage: Bacteria > Bacteroidota > Ignavibacteria > Kapaibacteriales > UBA2268 > XYC2-FULL-35-21. The sequence goes on along the minus strand of SCSM01000011.1, from coordinate 417,093 downwards.
TGCAGTCAGTGTCATCAGTATTACCGCTTCACCTTCAGCCGTAATTTGTATATCATATATCAATCCAAGTTCCCATATATTCACAGGAATTTCAGGGTCATACACTTTTTTTATTTGTTCGATGACTCTTGATTTTAGCTCTTCAATATTTATGTCTTGTTCCATTTCCTCAATTTTTCATTATTCACTATTCACTATTCGTTATTCATTACTCGGTTACCACTACCTCTTCTGTATTATTCTCCAATGCATTGAGTAATGTATGCCAAGCTAAGCTCGCACATTTAACTCTTGCTGGAAATTCCCTCACGCCACTGAATACTGCAAGCTTGCCGAGAGATTCTTCATCAATTTTTTTATCAATATCTGCTGTTACCACATCATGAAATTTGGTAAATAATTCTTTTGCTTCATTAATCTTTTTTCCCTTTAGTAGTGTAGTCATTATCGAGGCGGATGATTTTGAAATTGCACAACCTGAACCTTTGAACTTTATATCACTTATTGTATCACCGATAATCAATAAGTACAAATCGAGCTGGTCTCCGCAAAGAGGATTATGTCCTTTCGCTGTATGACTCGGATGCTCAAGCTCGCCGAAATTCCGGGGGCTTTTGTTGTGGTCAAGAATCACCTGCTGATACAAATCGTTTAATTCCGCATCCATACTAATACAACTCAACTGAATAATTTAATAACATTTCTCAATGATTTAACGAAAACATCCACTTCTTCTTTTAAATTGTAAAAAGCAAATGATGCTCTGGATGTAGCAGGAACATTGAATCTCCTCATAATCGGCTCGGTGCAATGATGCCCGGTTCTTATTGCAACTCCGTCGCGGTCGAGAAATGTACCGATGTCGTGAGGATGAATCCCATCAATCACAAAAGACAAAATGCTTGATTTTTCCTTTGCAGTTCCAATAATTTTCACTTCTTTAATTTCTGAGATGGCTTCTGTTGCATATTTCAATACATCTGCTTCATATTTTGATATGTTGTCAATACCAACATTCCGGATATATTTGATTGCTTCCGACAAACCAATCACACCTGCTATATGAGGAGTACCAGCTTCGAATTTATATGGTATGGTATTAAATAAGGTTTTCTCGAACGAAACTGATAGAATCATATCTCCGCCTCCCTGGTATGGTGGCATCTTTTCGAGCAGTTCTTTTTTACCATACAAAATTCCAATTCCGGTTGGACCATACATTTTATGCCCGGAGAATGCAAGAAAATCGCAATCCAATTCCTGAACATTTACATTTGTATGCTGTATTGATTGTGCTGCATCAACAAGAACAGGTATATTAATTTTATGCGCTTTCCCGATTATTTTTTTAATTGGATTAACTGTTCCAAGAGAATTTGAAATGTGAACGACAGAAACAAATTTAGTTTTTTCATTAATCAACTTATCAAATTCACTCAACATTAATTCGCCGTCATCATTTATTGGTACTACTTTGAGCTTGGCACCCTTTTCTTCGCAGAGCAATTGCCACGGTACAATATTAGAATGATGCTCCATGTGAGTGATTAATACTTCATCTCCCTCTTTGATATTAGCCCTGCCATAAGTTGCGGCAACAAGATTGATTGATTCCGTTGTACCCCTTGTATAGATGATTTCATTAGAACTTCCGGCATTAATAAAACTCTGAACAAGTTTCCTTGTGTCTTCATATTCTTTGGAAGCTGTTTCACTCAAATAATGTACACCGCGATGCACATTACTGTTGATGTTAGAATAATAATCATTCAATTTGTCAATAACAGCTTTTGGTTTCTGAGTAGTTGCCGCATTATCGAAATATACGAGAGGTTTGCCATTTACCAACCTGCTGAGTATCGGAAAGTCCTGCCTTATTTTATTTACATCAAAATCATTCATAATATTCTATATTTTATTTTCTCTGCTTCTCTGCGTAAATTTTAATTTATTTCAATTGGTCAAGTACGTCACAGAAATATACATCATCTTTTATTAGTTTATCTGCAATGTAACTTTTCACCATATCCCGCAATTCTGCAATATTAATTTTTTCTATTACCTCACTGGCAAAAGCATTCAATAGCAGTGTCTTTGCCATTTCTTCACCTATACCTCTCGACCTGAGATAGAATAATGATTCCCTGTCGAGGTATCCCGATGTTGCTCCATGACTGCATTTCACATCATCGGCAAAAATCTCGAGCTGCGGCTTCGTGTGAATTTTTGCATCGTCTGTAAGCAAAATATTCCTGTTTGTCTGGTATGCATTAGTCTTCTGTGCATCGGGACGGACGATTATTTTTCCATTGAATACTACATGGGCTTTATCGTTCAGAATACCTTTGTAAATTTCATTACTATTGCAATTCGGTTTTGCGTGGTCAATCAGTGTATGATTGTCAACAAAACAATTTCCACCAACAAAGTATAGTCCATTGTAGTTGGTCTCGCATGCTTCGGCTTCGAGTAAAGAATTTAAATTATTCCTGATATAATTGCCGTTCAGGGTAATTGTCGTTCCGGTAAAAATTGAAGCCCTCTGCTGGCTTACCTGGGTTGTTCCGACATAATAAGAATTTTCATTATTATTTTGTATGTTGTAATATTCAACGTTAGATGAAAAATCCATAACGATTTCGGAAACCGGATTATTAAAACTTGGAAGTGAACCAATAGTATGATTATTCTCGACAATTTTGAATTGGCTGCATTCGCCTGAAATAATGAGATTCCTGGGCATTGTCAGAACTGATTTTTCACGGGCATCAGTTATAAATAGGAGTCTGATTGGTCTTTCAATAACTGTTCCATCAGGAATAAGAATAAAGGCACCATCCTGTGCAAATGCTGTGTTCAATGCAGAAAATCCGTTTTGATTGTAATCGGCGAATTTCCCGAAGTATTTGATTATGTCAACACTGTTTCTTTCGACTGCATCGGCAAAACTTCCTATGATTATTTGTTTCTTTTTGGGTTTAACATCTGAAAGCCGTTGTGAGTAAAATCCATTGACAAAAACTAACAGATGCTCATCAAGGTTTTCAAATTTATATTGATTGACTATTTCCTGGGATATTTTCTCATCATTTCCACTCAGACATAATTCAAATTGAAATTTATTAATAAATCCCGGATTAGAGAATCTCCATTCCTCATCTTTTGCAGTTGGAAATCCAAATTGTTTGAACTTGTCAAATGCATCTTTCCGGATTATATGAACAGCCGAAACTTTGCTGCCGTTCAGCTTGTTCTCAAACTCATTAAAATTCGATAATATGTTATTTATTAACTCTCCTGCCATTATATTTCTTTTTTTAATTTTAATTTTGAATTATTAATTTTTAATTCGTCAAACATCTATTTCTTTTTTAATCCAATCATATCCTTTTTCTTCAAGTTCCAAAGCCAGCTTCTTTGTTCCGGATTTAACAATTTGTCCTTTATAAAGTACGTGTACAAAATCGGGAATTATGTAATCAAGTAATCGCTGGTAATGAGTAATCACAACAAAAGCGTTGTTCTCATTACTTAATTTATTTACTCCATTTGCAACAATTTTCAAGGCATCAATATCGAGTCCGGAATCAGTCTCATCGAGTATAGCAAGTTTCGGTTGAAGCATAGCCATCTGGAAAATTTCATTGCGTTTTTTCTCTCCTCCCGAAAATCCTTCATTAACAGAACGATTCAGAAATGTTTTATCAATCTCGACGAGTTTCGCTTTTTCTCTCATAAGTTGAAGAAAGTCCATTGCATCCAATGGTTCTTCATTTCTGAATTTTCTCAATTCATTAAGAGCAGTTCTCATAAAGTTTGCATTTGACACGCCTGGTATTTCCACAGGATATTGAAACGCAAGAAAAATTCCTTCTCTTGCTCTGACTTCCGAGGGCATATCGAAAAGATTTTTTCCCATATAAGTAACTTTACCTTCAGTAACAGTATAATCTTCTCTTCCCGCTAGAACATTGGCAAGAGTGCTTTTCCCCGAACCGTTCGGTCCCATAATTGCATGGATTTCCCCCGATTTAACTTCAAAGTTAATACCTTTCAGAATCTGATTGCCATTAACATTTACTTTTAAATTTTCAATCTTTAATATTGACATTTCCTACTCATTTATTTTTTCTAAATAATTTAACTTTGATTTGATTCTCAGATTTCATTGGTAATACGTAATTTCTATCCTACGCTTCCTTCCAAGCTTATTGCAAGCAGTTTCTGTGCCTCCACTGCAAATTCCATAGGCAACTGATTCAGCACTTCCTTTGCATAACCATTCACAATCAAACCTACCGCATCTTCGGTAGAAATACCTCTCTGGTTGCAGTAAAAAATAATATCATCAGAAATTTTCGAGGTAGTAGCTTCATGTTCAACTACCGAGCTTTTATTTCCGATATCAATATATGGAAAAGTATGGGCTCCGCATTTATCTCCAATTAATAGCGAATCGCATTGTGAATAATTCCTTGAATTTGTTGCCTTTGTATTTACGCTTACAAGCCCCCTGTAACTGTTCTGGCTTTTACCGGCAGAAATACCTTTTGATACAATCCTGCTCTTTGTGTTTTTGCCGATATGCATCATCTTAGTTCCTGTGTCTGCCTGCTGGTAATTGTTTGTGAGTGCAACTGAGTAAAATTCTCCTACTGAATTATCACCCTTCAGTATGCAACCTGGATATTTCCATGTAATGGCTGAACCTGTCTCGACTTGAGTCCATGAGATTTTTGAATTATCCCCCCTGCACATTCCCCGTTTTGTTACGAAATTATAAATGCCCCCTTTACCTTCTTTGTCTCCGGGATACCAGTTCTGGACAGTCGAATATTTTATTTCTGCATTCTTTTCAGCAATAAGTTCAACGACCGCTGCGTGAAGCTGATTCTCATCACGCATCGGTGCAGAACATCCCTCGAGATAGCTTACATAAGCTCCTTCTTCGGCAACTATAAGGGTTCGTTCGAATTGTCCTGATGATTTGGCATTAATTCTGAAATACGTTGAAAGTTCCATAGGACATCTTACTCCTTTTGGAATAAAGCAGAAAGAACCGTCACTGAAGACTGCCGAATTTAATGCGGCAAAATAATTATCTGTCGAAGGGACAACCGTTCCGAGATATTTTTCAACTAATTCAGGATGATTTTGTAAAGCATCGCTCATAGAACAAAAAATAATTCCAAGCTCAGACAACTTATCCTTAAATGTAGTAGCGACTGAAACACTGTCCAGCACAGCATCTACAGCGATTCCCGCAAGCTTTTGCTGTTCTGCCAGAGGTATTCCAAGTTTAGCAAAAGTGTTTCTTATTTCAGGGTCAACTTCCTCTAAGCTTTTCGGTCCTTCGCCTGCTTTCTTTGGTGCTGCATAATAATAAATATCCTGGTAATCAATTGGAGGGTATTTGATGTTAGCCCACTTGGGTTCTTTCATATTGAGCCAATATCTGTATGCTTTCAATCTCCAATCGAGCATGAACTTCGGCTCTTTCTTCTTTTCCGAAATGAATCTGATTGTATCCTCACTCAAACCCTTCGGAGCAGTATCATTTTCAATATCTGAAATGAATCCATACTTATAATCGCTTAGTGTAATTTGCTCAACTATGTTTACATCTTCCATCTCAATTCCCAATTTTCAATTTCACAATTTTCAATGAATTATCAATTCAACATTTATCATTTAACACTTGACACTATTCTTTAAGTTGTTGCTATTTCGGCAATTGTAGTGTTATTGAAAACCTGCATCACTTTCGATTGCAGTTTTTCCATCGGGTCCTTTATCGTACAATTTGGTGACCTCTCACAGATTAATCCGTCACTGGATACGAAACAATCAAGAAAAGACGCTTTACCTTCCAAAGCAATTATTATATCTTTCACTGTCACATCTGCTGCATTCTTCCCGAGTACATAACCGCCTTTAATTCCGTGTTGCGATACAATCAGACCCTTCTTCATCAACTGTTGTAAAGTCTTAGATAAAAATTCATAAGGAATGCCCATCTGCTCTGAAATTTCCTTTGCCGAAACAATTTTATCAGAATGAACCGCAATGTATTGCAGGGCAAGTATTCCGTATTCTATTTTCTTCGATAACTTTATCATTTTTCAATTTCTTTTTTATTAACAACTTTGACGTTATTTAAATCCGACTATTGTAATCCGATTTTAACCTAAACTAAAATTCTTAGAATTGGTGTTAAGTAGTTTTAATATTTGAAATTTTTTAAATTAGAAATTTATTGGAAATTGAAAATTTATAATTGAAAATTTTTATCTAACAGGCATTTCCACAGTAATATTCACCGTCCTGCAATAGAATCTGCCTTCCGGCAACGTATTGTCATATAAAAGCATTTCCTCACCGCTTCCTACTATTTCAGCTTCAGGTAATTCAAGCAGCTTTGCAACTTCCTGGGCTCTTTTTTTTGCTATTTGTCTGTTTGTTTCCTTATCTCCGATTTTATCGGTATAACCGATAATCGAAACTTTTGCGTCGGGACTAATTCTGTTTTTGATGTATTGAATAATATTCGAATGTTCTTCGAGAAGATTGGTTTTACCGAAATCGAATAATATTAGCCGATAATATTCAACATTTTTTCCGGTTAATCCCTGTAGTTTTTTCTTCTCGATTGTTACTTTTTCAAGCGGAATTTTTTTCGTTCTGGATTGGAATGAATTTCCTTCCCCGTCTGTAATTGACAGATTATAAGTTAAATCCGTAACATCATCAACATTTAAGAACTCTTTTTCATTAGGTGTCCAATCAACTGAATTTGGAATTGTTCCCTTACCGTCAATCGTTTCAATCTGATGTTCACCTGATAATATATCAATTTCCCAGTTTTTAATATCAATTGAATTTGGTGCAATAGGGAAGAACCTGAATTTTACCTTTTCAGGATTTGGAATTGTATCGAGCGTTAATATGGGTTCAAGTATTGACTTGTTTGATGGGAAAATCTCGACTCTGCGATTTTCTTCCCATGCATCGTATTCCTTAGGTGTAGAGTAATCTTCGGGCAGATTTCTTGCTTCTTCTTCAATTTGTTCTGATGGTATTTTCCAGACATCTGTAAAATAACTTTTAACCGCATCTGCTCTTTGCTGTGATAATTCCTTATTATTCCTTTCCCTCCCAATTCCAGAGTTTGTTCCTACAAGTTTTATATGATAATCGGGATTGTCTTTTAATTTTATCCCTACGAGGTTCAGTATCTGGTAATATGTCTGCATCGGGTCAAGGTCATGAATTGTTTTCAGGTTGAATTCTGTTGTCTGTTCGGGAGTTAACTTTACATACCTTTCAGGTATTTCCGATGAAACCTTATCAAAGAATATGTAATTCAGCAACGGTCTCATGTTCAATGTTACAACATCTTCAAGTTTAAGAGAAAGTAATTTTATTTCATTATCGTTGCTGTCCAATTTCATTACTTTAATATCAATTTCGGTTTTTTCAGGTATCGGAAATTCAGGCATTTCCGGTAATGGCGGGGGAGCGGGTGGAAGTTTTACCGGTTTTGATTCCTTAAAAATTCCAGATGTTAAAGATAATCCAAGATTCAGAGGATTAATATTCCAGTCGGTTTCTGTCGCCACATTAGTAAAATAAAATATATAATTTAATTCGGGTGTCAATGACCAATCCGAATATTTATCGAGGGGCAATCTATATGATAACCCCAATTTGATACCCATCTGAATCGGATTCAAATATGACATTTTGCCAACCGTATCATTTCTTAATCTTCTTCCGTTATCAAAAGTGCCTCTGTTCTCCGGCTTTATTAATTTTTCATAATTATCAAAATTACCCGTAAATAAATAACCTAAATTTAATCCCGCGTATGTTCTAAAATTATTTGAGAATCTATATCCGGCTGATGGTTCAAGCGTAATCAGATTTAAAATGGAATTAAAATTATAATCAAACAATCCCTCCTGGGATTTACCATCTATTATTAAATTAATTGACTGTGATTCTTTCATGAAGCCGGAAATCCTGTTATAATTCAATTTTATATCGGCTTCAATATTATTGTCTATATCAAATTTAAATATCGGTCCGATTGATAGACTACTTCCGCTGCCACCTGTATAATTCGGGCAACAACTTGGGACATCAGGATATTTTTGAAAATTAGCAATATGGTTTGCAATTCCATAGTTAAACGAAAGTCCGATTTCTGATTTGGAAAAAAATTCTGATGCCGATGTATCGGTTACCAAATAGATTGTAAAGATTAAAATATATAATAAGAATTTTGGCATTAATCCAACTAAAAATAAATAATCTGGCAAAAATACTAAATTTTTTTTCGCTTTCCTTTATCAAAAACCGATAAAATTTCTCAAATTTGCAGTTTATTATTTACTTTAATATTATAAAAGTCAGGTGTTTTTATGAAGCGATTGCCAATTGGTCTAAGTTTATTCTTAAGCATTATATTGATTTCATCTGCTGTTCATTCACAGGAACCAAAGCAGGACAAGGGTATTTTTAAAGAATATAAAAATGAATTTTGGGAGACTATCAAGAATACAGCCGAAGAATTCAACAATCCCAAAAAAGATGAGAAAAAAGTTTTCAAAATGGATTTCACCGATGTTGATATTCCTAAATCAACAAAGGAATTTACCATATTCAAACATACACCACCTGTTTCGCAGGGCTGGACAGGTACATGCTGGTGCTTTTCGACGACATCTTATCTCGAATCGGAATATTCAAGGATGCAAAATAAAGAACTAAAGTTATCTGAAATGTTCACTGTTTATTGGGAGTATGTCGAAAAAGCAAGACGATTTGTTCGTGAAAGAGGCAGCTCCAACTTCGGTGAGGGTTCCGAATCCAATGCTGTTCTGCGTATCTGGAAACAATACGGATGTGTTCCGGAGCAAGATTACACCGGCTTACTTCCCGAACAAAAATTCCATGACCACCACCTCATGTTCGATGAAATGGATAAATATCTTAAATCAGTTAAAGCAAATAACGCATGGAATGAGGAAGTTGTACTTTCTACTATTAAAACTATACTAAACCATTATCTTGGCGAACCGCCTAAAGAAGTTCAGGCACAGGGTGCTAAAATGAATCCGAAAGAGTATCTCGATAATGTTGTTAAGATTGAACCTAATGATTATGTTGATATAATGTCACTGATGGAAAAGCCATATTGGCAGCAAGTTGAGTATGAAGTGGGGGACAACTGGTGGCACTCAAAAGTTTATTACAATGTACCTCTCGATGATTTTATGAAAACACTTAAAGAAGTTGTAAAGAAAGGTTATACCGTTGCAATCGGCGGCGATGTATCAGAAGCCGGTTATGACTCAAAATCAGAAGTTGCAATGGTTCCTTCGTTCGATATTCCTTCGGATTATATTAATGAATATGCCCGCCAATTCAGGTTCAGCAACGCTACAACAACCGATGACCATGGCATTCATATTGTTGGTTATGAAGAAAAGGATGGTAAAATGTGGTTTCTCATAAAAGATTCCGGCAGTAGTGCCCAAAGCCATATCAACAAAGGATACTATTTTTACCACGAAGATTACATCAAACTGAAAATGATGACTTTCACTGTCCATCGCTCTGCTGTCGAGGATTTATTGAAAAAATTTAAATAGAATATTAGAATTTCAATGTAGGGGCAGGTTCATAACCTGCCCCTACACGATTAAAAAAAAAAACTGCACCCACAAAGGATGCAGTTTTTTTCATAACTATGATGAAATTTAATTACTATTTTGTGCTGAACGGTGGATATACATCGCAGTAATAGAAATATAATCCTACTCTTGATGACCAGCGACAATAACCCTCGACGAAATGGAACCAACCCTCAGGATATTTACCTGTGAAAAGGATTACCCACCATGCAAGGAATCCTAAAATACTTGCCCAAATACCAACAAATATTAAACAGAAATAGTGAGGAATCATAACATAAATCAATCCAAAGAAAACTTTTAAAAGTAACTTGCCTCGGCTTAATTTTTCAGGATATTCAAGTTCCAATACTACCGGGTCTCCATCGTATGGTTTTGTTGTGAATTTGGGGTATTTGTCTGTCATATAGTTCATATATGCATTTACTCTTGCTACCCAACGATAAAATCCAACAACGAAATCGAACATCCCTTTCGGGAACTTTCCGGTAAATAAAATTATCCAAAATGCTAATGCTTGTACCACGGCAACACCTATTGCCAAAAAGAACAGGCAAAATCCATGTGGTATCAAAACATAAATAAACCCAAAAAATAACCTAAGAAACAAGATTCCTCTTGATAATTTCTCAGGATACTCAATTGAGAACTTAAATGGATACATACAGAGCTCCTCTAATTAGTGAAAGAATAATTTTGTGAAGGATAATAATTTATCATAACGATTTATTTAATTTTACTATTATGATTCCTATTAGTTATTTCAGTTATTCACTAAATTAAGTTTATTTAGTATCTATTATTAATTTGATTTAATAATTCATTAAGCAAAGATTAATTATTTTTTATCTAACCCGCAATCATCTTCGATTTTAATCTATAAAATATATTCTTAAAAAGCAAGGAAAAACTTTACCATTCGGCTTTTTAAATATTGAAATTATTAATTATTAATTTCCGATTACCTTCCACGCAAGATTCAATGCAAATGATGCATGTGGCTTTGTATTATTTGGACTTAGTGTTGAGATTATATCGTATGTGGATAAATATACTTCAAAAAATGAACTCGAATATCCCAATCCAAACGACCAATTCAAACTGAAAGTTTCATCGTTGGATAAACCGCTTAAAATTGAAATACCTTTTGAAAATGGCATCCATTCTAATCCTAAAGAAAATCTTGGTATTGTGTAATTTGCAGGCATCGAATTAAATCCCTGATTATAATCGAATGCAGTTAACATCTTACCGGGAATTCCAGGGATATAATCGCTTAATTCTACTGAAACACCTATTCTAAAGCAGGACGGCAGCATTGTCATATAATCCCCAACCGGTCTGCTTTCTGTTCTTCCTATGTCAGTTACCGAATCCAATTGCTCCTTTTTGAACAAGTCATCGAGATAAATCTGTTTTTCACTAATATGTTTTGCCACATTCGTTGACCAGTTAACCGCACCGATATCGGTAAATGCCAAACCGATTGAAATGCCCGAATCCAGTTCTGCTGAAAAACCAATGTCTATTCCCACTCCCGAGCCGGCAGGTGTCGAGAAATAATTCAGGTCATATACATGTGAAACTGTATCATAATCATATTGAACAGCCAAATCATCACTAAATGATGAGTATGCCTCAACATAGTAATTCCCGCTCAATACATTCTTCTCACTTGTATGAAACGTCGAACTGACTTTTTTTATTCCTGTGTACGCAAATCCGGATATATACTTAAAACTAATTCCGGCGTTTAATTTTTTTATTAATCCTTCATCATTTTTCAGCAATTCTTTTGAATAGCTGAGATTATAAGACCTTAGCCACCATGATTGCAAGCTCAAATCATCGAAATTATATGTCCTGCCCGGTTCGTTACCGTTCAATACCAATTTTGCAAGTGTAGATGGAATTTCAAAGCCGCCCGAGATAAAATCTGTCATACTGAAACCCAAAGTCCCGAAATTTTTTGTCGGCTTATATACTATTACAATCGGATTGACAGATGCGAAGTAATTGTAAGTACCGTTCCCCTCAGCAAAATAACTGTATAATCTGTTCTTTTCGCTTTCAGTCAGGTTCCTGCTTTCAGGTCCTCCAAAGAAATACTCCACTTCGTCTAATGGTATCGAATTGGTTTGTACATCTGATGATATACCGGGTAAAATGAATTTCATTGTTCTTTCATTTGTATCGGATGTATTTAATAAAGCAGGATTTTTACCTAACGAATAAACATTTATAGCTGTTATATTAAATGTATTTCCCATCCCAATGCTTCTTGCATCACCAAATCCATAAGAACCAATCTGTGCTTTGCTGAACTCACAAAGCATAAATAAAAAAATCACTATATTTAATATTTTCATCACCATTACAATTTACTTTCAACTAACGACTAACGACTAACGACTAACGACTATTCAAACTTTAAATGATATTTCAATTTAAAATAAGTTAGAAGTTTAATCCAATTCTCCGGCTCTATCGAAACCTTCCTTCCATTATCCGATGTACTCAATATCAGATTATATACTACTTTTTCACAATCTGCAAATTTTTGGATTTCGGTCGAATCAATTATAATCTGGGAAAAATTCTCTGATGGAATGGAGCTAATTCCGAAATTATCCACTTCACTTGCCCGGACTAATGTTTTTTTATTGAATAATGCATTACCCGTACTGTCCTCGAAAACAATATCGAAATCCACCGTCAAGGGGATTGCATTGGTTACCTCGATATATAAAATTGCCTCTCTGCCATTCCTTATTGCCTTTCTGTTTTCTTCGTCAAAATCCAACCTGACCGAATCCGAATAGGGGATATTATTAAATGACATTTCTCCCGTTAATTCGAATTTCAAAAATAACATAACTGAATCCGATGAGCTTGCTTCACCCCTTTTATCCTGGGGATTAACCGTAACATCTGCATTTATAATTATTGAATCAGGCAGGAATGAAAGAAAATCTGCTATGTTGCTGTTGCTGTTATTAAATTTTCGGTTAATTTTATTTTTTGTTATCAGGAGTCCGCCAAGATTCCTGTTTCCGTTATTTTCCTCCAGGTATTTAACCGTACCATCATTAATTCTCCCCATTACTTCGATGTTTTTAACTTGTATCTCAAATGGATTTTTAAGCTGGGTTTTATATTCCGCTTCGATTGTAAGCACTGTATTATTTAAAGTAAATTTATCTCTGAACTTTTCCAATGTTGTTGTAATTGGCATCTCGAATGAATCATGAATTTGAGTCAAATCCATTGAAGGGATTTTTCCACTTATATATTTGAAGTCCGAGTTTTGTATTCTTACATTTAATTTAACAAGATTAGTACCGCTTCCGCTTAATATTTTCCCTCTTATTCTTAATTTTCTTTTGTCCGACACTTGCTCTGAAGAATAATAACAACCTGTCAAATCCAGATTCGATGTGCTTCTGCCATTTCCGGGAACACTGCTTTTTATTTTAAAATTTTTTCCGTCGTTTTTATACAAATCTGGTAATGTAACTTCAAATTCAATAACCGAACTGCCTGTATTGATAATATCTAAAACTAATTCACCACCGGAAAATAAGGCAGAATCGAGTTCTACTCCATTCGTGAGTTCAACCTCAATCGTTGCCTCACCATTTTGTAAATTCAGTTCAATATCTGTGAATCCCTGGTCTAATTTATTTTTAAGATATTCTCCGATTCCGAATGAATAATACATCGAATCGGATGATATCAGGAATACATCCTTTCCCTCTATGGTATCAACTCTGACATATTTATCAGATTTAATTATTTCAGCGAGTGTGTATGTTCTGTTTGTCAATGGAAGATTCAATTCTGTGTCCCAGCCCGGCATGACGAGTTGTTCAGGTACTTTGAAGCATGAAGACAATAAAGCCAATAATAAGAAAAAAGTAATATTTTTCATTTAAATTCAGAATTAAATATAATTATTTAATAAATATATAATGACAGAACACCGTTCTGATATATGTTCTCCCTTTCATTTATGAACATTATCAATAATTGAACCAATTTTGAATAGCAATATTAATTGATGTTTTTCAGTTATAACTAATTACAAAATTTGGCTATTGCTAAATTAGTATTCATGTCATTCTGAATTGAACGAAGTGAAATGAAGAATCTACACCCATTTTTAAGATTCTTCACTTTACTCATAAATATTAACTATATATACTTAATTACCAATATAAAAAATTGGGAATTTGAAAGTTTAATGAAAATTGAAAATTTTAAATTGAAAATTTAACCTGAACACAACTAAATAATCTTACAGTATGATTCCTATTTCAGTACTGCATTTCGGGCAGTATGATTTGTTATTATTTATATACAAATTATTCTCATTAATTCCGTATCTGCTCCTTGCAATCAGCAATTCATTGCAATTCGGGCAATGAGTATCTTCACCTCCGGGTATAGATGTATTCCCTATATAAACATATTTAATCCCCATGCTTTTTGCAATCTTCTTTGCTTGAATTAAAGTATTATATTCCGTTTGTGGCTTGTTCCCCATCTTGTAATGTGGATAAAACCGGCTGAAATGCAAGGGTATATCAGGTGAAACAGATACTATGAATTCACAGAGTTTTGCGATATCTTCTTCTTTATCATTTTCATCGGGTATAACAAGATTTATTATTTCGAGATGAATATTATCTCTTAAATCGTAAATTCTTTTTATCGAATCCAATACTGGATTAAGTTTTCCTCCTGTAATTTTTTTGTATTTTTGGTCATCCATGAATTTTAGGTCAATGTTTATAGCATTCAACAGGTTTTCTTTGTCAATTATATCGACTGTTTCTTTTGTAAAAAAACCATTCGATACAAAAACATGAAATAAAGATTCGGTTTTTTTATTTTTCCTGCACTCTATAATTGTGTCGCGTGCATACTCAAAAAAAATAGTTGGCTCGGAATATGTATATGAAATACCGTCTATTTTATTTATTGCCGCATATTCTGCAATATGTTCGGGAAGAAAAACCTTTGTCGTAAGATTTTTATCAGAGTAATATTTCACCGCTTGCGACAACTGCCAATTCTGGCAATTCATGCATCTGAAATTACATCCCGGTGTTCCATATGACAGCACTCTCGTTTCCGGTTTAAAATGATAAAATGGTTTCTTCTCGATTGGGTCGATTGCAAGTCCTTCGGTTCTTCCCCATGTCATCGTGTATAATTCACCTCCTATGTTTTTTCTAAGAAGGCATATTCCTATATTTCCATCCTTGATTTCACAATAATGAGAACATAACCTGCAAAACACTGTTTTCTTTTCATCTCCTAATCTGTCATACAGAATAGCAGGGTGATGGTAATATTCACTTTCTATTCTTCCCATTTATTTTTTCTTAATAATTTTCAACTTTATATTTTCAGCTTTTACATTTTACATTCTTAATTTTACATTTCATAATCAATATTAAATTATCATTTGATGAGATTACGTTTATTATTAGAATGATAATTCTTATATTTATTTTTTGTAATTCGTAAATTCTGAAAATTTACCGTTTAATGGCACAAATTAAAGATAAGCTCGAAAAAGAAGCTTCTATGAAAGAAGATTTTGAAAATGTCAAATCTGTACTTTCAGGGAATAAGCACTCTTTTACAAAATTGCAAAAAAAATATCAACGGCTAATTGCTTCATTAATTAGAAAAATGATTCATAATGAGGATGATGTTAAAGATTTGACACAGGAAACTTTTATCAAAGCATATAATGCTCTTTCAACATTTCAATTCGGTTATGCTTTCTCAGCATGGATTTACAGGATTGCTTCAAATACTTGCATTGATTTCCTACGCAAGAAAAGATTTCCGACTGTCTCAATTAATCAACCCATTGCAGGAGCTGAAGAAGATATGGTCTTCGAAATCGAGGACAGAACCTATATCCCCGATATTAATTATATGAACCAGGAAAGAAAGAATCTCCTCATGAAGGCAATCAATTCTTTACCTGAAAATTACAGGGAAATCATTAAACTTCGCCACGAAGATGAATTAGATTATAATGAAATAGCAGTAAAAATGAACCTGCCACTCGGTACTGTAAAAGCACACCTTTTCCGCGCAAGAAAAATTCTTCTTTCTGAACTCAAAGGACAAAAATCCGCCTTCCTCGAGAATTAATTACTTAAATAATTATTTATTATTCACTAATTAAAAGCGGCACATTTTTTGTTTCTTATTATTGTTTGTTTAATTAATAATGAATAAATATGGAAAAGAAGACAATTAAAATCAGGGATAAAAAAGCAATTGCTTTGAATATTTTTTCCGCTTGTTTCGGATTTGTGATTTTGCTGATGCTTGTTTCTTTCATTTTCAGAATTACATATCCACAGCAATTGCAGTCAAAGCCGACAAGCAATGTGGAATTAGTTATTCCTGCTCCACCGATGCAAATCAGTATAATGAATGCTTGCGGTGTTGATGGTATGGCAAAAAAATTGAAATCATTTCTTAATCAGAACAAATACAATGTTGTCAGTATTGGTAATTTAACCTCAGTTGCAGAAAAATCATATATAAAATGCAGTTTTACCGACAGTAAAACACTGGGTTTGGCTTCAGAACTCGGTATTGATGAAAGTATGCTCAAAAGTTCACAGAATAATGTACAGAATCAGTCAATTACGATTGTGATTGGTAAGGATTATTCTCTCTTGAAGCCATTCAAAAGTAAATAAAGTGGGCAGTACTTTGTTCTGTCAACTGTAAATTTCAATATTTAAATTAATAAACGTCAATACAATTGTTTAATAATTAATCTTTAATTAATTGGAGAAATATTGGCGAAATTGTCAAAACCACGTTCATCAAAAATGCTGGCATCCTTTTGTGCCAAAATAACCGAAGAAAAACTTGCTCATGAAGTATTAATCCTTAATTTAACAGAAATTGAAGTTTCACCCTCTGATTATTTTGTTATATGTTCCTGCGATTCTGATGTTCAGATTGCTGCTGTCGTTGATGAAATAATGTTCGAATGCAGGGAATCCGATATTAAGAAACCCAGAGTTGAAGGATTGAAAGGCGGTACATGGGTAATTCTCGATTTTTTCGATGTTGTTGTTCACGTTATGCACAAAAAGGCAAGAGATTTTTATAAATTGGAAAAACTCTGGGGTGATGCCGTTTTTTCAAAATTGAGTAAATCAGGTAGAACCATCACTATTAAAAATGATGAGTTAAAATCTTTATTAATGTAAAATAAAAAGATGTTGAATGTTACTTATGAGAGTTAAATGTACGATGAAATCATAAAATTATCCTTTCAAAATTGTTTATCAAAATTGAATATCAATGAAGATGTTGATATTTTTTTTGAATTCCCTAAGAACCCAAATCACGGTGATTTATCAACTAATATTGCTATGCAATTAGCAGGTAAGCTCAAAAAACAACCACGCCAAATAGCACAGGAAATCATCAACACAATTGAGTATGATAGTAATTTTATTGAGAAATTTGAAATTGCAGGTGCCGGCTTTATAAATATTAAATTAAAACCTGAATTTTATGCTCATTCACTAAATAAAATATATTCCTTCGGTGATATGTACGGGAAATCCGAAAAAGGTAAAGGTTCAAAAGTTAATGTCGAATATGTGAGTGTTAATCCCACGGGATTACTCCATCTCGGGCATGGGCGGAATGCATGTATAGGCGATACCATTGCTAATTTATATGAGTGGATGGGATATGATGTAACACGCGAGTACTACTTTAACAATGCCGGCAACCAGATGAACAATCTTGCCAAATCTATTTACGCAAGATACAGACAACAACTCGATAATCCTGATTTTCCATTTCCTGAAGATGGCTATCACGGTGATTATATAAAAGAAATAGCTGCCGAATTAATCGAAAAGCATAGAGATAAATTAATCACTGATGATGAAGATAATTTAACAATTATCAGAAAATTCGGTGAAGTTTGGTGCTTCGGCAAAATCAAACAAACACTCGAAAGAATGAGCATTCATCAGGAAGTTTATTATAATGAAGATTCTCTTTATGCCGATGGTAAAATAAAAGACGTAATTGATTATTTCAAAAGCAATGAACTTGCCTATGAGAAGGATGGTGCCTTGTGGCTGGCTCTCTCAAAAATGGGTTTGGATGATGACAGGGTTATTGTAAAATCATCTGGGGAGCCAACATATAGGTTGCCTGATATTGCATATCACCGTGAAAAATTCCTTAGAGGATTCGATATACTTATTGATATTTTCGGCTCAGACCATATTGCTACTGTCCCGGATGTACTTGCTGGAGTCAAAGCACTCGGCTTCAATCCGGAAAAAGTCAAAGTTTACATTCATCAGTTTGTCACTTTGACAGAAAATGGTGAGCAAATAAAGATGTCAAAGCGTACGGGGAAAAATTACACCCTCGATGACTTACTGGATGAAGTCGGTCCCGATGTCGTTCGCTTCTTCCTCCTGATGAGAGGAATCTCAACTCATCTCGAATTTGACCTGGGATTAGCTCGTGAGCAAAGCGAAAAAAATCCTGTGTTCTATCTTCAATATGCCCATGCGCGACTTTGCTCTATTTTCGATATTGCGGAACAAAAAGGAATTAATCTAAATAAGGATATTGATTTTAATTTATTACAACATGAAGCAGAAATAAAACTTATAAAACAATTAATGAATTTACCGGCTTCAATCGAAACTGCATGTAACAAGGGCGAACCGCAAATCCTTGCGGATTATCTTAGAGAATTAGCTGCCGCATTCCATGTGTTTTACCATGAATGTAGAATTTTAGATGCCGGGGCAAATTTATGCAATGCAAGATTGGCTCTTGCAAAAGTTACCCAAATTGCTATGAAAAACGGACTCTTAATTCTGGGTATTTCTGCACCTAAACGAATGTAATTTCTTGATTGTAAAATGAAGAATTATGGATAAAACTAAATCGAAAATATTGAAAGAATTTCAAATTATACCCGGTGTCGGCAATTCTATTGCACTGGATTTATGGGAACTCGGTTACCGTTCTGTGATTCAACTGAAAAATCAAAATCCTGAAAAAATGTACAATAAGTTCTGCCATTTAAAGGGAATGCATATCGATAGATGCCTGCTTTATGTTTTCAGGTGTGCTGTTTATTTTGCATCAAATAAAATCCACAACCCGGAATTGTTAAAATGGTGGAACTGGAAAGACACTTAATATTACAATAATAAATTGTAATACTTTAAAAAATCTATTCATCGTTCCTTACTATTGATACTCATCCATCATAATTCTGGGGGAAATACAAATTGAAAGTAGTTCCCGTTTCTTCATTCGAAGTGTAATCCACTTTTCCATGAAGATATTTTTCAGTTAATAATTTTACACTATATGTCCCTATACCTCTTCCCGTACCTTTTGTTGAAAATGAACGCTGGAACAATTGCAACTGCACTTCCTTCGGCATAAATTTCTTATTGTTTATCCAGAAATGAGTAACTCCATTTTGTAAACTGCAACCTATAACAACTTTCCCACTCGGAAATTCCGCCTCGACTGCATTCTTGAGCAAATTTGTCAATACCCTTCCTAATAATGACTTGTCACTCATTATATCGAAATTTAATAATTCACCGGATAACTCGATTTGGACTTTCTTCGAATAATCATAGAATTTCACTATTTCTACTACTTCATTTATTAATTCAACCGAATTCAGTTTGCTAAGTTCGATGCTCAATGATGAAGTTTCGGCTTCCACTAATTGTTTTTGGGTATTTATCTCATCAAAGAGTTTGTTTGTAGCATTTTTTAGTATATTTCTGTAGGTTGAAAAATCCCCGGGTATTTTAAGTTCAAGCAGTTCCATTATCGCTTTTATGGACGTTGCAGTGTTGACAATATCATGAAAGAAAATTCTTTCCAAAACCTCCTTCCTCTTTTGACTCGATATGTCCCTTATAGAAAATAAAACATACAGCTCATCTTTAAATAATATCGGACTTGTCCAGACCTTAAAGTCCAATGCACTTCCGGTATTCCTTTGGGTTATCCTGCATTCCTTCGTCTCCTTTTTGTTGTTCAGAGATGATACAATTGATTTAAAAGCTCCGCATTCCTTACAGAATTCGGATGACCCGCAACCCGCTTCATTTTCAAATGCATGGATGCATTCGAATACTTCTCCGGGCCTTCTACCGACAATTTCATTGACAGATTCAATATTGAGATGATTCAATAAACTCAAGTTACAATAAATTATCTGTCTTTGTGAATTTAAAATCATGACAATATCGGGTATCATTTTCAAAAGGTCATTTGTTCTGAATAATTCGGATACTATCTTTGACTTTTCAAATAATTCATCGGTGCTGACTCTGAAATGTGTGATTTCTTTCATATTGTTATCTTTAACCTATTGTTGTTAAATTAGTTTTATACTTTATTATTCTTTTATCTACCGAAAAAAAATATTGAAAAAAAACAAAACAAACACAAAAGTTAAATTCGTTATTATTAATTTTGAATTTTATTATAAATTCAAATATAAAATTCTGACTAACATAAATAAATATTATACATTTTCAAAATTAATTAATTTTAGGAAGGTTCGGTTTATATGAGATTAAATTCTATTAAATCTTTTCTAACTAAGGCAGTTGTAACTGTACTCCTGCTTTTAATGGCTTCACCGCTTTTCGCAAGTGAAGCAGAACTTAAAATCCCAAATCTTTTACCGCATCAGTTCAACCTGTTATTAATAGGTATCGCAGTCTGCATTCTCGGTATGATTTTCGGAATGTATGAGTTCTTCCATCTGAAGAAACTCAAAGCCCACAAATCAATGCTCGATGTTGCCGAGCTTATTTTCCAGACTGCAAAAACTTACCTTTTGCAGCAGGGTAAATTTCTTATCTTGCTCTTTATACTCGTCGGCACTGCCATCGCCGTTTATTTCGGCGTACTGAGCAAAAACGAAGCAGGCCAGACAATGGGATTCGGCGGAGTGCTTCTAATCCTCGGCTGGTCTGTCGTCGGCATACTCGGCTCTTATGCAGTTGCCTGGTTCGGCATCAGGGTCAATACACTCGCTAACAGCCGCATGGCATTTGCCTCGCTCGAGAAAAAACCACTTAAGCTTTTGAACATACCGCTTCAGGCAGGTATGAGCATCGGCGTTCTTCTGATTTGCGTCGAGCTGATTATGATGTTAATAATTCTGCTTTTCATCCCGAGACAATTTGCCGGAGCATGCTTCATCGGATTCGCAATCGGTGAATCACTCGGTGCATCTGCTCTTCGTATTGCAGGCGGTATATTCACCAAGATTGCCGACATCGGCTCTGACCTGATGAAAATAGTATTTAATCTCAAGGAAGACGACCCCAGCAATCCCGGTGTAATCGCTGACTGCGTCGGCGACAATGCCGGTGACAGCGTCGGTCCCACTGCAGACGGTTTTGAAACTTACGGCGTTACAGGTGTAGCACTCATCAGCTTCATAGTCCTTGCAGTTCTTCCACAATACCAGGCAGAACTAATCACCTGGATTTTCATTATGCGTATTGCAATGATTCTGACATCGCTCGTTGCATTCTATATCAATAGATTCATCAGCAAAATCCGTTATGGTGGAAAGGATGAATTAGATTTCGAGGCGGCTTTAACTTCGCTGGTCTGGATTACTTCAATCCTTTCAATCATTATAACTTTCATCATCAGCTACTGGCAATTATTCGGTCTGAAAGACCCCGCAGGTAATTCTACAAACTTATGGCTTGTACTAGCTATAATCATTTCCTGCGGCACTCTTGGTGCGGCATTGATTCCCGAGTTTACCAAAATATTCACCAGCACAAAATCAAGACATACAAAAGAAGTTGTCATTGCATCCCGTGAAGGTGGTCCTTCACTTACGATACTATCAGGACTTGTATCCGGAAACTTCTCTGCTTTCTGGCTAGGTATGGTGTTCTTCGCATTGATGTTCATCGCATACCAGGCAAGCACTCATGGTTTAAGTGCCTTTATGACCTATGAATCAATATTTGCTTTCGGTCTCGTTGCTTTCGGTTTCCTCGGCATGGGACCCGTTACGATTGCAGTTGACAGCTATGGTCCCGTTACCGATAATGCACAGTCAATCTATGAACTGTCAATGATTGAAGGCGTTGCCGGAATTGACAAGGAAATCGAAAAAGATTTCGGATTCAAACCCAATTTCGACAAAGCAAAAGATTACCTCGAAGCCAACGACGGTGCCGGAAATACATTCAAAGCCACCTCCAAGCCCGTACTCATCGGTACTGCCGTGGTAGGTGCCACTACGATGATTTTCTCATTAATCCTTGTTCTCAAGAAAGTCATTCTTCCTCCGGGAGTCGAACCGACTGCCATTTTGAATATCCTGAATCCTTATACGATTCTCGGCTTCATCTGCGGCGGTGCTGTGATTTACTGGTTCACAGGTGCATCCATGCAGGCAGTTTCAACAGGTGCATACAAAGCTGTGGAATTTATCAAGCGCCACATAAAGCTCGATTCAAAATCCTCTGTCGAAAATTCCAAGGAAGTCGTCAAAATTTGCACCCAGTACGCACAGAAGGGAATGTTCAACATATTCGTTGCAATCTTCTCATTTGCACTTGCGTTTGCGTGTTTCTCGACATCGAGCAGACCGACCGACCCATTGAATTTACATTCGGCTATGCCTGCCGCATTCTTCATCAGCTACCTGATTTCAATCGCCATATTCGGATTGTTCCAGGCAGTCTTCATGGCTAATGCAGGCGGATGCTGGGACAATGCAAAGAAAATCGTCGAAGTTGACCTGAAGGAAAAAGGAACTCCATTGCATGAGGCAACTGTAATCGGAGACACTGTCGGCGACCCCTTCAAGGATACTTCATCGGTTGCTTTGAATCCAATCATCAAGTTCACGACACTGTTCGGATTGCTTGCAATGGAAATCGCAATCGTTCCCGAATTTGTAAGTACCGCTCCCTACGTTGGCGGTGTATTCTTCGCACTGGCTCTGGTATTTGTCTATAGGTCATTCTTCTCCATGAGAATACCACCCAAGCCGGCTGGAGCCGTAACAAAATAGAAACTACAAATTAGAATTATAAAAAGCCACATCCAAACCGGGTGTGGTTTTTTTTGCTGGAAGCCGGAAGCCGGGAGCTGGAAGATAGAAAATAGCAAAAAGATAATAGAAAAAAGATAATATAATAATTGTAATGCTGAACCAGTCGAAGCAACTATTTGCACATTTTCTTGAAATTAAAAACTATATCAAAGAACAAATTTTATTAATAGAAATATTTACGAATAAGGATTAACGATTTAAGAATTAAGAAGAAAAAAATCCCCCTGAATCCCCCTTTTACAAAGTGGGAAAAAGGAAAATGTCCTGTTTTGTCTCATTTTGACCTATTTTTTTTATTTTTCCCATAACTATTCAGTAATATTTGTTGATTTATAAGAAATATTCATCATTGCGAATCTGGAATATTTGTCTCATTTTGTCCTGTTTTGTCCGAATTTGTCCTATTGTTGTCCTGTTGGATGTCACTATTTTGGACATCATCGGCGGTTAATTTATTCAATGCATCCATATCTAATTTATAATCATTTTTTAGCAGAGCAGAAGGCAAAGAAGGTGAAATTTTTTCTTTTAAATCGTTCGGTGTAAGGTTTGGTGCCCAAGAGCCGGAAATCCTGTCCCTGAAAACTTTCACGATATCCAAACGTTGTCCTGAAACATCCCTGATGACGTCAGAGACGGAAAAATTCTGCATCTTCATCATGTATGCAAGGAGGCGGGAGACTTTATGCAGGAAGTCTAATTTTTCTTTCACATCAGGCAGATTATATGCCTTGTCATAGTAGGTGAGGTAGTTCTGCAACTGGTCGAGTGCTTCCTGGTAGGAGGCGGAAAGTGAGATTCGCTGGTTGATTTTCCTGTAGTTTAATTCGGACATATCTTCGGAAGTTTCATTGTAAAGGTTCCTGTAAACCTGCCTGTCGTAGAAGAAGGCACGCTGTTTCCAGTTCCAGTTTTTGGCAATGCGGCAAATGGTGCGGGGTGAATAGCCGGAAATTTTGCCGACACGGGTGAATGAACGCTCATGCCGGAGGTCAACGTAGATGCAAAAGAGGTAGTAAACTTTTTCGGATTCGCCTGGACGCCGAAGCCAGGGGTAATCTTTTTCTTTTGGTGGTTCCTGAGTTGTTTTTTCTTCGTCCATAATTTTCTCCATTAATAATTTATATCATGCTGAAAATAAAAAGAAGGATTGATATAAAAATAAAATGGTTTTAAAATGGTTTTTATTTTAAGTTTTGAGTTTTAAGTGCTGAGTGTTGAGTTGTGGTTATATGATTGAAAGGTTGTTAGACTGTAAGCGGAAGCAAATTTTAGCACAAAGAGGCACGGAGGGAAGACACGAAGGACATGAAGGACGCAAATTGTCTGAACCTGGATTAAGCGGATTGAAGTGATTTCGCGGATTTTTTATTCCCTCACCCTCCCGATGAATCGGGATTTACGTTTCACTTCAATAAATCCCTCTCCCAGTGGGCGAGGGACTTTACTTTATAGTTTCATGAAAAGACAGAGAGAAAGACATAAAGGACATGAAGGACGTAAATTGTCTGAACCTGGATTAAGCGGATTGAAGTGATTTCGCGGATTTTTTATTCCCTCACCCTCCCGATGAATCGGGATTTACGTTTTACTTCAATAAATCCCTCTCCCAGTTGGCGAGGGACTTTATTTTATAGTTTCATGAAAAGACAGAGAGAAAGACATAAAGGACATGAAGGACGTAAATTGTCTGAACTATGATTCACATGATTAATGTGATTAATATGATTATTTATTCTTTAATTACAACAATCATTATAATCACTTAAATCATCGTTCAGACATTTTTTCCCTTGACTTTAATAAATTTTCTTCTTAAATTTAGTTTATATGTTTAAATTTTCTGTCGTAAATCAATGAACACACTCATTTTCAGCGTCTGTCTCGTTCAATTCAGTGAACTCCATATTAAGAAGTATTCATTATTTTTCAATTATTATTGAGGTGAAATATGACAAATTCAGTTTCAAAGCCACTCTACAAAAAAACTTGGTCTATTGTTACAAGTGTTATTGTTATAATAATTCTTATATCTCTTATAATTAGATTTTCAAATCCGAAATATTTCGAGGAACTCGAGAGAAAACAAGCAGAAAAAGATAGCTTAGCTAAAATTGAGAATTTAACAAAACAAAATGAACCTGATTCAAAAACTTTAAGAAAGGATGTAAATCCTGAATCCATTAAAATTGATTTTAAAAACAAAATAGGTGAATTAAAAACTTACTTGAAAGAAGACTTGCCTAATAGCAATAATCCGAGTTATCAAGTGGAAATATTAGATAAGTATAAATATGATTATATTACTTTCAAATATTCTGAATTGAAAGATAACGAAAAAGATAAATTACTCCAAGAATTCAAATCAATATTCATAAAAGTATGTGTTAGACAATTTCCAAAAATTAGAACTAACTATGTGAATAATGTAGAAAATGATTTATGGAAAAATAATATTACTATTAAACTAAGGGGTTCCAACAAGGATATTTTGAGATTTATAGGTGGAATTTTTGCTAATAATAAAAATAAAAGTGATATGCAAGAAACAATAAGTTCTATTATGGACAAATTAAGATTTAAAAGAGTTGAATATCTCTGGTATGAATATGATGACAGTTTTACATATTATTCTATATCTAGTTTGAAAGATAGTTATTTTGATTAAAAATGCAACTTATTTGCAATTCAAATTTGTTAATATTTATATATATGATATTTATATAAAGAATGGACATTCAAATAAAAGATAAAATTGATACTAAAAAATCTAAATGTTTAGAGGGTATAATTTTTTCTTATGAAATGGTAAAAAATATAAATTCTAAATTATATACCCTTTGTTGTGGAATCAACGAAGATAAAACAAAAATTTATGAAGCATTAATGTTATGCTGGTCCTTTATTGATTCTGTTCATCGAATAAGGGAAATATTACAAGCATTTCCTCAGCTTAATCAAAAAGATAGAAAATTAATTAGTTTTCTAGAAGGTACAAAAATTACAGAAACATATAGAAATTATATACAGCATCTTCGACTAGAATTAAATAAAAACGAATTTGTTGATTTTCCTGTATGGGGTTCATTATCTTGGGTTGATAAGAATAATAATGGAAAGTGCTATAAAGTGATAATAGGTACAAATATTAATAATGTTAAATTTTCAAGTTGTGCTTTTGATAGGTTTGAAAGGAAATATGTAAGTAACGTTAGTCTATCAATGAACAATTTATCTTACAATTTTGATATTATATTTAATTATTTAAAGGATTATTATGTGCATTTCATAAAATGGTTAGAAAGTAATAATCAAAGAATAAGTGAAACTTTGATTAATCCAATTATCTTATCAACTGAAATTCAAATTAATAATAATGTAATTACATAATTAATATGTGATTAAAAATTAGTTTCTCTTGTACTAGTCCTAATTTAAAACTAAAATTAACTTATTTATCAATATTGACTTTTTCTTTGCTCTCCGCCTCTCCGCGTCGCAGCGGCTCTGCGTGCAACCAAATATATAATCCTTACGGGATAAGGGTGGAGGCAGATATGATGTAGTTACCGATATATAATCCCTACGGGATAGAATTGTTATATTGATTTGATGAGGGTTTTAGGCAATGGATTCTGAAATAAATTCAGAATGACATCCGCAATTCAACACTAAACACTCAACACTCAACATTTTTCAGGACTTCCATTTGATATTGCAGCCGATGCTCGGCTTCTGCTCAGAGTTGAAAGGCAGAGCGGCGAGAATGTTGTCGAGTATCTACTATATGGTTTCTTGTTTTTAAATTTGGATATAGTTAATTTTAAAAAAATGCAAATAATATATTCGTAAAACGATAGATACTTATATGTGAATAACAATGAAATTTTCTGAACATTTTGTAAATAATGTACATCCCAAAAGACCTTATATTACTGTTGATATGATTGAGGAAATATTGGAGAATCCAGTTAGGGTAGAATTACAGGATGATAAAAGAATGAAATTGTGGGGATTTTCGTCAAAATACAATAAATATATAAGGATTGTTATGCTTGAAGATGGTGAAACAATTCATACAGCTTTTTTTGACAGAAATTTTAAATTATAGAGGAGTGATTATGAAATTCAATTATGACAAAGAAACAGATGCTCTTTATATAAATTTTATCGATGAGCCGGGGGTAGATTCATTCGAAATGGCTCCTGATTATATAGTAGATGTAGATGCAACGGGTAGGGTATTAGGGCTCGAAGTTCTGAATGTGAAGAAAAAATTTACTTTCGATTCAATAATATTTAATAGTCTGCCAATAAAGGATGTTCAGTTTGTCGGACAACCTGTCTGATAATAATTGTTCATCTCGTGCTTATCCGAAATAGAAAATAGGAGATTAGATTCTTCGTCCCGAACTTGATTCGGAGTTCAGAGTGACAACAAAAATTAGTAATTAGGAATTAGTAATTAGTAATTATTTAGATTTCCATTTGATGTTGCAGCCGATGCTCGGCATCTGAAATTTGCTCACTGGTTCACCGGAGAGTATGGCATCGAGAGCAAAACGAATATCATCGCCTGTAACGGGAATCCCGTTGCCTGGTCGGGAGTCATCGAATTGACCGCGGTAAACGAGATTCAATTCTTTGTCGAATATGTAGAAATCGGGAGTACATGCGGCTTTGTATGCTTTGGCAATTTCCTGTGTCTCATCGAAAAGATAAGGGAATTGGTAGCCGAGTTCCCCGGCTGTGAGCTTCATTAATTCAGGAGAATCTTCAGGATAATTCTCAACATCATTAGAGCTGATGCCGATAAATGATATGGCTTTCTGAATGTATTTATTAGATAATGAAAGCAATTCCGAATTGATATGCTTGACGTAAGGGCAGTGATTGCAGATGAACATAATCACCGTTGCGATTTCGGATTTCAATTCAACAAATGAAAGTGTATTACCCGATACCGTGTCGAACAGGTTGAAGCCGGGAGCTATTGTCCCGAGAGCTAACATATTTGAAGGTGTTGCTGACATAATTTCCTTTAATTACTAATTACTAATTACGATTTAAGGATAAATTAATTTAATAATCCCCTTGAATCCTTCTTTAATAAGGGGGAATTTGAAGGGAATAAAACAATTAAAATAATAAAACGTGGTTAACCAAAATTTAATTTGAAGACGGAAAAAAAATAATTGAGCATACAAGAAGATAAAGAATACAAAGCGATAGACCTGAAAATCCTGAAGCGGCTCTTAGTCTATCTCAAGCCATATAAGAAGTGGGTTGCACTTTCTGTTGTGATTACTATAATATCATCGGCACTTGCACCTGTTCTGCCTTACCTGACAAAAATCGCTATTGACAAGTACATCGAACCGAAGAACTGGAATGGTTTAGTTGGGATTATTTTTGCAATTGCTGTACTACTTCTTTTTAATGCTCTGCTCAGATTTGGTCTGACATACCTCATGCAGTGGCTTGGGCAGAAGGTTTTGTTTGATGTACGCATGTCTGTTTTTAAGCACATTCAATCGTTGAATATGAAGTTCTATGATACTAACCCCGTCGGGCGGCTCGTAACAAGAGTAACGAATGATGTGGAAGGACTGAACGAACTTTTCTCGCAGGGCGTGGTGATGATTGCCGCAGACATAATGCTGATTTTCTGGATTATCGGATTTATGTTTTACACAAACTCTGTGCTTGCTTTGCTGACTTTATCAATAGTCCCTGTATTGCTGCTTGCAACGATTATCTTCAGGAAAAGGGTGAGAGTGCTTTTCCGGGATATAAGATTGAGAGTTGCCGAGATGAATACATTTCTGAATGAGTTTATAACGGGAATAAACACAGTGAAAGTATTCACACAGGAGGAAAATCAGAATAACAAGTTTGACATCATTAATGCAAAGCATAAGGATTTGTGGGTAAGGACAGTTTTCTATTATGCAATATTCTTTCCGACAGTCGAAATGCTGAGTGCTATTGCCCTCGGAATTGTATTGTGGTATTCCGCAGGGAATATAATTTCGGGAGTAATGACAGTCGGGATTTTGATAGCATTCACACAATATGCGGAAATGTTTTTCAGACCCATCAGGGATTTGACAGAGAAGTTTACTACGCTTCAAAGTGCAATGGCTTCTGCTGAAAGGATTCTTGGGATACTCGACACAAAGGATATAGCGGATGACAGGGCTGATGCAAAAGATATGAATGGGTTCCACAAGGCGATTGAATTTAAGAATGTGTCGTTCAGCTATGATTCCGCTAAGTGGGTGTTGAGGGATGTAACATTCACAGTAAAAAAGGGGGAGACTGTCGCAATAGTCGGAGCAACAGGAGCAGGGAAGACAAGTATAATAAATTTGCTATGCAGGTTCTACGATTACAATGACGGTGAAATACTCATTGATGGAAAAAATATTCGCGACATCGGGCAAAATTCATTAAGAGAGCATTTTGCATTAGTTACACAGGAAGTATATTTATTTACCAGGTCGCTTGCGGATAATATATCACTCGGCAAAGAGAATATCGGTATGGAAGATATTCGTAAATCTGCAGTGGCTCTCGGTGCTTCTGATTTTATCGAGCGGCTTTCATCGGGATACGATACTGAAATGATTGACCGTGGCTCGGCACTATCGGCAGGGCAGAGGCAGTTGATTGCATTTTGCAGGGCTTATGCAATGAATCCTGAGATTTTGATTTTGGACGAAGCAACATCAAATATTGATTCCGAGACAGAAAGAATTATTGAAGAATCGCTCGAAAAACTTTTGGAGAATCGCACTTCAATAATCATAGCTCATCGTCTTTCCACAATCCGAAGGGCAGACAGAATAATCGTTTTGCATAAAGGAAAAATCAGGGAGATGGGAACTCACAAAGAACTGCTCTCACTCAATGGCATCTATGCAAAACTTTATCAATTGCAATTTAAGGAGCAGATTGCTGCGTGAGTAATGATGAATTTTGAATGTTGAATTCTGAATTATGAATTGAAAATATTAAGAATAGAAATTAATTAATGAAGTGATATAATAATTAGGATAAATCTTTCATCAAATCTTGAACTGAGCCATGCTTAATATTACCAGCTTTATAATTTACTTCAGCTTCATGAACAGTATTAATAAGTTTCTCTCTCTTACTTTGAGTAACCTGCTTTTGAAAAATATCAACAAGGTACTCTTGGGATTCTATATCAAGTGTAGATAAATCTTCGACTAAAGTATTAATATCAGTTTTATTAATAACATCTCCATTACTTTTGGAAAATGATAAGATGTCATAATTATTTTTAAAACAATATTGAATTCCCCTCCTTAATTAAGAAGGGGAATAGTTGATAAAATTTCTATTTGTAAATACTCACAGACTCGAAGAATTGATTAACATCTTCCGTTGCAGCATTGCCTAATACCCAAATCTGGTATAGTATATCTTTGAAGATAACTGAGCGGTATCTCATAGGAGCAATGCTGCCTTCTTTATTAGCAGACCATGTAGCATCATAACCTCTTGCACCCCTGATTTGCCACACGCCTTCATTTTCGACACTGGCTCTATATTTACTTTTTGTAGCTTCACTTAGACTTTTTGCATCAGCTTTTGGAATGGCTTTTGTGAATTTACCGAGTAATCCACCTCCACCACCGATGGAAACTGGTTCGCCTGAGATGAAATATTCTATTCCGCCAAAATTGCATTGAAGGTTTTTACCATTTCCACTTTTCGGTTCACCCGGGAAAGATGCCTGAATAGCAAATTCATCGAGCTTATAAGTTTTCCAGAATGCCATTGGTCCTTCTTTACAAGTGCCGGCAGGAAGATTTGCAATTTCATCGGCATATTCTTTTGATGAATTCCATGAAGGGTTGATGCTGGAAATTTTCAGTTCACCTTTAAATGTACCAACCCGAATTCTTGAGAATGAAGGTCCTGTTTTCTGATAGAAAGCCACCTGGTAATCCTGGTCATTGCCTGATTGTTCTTTGATTTTGGGATTTTCGCAATATTGTTTCCCGTAATTGCATCTTTCGTCAGCAACCATCTTTTTCACGTTCTCAATTAATTTGTAACCTTCTTCGTTGAGCATATAATTACCACAGGATAGAAAATACCATGGCTGTAAAAGTTTTAGAAAAACGTACTCAGCTTCTGCAGGTTTTGCGTTCATTAAATACTTATGAATCCACCAGGTCATTTCCATTGCCTTAGTGAATTTTGGAATATCGACAACAGGAAGTTTGTTAAAATTTTCGAGACTCTTTTTAATATTTACCTTCGCTTTAAGAGTATTGCAATCCATTTCTTTTGATTCTTCATCGGATAACTCTCTCGATTCGATAACAGTGCCTGCTGATACGACACCTAAACCCCCAATTACAATCTTCCATGGAGTATTGATTCCATCACGTCCCAATCCGATTTCGACTAAAGCTTCTCGTTTTTCAATTTTATTGCCGGATATTTGACTGAAGACAATTTTAACTTTGAACCAAACTTTCTTTTCTGCAGATTCACCCGAATAATAAAAATTGTCGGAACCATCATAAGCAGTGTATTTTTCCTTTGAAATTTCCTTGATACCTTCATAATCGGTCAAATAACCAAGTGAATAACTGTCGAAAATTTCAAAACTGTTTTCAGGACTTAATAGTTTTGCGGCTAGTTCGAAAGTTGGGGGTACGAGATCACCAGTGTACCAACTTGCAAACTTAGCATAAGAGTTGAAAACATATTTACCGCCGACAATGTCATAATAAACTTCGAGGTCCCTGTGATGAACAGCATCGTGACCTTCAATTTTTTCTTTGCTGTCAACCCTGGCGAAGGCGACATAGTATCTTCGATTAGGAAATACGGACTCATCAACAGCAATATGTCCGCCACCTCTGTCGGTGATTGTTACACCTTTCCAGTCTTTTAGTAAATCCTTTTTAACAGTTGAGAACGGAACTTGTCCTTTGGTAAATTCAGACAGACATAAGAAAAACAAGCAAATAAACATTAACAAGAAATAATTACTTTTCTTTCTAAAAGACACACTCTTCATAATTCCTCCTTGATATTTTATTGAAAAGAACCTTAAAGAAATATCTTGAACAAAGTTAAAACAATTTCAATATTAATCAAATTAAAGTTAGAATTTTTTAAGTTTATGATATGTAATAATTTAGAACGGAAAAAAATTGTTAATGATTTTAAATTTACAATTTATATTTTTATATTTAAATGAATAACTGAGAATTATAACATACCGGCTCTTTTTCTCAGGAACCATTCTGTACCGAAACAAATAATCGAGATAATTAGTAATAGAGGTAAATTCCAAAGTGCTGATTCATTTCTTGTGGTAACGCTTTTCGGTTTGAAGTTTTTTAATTGTTCCAAATCTCTTATAAATGATTTTGCACTTTCGGGGAGATAAAATTTACCGCCAGTTCTTTCAGAAATTGTATGGAGCAGAGATGAGTTCATCTTCAAATCCTGAAATTCGAGAGCGATTTGACCAACATTAAATCTACCTTTGTCAGAGCCGATTTTATTCCCGTTATGAATTGCAGTTCCGGTAAAAAAGTAATCACTTTCAGGTAATCCTTCGAGCTTGCCTGCATATCTTCCGTTACCAATGGAAGTCAAAGTTAAGTCTCTTTCCTGATTACCACCACTTACTTTTACCTGGACATTAGCATTTTCAATTGGTGTATAAGCCGCATCATAAATTTGTCCGAGGAATTCTACAGTTTCATTATTAGTGTATAGTTTTTTTGTTGTTCTAATTATCACTTGTTTATTATCCTGAGGTGTGGAAAGCCACTTTCTGCTGTTTTCTATAATGATGTCAAAGAGGTCAGGTGTTTCGGTTCTTCCTTTAGATAACTCCGAGGCATATCCAAGTAATTTCCACCTGAATAATCCATAGCAGAGAAATGCAATTGATTTTTTGTTACCGAAAGTACGTGTTAAAATCAGTGGCTCTTTTAACGGAGCATTATTCACTTTAAAGCCGGATACGATTTCACTTTCGGGTTTGACTTTTACAAAAGTTTCAGTACGAAAGACGGGTGGAAGTTGATTCCATAAATCTATATCGCTGTCCTTTCCAGTAACTCTTAGTAAAGGATTTGAAGAATACTCCGGTTTTATATCAGCCACAGCAAGAAATTCCTGTGGTTTTGAAGAAATTGTAGTGAATGGCAAATATTCTTCAAGTGTTTTTAATTTATTATAATCCAGATATTGAGAAGCAATAAATAAAAGAGGTTTTCCTTTTTCGAGTTCTTTCTTAATAATTTGCAAAACATTTGGAGGTGTTTCTGAAATTGGGAATCCGATTAAAACGAACATTTCAGCATCCTTAACATCAGCTTCAGTCGGTTGTTTGTCATAAAATTCAGAACCTTTCTTTTGAATAAAAGAAATTATCTCAACTCCTTTTTCGGATTGAAATGAATTTTTTACGAAAGAATAATCAGGATTTATAGAGCCAGAGAAAATTGCGATTTTTCTTTTATTTTTCAGAACATTTACAAATTCATTGGCAGAATTATTTCTCAGGGTGATTTCATTTTTAAAAGAACTGATTTCAGTAGTCAGTTTTCTGATGCCTTCCTGCTTTGGTGAATATTCAAAAACCGCAGTGAAAGATTTTCTATCAGGATTAACAGTAAATTTTTGTTCTCCGATTTGAACACCATTATCAAGAAGTCTGAGAGTTAATTCCCCTTCATTATAGCCATTAACTTTAATATTGACATTTACAGGAACCGGATTATTTATGTAAACATTTTCATTTGTAATAATTGACTGAACTGAAACGTCCCGAGGTTCAGTTGAATCACCAATGCCAATCGTAAATATTGGTTTACCGAGAAATTCTGCATCATATACAGGATTGTTCCCTGCATTAAAAGCACCATCTGTAATTAAAAGAACTGCCTGGATATTTTCTTTTTCGGTATTTGACGAAACCCACTTTATTGCTTTTGAAATATCAGTCAACTGACCTTTAAAATTTAATTCTTTTATTGAGAATTCCTCAGGGGAATAAATGTCACTATTGAACAAAGCAGTTTTGATATTTTCTTTTTCTAACGAACTGAAATTGGAATTATCGATTGCTTTATTGAAAAATATTTTTCTATCGCCGAGAGCATCAGTTTGACTTAATGATAATGAATTATCGAGTAATACGACAAGTTTTGGTGGTTCCTGACTTCCACTTATAATAGTGAGAATCGGCTCGAAAATTATGAACAACATCAATGAAAGTCCAAACGACCTTAAAGAAATTAATACAATTTTTCTAAATAAACTTATTGGAGGTACAGTCGTACGATACGAAAAAATTGAAAATGCAACAGCAATTAATATTAATAAAACTGTTAACCACCAGGGACCGGATAATCCAAGATAATATGAATTCATTATATTTATTAGTTCATTGGTACTTCAATAATAAGTAACTCTGATTTATCGATAGCTTTGATTTTTAAATTGTTAATATCGTAAATCGAGATTGAATCACGTTTCTCAAGTGATTCATCAGCAACTTCAATTTTTCCTTTTGTCAGCATAATAAAGATACCATCATTTTCATTTTTCAATATATAATTAATTTGAAATTTATCGTCAAGCTCTGCAATATTTATATAAGCATCCTGATTTATCCAAAGTGTTTCATTATTTTTCACTGGAGAGACGAGTAATTGAAATTGATTTTTACGTTGATTTTTATCAAACAGTTTTTGGTCATAACGGGGCTGAATATCTTTCTCCTTAGGCAAAATCCATATTTGATAGAGTGAAACCGGTTCTGTATCGGAATTATTAAATTCGGAATGCCAGATACCAGTACCAGCAGACATAATCTGAACTTCTCCCGGTTTAATTGTTTGAGAGTGTTCCTCGCTGTCAGTGTGTCTCAGTTCACCAGAAAGAGGTATAGTAATGATTTCCATATTATCGTGAGGATGTAATCCGAAGCCGGTTGCAGGTGCAATTGTATCATCATTTAAAACCCTAAGCTTTCCGAAGTGAATCCTGTTATTATCATAATAATTCGAAAAGCTGAAGGAGTGATAAGTTTTGAGCCATCCGTAATCGAAAAAACCCCGTGTATTATTTCTGTATATTTCTTTTTTCATTTAATTCTTATAAAATGTAAATAAATCTCAACGAATAACGATTAAGCAGATTAAAGATTTTTTAATTCACAAAAGTATAAAATGAGAGAGAGAATTTTTTCAGGTGGAAAAAAATGGTTAATTTTGTATCCCATTTCGGGGTGTAGCTCAGCCCGGTAGAGTACTACGTTCGGGACGTAGGAGCCGGAGGTTCAAATCCTCTCACCCCGACAATTTCTGGTTATTAAAGTAAAAAGTGTATATTGTTTATACATGAGTAAAATGTTCAGAAAACAGATTTAATCTTTTTTCCAATAAGGGAAATTGCTCTTTTCGAACTAATGATACACAAGCTCTTATACCTTCAGTATGCAGACTACCGGTAGATGATAATGGGATACTGCTGATTCCATAATAAAGAAGTATTTCTGATAGTTCATCACCCTGCAGACCCGGGAAGGAAACAGTAAAATAAAATCCGTCTGCGATCGGTTCGTTACCATCGAGGTCGTAAACAATTTTAAAACCATTATCAGTAAATATTTTCTTCATAATTTTTGCTTTTTCACCATAGATTCTGACATCATCGACAAAGGCATAGTCACCATCGTTAGCAGCTTTCAGTATATCGGCAAATCCGTATTGGATTGAGTGCGGAACGCCTGCAGTAGTCAGAAATATGGTTTCGTAAATCAGGGCATTGCTCAAAATATCATTAGAATAAAATCTTAATAAATCAGGAAATTTTGTTTTTGTTAATTTTTCTGATAATATTAAAATACCAATTCTTTGTCCTGCATAACTGAATGATTTGGAGCCGGATATTAATAAAATATATTCATCCATATAATTAGCAATTGTTGGTTGGAATGGAGGAATACCGGGATGTGAATAATCTTTTCTGAAATCCATAGCGAAATAAGCCAGGTCTTCGATTACTATGACATCATGTTCTTTTGCCAAATCAGCAATTATTTTCAATTCTTCTTCTGTGAAGCATATCCATGTAGGATTATTAGGATTTGAGTAAAGAATTGCCGCAATGTTACCATTTTTGAGTTTTTCAGCTAATTTTTCTTTAAGTTTTATCCCTCTATAATTATTAACATCAAAAGATTCTTGCCGGAAACCTAACATGTGGACTAATTTCTTGTGGACAGGAAATCCAGGGTCAATAAACAGAATTGTATTCTTTTCTTTATTCCTTCTGCCTGTAACCATGAATGCGGCATAACTACCATTAAGAGAACCGACTGTAGGAACGCAGTTATCCGGTGAAATGTCAACGTTGAGAAATAATTTTGCAAATCTGGATATTTCATTTTTTAGAGGTGGAATACCATCAACCGGTGGATAAATTCCTGCAACATTATTTTTTAAGGCATTGATTTCGGCATTTATTCCGATTTCAGACGGATTTATTCCGGGAACCCCCATTTCCATTCGGATAAATTTTTCTCCGGTATCATTTTCAATATTATCAACAATTTTGCTTATAATCCTTGTATTGCCTAAGCTTATATTCCTGGGATTATAAATTTCAACGTACTTTTTAACAATTTCAAACTTAATTGGTGTGTCTTTTCTTATTTCTTGTTCCATAATTTTAAATATTGATTAACAATCAAATACAAATTAAATAAAAGAATATAAATTTTTAATAAATTAATTCTTGCTTTAATAAAAATGAAGTATGTCTGGGTGTTATGAGAAAAAATGTTCTGAGAAAAGTTCTAAAATTTTAATGATAAGTGGTTAGTCTTTATATATTTAATAGGGTTTTACAAGGCATATTGGGATTAGTGTATATAATAGGAAATTAACTATTATTTATTATTCCAAAATGCTTTTACTGATATTATGTAATACCTTCTTCCTATACCATTCCGAACCGCGAATATCTGAAATCGGGGTAGCATATTCAAGAACTTTATCTGCGAATACCTTTTTATCATCATCAGTGAAATCAACAATTTTTTTTCCAATAAGAAAGTCACATGCTCCCTGAGTAAATTTTATTGTTGGGGCAGAGGAGCCGATGGCAATACCTGAATGTTTAATTATTCCATCATCATCAAGTAGAAAGTGATAAGCTAAGGATACTATAGCACATTCCATTGACTTTCTTGTACCGATTTTAATGAAATCAGAAATAATTTTTGTATCGGCATATATAATAGGTATTACTACACTTCTTAGTATCTCATTTTTTTTCAATGCTGTTTTTCTAACACCGAGCATAAATTCTTTAATAGGAACTTCTCTAATTTCATTCTTTGTTGATAAAATTTCGCAAATAGCTTCCAATGCAACTAATGCAGTAGCAATATCACCTGCAGGTGATGCAGTACAAATATTTCCTCCAACAGTCGCAACCTGCCTGATTTGTTTTGATGCAAGTGAATTTGCAGCTTGGTGCAATACAGGGAAAAGTTCCTGAATTTCTTTATTTTTAACTAATTCTCCTGCTGTAATAAGTGAGCCGATTCTAATTTTATCATCAGTTTTTTCAATTGCAGAAAATTTTGCATCATTGAGCTTTGATAAATTTATCACATTAATTTTTGGTCCTGACTGCTTTCTCAATTCAAGCAGTAAGTCAGTATAACCCGCACCAAATCTGAAATTATTGGATTGATTATTTTCAATTTCAAGAATCAATTCATCTACAGATTCAGGAGAAATAACATTAAAATCAACCATAGATAACATTAAAATAACCTGGTTTTTACATTAAGCAAATTTTTGAAACGTACTTTTCGATTTTCTTTGCCTGTTTCAATAATTTTGTTTTTTCAAAATCACTATTAATATTTTCAATAAGTTTTTCGAGCATAAATTCTAATTTATATTTCTCCCTTGCAAATGAATAGTGAACTCGAAATTCAGGATTTTTCATTTGTTCTTCAAAATATATTTCTGCATTAGTTTTCATTTCTGAAATCTTATTTAAATATTTTTTTTCTTGCAAAGTTCGTAAAAAATCCATTAAATAAGTAAAGTATTTTATTAATCAATACTAAAATTCACCATTCAACACTCAACATTTAAAACTCAAAACTTTTCTTCTAATGCTCTTAACACTTTCTCAGGAGTAACAGGCAATGAATCAATTTGAACACCTATTGCATCCGATACGGCATTTGCAATAGCCGCAGCAGTTGGAATAAGCGGTGCTTCTCCGACACCTTTTGCTCCATAAGGACCGAGTGAATCTTCAGTTTCAATCGGATAGAAATGAATTCCTGGAACATCCATTGCAGTCGGAAGTTTATAGTTGTGAAAATTTGGATTCAATATCATTCCCTTATCAACTATTAATTCCTCGAGCAGTGCATAGCCCATTCCCATAACAACACCTCCTTCGATTTGCCCTGCCAATCCAAGCGGATTCAGAACCTTGCCTACGTCCTGTGCCACATATACATCTAAAACTTTAACATTTCCTGTATATGTATCTACTTCAACTTCGACAGATTGTGATGCAAAAGCATAAGCACCTGAAACATTTCCTTTGAACTCATTATCGGCAAATTCACTGCTTGGCTCAAAGAAATATGTGTCAATGCACAACTCTCCCGGTTCTTTAAAGTGAATAGCCCTCACTACTTTATCAAGTTCGATTGAACTTTCATTAATGACGGATTTAATTAATCCCTTTTCATAGATTAAATCGTCAACATTTGTTTTTAACAATTGAGCTGCTTTCGGAGAAATTTTCTCTTTTAACTTTTTAACAGCACCAAGAACGGAATTTCCAGCTACAAAGCTTGTCCTCGAGGCATGAACACCGACGTCCCAGGGTTTTATATCAGTGTCTGTATTAATTACTTTTATTCTTGAAATATCAATTCCCAACTCTTCTGAAGCAATCATTGCAAGCACAGTCTCTGAACCTTGCCCGATTTCACTTGACCCGGTGATGATAGTTAAATAGCCGAACGGGTCAATTTTGAGAGTTGTCCCACACCCGTCTGAGGGATATATTTTTGCACCGCCTCCTACATGGAGCATAGAAGCATAGCCCACACCCCGCTTATACCTTTTAGTTTTCCACTCCTGAGAGGGGACTAAGGGATGTGTATGACCTTTAACCTTTTCTATCACAGTCTCCAATGCTTCCTTATGACCGCAGGTATTAAAGTGCAAACCCTGTTTGGTAATTTCACCCTTGAAATTTGCATTTAATATACGAATTTCTGATTTGCTCATTCCGATTTCTTCAGCAAGCATATCAATTGTTCTTTCTAATGCAAAAGTTGCTTGTGGATTTCCATATCCCCTGAATGAGCCGGCATATACATTATTTGTATATACAGATGTAGAATCGAATCTGCAGGCAGGGCATTGGTACAATGAAGAAAAAGTTTGCATCATTACAAATGGAGTTGTTGCTCCCCAGGATGTGTAAGCACCATTATCGAGAGTGACTCTTACATCCCTGAAAGTAAATCTTCCGTTTTCGTCTGCTCCGGCTGTTACATCATAAATCATTGTCTGACGGGTTGGGGATGCAATAAATTCTTCTTCCCTTGAAAAAATAAGTTGGACAGGCTGTCCTGTTTTCATTGAAAGCAAAGCACAAATCGGCTCATAAGGATACATATCCAATTTGCTTCCAAAACCACCCCCAATGACAACTTGAATTATTCTGATTTTTGACGGTTCCATTTTTAAGGCACGTGCAATGTCTCTTTGGTATAAAAAAGGTACCTGGGTTGTGCTGTACAGAGTTAATTTGCCATCTGTTTTTGAATAATCAGCAGTCATATTACTCGTTGCCATACAGCAGTGAGTAACTCTTGGAAGAGTGTATCTGTGACTGACTATATATTTACTTATTGCTTTTTCTTCATCAAGATTGCCATGTTCATAATGAAAATGTTCAGCAATATTCTTATTGGGATATTTTCCGTCTATGAAATGATTTATTTGAGGTGCATCTTCTTTAATAGCTTCAAACGGGTCGAAGATTCCTTCCCTGACTTTGTATTTAACTTCGATTAATTCAAGAGCTTTTTGTGCAATCTCCTTGGATGTTGCAGCCACAGCGGCAATTTCATCACGAATGCAATTCACTTGTCCTTTTTTTAAAATCGGATGGTCTCTCCTGTAACTTATATTATTAACATCAATATTATCGGCAGTAATTACGCATTTAACACCTTCCAACTTCTTTGCCTTTGACGTATCTATAGAAATAATCTCAGCAACAGGATATTTGGTTCTCAGGATTGCTCCGTATAGCATGTTAGGAAGCTGAATATCGTGTCCGAATTGTGCCTCGCCGGTAACACGGATGTTAGCATCAATCTTGGGTGTCGGTTTCCCGATTATTTTTAAGTTCTTTGTCATAGATTCTAACTAATAATATGTTCATTTAACACATCAAAATGATTTGTTCAAATAACATCTTCAAATATATATTTTTCGTCAAATTTAATATCAAATTTTTTTAGTAATTCCATATATTCTTCTTTAAAAGTTCTTTCTTTATGATGAATTTCCTGATTTTTAATATAATTATATACATTATCTATATTAGATTTTGAATATGAAAATGCAGCATATCCTTTCTGCCATCTAAATTTTCCATTTATATAATTATTATCATTAATAAAATTAGTAGCACATCTTTTAACCTCATGAACAAGCCCTGATATTGATTCATCAGGAGATAAACCTATGAGAATATGTATATGATCCTGCATTCCATTAATTATTATTAACTTATGTCCCCTATTTTGAATAATACCTGTAATATATTTGTTTAAATTTTCTTTGTATTTTTTTGTTATTAAATTTTGCCTTCCTTCAACAACGAAAACAAGATGCACATAAACCTGAGTGTAAGTATTAGCCATAATAATTATAATAATAATTTTATTCGATAATAATAATAATTTCATAGAAATTATATGTTTGTAACTGAGCATATCCTAACTTTAACAGTAATTCCATAGGAATTGAACGTTAACTCAAGTTTTACTTTAAGCATACGTTGAATCTCTATGAGATTCTGATTGTGAATTCATATATATAATTACAAACGTTGAATCTCTACGAGATTCTGAGTTAGCTTTTATCTTCACGTTACAAACATTGAATCACTATGTGATTCTATAAAAAATTATTTTGCATTTATTTACTCAATTCAACAACCAACATTCAACATTCAAAATTTGACTTTGTTTAGGCAGTCTTTTCTTTTCCTGATTGAATTTTTTCACCAGCCAAACCGCCCAACATAGCAACAACATAGCCAAGAACCAACCCGAGAATAATATATTCAAACTCAATTTCTGTTACCAAAGTCAAGCGAACTATAGAAATTA
This sequence comes from Bacteroidota bacterium, assembly GCA_004322215.1. GTDB lineage: Bacteria > Bacteroidota > Ignavibacteria > Kapaibacteriales > UBA2268 > XYC2-FULL-35-21. Next base: position 375,752 of record SCSM01000011.1, on the reverse strand, counting down.
AAATTGTTATTGTTAAAAATCCTGATAATCCCGCTTCTTTTATTGTTATTCCAGGAGATTTAAGTCCAACCATAATCCCTGTAAAAAATAGTCCGATAAAGAATGGAATAATAAAATAAAATGGCTCATTTCCAACAATCAAGTTTACAACAATGGCAATTATAATGCTTATCAATATTCCGAAAATAGTTCCTGCAAACACCCATCCCCAATTAAATGATAAAGCTTTGTTATCTTCTTTAGTCAGTTCTCCGTGTTGGAACATCTCTCCAAGCCATGCGCCAAGGAAAGTTAAAACAACCGCATTCATAAGAATTATAATCCAATCACTATCCTGATTTATTTCAGCAAAACCCTTTATCTTTAAAGTTGGCAAAATAAAATATGTAATTGAAGCTACTATAATTGAACCCAATGCCGGCTCTATTATTGTAACACCTTTTGTTATTATAGCTATTATGAATCCTGTAATAATAAACCCTGTAAGCATTGCAAGTACAGGAAATAATGATGTATCAAACCTGCTTCCAGATGCCCAGGAAAAGAATAAGACAACAATTATACCTACAACAATTGATACAAGTAAAGACTTAAGATTAAATCCGGAATTCATAATACCTCCTCATGAAATTTTCAATTTATTAATTTTCAATTTTCAATTTTCAAATTAAACTCAATAACCAACACTTAAAACTCTATTTTGATAATAAATCCTCTGCAGCATCAATTATCCTGACATATCCGGTACACCTACATAAATTGCCTTCTATTGCTTTTTTAATAGCTTCGGAATCTCTGCCGATAATCGGATTAGTTTCACATTCATTTTGGAATGCTTTGATAGACATCACCATACCGGGAGAACAAAAACCACACTGAACAGCACCATGTTCAATCATTTTTAATTGTACAACATCCAAAGGTTTTTCAGTTGTTGATAAGCCCTCAATTGTAGTCAAATTTTTTCCATATATATTAATTGCAAGATATAAGCAGGAATTAACTGCTTTTCCATCTATCAACACTGTGCAGGCACCACATTCTCCTTCGAGGCAACCCGGTTTTGTACCTTTAAGATTTAATACATCACGAATAAGGTCAATCAAAAGCAAAGATTGCGGAATGTAAACTTCAACAGGTGTGCCATTAACATTAAAGTTAATTTTCTGCCATCCCAACTGTGTTATATTAGAATCGGATTTTAACATTTAAGTACACCAGTTAATAAAATGTTCTATTTTTGTTTATCAATAAAAATAAAAAATAATTTATACTATTTATTTTAAAATTCCAATCTTTTATTTTCATTTGAAAATATTTTTAACCGTTAATAATTAATTATATAATCCCTATGGGATAAGTGTGGAAGCAGATAATCATCCACTATTAATATATTATCGCTATGCGATAATCCGAAAAATTATTAAATTCAATTTTACAATTATCATCTTAACATTCAACACTCATCACTTAAACCTTAAAACTCAAAACTTAATGGATTTCCCTGCCTTTTAAAAACGCAGAGATATTAGCATCTCTCGCTATTTCATTCGGTGAAATTGATGTTATTGCATCGAGCCATAATTCAAGTGGAATTGAACTGCAAGGTTTAATTGTTGATAGCAACCCGATTGCTACAACGTTAGCTGTAATACCCTTATTATCTCCAAGTTCTTTAGCAGCCTTATAAAAATCGGCGATTACAACATTATAATCTTTTAATCCATTTTTAATTTGCTCAAATTCGGGATAATCACCTTTTTTTGTATTGACAGGAAGAGCAGAGAAATCATTAAAAATCAATGTCCCGTCCGGTTTCAGTAAATCAATAAATCCTGGTCTCAATACCTCATTGATTTCCATAGCAACCAAAATATCCACAGAATTTGGTGCCAGTACGGGAGAAAAAACATCTCCACAACAGAATACCGAAATTACAGGTCCGCCAAGTTGTGCCATCCCGTGAGTGTCTCCTTTAACTATATGCATATCGGAAAAAGGTGTTCTTAATGCTAATTCAGAAAGTACTTTTCCGAAAAATAAATTTCCCTGACCACCGATTCCTCTTATAGCCACTCTAATTGAATCGGGTAATGATTCTTTGGTGATTGAAACCTTCTCATATTTATGCTCAGGAATTGTTGGTATCGATGTTTTAGTAACTCTTTTTTTATCCTGTTTCGGTACAATAGCTCCGTCAATCGGGCATATTTGCTTGCACACCTGTTCATACGAACCGCAATCGGTGCAGAACACGGTAAATGATGGCTTTTTATTTTCATCGAGTTCGATTCCCGTACATATATTGCATATACCGCAATTCACGCATATATTATAATCAATATCGAGATTTGGAATAGTTCGCTCTTTTGGAACTTCATTTATGCAATCGCCTTCTATAATTAATGCAGTAAATATTCCATCTTTTGCAAGTGCAAGCGAATTTCTCAATTCATCTTCGACTTGCTTAAGATTAAATCCATCTAAAACTACTGTTCTGCATCCTTCAGCCTCAACTGCTTTTCTCAAATTAAAATTATGTCTTACACCTGCCAGATTCATAGGTGTACTAGGTGCCGGCTGCCCTCCTGTCATTGCGGTGATTCTGTTATCTAAAATTATTTTTACACCGGGGACATTTCTGAAAATTGCGTTTCTTGTCGAATCCAAGCCGCTATGGCACTCGGTTGAATCACCAATAATACTTATAACCTTATCAGCCATATCGGGACGAGACATTACGAAACCTTGCCTCATAGAATCGGAAGCACCCATGCAAAGTACTGTATCGAGAGCATTGAAGAAATAGAGCAATGTCGAACATCCAATATCACCAAACGAAGCAAATAATAATTTCTTACGCTTTAATTTATTAATTGTCACAGCCAAAGCTCTGTAGGGACATCCCGGACAGATTGAAGGAGGTCTTGCGACCGGCTTGATGTCAATTTTTGTTCTCTTGGGCTTAAATTCAAAATCTTTCAAATGAGAAGACAGAAAGTCCAAAATTCTATCGGGGGTCCATTCTGTGATTGTGCTTGTCTCCTCTTTTCCAATTACATCAATACCATTAAATGTAATTTTCTCCCACAAAAACCTGTACCCATCCTCAATGACAAATACTTTTCCTTTGACACTATCCCTGAATTTTTTAATTATTTTAATCGGCAATGGATTCGTTTTGCCTAATGATAGAATCGGTACCTTTAGATTCACCAACTGAAGAGCTTCCCTGACGACAATATCATTTATACCGCATGTAATTATTCCCCAATCAGTAGTGCCTTTTGTTATGTTAACAAGATTTGAATCCTCAGCCCATGCGGCAATTGCGGGTAACCTCGTCTGAATTACCTTGTCATAATTGTTTCTGGCTATAAAAGGCAGGCACATCCAGTCGGTCATGTTCTTAGGTAATCCCTTTGGTTCTATTATCCTGGGTTCCTTCAATGTAACTAATCCTTCTGAGTGAGTTAACATTCCCGAAGCAAGAACAACGACAGGTGTCCTGAAATTTTTACTAATATCAGCAGCAGTTGCAGCGATTTCATACATTTCCTGATGGTCACGCGGCTCTAATACAGGAACGCATATCGAAGAGAAGAAATATCTCGGGTCAATTACGTGCTGTGTGCTTGAAGGCACATAATCTGATGCTACAAAAATCACCAATGCTCCTGCATCACCGGAGAAAAATGCTGCGGAGGAAATGGCATCGGCTGCCTGGAATACTCCCGGAATTTTCATAGTTACTACAACGTCGTAACCTGCAATAGCATGCCCCAATCCGACCGCAACCGCTACCGCCTCGCTTACTGACCACCCGACTTTGATTTTATCCTGAACATAAGCTAAGGACTTGTCAATTACTTCAGTGCTTGGTGTACCGGGATAACCGTCAGCAGCATGATAACCTGCATGAAGCACTCCGAGTGCAAAAGCGGCATTTCCTTGAAGTATGAATTTGGTTCCCGGCTGTGACTCAACTACTTCCCTGAATTTACTCATATATCATATTAAGAAATTTTCAATTTTACAATTTTCAATTAGTGAAAAATTAAATTCGTAGAAATTATATGTTTGTAACTACTATCAAACTGAAACCTCTTACAATTCCGTAAGAATTGAAAGTATATACGATAAATCAGCCAATTAACGTTAAATCTCTACGAGATTCATGTTAGTCGTTATTCTTGCAATTACAAACATTGAATCACTACGTGATTCCACAATATTTATTCCTATCTGTGATCTAAAATCTAATCAATTCATCATTCAAAATTTATATAATATTTTCTTTCTTCAATTTCTCTATATCTTCACTACTCAATCCTATTTCCTTGAAGATTCTTTCATTATGTTCACCAAGTCTTGGTGCAATATCGAGATTCATTTCTCTTTGATTTAGGAAATCGGTATTCATTGATGCAGGAAATAATTCTACAGTTTCTCCCGAAGGTAGATTTGTTTTGAGCATATTTTTCCTGACAAATTCAAGGTTAGCAACATCAGGTATAGTATTTACTGGAGCGACAGCAAGCCCGTTCTCAATACAGATTTTAATAAATTCAATAGTGGTGTACAATTTCGTCCCTTTACGGATGTCATCATAAATATTATTTTTATCTACCATTCGCCCTGCATTTGTTATCCTTTCGAGTTTTGTAATATGTTCGAATCCTTTAATTTTTGTCAGTTTTTCCCATTGAATGTCATTCCCAATTGCAAGATAAACATAACCATCCTTTGTTTGATAACAATTGCATGGGATAAAGCTCCTATGTTCATTTCCGCTTCGTGTAAACCTGAATGTCTCTTCAGGATTGAACACAAGTTCAGGCAATGCTGTGATTAGCCATGATGTAAAACATTGAGCCATTGAAATAAAGATTTCCCTTCCCCCTGATTTTTCCTTTTGTTCTAATAATGCTAATAAAACTTGGGTAAATGCTTCATCACCTGCTTTCAGGTCAATCAATGGAATTCCACATAGCATGGGGTCTCTGTCAGGTTCACCTGTAAGATGCATACAGCCGAGCATCGCCTGCAAAGCAGGGTCATAACCTGCAACATCCGGATTATCAGGTCCTAATGCCGAAATGCCGCACCATATTAGATTCGGATTTGCTTCCTTCAAATTTTCAAAGTCAATTCCAAGCTGTTTATAACGGATTGGAAGTGTATTGCATAGAAAAATATCAACTTTCAATTCTTTAATTACTTTTTTAAGAAGTTCCTGCCCTTCTTTCAATTTGAGGTTGATAGTAATCGCTTCTTTCCCGATATTCGGAGCAATAAAATATGAGTGAAGGTCTTTGATGCCAGTGTCAGAGCCAATATACCTGTTAGGGTCACCACCGCCCGCTGTTGATTCGAGCCGAATTACCCGCCATCCGAGATGAACAAACCTCTGTGTTGTGTATGGCAATGCCAGTGCTTGTTCTAATGATAAAACAGTTTTTGCTTCCATCTGTTTATTTTATATTAAATATTACCTAACAACCAACAAAGCATAAGTTAACAAATATAAGGAAAGTAAATAAAATAAGAGAATTAACTGAATATAATAATTATCAAATTTTATATTTTTGTAATGATAATTAATTAATATGAAATATGGTTGTGACAACAAGAGAACAAGCTATAGAACAAGTAAAAAGCTTTTTGAGAGATTGCAAATCTATCGGCTTATATATAAAAAAGACGATAATGTTCGGTTCGGCTGCCAGAGATGAGATGAATGAGTGGTCGGATATAGATATTATGCTTGTATCCGATAATTTTACACTTAATACATTCGATAATATAAAGCAATATTCAAGAATAAATATAAACTATCCAGATATTGAAACTCATCCTTTTCCTACCGATTATTTTATAGAAAGTGACCCATTTATAGAAGAAATAAAAAGGACAGGAATTGAAATACATCAAGAAGAAATACAATAATTCAATTTTTATTTAAAAATAAATCTTCTCCTCATATTCCCCGTAAACTTCTTTTATGGCATTCGTTATTTCGCCTACAGTAGCATAAACCTTGACAGCTTCAATAACCGAAGGCATTAGATTTAGATTATTCTGAGCATCCTTCTTAATTTGAGCGAGATATTCAATAACTTTTTGATTGTCTCTTTCTTGTTTTATTTTGTTAAGGTTTGCAACTTGCTTTTTAGCATTCTCTTCGTGATAAGGATGGAACTCGACTGTTCTGACTTTTTCTTCTTTTTTGAAAATATTAACACCTACTTTTTTTACTCTGCCTTCCTGTATATCCTTTTCTCTTTGATAAGCCTGTTTTGAAATCGCTTCCTGTACTTTACCTGAAGCAATTGCTTCGATTATATCACCCTGTGCTTCAACTTCAGACATTTTTTCCTTAATTGCTTTCTCCATCTCTGTTGACATTGTCTCAATATAATAAGAGCCGCCCAATGGGTCAACAGTATCACAGATTCCCATTTCATAAAGAAGTATCTGCATTGTTCTTAGAGAAATCTCGGCTGCTTTTTCAGTAGGTATAGTATATGCTTCGTCATAAGAGCATAAAGCCATTGTTTGTGTTCCTGACAATGCACTGATGAGAGCATAATATGCACTTCTTATAATATTGTTTTCAGGTTGCTCTTTTGTTAAGCCACCGCCGCCGCCACCTGCAATCATTCTCATCCAGCAGGATGAATCATCTTTTGCCTTGTATTCTTCTTTAATTATTTTTGCCCAGAGCCGGCGGCTGCCCCTGAATTTTGCTATTTGTTCGAAGAAATTTCCGTGTATATCGAAGTTGAAGGATAATCGCGGTGCAAATTCATCAATAGTTATTCCACGCTTTAGTGTTTCATTGATGTATGCTTTAGCAATGCAGAAAGCATAAGCCATCTCCTGTACCGGATTGGCACCCGATTCCCGAATATGATAGCCGCAAACACTGACCGGACTGTATTTAGGAACTTCCTTCGCACAATATTCAATAACATCTACAACTAATTTCACCGACTCAGGAACGGGAAAAATCCAGGTTCCTCGTCCGATAAATTCCTTCAATATATCATTCTGTGCTGTTCCTCTCAGATTTTTAATATCAAATCCATATTTCTGTGCCATTGCCAGATACATTGCAACAAGAACAATAGCAGAGCCGTTGATAGTTAAAGAAACTGTGATTTTATCCAAATCAATATCTTTGAATACTGTTTCGAAATCGGCAAGTGTGTCAACTGCCATTCCTACACGTCCGACTTCTCCGATTGCACAGCTGTCATCAGAATCAAATCCCGTTTGTGTGGGTAGATCAAAAGCAACATTTAAGCCAGTCTGTCCGTTTTTAATTAAGTATAGAAATCTTTCGTGGGTCTCCTCCGGTGTGCCGAATCCTGCATACTGCCTGATTGTAAATGGCTGTTTCCTGTACATTAATTTGTGAATACCTCTCGTAAAAGGATATTCACCCGGTAATCCAATATCAGTTTCCGGAACATTTTTTTCTAAATCCTCTTTTGTATATAGAGGATTAATTTTTAAACCAGATTCCCAATAAACATCTTTGTCATTCATCATTTAATTGAAGATACGTTAATAAAAAATTATAACAAAATTAATCAAATTCATTTTTATATAAATTTAGAAATTTGTCTAAATATTTTACTTTTAAAATAATATCAGATAGCTCTTTAGAAATAATACTTTTATCTCAATAATCTGTTTTCTAATAATTCATTTAGATTGCGACGACCGTCTAATATGCAATGAATATATACTGAAGATTTAATTACCCGGTAAATGATTCTATAAGGTTTATAATGAATTTCCCTGAAATCATGAATTCCAATTCTCTCAAGTTCAGGTGGGTAATTACCTCGTTCAGGTACATCACTAAGACTTTTACATTTTTTTTCGATTTCAGATAAAAGTCTTAATGCTTTTGCATGGGAGTCACTATTAGCTACATAATTATAAATCTCAAGGATATCTTCTTCAGCATCGTTTATTATGAAAATCTTGTAAGTCATTTGCCATTGAGTCGCTTGATTTTTTCTTTTATATCGTGAAAAGCATCTTTAATTGGTTTTACCTTGCCATCATTTAAACTTTTACTGCTTAAAGCCAAAATTTTAAGTAAAGCAAGACTATCCTGGGTTTGTTCATATAATTTAATATCCTGGAGAATAGCTTTTGCTTCCCCGTTCTGAGTAATTATCATCGTTTTCCGGCTATTCGAAACATCACGAATAATTTCAGAAGCATGTGTTTTGAAATAGCTAATAGGTTTTATTGCTTCGCTAGGTATCATTTTATTATCCTTACAATATATAATAATAACGACCTAAATTTAGTCATAATTTAGGTCAATTGCAAATTATTTTTGAAATTATAAAAACAATTATTGAACATTCTTAACAGCAGAACGAAAATTAAATTATAATTTCTTAAAATAATTTATGACTGACTCAATACTTGTTCCTGTAGGAAAAGCCGCATCAGCTCCAATTGCTTTGATATTCTCAACATCCTCATCGGGTATGTTGCCTCCGACAATCCATGGAATTGTCATATCTCTTTTATTTAACTCATCCTTCAATTGCTGACACAGAACTATGTGTGTTCCCGATAAAATTGACAGACCAATAACATCAGCTTTGACATTAATTGCTATATCTACAATCTGCTCTATTGTTTTTCGCAATCCTGTATAAACTACATCAAATCCTTCATCAACCAGGGCATGGGCAAGTACCTTAACTCCGACATCATGCCCATCCAATCCGGGTTTCCCTAACAATATCTTCATTTTTTCTCCTCAATATTCATTCATTAATTAAGATTAAAGTGTTAAGTGTTGAGTGTTAAGTTTTAAGTGATTTTATTTCAACGTTTAAATTATGGACTGAAGTTTTTACAATTTTAGTTAGAATATTGATTATATTTTTGATTTCAATCAAATAATTATTAAAATTTATCCCAACTAATTTACTTTGCTGTAATAATTGCAGCCAATATCTTGTTTCTCTTGCCTCTTTTGAGGCAATAGTCATTTTTGTGATAAAATCTTTCTTAGTTTGAGCAGCTTGAGCTTCAGAGACATTAGCTCCTATGCTTGTTCCGGCTCTTAATAGTTGTTTTGATATAACAAATTCATTAAGATTTTTTAATTCCTTATATAAATTAACAATTTCGAGTGCAAACTTGAAACTTCTTTCTTCAATTCCTATTTTCTCATTGTTATCCATTTTCAAAATTTAAGTTATTTCATAAATTCAACTTAACACTTAAAACTTAAAACTTAAAACTTTCTTAGAGTCCGAGTTCTTTGGCAATATTTATTTTCAGAATTTCGTTTGTGCCGCCCCCAATAAGAGTGAACCTTGCATCTCGAAGGTATCTCTGCATGGGATATTCCATTGCATAGCCGTAAGATGCCATAACTCTCGATGCTTCATCGCAGATTGAATTTGCACATTCCGATGCATATAATTTCACGATTGCGGCTTCCTTTTGCCGGGGCAAGTTAAGGTCGCAAAGCCTTGCTGCATGGTAAAGCATTTGCTTAGTAGTTTCAAGTTTGACAGCCATATCTGCAAATTTTTCCTGTATCAACTGAAATTTACCGATTGGCTTTCCGAACTGTACTCGTGTTTTCGCATATTCCAGGGAATCTTCATAAGCAGCGATAGATACTCCATAAGCCAGTGCAGCAGTCATTATTCTTATTTCAGCAAGTATTTCAAATAGGCAATTAGTACCTTCACCAATTTTACCAAGCAAATAATTTATTGGAATTTTGACATTATCGAATGAGACTTCACTTGTAACAGAACCTCGCACTCCGAGCTTATCAATGCTTTTACCTATATGCACTCCTTCAAAGTTAGACGGTACAAAAAAGATAGAGAGTTTTTCGTGGTTGTCTGTTCTTGACAGCACTGTCATAAAATCTGCAACAGTAGCCGATGTTATCCAAATCTTCTGACCGTTTAAAATAAATCCATCATCAATTACTTTGGCTGTGGTTGTTATATTATTCAAATCACTTCCAGCATTGGGTTCAGTCATGCAAATTGTACCGATTTTCTCTCCTTTCAAAGCAGGAGAAAAATAATTAGTTTTAATCTCATCGTCCCCGAACCTGTATAAGAAATATGTAGCCATTAGAGACTGCATTGAACAAGCAGCTGCAAGCGACAAAGAACCTCTTGCAAGTTCGGTAACAGCGAGACAGTAGGAAAGAATATCGAGCCCGCTTCCTCCTGATTCAACCGGATACCTCATCCCATAAAATCCAAGTTCACCCACAGCTTTAAACAATTCATGCGGAAACTCTTTATTAACATCAATTTGCTCAGCCTGCGGTTTTACACGGGCATCAACAAAACTTTTAAAAGTTTGCTGGATCAAGAGCTGAGTTTCATTTAGTTGATAATCCATAAAATTATTTTATTTTCATTCTTATATTGTTATTTTGATTTGAGATTATGTTTTTAAAAAACAATTTTCAATTCTCCAGGGTTACTAAAAAGAAAGATAAATTATTATCTAAACAATTCTTATCCCATACTCCAAAATTTCTTGTACGAAAGGATTATCTGATGTAAAATCCTCAGGCCTGTACGGATGAGTTTCAAGGTCAATACTTGTTTTTAATTTCGCTTTCCTGATTTTTTTATTATCAAATATCCTGATACCTTCAAAATCATCTGATACAACTGCAACATCAATATCGCTCCATTCGTTGTTAGTTCCTCTGGCATAACTTCCGAAAAGAACAGCCTGAGATATATGAATATTATCTTCCAAAGCCCTTTCTATAAATTTTTTAATAATTTCAATTATTTGAGCTGGGATCTTAGCCATATATACTATTCCCTATAAATATGAATCATGGTTTAATGCTATATCTTCAGGGATATCCCCATCATACTTATCTTTATCAGCATAAATAGGATCCGCATCAGAAGAACAAAATTTAGAGATAAAAGTATGAACAATATCTATCTGTTCTTCTTGTAACAGCTTTATCTCTTCAACAATTAATTCTATTTTTTGCATTTTTTTCATATTAATTAAACTTATTTAAGTACCATTTTATTAGATAATCCATATTTATTATTCAGTTTTATTCTCAAAACTCAAAATTAATAATAATATTCTTCTTTTGCTTTGTCATTAGAAACAACCTCATTCTTCACATCATTCAAAACCTTATCCCTGTCTCTTTCTTTTGGATTTCCGTAGCCACCTCCGCCTCCTGCAACTTGTCTGTATATTGTCCCTTTTGGTATATCGTTAACAAGGTCTTTGCTCATTGGTGTTACTTCTTTTCCATCAGGATAGGTTATTGTAATTTTATTTAATGTTCCCTGCTTTCCCCCGTTTAAACCGTAAGACGGCTCAACATCACCATCGCCGAAGACAACCATTTTCGTATCATCAGCCCCAATTTTAATTACAGTTTCAACACCTAATCCTCCTCTCCATTTGCCTGCTCCTGCAGAATCTGCCATATATTCATGCTTTAAAATTAAATGAGGCGTTTGCCTCTCATACATTTCATAATCCTGGTCAAGCACACCTCCAGAGGCGTCTATCATTCCAATATGGTCATATCCATCATCACCTTCCAAAGCACCTGAACCTCCCTTTAGTCCCATAAAGCAAATATCTACATATTTCCTTCCTGTGCGCGGATGTAATCCCGTAAACAATGAACAAAGCAAATGATTCCATCCTGCTGTTACTCGCTCAGGAATTGCGGAAGACAATGCTTTGAAAATCGAGTCGGCAACCTGAGGGCATAAATGATTCCCAAATGTAGTTGCCTTTGGATATGCTGCATTCAAAATGGTACTAACAGGTACGATATACTTGAGCGGTTTTATCATTCCCTCATTATGCGGTATGTTCGGATTTACTGTTTGCAAAAAAGTTAATGTAATCGCCGAACAAGTTGATGTATAAGTTCCGTTCACAAATCCGTCTGTCTGAGGTGACGAATCTGAAAAATCAAAAGTAATGGATTCATCTTCGACTGTTATTTTTGAGTGAATATTGAATTTTGTACCGGGATGCTTTCCGTCATAATAAACCCTGCTGTCGCCTTCATAGATACCATTCGGTATTCCCCTGATTTCAGCTTTCATCATTTTTTCAGTGGAACGGAATAGCTCCAGTTTATGTGATTCAAAAACATCAATGCCATACTTTTCCACCAAAGCCTGCAATCTTCTTTCTCCAAGCGTGCAAGCACCGATTTGTGCCATTATATCTTCCTGAACCATCTGCAATCTGATGTTTGCAAAAATCAGATTCCAGACATCTTTCCTTAGCTTGCCTTTTTCAAATAATTTTACAGCAGGTATTCTCAAAGCTTCTTCCCATACTTCAGTTGCATTAGGATTGTATCCTCCCTGCACTGCACCTCCAATATCAGCCTGATGTCCCTTAGCGGCAGACCATCCAATCAGTGCATCATTATAAAAAATCGGTTTGAAGATTGCAACGTCATTATTTTGATTTCCCATCGAAAAAACATCATTATGAATAATCACATCACCCGGATAAATCTCCTCACCGAAAAAGTCAATTATAACTTTACACACAGGACCTAACGAAAAAGAAAGGATTGGGAGGTTTTCTGTTTGCTCGAGCATTTGACCTTTTGCATCATACAAACCCGTAACAAAATCCTTCGCTTCGCACAAAATAGGTGACCTTGTGGTTTTCGTTAGCGAGATACTCATTTCATCGGTAATTGATTTAAACGACCGCTGAAAAATGGATACTAATATTTTATCAATTTGTTTCATTATTATATGATTTTATTTATTAAATTTTATGTTTTTTTGATTATTGAATTTTCAAAAGATTCAACTCAAAAACAATTTATAAAGACAAAAATAAATAATAAAAAATGTCTCATTATTTCTTCTAAAATATTTTTTAATTTGTATCTAACTCTTCCCAATGTTCAAACACTTCTATCCAAACTATCCTATTTCTCTCAACGTTGGGTCTTATCTTTTTAGGACTAACGTTAAATGCATAAATTAAAAAAATAAACAAGCATATTAAAGTAATTATTAAAACTATCAAATTTAACATCTCATCATTCAATAATGTATAGATAAAAAGTACAATTGATACACAAATTGTTAAAAATATATGTACAAAATAAATAATCGGGAAATAACCTGCGTAACCAATATCTTTTTCCTTATTAATAATAATTTTATTAACATTAATATTTTTATGTTTTATCCATTTTCTAAAATATCTAAGAGATGTCTCCCAACCATACCAGTTACTATCTTCGTTCTCAAGTACAATTTGAATATAGGCAAGAATTCTTGCCATGCTTCGCCATCTATTTACTGTAAACCATAAATTAAACAACAACAAACCAATTATTATAATTGGTAAGTAGATTGAATATTGTTTTTCAATTAATTGAATTAATGCAATGCTTCCAGTAATTATTATTATTGGTCTTTCGAAAATGTACTGCCGAACTTTAAATAATTCAGTTCTAAGAGTCTCATACTCTTTATCAATTTGAAAATGTGGTTTCTTAATACTCATATTGATTTCTTATATATCTAAATAAATTCAATTAAAATCCTCAAAATCCAACTCTTCACAATCATCATTCAACTCAAAACACCTAAACCTTATACCCCTCCGGAAAAGCCTTTTTATTATAAACTATTAAAGAACAATATTTATCTACTATGCAATCGTAACTTTCGCTGATGAATTTGGTAAAAATTGAAGGATTAAAGTTTTTCATTCCACCATAAACTCATAAGATTTCGCTTCAACTGTTTCGGTTGCTATCTCATTACTATAGACCATTTTCATGATTTTATCATGAGTTTCGCCTTCGAAATACTTTTCTCCGCAATTATTGCATACATGAGCAGGAATATTTTGAACAATGACAGGGCTGCCGTCAATTTCATAGACTTTATTTACTTTCTGCTCTGTAAAATGTTTGGAACCACAGATTAGACATTCATCCATATTATTTTTCCCTTTCCATAAAATTAATCCATTCTTTTTCATTAGGTTCTTACGTTTTTTAAAATTACCTTATTATCATTATGTTCTTTCAAAAGGAAATCAATATCATTTTCGAATTCTCCTCTATCAACATTTAATTTTCTTATTGGTGAATAAATTGTTAATCTATCATTTACAGAATAAATATCCCTTATTACATCTTTATACTTCTTTTCAATTTCTTGAATATTTTCTTGAAGACGTAGGGCGAATATAAAATTAATTGCGCATTCTGAAACTTTAGTTCTTGGTTCTTTTTTATTAAGATACCTAATTTTTGCTCTATTTTTTATATCAATAAAATCTTCTTTAATATTTTCTTTACCTAACCTATAATTTGTTTCAGCTAAATTTAATTTAGAAAAATAATTATTAGAACCTATTTGATAATATTTCTTTGTTTCTTCATAATATTTTCTTGCTTCATCATCTTTTGCTTTTTTTTGTAAATTAAATCCTTTAGAAAAATAAATATTTGCATAACTATTGGCAATTTTTGATTTGAGATCATCTATACCATGTTCATTTGATTTACTTATTTTTTCATATAATTCACTAAAACCTTCTAAAATATTTTCTTCGTTATCGTTATCTTTATTAAAAAATCTAGTTTCTAAAATAATTCTTTCTATTTCAAATTTTTCTATATCTTTTGCATTTTTTACAATTTCCAAAGCAAAATCAAATTGTTCTAAAGCTTTTTCATACTCGCCTAAATTATTATACTCACATCCTGTCCAATAATGAGCTTCTTTTTTTAAATCATCTATATCAGAATGTTTGCTTTCATAAACTTCTTTCCATGTTTCTATTGCGGCATCGAATTTTTGATTTATGTGTAAATCTAATGCTCTAATAAATAAACACTTTAGTGATATTTCAATATTCTCTCCCCATACTTTTATATTATTTTTTAAAACTGGTATTTCCTCAGATATTTTACTAATTTCATATATACTTTCATTATTATTAATCAAAACATTTTTATCCTTGGATTTATCAATTAATTCAGATGCTCTTCTTGTCAAATCTTCACTTGTTAAATTAAGCCAATTGCTTTTTGATTCTAATGCTTTTTTATTTGCTCCAACTGTTAAATTAAGAATTTCATTAACCATATCAATTGTGTTTTTTGAAAGATTATGCTCTCGTTGTGTTCTAGTTTCGTTTCTAAACCAGCCAACTAAAGAAGTCAAACCACCAATAGATAGGACACCAACTAAAACATAAAAAAGTATCTCCATATTTTTTGACTGACTTTCAACTTTATCTTTTAATTTTTCATGATCTAAATTGATTTTTTCAATCACTTTCTTTAAACTATCAAGATCATTAGAAATTACATAGGAAGAAGTTGCCATAAATAAAATCATCAATAGAACATAGAATTTTTTCATGAGAAATCTCCTTTTTATATTCAAAATATTTCTATTTTTTCTTTGTATTTTTCATTTTTGGTGGTTCATCTTCTTCAAATAAGGATAATATTATTGAACCTACACCAATCACACCAAACACTGCACCCAATTTTAATAGTCCATCTTTTAAATTCTTCTTATTTGCTACTTTTCTTTTTTCATTGATTATATTAAAACAATTATAAATTGTTTTGTCAATTTGATCATTATCATAGTAATACTTCCCAATTTTGTTATTATATTTTGGATTAATATATTGAGTTATTGCTGGTAATAAATTCCCAGGTGATACATTTGGTGCTAAAAAAGCTACAATAGGTATGGTCTTTTGAATTGCCATACCTATCTCAGCAACAATTGTTTCAGACATACTAAAAGACAACTGATGAGTATGTATATTTTCTTGAAAATATCTTCCTGCACCAGCAACAATTAAGCATTCTGAAATATCCATTTCTTTTTTCATTTGAATAGATATAGGTTCAGGAGAGAAATGATATCTTCCAATACCTCCTCTAATTTCAAAACCATATCTTACAATGATACTTTCAATAATTGCATTAAAAGCAAAATCTTCAGTAAGTAAAGAACAACTAAAAAAAGCTTTGGGTCTATCATTCATATATACTCCAAATTACCACAATTTATACCCCTCCGGAAAATCCTTCTTACTATAAACAATAAAAGAGCAATATTTATCTACTATGCAATCGTAACTTTCGCTGATGAATATTGAGGTATTCGATTTTTCGATAATTGCAGGACCCTCGATTCTATTATTACTGATTGCTAAATCTCCGTTATATACCGGAACTTCCTTCATTGAATTTGTTTCAGGTATAAATGCTTTTCTGTTTCCTTTAAATGCTTTTTCGAGAGGAATACTTTTAATACTTTCGGAGAGGAATTTCGGTCGTTCAATTTTCCCAATACATCTTAGCCGGATATTAATTATTTCTATTTCAGCTCCTTCTCTCAAAGAATATCCGTATAACCGGTTATGTTCATTATGGAATTCATCGGATATTTTTTCAAGATTGCAGGTTTCAATGTCTTTCCAGTCAACATTAAGCTGTACTTCGTGGTACTGACCTATGTATCTGAGGTCCATTATGGGCTCGTATTCAATATTTTCTTTTTTGATTCCTTCTGAAATGAGAGTGTTCATGCCTTTGTCTCTCATCTGAGAGTAAAGTTTTAGAAATTCATTCTGAGCGAATTTAGAAAAAGAAGAAAGGAATGAAAGGACATAATCATGCTTCAAATCACCAAGCAGCATCCCGGCAGCACAAAAAATCGAAGCTGTATTTGGAACCATGAACATCGGTATTTCAAGTTCCTTGCAAATCTCTCCTGCGTGAATAGCACCGGCTCCGCCTGCAACTATAAACAAGAACTCGCGCGGGTCATGACCTTTTTCGATTGAAACCTGCCTGACTCCTTGTGCCATATTCGAGTTGATAATTCTGTACATACCTGCGGCAGTTTCCATCAAAGATAATCCAAGTTTTGAGGCAAGTTCTTTTTCTAATAATTTTTGCGTTTTAACAAAATTTAATTTGATTTTACCTCCTGCAAAATAATCGGGATTCAAATACCCTAAGATTAAATTAGCATCTGTACATGCGGGAAGTTTACCGCCTTTATCGTAACAAATGGGACCCGGCGAGGCGCCCGCACTCTGTGGACCCATCTGAAGCAGTCCGCCGCTGTTGAGCCATCCGATACTTCCTCCTCCGGCACCAATCGTAACAATATCAAGTGAAGGCAATGCAATTTTATACCTGTTAATTTCTCCCTCTGTACTTGTAAGACACTGATTATCTACAACGAGACTGGCATCGAAGCTTGTACCACCCATGTCAACGGTAATACAATTCTTTTTGCCAAGCAGGTTAGCATAAAATATTCCTGCTGTCGGTGCTGCCGCAGGACCTGACAGAACAGTAACAGCAGGTGATTTTTTTACAATCTCAGGTGTAACCACTCCGCCGTTAGATTGAACAATCAGCAGTTTTCCCTTGAAATTGATTTCAGCAAGTTTCGATGTGAGATTATCGAGGTAATTTGCTACTATTGGTCCTATGTAAGCATTAACAACAGTTGTGCTGACTCTTTCGTAGAACCTGATTGAAGGCAGTACTTCGACAGAAGCGGTTATAAAGCAATCCGGGAACTTATTTTTGAAATATGATAATGCAATTTCTTCGTGAGTATGATTAATGAATGAATTTATAAAACAAATTGCAATTGCATCAACTTTTTCATTTTTCAATTTTTCATAAACCGAATCTAAATCAGTTTCATCAATTTTCTTAAGTATATTTCCTTCTGTATCAATTCTTTCATCAACCGTCAGCCGGAGATAACGTGGAACGAGAGGCTGAACGTTTCTATAATGATTATTATATTGTTCTTCCCTAATCCCTCTCCTCATTTCGAGAGCATCGCGGAATCCTTTAGTAGTTATAAGTGCAGTCTTAGAACCTTTAAGAGTCAGCAGTGCATTTGTTGCCACCGTTGTACCATGAACGATTGTTTCTATATCGTTGCTCAATTGAGCAAGACTTATTCCTAACATACCGGCAAGGTCCTGAATTCCCGTAATAACACCGACTGAAGGATCTTCAGGTGTAGATAATGTTTTGTGAATTGTAGTATTTCCTGTATCGGAAATAAGAATAAAATCTGTAAATGTTCCACCTACATCAATACCAAGTTTATAATTTATTTTCTGTTCCATTTATTTATCTCTCAAATGAAATATATAATTCAAGACCAAAGGAAAGAATTTTCAAATAAACAATATTCAATTATGAAATTATCGGGCAGACACGTAGGTCAACCCTTGCACGCTTAATTCTTCAACTTACATTCTACGTATAGCATTATAATGCCAATTCAAGATTCAACTTTCAAAATTTAACACTTAACAATATGCTCCTGCATATACTTTAAATATGCTCTCATCTTTCTCTTCAGAACCTCCCAATAATTCTATAATTTTCATTAATATTTCATTATGATTTTCGATTGGTATCATTAAACCGGCCATTACAGTGTAATAAAGTTCACCCTGTGAAATATTATTATTACCCTTTTTCCGCAAGGAAAATATTCTTTCTGTAAGTTTCAAATTTTCTTTAAAAAGTTGAATTGAGTTATTCAGAGTTTTAGATGTAACTTTAACTTTATTAATTTTATAAATTTCTTTTAGAACGTCCGAAACAAAATAATGGTTGAGAATGTCGCCGATTATAGTTTGAAAATATTGAGGAAAGTTAATATATTTTATAAATTTTCCTTCTTGCTTAATTTTTTGAATTTCATCAAAGCCAGACAAGGCAAGGCATTGTGAGGGGAGAATAAATCCATCAAAATCTTTATATTTGCCGCTTTTAACCAAATCAAAAATCCCTTCGAGCATACTACATGCAGATTTGGCAGATTTTTGCTTGAAGTTATTTTCCGGGTGTTTTAATTCTGCTCCGATTATTCCAACAGCTAATCCATTAGCAGCGTGAATTATTTCTCTTGGAAAATAGTTAGGTATAATTCCTATTAATACTCGTTTTGAAGAACTTTTTTTCCATTTTTTTGCAAATGAATAATTTTCTTCAAAAACGATTTTTTTACATCCCTCAAAGATTTTTGCTCCTGTCTTCATTATCAACCCCGGCTTATTTAAGATTAATTTATTATGTCCCAAAGTTATGGATAATCTTGTACTTTTAATAATAAAACTTTTTTTCTAAAAGGTAACTAATCAGAAGATGTATGGCTTTTTTAGCTTTTTTTATTTTTTTGCTTTTGTCATACCGGTTATCTGGTATAGTTATCTCCTCTAAATACTTCCAGTGTTACCAATCAATTTCTGTGTAAGGCAAAATTGACTGAATTCGTTTTTTTTCCAAATCCGAAAATTTATTTGATGATAGATTTATATACTTAAGATTTTTTAATTCCCCGATGTTTTCCGGAAGTACAGTCAAATGATTATCATTTAGAAACAGATATTCAAGATTTTCTAGCAGGAAGAAATTGTCAGATAGATTGTTTAAATCATTTGAGTGCAAATCAAGCTTTGACAATTTCTTTAATCTTCCCATACTATCAGGCAGGTTCATTATTTTATTACTATGCAAATCCAAAGATGTCAGACGTTCCATATACCCGATACTTTCCGGTAGCGATGTGAGTTCATTATTACAAAAACTCATCTGGGTTATTGATGACATATTCCCGATTTTTCCCGGTATTTCAGTCAACATATTATTATCTGCCAGGAGAAAAATAATTTTTTCAGAATTTATAATGCTATCAGGGAGCGAAACTAAATTATTATTATTAACAAATAACCATAAAAGTGATTCCATTTCCCCGATGTTCTCAGGAAGAGAAACCAAATCGTTATCATTCAAGTCCAGATATTCCAGTTCATCTAATTTTGTTAAGCAATCAGGAATAAAATTTAAATAATTTTTATGAACATCAATCCATTCAAGTTTTTTCAATTTACAGATGGCGTCAGGTAATAATTCTATTTCATTACACTGAAGATTAAGTTTTTTCAAATTTTTCAATTTTCCAATATCGGCAGGTAAGTCTTCAATTTCTTTGAAAGATAAATCAAGCAATTCAACATTATCCTGCTCATTGAGAGCATCAACAAGATTAGTATATATTTTTTTTCCTATCATTCGATTACATATTTGAATTAATCTCTAAGTAATGAAATTGCATCAATAGGACATTCGTTCACACATTCTCCACATTCCTCGCAAAGTCCTTCATCAATTTTTGCTTTACCGTCAACCATAGAAATTACCTGAGGAGGACATGCTTCGATACAATTTTCACAGCCATCACATATTTCAACATCAATTACAGGTATCATTTCTCAACCCAAATTCTTCTCATACAGCAATCGTCTCCATCGGGCAATGACTTAGTTGTTTCAATTTTAACATTAGTGCCCAGTGATTCATTAATAAAATCCACAGTCTTAAAATACCAGGTATCGCATCCGGGTCTGTCTTCGGGAAGAAGATTTAGATTTTTGTGCCAATCAAACCATGGACAAGAATCATGTCTTACATAATATTCATCATTCCCATCGCCTTTAATTATTTTTGCATCCTCACCCATAGTTATACTGCTCTTAACGATTGAATCAGCTATTTGTGCAGGTACGGAATCATCTTTATTTAACATTTTCAGATATGCTTTGGCGGTATCGTGAGCAGAGACTTCCCACATTTTATTGACAAATTCTGTTGTATCAATTTCCGGGCATAACTGCCTGCATGCTTCACGCCATGCAAAATGTTGTGCCCTGGCTATCCCGCATAAAATCTTAAACTTTTTCTCCAAAGGAATTTCTACCGACATAATTAACACCTATTTTATAATTAATGATTTTTAAAAAATTTCAATTATCAAATCTATAAATATATAATCCACTTCGGGATATGAATGGTGGCTGTTTATTCACTGCTACTAATATATAATCGTAAGCGATAAATTTGTCATTTATTTATCAAATTAATATTCATCATTCAAATTACTATATTCAAAATTCAAAATTTACATTAACACGCAGCACTTAAAACTTAAAACTAAATCTTGAGTCCTGTTCTGTATCCTTCCATTGTAGCATTATGGGCACGTCTTGGTTTTACAGCATCGCCGATTGTGTACAACTCACCGACAGCATATTCAAGATGTTCGGCAAGTTCATTTTTTGAATGTAAAGGGTCCGAAAGAATTATTGTGTCAACCGGAATTGTTACTCTCCCTCCTTCAGGGCTGTCAATGACAACCCCATCATCATTTATTTCGATAATTTTACTTGCTTTGTAAACATTTACCTTTCCTTCTTTCAGTTTTTTTACGTAGCGCCAGATATAAGAGGGATTAACATCCCTGCCAAGCTTTTTCTGGGATTCAACCATTGTAATTTCATATTGATTTCCGGAACCGAGTAAAAACTGGGCTACCGCTATTCCGAGACCTCTGCCACCGGCAATAAACACTCTTTTCCCGGGTTTAACTTTCCCTTCAATAACATCATGGGCAAAGCATACATTATCCCTATTGGCTCCTGGAATATCCGATTTTGATAAATATGAACCACTTGCAAGTACAACTGTATCCGGAGCGGTAAGCGGGTCGGCAAAATCCTTTTCTGTCATTTCTCTGTTTAAAAATACATTAACATTATTCTTTTTTAATTGAGTAGAAAAGTAATTAATCAAACGCGAAAATTCTTCATCTCCAAAATAACCTTTTGATGCCGTTGCAAGCTGACCACCGAGCCGGTTGCTTTTCTCGAATAAAGATACATCATGTCCTTTACGGGCAGCTACGATTGCACATTGCATACCCGAGGGACCTCCTCCTATTACGTACACTTTTTTCTTCTTGGGTGCTGAAGTAATCTGCCAGTCCGGATGTGCTTCATAACCAACAGTAGGTCTGACCAGGCATGTAATCGGTTGGTCGCGAAACAATCTGGCAAGGCAGAGATTGCATGCCATGCATGGAATAATATCTTCCTGCCTATCCTCGATGATTTTACGCGGTATGTCGGGGTCTGCAATCATAGGACGGCACATTTCCCAAATATCGAGTTTCCCTTCGGAAATTGCTTTTTCGGATAATTCGGGAATAAAGAGCCGATAAGCCATACATACCGGTATGTTCAAATTCTTTTTCATTCTCTCGGCAATAAACAGCCAGTTTCCCATAGGAATATCCCGTGTAATAACGGACACAGCAGATTCCTGCCATCCGATTGTAACGCTCAAAGCATCAATCCCGGCTTTTTCGGCAATTTTAATAATTTGGAGACATTCCTCAGGGGTGTTACCACCTCTGTCGTCGAGGAGTTCTTCGCCGCAAAGTCTGATTACAATTGGAATATCCGTACCTACTTCTTTTCTGATTCCCTCTATTATTTCTCTCATAAAGCGGGCTCTGTTTTCAACTGAGCCGCCATATTCATCAGTTCTTTTGTTCGTGTATTTTGAATTAAAATTTGAAATCAAATAGCCAACAATTCCGGAAATTTCGATTGAGTCAAATCCCGCTTCAATTATACGTCTTGCACCGTTAATGTGTTCTTGTATTGTTAAATGAATTTTCTCAAGTGACATTTCTTTTGGCTCGCGAAATCTCGGGATTGCCTGTTTGACAACCGAAGGACCTACCGTATAATCCAATTCAATTCCACCAACCCGTCCGCAGTGCATAAGCTGACACATGCTTTTTGCTCCATGTTTCCTGATTACATCGGCAATCCTTTTTAATCCCGGTATGTATTTATCATCCCAGATACCCATCATACCGACATATCCCTTGCCTTCACCTGCCGGGTCTGTATAAGCACCTTGTGTGGTGACGAGACCTGCACCGCTTTTTGCTTGTGCTTCCATGTAAGCAACTTCTACATCCGTAACAAAGCCATCCCTGAGATTAAAATTTGTTTCTGTCGAGGCGTACTTTATTCTGTTTTTGAGTTCCATTTTCCCTATTCTTGCGGGGCTGAAAACGTGAGGATATTTTTTTTCTCCTAAATTCATATAGACATCCTTATTATTTGAAATTTATATATACAATTATTAATTTTATCGTTATTAAATATAAAGGGTATTGTCTTTTGTAACTTTCAGGATTTCCTTGTTACTTCATTTTGAATTTAACATAAAAAAAGAAAACATACAAAATAATTCGTTTGAATTTCTGTTATCAGGATGTGGTTGAATACGTTGTTATTGTCGAATATCAAATAATTATTAAGAATTTAAAGTTATCAATTCGAAATCAGATTTATCATATTTATCCAATTGATGAAAACATTAAAGTTTAGATATTAAAATTAATTGAAATATTTTAATCTATAAGGATTTTCTCCTGATATACTCTGATTTAAAGCTCTCCAAAGCTTCATCGAGTGGTTTAATGAAAATCTCAGCTATTTGTTTTGCCTCTCTCGCATTTGTTTGGAATCTCATGGCTCTGTCGAGAGTGAAAATGATTTGCTCTTTTTTGAATGGTTTTGTGATATAATCAAATACACCCTGGGATAGTGCTTCCATAGCAGTTTCCAAAGAACCGAAAGCGGTAATTATAATTACCTGCTCAAATCTCTTATTGTCTTTTACATACTTTAAAATATCAAGCCCATCCATCCCAGGCATTTTCAGGTCTGTGATTATAATATCGAATTCACATTGTCCGAGAATACCCGGTACTTCGAGAGAGTTATTAGTTACAGAAATTTGATAAGGAGTTTTTTCCCGGATTATTCTTTCGAGTAGAAGGAGTAAATCCGGTTCATCGTCAACAGCTAATATCTTTTGTACCATATTTTTTATCCTGTATTTAACTAATTATTATCAACTTTGGGTATCGTTACTATAAAAGTAGTCCCAGTTTTAGAACCAGGGTTATCTTCTTCTGAAATACTCCGGAAGTCAATCTTTCCTCCGAATTTTGCAATGATTCCATAGCACAAAGATAATCCTAATCCAGTGCCTTCTCCAACTTTTTTTGTTGTAAAAAACGGGTCAAATATTTTTTGCTTAATTCTGTTTGGGATTCCAATACCGGAATCAGAAATTTCAATTATAATATTATTTCCCGATTCATAACCATCAATTTTAATTTCTCCTTTACCAGTTTTTTTCATTGCAGAAACAGAGTTATTAATAAGATTGAAAATTACCTGTTGAAATTCACGCGAATCACCTCTAATGTTAGGGAGATTATCCTGTAAATTTAATTTTAGTTCGATTTTCGAGGTGAATAGAGTATTTTTTACTATAGTGGATACAGTTTCAATACAAGCTTTTGGATCCGTATTATCTTCCAAACCTTCAGTAATACGAGCAAAACCCAAAAGATTTTCGACAATTTTTTTTGCATGATTGACATTAGATTCTATGGTTTTTAAATCCTTGTAGGTTTGGGAATCAGGTTGGAATTTATCAACAAGTAAATCTGTGAAACCCAGAATAACTGCAAGCGGATTATTAATTTCGTGAGCAACGCCTGCGGCAAGTGTTCCAATTGAAGCGAGTTTCTCTGTGTTATACATCATGTGTTCAAGCTCTATTTTCTCTGTCTCATCTCTCACGATAATCGAATATCCGAGAATTTCTCCTTTAAGAGAACTGATTAAGGTTTTGGAGATATTCACAGTAATTTTTTTCCCCGATTTTGTAATTCTTTCTGATATATAATTTGATATATATCCGTTTTTAACAACTAAATCATTGATTTGTTTTAATTCTTCATCAGCATCAATATCACCGGGAATTAACCTGCGGAAAGAGTGTCCAATCATTTCTTCGGGTGTATATCCGAACATTTTTTCTGCTCCTTTATTCCAAACCCGGCATAAATTATCTTTATCTGTGAAAATTATCGCGTCGAGAGAATTTTCAAGTATGCTTGTTATAATTTCTTGCTGTTCGGTAACCCTTTCCTTTAAGCTCTCAGATATTCTTCTTTGATATGCTGCAAAGAAAAAAGCAAATAGAATCATCCCGAAAGCAATGAATAGTTCTGCACCCAGATGCCGGATATAAGCTTTATCAATTGCAACAGCAACTTCACTTATAGGAGCAACAACGGCAATAGACCACACTTTATCATCGAGAGCATTGATTTTTATCGGAGTGAATGCGATTAGCTTTGTAATTTTCCCTTTCAGGTCGCGGTGCCACCAGCTTTCATATATCCCTGTCCCTTCCTCACCCTTGAGCATTTTGTCCTTCATGATAATGTTTATCTGGCTGAAATTCACATAGGGCTTTTTCTCGCGGCGTGCCTCGAATATATTCCTGCCGATAAAGTCTTTTTCGGGGTGATAGAGTGCAATGGCATTTTCATCAATAACCCAGGAATAGCCGGATTTACCGGAGCGGACATTTCCAATTAATTTGGTGAATAGTTTTGATAAATCAAGACGTACAAAAAGCACTCCTGTTAATTTTCCATCTGATATTAATGGTATCTTAATAAAACTTATGATAAAAATCTTACCATCAATATTCCTGTTGATGGAGAGAGGGGCAAGTGTCATACTTTCTTTATGAAAATCACTTAATTCAATTTTAATTTTTTCCGGTTCGAGTTTTGGAAAACCCTCAATTTTAAAATATTCGATCAACTTCCTTCTGTCATTAATTAAGCCGATGTCAATAATGCCCATGTCTGAATTCTGTCTTAAAACGCTTTCCATAGCAACTCTTCTTATTTTACCTTCGGTATCTTCGGCAAACCATTTTAAGCTTTTCAACTGGATTTCAAGATTATCAAGGAATAGCTCAAATTGTGCAGATGACTGTCTCGCAAGAATTAATTGCTGCTGGTTGAAATCGTCGTTAATTTGTTCTTTGATTGCTTCCGAATCGAGATAAATAAGATAAAAAGCTATTCCAAAAATAATGAAGAATAAAATTGAAATCAGAAAAGGAGTAAATTTTTTTTTGAAAAAAAAGTTACTTAATCTGTCAATAAGCAAAAGGAATTTTTTCATTTTCCTGTCCATTTTATTTTTATTTTATCAAGAATTTCATTTTTATATATTTCCGTTTCATCATCGTTACTTAAAGCCATATCGAGCTGTTTTGTCAGCATTGTTAACATTCCGATTAAAAATAGTTTTTCGAGTATATCATTTAATTGTATATATGAAATTTCGGAGCTTAGAGTATCTCCTTTACTATTACATTCAAATCCGATTGACTTCATAATTGATTCGAGCAATCGAATTCTTCTCAACCTTCTTTCAAAGGAAGCGCCTCCTTCTTTGAAATTCAGTTTAATGAAATTTTTGTTTGGGATTTCAGTACACATTGCCTCGATAGTAGAAAAATGGTAACCCATATTTAATGAAAGAACCATATATTCTTTTGAGTAAACCACATAACTTTTTTCAGCTAAACGCTGCGTTTTAGGGTTTGTCAAATCGGTTCCGACCACAGTCATAAAGCTCTTTAAATCAGGTGCGGCAGGTGGAACAGTCCAGCCAACGTCTTCAATTCCTTTCCAAAAAGATTTAAAAGGCAATGAATGTATTTGTTCCGGTTCGATTTTTCTTTTTTTTGTAGATTGATAATCTTCATCAATTGAAATTATATCAACCGGGAGAGGAATTTCGCTCTTTAAATGATAAGTAACGTATTCATTTTTCAGATTCCCGGCACTTGAAAACATTTCTTCGATTGCTCTTTGATGAGCATATCTCAAAATATCGTGAATTGTTTTACAATTTTCAATAGTAAAATCAGGAGATTGCGAGTCAGTTAAATACATTGGAACTATTTTGCCGGATATTTTTTCAAGAATATTTAATGATAAATGTTCAGTATCCGATTCGTAATCTGATTTGAGAGATTCGGCTAATTCAGGATATGAACCATCATAAATTATGCTATTGGTTGCATCAACAGTTACCAAATTGCCATCAACAAGTTTTTCAATATCCTTTATCCCTGTAATTGTTGGAATTCTGTATTCCCTGGCAATTGTTATAAGATGACTTGCAATGCCTGCAACTTTTGTGATGAGAGCAGATGCGCGGTTCAAAGCGGTTATTAATCCCGGGAATGGATTGTCAGTAACAATAACCGATGAATCGGGAATAGCAGCAAGGTCATGTGTGTTCCTTACATGATAAATTACCCCAATACCTGCACCGGGGCAGGCAGTAATTCCTGATTTCAATAATATATTATAATTTGAAGTATTAAAATGTATTTTTGGATTTTTCTTTTTTATCACTCTTAAAGGTCTCGTTTGAAGAATGTATATGTAGTTATTCTTGTCAATAGCCCATTCTATATCCTGCGGGGAACCATAATGTTCTTCAATAATTAAGGCAATCTTTGCCAGTTGAATTATTTCTTCATTATTCAGTGAACATTCCTTGCTTTTATAAGCAGGTAATACCTCCAAAGAAACATTTGCATCCTTATTTAATACTAATTGATTTTCTTTATATGCAATAATTTTTTCGACTATTTCATAATTTGATTTGGATAAAATTATTTGGTCCGGTGAGATTGTGCCGTCAACAAGAAATTTGCCGAGTCCGAAAATTGAATTTATGAGAATAGTATTATTATCCGGATTAACTGGGTTTGTTGTATAAATAACACCGCTGGAACGAGCATTAACCATTAATACACAGCCGACACTCATCGGCATATCTGATTCTGCAAGTTCATGACTTAGATAATAATATATTGCTTTAGGGCTGAATTTGCTTGCTATTACTTTTAAATATGTTTCAATGAGATTTTCCCTTCTGATTCCAAGGTAAGTTGAATACTGTCCGGCAAAACTCAAATGTGTATCTTCACCTATTGCCGATGAACGGACTGAAACCAAATAATTAATTGGAGAATTTCCGGTATCGCTCGACATTATAGCCCTAATTAAATTATCATAAGAAGCTAAAATGTTTTGAGAGAGCTTATCAGGAATTTTTGAATTTAAAATCAATGAGGAAATTTCAAAACTTACTTTTTCCAGGTCTGAGAAATTTTTGATATTAATATTTTTCAGGATTTCAGTAATTTTACATTGCAGTTCATTAGAATCGAGGAAGTGTTTATAGCCATAAGCCGATATTGCAAATCCGTCAGGAACGGGTAAATTTAATTTATTATTCAATTCACCAAGTTGTGCGTTTTTACTACCAACTCTTGACACCATGCTTTTATCGAGCTGAGAAAATGGTATTGTAAAATCATCGAATGGAATATTTGTCGGTGGAGATAATTCTGTAAATATGTCATTAATTATGTCATCCGTACGAACCTTAAGTGAATTATATTTTTTACCGCCCAAAGAAATAAGTTCTTCGGTAATATTATTCATAAGATTTTTTAAATTATCTAATGAATTATTAATATAATTAATGTCATAAATGAATTCACCTGATGTTTTTTCTTCTAAATCACTAATGATTTTAAGTGCCTGATTGTTCGATTCAAGGACTGAAGAAAAAGATTTGAATTGAACTGCAAGTTTTGAGTTATGGTATTTTGTCATGTCTGAAGATGAAGGAACATCTTTTTTCTCTTCTTTTTTCCCAAATATATTTTGTATAAACTTCATGACAATTTAAACTTATTATAAAATTCATTACTAATTTAACAATAATTTATTGAGAGTTGTGTTATGAAGTTGAATATTACAAATATCAGTTTCAAAATAATCCTGTTTTTTTAGAATACCACTTTGTTTTGATAATGCAACACAAGAATTACATTCACTTTTTTAAATTTTCAATAACAAAATACATTAGCTAATTTTTTTCCGAATAAAATGCTTTTTATAAAAAAGAAGGTGTTGAATGTTAAAAAAGTTTTTTAAAAGTTGCCTTCTGTTAATATGCTTCTTAGCTACGAATGTTAGTTATTTGTTTGCCGAAGGCAAACCTGCAACTGAAATTAATAAGACTGTAAAAGTCGAAGGACTGACAGGACTGAATTTATTCCTTGCACAGACTTACAATAACAACCGTTTACTATTTGCAGTAATTTCTACAGGTACTATAGTAATTCTTGGCTTGATTGTAACATATATTGTGAGCTTGTTTATAAAGCCGTCGGGCCATACGTCGAAAAAAGAATAATATAAAATATAGACGGAGAAAACATGGATATTTTTAACATTTATCTGCCTGTGGCAGAAATCCAGTTTAATGTTATTTTATTGTTTGTCATTGGTTTTTGTGTTGGTGTACTTGGGGGATTTTTTGGAGTTGGCGGCGGATGGATTGTAACACCCGCACTTAATATATTCGGATTCCCGATGGATTATGCCATAGGAACCGACATAACTCATATTTTTGGTAAATCAATAGTTGCAACCAAAATTCACAGCGGTTTGGGAAATGTTGACTGGAAGCTTGGTTTGTACTCTATAATCAGTTCTGTAATCGGAGTTGAAGTAGGTGCACAATTAATCATGTTCCTAAAAAGGACCTATGGAGGAGAGGGCTTAGACGTTATAGTCAGGTGGAGCTATATTGTGCTTCTTATATTTTTAGGAAGCTTTATGTTGTATGATTATTTTGTAGTACAGAAACGACTTTCCGAAGAGGAGAAGAGAACAGATGACCCACAACAGACTCATATCTCGAAAATACAAAAGAAGAAAAAAGTGGCATTACCAATTCGTCTGCAGAGTTTAAAATTATTCCCGATGATTTCCTTTAAAGCATCAGGTATAAAATCGGTTTCATTCTGGATAGTATTTGTTATTTTCTTTCTTGCTGGAGTATTGCAGGGATTTCTTGGTGTAGGCGGAGGATTTATTAAAATGCCTGCGATGATTTATTTACTTGGAGTGCCGACTGTCATCGCAGTTGGAACGGATTTGTTCAATGTATTGATTACTTCTATTTATGGTGGTTTTACTTATGCTATCAAAGGGAGGGTGGAACTAATTGCTGCAGTAATTATGTTCTTTGGCGGAACCTTCGGAGCAATATTCGGTTCAACAGCAACGAAATATGTCAGAGGGTATGGCATAAGGTTATTATTTGCAATAATGATTGTTATAGCAGGAGCATCGGTGGTAATCAAGCAAATGGAAAAGCCATTGGACATGCCGGTTTTAAATGATATTTCAGGATATTTAGTCGTCGGTTCTGCTATTTTAATGACATCTATGGTATTATGGAAATTAATTACGAGTTATTATCAATTAAAAAAATCCGAGATTGGTTTTGACCCCGAATCAATCGGAAGACACTAAAAAATTAAAAAAACTAAATTTATATTGAATTGTTAGATGTATAAAATTTAATTGAAAGCCGGCTGATACAGGTCGGCTTTTTTGTTTGAATGATTCGATTGTATATATTTGTCATTATGTGGAAATTTCTGAAAATATTGTTTACCTCGAGGAGCAAAAGTAAGCTGACCTTCAAGAAGAAGTTCCAGCATTTCCAGGGACTACTTGCATCGAATGACGAGGCACACAAATATATGAGTGAAATGGCTGAAATGCTTACATCCGGGAAAATATTTTCAAAGGCATTTGCTAATAATATTTACGGTAATTTACTTGATTCTGCTTATGATATTGCGAGACACCTTGTAATCCTTAGCAGTGGCAAATATCAGCAAATAATAAATAGGACCGAAGAGATTGAAGAAAAATGCCAGCAAATTCTTTCCCCCAGAATACTTTGTCCGGAGGGCTGGGATTGCCCTGATTATAATTGCCAGGTATGCAATAAAGTTAAAAAAATTGATGAAAACATTCCTTATTACTATCCTATAAAAGATGTTGACGATGTTCTTTCTCTTGAAATCGGAACAAAGATGAGTCATCTCGGAGAAATAAGCAGGAAGCTCAATATCCCTGTGGCTGAAGGATTTTGTCTTACAGTGCGGTTGTTCGAGGATATTATGATTGACAGGGATTTGCGTAAAAGAAAAGATGAAATTTTCTATAATATAGATTTTGATGATATTATGCAGGTTAAGAAAGCCTGCGAGGAAGCCCAGGAACTATTTATTTCTACACCGATTCACGAACATATCAAAGGTATTATTCTCGATGCTTATGATAAGTATTTCGGGATAAAGAATAATGTATTAGTGTCGGTTCGTTCGAGTGCCATAGGTGAAGACAGTGCCAATTATTCATTTGCAGGACTTCATTTTTCAGCATTAAATGTAAGCAGGGAAAATCTTGTTGATGCAGTGTACGAAGTTTTGATATCAAAGTATTCACCCCAATCTGTTGTTTACAGGTACATCTCCGGGTTAAGAGACGAAGATATGCCGATGAGTGTCGGATGCCTGAAAATGGTTAATGCTAAAGCTGCCGGTGTTATTTTTACAACTGATCCGGTTCATAAAAAGGATGTTTTAATAATCAATGCAGTTAAAGGACTTGGTACTGTTGCGGTATCAGGTCGGGTTTCGCCACAGGAATTTTTACTTGATAAAAAAAACAAATACAAACTTATCGGATTCTCACCGGGTGTTCAGGATTATATGGAAACACCCAAATCAACGGATGGAATAGAAAAAATAAAATTTGATGTTAAATCATCAATTCCGATGCTTAACGAAAATCAGTTATTGAAACTTGCTGAATATTCTAAAAAAATTGAAGAACATTATGGATGTCCCCAGGATATTGAATGGGTAATAGATGATAATGACAAAATTTTTATTTTACAGACAAGACAACTTCAGTCAACAAGAAAGAAAGAGGATATTTTAATTAATAAAGAAATTATCAATATTATTGATAAGAATTATAAGATTTTATTAAACCATGGAGATTGTGCAAGCACCGGTATTGCTTCAGGTAAGGTTTATATGGTAAATAGCATAAAAGATATTAATGATTTTCCAAAAGGGGGTATTGTTGTTTCCAAAAAAAATCTACCTGAATTTACTAGCTTGATTCACAAGGCATCAGGATTTATTACAGATGTCGGAAGCACAACCGGTCACCTGTCAATCATAGCAAGGGAACAGAATATACCGGTAATTACAAATACAATAAGCGGGACAGAAATCCTGAAAAACGGGATGTATGTAACTTTGTTTGCAGATGCGAATAAGGTGTATGATGGGAGAGTTGACGAGCTTATTGAAGTATCTGATAAAATGATGGAAAAAGATAATCTGTTTATGAAAAGCCCGCTTTACAGACTGTGGCATGGTGTTTCAAAATTTGTTTTCAAATTAAATCTTACAAATCCAAACTCTGAAAAGTTTTCACCCGAGCACTGTATGACTTATCATGATGTAATCAGATTTGCACACGAAGTCTCCATGAAAGAGATGTTTGCATTTTATGAAACAGCGAGGGTGGACAGCGGTAAAACTTATAAATTGAAATTTGAAGTGCCGTTGAATATATATGTAATCGACCTTGGATGTGGAATTAAGAATGATATTACAGGAAATACAATGAATGTTGATGAAATTATTTCAACTCCATTTCTCTCTTTAATAAAGGGAATGACAACACCGGGTATCGAGTGGGGAGGTCCGCTCTCGATTGATGCAAAAGGATTCTTAAATATTATGATGACAAACTTATCAGACCCGCACAAAGCTGAAAGGGATATTGGCTCGAGAAGTTATGCACTTATTTCCGACAATTATTTGAATTTCTTTTCACGTCTTGGCTATCATTTTTCCCGGCTCGATGCTTTGGCAAGTAATGAAGTTAATAACAACTATATTAATTTCCATTTTCGGGGGGGAGCCGCAGACCAGGTCAGGAAAGAAAGAAGAGCTAAAGCCATAACACAAATTTTGGAATCCCTCCATTTCAATGTTATTCACAGAGGTGATACTGTTATAAGCCAAATCAGGAAAATACACGAAGATGATATACACCGGCTTTTGCAGGAAATTGGCAAGCTAATGGGAGCTGTAAGAAATACAGATGTAACAATGCTGACCGATGAACATGTTGATGTTTTCGTTCAGGGCTTTCTGGAAGGTGACCCTGCTCCCGTAAAAAGATTTTATAATCTTGAAAAGAAATAGATATCTCAATTAACTTGATTACTTCCAAAATATTATTAATAAAATTATTTTCAATTTAAAAATTATTAATAAATAATCTGAAATTTCATTAATTTTCCTTGTTTTCACAGTCAAATATTTTTTATTGAAAATTATGTCAATGGAAAAATTCAAAGCACTCGTTGTAGATGAAGTTCGGGAAAATGTTTTTCAAAGAAGTATTAAAGAGAAAAGCATCGAGGAACTATCGCAGGGAGATGTTATAATCAAAGTAGAATATTCAGCTCTAAACTTTAAAGATGCACTCTCGGCAAGGGGACACAAGGGCATTACCAGAATATATCCACATACTCCCGGTGTCGATGCCGCAGGTATTATCAAAGAAAGCTCTTCTAATTTATTTGTGACCGGTGAGAAAGTGTTCGTTACGGGTTACGACCTTGGAATGAATACAGACGGAGGTTTTGGACAATATATCAGAGTCCCATCGGGATGGGTGATAAAAGTTCCGGAAAATTTTAGTACGAAAGAAATTATGATTTATGGCACTGCAGGTTTTACAGCCGGAATTGCAATGTATGAATTGCAGAGAAATGAGATTACTCCCGGCAAAGGTAAAATTCTTGTTACCGGTGCAACTGGGGCTGTCGGTTCTATTGCGGTTGCAATGCTATCGAAAGCGGGATACGATGTTGTGGCATCAACAGGTAAAACGGATAAAAAGGATTTTCTTTTTAATCTTGGAGCAAAGGAGGTCATAAGCAGGGAAGATGTGAATGACACAAGTGGAAAGCCATTACTGAAGAAACAATGGATAGGAGCAATTGATAATGTTGGAGGGAGTACTTTATCGACGATAATAAGGTCAATCGGTCACAGAGGATTAGTGGCAAGTATCGGTTTGGTTCAATCAGATAAATTTGAAACGACAGTTTATCCATTTATATTGAGAGGAGTGAGACTCATTGGTGTTGATTCTGCGGAGAGTCATATGGATTACAGATTGAAAATCTGGAACAAGATTTTTGATGAATGGCGACTCGAAAATCCGGAAAAGTTAATTAAGGAATGTACTCTAATTGAACTTGACAAAGAAATCGAGTTAATTTTAATGGGTGGACAAACCGGTAAAGTTGTTATAAAAATGATTAATGAACTATGAGTAATGAAAATCTAATTCAAGAATTAATATTTATAATTATATTCTGAGGAGGATTAACTATGAAAAATACATTTATTTTTTCTGTAATATTTTTACTGATTTTATTATCATTTTCAATTTCCAAAAACAATCAGAAAGGAGACAAGAAAATGAGTATTCAAATAACAAGCGCAGCATTTACTGAGGGTGGGATGATTCCTAAAGTATATACCTGTGAAGGAAGGGATATATCTCCGCCTTTGTCCTGGAGCAATCTGCCCGAGGGGACCAAAAGTATAGCACTAATCCATGATGACCCGGA
The DNA here is from genome assembly GCA_004322215.1 of Bacteroidota bacterium. GTDB lineage: Bacteria > Bacteroidota > Ignavibacteria > Kapaibacteriales > UBA2268 > XYC2-FULL-35-21. The sequence continues at coordinate 341,288 of SCSM01000011.1, read as the reverse complement.
TGCCCCTATGGGTACTTGGGTACATTGGATTGTTTATGACATACCGGATTCCGAAACAGGTCTAAAGGAAGCTGTTCCTACCGAAAAAGTTTTGCAAAATGGAACAAGACAGGGGACAAATGATTTCAGGAGGGTCGGTTACGGAGGTCCTTGTCCTCCAAGTGGGACACACAGATATTTTTTCAAGTTATATGCATTGGATAAAATGCTTGAACTCGAAGCTGGAGCTACCAAAGGTCAATTGTTGAGCGCAATGGAAGGACATATTCTCGGACAGGGGCAGTTAGTAGGAAAATATAAGAAGATACATTAAAAATGTAGAATGTAAAATGATGGTGGACAACTATGTGTCTCACCAAATAAAGAAATGTGCTTAAAATTTTTTAATTTTATATAATTAATAAGAAATCATTTAATAAAAATAAAAGGGTAATATGATAGAACCACCAAAAAATCCTGCAGGCATTGTTGTTCGGTGGCTTGCAAGGGCACTGAGTGTGCTTATAATACTGATATTCGCAATGTTTGCAATCGGCGAGGGATTTGGTCCGGGTCCAATGGGAACATTCGATATTATAATATTCATTTTACTGCTGCTTTCATTAGCCGGTATAGTGTATTCATTTTTTAATGAGAAATTCGGTGGATTGGGTACATTGGTTTTCGGAATATTATTTATTATTGTTGCCCGGCAATTCAATTTTTATTTCTTGTTCATCCCATTTTCAGGGATTTTATTTTTGGTTTCGTGGCTGTTGTCAAAAGAAAAAAAGAATTAAGCTATAAACCTATATAAATATGGTACAGGCAAGATTACACCTGTTATTAGTAATAATGAGATGGATTGCCAGATTTATGGCGATAATTCTGTCTTTATTATCAATTGTATTGATTATAAGCTTTCTTGAACATTTATCTCAAACAAAAGATTCCACTTTATTTCTACTGATAATAATTGTACTGGCTTTACTTGTTATTAGTTATTTTATTTCATTCTTTAATGAGAGACTTGGCGGTGCTTTCGGATTGTTCTTATCTGTCATTCTCATATTATTAAGCAATCCGTTTTGGATAATTATTTTATATCCGATTGCCAGTATTTTATTTCTTTGTTTTGGAATTTTATCTTCTGATATGCTAAATGAAAATTCTGTTCAATTGAAAATTATTATTTGAGCATAAAATAGAAATCAATTTTTAATTATATTATTGGGGTTATTATGAAAAGGTTGCCGGCATTGACATACACTATGGTTGCAATGTTAATATTTGTAAGCTGTAGTTTAAGAAACGCAGTAGAGGTTGTGAGTTTTAATCCATCCGGAAGTGTTGGAACATTGACAACTTTTACAATCGAATTTTCCAAAGAATTAGCTCCTGCAGACAGCCAGGATAAATGGCTCACAGATGAATTTGTGAAGTTCGAACCGAAAATTCCCGGGAAATTCAAATGGACATCAGCCAGCACATTGATTTTCTCGCCTGATGTTCAACTCGAACCTATTCAGAATTACTCTGCAGAAATAACTAAGAAAGTATTATTCAATAAGGATTTATCTCTTTCAACCGAAACGATTGAATTCAAAACTCACGATTTTGATATTAATAAAGTTGATTTGTTTTGGACACATATTCCGAATCAATATTACAAAGTAAGTGTTCAGGCAAACCTGCAATTCAATTATCCTATCAACCCCGAAATGCTGAAAAATCATTTGCAGATTCAACATGATGGCAAGCCATTAACCAATTACCAGATTGTAACAAAGGAAAAATCAGAATTAATTGCAGTGAATTTCGGCGAAATACAGCAGACTGATAAAGAACAGGACTTCTCAATTACAGTTAAGAAAGGTTTGATGTCTGTTTTCGGTAAGAAAGGACTCGAAGACGACAGAACATTCAGTAACAAACTGGAACCGATTACAAAACTTGCAATAACAGGTGTTGCATCGGGATTTGACGGAACTACAGGATGGATTGAAGTAGCTACAACCCAGATGGTAGATGAAAAAAGAATTAAAGATTATGTGAGATTGGAACCATGGAAGGATTTATCATTTTTTGTGAATGACAATTCATTCAGAGTAGAAGCCAATCTAGAGAATGTTCAGGATGTATTGCTGAAAATTAAAAAAGGTATGCCCGGGCTTTACGGAGGAGAATTGGAATTCGATTACGAGCAGCAGGTGTCGTTTGTTAACCTCGAACCGTCAATCAATTTTGCCGATAAAAAAGGCAAGTATCTAATGCTCGGCGGGAACAAGAATTTGCAGGTGAATTTTGTTAATATTGATGAAGCAGACATTGAAGTTTCCCAGGTTTTCAAAAATAATTTACTTTGGTTTTTAAATCAGAATTCTTATTCTTATGAATATGAAGAGGACTATGGTTATAATTCAGAAATCTGGACCGGAGATTATGGAAAAACACTTTATGAAGAAAAAATTAATCTACAAAACAACAAAAACTGGCTTGAGAAAAAATATATTAATCTGAATAAATTAATAGGAGAGAAATATAAAGGGATATATGTTGTAAACGTAAGGTCTTCTCAGGACAGATGGATTGCAGATGCAAAAATGCTTGCTCTGACAGACCTTGGAATAATTGCAAAAAAATCAGGTAATGAAATTTTAATTTTCGTCAATTCAATCGCTAAAGCAGAACCGATAGAAGGAGTCGAGATTAGTATCATTTCTACAAATAATCAAACATTATTAACCGGTAAGACTGATAAGGAGGGGGTTGTCAGGTTTACTGATGTTAAAAAGAGAATCGAAGGATTTGCACCAAGATTAGTGGTTGCAGAAACAACAAACGATTTCAATTACATTGACCTTCAGGAAACATTTATAGAAACATCAAGATACGATGTCGGTGGTGTTTATGAATATCTTGAGGATGTTAATACATTTATTTACAGCGACAGAAATATTTACCGTCCGGGTGAAACTGTATATCTTTCGGCGATTGTCAGGAATGAGAGTATGGAAGCAGTCAAAGATGTTCCGGTATTTTTGAAAATAATAACTCCGACCGGAAGAACATTCACAGAAATGAAAAAGATTTTGAACGAAGAAGGAAGTTTTGAAGCATCCTTCAGAACTCCAGATTATGTTCAAACAGGTGAGTACAGTGCAGAAGTTTACACAGGAACAAATCAATTAATCGGTACATACAAATTCAGTGTCGAGGATTTCATACCTGATAAAATAAGATTGATGTTGAAATCCGAAAAAGAATATGTTTTCCCCGGGGATTTAATTGGGGTAAATATTGATGCTGAATTTTTATTCGGTGCTAAAGCAGCAGGACTGAAGTATGAATCTAATATTAATCTACGCCACAGACCTTTTGTCAGTAAGCGGTTTTCTGATTATGACTTCAATAATTCCTCGATGACCAACCCGATTTTTGAAGAAGTAACAAAGGATGGATTTCTAGATGCAAACGGAAAAGGCAGGGTGGAATACAATGTTCCGAATGATGTAAAGGGGAGCGGAATTGTTACCTGTTATACTTATGTTAACGTGTTTGATTTGACAGGCAGAACTGTTAACAGGGCTGCTTCGGTTGATATATATCCAAAAGATTATTTTATTGGTATCAAATCATCGGGTTATTATTACGGGACAAATGAACGGCTTAATTTAAAAGCCGTAGTTGTTAATCACAATGATAATCCAATAAAAGGTTTCAATGCTACCGTAAAACTTGTGAGATATGAATGGCAGACTATTTTGAAGAAAGATGGCAATGACAGGTATTTCTACGCATCAGAAGAAAAGGAAATAATTGAGTGGCAGAAGAATATGAATTTGAACGGAGGAACGAAAGACATTTCATTTAGTGTATCAAGGTCAGGAAAATATGAATTACGAATATCGAAAGAAGGTGATGAAGAATATCAAAAGAAATCTTTCTATGCTTATGGGTGGGTGAGTACCACCGCCTCATCATTCCAGGTGGACAAAGAAGGAAGAGTTGATATAGTTTTCGATAAAGATAAATATGAACCCGGAGATAAAGCAAAAATACTATTTATGTGTCCATTTGCAGGAAAGCTTCTGATAAGCTTCGAGAGAAATGGAGTATATGAGTATAGATATGTTGATATGGAAAACAGTAAATCAGTTGAAATTGCTGTTCCTGTCAAAGATGAGTTTATGCCTAATGTGTATGTTTCGGCAACCTTATTTAAAAAACATACTGTTGACAACAGCACTCCATTCCTTGTTGGACACGGATATGGCTCGATGAAAGTTGAGAAAAGTTCTAATAAATTACCTGTGAAAATAATCGCACCTGAGAAAATCAAACCGAACACAAGCCAGACAATTACTGTGAAGACTGCACCTGAAAGAAATATATTTGTTACTCTCGCCGCAGTTGATGAGGGAATATTGCAGGTAAAGAATTTCAAAACACCGGACGCTTATGGATTTATGTATGCTAAACGCGGATTGAAAGTCCAAAGTTATGATTTGTACAAATTATTATTGCCCGAGATTATCGGAAGCTCTTCATCAGGCGGCGGCGATGAGGAAATGTTTGCAGAGATGCTTAAGAAGAGAACCAATCCAATTACAACTAAGAGATTCAAGCTCTTCGCCTTTTGGAGCGGTATTCTGAAAACAAACGGAAGCGGGGAAGTGAAAGTACCAATTAATTTTCCACAGTTCAATGGTGAAGTCAGGTTGATGGCTATTGCATATACAGGTGCAAAGTTCGGCTCTGCAGATAAAGCTATGAAAGTAGCCGATGATTTGATAATAGAGCCGGAAATACCGAGATTTCTTGCCCAGGATGATTCGCTTGTAATGCCTGTCACATTAATTAATACAACATCATCGAAAGGTAAAGCAAATATTAATTTAAAGGTCAACGGACCTTTGAAAATTTTATCAAAAGCATCTCAATATGCTGAAATAGAGCCAAATTCTACAAAGCAGGTTGTCTTCTCATTGAAATCATTTTCTGAAGTCGGCTCAGCAAAAATTATTTTGGAAACTTCAGGAATGGCAAGAGTCAAAGAAGAAGTTGATATTGCAGTCAGACCGGTATCTCCATACCTAACCTATACAGGTGCCGGAACAATAAGAGCAGGTTCTTCACAGAGTTTCAATGTCCCGGGTGGATTCTTATACGGGACACAACATTCAGCTTTGACGATTAGTAAATTTCCTGCAATTAAATTTGCTAAGCAATTGAAAGAACTTGTCGGCTATCCACACGGATGTATAGAACAAACCGTATCAAAATTATTCCCTCAAATTTATTTTGCTGAACTTGCACAACTTGTTGCTCCTGAGTATTATAAAACCTATAACCCTGTTTATTATGTAAAAGAAGGAATCAGAAAAATCGAATCAATGCAGAGGTATGACGGGTCCATGGCATATTGGCCCGGAGGTACTTATCCAAACTGGTGGGGAAGTGTATACGCCGCCCATTTTCTACTTGAAGCAAGGAAAGCTGGGTTTGATGTGCGGGAGGATGTTCTGAAAAATCTTTTATATTATCTGCAAAAGAAAGCAAGAGAAAGAAGCACTTATGAATATTATACTTATGTAGGTAACAAGACTACAGTATTAAGAATTGCCAATAAAGAAATATTATATTCATTATATGTATTGGCATTGGCAGGCAAGGGTGATATTTCAACAATGAATTATTACAAATCGAGACTGAATCTTGTTTCTTCAGATTCAAAATATCTTCTGGCTGCGTCTTATGCAATGATGGGAAAGTGGAGCAGTTATAATGAACTTCTTCCAAAGAGCTACATGCCTGAGATTACTTATACAGAAACCGGCGGATGCTTTGATTCCGAGGTAAGAGCAAATGCGTTGATGCTTGAAATTCTTCTCGAGGTCGAGCCAAATAATCCTCAGATTCCTTACATTGTTAAATATCTTGTTCAGAAAATTGATAATGTATATTCCACTCAGGAGAATGCATTTGTTTTTATGGCTTTGGGTAAAGCCGCATCTTCAAAAGCAAAGAACGATGTTAAAGTAGATGTATTTGTTGGTAAAAAGAATGTCGGAAATTATTCCGGCAAGGATATAACTTTTACTGATGATGTTATGAACGGGTCAAACGTATATTTGAAAGGAACAGGAAATGGTGAAGTATTTTATTACTGGAGCACTGAAGGAATAAGAGTTAATGAAGCTGTAAAGGAAGAAGATAAATATATGAGAGTAAGAAGAATCTATTATGATTACAGGACAAAAGCAGAAATTAATAAAGGGCAGTTCTACCAGGGACAACTTGTTGTTTGTAAAATTTTACTAACAGGATTAGAACGGTCGGCTGATAATATTGTGATTACCGATATGCTCCCATCGGGTTTTGAAATTGAAAATCCGAGATTGAATGTATCAGCAGATTTATCCTGGCAAATCAAAAATCCGATTGATGTCGAATATATGGACGTACGCGATGACCGGCTGATTCTTTTCACAAAACTATGGACAGGTGCCACTAAAGAATTTACATACCTGATAAGAGTAGTCAATCAGGGAAGATTCAGGAAACCAGTCATTGGTGCTGAGGCAATGTATAATTCCGAATATCATTCTTATAATGGTGCGGGAATGATTTATGTTATGAAAAAATTCTGAATTCTGAATTAAAATAAATTTAGAAATAAATCAGAGGTATTTATGAATGTAGATAAGACTATTAAAACAAAAAAAATTGTTAGAATTTTTGTTTATTCATTGGTTTTTATTTTCGTTGTTATTCAATTCATTCCAGTTGACAGGACTAATCCGCCTGTAAAAAGTGAACCGAAATGGGATGCACAAAAAACCAAAGAATATGCTGTTCGAGCTTGTTATGATTGTCACAGCAATAAGACAAAATGGCCATTTTATTCTTATATAGCACCTTTGTCATGGATTGTGATTAGTCATGTACAGGAAGGAAGGGAAGAATTGAATTTTTCAGAACTTGATACTGAAGATGCCAAAGAAGCCGCCGATGTTGTTGAGCATGGTATTATGCCGATACAAAGTTATGTCATTTTTCATCCCGATGCAAAGCTGACAGACAATGAAAGAAAAGAGTTTGTAAAGGGATTGGTAAACTCATTCGGCAGGGAAACAAAGAAAGATGAGGATTAAATCAATTTTTTATGTGCTTTTATTTTTAAAAAAATATAAACAAGAAATCAAACCTGCTTTGTTCAGCATAGCAGGTTTATTATTGTTTTTCATCTTAATCGAAATTATCTTTCCATTGCCTGAAATTAAACCATTTTCAAAAGTGATTATGGCTTCTGATGGTTCCGTTCTTACAGCATATCTTACTAAAGATGATAAATGGCGGCTTCGATGCACTCTCGATGAAGTGTCAACCGATTTGATTAATGCAATAATTGAAAAAGAAGATAAGTTTTACTACTGGCATCCCGGTGTTAATCCTATTGCAATAATCAGGGCATTTGCAACAAATTTAATAAAAGGGAAAAGAGTTTTAGGAGCATCGACAATTACTATGCAATTGGCAAGAATGGTTTCTCCTGCTGACAGAACTTATTTTAATAAAATAATTGAAATTTTAAGGGCAATTCAAATTGAAATTCATTACTCAAAGAAAACGATACTGGAAATGTATCTCAATTCTCTCCCTTATGGTGGTAATATTGAAGGTGTAAAATCCGCATCATATATTTATTTTAACAGGCCACCGGGCAGACTTAGTCTTGCTCAATCGGTTTTACTTACTGTTATTCCGAATGACCCGAATTTATATAGAATCGATAAATCAATTTCATCCGCAAAATCTAAAAGAAATTTTTGGCTTAAACAATTTGCGAGGGATAATGTATTTTCTCAGAATGCTTTGCAAGATGCACTTAATGAGCCGATTGAAACAGCCAGGTATCAAATTCCCTCAATCGCTCCACATTTCTGTTATTATATAATGAATAATTTTACGGGTGATAATTTAATTACAACATTAGAACTTGATAAACAAAAAAAATCCGAAACTTTGTTATCGGGTTATGTTGAAAGAAATAAAGCAAAAGGTGTCTCAAACGGAGCTGTATTAATAATAGATAACAGTAATTCAAATGTTGTTGCCTATTGCGGCTCTGCTGATTTCAGTAATCAATCAGCATCCGGTCAGGTAAATGGAGTGAGAGCTGTCAGGTCCCCGGGCTCGACACTTAAAGCGGGCTTATATGCTTATGCTTTTGACCTTGGAATACTGACACCAAAAATGAAATTGTTGGATGTTCCTACTGATTTCAGTGGTTATGAGCCGGAAAACTATACAGAAAAATTCCATGGCGAAGTAACAGCAGAATTTGCCTTGATGAATTCGCTTAACGTTCCGGCTGTTCGCCTTCTCGAACAGGTTGGTTTAAGCCAGTTCTTATTATTGCTGGAAAAAGCAGGATTCAGTGACATAATTAAACAAAAAGAAAAACTCGGTTTGTCAATGATACTCGGTGGATGCGGCGTAAGGATGGAACAACTTGCAGAATTATACTCAACATTGGCAAATGAAGGAAAACTGTATTCTTTGAATTATTTAAAAGAGGCAAACAGAAAAGAGTATATCCCACTTTTTTCTCCCGGCGCTGTTTATGTTGTATCCCAAATCTTATCGGGAATAAAAAGGCCGGATTTTCCAAATGAATTGTTAAACAGAACAAGATTGCCTAAAATTGCCTGGAAAACAGGGACATCTTATGGGAAAAAAGATGCATGGGCAATAGGATATAATCCGAATTATACAATTGCGGTTTGGATGGGCAATTTCGACGGAAAGGGTTCGCCGCATTTATCCGGCTCGGAGATGGCTGTTCCTTTATTGTTTGATTTATTTAACGCTATTGATTACAGTCCGAAAAAGAAGTGGTTTAAAATTCCCAAGGATGTCGGGTACAGGGAGGTTTGTGTTGAAACTGGGAAAATCCCATCAAAAAATTGCCAGCAAATTACATCGGATTATTTCATTAGAAATGTATCGTCAAATAATGTTTGCGATTTATACAAAGAATTTTTTGTCAGCATCGACGAGTCAATTCAATATTGTACAGAATGTTTACCGGTAACAGGATGGAAAAAAGTTCTTTATCCTGTATATGACCCTGAAATTTGTTTATGGAATTCGTTAAACAATGTCGGGTATAAAAAAATACCCCCTCATAATCCGAATTGTCAACAAAAGCTCTCGAGTGAAGGTCCAAAAATTATTTCACCTTCAGACAATTTTGAATATTATATAGAAAATAATTCTGAACAGCAAATTCTTCTGCAAGCTGCATCAGGGGAAGGAGTACAAGTTTTATACTGGTACATAAACGATAAATTTTTTATTAAATCTAAACCGGATGTAAAACAATTCTTCAAGCCGGAGAAAGGGAGAATAAAAATAACCTGTCTCGATGACAAAGGCAGAAGTTCAACTGTTTTGGTTAATATCAAAGAATATTAATATTATTTATAATGAATTGCAAGCCAAATTGTTGGTTCTTCCTTATTAGTTTCTCTGACTTTATGTTTTGTATGCGAAGGTAAAAACAAATAATCACCCGGATTTAAATTTAATAATTTTTCATCCTCTAATTCAAGTGTGGCACTGCCTTGCAGGAGAATTACCCACTCATCCTGGGGTTGGTCATACCATATATTATCCTGAGTAGAATTCGGGTAAGATATTATTCTTTCAATCTTCAGATTTCCGTTGAGAATGATATTTTCAAATATTTCTTTATCCGAATATTGCAAAATATTTTCAAAAATATTTTTCTTTTCTACCATCATCATTTAAAAAAGTGATTCGGATTTGTCGAGTAATTTATCTAAACCAAGATGCTTATAAGCCAAAGGTGTAGCCACTCTGCCTTTTGGTGTACGCTGAATGAATCCCTGCTGAATCAGGAATGGTTCATATACTTCTTCAATAGTACCTGATTCCTCTGAAATTGCAGCAGAAATCGTGTTCAATCCAACAGGGCCGCCACTAAATTTTTCTATGATTGTTATTAAAATTCTCTTATCCATTTCGTCCAGGCCGAATTCATCAATATCGAGTGCCTCAATCGCCATTTTTGCGATTTCAGTATTGATTTTTCCATCGCCTTTCACTTGTGCGAAATCTCTCGTTCTTCTTAATAAACGGTTTGCTATTCTCGGTGTTCCCCGCGAACGTGACGCGATTTCGAAAGCACCATCCTTATCAATAGGTACTTTTAATATATATGAAGAACGAACAACGACGTGAATTAAATCTTCGGTCGGATAATAATCCAGCCGGTTGAATACTCCGAATCTCGACCTCAATGGTGCAGTCAATAAACCCGAACGTGTTGTCGCACCGATTAAAGTGAATTTTGGCAGTGTCAATTGTATAGTTTTTGCTGATGGACCCGAATCAATCATAATATCAATTCTGTACTCTTCCATTGCAGAGTACAGATACTCTTCGATCACAGGTGAAAGCCGGTGTATTTCATCAATGAAAAGTACATCACCTTCCTGGAGATTAGTTAGAATTCCTGCTAAGTCACCGGGTTTTTCCAATACAGGACCCGATGTAATTTTTATATTAGCATCCATTTCTTTCGAAATGATATAGCTGAGGGTGGTTTTGCCTAATCCCGGCGGACCTGTTAATAATATATGGTCCAGCGGTTCACGTCTTTGCTTTGCAGCTTCGATGAAAATTTTAAGATTCTCAACAATCTTTTTTTGTCCTGTGAATTCACTGAATGTTTTTGGCCTGAGAGTCTTTTCGATTTCGTCATCAGGCATGAACTCAGGATTTGTAATTGATTTAGTATTTATTTCTTTTTTCATAAATGCAAATTAAAATTTTATTCTCTTTTAATTCTCTTTTAATTTACCTGCATCAACCTTTTTTTTATTTGCATCTCTTGCGATTTTAACAGGGCAGGACGATTTTCCATCGTGAATACAGTCTTTGGGGCAAGGTGTTACGTATAATCTCGGAATGGCAGTAGGATATTTTTCTACTAATGAATTTAGTACATCCTTCTCCAACCGGTATGCCTCTTCAAGTGTGTAATCCCATGGCATTATCACATCAATTTCTATGAAAATATCTTTACCGGATTGTCTCGTATGAACTTTTTTGAACTCGCAAAACCTGTTGATGTTTTCAGCTATCACTGAGATTATATCGAATTGAATGTTTTCAGAAAGTGTATGGTCGAGTAATTGATTGACTGCACTTTTACCATGAGTAAGCTGAACTCTGAGAGAATATGTGAGTAGTAATACAGCAGTTGCAGAATCAATGTATTTCCCGATAATTTTATAATTGAAATAACTGAAGACGGCACCGAAAGCCAAATTGACAAGGACTCCGAGTTCTATAAAGCTGTCTGTTTTCCATACATCAGCGTCATATTCAAGTAACGGCATTTGAAATTTAGCCGAAGATTTTCTTAAGAAAATAGCTGTTTTCCTCAAAGCCACGTAACTAATCAGAGAATATATTATCAAAATATGGTAATTTTTCACGGGTATCGGTGTTCCGAAATCTTTAAATGCTTCAATAATTGTATAAATCAATAATAAAGATAATAGGGTTGAACCGGCGAGAATAGCCATGCTTTCGTATTTGCCATAACCATAATTGAAGACATAATCGGGAGCTTTAATACTTTGTTTAATGGCAGATAAAAACAGAACAGAAGTCAAAATCTCAGTCGCTGCAATCAATCCGTTTGCAGTTACCGAGAGTGAATTTTCAAGTACCCCTATTACTATTCCCCCTATAGCAAGTAATGTACACAGGAGTAATGAAACTCTTGACGGATAAACAGCCGATGACTTATCAAAATATTTTCTGATTCCTGATAACAATTTATTCCAAAATTTTAAAAATAAACAAATTTACTGATTGATTCCGGGTAATTTCTAAATTTAACAAAATTTTATTAACAAGGTTTTTAGAAATGGTTAAAAAATAAATAAAAATAATATATTTTCTATAAGTCATTGATAATAAAAAGTTAAGGAAATTTGGAATGTTTTTTGTTAAAAAAAAGTTAAAATTTTTTTGAGACCTTTTTGGGTTTCATGTGTCATTAGAGTAAGGATAGTTGTGTAAATTTAAAAAATACATAATAATTGGGGGTGAAAGGTTAAGAAAAACATTGATAGCACTCGTTTTTGGGGAATTTGCTATTTTAAATTTATTCGGAAGGAGGTTTATGGCAAAAATTAAAGAACACCTTTTAAAACATTGTGCAGAAATTCTTTTAAAAAAATTTTTCATTATATTTTAAAGTTAGATAAATTTAATTATTTTTGTTAATTGGTTTAATTCACTTTATAATATAATGAAGTTGAATTTTAAAGATTGCTTAGAAATAAATTAGAATATAAAAAAGTGTTTTCTATAATTTAAGTTTAACCATTTAGGAGGTAAGTATGATATTCAAACTACTCAAGCGATTTGCCTTGATTTTCCTGATGGCATTTGTGTTAACGCAAACGTCATCGGCGCAGTTGCTGACCGACTTCATTTTTAGCTATTCAACTGAGGCATATACTCAGTTGGGAGGCGGTACAGATTTATACTCATTAAATAACCATTATTGGTCCGGGCAGTATCTGAAATCCACTAACATCGGATTTCCATTTGTCTTCGATGGCGTTACATACACACAATGTAATGTATCAGACGAAGGGTGGGTTTCTTTCAGGCCACCATACTCTTATGACGCACTTTGGCTGTCACCGTACGATATTTACAGTATGACCGACAGAAATCCTGCAATTTACTGTTACGGCGGCTACAACTGTATTGTCTATGAAACCGGAAATGGTTGGGAAGGACCTGTATCAATGAAGCAAGTTGTTTCAGGCAGCGCTCCTTACAGAGTTTGTATATTTCAATGGAATAATGTTTGTCCGAGATATTATTGGTGGAATACTCCAACACCAAAGTGGGGTTATCAAATCAAAATATACGAAACAACAAACAAAGTTGAAATTCATTACGACCAGCATTATTATACCACATATTACTTCACTGCATGCGTCGGGCTGGCGGGACAAATCGGTTCCAACAGATACCAAAATGTTAACCCCGATGGTGTAGGTGGTTTTTCATGTGTAACTAATAATCCAGGCAGATATGTAAATTCTCTTGCAAAATTCAATTCTTTCGTTGCCGGTTTGAAGTTCAAATGGGCAAGACCTGAATTAACGGCTGTGTATCCGGCTAATAATACCGGCTACCCAAGAAATATTACTGTTCCTGCTCTGAATAATTTTGGGGTTAGTGTGTCGAGACCGGCTGGTATGACACATTACGTTCAATACGAAGTTACAGGACCTAAAGAAAGTACTCCTTCCCAGGTAGTTTATACGGCATGGGATGCGGGAAGTCAACCGGATATTTATTTGCCTGCTTCGGCACATACTGACCCGGGCGGAATTCCGGATTACTACTTTGTTAATGCAACCGGTCCAATGGCACAAAGTCCAGGTGTGAACGGCGACTTCTTTACCGGTGTTACTGCCGGTACATTCAAAGCAACCGGCAGGATGTATGAACCACCTCCGAGTAATCTACTGCTTTCGACAAAGACATCTGAATTCAGTGTCATTTATGATAACGATTTAGCTGTTACCGACATTATCACTCCTTTGAAAAAGGATGACCAGCTTTATCCGATTCAAGTGCTACCAATTCAAATCAGAATACAGAACAGAGGAATTAATGATGTTATTGAAATTGCTGTTACAGTGCAATTCTTCGATAAGAACATGATTGAAATAACAGATCAAAGAATTTCAAATAAACCATATTTATTTACTACACCATTACATACTTTAGAATATAAAGTACTTGGAGATGTGGGTTGGTTCACTCCACCAGATGCAGGGGATTATTATATAAGAGTGTCTGTAAATTTGGTTGGACCGACAGACCAATTGTTATCAAACAATGTTTTACCAAGAGTAGGAGATGAATGGAAATTCAATTGTGCTTATGAAGTAGAACTCGAAGCGACAACAATCATAATGCCTTCGAATTATGATTTCTATTCACCACCGAACACAAGAAACATTTATGTCAACAAGCCATACAGACCTGAAGGTTTGGTAACAAACTACGGAGTCAGCGATGTTATTGCTTCTGCAACGATGGATATTTATGATTCTCAGAATAATAAAGTTTATCATGATGAAGCAGAAATTTCAAATGCACCATCAGGTAAATATAACACGACAATCGTGCCTTTCAATGTTGACTGGATACCACTAGCAGCAGGTCAATATAAAGTCGAATTTACCGTATATCACAGGAATGACCCTGTTTCGAGCAATAATACAAAAATAGATTATGTTAATGTAATAGATGGAATGTGCGGTACATTTACAATCGGAACCGGCGGAAACTTTTCAACATTCGATGCAGCAATTAATTCATTGTTCGACAGGGGTGTAAGTTGTCCGGTTACTTTCTATCTCACTGATACATATTATACAGTCGGTGATAATGCATCAATGATGCCGGCTATTGACCTGACATCCGATATTACAGGTGTAAACGAAACGAATACTATAACCTTTAAGCCCTCACCGATTAAATCAAATGAGCGTGGAGGTATCAATTCGGGTGTTACAGTTGAATTAAGGTCCGGAATCGGCGTTGGTATTCAGATAGGTCAGAGCTACTTTTCGTTAAGTCCAAATGCCGCAGTCAACATGGTACCTGCAAATTATAAAAAGGAATATGCAAATTCTAAAGGGTACTTTACCTTTGACGGTGGTTCTAACAAGAGTATCAGGTTTGTTGTCAATATGAATAATGCATTCCAATCGGCATTTTATCTGAAACAAGGAACAAATAACACGACTATTAAAAACTGTATATTCGAAAACGCATCACCGGTTAATTCCGGCAATTGCCAATTACCGAGATTTGGATTTACAGGAACACGTTACGTGTATGAAGATGATTTTAATATGACAGATAACAGGGCTTATACATCTGCAATCGTTTTGAGAAGCAGGCCCTATTATGATATTAATGGTGCAAATACATTCAATTTGGATACCTTACCATGTACTAACAATAAAATTCTGAATAATGAAATTAGTGGATATGGAGTTGGTATCGTATCTATGGGTGTTGGTGTTCTTTGGGATGCCGGTGCAGCCAAGTTTAAGAAATATTACAACTCGGATAATGAGATTGCTAACAATCTTATTTATAATGTATCACGCGCAGGTATATTCCTCGGTTATGAATCTAATTCCAAGGTTCTACACAACAGAATATATAATGTGCTCGGTACATGCGGTGAAGATGTTGGCGGTATTTTAGCAGGTGGAGAAAACGAACCATCGTTGTTTGATTACAGAATGGGTTATAATAACTTTAACCTTATTATAGGCGAGAATGAAATAAACAATGTAATCGGTACATCAAATGCTATCTATAATTATCCACAGGTTAGCGGTATTAAGGTACAGCAAAGCAGGACATCTTTCGTACCCGGAAGTGGTAATCCTGTTTATTTCCCGGATGTTGATGAACATATATTAATCAGAAACAACGCAATTTGGGATTTGAAATCAAGTAATGACAAAACCAGCAGATATGGTATTCATTTATTTACAGAACGTATGCCGGTCAGCAATATACCTGCATGGGATAACGGATACTTCACATTTACCGAAAGGACACAATCTGATGTTTCCAATCCTGCATATTTCTCACGCGGAGATATGATTTACAACAATACGATAATTATTGGTGACGATGCTGTAAGTTCGCGTGGTGCCGTAATGGGTATTGCCACTCAGCATGTAAAGAATGCCAAGATTTATAATAATGCTATAGCAGTTCTCGACAATTTACTCGATGCAACTTGCCCGGCATCTGCAGGTATTTTCTATGAAGGTATTAAACCTGACCTATTAGAAAATGTTTACTTATCGGATAAAAATGCTATATGGGTTCCACCCACATCGAGCTCTAATGCTTTCGGATTTATCGAGACTAAAAATACAGGTAGTGTTATTGACAATACACCTGAAGATATGAGACCGGATGCATATAAGACATTGAGACAGTGGTACTTCTGGACAGGTCAGGATGTAAGTTCAGTCTTTGAGAACTGGTTACCTGATTATAATTATCCTGTCCCGACTCTCACAGGTAATTTGAGAATTAAATCTCCTGTACCTGTTGGTTCGGTACTTAATAATCGTGGTAACAGACTTCCTGATGAGGTTCCGATTGATATAGACGGAGTTGGAAGAACTTCAGGTCAATTGTTTGACATTGGTGCCGATGAATTTGACGGTACACTTTGGTTAAGCGATATCGAGCTTCTTATGATTTCCGCACCGGGTGCATACAGGACAAACAATATGCCTCTCGTCGGTTTTGGTGATGCAGAGCATATTATGACCCAGGCACCAATAGATGTTAAAGTCAAATTACGCAATAATGGCAATAACCATCAATCCGGTGTCGATGTTAACCTTAAAATTTACATTGAATCCAATTCAGGACTTTGGATTGAAAATCCGACCTACGTTGTAATTGATACAACTATTAAGGTTGATATGTTATCAGGTACAACCCAGGAATTTTCATTTGGTTTGGCAAATGGATTCGGTAATGAATTTGTTCCTCAAACTTATTCAGAGCTTCCGACATATTTGTATTATGACAGATTTGCCTCCATGCTTGGCAACATTACGCCAAGATATAAGATGAAAGTCCATGTCGGTGCAGACCAAAAGAATGTAAATAACGATAAAGAAATCGTAACAAGATTCTATCTGAAACAATCACATACGTTGAATATGATTGTCTCCGGCGAAAACAGCTATCATGATTTGTGGCTCGAGGATAATCTCGGAATCACAAGAATTGCATCAGACGTTAACCCGTCAGCGACATTCACAGCCGATGAGATTGCAGGTGCTATGAATTATCAGTACCTGACCGGAGAAAGTTCGAATGTAACAGGTCAGACAGGACTTGCCGGAATTGGTTGGTTCACTAATATTTACCGTGATGACCCAACAACGAATACCTGGAAGATTGATGTTCTTGACCGAAGCGGTTGGGAACCCAAGACAGTGAATTACACATTGTACAGGCATTTGTTCTGGTCAGACGGTCTCGACAAACCAGTTGCAAGATATGAGAGAAAGAGTATTGTTGACTTCTTAACAAAACCTGTTTATACTGAAGCCAAACAAAACTTATTTATTGCCAGCCAGGATATAGTGAGAGAATTAACAGGTTATGGATTAAATACGCCTGCTAATGATCCCAATAATCCTATTGACAAGGACTTTGTATATACTTATTTGAGAGCACAGACTAATTCGGCACCATACAATTCACCCGAATATGTTTTGTTCGATTATGTAAATTCAATTCCACCGGTTTATGGTGTGAAAGGTATTAACGTAGGAAGAGACCTGGTTGAATTTATTACCAGTACTCACGGTATATCATTGTCATACTCTCAGGACCAGGACCCGATGCCCGGTGTACTTTCATTGTATCCCAGTGGCGAAGGTTTAGCAAGGACCGCATATCAATACATATATAACGATCCGGCTCCACCGCCAACTGCAATTTACAATCATGCTCCGTTTGGTGTAGCCACAACAACACTAAGCAGGAATGCTATTGTATTGGGTGCTGATTGGAGACACTTTGGTAATACCGAGCGTGTTCTCAGGTCAATGCTTGATTTCGCCGAGAAAAACGGCGGTGCAATTATTCCTGTCGAGCTTGTTAGCTTTGATGCACAAGCGAGGGCAAAGAATGTTGACATTACGTGGTCAACTGCAAGTGAATACAATACTGACAGATTCGAAATCGAAAAAGCAAGTCTGGCTGAAACAGGTAAGAGCTTGTTCAACAGGATTGCCGATGTAAAAGCAGCCGGCAACAGTTCCGAACTTAAAAACTACGGATTTGTTGATTCCGATGTCGAATTCGGTAATACTTACATATATCGCTTGAAGACTGTTGACCTCGATGGTAAATCCCAGTACAGCGATGAAAGAAAAGTTGAAATATCAGCAGATGGTATTTCATTAGAAGAAGCATATCCAAATCCGGCAGACAATAAGGTTAGCTTTAGATATTCTGGTAACCTTGCTAATTTGGAACTTGTTATCTTCGATATTAACGGTAAGCCGGTTACACCATCTTATCAGATTAAAGCTGATGTGCTTGAGCTCGACATTCATTCACTTAGCAACGGTAACTATACATTAGTTGCCAAAGCGGGTGACATGGTTATAAAGAGACAGTTTAACGTTGTGAAATAAAGCTCGTTAGCTTTTAAATTTAACAGCCCGTCAATTTTGGCGGGCTGTTTTTTTATATAAAGTATTGTATAAAGTCTAATAAGTAAGTTTTAATCAATTGTGATTATTCTTTCGTTTTCGTTATTCTTTTTGAAGCTAATATTAATGGAATATGTATCGGGAGGAAGAACACCGAATGCTTTATCTGCCCATTCGACGAGTTTTATGGAATCATTTGAGAAAATAATCTCATCAAAGCCAATTTCTTTCAATTCGCTTGATTTTTTAATTCTGTACAAATCAATATGAAGTATTGGAATTTCATTTTCATCCAGTTCACCTATGTACTGATTCATTATAGTAAAAGTTGGACTGTTAACCAGTTCATCAACTTTGAAATAAGCACATATACCTTTAATAAATTCTGTTTTGCCGGCTCCCAGGTCTCCAAATAAAGCAACAACATTACCCGGCTTCAATTCATCGGCGAAACGAAAACCTAAATCATAAGTTTCTTTTTGATTCTTTGTCGTAAATTTCCCAAGTTTCATACCCAAATTTAAAAACTTTTGGTATGATTTCTATCAAAAATTATTTTGTTCTCAAAGTAATAACCGGAATAATCATTTCCTCCATGGAAATACCGCCATGCTGAAAACTATCTTTATATCTTTGCAAAAAGTGATGGAAATCTGTGGGATATACAAAATAATAATCTTCTTTAGCTATTATATTGTTAACAGTTATACCTGTATTTGGCAATTTATAATTGTTTGGATTTCTTATTTGCATAGCATGCCTCTGTTCTGCCTTAACATTCTTCCCGAATTTATAACGAAGGCAGGTTGAAGTATCCCTGTCACCAAGAACTTTAACTCCCCGCATACATCTTATTGAACCGTGGTCGGTTGTGATTATAATATTGATATCCTGACCCGCTAAAGATTTAAGCATACCGAAAAAGCTTGAATGTTGGAACCAGGATTTAGTCAATGACCTGTATGCTGCTTCATCGGGTGCAATTTCTTTTAATATAGCGAAATCGGAACGGGAATGAGCAATCATATCGACTGAATTAATCACAATTGCAGTTAAATGGCTTTGGGCATAGGTTAGAATATTGCTTTCGATTTTCTTACCGAATTCGGTTTCATGAATCTTAATGTAATTAATAGGATTGTCCAACTTGATTTTTTTCCTTTTTAAATGCTCTTCGAGCAATTCTTTTTCATAAGCATTTGCCTTATGGTCTTCAGAATTGGTTTCACCAACCCACCATTGAGGATAATGCTTCTGAATGTCAATCGGCATTAAGCCCGCAAAAATAGCATTTCTTGCATAAGGTGTAGCAGTTGGGATTATCGAGTTATAATAATCCTTTTGAAATGTATAATATGGTTCTAAGAGTTCTTCCATGACGAGCCATTGGTCAAGACGCATACAATCCACAACGAAAAATACCGTTGGCTTTTGATTCTTAAGATGGGGTATTAAAAATTTCTCAACAATATCAGGTGATAAATTAGGGGTTCCTTCATCATAAATTTTATTTACCCAGTCATGATAGTTATCTTCTACAAATTTTGAATAAGCGGCATTAGCTTCACGCCATTGGTCTCTGAGAGTTTGTTCAAATCCAAGTTCAGGACTTTTATCGAGTTCCATAGACCATCCTACCAATTTAATATATATATCGAGCCAATCGTTCCAGGAAAGATTATCAAATAAACGTGTCGTTAATTGATGAAACCCTATTAGGTAATCTTGTGAAAGCTTTTCCGACCTAATTTTCCTTGATTCGAGATGTTTTTTTATTGCCGCAAGAATTTGTGTAGGATTTACCGGTTTGGTGAGATAATCATCAATTTTTTTACCAATTGCTTCCTCCATTACACTTTCCGCTTCGTTTTTAGTTACCATAACGATTGGAGTGTACGGATTGGATTCCTTTAGAATAGGCAGAGTGTCGAGTCCGCTCATTCCAACCATGGATTCGTCGAGAAAAATCAAATCAAATTGCTTTTGCTTGACAATTTCGATTGCATCTTCTCCGTTTGTGACCTGGTCAACCGAATACCCCCGTTGTTCGATTAAAATAATGTGTGGTTTAAGCAAATCTATTTCATCATCTATCCAAAGAATTTTCCCTTTTGGATTTTCCATATATTTCCTATTTATTTTGTTAATAAATTTTACTGTTTAAAAAAAAGTAAACAGAAGCAATAAGCAGATACACCCATTATTTTAATAAATTTTAATGTGTAGAAGAAGTTTGCATAAAAATATTGTTTTTGGATTTATTCGTTACAATTTTTCTCTGATTTTATAGTTTATTAGTTTTATATAAATTCATAATCGAAAAAGTATATGAACTTTCAAAAATTAACATTAAAGTCGCAGGAAGCTATCCAGACTGCTGGTGAAATTGCTTCAAGTTACAACAACCAGTCAATAGATGAAACACATTTATTTGCTGCCATGATTCAGGATGATGCGGGTGTTGTTCCAGAAATCCTGATGAAACTTGGGGTAAATATGGGTTATTTGAAAGTGAAAGTTCATGAGGAACTCGAGAAAACACCAAAAATTTCAGGAAGCTCACAGCAATATATATCTCAGTCATTATTGAGAATTCTCGATGTATCTGAAAAAGAAGCAAAAAATTTAAAGGATGAATATGTAAGTGTGGAGCATATATTGATTGCCCTTTCTACAATTAATTCAAGAATATCTCAACTTTTGAAAGATTATGGTGTAACGAAAGAAGATATTTACAAAGTGTTACAAAACATTAGAGGAGGTCAACGGGTTGTTGACCAGAATCCCGAAGATAAATACCAGGCACTTAAACGATATGGAAGACAATTGAATGAAGAGGCAAAACAGGGAAAACTTGACCCTGTTATCGGGAGAGGAGATGAAATCAGAAGGGTATTGCAGGTACTTTCGAGGAGAACAAAGAATAATCCGATTTTGATAGGTGAACCTGGTGTTGGCAAAACAGCAATAGTAGAAGGAATTGCTCATAGAATCGTATCCGGTGACGTTCCTGAGACTTTAAAGTCCAAAAAAGTGATAACACTTGACCTAGGGGCTTTGGTTGCCGGAACAAGCTTCAGGGGGCAATTCGAGGAACGTTTGAAAGCTGTTATAAAGGAAGTTACAGATTCCAATGGGCAAATCATACTATTCATTGATGAAATTCATAACCTGATTGGCGCAGGTGCGACGACAGGCAGTATGGACGCAGCTAATATACTGAAACCGGCACTTGCCAGAGGTGATTTAAGATGTATTGGAGCTACAACAATTGATGAATACCAGAAGTATATTGAAAAAGATGCTGCACTTGAACGACGGTTTCAGAAGGTTTTAGTCGAAGAACCGACTGTTGATGATACGATTTCCATCTTACGTGGACTAAAGGAAAGATATGAAGTTCATCACGGTGTGAGAATAACCGATTCGGCAATTGTTGCTGCTTCTGAATTGTCAACAAGATATATTACTGACAGGTATTTGCCTGATAAGGCAATTGACCTGATTGATGAAGCTGCAAGCAAACTCAGAATGGAAATAGACTCGATGCCGGCAGAACTGGATTCAATCGAAAGAAAAATTCGTCAGCTTGAAATCGAGAAACAAGCACTTTTGAGAGAAATAGGGAGCAAGTAGAATTATTCTCAAAATGACAAAATGTATAACGTATAATGCAATATGAATGATTATATTTGCTTTTTTTAATGATAATAAATCAAGGTGAACATGATAACTCTTACAAAAATTGATAACAGTCCGATTACTGTTAATGCAGATGAAATTGAGATTGTTGAAACCTTCCACGATACTACCGTCAGCTTAAAAAGTGGTAAAAAATTAATTGTCCAGGAATCGGCAGATGATATAATTGCTAAAGTGATTTTTTATCGCCAGCTTTGTTTTTCCAATTATTTTGACAGTCCTGATTTAAAATCGGTTAACAGTCAGTAAGATTTCTATATTATCCTGTAATTCGGTTATAGGTAAGACATGTTCAGGATAGTATTTAAATTTATATCGATATTTTTTTTATTATTAATGCAGGTAAAATCTCAGGATAGTACTGCAATCGTAAGCGATTCAATACCGATAAATACAATTAATTTCAATTCATCGAAACTAGCAAATACATTTATTTTGAGCAGCAATGCTAATTTGGATTTTGGATTATTCGGCGGTAAACTTTCAATTTTTCATAATTTTAACGGTTACACGCTCAATACATTCAAAATTGAAAAAGATACTGTTTATGATGCAATACAAAAAAAAGACACTGTTATTTATATTACTATGCCTTACCTTATCTCAACAGATGTAGAATTATTGAAAATGAATTACTCATTACCAATTTTTGATAACATAAGTTTAGTCGTTGAAAATAATTTAAATTATGGTTCATTAAATAAATTGGGAAGGATAAACTTAGCATCAGGATTCAAATATAATGAATCATCACAATCATTTTTTGAATTAAAAGCAGGCATCGAGCAAAATAATCAGTTGGGATTTAATGTATCCGGTCCAATATTTAAATTTGACGGGAATCTTGGAGACATATCAGTTGAAGATTATAAAATTCAGTCTTCATTAACAAGTGAGTATGTAGGAATGTCAAATAATAAAAGAAATGCCGACCTGGGATTTAAAACTTCACTTTACAGGAATTTCAGCGATTACGATAAAATTCAAATTGATATTGATTATGGATTTTTGTTAAGAGATTATATTTCATTATTTAGTATTAAATCTGATAACACAATTCCGATAGAGACATGGTTCGATAATAAGTTTAATTCCGATATAAAATTCGATTTTTCTTTAACTGATTTTTTAGTAGGTAAATTTGAATTTAATATGCTTAAAAATTGGATAAACAAGTATTACAAAGGTTATGTTTCAAATAATGATATTACAGGTATAAACCGAAATTCGGATTTATTTAATATTAACTTCATAAGTGAAATGAAATATGTCTCAGAAAAATTTATTCAGGGGATGGGTATTTCATTTTTTTCCGGTTATTTTAAAAATTTGGTAACGAAAAGTTATAATATTAGTGATGCCGGTTTTTTGGAATGGCAGGAGTCTGAAAAGCTAAAGGATTTCTATAACAACTCAACAAATTTATATTTTAATACTGAATGGAACCCAACGAAGAAAGATAGATTCCTGCTAAAATATTCAGTTTCATTATTTCAATTTGATAGTCCAAGTGATAAGGAAAATTCAGACGGAGATAAATTTACTTCATTAATCAGCGGTGAATATTTCCATAAGTTTGATAACTCATTTTATTTTTCAATTGAGGCAGATTATTATTTATATCACATGGTTTACATAAAAGCAAAAAGAAGTGCCAATAATAACTGGAACAAATTTATTAGAATTAATCCAAAATTCAGCTGGAAAACTTCTTTGTTTTCAATGTATCCTGAACTTGATTTAAGTGCGAATTACACTTTATATGATTTTGAAGATTCAACATATTCGATTGGAAGCAATATTAACAGGCAGGTAAGTTATAGGGACTCAATAACCGTATTTCTGACTAAATTGTTAAGTTTGCAATCATATATAAATTTAAAAGTTTTAGAATATGGCATTTTATTCAGGAAAAATTTCTCCGAATTGCCAACAAATATTAATTTTGAAAAATTTGTTAAAATAATGCTGACAAGTAAAATAACAGATTATTATTATGCAGGGTTTGGATGCCGGTATTATAGTTATGCTCAATATTCGATAGCACCTGAGGTTGATATTAAAATGTATTTATTAGGTAATTCTTTTATCAGTTTACAGGGCTGGTATGAATTTCAATTTATCGGTAAAACAATAATTAGAAAATTCCCGAATTTCTTTTTAAATACTAAAATAGCTTTATGACAAATAATAAAGATTGTAGAAGTATTTCATTTTCAAGAAAACTTTCGAGCGACAGGAAATCGCTTAGGAATGTCGAACCTATGCTAAAGGAAATAAAAGAGATGTTTAGTTTAAATGAAGAACTTTACTACAATCTCGTTATTACTGTTACGGAAGCTGTCAATAATGCAATAATTCACGGAAATAAATTTGATGAAAAAAAATTTGTAAACATTCATGTTGAATGTAATGGTAAACTGCTGATTGTTACCGTGAAGGATGAAGGTAGCGGTTTTGATTTGGGGAAACTCGAGAGTCCGCTACTTCCTGAAAACTTATTAAAAGAGAGTGGCAGGGGAATTTTTATAATTAGAAAAATATCTGATAAGGTAGAGTTTAAATTCACTGATGAAGGTACCGAATTGATACTTTATTTCAAATTAAACGAATAGATGCAAATTTTACCGATTATTTGTTAATTTCTTTTATCGCTTGTGAATAAATTATATCTTTGCAATGTATGGCTTAATCAGTAAATAAATAATTATTTGTATTATGTCTGCTAATCGCTTAATCGAACAGGAAAAAATCAGGAAAAGTTTTTTTTTACCAATGGGTATCCCGGAATCCAAACGAATTTATTTTATTAATGGGATTTTTGGAGTCGGCAAAAGCAGATTTGTAAAGCGTTTCTTAGATGAGGCAATCGAAAAAAAAGTTGTCGATTCGATTTTATTCTTCGACAGTGAAGACAAACCGAAAAATATTTTTGAATTTCTACAACTTTTAACTATTAACTTTATCTCATCAGATGAACCAGCAAATACCTTCGTACACACAGAATGTGATTATAATATTACAAGATACAATGAAATTCTTGAGTTACTAAAAACAAGAGACGAAGATTTATGCGATAAAGTAATCAGAAATTCTTCGCTATTATCAGAATCAGATTATCTTTTAGATATTTATCGCCCTGATAATAACAAAATTGATGCAAATTTACTCGAAAATCTGTTGGAGAATAAAGGAGACAGGCGGCTGATTACAGAAATGTATAAAGTTTCAGCGGAGGCAATTCTTGTTGATATTATGAATCATTATTTTCCGTGTGAAAATATTGGCGATGATTTTGAAAGATATTATTCTGATACTGAACCGAAGAAAGTATTAATAGCTTTTGACAATATCGAGAAATTTGATTATTCATTAATCAAATGGCTTTCTGATGAACTTCTCGATTATTGCTGCAATAAGAAATTTTCAGATTTTATTTCATATAACATTTCATATATAAAAGAAAACACAAATATTTCCAAATATATAGATTTAAGATTCATTATTTCTTCACGTGAGGATTATCTTAAAAAAGAAGAGTATTCGAACATTTGGAATAAATATGAATCAATCATTGATAAAGTTGAACTTGGGCTTTTAAATGATAACGATTTACAGGAATTATCGGATGAACTGATGGTAGAAATCAAACAGCCCGATGAATTAATTAAACTGTCTAAAGGACTCCCTATACTTATTGTATCTTATATCGAATATTTTGACAATATGGATATAGAACAAATCAAAATTAAGATTTTGGAAGTGATTCTGTCAATTATTATGAAAGGCATGACTGAAAATCAGAAAGATTGGATTGTTGCAGCTTCTTTCTTAAATGAATTTGATGAAAAGGGTTTGAGATGTTTTAAGGTCATTGATACTGATTTTAGTAAAGCTTATGATTTTCTTAAAAATAAAAATTCACTAACTATTGAATCTGAAAATAAAAGAAACAAGATAATGGTTCTTCCGATTATCAGGGAATTTATAACAGAATATATCAAAGAATTTCAACCGGAATATTATAATGAATGCAGGGTTATAGCTGATGTATATGAATCAACCGGGGAAATCCTCGACAAAATTGCTGCCGATGATTTAAATGTAATAAGGAGTTTTGCATATTTCAAATCATTCGACACAGAAACTGCACTCGATGATACATTTAAATCTGATATTCATCTTGCAAAGGAATTTTTGCTCAATAACAAGGATTGTTTCATTAAAAATAGAACTACCAGTTCATTAAAACCTGAGATTGCAGAAAAGCTCGATAAATACAACAAAGTGGTTGACGGGCAAAAGTATGAAATGAAGAAAAAGCTTATCAGGGATTCATGGAATAAATTATCCGAAGAATTAAATAAGAAAAAATCTGAATTTTCTTCCGAACTCGAATTAATTAAAAATGAATCAACTGAACTTGAAAGTGGTGTTAAATTATTACGCCAGGAATATGAAAAAGACCAGACCGAATTCCTCGAGACAGAAAATACATTGATAGAAATGAGGCGTGAAACACTCGTATTCACAAAGAAAAACAACATTTCAGCAGGATTAATCTGTCTGGGATTGACTGTAGCCCTTGGTTTGATAACTAATTTTTTTCCTGATTTTTTCAAAGACCTGAATACAGGGAACAAGGACCTGTACAATGTTTTGTATATATCTTCATATACATTTTCAATATTGTTCGGGATACTGACATTAGTATATTTTATTAAGGAAATTAATATAATGACAAGAAAGGATGAATTCATGCAATTAAAAGATGACATTGCAATTCTTGAGGAAGAAAATAATCAGAGGCAGGTAAAAATGAGAGCTAACAAGGATATAAGGAGTGATTCAGAAAGTAAATTATCTGAAATCCTGCTTAGGAAGAAACTGCTTGAAAGTGAAATCGAATCTATAAAGTTACGTCTTGAAGAACCGTTTATCTGAAAATTCCCTCTTTTTTAAAAAAGGGAAAATTGAGTTTCTTTACTCAGGGATACAACCTCGATATCCCCCATTTACCTTCTTCATTTTTATTATATTGAAGTCTGTCATGTAGCCGGTTTTCACGTCCTTGCCAGAATTCAAATACATCAGGTAATAATTTGTAACCGCCCCAGTTGGGAGGCAAAGGTACATTCAACGGATATTTAGCCATAAATTGGGCAACTTTTCTAATTAACTTGAATCTACTTGATAATGGTGAGCTTTGTTCAGAAGCCCATGTGCCTAAGCGGCTTGTGTACGGTCTTGTTTGAAAGTATTTATCCGAATCTTCAGAAGAAATTTTTTCAATCCTGCCTTCTATTCTGACTTGCCGTTCTAATTTATCCCAGAAAAAGAGCATTGCTCCATAAGGATTTTCATCTATTTCTTTTCCCTTCCTGCTGTCATAATTTGTATAGAAAACAAAACCTGTATCATCGTATTGTTTCAAAAGCAATACCCTGGAAGACGGCTTTCCGCCTTTTGTTGAAGTAGATAAAATAAAAGCAGTCGGTTCGAGCATATCTATTTTTAACATTTCATCGAACCACAATTTGAATTGTTCAAAAGGATTTTCTTTAGCTGTTTTTTCGCTGAAGCTCCCTTTTGTATAATCCCTTCTAATGTCAGATATACTATTAAAAATATCCATGAATTTATTTGTTTATTAAAAAAATCCCCTCTAAAAAGAGGGGATTGAACTTTGAATCATCTTATTAGAGTCATCTTTCCGGTTTCAATGCCGGAAACACTTATGAGTTTAATAAAATATGTTCCTTCCGGAACAATCGTACCGTCAAATTCAGTTGAATATGTTCCTGCATCCAATCTTTGAGCTACAAGAGTTGAAATTTCCATACCAAGCGAATTATATACTTTTAACAATACATTACCCGATGACTTTACATTGAATGAAATATTCGTTTTGCCATTAAATGGATTTGGATAATTGCTGATTTTAGAATTTGAACTACCAGACAGAGCTTCAACAACACTTGTAGCACTATCAGTTCTTAATCTACGCCTTGACCAAGAACTTGCTCCAATATTATTTACGGCTTGTACCCTCCAATAATAATTTTTCTTAAAAGAAAACACACCGGATTTAACTGTATAAGTAGTATCTGTAAGTCCCTGTTCATTAACAATACTGTCAGTATAATCATTTTGGGTAGATATTTGAAGATTATATGAATTAGCATATTCTGAGGATTTCCATATTAATGTAGGTGTGAGGTTTTTAACAACTTCTCCGGCATCCGGGAATACCTGTTCCGGAGCATCAGGTGCAACACCAGATGTTGTAAAGTTCCATACCGGCGACCAGCCGCTTTCTCCTCCTTCATTGCTTGCTGCCACTTTCCAGTAATATTTTGTAAATGGCTCCAGTCCTGCTAAACTGTAATGATAATCTGTTACATCAGGGTCATCAACGATTGTTGTTGTAAAAGTAGGAACCTTTGAAACACTTACTCTATATTTATATGCTCTCTGAGATGGATTCCATTGTAACTGAGGATTGGTAGTCACATCTGTTGCGGCATCAGGCGGCATAAATAATACTGGGTCATCGGGTTTATCCATTGTACTATTGTTTAAATTGAACCAGTACGAATATGATTTCATTGTCCCATTAACATTAACATTTTTTATTGTTACATTATATGTTTTATGGTCTTGTAAACCAGTTGCTTTCCAGCATAATTGATTTTGTATTCCACCCCAACCTAGGTTATCATCAAATTTAATATTCGTTACACTAACATTCTGTTGGTTTTCATCTTTCATCTCAATAGTGGCATTTATATACTCTACATTTACGTTATTACTCCAATTAACTTTATCATAAAAAGCAGAAAATGATAGATACCATTCTCTATCAAAAAACTCAGGTGGATAATTTTCGTAAGGAACAGCAACAAAATCCTTCGACCAATCAGTAATATTTTGCTGGAGATTTCCAATCCATTTCAATGACATTGAAGTCCCATAAGGATACTGTGATGAAACCTTAGGTTGGCCATCGCATCTGCCAAAAGATATTTGACTTAAAAAAGGATTAATAATAGCACGTCGATGTCCGAGTGTTGAATCATCTTTATTATTGATAATTATTTTATCAATCATCCAACCATAAATGCTTTCCAGGGTTTGGGGAATTTGACTGGTATTTGAATACCATGAAAGATGAAGATTACTGGCACTAGCTCCATTATATCCAAGTTGTGTATAACATTGCCAGGATGGAGATGGAGTATGAGATAAGGCGCTGTTAGCCACCATAATTAATGTTGCTGCTTGTGACTCTGCATCACCGGCAGGGTCATAAGTTACAGGTTTTAAGCCATGGATGCTTCTTATTTTATTAACTTTAGCCAATACAGCATCTTTTTCTGATTGTTTCAATACACCGGGTGTGCAAGTTGCAACATTTGGAGGACTGTCATAGTAAATATTCCATTCCTGCGAAAACAACTTATTCTGAGGTAAAATAACAAATATAATTACAATCGAAATTAACAGCGATTTAATAAAATAGTAATCTTTTGTTTTCATTTTCTCACCAAAATATATTCAATAAAATACTTTTCAATAAACTAAAATAATAGAGTGTAAACACACATCAATTATTGTCTGCAAATTAAAAAAACTTAGGATTAAAAGGAAAATTTGGGATAGATAAATTTAGAAAAAAAAAAGACACTCTGAACCCGAATAAAGTTCAGGATAAACTCCTTAAAGAATCTTTTAGTATATATTAGGTTGATTTATTTATTAAGTATCACTACATTCAGAATGACTTGTAATGATATTAATGACCAATAAGGTCTTTATATTGCTTAACATCCAGCAGTTCATTAACTTCAGACGGATTAGCCATTTCTATTTCAATCATCCATCCCTCACCATAAGGGTCCTTATTAACTACTTCGGGATGGTCGTTTAAGCTCCTGTTTACATCGAGAACTTTTCCTGATACCGGTGCTAACATATCGGCAACCGTTTTAACAGCTTCAATCGTGCCGAACGATTCTCCTGCTTTAACAAATGTTATATCTTCGGCAATGTCAATATAGACGACATCGCCAAGCTCGCCTTGTGCATGGTCGGTAATCCCGACTATTGCTTTGCTGCCTTCTACTTTTAACCATTCATGGTCTGTTGTGTACTTTAAATTTTCCGGGAAATTCATAAAAAACTCCTAAATAAATTTATAATGTTTTCCAATCAATTCTTTCAAGATATTTTGTGTCAATATTACCAGCTATAAAATCAGGATTCTGCATCATTTTCTGATGGAAAGGAATTGTTGTTTTTATTCCTTCAATCACAAATTCATCGAGAGCAAGCTGCATTTTTGCAATTGCTCCTTCTCTCGTAGGTGCAAAAGTAATCAATTTTGCAACGAGTGAATCATAATATGGAGGTATCGTATATCCTGTATAAATATGTGAATCCACTCTTACTCCATGTCCTCCGGGAAAATGCAGACTTTCGATTGTTCCTGGATTAGGCCTGAAATCATTATAGGGGTCTTCTGCATTAATTCTGCACTCTATTGCATGCATCTTCGGTTCACTTGGCTGGATTGAAAGTTTCTCTCCTGACGCTATTTTTATTTGTTCTTTAATTAAGTCAATATCGAGGGATTCTTCTGTTACAGGATGCTCGACCTGTATTCTTGTGTTCATTTCCATAAAGTAAAAGTTGCGATTGTTATCAACGAGAAATTCTATTGTTCCCGGGCCAAAATAATTGACAGCCATTGCTCCAAGAACTGCAGCATTGCCCATGGAACTTCTCAAATCATTAGTGACAATTGTAGATGGTGCCTCCTCGATTAATTTCTGGTGCCTTCTCTGAATCGAACATTCTCTTTCATTGAGATGAATGATATTACCATGCTTGTCTCCGAGTAACTGAATTTCAATATGCCTTGAGCCGGCAACAAGTTTTTCAATATATAAATCCGGATTATTAAAAGCTGATTCCGCCTCATATTTTGTCATCGAGAAAGCTTTTTCAAGTTCGGTGTCATCATTAACGAGACGCATGCCTTTTCCACCGCCGCCTGCAACAGCTTTCAATAAAATCGGGTAACCGATTTCGTTTGCAATTTTTTTTGCATCTTTTTCAGTATCCACAACGCCATCGCTTCCGGGTACAACAGGAACTCCGGCATTGCGCATCGTTTCTTTTGCAACGGATTTGTTACCCATCTTTTTAATTGATTCGGCAGATGGCCCTATGAATGTAATACCACATGCATTACAAATCTCTACAAACGAATCGTTTTCAGCAAGAAATCCGTATCCGGGATGTATTGCATCTGCATTGGTAATTTGAGCAGCAGCGATAATAGATGGTATATTGAGATAACTTTCTTTCCCGGAATGAGGTCCAACGCATACAACTTCATCAGCAAATCTTACATGCAAAGATGTCTTATCGGCTGTTGAATAAACGGCAACAGTTGGAATTTTAAGTTCCTTGCACGCTCTTATGATTCTTAAGGCAATCTCACCTCTGTTGGCAATCAGGATTTTTTTTATCATTCGGTTTGCTCGATTTCAATATAAAAATTAATCCGGTTTGATTATAAATAATGGCTGATTGAATTCAACGGCTTGAGCATTATCAATCAGGATTTTAACAATTGTTCCTGAAATATCGCTTTCAATTTCATTCATCAGTTTCATTGCCTCGATTATGCATAATGTTGAGCCGGCTGTAACATGAGAGCCAATCTCGACATAGGGGTCAGAATCAGGCGAAGGAGCTTTATAAAAAGTTCCGACTATAGGTGAATAAATTGTATGTAATGATGACTTTGTTTCCGGTTGATTGGCATCAGATTCATTTATTGCAGAAACTAATTCGGTTCCCTTTTCATTATTTGAGGAATTGACCTTACCCGGCTGGACAGTATCAATATTATTAGGTTGTACATAATTTTGAGCAGGAACAATTATCTGCTGGCTTTTGTTTTCTCTGTTTTTTGCCAGCTTGATTTTAATACCTTCTTCTTCAATTGTCATCTCTGCCATATTACTGTCATCAAAAATTTTGATGACTTTTTTGAGGTAGTTTAAATCCATAATTCCTCATTATTTTAGTGAATGAAGAGCAAAAAGCTTTTACAAAATTATTATTTATTCTTTAACCCGTTCTACATAAGCCCCTGTTTTAGAATCAACTCTTATCATATCTCCTTCGTTGATAAAAAGCGGGACATTAACCGTAGCACCTGTTTCGAGGGTTGCCGGCTTTAATACGTTAGTTGCAGTATCTCCTTTGACTCCTGGTTCCGTATGAGTAATCTTTAAATTCACATGAGGGGGCAAATCAACCGCAATTACTGAATTATTGAAAAAAGCAAGCTGTGCTTCCTGATTCTCTTTCAGGAAATTAATCCCGCTTCCGACTTTTTCCGGTTCGACAGGTATTTGTTCATAATTATCATTATCCATGAAAAACAAAGTAGTCCCATCATTATAAAGATATTGATAATTTTTTCTTTCGACACGTGCAAATTCAATTGATTCACCTGAACGGAACCGGTTTTCCGAGAGCTTACCGGTTTTCATATTTCTCATTTTCACCTGGTAAAATGCTCTTAGATTGCCCGGAGTGCGATGCTCCGATTCCAAAACCGTATGTAAATCTCCGTTATATATTATGACCGCACCCGGTCTCAAATCTGCTGTAGTTCCCATATATTAAATTATAATCTGACATAAAAAACAATAAAAAGAGGTGCCTGTCGGAATCGAACCAACGTAGGAGGTTTTGCAGACCTCTGCCTAACCACTCGGCCAAGGCACCTTTTTAAAGGATTACAAAATTAGTGATAATATAGGGAATTATCAAATCGAATTTTATCCCCATTATTTTACAGAACTCATTACAATATAATCATATAACTCAATTTTGTTAAGTAAATACCTCAAATTTTAACAAAATTTCTTAATTTGCTTTCTTGAATTTACTCAATTTTGTAAATAAACAGGTTTTTTAATGAAGACAGTAATTGAACCATTTAAGATAAAATCTATAGAACCGATTGCTTTGACCACATACGAACAAAGGAAAAAATTAATAAAAGACGCTTTTTATAATACATTTTATCTTAAATCCGAAGATATTACAATTGATTTACTTACTGACAGCGGTACTACTGCAATGAGCGCCCGGCAGTGGGGTAAACTTATGGAAGGCGATGAATCTTATGCAGGGTCTAAAAGCTATTATAAATTTGAAAATGCAGTGAAGGATTTTACAAATTTCAAGCATATTATTCCTACACATCAGGGAAGGGCGGCTGAAAGAATTTTGTTTTCAATTCTTGGCGGCAAAGGGAAAGTAATTCCGAGCAATACTCATTTTGATACGACAAGAGGAAATATAGAATACAGTGAAGCTTTGGCAGTTGATTTCCCTGCAGAAGGTGGCACCGACCCAGCAAAGTTAGGCGATTTCAAAGGAAACATGGATATTAAATCATTGGAACAAATGATAAAAAAAGTGGGAAAGAAGAATATACCCCTTTGTATGATTACCGTAACTAACAACAGTGGCGGCGGGCAGCCGGTTTCAATGAAAAATATTCGCGATACTAAGAACTTATTGAAGAAATATGGAATACCACTTTACATTGACTGTTGCCGTTTTGCAGAGAATTGCTATTTCATTAAAATGCGGGAAAAGGGTTACAGGAATAAGACCATCAAAGAAATCGCAAGAGAAATGTTCTCTTATGCAGATGGATGCACAATGAGTGCAAAAAAAGACGGTTTATCTAATACCGGTGGTTTTATCGGCACTAATGACGATGGATTTGCAGGTAAAGCAAAAACACTCTTAATAATAACCGAAGGTTTCATTACGTATGGCGGCTTGGCAAGACGTGACTTAGAGGCACTTGCTGTGGGTTTCGAAGAAGTTTTTGATGAAAATTATCTGAGATACAGAATCGAACAGGTGAAATATTTTGGTGATAGATTAATCGAGCAAGGTGTTCCGATTCTTGTTCCGACAGGTGGTCATGCTGTCTATCTGGATGCTAAAAGGTTTGCCTCTCATATAAAACCAGAATTTTACCCTGGACAAAGCATTACCTGCGAAATTTTTAAAGTCGGCGGAATTCGTGCAGTTGAAATCGGTTCGGTCATGTTCGGTAAAAAAGACGAAAAAGGAAAGCATATTGCACCTCCAATGGAACTTGTCCGGTGTGCTGTTCCACGGCGTGTTTATACAAATAGCCATATTGATTACACTGTTGAGGCAATTACTGAAGTTTATAATAACAGGAAAAAATTAAAGGGGATGAAAATAGTCTGGGAACCGTCCTTCCTGAGACATTTCACTGCTAAATTCGATTACGTTTGATAATTAAAATATATCTTCTTTTTTAACATTGATAAGTGAGTGTATATCTTTCTTCTTAGCTTTGCAATAAATTAATAAACAAAATATTAAATATTTTATGACATCGAGTGAAATAAGGCAATCATTTTTAGATTTTTTTAAATCGAAAGGACATAGAATTGTTGATAGTGCTTCAGTAATTCCACACGGTGACCCGACTCTGCTATTTACGAATGCAGGGATGAATCAATTCAAGGATGTATTTCTTGGTTCGGGCAAACGTGATTATTCGAGAGCGGCTGACACTCAAAAGTGTATTCGTGTAAGCGGTAAACACAACGACCTCGAGGAAGTGGGATTTGACACATATCACCATACATTTTTCGAAATGCTGGGCAACTGGAGTTTTGGAGATTACTATAAAGCCGAAGCTATCGAATGGGCTTGGGAATTACTTACCGATGTATGGAAACTCGATAAAAACAGATTATATGCAACTGTTTTCAGGACTGATGATGAAGCATTTGAACTATGGAAAAGATACCTTCCTGATTCAAAGGTTCTGAGATTCGATGAAAAAGATAATTTCTGGGAAATGGGTGAGACAGGTCCTTGTGGTCCATGCAGTGAGATACATTATGACAGAACTCCTGATTTATCAGGGATTAAACTTGTTAATGCAGGAACACCGGATGTAATTGAAATATGGAATCTTGTATTTATTCAATACAATCGTAAACAAGGGGGTGTACTTGAGGATTTGAGTGCTAAGCATGTGGATACCGGTATGGGATTTGAAAGAATCTGTGCCGTTATTCAACAAAAATCATCAAATTATGATACTGATGTTTTCATGCCGATAATTAAAGAAATTGAAAATTTATCCGGCAGGCAATATTCAACTGAATTGAAAAATCCCGATGGCGTTGCTATGAGAGTTATTGCAGACCACATCAGGACTCTTGCCTTTGCAATTGCTGATGGAGCTTTGCCAAGTAATGAAGGAAGGGGATATGTACTGAGGCGAATTTTAAGAAGGGCTTCAAGGTTTGCTAAAAATTTAGGTTTTAAAGAACCCGTATTATTTAAACTTGTACCTGTATTAATTGGTACTATGAAAGATGTTTTTCCTGAATTAATTAGTCATCAGAGTATTATCGAAAGAGTAATAAAAGCCGAAGAAGAAAGCTTCCTTCAAACCCTCGAAAGAGGATTAGAAATATTTGATGAAATTAATAAAAAACTTCTGAAAAATAAGAAAAGAATTATTTCAGGGGAGGATGCATTCCAGCTCTATGATACTTATGGCTTCCCGATTGACCTTACGGAATTACTTGCCAGGGAAAATAATCTGACTGTTGATAAGCCGGGATTTGATGTAAATATGGAAGAACAGAGAGAACGTTCCAGAAATGCCAGGAAATCTGTAATACAGGAAATTGAAATTCCTGATATTAAGGAGAAATCAGTTTTTACAGGTTACGAGGAATTTACAACTGAAGCAAAAGTTTTATATGTTAAAGGTAATCAAATTGTTCTTGACAAAACTCCATTTTATTCAGAAAGCGGTGGACAAGTATCTGATACCGGAACTATAATTCTTGGTGGTGAGAAATACAATGTTACTGATGTACGTAAATATGGAGATGCAATCGTTCATTTTATAAATACTGATGTAGAGCCATTAGTAGGTGAAATAGCCCTTGCTGAAGTAAATATTCACAGGAGGAGGCACATTATGAGGAATCATTCTGCAACTCACCTCCTTCATGAAGCACTGCGACAGGTTCTCGGCGAACATGTAAAACAGGCAGGTTCTCTTGTTGCACCTGATTACATGAGATTCGATTTCAACCATTTTGAAAAAGTCAGCAATGATGATTTGAAAAAAATAGAATCAATTGTAAATGAAAAAATATTTTCGAATATTGAGGTAAAAACAGACATACTTCCTATTGAGGAAGCGAAAAAAAATCCACGAACCAAAATGTTTTTCGGTGATAAATACGGAGACATTGTACGAGTTGTGAAAATGGATGAAAGTTTTTCTCAGGAATTCTGCGGTGGAACACATGTAAAAAATACTAGCGAAATAGGTTTCTTTAAAATCATATCCGAATCCTCGATTGCAGCAGGAGTAAGACGTATAGAAGCCATTACCGGGAAATCATTAGAATTATATATACATAATACACATGATATGATTTCAGAAAAACAATCTGAGATAGAACAATTGCAAACTCAAATTAAACAACTCGAGAAAGAGATATCGAAGAATAAAATGGGTGATATTAAATCACAAATGCAAGAGTGGCTTAACAATGCAAAAGTAGTTAATAATATCAGGATTATTACACAGCAAATTGAATCCGATGATATAGAACAACTAAGACAAATTGGAGAAAATCTTAGAAATGAACTTGGTAAACAGGGTATAGGTTTGGTTGCATCAATAATAAATGATAAGGTTCAATTGGTTTGTGTAGTAACAGATGATTTAATGAAAAAATATCCCGCAGGAAAAATAGTCGGTGAAGCCGCCAAGCAACTCGGTGGCGGAGGCGGCGGGAAGCCGCATCTGGCAACTGCAGGGGGTAAAGATTTTTCGAAGTTACCTGATTTATTGAATCAATTTCCATCTCTGATTGAGAAATTTATTTCGTAGAAAGTAATTATTTTGTAATGTTTAACATAGTCCATCATCCATAGCCACTTCTGAAACATTATCTGTTTACAAAATCGGTTTCTCCCATTCGCCATCAAAAAACTCTGTACCGATAGGTCTTCTTGACCTCTCACCTAATTCTGTTTTTCTTTGCTTCTCATCTTCCAGAACTTCAGCTTTTGCCTGGTATCCGATTCCGATCATCGCCATAATATCAAATTGTTCAGGGATGTTAAATTCATTTCTCAATTTATCTTTATCAAAACCTGCAAAAGGATGAGCCATCAATCCGAGAGATACTGCCTGAAGATAAATATTCATTGAAGCGGCACCGGTATCGAACTGCCCCCACAGATTTGGTTTGCCATCTCTTCTGAATGTTCTGTCTGCACATGCGACTAATAATACAGGCACATTCTTTACCCATCTTTGATTCCATTCGCCTACACAATTGTATGCCTTATCGAATAAATCTTTATTATTATTTTTATCCCAAACAATGAAACGCCATGGTTCATCTCCGTTGCAGCTCGGAGCCCATCTGCCTGCTTCGCATATAGAAATTATATGTTCCCTCGATACCGGTATATTAATGTCAAATGCTCTGCAAGACCATCTTTCAGCAATTACCTGATTAATCGGTAGCGATGTTATTGCTAATTTTTTCATTTTAATTCTCCATATATTTTTTAAATAATTTCAAAACTTTTTCGAAATCATCCGGCAATTTTATCGAGAAATTCAATCGTTTGCCAAACTCCGGATGAGTGAAACTTAGTTCTTTTGCGTGAAGCATTTGTCTATTGATTGATTCCAGTCCTGAATCGGCAATTTTCTTGAATGAATGGTTATTACCGCCAAAAACAACAGAATCTCCCTTATACGAAACATCACCGAAGACAGGATGATGGTTATGAGAGAAATGTACTCTTATCTGGTGTGTTCTACCTGTCAATAGTTTTACTCTTAGTAAAGAAA
Organism: Bacteroidota bacterium; assembly: GCA_004322215.1. Classification (GTDB taxonomy): domain Bacteria; phylum Bacteroidota; class Ignavibacteria; order Kapaibacteriales; family UBA2268; genus XYC2-FULL-35-21. The sequence continues at coordinate 303,251 of SCSM01000011.1, read as the reverse complement.
TATATTCAAAATTTTCTATAACTTCATATTCTGTTATAGCCGGTTTACCACCCTTCTTCAAAACTGCAAACAATTTTCTGTTACTTTGCGAACGACCTATGTCTCCCTCGATTCTTCCCTTGTCTTCTTTAAAAGTACCCCAAACTAAAGCATAATAAACTTTCTCGACTGTTCTATCCTGGAATTGTTGTGCAAGTTTTGCATGAACTTCAGGATTTTTAGAAATCAACATTAAGCCGGAAGTATCCTTATCGAGTCGATGAACAAGCCCCGGTCGAATTGCTTCACTCGAAAAGAGCAATCCTTCATCCTGATTTTCATCATCATCATCAATTTCTATTTTAATAGGTTCTCTCATTCCAAGATGATAGAGTACAGCATTGACAATCGTACCATAAGGATTTCCGAAACCGGGATGGGCAACAATCCCCGGTGGTTTATTAATTACAATTAGATATTCATCTTCAAAAACGATATCGAGTGGTATATTCTCGGGAACGAGGTCAATTGGCGGGGCTTTAAGTATCCTGCAAACTATTTCATCCAGTGCTTGTATTTTTCTGCTTGACTTTGCCGGTTTACCATTTACTATAACGCAACCTTCTTCAATAGCTCTCTGAACTTTGTTTCTTGTTGCATTTTTTATGCTGTTCGACAGAAATATATCAAGACGTTCGGGCATTTGCCCTTTAGCAACTTTAAATTCAAAGATAGTTTCTATTTTTTCAGGATAATTTTCCATATTAATCTAAGATTTCCAAATAATTTTTTTTTGATTATGCTAATCTAAAAAAATTATATTTTTAAAAAAGAAATATTTATTTAGATTAGTATACAATACAATTAGACTATTATAAATTGATATACTGAAATTTGAAAAAAGTAAGTGGAATCATTATTATAAAAAACGGATAATTTTAATATTATGAAAAATTTCATCAAATTTATTTTTTTTCTTATTATTTTTTCGCTTGTTCATCAAATTAATCTGTTCTCACAATATTCTTATGTATTGCAATGGGGTGCTTACGGAACAAATGACGGTCAATTTAATAGTGCTTATGATGTCGGCTGCGATACTTCCGGGCATGTTTATGTTACGGACAGATACAACCACAGAGTGCAAAAATTTACTGCATCAGGACAATATTTGCTTCAATGGGGTACTTTAGGTACTGATAATGGTGAATTTAATTCACCACATGGTATATCAACCGATTTTGAAGGAAGAATTGAAATTGCAGATTTGGAAAATAACAGAATCCAAAGATTTACTGCTCTTGGTGTTTATTTAATGAAATTTTCATCGCAGAATGCTGCTGATATTGCAGTGGACAATTCCGGTAATTATTATGTTACGGATTATGCATTATGCAAAGTAACAAAATATGACCCGGCAGGTAATGAAATTACACATTGGGGTAATCTGGGACTTGGAAACGGGCAGTTTCAGAATCCTCATGGAATTGCTGTTGATAATGCTGGTAATGTATATGTTGTTGACCAAAATAATAACAGAATCCAAAAATTCAACAGCAATGGATTATTTATAAAAAAGTGGGGTGTTGCCGGCTCGGGTTCAGGACAACTAAATTTACCATTAGGAATAGCAATAGATAAAAATAATGATGTTTTTATTTCAGATTTCGGAAATAACAGAATACAAAAATTTGATTCTGCAGGAAATTACAAAACTCAATGGGGTCAACTTGGTTCTGCTGATGGGAAATTCGATGGTCCAACCGGCGTAGCGGTTGACACTAACGGTTTTGTTTATGTAGCAGATTATAATAATTTTCGTGTTCAGAAATTTGAATGGAAGAATTTAACGATAACTACAACAAATTTTAATGGCACTTTTTGTAAGGGAGCCGGATTGAATGTCGCTTTTATTACAAATGACCAGTTTAATACGAGCAATACTTTCATTGCTCAATTATCCAATTCTTCAGGTGATTTTACTAATCCGATTGTGATTGGACAACTTATCGGTACCGGTTCCGGAACTGTTCAATGTGCAATACCTTCTAATATTAATGCAGGTTCGGGATACAGGATTAGAATCATTGGAAATGAACCATACGTTGAAGGTACTGATAATGGTACAAACATAATTATAACACAAGGTCCGAACCCAGTCTTTGTAGAAGAAGCAACGAACGTTTGCGAAGATGTACCGGGTAATGTTTACACAGTGGGAGTATATAATTCTTACCAATGGTCATATACAGGAATACCTGGTTATGATTATATCGTTACATCAGGAGGAACATCTTTAAGTAATAGTACCACTGTGACATGGCTAACGACTGGTACAAGGTTTGTACAAGTTGAAGTTACTGGCGCTAATGGATGTAAGGGTATCGTTACAAGCTCGGTATTGGTTAAAGATAAGCCACAATTCGATTTCACTTCCTCATCAACAATAACGTGCGTAGGTCAATCAATCGAATTCGGAACATTAAGCACTTACCCGAATTATTCATGGTCATTTTCTGGTGTACAGGATGTTGATTTTATTATTAACGGTGGAGCAAGCAGTACAATGAGCAGTACGACTGTAACCTGGCTCAGTCCGGGACTTCAGACTGCTCAATTGGAAGTAACTTCGGAAATTGGCTGCAAAAATGCCAAAGTAATTAATTTACAAATTAATCCGGTTCCAATTCCTTCATTTTCAGAAAAAATTGATACAGCTTGTTCCGGTGAAAATGGCATTGTATATACAACATCATCAACTTTTTCTACCTATATCTGGAATTTTTCAGGGGTACAGGGAACCGATTATATAATTGAAGCCGGTGCCGGCTCATCGGATAACAGTACAACAATGACTTGGCTCACTCAAGGTAATAAATTTGTTAAAGTTGGTGTAACTAATGATAATGGTTGTAGCAATGAAATTCAAGCAGATGTATTTGTAAAGCAAAGTCCAATTCCTGTATTTGATAATCCCCGGGCAAGTATATGTCAGGGTGAATTCTGGAATTTGAGTACAACTACAACGTTCACTTCTTATTCCTGGACTATCCCTGGAACCGAAGGGATTGATTATTATAAAAATTCTGGTGGTACAACTATTGACAATGATGTTATTATTTATTGGCTGACTGCCGGGAAGAGAACTGTTAAATTAATTGTATTTTCTGATAATGGTTGTAGTAAAGAAATTAATATTGAGGTGAATGTTTACAGAAATCCTGTCCCGTTAATTTATGGAGAATTAAATCCATGTCAATTTGTTACTGAAACCTACACGACAGAGAATGATGTTGGAACATTAAGCGTTTGGAATGCAGTCGGTGGAGATGTAATCAGTCAGAATAACGATTCTTTGATTATCAAATGGGAAACAAGCGGGCAAGGAATATTGAAATTAGTACAAACATCATTACATGGATGTATTGATTCGATAATTAAAATAATAAATGTTAAAGCAATGCCGGATGTAACCCTCCAACAATTTCCCGATGCCTGCATAAATGACTCTTCATATATATTGACTGGTGGCTCGCCTGATGGAGGTGTGTATTCCGGAGAAGGTGTTATTAACGGAATATTTATTCCATCGGTTGCAGGAATTGGGGAACATGAAATAACTTATACATATCTTCATAATAACGGTTGTTTTAACATTGCAAAGCAGAATTTAACTGTGAATCCTCATCCAATGAAACCTACAATTGAAAGAATTGGAAATACACTGGCTTCAAGCTCACCGACCGGCAATCAATGGTTTATGAACGGATTGAAAATGCAGGGTGAGACTAAACAATTCCTAAACCTCAAAGAATTGGGATTTTATCAGGTCAGGGTTATAGATTTTAATGGTTGTATATCCGAATTATCGAATATTATGCAGGTTGATGTGCTCGGAATTGAAAAATTTCCAAATGAATATAATATTGTTGTTTATCCAAATCCGGCAGATGATTTTATTAATATTATTTTCAAAAATATTAATGAAAGTAATGCTGAAATTAAAATTTTAAATTTACTGGGAGAAACATTAGAACAAAATAAATTTTACATAAACGATTTTAATTATCTGATTTCTTTCAATACACATTTCTTAAAAAGCGGAATTTATATATTAAGTATTGGATTTGGGAATAATGTTAATTATTACAAAATATTTAAAAATTAATATGTTATTTTTTGAAAATAGATGGAACACTATATATTTAAGACTATCACTTCAGTAATTGTCTTTGTTGGGACAGGGATATTTATATTTATATTTTTTTATGTGAGAGAAATACTTCTTAAGAAAAGATTAGGCGGGTTAAAAAAAATTGTAACAATGTATTCCCGAAATATAAAATTTGCACGATATGCATTGTTTGCTTTTTTAATCATTTTATTTATTTCGTTGACTCTGATTTTAATTATAGCGAAAGAAGACGAATTGATGTATCGCTTGTTTGGTCAATTTGTTTTTGTAATATCCTTAAATTATTCGATGATGATGTATTCAAGAATCATTTTTTGTATTGACGGATTTGCAGGGGCAGGCATTCCAAAAACATACTGGCACGAAGTTAAGGGAGTATTTTGGGACAGGGATACTGGTCAAACAGAATGGGGTGTAAAAATTTTTATAATTGGAATGAAACGCCCTTACAGAGCATTTTTCAAACGCGAGAAAAAAGAAGAAATCGAAAATTTATTTAATGAATTAATTAAGAATATCAAATAATTACAATAAAATTGCTTTACCCATATTTATAATTAACTTGCTCAAATAAAATAAAATACCTAATTTTGTAATTCGTAAATTTTGTTAAATTAATATTATAGTGAGAAATGGCTCATCATAAGTCGGCTTTGAAAAGAATAAGACAGACAAAGACAAAGAGAGTATATAACCGTACAAATAAACGAGTACTCAAAGAAGCTGTCAAAGCAGTGCAAACTTCATCCAGTTACGATGAAGCAGTTACAAAATTAAATAACGCATCGAAAGTTCTCGATAGAATTGCGTCACGGGGAATTTTGAAAAAGAACACAGTTGCCAATAAGAAATCATCTTTATTTAAGTTCGTCAATTCGTTGAAAGAACAAAAGAATTAATTTTTGCACCAGTAGCTCAACTGGATAGAGCATCTGACTACGGATCAGAAGGTTTGGGGTTCGAATCCCTACTGGTGTACTGATTATTTTCGGTAAACCAGCAAATATTTTTCGATTACAATAATATTAGTTTTTTAATTACTCAAAAATAAAAATTGGTTCAATTATACTGCGTACCTTTGAAGCATTCATTAGTCGAAGTAAAAGAACATCCGTGATTTCATAACCCTTGCGCAAAAGTATATTCCCTTTATCATCTTTTATATCTTCTGCAATGACCATAGAAATCCTGATGTCTTTCAGGCGAATCTGTTTCATCATCCTTTCAATTCTGACTCCTGTTATTACCTTTTCAAGAGCATCGAGAACATCCGGGTCATATTTATGTGACATTTGTTTGAGGAATTTTAATGCTTCTACCTGATTTAAACCTCTTTGAATGGAATTTTCATAATCAATTGCCGCTTTGAGAATCCTGCTGATAATAGGGAATTCTTCTTCACTCAGAGTCTTGCTTTCAGTAAAAAATTCATTATAATTTCTGTCCTGAAATTGAATGGCATTTGCTATTTCCTCCAGACGCGGTATGTTTTTTAAAAGATTCCTGCTGTTTTCCGATTGCGATAAGTAAATTTTTTCTTCATCCGGAGATAAAGATTCACCCCTGGATTTTTTCTCAATGATTTCAGTTGGAATTGTTATTATACCTATTTGAGATAGCAGAGCCGCGATTTCCACTTCCCATAATTTTCTTATACCAATCGCCTCACCGATTTTTTTTGCCATAGTTCTGTATCGGCTGGACAAATTAAATATTAATGGATTTGTAAAGGTAAGAATATCAATAAAAACTTTTATACTCCCTTTAAGTGTTTTATCAAGCAATTCATGTTCTGCTGTTATCAATTGATATTGTGTGCAGCAGTCACTAAGTGAATTTATGAAGGATTCTGTATTTACCGGCTTTGTTAAAAATCTAAAAACATTTCCCTGGTTAACTGCTTCAATGGCAGTTTCAAGGTCTGCGTATCCGGTAAGCATTACTCTTACAGAGTCCGGTGAAGTTTTTCGAACCAAAGAAAGAAATTCAATCCCGTTCATTTTAGGCATGTTGTAATCTGATACAATAACGGCATAAGGTTCAGATTCCCTGATTCTTTCAATACCTTCAATTCCGCTGCTGGCCGTACTTATTTCAAAATCCCTTCTTAAATTTCTTTTGTAAGCAGATAAAATATCGTAATCATCATCTACCAATAGTATTCGATTGTTCATATTGTTCCTTATTTATTTATATTTCTACTTGCATTTTCAGTTTTTTTTATATTATATTCCTCAATACACTCATTTATTACTCTTATTAATCTCGAAGGAGGATAAGGTTTGGTTAAAAACCTGAAGATATTTCCTTCATTAACGGCATCGATTGCAACATCAGTATCCGGGTGACCTGTAATGAGAACCCTAATCGAATCCGGAGTTAATTTTTTTATTATCGATAATAGTGCAATACCGTTCATCCCGGGCATTTTATAATCAGTAATTATAACTGCAAATTCTCTTGAAGTATTAATAATATTCACTGCTTCAGTACTGTCGGGTGCAGTTGTAACCTCGAATATATTATTTAAATTTCGTTTATATCCCGAAAGAACATCAGGCTCGTCATCAATCAATAAAATTCTTTTATTCATTTGCTGATTCTTGAAATTTTTTTGTTGAATCCCACCATAATTCCAACTTACTAATTAAATTAAGATTTATGAGATAATCAAAATCTAAATCCAATTTTTTTTCATCAAATGTTTCTTCTTTGTAATAAGATAAAGCATTGGCAACATGTACTGCTGTTAAAGCAGTGAAATCATTTGCAATTATTTTAGATGGTTGATGATGGAAGCCAATCACTTCTACTATCGAGGAAGGCAATCCCCATATTCCCAACATGTATGCCCCTGCCCATTCATGTGTGACCCCAAGCAGCTCATACTCTAATTCTATCGGCTTTCTTCCATATTTACTTGTCAAAGCTATCATCCTGTCAAAGTAATGAGGAACTTGTAGTAATATCAATTTCCCTATATCGTGTAAGATTCCTGCAATATATATATCATCGAGCATTTGCTTGTCGCATTTTTCGATTTTACCGATTTCTTTTGCAATCATAGCGACCAAAAGACTATGGTTTCCTATACTTTCATAATATTCGATTGCATTTGGTGGTAAATCCATACTCGAAAATGTTTCTAAATAAAGTATAATAGATTTAATTGTATTAGTACCTAAAAAACTGAGTGCTTCGAGAAGATTTGTAACTCTCCTTGGTAATCCGAAAAATGCTGAATTAACGGTTTGCAAAATTTTTGCAGTGATAGAAGGATCCCTGGTTATTAATTTTGATACTCTTTCCAGTGAAACATCCGGATGATTCATTATTTGTTCCAATTCAAGATAAAGAGCAGGTACAGTGGGTAACTGACCTATTCCGTTGATTATAGCCAACAATTTTTCGTTTTCGAGATTTTTCCTGAGTGCATACAAATTTTCTACGACCTTTTTTATTTGATTTGCGTCACATGGTTTCAGCAAAAACTGATGGGCAAGTGTTGTTGACCTTATTATTTTAATTTCATCCTGATGTCCTGACAGTATTATCCTCAAAATCTGGGGATACAATTCTCTCACTTTCCCGAGTAGAGTTGTTCCGTCCATTCCGGGCATTTTCATATCGGAAATAATTACATCTATCTTATTTTCAGACATAAGATTCAATGCTTCTTCACTACTGATGGCAAAATACAAGTCCCAATACTTTTTCATTGAGAATAGCATTCTCTTATAGCCATCAATTACATCTTTATCATCATCTACGAATAATATACTGATTTTCATTTTCCTCCGACCATTGATTCTTGTTTTAAATTAATAGGTAATTTAATTATAAAAGTTGTTCCTTTTCCAGGTTCCGAATTGACCTCAATTTCTCCTTTATGTTTGTTGACAATTATATCATGTGCAATAGCTAAACCCTGACCTGTCCCTTTGCCAACCTCTTTGGTTGTAAAAAACGGGTCAAATATTCTCGATTGAATTTCTTCGGGTATTCCTTTTCCGGTATCTGTAATTGAAATATATACCCAATCACTATCTGATTTCGATTCTATTGTAATTTTTCCCATTTTTCCGGATTCCATTCCAATTTGCTCTTCGATTGCATGAGATGAATTTACTATCATATTTAGGATTACCTGGTTAATTTCATCAATTGAGCAATGAATAAGCGGAAGGTTCGGTTCTAATCTGGTTTCGAGTTCTGCCACATATTTCCATTCATTTCTCGAAATTGTAACAGTTACATCAACCCCCTGGTTTATGTTCGAAAGTGCTTTTTGCTTAGACGAAGGATGGGCAAAGTTTTTCATTGCGAGTACGATTTTCGATACTCTTTGAATTCCGGTTTGTGTTCTCTCGATTGCAGTAGGAATTTCCTCAGTCAGGTAGTCAATATCATTTTCATTTTTAAGATTATTGTAACTCTGAATTAATTGTTCTTTGTCGGACTGAACATCCAGATTAATTAAACCTTCGACTGATTTGACAAATTTGATTAATGAATCAAAAGCATCCTTGATGAAGAAAGTATTATCTCCGATGAATTGCATTGGGGTATTGATTTCATGTGCAATACCTGAGGCGAGCTGTCCGACTGATTCCATTTTTTGTGATAGTGCTTTCTGATTTTGCGCTCTTACCGCACCGGAAACATCACTAAAAACCAATACTGTCCCTTTACTTTCAGCTCCAACATCCTTGATTTCTGAAATTTCCAGGGAAATCATTTTCTTTTCCAAATCCTTTGATTGAATTGGTAATTGTTGTTTTCCTGAACTGCCTTTTTGTTTCAACCAATCCCCGAAATCGAATTCCGGCATATTGCTATTGCTGTCAACCGGTTTAATAATATCACTTACATGTTTATTAATTGCTTCATCAAGTGAATAACCAAGAATTTTACAGGCAGAATCATTAATGAAGTTTATGTGTCCGTCAAATGACAAAGTAATTACTCCATCGGCTATGCTTTTGAGTAGTATATCGAGTTCTTCTTTTTGCAGCTTTATCAATTTTTGCTGATTATGAAGCATTAAGAAAACTTTTACTTTGTTTTGTAACAATTCCGAATCGAATGGTTTTTGTATGTAATCGAAGGCACCAAGTTCAAAACCTTTATTTACAAATTCATCAGTCTTATATACTCCGGTGATAAAAATTACCGGAATGTTCTTAGTTTCATTATTTTCTTTAATAAGCTTGACTGTTTCAAAACCGTCTATGCCGGGCATCTGGATATCCATCAGGATAAGAGATATATCAGTATTATTATTAATAACTGTCAATGCTTCTTGTCCGGATTTTGCTTCTAAAATAATCCTGTCGGGACTTTGAAGAATCTTTACACTTAATTTAATAATTATTTCATTATCATCAACTACTAATATTTTATTTTTAAAATTTTCCATAAATATATGTATTTAAAAAATAATCGTGACCAAAAGGAATGAATATTTATTCTTTTTCATACAAATAAACAATTTAATTTATTAAAATTAACAAAATTTTGAAAGACTTTTTTTATTTATGTTGTAAATTATCAACTTAGACTTTATATTTACAATCGAACAATTCTTGTTTGCGAAATTAATTGAGGATTATTATTATGGTAAAACCAGTCCTTAAGAAGAAAGGATTACCAATAAGTTTAATTATTATTTTTTTATTCTTATTAGCCGGGATTCTTACATCAGTTTATTCATACTGTCAATCTGAGTGGAATGTTATGCAAAAAAAGCAGGAATACTTATTGGAGTTTATTTCAAATCAAAAACTCAAAGGGACAACTGAATGGAGAATGATAATGCTGAGTGTTGTCACCATAAACAAATTCTCAGATAATACTCTGGAGGTGAAAAATGAGTACCAATAATAAAACCAAAGAACAGCTCATCAAAGAATTATCAGAATTACGCAGGGAAAATGCTTCCCTTAAAGCAAAAATCGGTTCGACAATCCGGAAAAAAACTGTCATAACCAAACCAAAACCTGAAGACACCTTTCGGGAGAGTGAACTTAAATATTCATTATTGTTTGAACAAGCTCCTTGTGCTTTAACGATTGCAAGATTGGAAGATGGTGTAATTGAAGATGTCAACGAATCTTTTGAGAATTTACTCGGATACTCCAAGCAGGAAGTTATTGGCAAAACATCATTGGAGCTCGGCTTAAATCCTGACGTTGAACAAAGCAAAGAACTAATAAATTTGTTGAAGGAACAGGTTACAATCATAAACCGGGAATTAACATTAAAAACAAAATCAGGTGAAGAACGCATCATCGCTTTGAATATGAATGTAGTGGAAATTGCCGGGCAAAGTTATATGTTCAGTAATGCACATGATATTACTGAACGCAAGAAAACTGAGGCAGCTCTGATTGAAAGCGAAGAACAATTCCGGCTTATATACAAAAATAGTCAGGATGGTATATTTCTAACTAAACCTGACGGAACTATTTTGTCAGCCAATCCTGCAGCTTGCAAAATATTACAAATGACTGAAGAAGAAATTTATATTGGCGGGAGAAGGGGTATTGTTGATATAAATGATTCCCGCTTAAAAATATTGCTTGAAGAAAGACTGACAACAGGTAAAGCAATTGGTGAATTGAATTTTATAAGAAAAGACGGCACAATTTTCCCTGGTGAAGTATCAACATCTATTTTTACCGATAAGAATGGCGAAATTAAAACAACCATGATATTTAGAGATATCTCTGAACGAAAGAGAGCAGAAGAAGCATTAATTGAATCAGAAAAAAGATACCGTGAAGTCGTCGAAGGTGCAATAGAATTTATATATACAACTGACTTAAATGGAAATATTATTAATTTCAATAAAGCATGCCTGAATATTACCGGATATCCAATAGAAGAATTCACTAAAATGAATTACCTGGAACTAATTATACCGGAATTCAGAAACAGAGTAAGATTCCATTATATTAAACAATATATGTCTGGAATTCATTCCACTTATACAGAGTATCCAATTAGAAACAGACAAGGAAAAATAATATGGTTAGGACAAAATGCAACATTATTAATTGAATCAGGAGAAATCATTGGATTCCATATTATTGCAAGAGACATTACTGAACGCAAAATGGCGGAAGATGCTTTGCGGGAATCGCAGCAAATACTCGAAGGAATTATGAATGCAATTCCTATAAGGGTATTTTGGAAAGATAAGAGTCTGAAATATCTTGGATGTAATAAAATTTTCGCTGAGGATGCCGGATACCGGGACCCAAGAGATTTAATCGGAAAAGATGATTACCAGCTCGGATGGAGCGAACAGGCGGATTTATATAGGGCTGATGACCGGCAGGTTATTGAAAGTGGTATTCCTAAACTATTCATTGAAGAGCCACAATCTACTCCTGATGGAAAAGTTATCACTTTACTTACAAGTAAACTTCCTCTGCGTAATTCGTTAGGCGAGATTAATGGCATTCTCGGTATATATGTTGATATAACCGAACGTAAGATGACCGAAGAAGCGTTTCGTGAGAGTGAAGAAAAGTACCGGCTTTTAATAGAACATTTACCCGATGGGATAATGATTCATTCTGACGGTAAAATTGTTTTTGCTAATCAGGCAACTATTGATATTTTCGGTGGCGATAAGAACAAGATAATCGGTTCACAGGTTCTTGACTTCGTTCATCCTGATTATTTGCCGACAGTAAAAGACAGAATAAAAACAATTGTGAACAATAAAAAAGACGTACCTGTTATAGAAGAAAAATTAGTTAAGCTGGATGGAACTGTATTTGATGCCGAGGTAACAGCTATACCATTTAATTACCTGGGAAAACCCTCAGTCCAGGTTCTGGTTCATGATATAACCAAGAGAAAGTCAGCAGAAGTCGCGTTGAAAGAAAGCGAAGAAAAATTCAGGTCTTTGGTCGAAAACTCATTAGAAGGAATATATGTTCTAAAGGGAAGGAAATATGTTTATGTAAATCCCAGGTATTGTGAAATTACCGGCTTTAGTTATGATGAATTGACAAATCCCGAATTTGATTTCAGTATACTTGCAACCGAAGAATCTGCAGAATTCCTCGAAATGAGATATAAATCAAGGAAAGAAGGATTGGAAATACCCAGTAATTACAATATTAAAATCAAAGATAAAAATGGTGAGAAGCATGATTTAATTATTAATACCATACAGCAAAGCAGTAAAAGAGAGGTTGATATTATTGGATTCGTTATTGATGAAACCAAAAGAAAGCTTGCCGAAGAATCGCTTAGAGAATCTGAGCAAAAATACAGATATATTGTTGATAACTCTTTAGCCGGTATTTACCAAATTACCTTAGATGGAAATATTATATACGGCAATGAATTTATGATTAATATGATGGAGTATGATGGTGATGATTATATATCAATCAATATATTACAGTTTTATAAAAATCCAAATCAAAGAGAAAGATTATTATCGGAAATCAAAGCAAATGGCGAAGTCAAGGATTTTGAAGTTGAATTATCAACCTTTAAAGGAAACACAATTACTGTTCTGATAAATTCAAGATTAGAAGGAAATATTCTGTCAGGAATCGTATATAATATCACAGAAAGAAAGAAAGCTGAAGAAGAATTGAGCAAGCTGAGGAAAGCCGTTGAAACATCGGGCGAAGTTATATTTATGACCAATACTGACGGCATAATTACTTTTATCAATCCTGAATTTACTAATTTATATGGGTGGCAACCTGATGAAGTTTTAGGAAAGGTTACACCAAGGATTATGAAAAGTGGAATAACAGAACCTGAATTCTATATAAATTTATGGAATACACTTTTAAATAAAGAGGTCTTCAAATGGGAAGTTCAAAATAAAACAAAGGAAGGCAGTTTTATATTTATCGAAAGTTCAGCCAATCCGATTTTGGATGATAAAGGAAATATTACAGGTTTCCTTGCCATACAAAAAGATATTTCCGACAGAAAGAGGATTGAGCAGGAAATTTTATTTGCAAAAGAAAAAGCAGAAGACATGAACCGGTTAAAATCCAGTTTCCTTGCAAACATGAGCCACGAACTGAGGACACCTATGAATGGTATCATGGGATTTTCTCAAATTCTTCAGTATGAAGAAGACATCAATAATGTTCATGAAATAACCGGATTAGTTTATAAAAGCAGCAAACGGCTTATGGAAACACTCAATTCAATACTTGACCTTTCGAGAATAGAGTCCGGAGATATGTATCCGGTTTATAATTATGCTGATGTAATTGACCTTGCCAAAGAGACTATTAACCTGTATCAATCTGATGCACAAAGAAATGGTATCGAATTGAAACTTGATACAGATATTGATAATTATTATATCAGTACCGACCAAAAATTAGTTATTGATATTCTTAATAATCTTGTCAATAATGCTATAAAATTCACACCTGACGGAGAAGTTGTTCTGGCAATAAAAAAGCTAATAACTGATAATAAAGAATTCGTTTTATTAGAAGTTCGCGATACAGGTATTGGAGTTCATGAAAAAGATTACGATACGATTTTCGATGAGTTCCGACAGGCAAGCGAAGGATTGAACAGGGGCTTCGAAGGAACTGGATTAGGACTTACATTGACTAAGAAATATGTCGAATTGCTCGGTGGTACTATTAAAGTCAGAAGCAAATTAGGTGAAGGTTCGACTTTTACGGTTTCATTACCGGTGTATGATAAATTGTTAACCGAAACGGAATCGGATATTGATGAATTTGTTACAGTTGATAATATAAACGACGTAGATAAAAAATCTGTAAAACCGATGATTTTATATGTCGAGGACGATGAAGTTTCGATTTTACTTGTTGATAAAATATTGTCGAACGGTTTTGATATGGAATACGCCAAATCTTATGAAGAAGCAATGTCAAAGGTTAAAGAAGATTTATATTCAATGATACTAATGGATATTAATCTCGGGAAAGGTAAAAATGGCCTCGATGCAACTAAAGATATAAGGAAAATGAATAAATATAAAGATGTTCCTATTATTGCTGTTACAGCTTTTGCAATGCAGGGTGATAGGGAAGAATTTATTTCAGGTGGATGTAACGATTACCTGTCAAAACCCTTTAATAAAGCCGATTTGCTGAATATCGTTAATAAATACTCTAATATTTCAAAATAACGATTAATAATATATTAAGATAGTTCATTTTGAACTTTAAAGTTAATATAAATTTCTTTATCAAAATAGACTAATTTATAATTTCAAACCAAATTATTTTAGTCACAACAAAATAATATTTTTGTTTTGACTAAATTTCTTAATTTTGTGAATTCTTTCATTATAAGGGGTTAAAATGAATAAATTTCTCAAGTGGTTTGGAATAATTCTTGGTACAATAGTTCTATTGCTCACTATTGTCGTATTATTTCTATATTCAAGTGTTAACAGCAGGTTAGAACAAACATATAAAATAAATATAAAAAAAATTGTATTACCGACCGATTTGGTTTCTATTGAAAAAGGAAAGCACAGGTCTTTATTATGCCAGGGCTGTCATGGAGATGATTTATCCGGTAAAGTCGTTTTCAGTTCTGATGCTATCGGGGCGGTTATTGCACCAAATCTAACATCTGGAGTGGGAGGCATAGGCAGGATTTATTCAAATGAAGATTGGGTGAGAGTGATAACTCATGGTGTTAAGAAAAACGGTAAGCCGGTACTCATAATGCCATCTGAAGACTTTCAAAATTTCAGTCAAGAAGATTTATATTCGATTGTTGCCTATTTAAAAACGATTTCTCCTGTTAATAATAAACCTGAAAAATGCAAATTGACTATTTTTGGTAAACTGTTGGTATCACTCGGCGCTTTTGGAAACGTTATAAACGCAGAAACGATTAACCATAAAAATAATACTAATATTGAAGATGTTCAGGTCGCCTCTGATATTAAGTTCGGTAAGTATATTGTTGGCATTTCCGGATGCAGGCATTGTCATGGTAAAGGGCTTAACGGAGGTAAAAACCCGAATCCTGATTCACCTCCGGGGTCTAATCTTACATCAGGTGGTAATTTGGCAAAATGGAGTGAAAGCGATTTTATTAACACTATTCGTACAGGCAAAACACCTGAAGGGAAAATACTTAATCCGGTTTTTATGCCATGGATTGATTTTTGCAAAATGAATGAAGTTGAATTATCTGCAATATACAAATACCTGAAATCTTTACCCCCAAAAGAAACCATTAAAGGATGATAGTCTTTTTTCATATAAAAAAACCGACGGTTATTTACTGTCGGTTTTTGTCCAATTTCATTTATTATTATTAATAAGCAAATATCATCGAGTAAATAATCCACAAGACTACGCAAAGTCCGATTGTAAGTGCAACCCATCCGAAAGTTTTCAGGACTTTAAGAATATTAAATGAAAATGGATTTGATAGTCTGTTTTCTAATTCACCACTCTTAACCATTCTTTGGTATTCATCCGGTCTTTCCATCTTCAATTCGTCAATAGTAACTTGTCCGGAGAAAATGACTGTATCCATTGGGAATTTTTCCGGTCTGAAATGCGTATTAAAGAAATGTACAGTGAATATGAATCCTGCCGCTAACAATGCTTCATCACTGTGTACAATTGTTGCAACGTTCAAAAGCCATCCCGGGAATATATATGAGAATATTTCAGGGAACCAAAGTGACAAGCCAGTTGAACCGATGACAAATATTCCCCAAAACACCGCAAAATAATCGAATTTTTCCCAATAAGTCCATCTGCCGTAATTTGGCCTGGGACCTTTCCCGAAATACCATTTCATCGAGGCAATAATATCTTTGAAATCTTTCTTTGTCGGCAACATTGTATATGGTCCGAATAACATATCTTTCCAGGATTTGAACTCTGATTTTTTCTTTCTGAACAAATCATAAATATGAATAATGAAAATTCCAAATAAAAAAGTGGCAGCAGTTCTGTGAACCGTACCTGCATTTTCAACACCACCGAAGGAAAATGCAATGAACTTCGCCAAACCGGTATATGAGAATTTAACTGTTAAGCCGGTAACTGCGAGTGATAAGAAACACACAATCATAGTTATATGCAAACCGCGTTCAAGAGCTGTGAATCTCGAATATCTCTTCGATGTCTCATCATGCGGATGAGCAGAAATATACTTCTTCATTTCTCTTCTCATTTGCACTGACCTTGGCAGCCACAATAGAGTATGCAGGAATGAAAGTGAGAATGTAGCAAGTAATAATAATGTCATTCCCCAAAATGTCCAGAACAGCCATGGATATCTCGTCGGGTCGTGGTGTGTAGCATGTGTAAAATACTTGACAAATCCCTTGTTTGCATTTTTATGGCATTTCTGGCAGGTATGAACTATATTATCTCTATGTAGTGTAGAATAATAATTCGCTACAGGTAGAATGTTGTGTGAGCCGTGACAATCACTGCACTTCGCAGCTTTCGAAGAACCTAACCGAGATACCTTGCCGTGATATGTATCGAAATATGTTTCTGAAATATCCTTATGGCATTTACCACATGTGTTCAAAATTTCAAATCTGAATTGATTTTTGTCAGTTCTTTTTATCGTATGAGCTGTGTGACAATCATTGCATACAGGCAATTTCCTTTTGTCAATTTTAGAAACGAATGGAGAGTGAATACTTTTATTGAATGTTTCCTGCACGCCATAATGACAATTTCCGCATGTTTTAGCTATGTTGTTGGGATGAATTGATGATGCGGGATTTTTATATGGTAATCCTTTATGGGCAGTGTGGCAATCTGTGCAGGTAGCAGTAACAACAAGACCGCTCATTATCAATCCCTGGCCATGAATACTCTCTTTATAATTTTCGATAACCTGGTGTTCCGTTCCTTTGTAAAATCTTGTAGCAACTTTTCCTTCCTGGTGGCACCTTGAACAAAGCTTTGGTATATTCAGTGCAAAAATCGGTGAATATTCATCGAGCTTGCCCAGAATTTTGTGTGAACCGTGGCAATCGACGCAATACGGTGCATCGGTATTTTTTCTTTCTTTTAACTGCCCATGATAGCTCTTTGCATAATCATCACCAACTTGTGTGTGGCAGGAAGAGCAGTCCACATTCTGAGTAATCGCATCGCAAGGTCTTGAATGATTCGGATTCACCTCGACATGGCATTGAGCACAAGCTATTTTTTGATGCTTGGATTCTGTCAAATCATGTGAATTTACAAACATCGTTTCTCCTTTCGAAGATTTAAGATTGTAATCATCATGACATTTTTTGCAACCGGCATCAGCCATATTCTGCGGGTAAAATACTTTTCTTACTTTATGCGGCTGATGGCAATCAATACATGCAGGTAATACTCTTGCTTCCTGCTCCCATAGCCGTCCGTTAATTACTTTTTTATGAACATTCTCGATTGCAGCATGACACTTTGTGCAGGTTGCTGCAATGTTTTTTCTGTTTATTGTTGACCTTGGGTCGGTGTGGGGTAATATTCTGTGGGGAGAATGGCATGATGCACATGTAGCCGAAACTACCAATCCTTTTTTAATTAAACCCTCGCCATGTATTGATTCCGTATAATTCTCAAGTATGTGACTTTCGGGAATATGCCTCTGTAATTGCACGGGGGAACCTTCTCTGTGGCACCTTCCGCATAGCTGCGGTACATTCAACGGATATACCGGTGATTTCCTGTCTTTTATAGATACAATTTCATGTTTCCCATGACATGTTTGGCAAGTTGGTGCTAACTTATCACCTTTATTATATGATTTTCCATGAAGACATTCATTGTATAAACCCTGTTCCTCCTTATGACAAGAACCGCACTGTGCTTTTTTCGGCTTATCATGAGGTAAATCCTTATTTGCTAAATCGGCATGACATCCGACACATTGAATCTTAGCATGTATTGATTTTGAATAAGTCTTTTCATCAATATATCCTGATATCTGTTTTCCACCCCTGCTGATTTTCAAATTTTTATCATTATGGCACATCAGGCAATCATCATTCGCTGGATTTTGTTGCTGGCTCGTTAGCGGAAAATTTAAGTACAGGATTAAAATCAATATTAATGAAGCTGTAATTATTAATGAATATTTTCCGGGTATAATTTTTTTATTAAAAAACAGTCTCAATTTATTTCCTCCCATTAATATGAATCATTCAAACTCTGATATGAATTTGAATGATTCTACAAACTAAATTGCTCATTTATTAAATTTCATTTTTGTTATACCTTCCGATGCATGACAGTCCGGGCAATAATTTTTATTTACCATTCTGTCAATTCCACCCGGATGGGCAAATTTCAATCCATTACTATTTTCTTCTAATTCTTTACCGGGAGCTTTTTGTGCAATAATCTTATGGCAAAGGTTGCAATCCTTCGAGATTACTTTGCCATCCGGACTGACATGCCTGTCATCATGGCATCTGAAACATCCTTTGCTATACAAATGACCAATATTGTTTGGAAAGTTTTTCCAGTTTACTTTCATATCCGGAAAATAGCTCTTTTGATATAATTGATTTATTGCTGCAATGCTTCTGTTTATATCGCTTTGCCTTGTCTCGGCTATATTTGCAAAATTTTGTTTGTAAAAGTTCCAGACATAATTATTGATATCCCTGTATGCAGTATTTCTTCTCGTGGCATAAGTTTCCACAGACTGAATTGCGAGACTCTTAATATACGGCAGCGTCTTATCAATCTTATTTACTGACAAATAAGAATTTATCCTCTTGTTCGGCTGGTCATATACGTGAGAAGGTCTGTTATGGCAATCTATGCAATCGAGCCGCCTCATGTTTTCCGGATTCACCATTTCGTCAGGTAATTTATCATCTAACGATTTATAAAGAGTTTCTTTTCCGGTTACAAGTGATTTTACTTTAACCCATGGAATAGTCTGCCTTGTTCTGTCTGATGCGATATAGGTAACTTCATTTGCTAAATTCATGTTATAGTGAATGCCTGATGTATTACCCAATTCCTTGTTTCCTCCACCAACAAAAATCAGCATTGTTATTTTTGTTTCAGAATTATCTTCATTGCTGTTGTACAGATTATATTCAACTTTCTTATCACTGTAAAAATGCTTGGGCCAATGGCATTGTTCACATGTTTCCTGTGCAGGTCTTAAGTTCTCCACCGGTGAAGGTATCGGTTTATGGTATTTTTCAAAGAGAACGGCATATATCTGATACATACCGGAAAGTTTCGAACGCACATACCAGCTTGCACCCGAACCGATATGACATTTGACACAACCAACTCTTGAATGTGGTGATTCTTTGTACGCAGTATATTCGGGTGCCATCACTTTATGGCAGACAGTTCCGCAAAATTCATCCGAATCGGTGTATTCGTATGCCTGAAACGAACCGAATGCAGACAATAAAATCAATAGGAATGTTCCCACTGTAAATACAAGTGTCGTTATCTGATATTTGGGATTATTCAAATCAATTATTGGGAGTGCTTTTCTTCCTTGTTTCATTCTTAAAATTCTTCTGTTTTCACGTATAGCCCCGAGTGCTATCAGAATCAAACCGAATATAAGAAATGATGGAAGGATTATAAATGTCACAATTCCGACATAAGGATTCTGTAAATCAGTCGAAAGAAACTCTATGATAATTAAAAATACAATTATGAGAAGACTTACGATTGCAACCAATACACCCGCCATCGTAATCGGATTGTAAAATACAATAGGGAATAAGTGTTTCTTTCCGGTTGTACCATCTGTTTTTGCAGGTTCGGGTTGTAATACTGGCTCTTCAATTTCTTCAGATAAATGCCATCCGTTAATCATGGATTTGTACAATTCCCCCAATGTTTTGCCGGTTGTCCCGAGATAAATATGAACAAACATGAACAAACTAAGGAAGAATCCCACAGTTATATGCAGTATTGCCATTGGCCAAATCCCACCCATACCGAAAAATTCAGTTGGAGCAAATTCGGGAAACATCAACAACCATCCGGAGATGATTATCAGCGGCATCAGGATAAACATTACTCCGATATATGATATCTGTTGCATTGGATTGAATTTTTGCTTGTCATCCTGATGAAATGGGTGTTTATCCTGGTTGAAAATCCCCATTAGATAAAACTTTAGTTGCTTGACGATTTTCTTTAATATTCCCTTAATAACCGGTATATAATATTTAATATTACCTGTTGCAATATTGAAAATTATATAATAAACATAAATTAGTGACAGCAATGCACCGGCAATATTATGAGCCGACATTGCAATTTTGAATGGAACAAATAATGAACCCGAATCGGAATAATGAAGGGATATTCCGGATAAAATCAAAATTAAAAATAAAAGAACGTTAAACCAATGCCAAATCCTAAGCCAAAGAGGATATATATAAAATTTTTTCATTATTTTTCTTTTCCCGTATTAAAATACCATCTTAATAAAGCGTGTAATAAAATTCCTATGCAAATCAATCCGAAAATGATTAAACTAAGTGAATCCAATAAAATATTTCTTGTTGTGCCTATAACATAAGCATCGCTCAATATTGTTCCGTTGATAAATCCGAATTTCTCTCTCGATGTAATCTTTTCATGCTTATATAATTTTGACATTAGCAACGAATTCTGTGCATGACATTCCTCGCATTTCTTTAAAGTTTTTTCCGGCGGCAAAATATTATGCGAAAGATTAGGCGGGATATATGAAGAATGACAATCAACGCATCGAACAGTTTCCCAGTGTGTTTCTTTATTTGGCAGCCAGTCATGCGCCTTGGCAACTGTGCTTATATTATATTTCTTCATCAGTTTTTCATCGGAATGGCAAGCCACACAATAAACCATCTTATTTCTGACAATAGTCGTATGCTTGATATGAGTTTCCTCGAATACCCTGGGGGGAACATTCGGAAGAGGTCTGATATTATGTTCACCGTGACAATAAGTACATCCCGGTGAATCCTTAATTCCTTTTTTTAGAGCAAATCCATGAATACTGCTCCCGTATTCCTGGGCAATCGATACGTGACATTTCCCGCATACATCCGGGATGTTGAATTGATTTATATGTGATGTCGGTGACTCTGTATTCTGTAAGTCGTGTGTACCATGGCAATCAACACAAACTGCAGCATTAGGATTGCCCCTCGAAATTGCTGCACCATGGACACTTGTACTGTAACTTACAAGGGTTTTTGCGTACTTGCTCTGAATATCAGGATTATTCAAATGACATCCCAAACAAAGTTTCTCCTGGTTCCTTTTCATGGTCAGGAGGTCGGGTTCATTTGCTTTAGTTACCGGTTTGCTGTGACAGTAAATGCAAGTTGGTGCATTTGGATTATTTTTATTCAAAGCAACGAAGTGCTGCGATTTTAAATGAGCTGCCTTTTCGCTTTTATGGCAGCCGCCGCAAAAATTCGTTGAATTTGTAAAATGTGTCTTGGTAAATGCCGACTTGAACGATGATACTTCATGATTGCCATGGCATCCTTTGCAATTAGAATAAGCAGGATTTGTTCCGGGATTCGGCTTCCCCATATTCTGATGGAAGAAATGCTTGGAAGGAGCATCCTTATGGCAATTCATGCAATTCGGTTGTGTCATCGGTGTTTTATGCGGAACGACTTCCGGGTCAAAGCCAACATGGCAGTTTACACATTCAAGTTTTCCGTGAACTGATTTAGCAAGAGAAAACTTCTTTACTGTTAATGATATCGTTTTTCCATTTCTTTCAGTCGAAATATCCGGGTCTGAATGACATTCGAGACAAACTTCACTTTTTTGGGCTGAGGAAACATTAATATTAATTAGTAACGATAAAAAACTTGAAATTAAAAAAATTATTCTATAAAATTTATTCATCAAACACTTTAACCTTAAATATAAACATCAATAATTTTATCAAAAAAGAAAATTTTTATATTTAATTTTGAATAATTAATTACTAAAAAATTCATTTAATGATGAAATTAAATTAATTTTCAAAATTAATAGTACAAAATTAAGAATTATTTATCTCTTATTAAAATTTTTCTATCTATAAATGATTGATATTCAATGAGTTGTGTTAGCCGATATTCAAATTTATCTTAATGTTGACTAAAAAATAAATGAAGTATTATAATTACATTAGTAAAAAATTATTTAGTAATTGCTGAATTATGAGAACAAAATATCTTATAAATCTTTTTAGTATCATAAGTTTAATTTCATCTGAATTATTTTTAGCCAAAGCTGAATTTAAACTTGATGAAATCAATCCGGATTTTAATTATGCAGAATGGTATAAAAAGGAAACCGGGTTTACTCCGAATGCACAATGGTTCGGTTGTTGGACTATTGCTCCGAGAGGTGATGAACTTTATTTTGGTTTTGCTACTGCACGCCCTGCAGAATTTGATGGTGCCATACTTGCAAAATTTAGCGGAGAATGGTTAATAACTTTAGGTCAGTTCAGTGAACAGGGTGTCCATTGCATTAAATGGATTGGAGATACACTTTACGGCATTGGAAGCGATCCTTCGATTGGTGATGGATGGGATGGTGGAAATTTCTATAGATATTTTCCATATTCGGGTGAATTTGAAAAGGTAAGATATGATTCAAAGAAAAAACCTGTTCTTCCTAATGTTCTTCATTCTTGGGGTTTGTGTTTTGATTCCTCAAATAGTAAATTTTATGTATCGACCGGTTCATATGACGCTCAACAATATTCAAAAAACGGTGGTAATTGCGGTAATCCTAATGACAGCACTCTTGCATGTTTTGGGCAAGTTTGGCAGTCTGACGATAAAGGAAGTTCCTGGTCTTTGAATGCAGGTGATAGATTTAATGTGTTGAGTAATTACAGAATTTATGATGTAATAAATTATAATGATGCGATTTATATAACGGATGGAGAAATGTCTAATTCTAATAAACTTAAAAAAAGCGGTGATGATGGCAAAAAATGGCAGATTCTTGATGGCTTAAATCCTGCTGCACTATTCCGAATGTCCGTATTTAAAAATAGGCTTATTGTTGCTGCTAATTTTGCAAGAACTTATTACACAATTGATGAAAATAATAATTCAAGCACTTTGACTATGCCCGGAGCACTAAATTATTCTTTCAATGTGTTTGCTAATGTTGAAGACAGATTTTTAGTTACTTACTTCTCTGATGGTTCGATTTATTATACTTCTGACTTGTTAAATTGGAATGAGATTCTACCTGCTTCAGGAAGGAATTTTCTATCAATTGCTTATTGGGAAAAAGAAAAATCTATTGTTCTTGCTGAGAGGGGAGTCAATGGCACTATTTGGAAACTTAACATAACTGATTTATTAAATACTGGTGTTAAAGTTGAATCTGAACCTGAAATTACAGTTATTTCGGATAATAATTTTATTTCTATCAAAACTAATGGGAAAGAAATATTTTCTGTTAAGGTATTTGATGTTTTGGGGAACATTATTGAAGAATCAACAACGAAATATTCAGGTAATTTTAAATTTAATATTTCACAGTTAACACCAGGACCATATATTATCTGTTGTAAAAGTTATAAGAATTATTTTATTAGGAAAATTCTGAAATATTGAAATAATATTTAATCATTAATTCTTGTATTAACTCCAATTACTTCTCCTTTACTAAGCATTTTCATTGCTTTTTCTAATCTTCTTTGTTTTGTTTCTACCTTTTTTGCTTCCATAATCCATCTCAGGTAATTCTTTTTATGCGAAGGTGCCAGTTGTTTGAAACTATTATAAGCAGTGGGATTCTTCTTTAATACGGAAAGAATAAAAGAAGGAATATTTTTATCATCACTATTATCAATTCTTTGTGAATTCTTATTTTCAGGTTTGAATTTTTCCATTCCGGCATCAGTCATTTTCCCTTCTTTATTGAGTTTATTTACTCTCATTATATTCAATTCCGACCAGCCACTTTTTTGATTTCTTGGAGTAAATTTCTGGCAGTATTTTTCATCATCAATTCTTTTAACTGTACTGTCAATCCATCCGAAACACAATGCCTCTTCTACTGCATCATCATACGATACCCGTGGTTTACCAGTGTGTTTTTTATAAAATACTAACCAAATCTCTTTTTCTTTTTTGTGATTCTTTTCGAGCCACTTTCTCCATTCGTTTCTGGTTTTCGGATAATATGTTTTAGTTATTTCCATGTTTTCATGTTAAATCTTGAAACACTCAAAAGTAGAGTAGGGTATTGTCAATACAATTTCTCCTTCTTCTTCTGCTATTTTATTCAATTTTTCTTCAATTACAGCAAATATTTCAATTGCCCTCTCATCAGGTAAAATTTTGAACCAGCTCTCAATGAATCCGACCTGAGTTAAGAAATGGTTAAGCATTGCAGTTCCATTAAGGTATCTAAGCTTAAAGCTGTTTGTTATTATACTGTTTATATAAAATCCAGCATCAGTCAGCCATTTTTCAATTTCAATTACCGGTTTTCTTTTTTCATAAATATGCTCTTTCATTTTCTGAATTTCTTTTGTCATATTATGTTTTAACAAAACATCATGAAAAACTGAATAGAACTCATGCATTGAACCATCGAGATTCATTGTAAAAACAAATTGACTCCCAATCTTTGAAGTCCTGTGAATTTCACTGAATGATTTTTGAATATCCTGCACATTATTTATACCATTATTCGAAACTACTAAATCGAATAAATCATTATCAAATGGCAACACTTCGGCAACTGCATTTTTTATTTCGATATTTTTTAGTCCAAGCACTCTGATTTTTTCTTTTGCTCTGTCTCTTGCTTCCTTCCAGGGTTCGACTCCCCAAATCTTGCATGATTCGCCAAGTCTCATTGCAATTTCAATAGCAGGGAATCCAAGCCCTGAACCAATATCCAGCACATTCATTCCTGGTTTCATTTTTATTATATCCAAAAGTTTCAATCCGAATGGAGCCGACCACAAAGGAAGTTCATCTACAATGTTTATATTACCTTCTATCTTGAAAATCTTTTTAAAATTATTTTTCATCTTGAATAAATAATTAGAAAATAATCATATTTAATAAGCGTCAAAAATAGCAACAACAATTGGATTATTTATTGACAATTAATACAAATTTGAAATAAATATTATTTTCTTTAACTATACAAAGGGATTTTTATGAAAATCCAGAGATTGTTATATTATGTATTTCTGATTTGTATTTTATCTCAAATAACAATATGTGCTGTTCCTTTAGTTAACGATTCGACTAAATCAAAAGATTCATGCCTTCATTCCTTTAATGAAGGAGGATACAAATATTATTCCTTCATATACTCCAAACATAGCCCTCCTAATTTATTAATAAATAGAGAGCCGTATTTTTATGATGGGAACAACTTTTTTGGTATTGAAAGAGGAAGTTTTTTCAAATTTTCAAAATCTATTAATCTGGGATATATTTTTGGTTTGGAGGTTGGTAATATCAACGGTGCAACCTCAATGTATATTTCATTCATACCATGTATTGAAATTGACAGAAATTGGATTAAAGTTGATTTTGGAGCTGGACCCTCACTTTTTGGAGTTGGAAAAGATTATTATTCAGGTGGAATAGGTCTTAGTTCATATTTAGGATTAAAATTAAATCTCTATAAAAATTTCGGTATTCAGGTGAGAGTAGGTTTGGATATATATTCTAAGAAAACGTATAATTATCTTGGTATTGGTTTTGTTTATTATTTTTAGAATGATTGAAATTATATAATATTAAAAGCCAACGTGAAGTTGGCTTTTTATAAAAATTATTTCAATCTAAAATTAATCGGCACGCACACCCAACAATATACATTCTTTCCTTCATTTACAGCCGGTTTAAATTTAACACTCTTAACTGCATTCATCGCAGATTCATTAAATATTGCGTCGGCACTTTCTAGAATTTTTACCTCTGAAACATCTCCTGATTTAGTTACTAAAACATTCAGCACGACTCTTCCTTCTTTATTTGCTAATCTGGCTGTTTCAGGATATTTAACTGCTTTTGCCAATAATGACAAATCAACCATTGGCTCTTCATCGACTCTAATGGTTTCATTAGGTGGTTGTTCTTTATCATTTAAAATTACTGATGTCGGTTGATGTTTTTCGAGTAAATTCCACTTTGATTCCATCTCTTTCGAGCCAAAAAATAATATAAGAGATTGTGTCAGCTTAACCGGTTTTCCTTCTGAAATCGCCGGCTTCCATTTCGGCATTTCTTTAATGACTCTGGTTGCTTCTTCATCGCATCCATAGCCAAGTTTACCCTTTTTCCACTCGCCACCGATTTCTTTTGATTGAGCCACCCTGACATTTTCTATCGTTCCATCAATATCCACTTCGAACCTGATTGCAAGTTTGCCGCATGTGTTTTTCTCAATTAGTTCCTTTGGAGTTTTTATCCTGCTGCTAATAAAATTCCACATATCATTCCAACCGGTAGGATAAACAGCATGTGAATCAATTTTATCCTTCGGTATGCTTATTACATCTTCATAAGGGCTCAAATTTTCTTTCTGTGAACATGAAAAAGACAAGAAAAGTAATAATGAAATCGGGACAATTAACATTAGCTTCACGAGAGCTATTTTCTTTGTCTTTGCTTTGGTAATCATTTTTATTCTCCTTTTGATTAGCTGATAACTGAAATTATTTGCCGTTTGAAAAATCTCACTCCCGGCAATTTTACTAAGTATCAATTTTTGGTAATCGGATTTATCAACACCAAGTTTCACGACACCCTCGTCTGCCTGGTATTCATGCACCTCTTGCAATGACATTTTTATTAGCCAGATAAATGGATTAAACCATTGAAGAATTGTCATAATTTCGGCAACTAATATATCAAAAGTGTGGTGTTTGTCAATATGTACTTTTTCATGTGCCAAAATATTCTTAGTCTCTGAATTATAAGTGAAAGAACTTCCAAGAAAAATAATATTGAAAAATGAAAATGGAGAGTATTGACTTTCTGTAAAAACAAATTTATATCCGTCAATCTTTCTGATTCCAAACTTTCTGGTTAAATTTAATAGTTGCAACAATCTCATAATAAACCTGCTAAGGAATATCAAGACACCTGTAAAGTATATAACTAACATTATTTCTCCGAAATTTATACCACTACTAACCGCTTGCTCAGCTTTACTTGCTTCAATTGTTATTGTGCTGAATAAAGCAGTAGGTATAACATCAGGATTGCTTACTGCATTTGAAAAATTCAATGCAGGTAAAATTGCAGAAACAATAAATGTCAATAAAAGATATACCCTGCTAATTGCAAAGAATGTATCTTTTCTTAATAAAATTAGAAATGCTATTTGAAAAGCTGCGAGACATATTCCGGATTCGATTGTGTAGATAAAAAAGCTGTTCATTACTTTTTCTCCTTTTTTATTTTGATTTGGTTATCTATAAGTTGTTTGATGTCTTCGAGGTCATTCAGATTGAGGTTATTTTCTTTAGCAAAGAATGATACCATTTGCTGGTATGAATTTTCAAAGTAATTTTTTACAAATCCCTTTAAAAAACCTTTTGTATAATCCTTTTTAGAAACTGCAGGGAAATACCTATGTGTATTTCCGAAAATTTCGTGTTCAACAAATCCTTTTTTCTCAAGTATTCTGATAATAGTAGAAACTGTATTATATGCAGGCTTAGGTTCAGGCAATTCTGCGATTACATCCTTTACATAAGCTTTTCGAAGCTTCCATAAAATATGCATCACCTGTTCTTCCGCTTTTGTCAATTCTCTCATTTTAAACTCACCATTTATACATTAAGACACATCAACTATAAATTTAGTTACAAAAATATAACTAAAATATTAATAAAACAACTAAAATTTTAGTTATATGACTAAAAATATAGTAATTCTTTAAAGTATCTATTTGTGAAATAATAAGATATGTATATTATTTAGAATCAAAACATTCCTTCATCTTCGAAGCCGTTGTCCCCGTTTCTTTGTCTTTGTTTTATTCCCTGGTTAATCTTATACTGAATTCCAAGTGATACGTATTGTGAAAGCCGAAGCATATTGTTTTCATAATAAAATCCCTTACCTTCAGAGATTGTATGCCATGCCTGTGTGTGGAAAATATCAGATGCCCTGAATGAAAATGTAAGGTTTTCAAATAATTCATATCTCGCTCCCAGGTCAACTCCCCAGGAAGCAAATCTTTTACCTTGTATGTTCTCGCTCGGAGCCATATAATTCCCGATGATTTGGAAACTAAGTTCTTTAAATGGATTAATTGTTGAATTTAATCTTGTATTCCAGCTATAATCTTCCCGTTTCGTTCCTGCATAGCTTTGAACGCCCTCGACTACATATTTATAATATGAGCCGTCAATACTTAACCGTAGCCAAGTGAACGGGTCGCCGGAACAGTTTAATTCCAAACCATAAGAATATTTCGATGACATATTTTCCCATGTTACTGCCATTTTCCCATCCGGTTGCAAAAGAGAGAACCTGTCAAAAACATCTGTTGTTCGATTATAAAATACTGATGGTGTAACTGAAAATTTTGTAAAATTGTTCAATAATCCTAATTCAAATGAATTTGTATATTGCGGTTTTAAATTCGGATTTCCATATCTTACATTATAATAATCCATATATTCGACAAATGGATTAAGGAACCATGAACGCGGTCTTTCAATCCTGCGACTGTAGCTTAATTGTAATTCATGAAACAGGTTGAATTTATACCCGAAACTAATATTCGGGAAGAAATCAAGATAATTTCTATTTGTTACTCCACCGCTCGTTTTTTGCTCACCTTTTGTTACTGTTTGTTCAACTCTTATGCCGGCTGAATAAGAAAAATCTCCGACTTTATTCGAAAAAATTGCATAAGCAGAATATACATTTTCATCATATTTATAATGATTTGATTTTGCCGCATCCAAAATCCAATCTGTGCTTGTGTCTGATTTCGTTAAATTCCTGTAATCAGAATCCATAATTTTCATTGTTGCTTTAATTCCTGCTTCGAGTTTTGTACTATCCCTTAATGGTAATACGTAATCAGATTGTAATATAATTGATTTATTTTTATCTAAACCGATTGAATTAAGTCCATAATAATATGGGTCGGGATATTTAAAATATTGATTGTTAACAGTATTCTCATCATCATTGTCTGTCGAATAAAATGCGTCAAAAGTCAGCTCATGAAATTTTTCGAATGAATGTCTGTAATTAAACGATAAATCGAGATTTGGAGAATGGCTGATTTCTCCGCTATTGGAGTTGCTCTTTTCTATGATTTCTCCCGATAAATTATTAGCCGAATTGTTAGATTCACCGGTTCTGTCCGAATTCCAACTTCTGTACGAACTGTTTAATATAAATTGGTCTGAATTGCTTAAGTTATATTCAATACTTGCTCGCATACCGTGAGACAAATGAACATTTCTCATGAAAAACGATTGATTCATTTCTGATGTGGAATCTGTCGATGTTGAATCTTTTAATGTAGTTTGTCTAAATGATGAACCGTCCATGCCCCATAAATGCTTGCTGAAATCATATCCTGCTGTTATATTAAGCCCATCTATTTTATAATTCAAATTAAGTGAAGCATTATACCTGTCATAAGTTCCCGCGTTAAGCGATGCAATTCCGTTTATTCCGTTATTACTTTCTTTTTTGAGATTAATATTAATTATTCCTGCAGTACCTTCGGCGTCAAACTTTGCTGTAGGATTTGTAATAACTTCTATGTTCTCTATCATGTTCGCAGGTATTTGTTCAAGTGCCGATGTACCTGACGACAGCATAGTTGACGGTTTTCCATTAATCAAAAACTGAACACTTGTACTTCCTCTCAAAGAAACATTATTATCGATATCAACTTCGACTGATGGCAGGTTTTTCAATACATCTATGGCATTGCCACCCGATGAGGCAATGTCTTTGTCAATATTAAAAACTTTTTTTCCGGCAGAAAATTCCACCTGTGGCTTATCTGCTGTTACTTTTACCTCGTCAGTTGACGATATAGATAAATTTAGTCCGATTTGTCCGAGATTCAATGATGGTTTTGATGAATTTATTTCCAGGTTCCTGACAAATTTCTGAGAATATCCTATATATGATGCTTTAAGAGCATACTTTCCGAATGGAATATCGTTGATTTCAAATTTTCCTTTTCTGTCGGCTATCGCTCCCTTCAGAATTGTTGAATCGCTGTATTTATATAAGCTAATTGTCGCTCCGGGAAGAGGGAATAACGAATCCTTGTCAATTACATGACCTGTGATTTTTCCCTGCGAAAGAACTTCTTCAGGTTTATTTTGTGAGTATGAATTTATATACGAAAAAAGTATTATACCAATAAATAACAGTAATCTCATCTTAACCATTTAAAAATCCCGAAACTCTTAATAAGTCAACTTTATAAAAAGAATTTGTGCTTAGACGATTAAATTACTGTTTAGGTTTAATATTAAATTGGCTGTCCTATATTATATAACCTTTTAAGGTATCAGGGATAATGATTTTGCCTTGAATAAATCAATATCCGAATATTTGGACAGCCATTTCATATAATTCATTTTGTCGAGCTTGTATCAATACAATCTTTTTCCTCCATTATCTCCGCATCATAACCTAAAATATTGATTGTATAAACAATCATCGATGAAGAGATTTCTTTCGGGTCGAATTTTACAGTAAGCATTTTATCTTCAAGTTTCAGAGCCGATTCTTTCACTCCTTTCAGCAAATCCACGACTGTTTCGATTTTATCTTTGCTGTCCTGTTTGGTAACTGTCGTCTTGATTTTCACTTCTTTCAGTGTGCCGCCGTCTTGTGCTGCTGCTACGCTGAAAAAGATTGCCAGAGAAAGCATTATGGCAAATGCATTTCCAATAAATCCTGTTTTCATTTATATCTCCGAAAAAATTGTTGAACAATATTATATTTTTTTCTCTAAGCAATCTTGTGATAGTTGTATTACGGTTATTATCTTCTGAGGTTACAAATACTCTAATTTTTTTTCCCGGTAGATTTATTTCTGATAAAGGTTAAAAATTAGTATTTATATATTAAATAATGAGTTAAATATGTTATTTGTAATAAAAAAACCTTGTAATTTTTAAACTCCTAATTTACCTATAAAAAAACTTTACAACTCATATAAATAATAATTCATCTTTATCGTTTCTGCCCGGGATGAATGAATGTTAATGATTTATTGAAGAGCAAATAAACGACTTTTTGAAAATTAATTTTTTTGATTTTTAAGGAGAAATGTATGACTCGTGAGATAAATCATGTGCAGCCTTACCAGAACAAACTGGTCAAGTTGATTCCTACCGAAATTGTAGGTGGCTATATGGTTCTTATTGGAATGATACCAGCTTCATACTCAAAACTTTGGTATCTGATTATTACCTTAGTTTTGTTGATTCTCACACCGTTCTATCTCAAACGGTTCACGGGAGTAAAAAACATAACCCAGTTAGTTGTTGCAACACTCTCTTTCCTCGTCTGGACTTATTCAATCAACGGGGGACTCTTCAACTATTGGGATTTGTACAATGCTCCTGTTGCTTCTATTATTTTAATTCTGTGGACATTACTAATACCACTTGTGGTTAAACCAAATTAACTATTTTTATTAATCTATTGGGAGTTTATTATGAAGGATTCAGTTCGCAAAATGAAAATGGGATGGTTGCCTGACTATCCGGATTTCAGGGATTATGGACATAATAGGGACGAAATCTCTAAATTGTTCAAAAAGATGAAAATCAGCGATTCACCGGGTCAAAAGCTCGATAAAAAAGTAGATTTAACACAATGGTGCTCGCCGGTGGAAGACCAGGGCGACATCGGCTCCTGCACTGCCAATGCGGGGGTAGGGATGCTTGAGTATTTCGAAAACAGGGCTTTTGGTTCGTTCATTAATGCATCCCGGCTTTTCTTATACAAAGTTACCCGCAATCTGCTCGGCTGGACAGGTGACACTGGTGCATTCCTTAGGTCAACTATGGGAGCCATGGCTCTCTTCGGAGTTTTACCAGAAAAATATTGGCCCTATAATACAGCCGATTTTGACAAGGAGCCGACTCCTTTCTGCTACGGTTTATCGCAGAATTATCAAGCCCTGATTTATTACCGCTTAGATACTTCGGGAACAACTAAGGATAAATTATTGAACAAAATCAAGACAAATCTTGCTGCCGGCTTGCCTTCAATGTTCGGATTCACCGTGTACAGCTCTATAGATAAACCGGTTAATCCCGGTGACATCCCTTACCCGACTCCGGTAGAGAAAGTGCTGGGAGGTCATGCTATAGTAGCCGTCGGATATGACGATAATAAAAAAGTCAAAAATCCTAACGCTGCAGGAACAACGAGTACAGGTGCTTTAATGATTCGAAATTCATGGGGAAGCGGCTGGGGTGCATCGGGATACGGCTGGCTGCCTTATGATTATGTTCTCAAAGGGCTTGCCGTTGACTGGTGGACTTTAATCAAAAACGAATGGGTCGAAACTAAGAATTTCGGATTTTAATCTCACATTTGTGGGTTTGATTATATGTAGTTACTCCGGTAAAATTTTACAAATATTTAGATACTCAGAATATTGCTTCTGTACATTTTAATTTTTTGTTATAGACAAACCTGTTAATTTCAGGTTTGTTTATAACTTTATTGAGAAAAATATTATGAAGAAAAGAACAAAACTTTTTCGGATACTTTCTATTGATGGCGGTGGAATACGCGGCATTATCCCCGGGCAAATCATCGTTTCACTGGAAAAGAAAATTCAAACCAGGACAAAAAGAGCAGATGCACGAATTGCAGATTATTTCGACTTGCTTGCCGGCACAAGCACCGGAGGTATCCTAACCTGCATTTATCTCACTCCCGGTGATGACAATAAACCGAAATTTTCTGCCGGGGATGCCGTTCAGCTTTACCTCAATCGCGGTGGTGAAATATTCGACATTTCGATTTGGCAAAAACTCAAATCAGCAGGTGGTCTGCTGGATGAAAAATACAATGTTTCAGACCTGCAAAACTCTCTGAAAGAGTACTTCGGTGATTTGAAGCTGAATCAGTTATTAAAACCATGCCTGATTCCCGCTTATGAGATTTTTGCCCGCGAAGCAAAATTCTTCAACAAAATGGATGCGAAAAATGAGATGTACGATTTCTATGTCAGGGATGTTGCCAGAGCAACTTCTGCTGCACCGACCTATTTCGAATGTGCGAGAATACAATCTATGACCGGTGTTCAGTATTTCCTCGTTGACGGGGGAGTGTTTGCTAACAATCCTTCATTGTGTGCTTATGCCGAAGTGCGTAATAAATTGGGT
The DNA here is from genome assembly GCA_004322215.1 of Bacteroidota bacterium. Taxonomy (GTDB): domain Bacteria; phylum Bacteroidota; class Ignavibacteria; order Kapaibacteriales; family UBA2268; genus XYC2-FULL-35-21. The sequence continues at coordinate 269,722 of SCSM01000011.1, read as the reverse complement.
CCCAAAGCCGCTGATATGGCTATACTATCCCTGGGAACGGGATTCGTAAAAACTCCTTACATGTACAAGGATGCGAAAGATTGGGGATTGCTCGAGTGGGCAAAACCGCTCATTGACATTATGATGTCCGGTGTTTCAGAAACTGTTGATTACCAGCTCAGGCAGATGTTCGATGCTGTCGGTAAACCGAATCAGTATCTGCGTATTAATTCACCGTTGACTATCTCTAATAGCCAGATGGACAATGCTTCTGAAAAAAATCTTCTTGCTTTGAAAGAAGAAGGAACTAAAATAGCAGAGCAGTTTGATAAAAAGTTGGATGAGTTCGTGCAATTGCTAATTAAAAGCGATTAGTTGTTTAGCAGTTAGCAGTTTAGCATGTAGCAGTTTAGCTAACAGCTAAAAAGCTACTTTCCGTAAATTACAATGTTATTTATGAAAATTTCGCTCTCGTTCGATATGTCGAAAACATGAAAATCTAAAGAGCTTGCCGTTTCGTCCAATTTTGCCCTGTATTCGGTAAGCCGTTCATCCTGCATCATACTGCTCGGCGGATAATTCCCGATTGAATTATAAATCAAGTCTCCGACCCTGTTCCCGTTGATGTAAACATAGCCGATTGAACCCCAGTTGTGACCGACCTCCACCCACTTGAATGTCAGGTATGTCAGGTGATATTTCTTTCCCAGCTTTATCCTCAGTATCGTACTGTTCGGCTGCTTGTAATAAGGTATGGCACTCGTGAAAACATAACATCCCGATATGCAGTTCCTCAATCCGAAACCGAATGCCTTTTCCTTACCTAACTGAAGGCATGTTTTGATTCCGGGTTCCGATTTTATGGATGAGCCCGATTTATTCACGATGACTTCATAATGATATGGAAAATTTTTATAATCCTGGTTCATATCGTCAAAATCTATTTTAAGAAGTATGTCATCGTTCGGTAACGGAAGTGAATCGTAATAATGATAATCGAATTTTGTGAAATGCTGAAACTGCTCGGTCAGTGCTTTCAGCGCACTGTTGTACTTGATTTCCCTTTCCACGTATTTTCCCTTCAATTCAAAGTAATTAACCGATAATGCGATGCTGATGATAAACAAAAGTGAAATTAAAAGATAGCTGATTGTATTTCTGTTAATGATTTTTATTACTGCATTAATCCTTTTTTCGGTATGCTCGTTGATTCCGTTACCGTCATTATAGTTCTGATTCTGCATGTTCTTAAAATCATTCCAGCATATATCGAAAGCATAAAAACAAAGTATATCGAGGTTCTTTTTTTGAAGCGTTATTATTTCATCTTCACGCTTGGAATGAAAAAATGTTTTGAGAACTTTGGATTTGAACATTGCGAAATTTTCTTTGGAGAAGTCAACCGGTTTGCCATCGAGAATAAAATCATATAGTTCGCTCATATCCGACAATTTTTGTTCTATATCTTTAAGGAGGCGCTCGTATTGGATTGGCACAATGCCAATATCTTTCTCCTTTGCAATTGAAAGTATTCGTTCGCGGATCAAATCAGCTTCGGCTTTACGTATCCTGATTTCTCCGTATTCAAATTTAATGACGGGCTTCATTACGACCTCGATAGTGCCTGAAAAAGAACTTAAGGAACTATTCAAAACTTATAGATGTCTATAATAAAATTATTATGTTTGAATTTAAAGGACAAAAATAATAAAATTATCATAAAAGACAAATTAGTATTTTTTTAAATAAATATCGTGAGTTCAATTTTTTTGTTGTTATTATTTTATGTTAAAGGGAGGAACTGAATATTTTGAACCAAACGGAATTTGCTTTTTGTTTATTACCGCCCAAAATTAAAATTTCCCGGGTAAAAAGTAGCTGGTTTATGAAGTAAAAAATATGCTGAAACCAAATTTCGGTTTTGTGGATAAATGTATTATGAAAAGAATAAAAAAATCTGAAATTAAATTATTATTAAAAAACCTATAAATATGTATTATGAGATTTGTTGATGAATTAAAAGACGGCGAAGAAGATAAGCTGAAATTGCTTATGAAGAATTGTCCTTCCAACAAAGTGCGGCTCAGGGCTAATGCCATACTGCTCAGCTCGAACAATTATTCCATTGCCGACATCGCCAGCATATTCAACGTGCATCGCGACACTGTCAGCAACTGGCTCCGTGGCTGGGAAAACAAAGGACTGATGGGGCTTTTCGACGAACCGAAGCCCGGGAGACCACCCAAAAAACCGGCTGATGAAATTGAACTTGTGGAAATTTCAGAAGAAAAAAATTGACTTGCTGATTACCGCACAGTAATTTAATTTCATTTTTTTCTTCAAAATCGCTCTCAAAATAAAAATTATTTTTTCCACAAAAGATGATTGAGTCCGATTTTCTAATCGTTTGAATTGATTTTGTTTATAAGTGTTACTAAATATTAAATTAAAAGTTAGTTTGCGATAACAAATTCGGAATTATTTAAATTTTAAAAAAAATGCTTGCTTTTTGTTTTTCAATAACTTATATTTGCTCCCCCTATTCATAGGGTAGCGAAAATATGAACAAAAAAATAAAGATTAAAGTGCAATTAATCAGATTGCGGGGTTAGGTTTTTTTTAACTTTTTTTAACAAATCGGTTACAAAAATCCATCCCCTTTTTTTGTTTTTTTATGTGTAGAAAATGTTGATAACATTGTTGATAAAATGTGAATAAAAAAAGTATTGTTTTTTTTAAAAAAAAGAGAACGGAGAAAATAAAATCAGAAGAAATTAAATGAAAAAAAAGTACGGCTATGAGGTAGCGACTCATAGCCGCACATAAGGAGTTCGCCGTAGCAAAACTCACAGTTCGCAAATATAATGTTTTTTACATCATTTTGCAAATACTTTTCTATGGTTCCTTAAAAGAATTCCCAATTTTCATCGAAATTTCAAGATTTTTATAGCATACGCTTAGCGGATTTATCGGCGTCCTGTGTAATTTTCTTTACACCGGGCTGAGTGTTCTTTGATTTCGGGAACCCTAAATCCTGAGGTAGCGTCTTTTTTATATTAGCGAGCGGTCCCGCCGTGAACCAAAAAAGGGGAAAGGGGTAAACCAGAAAAAAAAATCTTTTTATAATTATTTTTATTAACAATTTTTTAGGAGTTTATTATGAAAAAATTCGCAGTAATTCTCGCAGTCCTTTTTGTAGCTTTTGCTATTAATGCTAATGCCGATGTATGGGGTGATGCAAATAAAACTGGTACAGGAAATTTTAAATGCACCATTATTGATCCACTAGGAATTACCACAACACCAACAAGTGGCGAAGTTGATTTAGGAGAATTTGTTAAACAGACAGCGGCTTACACACTTTCAGCACCAAATACTATTGCTTTTAATATTACAGGTGAAGCTAGTCATGGTTTTTATTATAAAATAACTGAAGTTGAAACAAGTGGTGGAGCCACATTATCAATTTCTTGGGATGCAACTGTTGGTGCTACGACTGCAGCAACATTGTCTGGAACTGGTACCTATACAATAACTGCTACAGCAAATACACTAACAACTGGTACTGGAGATGGATCAATAAGTTTTACACAGACAGTGGTTGTTGATTATAATGGAAGCCTGTAAGATATTATTTATTAGGATAATATTTAAACTAACTAATAAATAATATCGAGGTTAAAATGAAAAAAGTAAAATTTTTGATAGTAATGTTTACTGTTCTGTTTACTTTTTATGTGTCTTCTATTGCAGATGTATTTGTCAACGGTGACGCTGATAAAACTGGTTCAGGTACCTTTAAAACCTCGTTAATAGACCCTTTGAGTATAAATGTAGTACCTGCTTCTGGTGTCTCTGACCCAAGTCTGGTATTTTCTAAAAATGCTACATCACAAGTTGAATTTAATTTGCTTGATTTAGGTTATCCTGAATCTGAAATGTTAACAACGTTTCAAATTATTGGAGAAGCTAATCATTCATTTAATGGCACGATTAGCATTTCAATGACTAGTAGTATATCTGAACAGCCAGATGATGTTGGTGATGGTGTTGTACTCAGAATGACTTGGAGATATAGAATAGGAGGTACTGGACCTTTTCTACTTTATGACCCATCTATTAGTCATATATTAGGAGATCCAATGGAATCGGGCCCTTATATTGGTTTAGGTGAATTTGAAATCAGAGCTTATTATACTGATGTAATTATTGATACGGATGCTACATCAGGGTGGCATAAGTTTTATCAAACAGTAACAGTATCTTATAATGATGGTATATTATAGAGCAAAGATTAGTCGGTTTGACTGGCGTGAAAAAGGACCGCCGCCTGTCAAGAGCTAAAAAAAGAAAACTATTTAATATTTTTTGGCAGGTATGATTGCCTGCCAAATATTAAAAAAAAGATTTTACACCTTCTCTTGCCCTTCCTCATGGAAGGGAAAAGAATGAAGGTTGAGCATTCGAAGATTTGAAAAAATTTTCAGGTAGCGATGATAATCAATAATATTAATGTATTGATTCTTATTGAAAATTTTAACGGAGAAATATATGAAGAAATATTCTTTGATTTTGATAATATTATTTTTAGCTTTTGCAGTAAATTCTTTTGCTTGTGATTATTGTCCTGACCCGGTAACAGGAGAAGGGCATTTTGATGCAACTGTAATAATTCCGATATCATTCACTTATGTTCCATCAGATGGTGATTCGTTTCTTGGCACATTTGTAGTTTGCTCGACAGCTTATAGTCTTACAAGTATTCCGGATTTCCAGTTTATCATAGCAGGACAGCCGAACTATACTTTTCATTATAAAATAATGCAGAGCTTGACTGACGATGCAAATACAGGTGCGTCAATAACACTTACCTGGAAACATGATGGTGGAACGCTTACAGTAGGTTACGACCAAACGGCAACTTTGCATGAATCGGGAGGAAAGTTTACTATTAAAGCAGACCCGGGAACGTTTACAACGGGTTCTACGCCTGGGCCCAAGTCATTTACACAGCATGTGATTGCAAATTATCAAGGCGGTTTGTAAGGAATTATTTAATCCCTTTTTAAATAATATCTTTTTTTAGTATTGTATTTTGAAATTTTGGGAGCTTGTCCACCCATATCGGGCGGCTCCCAAATTGAATTTGGAAAATAGGAATTGGCGGTTTAGCAGTTTAGCGGTTTAGCAATTTAGCGGTTTAGCAATTTAGTCGATTAGCCAAAAATCTAACAGCTAAAAATCTAACAGCTAAAAAGCTTAAAATTGAAAATTAAAAATTGAAAATTATTTTCAGATATATTGTAATAGTGATTGTGTTGCTTTTGTCGCGTGAGCAGCTTCTCTGCCACGACGACGACAGGGTGCCACCATATTCAATATCGGTGAGCGGCAACGTCAATCTCGGTGTATTTGTTCAGGGCTGGTCATCTCCCGTATTTCCACCTGATAATTCCATTACATTCACAATTACATTGAACAGGAAGAAGCCGATTGATATAATATTAGACAACCGCGGCTCCGAAACCGGCGACGAAAACGATGTGAAAATCGAAACCGAGTGGTCGGTGAACAACGGCAACAGCATCAGCTTGCTGTCCCATTGCCGCCATTACCGTTTGAGCAATGTAATAACGGTTACTGTAACCATAAATCAGATTCATGTGGCGAGGTATGCCTCCTCAGGACCCCGAAGCTTCGAGCAGGTGCTGGAGGTGGACATGGCGTTTTAATTTTGTGTTGAGTTTAAAGTTTTGATTCTTAAGCGTAAAAATGCAGAATGTATAATGTATAATTGAAAATTGAAAATTTATTGAAAATTGAAAATTGAAAATTATTGAAAATTGAAAATTGAAAATTGAAAATTTAACTTAAGGTCTCCGGCTTAAAATAATGGAATTTAATTGATGATGATTATTTTATGTTTAATTATAAAATCAAGTTAAAGAAAATAACAAAGCTCCCGAGAACAAGCATGACGGGAGCGGAAATCATTTTATGGTCAAAATTGAGAACAGAACAAAAAGGAGATGCTCAATTTTTCAGACAAAAAAGAATTGGAAATTACAGAGTTGATTTTTTTTGCCCAAAAGCAAAACTGATTATAGTTCTCGACGGTGGACAGAATAATAATGATGAAAAGAATGAAAAAGACATGGCAAGGGATAAATATTTTAAAAAATTAGGTTATAAAATCTTACGGATTCAAAATAGGGATGTAAGAAGAAAAATCCGTAACGTGATGGGACAAATTAATTGCCAGGTTGGGAATAATAAATAAAAGCAATTTAGCTAAAGAGCTAAAAAGAAAATGAAAATTCGATTAATAAATATGATATTCGTAATAATGCTCGCTTCGCTCGTGTGCATAGCACAGAATAGCGTGCATGACAACACAAGCACTGCTTCACGCATAGGTAGCGGCTCATTCACCTGCGAAGTGCTCTGCGATGACGACGATGAATATGGTGGAGTTAAAATTGTAATCAATGTAGATGACAGCACATCAATCAGGAAAGACAGCGAATCGGTGCCAACGAGCGGTTATGAATTGCTCGTAATTCCGCAGAAGCAGTCAGTGCAGGAAAATAAAGAGAATAATCCGCCCAATTTTGTGTACGGAATAAGGACGATGAATTCATCGGCTGCGTTCCGGCTCATATCAAACAGGGCAGGCAGGGAAGCCGAATCTGATGCGGATGGTTACACCGAAGAATTAAATTCGATTTTGTTCGATTACCTCGAATCAGAAAATATGTACAATATGAACAAAGATTTTGTTAAGTTTGAAGTTAATATAAATTATTCTTATTCGCAAATGTGATGAAGTCCGATGAAAAGTAGAATATTTGTAGCGGTTATTTTATTACTTTTAAGTGCCGGAGTTATTTATGCACAGGTCGCAATCTATCCTCCTGCCGTATTCATAGATGCCAAAACCCGTTCCGGCAGTATGACCGTGCTGAACCAGGGCGATGACCCGAAGGAAATAGATATCGAGCCGAAGTTCGGCTATATGGCTTACGATTCAAACGGCAATGTTTTCACTCAATACAAAGACAGCGTTGCCGAAAGCTCTAATTCGGTGATTCCTTACCTGACGATTTTCCCAAAGAAATTTGTTCTGCAGCCGAAGAAAGACCAGGTTATCCGCTTCCTGATTAAAAACATCGGGAAAATTCCTGATGGAATGTATTACACGAGAATAGCCACTACATCGAAGGATGTTCAAAAACAGATTGACACAACAAATCTCGGCGATAAAGTGAAAATCGGTCTTTCATTCAAATTTGTGTTTATGACCGTTCTGTTTTTCGAGAAGGGCTCATTGAACACAAAAGTTGATATCACTTCGCTCACCACCGGCACAGACAGCACTCATATACGGCTGAATTTCAGTTTCGTAAGAGATGGGAATGCTCCTTTCCTCGGCACTGCAAAGCTGAAAATTACGAACAGCGAGGGGGATGAAGTCGAAAACAGGGAAGACAAAATCCCGTTGTATTTCTCGGCAACGAGGGCTTTCCCCGTATCGAAGGATAAACTGAAACCGGGGAAATACAAAGCAGAGTTGACATTGACAAGCGATCAGCCGGACATTCCCGATGAGATGAGAGTTCCCTTCGAGCAGGTAACGAAGACCTTCGATTTTGTCGTAGAGTAATGTTAGCAGTGGTTGGGGGTTAGGGAATAGGGAATTGAAACCCTTCGACAGGTTCAGAGTTACATACCCGGGGGAAAAAAATTGAAAATTTTCATAGTAATCTTAATATCCGTACTTTTCTGTTTACAAACTCTTGAATCCCAGGGTCAATCGAATATTCCCCGGGATGCAATCGAAGGCATCTACTCTATGAATTATGCCGGTTTTTCATTTGAATATTCTGCTTATATCTATAAGGATTCGGTGTATATTCCTTTGCTCGATGTATTGTCATTTCTCGGAATTTTCAATAAAACCGAAGGCGATGGTATAATTACCGGATATGTGGCTAATCCTGATACTACCTACGAAATTAATTTCAAGGAAAACTATATAATTGACATTAACGGCAAGAAGAAAACTATTTTAGACAGCACTTATTTCAGGAGCGAACTCGATTACTTTATCTTACCTAATATTTTGGAAAAGACATTTCTTTTCAGCACTGCGGTCTATCAAAACAAGCTGTTAGTATATATAAAAAGCACAATCGAAATGCCATTGCTCAGGGAAATGAAGAGGCAAAAAAAATATACATTAATGACACCAAAGGAAGATTATGAAACTGCTTCACTGCCCGAGATTTCAGGCAGCAGCTTTAAGGTGCTCGACGGTGGAATGCTCGAGTACCGGCTTGGAGCTTCGCAAAGCCGTCAGAACAGGAATTACACATATATGGCAAATGTCGGATTGCAGTTGTTAGGGGGCGAAATGCAATACAATGCTTTCGGCAGTTATGAGGAATTTTCGAAGTCGGGATTAAATGATTATAACCTCCGCTGGCGTTATTTTTTCGGTCAGAATGATTATTTAAACCAGGTTTCCGTCGATTATATAACAAACACTTCGATACGTCAGGTATCAGTGCTGAATACTTTATCCCAAAGTAAAATATTGCAGGGGATTCAGTTCTCAAATGAAACGACAAGAATGCCTACTTCATTTTCTAATTTCATAATCTCTGACAGAATAGAGCCGGATTGGCAGGTTGAGCTATATGTCAACAATCAATTGTATAGCCAGACTCGTTCGGATAATATCGGCTATTATAGATTTGAGCTTCCTGTTAAGTATGGTAACACCAATGTCGAGCTGAAATTCTATGGTCCCAATGGTGAATATTACATGAAAACGGATTACATATCAATTCCATCGGAATACATTGCACCCGGAAAATTTTTCTATACATTAAGCGGTGGAAAGGAAACAATCAGCGGTGATTATATCTTTAATGGAAAACTCTCGGCAGGAGTAACAAGCTGGCTGACGGGTTCTGTTGATTATTCGAAAACTTATAAGCAGAAAGCTTATGATTTAATTGGTTCTGCTTCCCTAAGAATAACAGGAAATCTGCTACTTAGCGGAGTTTTCTCGCCAGACAGATTCTACAAAGGGGGTTTGCGGCTTAACTCAGAGAATTTCGGTTCTTATGACATAATTTATAGTGTCAACAAATCTGTGGATAGTGCAAAAGGGCAGGAGTTCAATACGATTGAAATAAACGGTGGAATACCGAGAATCCTCGGATTACCTGTTAATCTTACTCTCAGGGCTATCAATAGTGACTATAAGGATGTTAATACTACAAATCTGAATGCTTATCTTAATTTTAATTTATACTCAATCATGCTCACCGGAAGATACTATGCTTATTTGACTAAAGATAAAATAAAAAATTCGATGGATATCAATCACAATCTTAATCCTCAATTGGATATTAGCTGGTACAATAAACCCAAATTTCTGAAATTTTTAGGTAACACTCGATTTACAATAGGAAGTATATATGATATGAATGTAGGTAGGTTTATGAATCTTGATTTCTCAGTACAGCAGGAAATAGCCAAAGGAGCAAACTTGCAGGGAAATCTCAGAAGGGATTTAATATCAAAAATGACATCGGTCAATCTATCCTTGATGCTGAATTTAACAAGTGTAATAGCAAATGCCGGTTGTTCATCAGATTTGAAAGGTAATAATAGTTTTAATGAAGATTTGAGTGGAATTTTGGGTTTCGATTCACAGAAATACAATCTATATTTCAGCAATCCATCGGGCAAAACATTTATGGGAAGTGGTGCGGCAACTGTAAGATTTTTCGTTGACAGAAACAACGACGGTGATTACCAGGATGATGAGGAAGAAGTGAAAGGAGTTGACTTTTATGTTCCTAATGGAACAATAGAACAAAGTTCTGATGTTAGCGGAGGAAAAAGGATATATAATTTGATGCCGGGTGGTAAATATAATGTATTTGTTAAAAAGGAATCTTTTAAAAATCCATTTATTGTTCCTAAAATGACTGAATTCTCTTTTGTTGCTGAACCGAATGCATACAAGAGTATTGACATTCCTTGTTATATGACAGGTATTGTTGAAGGAATAATATTGAAAGTCAGCGGAACTGATACAAGCGGACAGGGTGGTGTAAAAGTACATATCGTAAATAAGGAGACTAAAGATGAGGTTACTGTACCTGTCTTTTCTGATGGGAGTTTTTACAAAAGCGGGATGATGCCGGGTAATTATATTATTTATGTCGATTCATTACAATTGAAATTACTTGATTGCGAGTCAAATCCGCAGCTAATTGATTTTGAAGTTCGCAGTCTTGCCGATGGAGATTATGTTTCGGGCTTAGGTTTTGCACTCTATCCACGTACAATTTCGAAAGAAAAGCTCTCAACAATTTCAACTGCTAAAGCAGATTTCAGAGATACTTCAAAAATAGCAATTGATGTTAAGAATAAACAAGAAAAAATTGTAAAAAGCAATTATAATGTACCCAATGAAGAAAAAGCAGAACCCGCAAAAATGGTTCAAGAAATTTTGAAAGAAAAAACTTTTTTGTATAAGAATACAAGGGATTTTGAATTAAGCAGTGGTTTACTTAAATATTTGGAGCTGGTAAGTCAATACCTGAAAGAAAATCAAAAAAACATAGTGGAAATAACAGGGCGTACTGATAATTTCAGCACGGCGGAAGTTACTTTTGATTTATCAAACAAACGATGCAAAGTTGCAGAAGAATTCCTGATAACATCAGGTATAGAAAAGACCAGGATTATATGCAAGCCCTTAGGTACGGCAAATCCTTTAGGCGACAATTTAACTCCGGAAGGCAGAGAAAAAAACAGGAGCATTGTAATAAAAATTATTGATAATAAATAAGTGTAGTTATTGATTTAAATAATTCAGTTAAAATTTTATTAATTTGGAAGTGGTTCTTTATTGTATTAATTTAAGTTATGTAAAACCTTCTCTTAATTATTGAAATTTGTTCTTTCATATAAATTTGGAGGTTCTCATGAAAGCTAAAATCAATTTGATTTTGACCACTGTAATTATAATTGCTTTTGCAATCGAGCTCGATGCACAATGTACAATTATTAATCAAAGCAAGTATAGAGCCAAAGACAAGAAATTCGGTAATATCATATTCGGTACAAGTCTTCCCTATCAGAAGGAAAGTGAATTTAAAGGGATATCAAATGTTTTTACATGGGGTGAATTTGAACATCTGGAAGCAAGGGCTTATTTCCCATGTCTTTTCGGTCAAGTCTGTAAAAATTTAATGTCTGAAGTCGTTAGTAAAGGATATTTAACAGCACCTTATATTTACAGTCAAGGTTGGGAATTATGGATAGATGAAATAAAAGGCGATAAAGTCGGTGAACAACTTTCTTATGCCGGAGGAAAGATAGATAACCTTGAATCGGATAAAGACCAGCTTCTTGCGTATTTATACGATAAAGAAAACGGTCCGGATTTCTTTAAAGTTTCGACTCATTCTTATCCTGCAGGTATAGAATATCCATTTCCGGATGTTTGCTTATTAAAGCCAGGTAAGTACCATGTTCAGGTTCAGTTTTATGTTCAGGTCAAAGGAAACAAAGGTGGAGGAAGCTGGTCATTCAGTGAAGGTGCAGGTACCTGGTCATTCAATCCGGCCGAAGGATATATAAATGTAGGAATATCCGGTGGGGAATTTACTTTTATTGTGAAATGATTTTTTTAAAATCATTAGACGATTTTGAAGAAAAATATCTTTTTTATTCAATGAAAAGATTATTAGTGCTGAACAAAATATATTTGTACTCGGAGTGGGACTTGAACCCACACGAGCCTTGAAGCTCACAGGATTTTAAGTCCTGTGCGTCTACCAATTCCGCCATCCGAGCAATCCACAAAATTACGATTATTTTTTATTGTGAAAAAATTGTTTGACTATTAAAATTCAAACTTCTCATTTGTCAGCAATTTCACAAGCCATATTGTTGCAAGTGGTAAATACAAAGGAAAACAATGCAATGACACTCTCCCTATATTATAATCAACGTTTATCAGATGAGAGATAATAAATATTCCTATTAGCGGAACTATATCGACTTTCATAAAATAATGATTATTAGTTTCATTATTTCCTCTTATTCCTTTAATAGCCATGTAATATAATGATGCAGTTAATAATGATGGTAAAATATTTAGAAATAATCCTTTCAATGAAAAAGTGTATCCGATATTAGACATTAAACCGGAAACATAAGTTGCCGGCTGCACTTGACCTTCATTACCCGGTACATGGAATAAAATTCTTATAATAAAATAAATTACCAAACTTATTAATGGCGATAAACTAATGAAATTGAATTTCTCTTTTTTAATAATTAATCTTGATACCATTAATAATGTAAAAATTATAAGAATTTTTTCATTGAATCCTATTGAAAGAATCATCAATAATGGAAATACTATTACATTTCTCATATAATAAACAGCCAAACAAATTATCATTATTGCAATCGGGTCAATACTGTAAATCCCTGTCTGACGAAGTAACAAATAAGAAACAAGCATTGCTATTATTGATGCCGGTTCGCTTCCTCCTAATCTTTTCTTTGTTATTAAATATATAAAAATCGAACATATTATAATAGACAGATAAAAAACTAATGCCAATGCTTCCAAAGCCCGAAGTTGATTATCGCTTTTTCCTTCGAGATTAGTAAATCTGTAAACAGGTAATACATAATAAAATGGGATTGCTGCTGAAACAGATAATATTCTGTATGTGTAAGGCGGTTCTGCGAGCCAACCTTCATTTTCACCGACAAGATATAGCAAATAATGCGAATAATCGTCGTGGGGCATAATATTGAATGCAGAACCACGGTATATATCGAAATATATATTCTGAGTTAAAACAACTAAGAGAACTATAAGTAAAAAATATTTGCTTGATTTTTTCATATTATGTTCAGTATTAGAAATTCTATTTCATTTAAATTAGTAAAAAAATGTCAATTTTATCAATGTATGAATTTTGCGAGTAAAAGACCGAACTAATTAGAAATTAAGTAAATACATAATTATAGTAATAGATAAAGTAATATTATTAATTAAACTTTTAATGTAATTTTACGTCGAACACAGTAGAGAATGTAATGAAAGTGTTTGTGAAACGATGTTATTTGAAAAAAAAGTATTTCTCAATAAATAAGATTCAGGAGGGTCGGAAAATGAAAAAGACTTTGACATTACTTGCTTCGGTTGCGGCATTAGCACTCGTTTTTTCGGGTTGCACCACCGTTTATACCGGTGAAGAGTATTACAGCTACTCTCCCAAACACAAAACAGACAATAGTAGAGAAGCAGAATCTTTATTTGATGATGAAGAGAAGAATGTGGATAGCACTAACGATTGGCAAAATCCACTCGCAAATGAAAATCAGACTGTTGAAGTAAGACATGTTTATTATGATTACAGTCCTATGTATGTACCCGTTGTTGTTCCCTGGTGGTATGGTTATTATGGATGGATGTCTTATCCATACCCAAGATATTGGGGTTCACATTTTTACATCGGGTTCGGTTATGACCCCTTTTATGATTGGTGCTGGGATTGGTATTCACCTTGGTACACCTACCATCCTTATTATGGGTACTATTGGCCATCGTATAATTATGGTTGGGGGCATTACGGTTGGTTCAATCAGCCATACTATGCGTATGACCCGAGTCCTGCTCCCCGAAGAAACCGTGATTTCGGTCCGAGGAGAGGAAGTGAATTCGATAACAACGGTAACGGGAATACAAGTTGGGGTGCCAACAGGCGAGGATTTCAGACTGCATCGAACGAGTATTCATCGGGCGTGAGAACTATTAATTCCACCTCCGGCTATGGTTATAACAGGAGAAGTGCAGTTAGTACAAATTCAGGAGAAGGTTATTCAAGAGGCAATAATTCCTCATCAGGTAGCACCAGTTATAACAGGAGAGATTCGCGCTCTACCGGTTCTGATGTGTATGGAAGAGGTACAGAAAATGTTTACTCCTCACCGAACAGAAGTAGTGGAACCGTAAACAGAACAATCGAAACTGTAAAGGGGATATTAAATAGCAGGAATTCTTCTTCGGAAGGTAATTCAAATTCCGGTTCTTATAATAGAAGGTCGAACGAAAATTCCGGTTCGAGTACACCTACTTATAACAGGTCCTCTGAAGGAAGTTCGCGTAGGTCGAATAACTCTTCACCGAGCTATACGGCGCCGAGCCGTTCATCTTCGCCAAGCTATTCAGCACCGAGCCGTTCTTCATCTCCGGGCTATTCGGCTCCAAGCCGTTCGAGTTCCGGTTCAAGCTCCGGCTCATCGCGTTCGTCCGGTTCCTCAGGCTCCGGTTCTAACAGTAGTTCCGGTCGCAGGGGAAGATAATAATGAATAAATTTTTCAGCTTGTTGGTTTTTGGTTTTGTCTTGTTATTGGCTTCGGCAACAGCCGAAGCCCAATTTATCGAGGATGCCCTCAGGTATTCTATTCCAAATGGGATAATCACTCCCCGAGTAGCAGGTTTCAATGTATCTTATCACGGTCTTTCCGATGATATTGGTGCTTTGATGTACAATCCTGCCGGATTGACTCTTGCCTCCGGCTCTGAAATATCTGTCGGTTTTGGTTTTACACATAATAGCACTGAAACCGATTATCTTAATATGAAAAGTCCTTTGAACACAAATGATGAGATAATTACTCATCTTGGCATAATAGTTCCATTAGACGAGAAAAATAAAAAAGCATCTGTTGGAATCGGCTATTTTCTCGAGAGCAATTTCGAAAATAATATGGAATTCAATGCCTTCAATCCAAGCTCCACAATGATTGCATGGAAAGCTTCACAAGGTGGAACATTTGATGATAATTTTGCTGCAAATTTGTTTCTCGCAGACAAGAATTTCAAAACACCCATAACAGACAGTCTGATGCAATCATCATTTATACAGGAAAAAGGCGGACTCCACAATCTCACAGGCGGTTTGGCTTATGATATATCAGATGTCATCTCAGTTGGCTTTTCGATTGTCGGCAAGTGGGGAACATATAAATACACAAAAGATTACACTGAAACAGATATTTATAATAAATATAGTTATTGGGATTCTACTAATTTTACAAATGTAGATTTCAACCAGCTTCTTTTAACTGAATCTTTTATAGCAGACATTTCTGGGATTAGTGGTTCAGTAGGATTCCAGGCACGGCTTATGGAATCCTTACGCTTTGGAGTTACCATCAAACTTCCAACCTGGTATGAAATTAGTGAAAATTCTTCTCAATTTGCAATTTCACATTTCGATAAGGGTGACACCTTGCAATTTAATTTGTCAGGGAGAACAACATACAACGTAACAACTCCATTCGTTTATTGTGCAGGTATATCATTCAATTTTGAGGGATTGACACTTGCAGGAGGTGTGGAATATTCCGATGCATCACAAATTGAATTCAGCCAGGCAACTACACAAGTGGAACAACTCAATAAAGATATATTACAGCAGTTGACAGGACAAGTCACTTATGGCTTCGGTGCTGAATATAAACTGCCTGTATTTCCGGCATTTATCAGGGCAAGCTATGCGATGACGACTTCGCCATATATTGATAATAATCCGAATTCAAACTTGTCAATCATTTCGTTTGGAGCCGGATTGTTCGTCGGCGAGAAGGTCCGGCTGGATGCACTCGTTCGTATGCGTGACTTTACAGACAAAAGAATAAATTATGGAACTTTAGCATATAATTTCACAACCAAGCCAGTTGATTTCGGCTTGCAGTTAACCTATAGATATTAATTTTCTTAAATATATCAGAGGGATTTCAATGAGAATTATTAAGTTCTTTCTCATGTTCTTACTGCCGGTAATTTTATTTTCGTGTAAAGATAATCCTGCTTCCAATCCTATCATTTTCGATGATAGTGACCTTTTTATTAATAATGATTCAACACTTGAGATTACACTCGAAAATTTCGATGGGGTAATATTAAATAATCATTTTACCTGGGTCGAACGATTTGACCGAAGACAGTCTATTCATGGCTGGGGCGGCTATTATGATGGCAATAAAAAATTAATGAGCTATGAGATGGGGTATAATACATATCCTATATTTAATGATGATTATATTCTTAGGATATATACACCAAAATTCAAACAGGGTGATTTCAATAAATTGAAAGAACTATTGTTCAACGGTGAAAAAATAATTGAAGGTAATAATTTCAACAAAGATAGTTTATTCAGGATTTATTTGACAATAGTTGATGAAAGCAATGGTAATTCCGGAATAAATAAATCAAGGGAATATTCATCAGAAAAAGGCAGCCAGGAAAATTCTTATTTCAGGATTCTTTCTAAATTTGTTAAGTTTCAATATGATTATTATATGATTAAAATAAAAGCCGAACTCAAAGTCAATTTATATGATAAAGATGGTATTTATATCGGAACTGTTCAATCAAAGTCACTTGTTTTAGGTGTATTTGTTGAGAAAAAGCTGTTTGATTGTAGCAAATAATGAGTCACATATATTATACTAATATATAAATCCGGAATCTCTTTGTAACTTTATTAATTTACATCTTACGAATTTGAAATTGATATAAATTATTATTTTTTTCTTGCATTATTCATTAGTTATTCATATTTTTATTAATAACAGTTAACAATTTATTTAGGAAATTATATGAGAAAATATTTTTATATACTCATTTCACTTTTAGTTATAACTTTAATCGGATGTAAAAAAGAGGAAAGTCCAACAAATCCGAAAACATTCACTTTTGTTTCACTTACAGCAAGCAAAACTGAAATTGATATTAATGAATTTACCGATATTACAGCTACTGCAACCGGCGAAAACCTTACTTACAGATGGTCTTGTACAGAAGGTGCAATTTTCGATAATGGTCCTAAAGTACAATTCAGTATCTGTCATGCAACAACCGTCAGAATTACTTGCATAGTGTCGGATGCATCGGGAAATTCAGAATCAAAGGATATAAATATCAAAATCGGACAAAAATGAAATACCTTTTATTTCTTTTATTTTCATTTTCACTGTTCTCTGAAGCATCAGCCCAGTGCTGTTCAGTCGGCTCACCTGTCGGAGGTACAACGAGCATAGGCACACTTCCACAAAATAATTTTCGTTATACTCTATTCTATCGCTATGGATATGGCAACCGGTATTATATAGCCAGTGAATTAGTTAACGATACTAAAATTAATGTGAAACAGGCATTCTCAAATTATGTTGGCTTGTTCATCGATTATGGATTATTAAATAGATTAACGATTACAGGAGAGTGTGGATACTACATTAATAAAGTACAGGATTGGGGAGAGAAAGGTCAATTTGAAGCTTCAGGATTATCATCAGCTGTACTGATGGGGAAATATAATTTGTTAAATGATATTGAATCAGAATTCGAAATTACGGCAGGTATGGGTATTAAGATTCCTTTTACATCAAAACGAATCCAAAAAAATGGTGTTGACCTTCCAAGGGATGTTCAACCATCTCCAGGTGCATTTGGATTTGTTTCACAATTATATTTACGAAAAGGTTTTTCAGATATATCTGCTAATCTTTTCCTGGTTAATCGTATTGAAATTAATGGTTCTAACGAAGATGATTTAGATTATAGGTATGGTAACTGTTATAACACATCATTTTTTATTACTAAGAAAATTGTTGATAATTTGATTGGAATTTTGCAAATCAGAAATGAAATTAAAGAAAAAGACAGAGATAATTTTACCGGAGAAATTTCTACTTCAGGAAGTAATTTGTTTTTCTTTTCTCCTCAGATAAATTATTCATTCGGGGACTTATCAGTTTCTGCATTATATGATTTACCTGTTTACCGTTATTATAACAATCGTCAATTAGGAGGCAAATATTCATTTGCTTTGAATTTTATCTGGCAGATGGATTTATCAGGTAATTAATTCACTTTTTTCTTCTTTTTAGTAATTCGATTATAATTGGAATAACTGAAATTATTATAATAACAATTATTACTAAACTAAAATTGTTTTGTACAACAGGTAAAGTACCGAAGAAATATCCCGAATAGACGAAAAGTGCAACCCATACCACACCGCCAATAATGTTGTATGAAATAAATTTGCCGTAAGTCATCGAACCGATACCGGCAACAAAAGGAGCGAATGTCCTTATGATAGGGATGAAACGTGCAAGAATAATTGTCTTGCCTCCGTGCTTTTCATAGAACCGGTGAGTCCGTTCGAGATACTCCTTTTTCAGAAATCTCACTTTTTCTTTAAATACTCGCGGTCCGACATAATGACCTGCCCAGTAATTAGCTGTATCACCTAATATCGCAGCAATTGATATAATGATGAAAAGAACTAACGGATTTAATGCACCAAGTGCAGCAAAAGAACCGGCTGCAAACAATAGTGAATCCCCGGGAAGAAATGGAGTAACCACCAATCCTGTTTCGCAAAAAATTACGACGAACAAAATCAGGTAAGTCCAGAATCCGTATTCGTGAATGATGCCACCGAGATATTTATCAACGTGAAGAATTAAGTCTATTATGTCACCGTTCCAATCAAAGTTTGTATTCTGCATAAAGCAGATTACAGAATGAGCAATATCAATCATTAGTTTTAAAATTAATTACACAAAAAAAGAATTGCAATTTAAGAAGATATTTACTTTTTATTTTGAATAACTCAATTGATTAATAATTTATAAAAACAATTTATTTAATCAGGATTTGACATAGAAAGCAAAATAATATTATAATTTGTATCGAAATTGTTGCTGTTATAATTTTCACAGAGTTATAAAGTTAGCAACATTTTGTTTACACTAAATTGTAAATTATTCAATATAAAAGGATAAAAGGATTATTTAATATGATTATAATCAAATTGTTGCTATATTTGTAATGAGTTGTGAAAAAAATAACGATATGGAAAATATATATGAAGGAAATATCAAGACGTAGCTTTTTAACTTCAATTGGCGCTGCAGCAACCGGTTCACTTGCAATATCTGCTAATCAGGCATTATCTCAACCAACAAATATTTTATCCGAAGACAGAAGGGGGGTATTGGTTGACACGTCAAATTGTGTAGGATGCAGAAGCTGTGAATGGGCTTGCAAAAATGCGCATGGAATTGATGCGGGTGATATTGAATCCTATAAAGACCGGTCAGTATTTAACAATATGAGAAGACCGGGAATTGATTCTTATACTGTGGTTAATGAATTCAGCAATGAAAAAAATCCCTTACTGCCGATTGACGTAAAAGTACAATGTATGCACTGCGATAAACCTGCTTGTGTCTCGGCATGCATTGTTGGAGCCATAAACAAACATGAAGATGGCTCAGTAGTTTGGGACACCGATAAATGTATCGGCTGCCGTTATTGTATGGTCGCATGTCAATTCCAGATACCTGTTTTTGAATTTGAAAAAGCAATTCAACCGGAAATTCGTAAATGTGATTTTTGTTACGAAAGATTTAAGAAGGGAAAGCTGCCTGCTTGTGTGGAGATATGCCCGCTCGAAGCACTTACTTATGGTCCGAGAAATGAATTGATAAAGTTAGCAAGGCAAAAGATTAAGAGAAATCCTGAGAAATATATAAATTATATTTACGGAGAGAAAGAGGTAGGCGGCACTTCATGGCTTTATCTCGCATCGAGGGATTTTCAAAGTATCGGATTACCAAAATTGAACAACAAGCCGGCACCCGGAGTATCGGAATCAATTCAACATGGAATATTTGCCTATTTCGTACCGCCGGTTGCACTATATTCCTGGCTTGGTGCCATGATGTGGATTACGAAAAGGAAAGAAGAAGTCAAGCAGGAAAAGGAGATAGATTATGTTTGAAGAACCACAACCAATAAAGTTTAAATATTTTACTCCCGGTGTAATTATATTATGTCTTATTGCAATAAACGGTTTGGCATTCATTGCTGCAAGAATAATATTCGGAATCGGCTCTGTAACAAACCTTAATAATCTTTATCCATGGGGTCTTTGGATTGGAGTTGATGTGGCTGCAGGAGTTGCACTCGCTGCCGGAGGATTCACATCAGCCGCACTCGGTCATGTGATGCATAAGGAGCAGTTCCATGCGATAGTGAGACCTGCACTTCTGACTGCGATGCTCGGTTACACATTTGTGGCTATGGCTGTGGCTGTGGATATAGGGAGATATTATTATATCTGGCATCCATTGGTTATGTGGAATCCAAATTCTGCATTGTTTGAGGTTGGTATCTGTGTTATGATTTATCTTACTGTGCTTTATATTGAATTTATGCCAATTTTAACGGAAAAGTTAAATGGAAAAATAAAATTTAATGGATTGTTACATTATTTAAATGAGCCACTGAATAAACTTGTGAATTTCCTGGATAAAATATTATCGAAAGCAATGTTTGTTTTCATTATAGCCGGCGTCGTATTGTCAACATTGCATCAATCCTCGTTAGGGACTCTTATGGTTATCGCAGGGAACAAGATGCATCCTTTGTGGCAGACACCTGTTTTACCGTTGATGTTTTTGATTTCAGCAATCTCTGTCGGATTCCCGATGGTGATTTTCGAATCAATGTTAGCATCGAGGTCACTTGGAATAAAGCCGGAGATGGAAGTTCTTTCTAAGCTTGGAAGGTTCGTAGGACCGATACTCGGAATTTATCTTGCATTTAAATTGGGAGATATGTTCATCAGAGAAACATTCAGATATTTGGCTCATTTCAATATTGAAAGTGTAATGTTCATATTTGAAATGGTATTCGGAGTCATAGTTCCGTTGATAATGTTTTTGATGGATAGGGTATTGAAATCACCATTGAAATTATTTATCGGCTCATGTTTAGTAATATTCGGTGTCCTATTAAACAGAATCAATAATTTCATTATTGCATATCATCCACCATATAGTAAGGAAGCATATATTCCTTCATTCGGCGAATTTTCAGTTACAATAGGATGCATAGCAATGTTGGTTTTGCTATACAGGTTAGCAGTAAGATATCTGCCTGTTATTAATTTACATCAGCATCCAATGAAAGTTGTTATAGATGAATAGGATAATCAAATTTTGAAATTTAATTAAGTAATATAAAAGTAAATTTTAGAATAAAGGAGCAAATTTGTTTTTTGATTAATAAATGAGAATTGAACATTGATATTATAAGGTTTAAAATGAAAAAGTTCTATTTGATAGTTATAATTCTTGCTATTGCAACAGTAGGATTATCCTCGAAGTGGCAGGATAATAAGGATGCTAAGCCACAGAAAAAAAGTGTAAGCAAAGCAAAGACAACAAAAACCGGGAAAGAAAAAAGTAATCAGCAAAAAATGATGAAGAAACTTTATACGAATTGTAAAACCTGTCATACCTACGAATATCCGACGAAATCAGACCCGGCATTGGTGAATTGTCCGCGTAGCAAGATGATTTCCGTTTTTCACAGACCAGAAGAAGGTCCGATAATCGTTAAAATGAATGATATTTATGGGAAGTATGGCCCCGTTATATTTTCTCACAGGATACACTCGGAAATGTCTGAGATGTCTGGCGGGTGCAACGGCTGTCATCATTATAATACGACAGGTCCGGTACTTAAATGCAAAAAGTGCCATGCCGAGGAAAGAAAGCGTGAAGATTTATCGAAACCTGACTTGAACGCAGCTTACCACAGGCAATGTATTAATTGTCACCGTCAGTGGAATAGAAATGTAAATTGTGACGGTTGTCATAAACTCAAAGAGAATGATTCCGAACAGAAAATTGCGATACTTGTAAATGCTGTATCAAATGCGCAACATCCCGAAATTCCTCATCCGGAAAAAGTGGTATATGAAACAAAATATAATAAAGGTAAATTTGTTACTTTTTTTCATGATGAACATAACAAAATTTTCGGAATTCAGTGTATTGAATGTCACAGGGATGAGAACTGCATCAGGTGCCATGATATAAACCGTTTAAAAAAAGGTAATAATATTTCTTTTCAGCAAAAAAAGATTCATAAGACAATAGATGAACATCATAAGCCATGTGTTGCCTGTCATCAAAAACAAAGTTGTGATAAATGCCACAAATCAAATATTATGGACAGGTTCAATCATACTATAACTGCCGGTTGGGCATTGAAACACTATCATCAGACTATTTCCTGCAATAAATGCCACGGAGGGAAAATCGGCAAAGTAAACAGGAATTGCTCGAGCTGTCACAAGAAGTGGGAACTCGGTAATTTTAATCATTCTGTTACCGGGATAATATTAAATGAAAATCACAAGGAAATTGATTGCGAAAGCTGTCATGAAAACAAGAATTATTCTGTGAAACCTGTATGTAATTCATGTCATGATGATAAAAATTATCCTAAGGATAAACCCGGTCGGATTAAATCTATCAGAGTAGTATCGAGGAAATAATAAACTAAAATAATCCGCCTGTTCTGAATGAAACTCCAACAATTATAAATAGTACTGCAATAATTGTTACCGGAATAATATGAAATGCCAGTGACTTCAAATTATTCTCATTTAACTTTGGAATAATTCTTAATCGGGCATCTATTGCTAAGCCGATTGTAAGAAGTAACAGGAATATTTTATATGTAATCAAATGAGCCAAAGGTTCATGAGGTAATAACCAGCTTTTTATATCAGGTACCAAATCATACGCCATCCATACACCTGTAATTACCTGAACAATTAATGATGGAATACCAATCTTTTCAAAGCCGGATTCAAATCTTATCAAAATTTCAATATTTTTGGTATTTAGTACCTTCGGTAATATTGTAAAAACCAAAATCAGGTGACCGCCAGCCCATATAGTTGCTGAAATTATATGTAGCATTAATATGTATTTATGCACTTTATTTCCCAATCTTTCATTAATTAATAATAAAACAAAATTAAGAAAATAAAATGAATTTAGTTTAAATTAATAAATTTGTTAGCATATCATAAATTTTATTATTGTTCTCAGTATAAATTGTTAATTTTACACCTTTTTATTATTGAAAGGTCTTATGAATCCAATTTTATTAACAGGAACAATTATCGTCAACTTAGCATTATTTTCATATACAATCGGTATAATTTCCGAGCAGAGAAAGCATTTGGTAACTTCATTTGTACTAACCTTTCTAATTTTAGGAATAATATTTGATTTCACAGCAACTACATTTATGATTATCGGTTCGAAAAATACACCCTTTACATTACACGGCATTTTAGGTTATTCCTCACTTTTTGGTATGTTACTCGATAACATTTTTCTATGGCGATTGAGAATTAAAAGCGGAATCAATGCCGAAGTACCAAAGAAATTGCATATATATTCACGGCTGGCATATATATGGTGGCTGCTCGCATATATTACGGGTGCTTTGCTTGTTGCAATCAAATACCGTTAATACTTTTTCAATTTTATAAGGTAAATGATAATTATACTTCGATTGAAATATAAATTATAAATTCTAATTTCATAATTTAGATTAATTATGAAGAGAACAGTATATATTTTATCAATTTTAATATTTTCAATTTTATTATCTAATAATAAAATTGAGGAAGTAATAAACTTAATTTCTTATGTCGATCCTTTTATTGGTACCGGGGGACACGGCCATACATATCCTGGTGTGAGCATGCCTTTTGGATTTGTTCAGTTAAGCCCTGATACAAGATTGTCCGGCTGGAATGCTGCATCGGGGTATCATTATAATGATTCGATAATTTATGGATTTTCACATACACATTTGAGTGGAACGGGATTATCTGATTATTGCGATATTTTGATGATGCCAACTACAGGAAATTTGGAATTTGAAAATAAAAATTATTCTTCACATTTTAAGAAATTAAATGAGTATGCTGAACCGGGATATTACAGTGTTCTTCTCGATAAATATAATATCAGAGTTGAGTTGACAGCGACACTCAGAACGGGAATGCATAAATATACTTTTCCTCAAAATTCAAATGCAAATATTTTACTGGATTTGGTTCACAGGGATACTGTAATAGATTCACAGATTGAAGTACTAAACGATAGCATTGTTGTCGGATACCGCCGTTCAAAAGGATGGGCAAAAGACCAAAAGTTATACTACGTAATAATTTTTTCAAAGCCATTCATTAAATATACACTTGCCAAAAATGACAAAGTAAATATTAATGCAAATTTTTTAAACGGAAAAAATATCAAAGCAATTTTTACATTCAATACCAATAAGGATAGTGTCATATATGTAAGAGTAGGTTTATCCGGTGTTGATATTGATGGAGCTATGAAAAATCTTAAAAGTGAATCACAGAATAAATCTTTTGATGAAATAAGACAGAAAGCCGGGGATGAATGGGAGAAAAATTTGGAAAAAATAATTGTTGAGGGAGGAACTGAGGAACAAAAAACAAATTTTTATACTGCTCTATATCATTCAATGCTTGCTCCAAATATATATTCAGATATTGACGGAAGATACAGGGGGAGAGATAATAAAATTCATCAAGCAGAAAACTTCGATTATTACACAGTTTTTTCATTATGGGATACATATCGTGCAGAACATCCCCTTTTAACTCTGATTGACCAAAAGAGGACAAATGATTTTGTCAACACATTCTTAAGACAGTATTCAGAAGGAGGATTGCTGCCTGTTTGGGAATTGTCATCGAATGAAACTAATACAATGATTGGTTATCATTCCGTACCTGTGATTGTTGATGCTTATATGAAAGGAATAAGGAATTATGACGTAAAACTTGCATTTGATGCTATGAGACATAGTGCTGATGACGGTCATCTCGGACACGAAACATATATAAAAAATCATTATATAAACTGTAATGAAGATGAAGAATCTGTTTCCAAAACATTAGAATATTCTTATGATGATTGGTGCATAGCACTTATGGCAAAATCATTAAATGATGAAATAGAATATAAAAGATTTATTAAAAGAGCTCAATCCTATAAATATTTATTTGATTATAAAACCGGATTTCTGCGACCACGTTATGAAAGCAGATGGTATGTGCCTTTTACCCCTTCTGAAGTTAGTAAACACTTCACAGAAGCAAACTGCTGGCAGTATAACTTTCATGTTCTTCAGGATATTCAAACTTACATTACTATGATGGGTGGGAAACAAGAATTTGAACTAAAACTGAATGAGTTTTTTAATTCAAAAGAAAAAATTACCGGTAATAAACCTTCTGATATAACGGGGTTTATAGGTCAATATGCACAAGCCAATGAACCTGACCACCATGTTGCATATCTATATGATTACAACGGTAAACCCTGGATGACACAAAAATATGTAAGAAAAATATTAGCCGAATTTTATTCAAAAAATCCAGAAGGATTAATTGGAAATGATGATTGCGGTCAAATGTCTGCATGGTATGTCTTTAGTGCGATGGGATTCTACCCGGTATGCCCGGGAAATAATGAATATGCAATAGGAACACCTTTATTTCCTAAAGTAACGATTAATTTAGAAAACGGAAAAAAATTTATTATCAGAGCTAAAGATGTTTCATCAAGTAATATTTATATCCAGTCAGCAAAACTGAATGGAGAGAATTACACTAAATGTTACATCAGACATGAAGATATTATTTCAGGTGGAATTATTGAATTTGTGATGGGCTCAGAACCTAATAAAAAATGGGGGAGTGGGATAAATGACATACCCCATTCCCAAATTGTTGATTATTTATTATCTCCAAAGAATGAAATATTAGATGGTAATGATATTATTAAGCCATTATATTTTATTTTAAAGATATTAAAAAATAATCTATTATATATATTAATATTAATGTTACTACTATCCTACATGAGCTACAAAATATTTAAATAATAAATTGATTATAGGTTAAATAGTTTTCTATTAATTACTAAAATCCTGATTATATTTATTAATCAGAATTTGATTCTAAAAATTTCACCAATAAATCGTTGAGCAATGAGTTCCATCCTTCCTCGAATTGTTTTCTGTCCAATTCGGGATATTTCTCGGGTTGGAATGTTTCCAAACCACTATGAGTAAGTGTTAAATTAGTTTTGTTTCCTTCGGATTGCAAATCAAAAGTAACTAATGAATTGCCGGGATAGCCCTTGTAACGCCATTCATAACTGATTTTCTCTTTTGGAATAACTTCAGTTACTTTCCAAATATGAGGGAAAACCTTTCCCTCATGTGTCATTGAAAATTCTGTTTGAAATCCAACAACCGGTAGAAAATTTTTGAGTTCTGGCATATACCAGGACTTCATTTTTTCAATATTTGTGATTGCATCCCAGACTTTTTCTATTGAAGCGTTATACTCTCGTTTTACTATTAATGAATTATTTCCCATAACTTTCCTTTTATATTTATTTATTATTATTTATAAATTCTCCAAATATTTTTCAAGTTTATCAATATTCTGTTTTAATCCTTCTAATGCATTGTGTTCATCAATTACTTTTTTCAATTGTTCAGCAGAATTAAAAACAGAATTCCATACGAGCTTTGTTTTATTTTCCAAATCTTCGAACCTGACAGTTACATGAAAAAATGCTGGGTTTTCTTCATCACCATGATTATAAACCAATAGTTCAGGTTTTTTGACTTCGATGTAATTAATTATGTTTGGATAATCAACACCATCGGGACCATGCATATTAAATTTCCATTTTCCTCCCGGTTTCACATCCATAATTTCAACTGTATTAGTAAAGCCTGACGGTCCCCACCATTTCGCAATATGTTCAGGTTCTGTCCATACTTTCCAAACAATTTCCCTTGGCGCATTCAAAATGCGTGTGGCAAAGAATTCTTTTTCATTAATTATTTCAATGCCTTCATATTTTGTTTTCATTAAATTCTCCTATAAAATTTATTAAAATCATTGTTTGATAGAATGTAAAAGTTCATTTAATCGTTCCATTGTCTCATCAGCCCCGGTTTCCATACCTGACTGAAGCATACCGTCACGGTCTTCTACCGATTGGAATACAGATTTGTCTGTCATTATAGTCTGACCATTCATATCTTTAAAAGTAATTGTTTCAAGCAAAATATGCCCCGGTATACCTTCAAATTCAAATGTATAAACAAGCCGCTCAGGTTTTGATATTTGATGATAAAATCCATGGAATGTAAATTCATTTCCTTGTTTATCATGTTGTATATATCGCCACATTCCACCCGGTATTACTTCCATCTTATCAACAAAAGTAGTTAAATATTTCGGTCCCCACCACTTTGGTATATTTATCGGGTCAGTAATAACTTTATATATTAGTTCTCTCGGTGCATCGAATAATCTTGTAATTATAATTTCCTGTTTACCCGGTTCTGCTATAATATTTGTTTTGTTCATAATTATCTCCTGAATTAATTCACTAGTATTTTTTATTTTAAACTCTCGACAAGTTTATCAAATGATTCGTTCCATCCGATAACAGTATTTTCACTCATCTCACCTTCCGGAATTCCAGTGTGGCTCAAAGTCATTTTTGTCTTTCCGTTAATTTCTTCAAGTGTTATTTTCACTATTAATTCAGAGGGCCAATCCCCCGGCATACCATAATGTGAAGCTGGTACTTCATTTCCATTCTCATCAGCAAAACAATCGGTATAAACGATTCTCTTCATCGGAATTATTTCTTTAAAGATTCCGGTTGTCCAAAATTCCATGCCTTCAGGTGAACGCATACAGCTTAGGTATTTCCCACCAACTTTCAAATCAATTTTGCTGAAAGGACAAGTGAAATTTTTTGGTCCCCACCATTTTTTATATTGTTCCGGGTCTGTCCATGCCTTCCAAACCAGTTCAGGAGCAGCATCAAACATACGAATAATAGTAAATTCGTTAGCAATTTTATTTTCCATTTCGATTCTCCTAATTGAAATTGATAAATAATTTAGTTAATAATTTTATTAAGATATTCCTCGAGTTGTTCAAAAGTGCCTTTCCAGCCCTGATTCATACTCTCGAGTCCATCTGCAAATGTTTTCTCTTCTTCTTTTGTTGCGTTAATCGGAATTCCACTTATACTAAGAAGTGTTTTACCTTCTTTTTCTGTAAATGATACTGCGCTTAATACCTCAAGGGGCCATGTCATGCTGAGCGGATGTCTCAAAATATTGCCGAATTCATCTGAAAATGAAACAACAAAGACGAGCTTCTCTAATTCTATAATTTCCCGAAAAACGAACTTTCCCCACATAATTTGCCCATCGGGAGATTTCATCTTATAATGGAATATACCTCCCGGTTTCAAATCGAGCTTGTTTGTCAGCATAGTATAACCTTTTGGTCCCCACCAACGATTTAAATGTTCAGGTTTAGTCCATACCTTCCAAACAAGTTCCAGTGGTGCATTTATTAATCTGCTAACCTTGAATTCAGGTGTGGCTGTAATATTATTGTTTTGTTTTATCTCAGACATTTTTTTTCTCCTTTTTTTGTAAAACATTTAAGTAATTTTCCAAAGCATCTAATTTTTCTTCCCATATTAATCTGTATCTTTCAACCCAGTTCGATACGTCATTTAGTTTATCAATTTTTACCCGGCAGTATCTCTGACGGCCTTGTTTTTCAATTTCGATTAAACCACACTCTGTAAGAATTTTTATATGTTTTGATACAGCCGGTCTGCTTATTTTAAAATTCTCACTTATTTCATTTAGAGTCATTTTCCGGGTAACTAATAAATCCAGAATCGCCCTTCTGTTCGGGTCGGCGATTGCCTGAAAAACATCCCTTCTCATTTAATATATTTTAAATATGTAACCATACGGTTACAAATATAAGAGGAAAATTTAGTTAAAGCAAATATTATTTTTAATTATACCAAAATTTATAATTAAAATTTTGATTACAAAAAAATAAATTATTAAAAATGAAGTATTTTCATTATAATTATTATTATATTATTTGTATTATCATATAATTACACAATATGAGGGGACACATGGAAATGTATAAAAATTTGAACAAGTATAAAATAATATTTTTATTGGTGATTTTTGTTTTTTTATTAATTTGGCTTTTGTGTTATATATTATATGGCAAATCTATTACACCCTGGGCATTGTATCCACCTTTTGCGGATGTTATAACAATTACCGGTTCAGTTGATTGTATGAGCCATGGGTTTGACCCTTACACAGTAACTGTATTTGACCCTTGGGGAAGAACATTTTGTTATCCACCTATTTGGATTAATATTTTTAGTTTTTTTTGCTTAGATAAAAGTGCAACAAATTATATTGGGATTATTTACATTATTTTATTTTACATCTTTACATTATTTAGTTTGAAAATTGAAGATATTAAAAATATGTTAATTTATCTTTTCTTATTTTTATCGCCACCAATATTATTATTGATAGAAAGAGGAAATAGCGATATTATATTATATTTTATAGTTATAATTTCACTTTTCTATCTCAGGTCTAATTCAGAATCCGATAAAAATTTTAAAGTCTATATATCTTACGGCTTGATTTTGTTTGCCAGCTTATTAAAATTATATCCGATTATTTTAATATCATTGATTATATATGAAAAAATTGCCATCAAGCATAAAATAATTATTTCAAGTACAGTAATTATCACATTTCTTTTATATGTTTTTAGTTCCGATTTTATTGTTCATGTATTAACTAATGTGGCTAAAAGCTCATTTAGTTCTTATGGTTCCAATATTATTCTTATTTTCTTTTTTAATTTGAAAAATTCTTTTATCATATCGTTTGTATTATCAATTATAGTATTTTTTATAGCTATCATTATAAATTTGAAATTCAAAGAAAAAATTTTCAATATAATTAATGTGGATGGCTTAAAAGATAGAAGATATTATAATCTTTTCTTAGCAGGGATGATAATATTTTGTGGAACCTTTGTGATCGGAAGTAACTGGAATTATAGATTTGTTTTTTTATTAATAACAATTCCATATTTTCTTGAAATGATAAAACAAAAAAATGATAATAATTTGAAATATTTGATTGTATTAATATTTTGTATTTTATATGGGACTTTATGCGTTAGTGTGATTCGTCATATTGCACCATATAAGGAAATATTTTACGCTGCACTTGTTTTTCAACATTTATTGACATGGATTTTGTATTTTATTTTTTCAATGATATTAATTAATCAACTAAGTATTATCAGAAATGTAAATTTATTCTTTGATCGGAATTAAATTTATTTATTAAATATAAAGATTAATTATTTGGGATGAGTGTAGTAAAAACTATTAATTATTTCAACTACCTCTATCCCAAATTTAATTATGAAAAATGATTTGTCTAAATATTTACATTGATGTACGAAGTTTGAAAATTTAAATTCAATAGCTTCAAAAGTGATTTATGAAAATCACGATTATTACATCTTTGCCGGCTGTAATATGCTTATTCGGTTTCCTTCAGTATCTGCAAATGAAACATATTGTCCTATACCTGGAATTTCAACCGGTTCACCGAACACTTCTCCACCTAATTCAGTTATTTTCTTCATTGATTCTTTGATATTATCCACTGCAATTACAACAGATGGATAAAGTGACGGTAATTCGGGATTTTTAGGGAAGAAACCGCCGTTAATTGTACCGGGTGTTTTTACCATTCGGTTCTCATCTGTTTCGGCTGTTGCAGCAGTTATATAATTGCCCATTTCTTCACCCATTTTTTGCAACTCCCAGCCAAAGGCATTGCTGTAAAATTTTATAAGGCGTTCGTGGTTCTCGTATGGCATTTCGAAATGCACTACTGGATTTTTATTTGACATAATTTTTCTCCAATTAATTAATAAATATTTGCTATTTCGGATGATATGAATCCGAAATGTATTATTCATTGTTAATTCTTTTTATTACACGAAAGTCAATAACTTAACAGGAAGTGATTTCGCTTCTATTTTTGATAAGTTAGCTACCTTTTTAGCATTATCTAATTCTATACCTGTAAGTTCACCGTATTGGTCAAAGTCAAGAACTATTCCATTGATATTTCTTTTGACTCGATACTTGGAGTTTCTTTAATATCAATATATAAAGTATCAGTATCGGTAAAATATTCAATTTTCATAGTTAATAATTAAATCCCGATAAATTCGTGGAGATGGCGGGAGTTGAACCCGCGTCCGAAGAGCATCGCCCAAAGCCACTACATGTTTAGTCGTTTTATGATTTTCGCAGTATGCTTGTCCAAACGACAGGAGTCATACCGTTATCTCCCTTTATCTCGCTTGAACCCCGGAAGAATTAATTCAAGCCATCCTGTCTAAGTGCGACACCCGAAAGAAAGCGGACAGGCACAATCTCTGCCGGATGTTAGCTGCCTTTTGAATTACGCAGCTAATGCGTAGTTATAATCTGCGTTTTTTATTTACCGGTTGAATTTACGAGCGCCACCGATTGAGCTCGACATGCTGCTTGTGGATTCAGTCACCCCGTCGAATCCGTTACATCCCCAGATTATCAATGATGTTAACGTTTAATAAAGTTTTTTATTTAGTATCTTATGTAACACAAAATAAAGAATTAACAGAAGAAATTAATTTTCAATTTTACAATTTTCAATTTTCATTGAATTTATTATGGACAAATTTTTATTAATGCGAAGTTAAATCAAAATAATAAATTGACCATTTTTGTAAAAAGAAATAGTATTTTACTTTGTTAATTTATTTTATACTAACTTACTATCTTTCATCACATTTGAATAAAATGGTGTAATCTTATATTTGGAATACCACTCTGTTTCAAAATAAATTATTGGATTAATTACTTCACCAATTTCAAATTCAAGGTCGTATAAAGGATTTAAGATATTCTTTTCAATTTTGCTTGTGATTTTTTTTCTTTTTAAAAGAATTAAAATATCCTAGTCTGAATCGGGAGTATTTTTACTTCTGGCACGTGAACCATAAAGATAAATCTTTGCAGATGGTTCCTTATTTAGAATTATATCTTTTATTCTTTTTAATATTTGTTTTTTATCTTTCATTTCACAAAATTAATATTTTTATTGAACTTATTAGCCATAATTAATTTAATTACCTTATCACAAGCAACATCCCAATTCAATCTTTTTTTGTATTCATTATAAGAGGACAAGGCAAGCATTATATATTCATCATAATTTGAAAATAAATAAATAATTTTTTCTGCTATGAATTGTGGGGCAGGTGATTCAATCAGGAAACCATTTAAATTATCTTTTATTATTGATGGTACTCCACCTGTATTAGTTCCAATCGCCGGTATGCCATAAGCATTGGCTTCACAGAAAGAGATTCCATAAGTTTCATACCGTGTTGGTAAAACAAAAAAATGTGAATCGAGATAAAGCTGCTGTATTAATTCTTTTTCTAGAATTATTGATTTACTTAAAAATCCATGAACTTTTGTAAATTTTAAAATATCTGAATCTAATTTTGGCTCGCACCCGACAATGTTAAGCTCGACTTTGAATCCTTTATCAATTATAATTTTTGCAGCTTCAATTAATATATCCCCACCTTTATAATACCAGTCAACCCCTGAAAATAATATTTTAATTACATCCCTTGGTCTTGATTTGATTACTTTTTCTATTTCTTCTTTTGAATATTCACACTCGATATTAGCACCATATTGAACAACATGTACCTTCGAAGGATTAACATTATAATTTTTAATCGTACTTTGTGCTGCCCAATCTGAGGGGAATATGAATAGCGAAGCATTATCATAAGCCATTTGTTCGAGCATCAAACTGTCATGGATTGTCTTTTCTGATAAATTCAAATAATGAGGATGTTTATCAATCAAATCGGCAAAGTTACCGTCGCACCAGATGACTATCGGTTGTTTGCATTTTAGCATGGATACTTCGAGTGAACCTTGCGATAAAATTATATCGGGTTTTGAAATTCCAATTTGTTTTTCGATTTGTTTATTAATTTGTTTTATAAAAACAGGGTCTCTCATCCTGAGATATTTTTTTTTCTTTAAAGCATGGTAAAAAGATTTAAATTTTAATATTTTATATAATTGTCTATCTAAATTATCAATGTGTATAACATCTAATCCCTTCTTGTTCAGATAATGAGAAATGTAATATAAAACCCCTGAAATTGAATTGGGATTGTTTATGTCAAATATAGATGTGAAAGCAATTTTCATATCATATTAAACTCGTCCCGAGGATACTAATCTGGCAAAATGTTCATAAGACCTGTCATAAGTTCTTTCAGCTTCTTTCGGGAAAAAGCATGCGGGTATTTCCCTGCTCCTGATATGATATGTCAGGCAGTCGCAGCAGTTACCCTTTCTGGAACAAGGATTATATGTGCAATTGCATCTTATCAAATTCTTTTCAATTTTACAATCCATAATTATTCCTTTCCGGATATGATTTTTGTGAAAGAAATATTAATCAACAGGTTTTTTTCTGCTGATTACCATGTTGTATTCCGAGTTGATTAATTCAATTTCTTCAGGTAATAAATTTTTATTTCTTCTTTGCATCACAATTTGTGCTGTTTCCAGTGCTTTGTCAATTTTATAATGAGTACAACCCTTAGTGCCTCTCCATGCAAAAGATGGAATTGAATTTGGAAGAAAACCATCTGCAACCAATATTCCGCAAATACCAGCTATTGTACCGGTAGTAAATGTTGTATTTATAGCAGATTTGGTGTGGTCTCCACAAAGTAAACCCAGGAACATTCTTTCTGTATTTATTTCTCCGCTCTTAAGTTGGACATTGATGTTAGAATAAGTATTTTTTAAATCCGAAGTATTAGTTCCCGCACCGATGTTTACCCATTCACACAAATAAGAATGACCTAAAAATCCTTCATGCTGTTTATTTGAATAAGATTGTATTATTGAATTTTCAATTTCGCCGCCAACCTTGCACCAATGCCCAATACTTGTTTTACTGAAAATTTTAGCTCCGCATTTTACTAATGTATTATCGCCGATAAAAGTAGGACCATAAATCACCGTTTGGGGCTGAATTTTTACTTCTTTTCCGATAATGATTGGACCTTCAGAAGCATCGAGTACAACTGTCGGAGCAATTTCGGAAGTTTTATCGATTTTGATTTTATCTTCATTAATTAAATACACACCTGATTTTTTTAATTTGTCAATACTTGCATCATGTATGAAAAATCTAAAATCATCATTAATTGCGATTGAATTATGTTCGATTGCATCCCAAAGGAAATTTATGACTTTCGGTTCTTCAATATCAATTTGAGGTAATACGTTTGCAAATTCATATAATAATTTCGGAAGAAAATGCTTATCGAATTCAGTAGGATTAATCAGTTCGTTCTTTGGAATATAAGCAGCAACAGGGTAGTTCCGGTATCTGAACACGGCAGATTTTTTTTCAGTATTTTGCAATTGAAATTGACTGTATACTTTATCAATATTATTCCAAAATCCACTATCAGGTAATAATGATGAATTAATTACTAAGATATTCTCTTTTCTCAAATCCTGTTCATTATGTTCAAATCTTGCAAGAAATGATTTGATATATTTCTCTCTTCCTTTATAGATAATTCTTGCATCGGGAAATTGCTTATGAATTTTTTCGAAAAGCATTAACGCTCCGCACCTGATCTCCCAGGCACAATGCAGGATTGAAAAAGGGTAGAGGTAATCTACCCTTTCGGATTCAAAAAGCAATATTGATTCAATATTCATGAAAGTGTTATTTAATGTCCAACAATTCCACTTCAAATATTAACGTAGAATTAGCGGGAATCTTGCCGATTGCGCGGCTTCCATACGCTAAATCCGGTGGTATAACAAGTTTTCTTTTACCACCGATTTTCATGCCGGCTACACCTTCGTCCCATCCCTTTATTACGTTGCCTGCACCAAGATTAAATGAGAATGGTTGTCCCCTGTCTTTTGAACTGTCAAATTTTGTTCCGTCAGTTAGTGTACCGACATAATGAACTGTAACCTTGTTCCCGGATTTTGCTTCGGTGCCTGTTCCGGTTATGATATCCTCGTATTGCAAACCTGAAGGTGTTGTAATCATTCCTGTTGTCCCTTTTGTTTCTGTTTTAGTTGTAGATGACGTACTCGTACAGCTTATAAAAATTATCGCTGAAAGTAACACAAATGCTGCAGTTAATATTTTCATAATTCCTCCTTAGTTATTATTAATAATCGGTTTTTCTTTTTTCGAAACATTATTACGTGATAATCTATTTTTTTTCCTTTTAAGAGCTGCTTTGATAAAATTAATAAATAAAGGTTGACCTGTTACCGCTCTCGATTTCAATTCAGGATGAAATTGAGTACCCAAAAACCAAGGGTGGTTCTTCAATTCTATCATTTCAACAAGTTTATGGTCGGGTGATAGTCCGCTCATAATCATACCGTATTTTATTAATAATTCCCTGAAATTATTATTTACCTCATATCTGTGCCTGTGTCTCTCAGAAATAAGTTCATGTTTGTATGCCTCATAAGCTTTTGTTGAAGGTATCAGGACACAGGGATATGCACCCAATCTCATTGTACCGCCTTTATTTTTTATTTTCTTTTGTTCTTCCATTAAATCTATCACAGTATTTTTTGTAATTTTATCAAATTCATAAGAATTTGCATCCGTTAAGTTACAAACATTTCTTGCAAATTCAATAACTGCACACTGCAATCCAAGGCAAATGCCGAAAAATGGGATTTTGTTTTCCCTTACATATTTTATTGCTGCAATTTTCCCTTCGATACCTCGCGAGCCGAATCCTGGTCCAACGAGTATTCCGTCAATTCCCTTAAGAGTATCTTCAACATTTTCATTTGTTATATCTTCAGAATTTCTCAATTCGACGTTTACCCTTGTATTATTTATTGAGCCGGCGTGAATAAATGCCTCTAATATACTCTTATACGAATCCCTGTATTTGGTATATTTTCCTATTAAACCAACAGTAACTTCATGCTTTGGATGTTTTATACGTTGTACAAATTTTGACCATGTCTTGAGATTCAGATGATTAAATGGCATCTTCAATTTTCTTAGTATTAACTCAGTCATTGCACTTTTTTCATAAAGCAATGGCACTTCATAAATAGTATTTTCTACATCGAGACCGTCAATGACTGCTTCCTCGTTGACATTGCAAAAAAGTGCAATTTTAGAACGTTCTTCTTTTGAGAGTTTTGTTTCGGTTCTGCATATCAGAATATCCGGTTGTATTCCATACTCCATCAGTGTCTTAAATGAGTGTTGAGTTGGCTTGGTTTTCAATTCACCTGAAGATTTTATATATGGTACATAAGTCAGTAATATGTTTAAAGCATTAAATTGCCCTCTTTCTATAGTGAATTGTCTTATAGCTTCGAGAAATGGGAGTGACTCAATATCGCCAACCGTTCCGCCGATTTCGCAAATAACAAAATCGAATTTTCCTTCGTGAGTTAATATCCTTTTTTTGATTTCATCGGTAATATGGGGAATAACCTGGACAGTTTTGCCGAGATAAAGCCCTCGTCTTTCCTTACGAATTACTTCATAATAAACCTGTCCGGTAGTTGTATTATTTGTTTTATCGAGCGATTCACCGAGGAATCTTTCATAATGCCCAAGGTCGAGGTCGGTTTCGGCACCGTCGTCGGTAACATAAACCTCTCCGTGTTGGAAAGGATTCATTGTACCCGGGTCAACATTTATATAAGGGTCTAATTTCATTATAGTTGCCTTATATCCCCTTTGCTTAAGTAAAAGTCCAATTGATGCCGATGCGATGCCTTTTCCAAGTGAAGACAATACTCCACCGGTTATAAAAATATACTTTGTCAATTTCGGTCTTTGTGCTTTGGAAGCCATAATCCCCTTATAATGATGAAAAATGAGTGCTTTATTACGGGATTACAAATTAACTAAATTTATTCAATGAAAAAAGATTGTTGAAAAATATTTTTATTTTTTTAATATAATTTGATTTTTTTTTAGAAAATTCCGTAATTTTATATTGTTATTCTTAATATTACTATTAATAAATGATAATAAATTTACTTAAGGAATTATTATTCTTTATGAAACAATATAGAAGTTTATCACGTCTTAACAGATAGAGAACATTATGTTAAATTGTAATTTGTAATTGTTTATAGATATTTTAGTTGAAGTAATTTTTCTTAAGTCATATATGTAAAGATAAAATGGAACTTTTTAGGATAAATTAACCAGATTATAAAAATTATTAGAGGAGAGTTTTATGCGTAAATTAACAATGATTTTAACATTAATAGCAGTATTAATTGCTTTTCAGACATCAGTATTTAGCCAAAATAAGTATGTAGGCAGGAAAGTATGTTCTATGTGCCATTCAACAGAAAAAGCGGGCAAGCAAGCCGATATATGGCAAAAAAGCAAACATTCGCAAGCATATATTACATTGACTACAGATAAGGCAATGGAAATAGCTAAAGCGAAGGGGATTGCTAATCCAGCCGAAGCAAAGGAGTGCCTCGAATGTCACACATTAGGTAAAACAGTTGATGCATCCCAATTTGACAGCAAATTTGACATTAAAGACGGCGTACAGTGCGAAACTTGCCATGGTGCCGGTTCAGGTTACAAAACAATGCCAGTTATGAAAGATAAAGCAAAAGCAATCGCAGCAGGTTTAACAGAGTTCAAAGATGCCGGTGCAATAGAGCAATGGTGCAGGACATGCCATAATGAGAAGAGCCCGACTTTCAAGGATTTTGTTTTCAGCGAGCGTTGGGAAAAGATTAAACATCCGATTCCTAAATCAGAATAAAATATAAATTATTGTTAAAATAATCCCGCAATTTAAATGCGGGATTTTTTTTCTATTTTAGCAAATCTTACATAATTTTTTTAAATTGAATTGTTAATCGGGTAGAACGACATTAAAGTTACTATGAGAATAAAATCTATAATGAATTTAAAAAAATTTATCATTTTCTTATTTATTATTTCATTATGTTTAATAGACACAACATCATGCAATTCAAGAAAAGAAAACACTATTAAATTTCTCTATTATTTCGATTCAACAAAAGAAAAGGGAGCAATTGTAGAATTATTCAAAGAATTTGAAAGAGATTTTAATTGCAGTATTGATTTAATATTATATGATTATTCAAGAGGTCCGGATGAATTAATTTCAATGCTGCAGAATAAAGATAAATTCGATGTCATAGCATTCGATTCGGAATGGTTTGGACAAATGAAAGAAAGCGGAATATTATATGTACTGACAACAGGTGAAAATTTTAAAGAAAATTCATTTACACCCGCCTTGCTCGATTATTGTAAATTTAACGGTAAATATTATTGTTTGCCCTGGCTTATTGATTCGAGGTTTTTATATATTAATGAAAAAATTACAAATGAATTTAAATTGGATAGCAAGCCGTCAAATCTGCAGGAATTATTAACGAATGTGGAATTGATAAATGAGTCGGGAAAATATTATGGAATTAGTCTGGTTGGTGCAAATAAACAATATACTTTAAAAAATTTACTTCCTTTTATTTATTCATTTGGAGGTCAGCTTGTTGACAGCAATTCTAATTCTATTTTGAATCACCGGAATAATCTACCGGGATTTTATTATTATCTTAAACTTGGAAATTCGGGTATTTTTGAAACAAAAAGAGAAGCGGAAAACCTATTTATGAATGGGAAATCGGGATATTGTATTACAGACCTTTCGTTATTTCAGAAAATATTAAAGTCCAATGCGGAAGATAAATATTTATTGGTACCGATTCCTGGGAATAATAGAAATAAAAGTTTTTATGCAAATGCAGTTATGCTTGGGATTAATAAACAATCATGTAAAAAAGAATTATCAACAAAATTAATAGAATATTTATGCAGTTGGGAAAATTCTGATAATTATACTGTCGAGTTATTAAAATATGGGGTACCTGCCGATTTAAATTTTTCCTGTAAATTTATTGATAAAAATATTTATTCCATGATGATTGAACAAATAAAAAATCCTGTTATGGCAGCAAGATATATGTATTGGTATAATATTGAAACAGTTATTGAAAGTGAATTTGAAAAGGTAATTTATTCGGAGAAGTCAATTGAAGCGTCGCTGAATGATGCACAGGAAGAAGTAATTACGCAAATGAAGAAGATAAAAAAAAGACAAGAGTGAATTAATTCCGGGAATAATTTTTTTTGATTTTAATTTTTTTTAAATTGAGTTAATAATTCCATTGTTATTTCATTATGTAAGCCGAAGGCGTGATGTTATGAAAAGGATAAATTACGAACAGGACGGATTACCATTGAGGCAAACTTCAACTGCAAAATTGATAGCTGTCGTAGAAGATGAGCCGGATATCGGGGAGTTGATTAAATTGAATTTGGAAAAGCAGGGTTTCAAGGTTAAAAATTTTGAAACAGGAGCAGATTTTTTAAATTTCTTAAAATCGAAGAATCCTGACCTGGTTGTACTCGATATAATGCTACCTGATGCAGATGGATTTGAGATATGCAAGTATATGAGGAAGTACAGCAGATATTCATCTATGCCGATTATTATGTTAACGGCTAAAGGTGATGAAACTGATAAGGTAATGGGATTAGAACTCGGGGCTGATGATTACATTACGAAGCCGTTTTCGATGAGAGAATTTGTAGCACGGGTGAAAGCTGTTTTGAGAAGAGACGATGTTGGAAGCAGGAATGAACGAATAAGAATTGGGAATATGCTTGAAGTTGATATGGAAAAGTATGAGGCAACAGTGAACGGAAAAAGGATAGAGTTGACAACTACTGAGTTTAAGATATTGAGGCTGTTAGCTGAGCGAAAGGGGAGAGTCTACGCAAGGGAACAAATATTGGACGAAACAGGTTCGCAGGAGAAGGGAGTGCTTGACAGGACAGTGGATGTGCATATCAAGAATTTGAGGGGTAAACTTGGACCTGCGGGAGTGTTTATCAGGAATATAAGGGGAATAGGATATAAGATAGAAGAGTGAAGTTTTTTTGTTTCATGGGTAGCAAAAGAATAAGGGAATGATGAGAGAAGGGGGCAATATATTTAAATAATTAATCAGGAGTGGAAGTAAATCAAGTAAGAAGATATTCTCGCCGAATTAACCAAAAAATCGAAAAAAAATACTTAATTTGAATTCATAAATTTAATTCAATGTATAAAATTATAAAGTTAGACTTGAAATTTAATAAAATAAGAAAAGTCAATTACAGTTAATTGGAATTTTGACGAAAATTAGAGAATAGGTATAATGATAAAACATAGATATATAAATTATATAGTATTTATAAAATTAGCAGTTATAATGTTTGTCGGATGCAGCAGCAGTGAAGTGCATTTGAATAAAGACTATAAAACTCTAATAGAACAATCGGAAAGAGAAATAGGTCTGATTGATACGGCTGATGTGGAGGAGAAGGCAAAGGAGCATGTGATTAGGGCATCCAACTTAGAGCAGATGAACAGGTACGGTGAGGCGATACTTGAACTGCAGGAAGGGCTTAGATATGACAGTAGTGCCGTGATTTTTTCGGCTATCGGGAAATGTTATTTGCAACTTGGTAAGTATGAGCAAGCGATGGGGAATGCATTGGAAGGTTTGAAATTGGATTCGCTGTTTATTCCTGCAATGGAGGTTTTATACCAGGTGTATTCATATAAGGGGAAGTTGGATGAGGCGATAACAGTTTATTCGCAGATTGTGGAATTAGAGCCGACATATTTCCGCAAGCTGACACTGGCAAGGTTGTATGAACTTAAGGATGCTGATAAGGCGATTTCGATGTATGAAAAAATTCTTGAAGATGGAGAAAATGAGGATATAATGGTCCGGCTTGCGGAATTATATAAAAATAAGGGAGAATACGGTAAATATAAGGATATGATAATTAAGATATATGAAAATAAATCAAATGGTTTTACAAAATTGAGTAAGCTGGCTGAGGCATATTTTTTAAATAATAATTATAGTGCAGCATATAATATTTTTGTTAAATCGGATGAGAATTTGATTGAGGATGAGCTTGAGAATTTTTATATAAAATACGGGGATTTGTTATATTCTGATACAAATGTAACTTCTAAAGAGTATATACCTGAATATTTGGATAAAATAGACGAAAGATTCTTTTCGAGGTGGAGAATTTATTATTTAGGTGGTTTTCTTGCCGATAGGATAAAGGATACAAATCTGACAGATAAATTGTTTGGGAAGGCACTGAATTATTTGGATACGAACCAGGATGTTCCTATCGATATCGGTGTGGTGTATTATAATAATAAAAGGTTTGATAAGGCACTTGAGGTATTTAGTAAGTATGAAAATGTATATCCTGATTATTATATGTATCCTTTTTATATAGGTACTGTTTATGAAGCAATGGATAGTAACAGGAAAGCCATTGAACCACTGGAAAGAGCAGCTGAGATGGAGGATAAAAGTGTTGTAATACTAGGGCAGCTGGCATTGGCTTATAATAATCTGGAGGATTATGAGAAATCGGATTCGATATATGAGCTTGCATTGGAGGTGAATCCCGGCGACGCACTGATAAATAACAATTATGCTTATTCATTATCAGAGAGAGGGATTAAACTTGATGAGGCCTTGAGGATGACTGAAATGGCTATATCGTTGGATAGCAATAACCCTTCTTATTTAGACACATACGGATGGATTGCGTATAAATTGGGGGATTATAAGAAGGCACTTGAATATATTAATAAATCAATTGAAACAGGTAAAGCAAGTGCTGAAGTGTATGAACATCTTGGAGATATTGAGTTAAAACTTGGAAACAGGTGGAATGCAATAGATGCATACAAGGAATGTATTCGAATGGATGGGAAAAATGAGGATGTAAGAAGAAAACTGGAGGATTTGAAGTGAAAAGAGGGGAGATGCTTTTAATTTTCAATTTTCATTTTATAATTTTCAATTTGTGTATTAGGGAAATAATGAAGAGAAATTACATGAGGAATATATAATGTTTGTAATCGTAGGGATTGTAATAGTATTCGGAGCATTGATGGCTGGTTACCTGATGGCAGGTGGTAATATTGGTGTTCTGATGCAGATAAGCGAGTTTATAATCATTGGTGGTGCGGCAGTGGGTTCGCTGGTGATTGCGAATTCGATGGCAACGATTAAAAAGATTATAGCTGGAGTTCTGCAGACGCTTAAGGGCCCAAGAGTGAATAAGACGGCTTATGTAGAATTATTGATGCTGTTGTATGAGATTTTTCAGTTTGCGAAACGTGAGGGTTTGATTGCACTGGAGTCGCATGTTGAGAATCCGGAGTCGAGTTCGATTTTGTCGAAGTATCCGACTTTTCTCGAAAATGAACATGGGGTGGAGTTTCTGTGCGATACCCTGAAAGTTGTGTTGAGTGGTGGTGTGCCGGCATACGATTTGGAAGAATTGATGGACATTGACC
The DNA here is from genome assembly GCA_004322215.1 of Bacteroidota bacterium. Classification (GTDB taxonomy): domain Bacteria; phylum Bacteroidota; class Ignavibacteria; order Kapaibacteriales; family UBA2268; genus XYC2-FULL-35-21. The sequence goes on along the minus strand of SCSM01000011.1, from coordinate 227,219 downwards.
TGGAAGCTCATCATGCAGAGGAGCTAGTAGCACCTGCTGCTTTGAGTACGATGGCTGATGCTTTCCCCGGACTTGGTATTGTCGCTGCGGTTCTTGGCGTTGTGATTACAATGCAGTCCATATCCGAGGGAGCGGAAACTGTGGGACATCACGTTGCGGCTGCTTTGGTTGGTACTTTTCTTGGTGTTTTGTTATCTTACGGATTGGTAGGTCCTATTGCAAGGAATATGGATAACATCGTACAAAAGGAGAGCAGGTATATGCAGGCAATTAAGGCATCGTTGCTTTCATTTGCGAAGGGTGCACCCGCAGCTGTGGCAATCGAGTACGGAAGAAGAGCGATTGACCCTGAGAACAGACCCAGCTTCAAAGAAACAGAGGACGCTATAAAACAAACAAAGTCTAAAACATAATTATTGTAAAAATGTATAATGCGTAATTTAAAATTAAGGATATTAGGTGTTTGGCAGATAGATGTTTGGTTAAGGAGCTAAACATTCTAAAACCATTAAACAATAATCCCAAAAAAAATAAATTATTGAATAATTATAAAGTATAATAAAGAGATTATTTAGAATGAAATTTGAGTATAAATGTGTTAATTATTTTAATTCGTAATTAGTAATTCGTAATTGATTAGTATGGCTGCCGAACAGAAGCAACATAAAGAAGAACCGATAATTATAAAGAAGAAAAAAGGTCATGGCGGTCATGGCGGTCATGGCGGTGCGTGGAAGGTTGCTTATGCCGATTTCGTTACTGCTATGATGGCTTTCTTTATTGTTATGTGGATTTTAGGGCAGAGCGAGCAAATAAAAAAGCAGGTTGTTTCTTATTTCAAAGACCCGGGTGCTTTCAGCTATATTACAGGCAAAAGAGCTGTCCCTGTTGATTTAAATCTTATGCCAAAAAACGAGGGTGAAGGCGGTGGCGGACAGGATAGCGGAAAAAAGAAGGATAACTTTGTATTTTGGTTGAGCAATGAATTACAGGATTCGTTAATCGAGAAAATCAGGCAACAGGCAATCAAAGACAGTTCGAGTGCTTCCAAAAGAGTTGAAAAGATTAAAGAAGAATTTGAAAACTTTATTAAAGAACAGTTAGTTGTTAAACCTGATATGAAAGATATACTCTCATCCATTAAAATAGAAATGACAAAGGAGGGATTGAGGATTGAATTGATTGAATCATCCGAGTCTATGTTTTTTGAAGTCGGCAGTGCCAATGTTAAGCCCAAAGCAATGGAATTATTGGTTAGAATTGCTAAAGAAATTGGGAAATTACCAAACCAGGTGGATATTGAAGGCCACACTGATAGCAGAAAATATGGTACAGGTAATGTTTATACCAATTGGGAATTATCTTCGGACAGGGCGAATGCTTCGAGAAGGATACTCGAAGAAAACGGCTTTTGGGAAGGGCAGGTCGAAAAGGTTACCGGATACGCTGACCGACGGCTAAGGAATACCGGGAATCCGTTTGATATTTCCAACAGAAGAGTTAGTATTTTGGTGAAACAAATGTCTGCAAAAGATTTCATCCCTGAAGAATACAGAGCAGGAAAATAAAATTTATTTTAATTTCAGATTTTGAATTTTAAATGTAATTAGTTAATTAAATGATTCATAATTCATAATTGATATTTGATATGTATGGAAGAGACAGTACCTATATTACTGATAATTGAAGATAAAACACTTGTATTATATTTGAAAGCTATAATCGCAAAGGCTTATCCTGAAGCGGTAATATATGTTTCAGTGGACGGATGGGACGGATGGGAAATAATAGTAAATAATAAACCAAAATTAATAATTTCCGATTTGAACATTCCGGGTATGAATGGTATTCAAATTTGTAAAAAATTAAGAGAGGTCAACGAGTTCAAAGAGACATACTTTATCATTTTAACAGCTATTATTGAAAAGGCACAAAGGTCACTTGCATTGCAGGAAGGTGCAGATGATTTTATAAATAAACCATTTGTCGAGGAAGAACTAAAAACCAAACTGGGTATAGCTTTCAGGGTTATTGATTTGCAAAGTAGAATGTCAGGCGATAGCCAGTTACTTAACGATATTGCAGAACAACTACAGCAGGATATAAAAGATTTCCAGGAATTGGCTTTTAAATTTTGCCAGTCGAGATTTCCTGCATCTGTGGAAATGCTCAGGAGGGTAGCCGAGACATCGAAATGGATTGCTAAAAGTTTTGGCGACATCGAAGAAGATGAGATTGATGATATTGAAACTGCCGCTTTGCTCTCTTATACCGGAAAAATATTCTTGCCCGATACTATGTTGAAAACTTCTGTGCTCGTTGATGGTGTCCCGGCTAATAATCTCATGTACCAGGTTCCTGTATTTGCCCACGAAATACTTTCTTCTGCCCGAATTCTTAAACAGGCAGCTAAGATTTTATATCATGTTCATGAAAATTTTGACGGCACTGGGATTCCGGAGCATATAAAATCATGGCAAATACCTATTGCATCAAGAATCATTAGGGTGGCACTCGATTACGAAGAATTAAGAACATTCAGGAAAATACCTGCTCAAACGATTATAGAAAAGATGCATACCGAATCAAAGCGACTTTATGACCACAGGGTTGTAATACTAATCGAACAATATATTGCTTCCAGGGGTGGCATTGAAGGAAGCATAAAAGAAAGAGCCATAATGCTGAATGAAATGCAGGATGGAATGAATCTTACAAGAGATGTTTATACTAATTCAGGAATAAAAATAGTTTCATCAGGTGCAGTACTGAATGCATCCTTGATTGATAAAATAGTAGCCCATAATTCATCTGACCCTATTTTAGGAATGCTTTTTGTACGGGATTAATTTACCAATCGTATCCGAGTGAAAATAGCCAGGTTGGTTCCGACCAGCCATAATAAAGGTTTCTCCATGCCACATCTATCTTGAGTGGCAAACCGAGTAAGTACATCCTAATTCCAATACCAGAACTCATCAGTAAGTCATTTACCTGGGAAGTTCCGTCAATATCCAGTACCGCTGCTTTAAAATCAGAGAAATTACCATACCAGGCACCTCCCATATCGAAAAACAGGCAGCCCTGCAAATTCTGTATCAAAATTGGTATCGGCCCTGCTAATAATGCTCTGAATAACGGGAATCTGAATTCTGCATTGGTAAGAAAATACTGTGAACCCTTTCTTTCACCGATTTTCCAGCCGCGCAATGGCATAGGAAATTCCATGAATGCAAAATCCTCCGGCTCGATTGACGGTAAATTTAAATTCAGCCATTCAGCGTTTATCCAGTAATCTGTTCCACCTATAAAGAAATTTCTCGGATTGGCACCAATACTCTTACCTCCTGCGGCACGAAATGCCAAGCTCATATAATTTGTTACAGGCACATATTGTCTGAAATCACCTGAGAAGGTAATAAAGCTAATACCCTTGGAACCTAACTTTGGTGTACCTTTGACGCCGACACTATACCTGCTGCCCTGGTGAGGTCCGAAACCAGCCCAAAGAGCATTATCGTGAACATATCTTAATTCAGGAACAATTAACATTCTGTTTACATCATCCGTTCCTGGGTAATTAATATTTTCTTTAGATACATTCATCCAATTTAAACCGAGTTCAAATCGGTTAAACAGATCGAGAGGGTATGATGTGTTGAGCGTTACTCCCCAATTCCTGAACCTGTAATAATATGATTGCTGGAATGCCCAACCGGAGTAATGAAAAGCCGTGAACGAATAATCAATTATTTTCGGCAGGTAAGAATACTGAATTAGGAATGAACTGTTTTTTATGTCAGACAACAAATATGCCTGGAAATAAATCTGGTGGTCACCAAGAATATCGCTGAAAAGCATTTGTGTTGCTCCTTGCAATCCGTTGAAACTGCTGTACCAGGGATTGAACATTGCTGCATCCATCGAGAATTTAATCTTGTAATCATGAACCGGAAATGTTTGGTCTTCTATATTGGTTACTGATTTGTCCGTTTCGATTTGATTATCGTCATTGACAATATCAGGATTCGCCCTGACAAGTTCCTGCCTCGAAAAATCCAATTCAAAATCACCATAACTAGTCAGATGCTGTTCTGTTTGAGTTGTTGTGTCCTTTGCTAAAGTATCAGCAATCACTTTATGTAACTTCTCTTTTTCTAACAATTGCGATTTGAATTTTGTCATAGGTAACGAATCTTTTACATTTTCTTTATCGAAAGGGAATTTCATTAAGAATATATCATAACCGCCGCCCGTTAAAGAACTGAACAACAGCTTAGTGCCGTCTTTTGATAAAGAGAGCTGGGAAATTGAAGAAAGAGAATTTGTTTTTGGTTTAATCTCTCCTGTATTCAGTCCCATTTCATATATGTTGCCAATCCCGTTTTCATCGGAAACGTACAGCAATTTATTTCCATCCGTTGATAATGCAATTGATGTTTTAGTATTCATGGGATTATTTGTAATCCGTTTTACCTGTTTCGTTGCAATTTCCAGCGAGTATATATCTGATTGTTTGAAGTCAAATTTCCAGATTAAAAAATTGTCTTTGGTATAATTAACTGTGGTGTTATCTCCTCTGTCCGATATGAAATAAATCATTTTAGAATCATTAGACCAAACAGGATTTTTATCTGAGAAAACATCGTTTGTAATATTTTGCAATTGCTTCTTTTCGATATTATAGACGTATATATCTGTCTCTTCCCCGGGACTCCCGATAAATGCAAGATATTTACCATCGGGTGACCAGTTAACCGAAGTAATCGACTTAATACCGAATTTCAATTTTTCATAATCACCGTTTTTTGCATTTACGATATAAATAGCATCCTCACCACCCGATTTGGCAGATATTGCTAATTGCGTCCCCTTAGGATTCCATGATATACCCGGGGTCAGTAGGTTCAATTCCTCGAAATCCTGTTCCCTCAAAGCAGATACTAATTCCTGTTTATCCCCTTTTTTCTCTAACGACCTTGTGTAAACTCCCAATACTCCTCCATCGTCAGAGATGTATGCCATTTTCTCTCCGTCGGGTGAAATAGCAGGTGAGGAATTATAAAAATTATATTCTTTTTTGTGGTTAGTTATTCTCGTAGAAAATGTTTCTGCCGCCTGAAATTTATCTATATCGGGCCAATAATACTTTTTCAAATCCTTTTCCCATTGCTCTGAAAAATCTTCAAAGGACATATTAAATGTACTTTGAAATGTACTGTTTAAGCTTGGCGAAATCCTCATCCTGTTAATTAAATCCGAAATTCTTTCCTTCCCGTACTTTTCCGCAATATACCAGTAAAAAGTTTGTCCTCCACGGTATGCCATGTATCCGTTCAGATTCTCTAATCCACCATAGAGATTCTCACTCAGTGAAATATCCCTCATGAACATATCGGTTTGTAAATCATATCCGTACTGACTTAGATATTCCGCTAATCCTTCATTCATCCAAATCGGGATTTGTTTCATGTTCCCTGTAGTCATAGCCGATTGAAATGTACCGCCATAGAACATATCATTCAGCACCGCATGAACAAGCTCATGATGTATCACATGCCGGAATTGCTCCCAATCCCCCATAAATGGAACTACCACACGGTTTTTGAACAATTCTGTTACTCCGCCAACTCCTTCAGGTAAGTAAGAACCAATAACATTAGTCTGCTGAAATTCATTGTGAGAATTATATACAATCAAAGGTACTCGTCTGTTAATCCTATATTTAAGAAACAATTGAATTGATTTAAGTGCCTTTTCTGCTTCTACTGCTGCAAAATGTGCAAGGTAATTTGAATTATTATAAAAATATACATCAAAATTCTTTGTTTCCATGTATTTCCAGTTAAAATCCTGGTATTGAACTTTGTTAATTCCGAATTGGGCAATCCCATTTTGATGATAAAAAATTAATCCCAAAATGATGAGTGTGAGAAAAGCAGTTCTAAATTTCATCTAGCACCGGTCTAAAATAAATACATAAATCAACTAAACTAAATAATTTTTGAATATTAGACTTAATTATCCAATAATTAGTTTTATCCTAATATTACTTTATTTATTACTTTAATTTAATGAATTTTAATGATAATGAATAAACCCGGAAATGGAAATATTATATATTTTGATAATAGAAATAAAAAAAGCCCCATATTCAGGGGCTAATCTTAAAATTAAACTGATTTCATCATCGCTTTTATGCCTTTTTTATCGAGAGTCTTTAAAGCTCTTGCAGTTGCCTTAATAGTTATAAATTTCTTTTCTTCCGGTAACCAAATACGTTTCGTTTGAAGATTCGGAAGGAATCTTCTCTTGGTTTTATTATTTGCATGAGAAACATTATTTCCAACTAATGCTACTGTTCCGGTTAATTCGCAGCGTCGTGCCATTTTAATACCTTTTTTAAATTTAAATCTAATAAGACTACAAACTTATGATTTTTTATTCAAATAACAAAATTCTATAATCACATGGGCAATAATCAAATAAAGAAATCGTTTCAAGCCAAGTATTTTATAAAAATTGAAATATTAAATCGAATAGAATAAATGAATTATAAAAAAGTATTGGTCGGTATGTCCGGTGGGGTTGACTCCTCGGTCTCTGCTGCATTACTCCTTGAACAGGGTTATGAAGTATCCGGCTTGACAATCACACCATTTAAAATAGATGACGATTGCCAGGTTAAGCTCAGGGAAAGGAGCTGTTGCTCATTCAAAAGTGTCATTGATGCAAACGATGTTTGCAAAAAGCTTGGAATAGAACACTACCTGATTGACCTAACTGAAGCTTTCAGGAAAAATATTGTCGAGGATTTCGTTAATGAATACCTTACAGGGAGAACACCCAATCCATGTGTAAAATGTAATCCGGCAATTAAGTGGGGTGGAATGCTCGAAAAAGCAGATTCAATTGATGCTAATTTTGTTTCAACCGGCCATTATGCAAAGGTAAATATAGATGAAAACTCCGGCAGGTATTACCTTACAAAAGGAGAAGATTCAAATAAAGACCAATCATATTTTTTATGGAAAATGTCTCAGGAACAACTTTCCCGCACAATTTTTCCCTTAGGAGATTTGCATAAAAACGAAACAAGAGAAATTGCAAAAAGGTTTGAACTTACTGTACACAGCAAGGCAGATTCGCAGGAGGTATGTTTCATACCCGATAATAATTATCATGGTTTCCTGAAAAAACAACTGAATAAGGTTGGAAAATCAATTCCCGAAGGTGACATTGTATATGATGGAAAGGTTGTCGGCAGGCATAGTGGATATCCTTTTTATACAATCGGTCAGAGAAAAGGGCTGGGAATATCGCACCCGGAGCCACTTTATGTGAAAAACATCATTCCTGAAAACAATATTGTAGAAGTCGGACCGATTGAGGAATTGTTTAGCCAGACACTGATTGCTGCCGATTTAAATTTGATGAAATATTCGATTATACCAGAAGATAAAATTTACCAGGTAAAAATCAGGTACAAAGATATCGGAGCAGAAGCTCATTGTAAAATTACTGATGATGGAAATATGTTAGTTGATTTTTTAAGTAACAGAAAAGCAATTACTCCGGGACAGACTGTTGTCGTTTATGAAGGTGATGACCTCGTTGCAGGAGGAGTAATTAAATAGCCAATAGTGATTAGTCGAAAGTTAAAAGCCAATAGATTTTCGAAATTGAATAATTACTAATCGAATTTGGCAAGTCGCTTGTATTCATCGAGCATTAGTTCAACATTTTTCTTCCATGAAAATTCTCTTGCTACATATTTTCTGGCACTTTTTCCAAGTCCTCTTGTATATGATGGATTTTTCATCAGGAAAATAATGTTCTTAACAAATCCTTCTATATCTTCAGATAATAGGATTCCATCTTCCAATTTCGCATTAATACCTTCGACAGCAAGCGGGGTAGCCACAACAGGCAATTCCATTGCCATTGCTTCGAGTATCTTTATTCTGATTCCTCCACCGACAAATAGAGGAGCTATATACACTGAAGCTTTGTTCAAATATGGCTGTACTTTGTCAACATAACCAATGGGGTTTACTCCGAGATTTGTATAATTTGACAACCATTTTGGCTGGTCTTTTCCGATTAATGTTAATGTGGTTCCGGGAATTTCTTTTCTCAACTCAGGCATTATTTCTTCGATAAACCATCTGACTGCATCAACATTATGCCTCCACTGGTAAGTTGTAGCTAAAATAAGTTGATTCGAATCCCTTTTTTCATTTTGTTTGGGATTCCATTCATCAATATTTACACCGGCACCTGCAACAATATAATTTCCTTCAGGAAATAATTCGATTGCTCTTTCCTTATCGGGCTCTGTAATTGGAAAACATACATCCATTTCGGAATAAATTTTTTTCTCTTCTTTCCGTAAGTAATATGCTTGTTGCTCAACATACATTTTTTTAGGGCTGAATCCCTTAATATTTTCAGCATATCTCTTCCAAATTGTCCATTCAATATTGTGCAGTCTCAATCCTGCAGGGATATTTAATTTATTCTTAACGAACAAAGCTAATTTACCCATGCATGAGTGGTCTGCATGGACAACATCAAAATCTTTTTCCATTATTAATCCTGAAATGTATGTCTTAATTTTATTATCTATATGCTTTTCGATGTAAACCGAGTGATTATATATTATTGATTTAATAATTCGATATGGAGTATTTTTAGTCGAATGTTTTAATAATTTTAAGTCAGCATATAATTTTCCTTCATCATTTGCATCCCGTGTAATTTTATTCCAGTTGTAATCATAGAAGGAAAAGAAAGTAACATCAGCCCCCTGATTTGAAAATTCTTTTAAAATATTCGCGATTCCGATTTTTCCTCCATCGTCTGGAGGAAAAGGGAATCTTGGAGCAAGCTGCAATATTCTCAACTTTTTTTTAATCATTTCGCATGATTTGAAGTATCTTTATTAAACCATCTCCTGATTTTATTTGAAAATATCTGGCTGAAATATCTCATTTGAGTATGGAATACGCTAACACCAAGCGTTATATCTTTTATCTTTTCTTTTGGAACTACATTTCTCTCGTTCCTTATCGTGAAAAATACGACAGAAATCATACCGAACATTCCTTCAAGTATAGCTGATAGAGGTAAACGCGATATAATTGCCAGAAAAATCTGAAAGAAAAATATTTCTGTTGACCTCCACCAAGCTCTGAAAAAAGGGAAGTATCTCCAATTATACCTGATATGCTGTTTGGATGCCATAACCCACCTGTTAGGATTATCCCTGTCCTGGGGTGAAGCATAATGCAAAGTTCTTATATTTGGGAAGTATCTTACATTAAATCCAGCCATGATTGCACGTGTGCAAAAATCAAGTTCTTCAAATCCGAATTCCCAGAAGCCGCCTATTGTGTCGAATACTTTTCTTTTTATTGCAGCACCGGTACCGGGGAAAAAATTAGCTTTGAATCCATCTTCCGGCATCTTGCTTTTATCTATTTTCAACGGATACCAATCCCATGGTTCGCTGTTCTTTTTCACTTCGATATCTTCGGTTGCTATTATATCAATATGCGGTTTGCTATTAAAAATTTCGACTACACGGTCGAATGTATTTGGCTCTTGCGGGTGAGAATCGCTGTCAGTTCGCCATATAATATCACCGGTTGACATTTCCACACCGATGTTTATCGTCCTTATATCGAAATTATCGGGTAACCATAGGTATTTCACCATTGGATATTCTTTTTCAATCATCTCACGCGTACCGTCAGTTGAGGCATTGTCAACGATTATTATTTCTTTGTTTGTGTAGGTTTGACAAAGATAACCGTTCAGGCATACTCTCAAGTCTTCAATCCTGTTTCTTGTAACTATAACTACACTGATTTTCATTCTTTATATTTGTTAAAATTAATTTTATTTTGAAAATAATGAAACTTCAAATATATTAAATTTGTCCGATTGTTTAATTCTGAAAACTTAATTGACTGATGGAACAAAAAAGCGAACAGAAAATAAAAAATATCATTGAACAAATATATTTGGAAGCCAAACCGAATCTTAAAAAGCCAATTCTGACTGCTATTTTATTTTTTGTGGTGTTTCTGTCCGGTGTTATAGGGTATTCGTTCTTATGGCATGATTTGAACATTTCAATTGTTGATGCGATTTACATGACAGTCATAACTATTACTACTGTCGGTTATCTCGAAGTACATCCATTAAATGATGCCGGAAGAATTTTCACTATGTTCATTGCCATAGCCGGCGTTGGCTCTATGTTCTATCTTTTTTCTGTATTAATGGAAAATTTATTCATCATTCAACTTGTGAATTACAGGGGGAAAAAGAAAATGCTAAAGAAATTGGAAAATTTGAAAAATCATATTATCGTTGTCGGGTATGGAAGAGTAGGACAACTTGCCACTAAACTTCTCGAAAACAATAATGAAGAATTTGTCGTTATTGATGAGGGTTTCAAGGAGAATATCGAAATTAGTGAGTCGGGCAGATTTATAAAGGTGAAAGGTAATGCTGTTGACGATGATGTGTTGATTGGAGCAGGTATAAAAAAAGCAAAAGGAATAATAGTAGCAACTCCCGATTCAACTACATCTGTTTTTGTTGTTCTCAGCACAAAAGTTTTAAATCCCTCAATTTTCATTGTTGCAAGAGCCGAAGATGAATCTGTTGCCGAAAAACTCAGAATTGCAGGTGCCGACCGCACCGTCAATCCCTATTCAATAGGGGGGCAACGCCTTGCAAGCTTAATGATTAATCAGAATGTAGTTGATTTTCTCGAAACAAGTTTTGGAGTCGGTGAAAACAACCTGAAAATTGAAAGTATTGATTTACCTGAATCATGCAGCTTCAATGATAATTCATTGAAAGAATTGCAACTGAGACAAATAGCAGGTGTATCAATTTTAGCTGTCATCAGGGGAGGGAATCCAATTTTGAATCCTGACGGTGACTTTACAATCAGAAAGAATGACCAGCTTGTTTTGTTAGGAACAAAAAGCCAGTTAAAAAACTTTGAAAAAATTGTTCTTGGCTAAAGTGATAATTTAAAATTGGCAATACTATATTAATTAGTCAATAATCTATCCATATATATATTCAGGAAACCTGAAACCTTTCGATTTTGCATAATCCACATGCTTATCATAATCTACTTTTGAGAGATACTCATTGAGTAAAGTAAAATTCGGTGCTTTAAAACATGGTCTGTATTGTTCCATTAAATTCAAATATGTTTGATTTCCGATTGTATCAGCTACAAAATCAATAATTTCTTTCGTATCGGATTGGTTATTGGGAAGTATCAAATGCCTTATCAGCAAACCCCGTCTTGCTGTCTCATTTCTGACCATTAAATCACCGACTTGCCTGTGCATTTCCAATACTGCTTTTGATGCATAATCAAAATAATCATACGAATTAGTATAAAGTTTGCTTTTTTCCGGTGTAAAGAATTTAATGTCAGGCATATATATATCAATTAATCCCTCGAGCAATTTTAACGTATCTATCTTTTCATACCCGCTCGAATTATACACAATAGGGATGGTTAAACCCATTTCTTTTGCCTCCATTAGCGATGATATTATTTGAGGTACAAAATGAGTCGGCGTAACGAGATTAATATTAGAACAGCCGGCATCCTGCAGCTTTATCATTATTTCTGCCAATTCTCGTTCACTTACAAAGAATCCCTCCCTGTAATGACTGATTTCCGAATTTTGACAAAAAAGGCATAGTAAACTGCAACCCGAGAAGAATATTGTACCGGAGGCAGTCATTCCTACTATTTCCGGCTCTTCACCGTAATGCGGACCAAAAGAGGAGATTTTAATCTCCTTCCCCATTGTACATATACCGCTGTCATCAACATACCTGTTGGTCTTGCAATCCCTCGGGCATAATGTACATTTCTCTAGTATTTGAAAAGCAGATTCGAGTTCATTAACACTTAACATAAAATTTATTTCAATTTATAAACCAAATTCTTCAATTCAATAAAATCATTGGTTGTCAGCTCTTCAGCTCTTTTAGTAAAATAATTTTCATTATTTTCAAAAATAAAATTACTGATTTTTTCCTTATTAAAATCGAATTTTTTATTTAAATAATTCATTAAACTGTTTCTCATTGTTTTTCTTCTTTGATTAAATGCCGACCTAACAAGTTCCATGACATTACTGAAATCAATATTTTTCAAATTCACATTAAAATCCATCCTGATTACAGAGGACATCACTTTTGGCTGTGGTTCAAAGCAAGTAGGCGGTACATCAAACAGAATTTTGCATTGACCTGCGAGTTCCATTGCAATAGTTAATATGCCATATTCCTTTGTTCTCGGTTTTGCAGTCAATCGCTGAGCAACTTCTTTTTGTACCATTAGAACGGCATTTTTGACATTTTTTGTTTGATGGTATAGCCAGAAAAATATTTCACTCGATATTTTATAGGGTAAATTTCCCGTTACAATGAATTTGAAATCCTCACTATATGAAAAATCATTCAAAAGTGTCGGGAGACTGATTTTCAATATGTCTTTATTATATAAATTAAAATTCGGATAATTTGATTGAGGGAATTTTTTATTTAGGATAATAATTGCATCCCTGTCAATCTCAGTCCCAATCAATCTTGTCTTTTTTTCGAGGAGGAATTGAGTAAGAGAGCCGCTACCACAGCCAATCTCGATTATGCAATCCTCTTCGCCGGCTTTTATAGCGGATGTAATTTTTTTAGCAATATTCCGGTCAATTAAAAAATTCTGGCTAAACAGTTTTTTCGGTTTAAGGTAATATTCCTGCTCTTTATTCATTTGCCGGAAATAATTCTTTAAAGGTTTTTGATATAATTTCCTGTGTTTCTTCGAGCGATTGCGATACAATCTTTGTGTCTGATACAACCGGCATAAAGCTTGTATCGCCGTTCCATCGGGGGACAATATGAAAATGAATATGACCCGGGATGCCTGCACCTGCTACTCTTCCCTGGTTTACTCCTATATTGAATCCATGCGGCTTGCTGATGTGCTCAAGCACTTTTATTGATTTCTTAATTGTCTTTATCAGTGCAAATATTTCGTCATCTTCAAGCTCTTCGAGCGATGATATATGCCTGTTGGGAGCAACCATAATATGTCCACCGTTGTATGGATATTTGTTCAGAATTACGAAACACTTATCCCGGCGCGTAACGATTAACATTTCTTTATCTTTCCCGTCTTGCTCTAATGCATCACAAAATATGCATCTGTTTTCCGATTCATTTTTATGTGTTTCATCTTTAAATGACTGAATATATTTTGAACGCCATGGTGACCATAAAATATCCATTTCTACCTCTTTTTCTGAAAATGTATTTTTAACAAACACAATTTAATCCAGACATTGAACTATTTAAAATAACTTTTTAAATTTTATAATAAAAAAAACGCCTGCTTTTTTACAAAGCAAGCGTTTAATTTTTTTTTAAAATTAGAATTTGTAATTCTCAATTATTAAAGTGCCCATCTTACGTCAACACCAATCTGGATTGCACTGACCCTCCAGTTATCCTTACTTGTCACCTTTGTTATTCCATAATTGTAATAGATTGCAGGTACAATATACATCTGTGTTCCTGTGATTATTTCATACTGAACACCGACTTTCAATCCAAGACGGAAAGGGTTTGCCTTATCAATAGGACCATCTTTTATTAAAATTGTTCTACCGTCGTCAATTATTTTCCATCCCTTTAAATTCCAAAGGTCTCTTTCTGCCTGAGTAATCGGACCGATAAATTTTGCATTTAACGGGTCGCCGATAAGCTTGTAAGTTTGATACATCTTTTTTGTAATTACGAAATCAAAAGTTGGACCTACTGTAAATCCAAGTGGGACTTTTGGAATCGGATTTAATTTATAGCATATTTCTGCAGTCAGTAGATTATAAGAAACCTCTCCTTCATGTTTGGTCGAAGTTTTCATCGGATCCCATTTTGTAGGATCCTGAGGATTTTGAACAAGAGTATAGTAATCATCTTGTCCCCGCTCCATAAAAGCAGGCATTGAATTAAACAAAACCCTTCCAATAATAGAGGATTGCGATGCCTTAACATCTCCGAGCAGATATTCAAAAGAAATTCCTGCATAAAACCCGTTAGAGCCACCCTTTTCGAATGGCTGACATAGTTTGGTCGGGTCATCGAATGTTAACAGGTCAACATTATGTATTGTTTTATTATATCCGACAACAGGACCAACATAAATCGGCTTCGCTTTTTCTACAGGAAGAAGAGGGTTGTCCAAATCACCTTGAGAAAAAGATTTTATCGAAAGGAGTATTAAAAATACAATAATAGTACCTGTGAGTAAACGAACCTTCATAGTTTACACCTCAATAACAATATTTTATAAACATTATATTTTTCGTCATTACTGAATTTTTTATTGTAAGGAAATAAATCCCATTTGTAAACAGACTAAATTCAAATATACGGGAATGTATTCCTTTTTTCAAAAATAAATTTTCAGTTTCAAAACATTTTTTTCCTAACCTGTCAAAAACCGTAAAATTCATCCAATCATCATTTCCCATCGTAAAAATGAGATTAATATCATCTGCAATGGGGTCTGGTAATATCCTCACATCATACAGTGGAAGTTCTCCCAATGCAACATGCCTCAAATCGAACAAGCATACTTCTTTCATTATTACTTCAAATACTGTCGTATCCGGCTCGTAGCATGGCTCAGCCATTACCATTGCATCCACGTTATATAATAAATCATCACCTAAAAGAACGAGTAAATCCAACTTGACTGACCAGGTACAGGATTGGTCAATTAATATTTTTTCCTTGCTTCTGATTACAATTTTATCAGAATCCTGCACAACATTTACATTGTATTTACTAACCCCATTTGAGTTGAAGAACAAAATATCAAAATTTTTCCTAATTAAAAATAAATTTTTTTGTTTTGTGGATAATTCTATCACAAATTCTGTTGGATTTTCTGCCGGTTTTGTAATATTACCCGTTAGTTCCAGTGTGATTGTGTCATTTGCATCAACTTCTAAGTTATTACAATCCTGAATGGTTATAAAATTTTTATCAGGTACGGTATTTATTGTTTTTTCAATTGTGATACTATCATTAAAAATTAATGAAAATTTTATTTTACCTGACTGATTTTTTTCAGGTATTACATAATACGGAATTTTTAATGATGAATCGGGTGGTATCGTAATTTGCAGAGAACCGGGTATCAATAAATTTGCTTCTACTCCATCTGTTTCAATTGAGATCGATTGAAGAATCAAATCGACGTTTCCTTCGTTAATTATTATGATATTTTCAGTATCTTTCATGCAGGGATATAATTTTCCATTTATAACTGCATTTAAAAAGGGTTTCAGTGTATCGAGTTTTATTGCGTTTCCGCTGATTTTGAAATACACCATTTCTCTTAAGAATCCAGGTGCAGCATCATGAATGACTTCGACTATCATTTCATGATGACCAATCCATTTCGGTAAAAATTGAATTGGCAGTTTGAACAGTGTATCTCCTGCTAACGGGTTGATAACAAGGTTCCTGAATAATGTATAATCGAATTTAAACGATGAACTGTCCCCTGAGAAAAATCTTGCAGAATCAATTGTCAGTTTTTCATTCCCGGAAGATTTGATAACTGCTGCAACTGTATCCCTTCTAGAAAATACTTTTGTTGTATCGAATACAACGTCAATTGTGGAAATCTGTGGCAATGTTCCTTTGCCCTTTTGTACTACTGTAATTGCTTCATGGTATTTCCAATCCACTTTCATTTCTGCAATTGAACTGTATGAGATAGTTTCTAAAGGAATAAAACTTCCTGCTATGGCTACAGAATCTCCTGGTTCGATATCTTTATTTACGGAATAAAGTGAAGTAGTGTCAAAAGCTATCACAGTATCAGTAACATTATCAAATCTTACATTACATTTATAATCACCATTGTTAACAAGGTAATAAGTTGTATCATTTACGGTTTGTATTCTTCTTCCTCCCCAGTCAACAATTATTGATTTGACATTCGGTGCAGCACCTCTCCCGGTAACAATCAAAGAATTCGGTATCATCCTGTTATTAAGAGCCGTTTGAATAGTCTGATAAGATTTTAAGGAATCGGGACAGAAACACACTCTTATTTTTACCGTATCGCCTGAATTTATATAAACGGGAAAAATTGAGACAGTATCAAATCTGAATACCTGTAAATCCGACATCGGAATTAGTGATTGAAGTAATACCGGTAGATTCCCTTTATTAACAATATATACATCTGCACAAACAGTATCACCGATTCTCACTTTACCGAATTCATATCCAATTGCCTGTAGATTTGGTGAATCGGGAATTCCGTAAACCGGAATATATTTGAATCTGTCACATTCAAAGGCGATAAATAAATTCTGTGATAAATTATTTACAGTCGTATCAGGTATGAAACACAAATCAAACAGAATAGTATCTCCCGGTGCCATAAACGAAGGTAAATTAAAATATTTGGTTATACTTAATCTTGAATCTGTCAATCCGCTTATTGAATCGATTCTTACAGTATCCTGTGAATTGTTTATTATTAAAATCGTTTTGCAGGAGGTATCTTTTACATTTACGATTCCGAAATCCACATTATCCGGAATTTCCAGGTCAATTCCTTTATAATAAAAACTATACTCACTTTTATTGTTGTTTTTATCAAATACGACCAGAACGAACTGTCCAGGAATAGTTGGGTCCAATGGCTGTGCTGTGAAACTTATGGTTGTGGAAGTATCTGTATAAGGAGCAAACTGCCACTGGTAATTGAATGTAATATCTTTGTCAACATAAAAAAAACTGATTCCGGAATTTCTCGAATCAATGGTTTCTTTTATTAAACCGTTAATTTTACCACAATTTTCATTGATAGAAATAGTTGGTGGCATAGTATCATTTCCATACGGATTATTCAGAGACGAACCGAGAGTCATGCCATAAGAATCAGCTAATCCGGTGCCGTACAGAACTCCCGAAAATTTCCCTTCCTGGCAAAAAATCTCATGCACACCGTCGTTAAGCCGAATCCTCTCCCAATTATATTGAGTGCCGGGTACATTTTGCACCTGAATCATAGGGTGAGTATCTTTTACATAATTGCCATCGAGTACCAAAGTTGGAATTGCTTTTTGGTCGCATATAATATAAATGTAATGAGCATCGAATTGACTGGGATTGCTTGGTGTATTTCCAACAGTCTGAAAAATGATTCTGTTGACAAATTGTTCGGTCGGCGGTAATATTACAAGACACGGGTCATAAGACCTGTCAGGGTCCGAACCGAATTGATGCCTCATGAATTGGCCTATCTGAACAGGTTTGTTTGAACGCCACACTGTTGGCTCAAAAGCATCCCATATACTTGCCGATGCACCCGGGACATCAAGTAATATGTTATGAGTTCCATAAGGATTTTCATATGTAATAAGCGTATTGTCATAAATAGCAGTCAGTTTAAATAAATCACCGTTTGGATTAGTCCCGAAAGGAACAGAAACAAATTCCTTGCCCCAAGCACTTGTTGGCATTAGCATTTCACAGATGTGGTCCTTATCGTTCGAAGGCCAATCATTTTGCGGTATAGCTGTCCTGACATGACCTGATAATACTCCAATCGGTTTATCACTTTTGACAATCGTTCCGGTTAAGTCTGCATTTCCCCTGCTTGCTGCATACGATTGAACCAAGTAACAATCGCCTTTATTTAAGGTTTCATTATATTTCATGAATGTTTGTTTTCCTGCCCTGGTTATTGCTTTTGGCTGAAATTCGATTGTTGTGTTGTCATAAGCTGCTATAACCATGAATTCACTCGAACGGGGTATTACATAAGATGAATCCAAATCCATAGGGTCATATTGCAGTTTGTATTGGTCATTCGGCATTGAAATAACCACATATTCATTTCCCCAATAATTAACAGGTATCGCCGAATAACTGTCACTTGTTGTAAATTGGCTGTTAAATGCATAAACTGATATTGGTACATCGGATGTTATTTCTACAGAAATCGGCATTTTGACCTCTGATTGCCTGTTTTCAACATTTGACGGAAGGTCTAAATGAAATACTTGTTTCGGATTGATTTTGTATTTCTGTTCGGTTTGTCCCGGAATTTTTACTTTGAATTCTGCTGTATAAGACGAAGTGATGAATAACTGTAAAACCAAACCTCTTCCATTAATCTCGATTTCATTTTCCATGAAACCTATCAGAAAGTGAGTCCCCTCGTAAGATGAACGTTCCTCGGCTTTTAATGACAAGCAAAAGAAGAGAAGTATTATAGCAATATTTTTCGGATTAAACTTCACCCACTCCCGGTATTTATCCTTTTCATAATATCTAACGTATAAACTTAAACCTTTATTTCATAATTTCAAAGAATAATTTTTATTAAATTATCAGATTGTAAGTCGAAGGAATTATATGGGTAGAAATTTTTAGTTTCCAATAATTAATTATTTCTCAATTCGGCATTATTTTTTTCTTTGGTTTATCATCAGACCATCGGAATCCAGGAAGGAATATCTTTTGTGGGTCCTCTTCAAACATTATAAGTGGAAAGTATTCACCTTGGATTCCTCCGAGCCATAGAATTGAGTAAACTTTTCCCATATCAAAGTCAATGATAATCGAATCGGAACTATTTCTCGCAGCACCTTCATCGGATTCGCTGCCGCTGGAAAAGTACAAACTTTTTGCATTACCGTAAGATTCAATTTTTCTTATTGTATCCTCAGCTATATTAATTTTTATTTCATTCCCGATAATCTGGTTGATTCTTTTAATATTTAAAGAGTCATCCCTTGATGCAGCAATTGCATCGCCATAAGCGAGTATAGACCTGAGCTTTTTCTCAGGAATTAAAACTGTTATCGAATCGGCATGCAACTGGGTTGAATCGTACCATACAACCGGCTTGCCGGTTAGTTCAATCAAATCTTCTTGTTTGAAATATACAGAATTTTGCGCAATAGCTGCTGAATTTCCTTTATTCATTTCAACATTATTTTTAAATATATATTTTTCATCTATTGTGCTTCTGAATGCTTCCATTGTGTCCGATGTAATACTCAATGTATCAAACTCATACCTGGCAATTTCTCCGCTGTCAGTCAAAAAAGGTCTCGACTCATCGAATGTTGAAGATAAGTAAATGGTCTTAACAGTATCAATCTGGTAAAGCACAGGATGTCCATAAGCTTTTGTATATCTTTCTTTAGATAGATTTATAACCGTATCACCGGTTAAAATAACAGCAGAAAATTTCCCTTTGACAATTACATTACCATAAGCAAAACTGTTGCGGTTGTTTCTGTCGAATGTTACTTTCTTCGCAGTTATTGTTGCTGAATCATCGTCAACAATAACGCTGTCAACAAAATCAGCAATTTCTGTTTTTCTCGAATATTTTCCGAATTTTGCTTTGAGAATTGATTTTCCATCCCACATTGTCACATTTCTTTCAAAATCTGCAATTAAGGATTCCGTTGAATATTTCCCGAAATCAGCTTTCAGTGTCATTTCTTTATCTTTTAGTTCTACTCCTCCATCAGCGATTGCCATTCTTGTGTTACCATTATAATTAATATGAGGTGCTTTCAAAACCATGTCATTTTGAGTAATTACAACATTACCAGTTAAATCTGCAATATTGAGTTCTATATAGTGAATTGCTTTATCGCTTCTTACAGTAACATTTCCTTGTATGAGAACTACATGTCCGTTAAATTCCCTAATTGAACCATCACCTCCTGGGTGATAGGACATAACGTCTGCATTTCTCAATTCAATAGGTGCACCTTTATCAGAAGTTTCCTGACAAAATATAATAATAGGAAAAAACAGTAAAATAATTAACGGGATAAATTTTATTTTTTGAATTTTCATTTACTTTTTTCCTTACTTCAATAACGTAATTTTAGCAATTCTTAAATCCTATTAAATATATCATTATAAATATTATAGTTTTCATAATCAAAGCATACAAAAATAACCTTTTCGGGCAAATCATTGTGTTTCAGAAAGTCTTTAACTGTTGCAATGGCAATCCCGGCAGCATCTTCTTTAGGATAACCATAGATGCCGGTGCTTATGTTTGGAAATGCAATTGATTTTAAATTATTTTCGACTGCAATACGGAGACTATTCTTGTAAGCATTTGCCAATAATTCCGGCTCTTTATTTTTTCCACTTCTGTAAACAGGTCCAACAGTATGGATAACATATTTTGCTACCAAATCACATCCTGATGTAATTACAGCTTCGCCTGCTGGACAACTGCCGATTTCCCTGATTATTTTCTTACATTCTTCAACAAGTTTTGGTCCTGCAGCTCTATGAATAGCACCGTCAACACCGCCTCCTCCCATCAATGATGAATTTGCAGCATTAATTATTGCATCAACTTTGAGTTTGGTTATATCTCCCTGAATCACTTCTATTCTATTTTTCTGCACAAATTCACCTCATGCCCATTTTTAATTGGATATATTTTACTAATTACTTTTTAATAATTTTATTGTTAAATATTAATTGTGAACTGTTAATCATTTTTTTATACCGTCATCAAAAACAATACCTCTCTGTCCTTTCAAAAGTGGTATTCCTTCAAATATTCTTGGGTCAGTGTATGTATCAGAGCCATTTCCTTTATCGAGTAAAATACCCAGTGAAACTGCTTTTCTTGTCGGTTGTTGTCTTCCGCCACCCTGACTATATGTAGTGTCATTCTTATTTATTATGTACATATCATTTCCCTGCTTATCGTATAAATATGCAAATGCAACCGTAAGTGCCGAGCCCTGGCTGCTTGTATAACCACGGTATGTATCGTCTCCTTCGAGGTCTTCGAGACAACCGGCAGACCAGTCATGTGCATTTCCTTGTTCCAGTCCTGCATAAGCATCGTACATATCATTACCTTCATCATCTAATAATGCTCCGAAACTCAAATGAATTCCGCTCCCCTGTGAATATTGTCCTGCTGTGTATCTGTCGCATCCTTTCCTGTCGTGGAGTATTCCAAGAGAATACCAATAGCTTCCGCCTTGTGAAAAGAAATCGGAATTATATACATCGTGGCCGTTATAATCGGTTAAAATCCCAATTCCGCCGTCAGTTCCCAATCCTAAAGACCAGGGACGCATACCAAACCCGAATCCCTGGGACATCGAAAGATGCGCTCTTTTGGGATCGCGACTGTCCGGGATTTTCCACCCGGCTTTGTAGGAATCGTTACCTTCATATTCCATTATTAATCCTATACCTTTTATATATCCGAATCCTTGTGAATACACATCTGCAAAATAATTGTCGTTACCGGAAACATCGAATAATAATCCTATGCCAAGACATGCTGCACCCTGGGAACACCAGTGAGAAATGTACAAATCATCACCGCTGAAATCGGCAAGAATTCCTGCTCCAAGCAAACCCGCTCCCTGTGAATAATAATTTCCCCTATAAGTATCATCACCTTCTACATCGAATAAAACATCAATGCAACCCATTCCGCTTCCTTGCCCGTTTTTGGAGATATATGTGTCATTTCCCTGCATATCGGCAATAAATCTGAAAGAACCGTATTTAACCTGCTCCGGTTCGTATATATCATCTCCTCCAACATCAATTATTAAATTGAAATTCCCAGTATATTTATTAGTTCCCTTGCCACCTATAATATATTTTTTATTTCCGTCAACCCAAAAATAAAGTACCTCACCCTCGACACCCGGTATTACATAATAATTTTTCTCAAACTCTTTCAACGGTAATTTGCTTATGAAATCAATAAGCCAGCTTTTGTCTATCAATGCAGATAATTTAATTAATCCTGCTATTATTGAATTCAAATCAACTGAATTTGCATTTCGAAAAACATTTGCAAGTTTTTTCTCATATTCATTCCTTATTCTCTTCCTTTCAATTTCATCCTTAGCTCTTTCCAAATCTAATTCATAATTATCATCGCTTTGTAATAGTTTTAATAATTCATTAACTACATATCCGATACTGTCTTTTACAGGGTGGTATGCTTTATCCAGTTCTGATTGAACCGATGCAAAATAAGTATTAAGTTCGTTAATATTTCCCGGTTTATTATTTGAGGTTATGATTTTTGGCTCAATACCATCATACTTTGCAATTCTGCTAATTACATTTGGGAATCCACCATTCGTCTCGGAATTGTTATAAGCATCCCAAAGGTCATTGACAATATATCTGGAATATGCACCAACCCTCATCGGGTAGCGGTGAAGATATGTTACAGCATTCAAACGCCATGGATTCGGATTTTTTGAAAATGGTATTTTATTATAATCTGATATTGATACTTCAGCCATCTGTTTTTTGATTGCATCAATCTTTTCATTTAATTGAAACTCATCAATTTGTTTTTTCAACCATGAATCCTTTTTTACTTCTCCTATTCCGGGGTCAGTAAAAGTCAATTCTGAAGTTTTGATAGCAATCAATTTTACCGGTACTTCGATTAATGAATCATTCCTCAGGACTGAAATCTTAATAATATCACCTTCCCTTTTTGTTTGAGTGTAATATTCAAGAAAATCATCTCCTCTCGATAAACTATCATATATTGGCATTCCATCGAGATAAATCAGTGTGTCTCCAATTAAAATCCCAGCTTCATCAATTGATGTATGCGGCAGAATATGCCAAATCCTATATACATTCTTAATTTTATATTTGAGTGCCAACCTGGAATTGGAATCCAGAACTATTTCCGTACTATAATGCCCCAATCTTATTTTTGGAGTTTCGAGTTTCCCCTGGTACATATCCAAATCGAATAAATTCAGAGATTGTTCAATCAATGAATCTGTTTGAATTGCCCTTGATGCGGAAATTATCGAAATGACTAATAAAATTAATATAAGCTTCCTCATAATTATCTCAATTTATATAGTAATGAATTTTTCCATTTTTAAACTTTTTATTCGTTAAATGTTAATTCTGAACTACGGCTTTCTGCTATCGATTTCCTGCTTTCCACAAACTCTTTCAGATTTCTCAAAGCTCGCTCCAAATCAGGTCCCATAAAGCTATCCATATAATAATAACTGAATATTTTCGCAATAGGATTCCAGCTTACTTTACCTATAATTATCCATTTTAACTCACTTCCTGTTTCGCTTTGTTTTAATATGAATTTACCCCTTGAAATGAAATTCCCGTCATCCATTTTCATCAAATATTCAATTAAATATGCAGAAATACTTTTAGTAATTTTTATGCTTCCTTTACCCATTCTTTTTGAATTCCATAATTGGGTTGCTCCAATCCCTGATTCAGGTCCTTTGTATGAAAATTTTAGGGTTGAGTCCTGCCTAACGCTCCAGCTCGACCAATTTTCCCATGAATGTAAATTGTTTATATATTGAAATATAATTTCTTTTTTTGAATTAATAATTATTTTTCTCGTGACTATATAATCGGAAGGGAGAAAGAATGAATATAAAAATACTGTAATGAAAATAGCAGCAATTATTAATGCAATTGTTCTAACGACTTTCATAATTAAATTTTAGATTTTAGTTATTTAAACAGTGATAAATTTAACTTAAATTTTATTTATAAAAAAAATGCAATTGCTTAAATAACAACAGTAAATCCTGATTTGCGTCTTATCATCAATTATTTATGGGATAAAATGAAACAGATTATATATATATTGATTTTTGGAACATTAATCAATTGTGCTTTTGCTCAAAGTTCAACCGAACAGAAATTCCAACTTGCTCAAGTTTATGAGAAAAACGGTGATTTCGAAAATGCTTCGCGGCTTTACTATGAAATTTATAAAATAACTCCAAAGAACGGGAGATACTACGACGGGGTTGTTCGGTCCTACAAAGCATTGCACCAATATTCAAGTTTGCTATCGATTATTCAAGAGCACTTAAAAATCGAACATACAGCAGATGTCGTTATTCTTGCAGGTGAATTATACTGGCGGACAGGGAAAACCGATGATGCTAACAATGCTTGGAAGGAAGCACTCGAAATGCCGCCTAAAAATCCCGAATCCTATATAGATGTCGCCGAATCTCAATCTTTATTGATGTTATTTGATAAAGCAATTTCTACTCTTGAAAATGGACAAAAAATATTTGGCGATACCTTTTCTTTTTCGGAGAAACTAATACCATTATATATAGCAGCAGGTGATTATGTAAAAGGTGTTGATGAAATACTCGGGGTTTTTGAATCCGATAAGAATCTGCCAATTGCCCAGGGGCGACTCTCAGCTTTAATGGCTGGTAAAGATGCAAAAAAGTATATTGAAAAAGAACTTGAAAAGAAAACTTCAAAATATGATAATGACCAATTTTATCTGAGATTATACGGATGGTTCCTCAAATCGGTTGACCCCGATAAGGCACTCAATATATTCAAAAAGCTCGATGATATTACTGGTGGCCTCGGCACTGAGATATCAAGGTTTGCAAATGATTCCAAACAGGATGGTAATTATGATATTGCTCTTAAAGCTTATGATTTGGTCATTGCAAAAGGTAAAAACACTCCTCATTTTCTGACTTCGCTTTTTGGTTTTGCAAGAACCCTCGAATATAAAATTCAGGAAAATCCGAAAATATCAAAAGAGACTATCGAAAAAATAATTGCAAGGTACAGACAAATCGTCAAAGAATATTCTTATGATTTAACTGCCGCCGATTCCCGAATGAGAATTGCCCAGCTATCGCTCGATTACCTTAACGATAAGGAATCAGCTAAAGAAGAATTGCAGGCAATAATTAAACAATTCCCACAGCAAATGGTAACCGCTTCTGCATTGAATTTATTCGGTTCCATAATGATGATGGAAAATAAAATGGAGGATGCAGGACAGGCATTCGCACAAGTTATTAATAAATACAAAAGAAATGCACCCCTGGAGGTTGACAGGGCTTCTTACCTTCTTGCTCAAATCCAATATTTTTCCGGTAATATTGACTCCTCATTCACATTATTTACCAATGTATCCGAAAACACCGGCTCCGATATTGCAAATGATGCTTTAAATAAAATAATCCTGATTGACCAAAACAAGCAATTTACTGAAGGATTGAAATTATTTGCACAAGCTGAATATAAAGAATGGCAAAAGGATACTGTTCAAGCATTGAAATTGTATCAGGATGTGACTGCTATTGCATCCGGTTCTGACCTGGCTGAACAAAGCGTCATCAGGCAGGCAAAAATTGAATTTCAAAGTTCTGATTACACACAGGTAAGAAAAATTTTATCCGAATTTCTTGCAAAATACCCCGACACTATATATGGCGATATTGCTCATTTATTGATTGGTGATTCTTATCTTAGTGAAAATAATACAGATGATGCAGTCAAATATTACACTCAATTGATTGTGAAATATCCACGTTCCATTTATCTTCAGGAAGCAAGGGAAAAAATCAGGAAAATCAGAACAAAGAACAGTTAGTAATAATTCAATATTCGAATGTTGAAAGTCATTAGTCAAAAAGATAAAATCTGAATTAAAATTATCTAACGGCTATTAATTAATCCTAAGGCAACAATAGCAGAGGTTTCGGCTCTCAGCCGCCTCTTCCCAAGATTTATCAGTTCAACTCTTTTATCTTTTTTCATTAATTCAATTTCATCAATGCTAAAACCACCTTCGGGTCCAACCAGTAAAAGAGTCGTTTTCTCATTAGAAATTTCTTCAGGTTTCATTCCATTAATATCAGCCAATAAAATTCTTTCATACTCTTTAGCTTCTTCAAGCAATTCATTAATTGTAATAGGGGAGTGTATATTCGGGAGAACCGAACGGCAGCACTGCTTCATAGCAGATACAGCTTTTAAATTTAATCTTTCAGTATTTATTTTCTTTGTCTGTGTGTATTTTGTAATTAACGGGTAAAAATCGTTAATTCCGAGTTCTACAGCTTTTTCCAATGCTATTTCTAATCTATCTCTGTTATCAAGAATTCCTAAAGCTAATCCTGACTTAAATGGATTTTCTCCTGAATTTTCAATATATTCATCAGGTCTGAAATATATTTCATTCTTCCTGATTAATGTTATTTTCCCGGTTGCTGTCAAACCTTTACCGTTTACAACCATTATTATTTCATTTTGAGAAATTCGCAATACTTTTATATGCTTTATTTCTTCGTCAGCCAGTTTGTAATCTTTAACAGCCCTCGATAAAACAGGCAAGTATAAACAGTTCATTTTTATTCTAATTTAGACTAAATTTATAATATTTTAGTTAATAATTAAAAATCGTTGGATGTAAGTCAAAAGGGATTGAATAATTCGTTTTTCCACTTATATCCTTTAATATTACAAATGACTTTTGACAATTAACTTACACCAATGACAAATTTACCTTACTTTTTATTATTTTTGATATAAATATTCGGACTGTTAATTTTTGACTGGTCATTTTTTATTAACCTAAATTATATTATATGACTGAAACAAAAAAAACTTTATTAAGGAAATTAAGGGATAGGGAAATTGATACGACACCTCATTCAGGTAAAGGAATGAGATTCTCTAATAAAACCAAAGCAGTCATTTTTATTCTGACAGCACTGTTTTGCACATTCTTCTTTGCTTTTCATTTCAATACACAAAAAAGTATTGCATTGAAATTCAGTGCAAAGCCGGGCAATATCTGGACAAGCCAGCCATTGATTGCCGAATTTACATTTCCTGTTTTTAAGGAATTGAGTGAGTACAATAAAGAAGTAAGCAAAGCAAAGGAAAATACACTGTCGGTATATGTTCTGGAGACATCCTCGATTAATCAGTCAATGAAGGTTTTCAATCTTATTATGACTAATCTCCAGAATTATATAAATAATGTACCTAATAATATCGGGGCATTTTTCACCATTGACGAATTGAAGAAATTCGATGGTTTGAGTCCTGCTCAAAAGCAAAAAGATTTAACTTCAATGCAGAAGTTTATTAAATTTTATTTGACTGAAGTTTACAGGTACGGTTTATCTAATATAAGTCTTTCACAACTCAGGAATAATGAAGTTACAGTACAGTTACCCCCTAACTATATCAAAATTTTGTCAAAGGATTTATTAACTGATTCAACAACCATAAATGAGAAGGCATCGAGATTTTTATTTAATAAAATTTCAACTACAGCACTTGAATTGTCAATTGAAATTATTTCACGTTGTGCTGTGCCTAATCTTATTTATTCCAAGACTCTGACTGACCAGGCATTTTCGCTTGCTGAGCAATCTGTTGCTAAAACTGAGGGAATTGTCAGGAAAGGCGAATCAATTGTTTCCAAAGGTCAGGTTGTAACTAATGAAGTTTTGAAAAAAATCCGCTCTTATGAAAATTCAAAATTACTGCGTAGTGAAAGCATATATTCTGTCTGGTATTTTTTGGGTAGTCTCGGCCATGCTACACTTATTTATACTATTCTTTTAATTTATCTTTTCTTTATCAGGAAAAAGATTTTTTTCGATAATCTTCAGATAGCAATTTTAAGCGTTCTGCTGATTTTAATTGCATTTATGTCCTGGCTTTCAATTGAGATTTCGACTCCTTTGCCTCTTGAATTTCTGATTTTACTTCCTGCATTTTCTATGCTCTCTGCTATTGTGTTTGATTCAAGGACTGCATTTTATGTAACTGTTACGATGGCTTTGATGGTGTCAGGAATAAGAGGTAATGACTATGATGTAGGGATTTCAATGATGTTCGCAGGAACTCTTGCTGCTTATACGGTTCGTGATATTCAGAGCAGAACTCAAATGTTTTTATCAATATTTTATATTTTTATCGGCTTGGCAATTTCAATTATCGTCATCGGTCTTGAACGTTCAACCGATTTATCAACTTCGCTTAACAAAATCCTCTTGGCTTTGATTAATTCGGCTTTTTCTCCGTTAATCACTTATGGATTATTATTTGTTATTGAAAGGACGACTAATCTTACAACCGATTTAAGATTGCAGGAATATGTAAACCTGAATCACCCAATATTGACTAAGTTGAGCGAACTTGCACCGGGTACATACCAGCATACCCTGTCAATGGCTCAGCTCGCAGAGAGATGTGCCATAGCAATTTATGCAAATCCATTGCTCACAAAAGTCGGTGCGTATTTCCACGATATTGGTAAAATATCCAAACCCGAATACTTTTCTGAAAACCAGATTGACATCGATAATAAGCACGAAATGCTTACCCCGAGAAAGAGTGCTGACGCAATTAAAAATCACGTTGTTGACGGCATCAAACTTGCCCATGATAGTAAAATCCCTCAGAGAATAATAGACTTTATTCCGATGCATCACGGCACCTCTTTGGTAAAGCATTTTTATGCAAAAGCAATCGAGATGGCTTATGGTGAGCCCGTAAATGATGAGGATTTTCGCTATCCGGGTCCGAAACCGAATTCAAAAGAAACTGCAATTGTTATGATTTGCGATTCCATCGAGGCATTGTCCCGTGTTCCATTCAAAGAGAAGGAAGACCTCGAGAAAGCTGTTGACAGAAGTATTAAGGATAAACTACTCGACGGGCAATTGGATGAATCAAATCTGACTATGACCGATATTAATACTATCAAAGAAACTTGTATCAAATTTATTCAGAGTATCTCGCATCCGAGAGTTGAGTACAAAGAAATTCCTGAAGAGAAATCGGAAACTATTGTTGAATCCGGTACCGAATTATGAAAAATATTGATGTTAATGATATTTCACTGACAAAAGAAATACTCAGGGAATTAAATCAGTTTATTCAATTCATCTCTCTCGAAAAAGGATTGTCAGACAATACCAAAATGTCTTACAAGCATGACCTGAAGCAATTTGCTGAATTTTTAAGCTCAAAAAGTATCTTAAACTTTACTAATGCTGTTCCGCAAAATGTTTCTGATTTTTTGCAGCTTCTCGATGACATTGGATTAAGTGTTACAAGCCGTTCACGCTATCTCAGTTCGATTAGAATGCTTTATAAATATCTTTTCTCTTCAGGAATAACCGATAAAAATATAACCGATGTTATAGATTTACCTAAAACCTCGAGGAAATTGCCTGACACATTAACTATTGAAGATATCAACAATATTCTCGAACAACCGGACACAAACAAACCTGCAGGAATAAGAGACAGAGCCATACTCGAAACTTTGTATGCCTGCGGACTGCGTGTTTCCGAATTGTGCAACCTGAAGCAAAGAGATGTAATATCTGAAGCTGAAATCGTACGCGTATTTGGAAAGGGCTCGAAAGAAAGAATTGTTCCAATCGGCAATTCTGCATTGAAATGGATAACAGAATATATTAAAAAGGCAAGGCATCTGTTTATCAAAAAATCAGATACCGATGATATTCTTTTCCTGAATCAAAGAGGTTCAAAGCTCTCCCGGATGTCAATTTGGAAATTACTTGATATTTCTGCGAGAGCTGCCGAAATTAACGTTCATGTACATCCCCACATGCTCCGCCATTCTTTTGCTACTCATTTACTTGAAGGTGGGGCAGACCTTCGGGCTGTTCAGGAAATGCTCGGTCATTCAGATATATCAACTACTCAAATATACACTCACTTAGACAGAGATTATATCAAAGAAGTCCATAAAACATTTCATCCGAGAGGATAATATTCAATACTCATTTTTCAATTACTGATTAAATTGCCATAATTACTTCATTACAACAAGCGGCTTTGTCAGTGTTCTACTATTCATCGTAAGCGTTAAATAAAATAATCCTGAATTCAATTCATTTGCCGAAAGATTGATACTTTGTAAACCATCAATTTTTCCGTTAAATAATTTCATCACAAGTTGCCCGATGGAATTGTATAAATCAATGCTTGCGTTACTACTGATTATATCATCATTTCCAAATTGAATAGAGGTATTATCTGAAAATGGATTTTTCAAAATATCCAATATTAATTCTTGGTTTTTATTCTCCTCGACTGAATTTGGATCTGTTCCGGTGCCAGTAAGTTTTACTACAAATGGAGAATTTATCTCATCATTATTAAAAATACTTAAAGTTGAATTTAATTGGCCTATTTTGGGGGGCTTGAATTCTATATTAACTGTCATCTTTGAGCCGGAATCAATATGTACGGGAATTTCTCCAATCGGCGGGTCTGTTGATGTTACGAAAAATCCTTTCTTATCCCCGAATATAATTTGAACCTTGGATATTTCAATTCCTTTTCCATTTAAGGGGTATATATCAAATGACATAAATTTACTCTCGTTCACCTTTACATTCCCAAAAGTTAATGAGTCTGTACTTACTAATATTTCCGGTTTCGGTGCAACTCTGAATTGATGGAAAATTTCTGTTCCGAAATCTCCGTTAAACGATATGGTTCTTCCTCTGTTAATGAACTTTACATATCCTGCTCCCCATCCCTGGTTATCTCTGAAAAACCAATGGTTAATTCCATAACCAAGGACATTTCTAAACACAAATTCATATTCACCGTCGCTTAGATTGAAAGTATCCCTGTATGTAGTATAATCATCCATATTATCTCGAAAATAGTTGAAACTTCCATCGAGATTTCTTAATGTATAATTATACTGGTCTTTTGCATATTTGTTAGTTGCATATTCGATTATCAAATCATTGTAGTAAGTCGGAACATCTTTAAATGAAGTTTCAATTCTGTTGTTCGGTGTATACTCATCAATTACTCCATTTGGATTTGAAACCTCTGCAAAAAATTTCCTGTTTGTGATTCTATTATCTCCCCAATCAAAATTCGGCAATATTACTATTGCTGTATCCGTAATTTTCAGATTTCCCGTCCAACGAAATGAACCGGTATTTCCGCCGACTATTCCATATTCTATATCCAGACTTGTTAATGGAATTCCGCCTGTATTTCTAATTACTACTACCGGACCATTTACTATCGGGTTAAACCTATTAAAAAATTTATTATCGTTAGGTGATATAATGTTTACCAATGCCGCATCATTATTGAAATTCGGATTTGAATATGTAATAACATATCCTGTAATCCTCCATTCGGGATTGACATATCCACTTCCCTGAATCGGGGCATCATAATACTCCATATCATAATCTATTGTATCTGTCTGTCCGTTAATAATGTAGGGTGTAAGTTCATAATCATAGTATCTGACTTCTGCACCCGGGCACCAGTTCGAGCGCATAAGGTTCCATGTTCCACCCTGAGGGTAAACCGGATTTCTTCCGCAGTCATCCCTCCAGATAAAATTATCATATCTCTGAATACCGTTAATTTTTACAAATGCCTGCTTTTTGCAAAATTCGGCACATCCGTCATACTCATTCATTGCATGTCCTGTCTGAATGATTTTCAACCGTGCCATTTTATCTTCATTTGAAAAATTTATCTGTTTAGGAGGTACACTCTTCTCAAAATTTTTGTTATAATTCGCGAATACATCATATATTTTCTCGATTCTTACTACATCTCTCGTTGGAACACCTTTTATAAAATCAAATGTCAATTCGAGGTCTTCCTGTCCATTGGGGGCATTAATAAAAACCGTATCATGTAAAAATGGTTCAAAATCAGTGATATCAATTATCCAATTGAAACCCGCTCCAAGACTGAGATTGTTGCCATAAGGAGTTATATATCTGAAAATTTCATACTTATCGGTTATAGTAACAGAGTCTGTGAAATATACTCTCTTTTTTGTCAGATATAATGCCGAATCGGCAGGCACAAGAGTAGAATCAATCTTGTTCCCTAGTGCATCGAATGAATATCTGTAATACTCCTGCCATACCAACATTGAATCGGTTGCTTTAGTCGGGAAATTAAAGTCGTTATAAAATTTAATCCAAACCTGTGGCTTGGGAGTTGAGTCAACGACAAGATTCCCGCCAACAATTCTTGCAGTATAATTCCACGATGTATCCAGCATAAACCCTGCTGTATCCTGCACCCGATAGTTAATTCTGAAAGATGGTGCGTAATATTGTTCGACGAATACATTTGCAATGTAGTCCCATTCCCCGCAAGGGCATTTCAATTTGTAATTCATCAATATTCTTTCAAACCTCTCTGACTTTAGAGGGAATATATATTTTCCGTATTTGGTTTGACCGAACTCAATTGTCCTTATTTTAAGTGTATCGCCGTCAGCAGCTTTTATCTTGGTACCGATTATTAAAAATAATATAATTAAAATTGGTAATATGAATTTTTTTATAGTATATTTTTCCATTTTTTCACCTCAAATAAATATGATGTTCAAAACTTTGCAAAATATAAAAATTTTGAATATGTCGTTTAAATTAACTTTTTTGGATATAAAATCTCGTTCTTAAAAAAATTATTACAACATTTTCATTTTTTATTTTTAAATTGACTTTTCAATAATTCAATCAAACGGTTATTGATACCGATAATTAAGCTTTAGTAATTTGTCATTAGTAATTAATTGAACTTGGAGTAAAAGATGCAATTTTCTACCATTCCTGAAATGTTCATTAAAATCTGCAACAAATTTGGTAATAACAAAAATGCCTTTATGTACAAAAAAGAAGGTGTCTATGTCAATGTTACTTATGAAGAAGTAAGAGAAAAAGTCGAATGTTTTGCGGTTGGCTTACTCGAGCTTGGCATTCATTCAGGCGATAGGGTAGGAATTGTATCTGAAAACCGTCTCGAATGGGCAGTTGCCGATTTTGCAATTACAGGTATAGGTGCGGTTGATGTTCCTATATTTCCTACACTTGCTGCAAAGCAGGAAGAATATATTTATAATGATTGCGACGCAGTAGCTGTAGTAGTTTCAAACAACTTTCAATTGAAAAAAATTCTCGAAGTAAAGGAAACAATCCCATCACTCAGACATATAATCGTTATGAATGATGATGCTCCGAGTTCTGAAATTTTCGTTAAAGCTATGAGTGCAGTCATTAGAAGAGGTGCAGAATTAAGAAACAAAGAAGAAAGACGAAATTTATTCGAAGAAATGGCTCTAAAAGTTGCTCCTGAAGACCTGTTAACTCTTATTTATACAAGCGGAACCACAGGTAATCCTAAGGGTGTAATGTTGACAAACAAAAATATTGTTGCTAATCTTATAGGAGTAAAAGATGCTATTCCCTTCGATGAAACTGATGTGTTCCTGTCTTTTCTTCCTATGTGTCATTCTTACGAAAGAACTGCCGGATACTATACTCCGGTCTGTGTTGGTGCTACTATTGCATTTGCCGAAGCTATTGAATCGGTTGGCACAAATATCACGGAAGTAAGACCTACTCTTATGACAACAGTTCCTCGCCTTCTTGAATTAATAAGAAAAAGAATTTACCAGAATATTGAAAAAGAATCAGGGCTTAAACAAAAAATATTTCATTGGGCAGTCAAAACCGGTATAGATTATCTGCATGCTCAACAGCAAGGTAAAAATCCACTCGGTTTAAAATCAATGTATCTTATTGCAGATAAATTGGTCTTTTCTAAAATCAGGGCAAGAACAGGAGGGCGGTTGAGATTGTTTGCATCTGGCGGTGCAGCTTTGCCTGTTGACATTTGTGAGTTTTTTTTAGCAACAGGAATTATCATTATTGAAGGATATGGTTTGACCGAATCTTCTCCTGTTATTGCTGCAACAAGAGAAGGAAGAATTGAGGTCGGAACAGTTGGTCCACCTTTATTTAATGTTGAAGTAAAAATTGCCGAAGACGGTGAAATCCTTGCTAAAGGTGACAACATTATGAAGGGATACTGGAATGACCCGGTTGCAACCAATGAAGCTATTGACGAAGACGGCTGGCTCTACACTGGTGATATTGGAAAATTTACTGAACGTGGAAACCTAAAAATAACCGATAGGAAAAAATCTATCATCGTGAGCAGTGGAGGGAAAAACATAGCTCCTCAGCCAATCGAAAATATTTTATCTCAAAGTCCTTACATCGAGCATTGCGTTCTCATCGGCGACAAACGTGATTACATAACGGCATTGCTCACACCCGATTTCGAACAGTTGAAAAAGATTGCCGATACTTTCGGCATCAAATATGATTCTCCCTCAGAACTCATTGGTAACGATAAAATCATTCAGATTATCAAAAACGACATTGACCGGCTCCAGGTGGATTTCGCCAAGTACGAAAGGGTGCGTAAATTCAAGCTTCTTTCGCAACCCTTCACTGTCGAAAACGGCGAACTTACACCCAAGCTAAGCATTAAGCGTCACGTAGTCGAACGCAAATTCCATTATCTCATCGAAGAGATGTACAAAATTGATTAGCAAATAATGTTCCCCCTTATTAAATGGGGATTCAGGGGGATGTTTACCCAATTTTTAATTATTTAAATAGGGTATGTTTAAAACAATTATTTTTTTTAGAGTTTTATAATTATTAAGTTTATTATGGATTATAATTGATTTCATAAGATAAATGGTGCATCAATGAATAAGCTTATTATTTTATTACTATCATCGCTTATAACCTATTCTTATTCATTTTCACAAAATCCTGAGTGGATATACTATAGTGCAAGCTATTATGTTCATGAATTAGTTGAAGATGGAAATTACATCTGGGTGGGTGCTGCAGATGACTTAGTAAGAATTGAAAAAAGTACAGGAAACACAGATTTTTTTAACACTTCGAATTCAGATTTGCATAATATTCATTCAATTGTAATAGATAAACAGAAAAATATGTGGATTGGTACATATGGAAATGGCTTAATTAAATTCGATGGTATAAATTGGTCAGTATATAGAAGAGATAATTCAGAGTTACCCAGTGATTTTATTACAGCTGTTGCTTATGATGGTTTAAATGATATATGGATTGGTACAAGATACGGGGGTCTAGCAAAATTTAATGGGAATAAATGGACTATTTATCAAAAAAGTAATTCTGAATTGCCAAATGACAAAATATCATCTTTAGCTATTGATAAACAAGGTAATAAATGGATTGGGACAGAGGGAGGACTTGTAAAATTTGATGGTATCAATTGGACATTATTTAATAAAGACAATTCAGGATTGTCTGATAATAATGTAAGTTCAGTAGCAATAGATAGCCAGGGTAATAAATGGATTGGTGCAAATTGGAACGGTGTCGCTAAATTTGATGGAGTCAATTGGATTGTTTATAATACAAGTAATTCTGGCTTACCATATAATAATGTTTTGAAAATTGTCGTAGATAAACAAGATATTAAATGGATTGGTACAAAAGGTAGAGGACTAGCAAAATTTGATGGTACCATTTGGACAGTTTATGATACTTCAAATACAATTATACCCAATGTAGAAATATATTCAATATTAATTGATAATTTAGGTAATGATTGGATTGGGACTGAGAGTGGACTTGTAAAGTATGACGGTGTCAATTGGATAAACATTAAGACAAGCCAATCAGGTTTACCTGATTTTGATATTAGAAGTATTGCAATAGATGCTAATGATATAAAATGGATTGGTACACAGAAAGCTGGCCTTGTTAAATTCGATGTTTTAAATTGGAAAGTTTACGATACGAATAATTCAGGCTTGCCGGATAATCATCTATATACAATTGCAATTGATAATCAAGATAATAAATGGATAGGTACTGGTGGTGGCGGTTTAGCAAAATTTGATAGTGTTAATTGGACTGTTTATAATACTAATAATTCAGGTTTGCCTGATAATAATATCAATACAATTATCGTTGATGGTCATGATAATAAATGGATTGGTACTTTTGAAAATGGAATAGCGAAATACGATGATGTAAATTGGACAATTTATAATACAAATAATTCAGGTTTACCAAGTAATTCTGTTATAGCTATAGCTTTCGATAAATCCGGTAATAAATGGATTGGTACACGAAATGGTGGTTTAACAATGTTTGATGGGATAAATTGGTTTGAAAAAAATTACGGTTTACGAAGCAGTGAGGTAAGAGCTATCGCTATTGATAGTAAAAATAATAAATGGATTGGTACTTACGGTGCTGGAACTACAAAGTTTGATGGAGAAAATTTTACTTATTATAAATTTTGTAATTACCCGGTAGTACCATACTATTGTATCATTAATTCTATAGCTATAGATTCACTTGATAATAAATGGATTGCTTCAAATGGCGGTTTTGAAAAGTTTGATGATACAAATTGGACTAATCCATTCTCTAATATGCGTATGCCTGTTGGTATTATTAATCTAAATGCAATTAAAATAGATAATTATGGAAATAAATGGATTGGTACACAACATGGGCTTGTAGTTTATCGTGAAGGAGGTGTTGTTTTAAAATATGATAGTATAAAACCAACAACATTTACTCTTTATCCAAATTATCCCAATCCATTTTATGGGACTACAACTATTCGTTTCTATCTGCCACAAATTAATTTCGTCAGGTTGAAGATATATGATTTATTGGGAAGGGAAGTGATTACATTAGTTAATAGTGAATTAAGTAAAGGAGAACATTCCTATGTTTTTAAGGCAAATAATTTAACTTGTGGAATATATTTTTATCAGTTACAAGCTGGAAATCACATTGAAACGAAAATGATGATGTTAGGAATTTAAAATTTTAGAAATTTCATTTATTATTTTTTTTAAAATTTCATCATTGTTTTACTACTATTCTCTTCCATCCTCTCCTCAATCACATCCATTGCATGCCGCTAATTTTCTTTAGTCCTTCTCTCTCTGAAATCCTTCAATTTATTTTTTTTTGCCATATATTTTATTCCTTAATAAAAACTAATTCTCTTATTTTAAAAATTACTCATTTTCAAATAATCAAATGCAAATAAAAACGTCAATTGCTAACGATTGAAAACGAATATATAATATGTGGTTGTTTTTGGTGAAGATTGAATGTCATGCTGTATTTATTTCAGCATCCATTTGCGAAACCCAAATTTGTTTTTCTGTTATGATGAAGTATGAATTCTGAACCAAGCTTGTGTTGAATTTGTTTAAGTTTTCAGAATGACATTATTTCAGAGTACACAAATAAAACAACCTCACAAATAAATATGAAATAAAATGCAATTTTTAAATCCTTTAATTTTATTCGGTCTTGTCGCTGGCTCCATACCTGTGATTCTTCATTTATTGAATCTCAGGAAATTGAAAACTGTCGAGTTTTCGACTCTGCGTTTTCTCAAAGAATTGCAAAAAACAAAAATTCGTCGGCTGAAGTTGAGACAGATAATTCTGCTAATCCTTAGAACATTGCTAATCATCTTTCTTGTACTCGCTTTTTCACGTCCAACAATCGAAAGCTCACTTCCTGTCATCGGAAGCAAAGCAAAAACCAGTGCTGTAATCCTGGTTGATAACTCATTCAGCATGGATGTTTCTGACGAATGGGGTAATAGATTGAATCAGGCAAAATTTACAGTAAAATCTATCATAGATGGAATGAACGAAGGTGATGATGCCTCAATTATTCAGTTAACAAATAAAGAAAGCAATAATAATTCTTTATCAAGGAATATTGAATTGTTGAAACAGGATTTGAATAAAATCAAATTCAGTTTTGCTGCTGCAAATCTTTCAACCGGCCTTCGTTTAGCGACTAAAATACTAGATGAATCAATCAATTTGAACAGGGAAGTATATATAATTTCCGACGCACAGAGAAATATTTTAAACATTGAAAACAAAGATTCAGCAAAACTTTTTGAGAAACCGACAGTTGTTTATTTCATTCCTATCGGAGCAAAATCTAAATCGGAAATCCTGAATTTATCCTTCGATTCAATTAATGTTGTCAATCGCATTTTCCAAAAAGGCAAACCTGTTGAAGTCGAAGCCATTATCAGAAATAATTCTAAT
Source organism: Bacteroidota bacterium (assembly GCA_004322215.1). Lineage (GTDB taxonomy): Bacteria > Bacteroidota > Ignavibacteria > Kapaibacteriales > UBA2268 > XYC2-FULL-35-21. The sequence goes on along the minus strand of SCSM01000011.1, from coordinate 189,310 downwards.
AAAGATATCAGCAGTGCTGTTGTCAGTATGTTCTACAATAATGAACGTGTCTCGCAGAGAACTCTTGATGTCCCTGCAAATCAGGTCAGGACATTATCAATCGCCGCAGAACCTCGTCAAAGCGGAGCTATCCGGGCATTTCTCGAACTTGACGAAGATGCACTCAACGCAGATAATAAGAGATACTTCGGTTTCAACATTCCCGATAAACCAAACGTTGCAGTTGTTGGAAATCAAAAGGATGTATCATTCATTTCGATAGTATATAGTGCTGCATCCCGACTGGAGCCGGTAGCCAATGTCAGATACATCAATCCTTCCGAATTGGCAGGAACTGAATTATCAAATTTTGAATTAATTATCCTTGCCGGGGGTCCTTACTTAAAAACCGATTTCAATAAAATTGAACAATACATAAGAAACGGTGGTTCCTGCTTGCTATTTGCAGATGATTTGACAACAAACGACATTTTCAATTACGGTTCATCAATGTTGGGGTTCGGTAATATTAAGCAATTGTCATATTCTGCATCAAGTCCTCCTGCTTTTTCATCTGTTGATAAGATTCATCCGTTATTCGAAGGTGTTTTCAAAGGGACAACAAGCAGTAAAGCCATTTCCGAATCACCAAAAATATATAAAGCTTTTTCGAATACCGGAGGTGCACCCATTATTGAAATTCCCGGTGGTTCTTTCCTGAGCGAAAGCAGAGTAGGTGAGGGCAAAGTATTGTATTGTTCAGTGAAGCCATCTACTGATTGGAGTAATTTTCCATTGACAGGTTTGTTCCCGACTTTAATTTACAGAAGCACATTTTATTTATCAAGTCGAGAAGGAATTGGAATTAGTTCAGTAGTCGGAAATTCTGTTATGCTCACACTTCCTAAAATGTTCTCGTCATCCGGTAATTATAAAATCATTGACCCTAATGGTAATGAATTTTTCCAGCAGGCAGCAGTTCTTCCGAACGGAACAGTTCTTTCACTTGGCAATCTTAATATACTTGGAAATTATGTTGTCTATTCACAACAGGGAAAAGCTATTTCGATTATTTCAGGGAATCCTCTTCCATCGGAATCATATTTGCAACCTGTAAGCGAAGATGAAATCGAAAAAAATATCGAATCCCAGGTTTCAAAAAACTCTCACATCAGGTTTATTGATGATTCACGAAACATAGTTCAGAGTGTCCAAAGAGCCAGAACAGGAACCGAACTCTGGCAGTTATTCATCATTCTCGCAATACTATGTGCAATCGCCGAAATGATTGTAGCACGTAATACAAAGAGAGAAATAATTGAAGGTTAAATTATAATAATTTTATAAATTCATCTAATGATAAACCAGCTTGATTGATTATTGCTCTTAATGTTCCTTTGGAAATACTTCCAGTATGATTTGGAATGACTGTCCTTTGTCTTGTTTTAGGATTATACCAGATTTCGTGACTTCCTTTTGCATTCCTATCAAATTCAAAGCCTGCTTATCTTAAAGTCTTAATTACATCTTTATATTTTAAATCTGGTAGCTTACTCATAAAGCTACTGCAACGGGAATTTTAAATTTAATGGATTTCTGTTTTGTTTTAAGCTGATTCTGAATTTTTATTGGTAGCGAATCTCCATGTTCAATATATGATTCAATCAGCTTTTTAGCAACATCCTGAGCTATTTCGAGAGTTTCCTGATAAGAACGTCCTTCTGCAAGAAATCCCGGCAAATCATCGGATAAAGCCAGATATCCGCCTTCCTCGAGTGGTTCTATTTTTATATCAATTATTATATCTGACATTTAAAACCAATTAAATATTAAATTTTATTTTTCTAATTTAAGAAAACGTAAAATAATATATTTTTATTTTTATCGTTTATATACATAACTAATTAGCAATATATAAAAAGGATAATTTATGAGTTACTATTTCAACAAAACTTTAAACACAACTTTCGACAATACTATTGAAAGAGTTACTGCAGAACTTCAAAAAGAAGGTTTTGGCATTCTGACTGAAATTGATGTCAAAGCAACCATGAAGAAAAAACTCGATGTTGATTTCAGAAATTACAAAATTCTCGGTGCCTGCAACCCTCCATTTGCTTATAGGGCATTAATGGCTGAAGACAAAGTTGGTACGATGCTTCCCTGCAATGTAATAGTTCAGGAACTAAGTGAGAATAAAATTGAAGTCGCTGCCATTGACCCCATCGCCTCGATGATGGCAATTCAAAATCCTGCACTCGGTGAACTCGCTTTGGAAGTCAGGGCTTTGTTGCAAAAAGTTATTGAAAATTTATAATATACAAAATGCCAGTAAAAAAAGTTTGCGTCTTCTGTGCTTCGAGTACCGATTGCGATGAAATATTTTTCAAAGAAGCTGAGAAGCTTGGTAAATCCTTAGCCCATGCCGAATATGAAATTATATACGGCGGTGGAAAAGTCGGATTGATGGGCGCTGTTGCGACTTCTGCATTGTCCGAAGGAGGAAAAATCACAGGTGTAGTTCCTTCATTCCTTCAGTCGCTTGGAAATTACGGCATCACCGAACTTCGCGTTGTGAAAAATCTTGCCGAAAGAAAATCCATCATGCTTAATGAATCCGACTGCATAGTCGCACTGCCCGGGGGTGTAGGAACACTCGATGAAATACTCGAGGCAATCACCTGGAAACTGCTCGGCTTGATTAATTCTCCCATTTACATCATCAACATAAATAATTTCTTCAATCCCTTACTCGAAATGCTCGAAAAAACAATCTCCGAAAAATTTATGAATGAGCGATACCGTTCCCTCTGGACAGTTGTTACCTCAGCCGAAGAATTTTTATATGACATAAACAAAACTTTGCCTCTTTATCAAAGAACATCTAATTTAGCATAATTATTATTAAGAAATTTGAAATTTAAACTTTAAAATTTAAAATAAATATTAAATTTACAATGTTACAATTTTAAAAAAGAGTTCAAAACAATTTTATTTTGAATTGTTAATTGTGAATTATTAATTATTTGAAAATTCATTTAAAACTTAAAACTTAAAACTTAAAACTTAAAACTTTTAATAGGTACTGCCATGCAGGAACTTTTTCCAAAAGAACCTAAGGGTTCTTCGTCTCACCTGGCTCCGCTTGCCGACAGGGTCAGACCCGCTAACATCGATGAGGTCATCGGTCAGGAACATCTAATTGGTGAAGATGGTCCCCTCCGAAAATTTTTCGAGCTGAAGGAATTTCCTTCAATCTTATTCTGGGGTCCTCCCGGCGTCGGCAAAACCACACTGGCTTATTTGATTGCAGAGCAGTCGGGATATAACTTCGTCCGTATGTCTGCTGTTGATTCCGGTGTCGCTGATGTCAGAAAAGTGATTAACTACGCCAAGACACAGTCATCAACCGGTAATCGTACTCTTCTTTTCATTGACGAAATTCACCGCTTCAATAAATCTCAGCAGGATGCTCTGCTTCATGCTGTCGAGAAAGGAATCATCACTCTAATCGGTGCTACGACCGAGAATCCGTCTTTCGAAGTAATCGCCGCTCTCCTCAGCCGGTGCCAGGTTTACCGTTTGCACTTCCTCACAAATGAGCAGATTCTAAAGGTGGTCGAGAAAGCTCTCAGCGAAGATGAAATTCTCAAGAAATATGAAATTGAAATCGAAGACTGGGAATTTCTCCAGTCAATTTCTGCCGGCGACGCCAGAACCGCACTCAATGCAGTAGAGCTTGCTTTCAGAATCACTCGGAAAGATGAAGGAAAGAAAATCATTCTGACCCGCGAACTCTTCGAGAAAGCATTACAGCAAAAAACCGCTCAGTATGATAAAAAAGGAGAATCGCATTACGACACGATTTCTGCATTCATCAAATCGCTCCGCGGCTCCGACCCGGATGCCGCATTGTTCTGGCTCGTCAAGATGCTTGAAGCAGGCGAAGACCCCCGTTTCATTGCACGCCGCATGGTGATTTTCGCAAGCGAGGACATTGGCAATGCCGAGCCGTTTGCAGTTACTCTCGCTGTCTCGATTTTCAATGCGGTAGAGCTAATCGGGCTTCCCGAGGCACAAATCAATCTTGCACAGGGTGTTACATATCTCGCATCATGTCCCAAGTCGAATGCATCTTACGTGGGTTTGATGAATGCTTTCATGGAAATCCGACAGCCCATTCCCCAGTCTGTGCCTATGCATCTGCGGAATGCTCCCACACAATTGATGAAGGACGAGGGCTATCATGCAGGTTACCAGTATCCGCATGATTACGAGGACGGCTTTGTTCGTGAAAATTATTTTCCCGACGGCTACACTCCCAAAGCTTTCTATTTTCCCAAGGACTCAGGCAGGGAAGCGAACATCAAAGAACGGCTCAATGCACTGTGGAAAAACCGTTATACTCAAGATGAGTAGTTTTGAATTTTGAATTTTGAGTGTTGAATGTTGTGTGGAGGGTGTCATTTTGAATTCAGTTCAGAATCCATATTATATAACCCAATTTATCTCGTAGAGATTAAATGTCTGTAGAAACAAATGAATCCCATCCACCAACTTATCCCGTAGGGATTAAATAACAATCTTCCTCAAATCATAAATCGTTAATCCTTGCTCTTAAATCCTGACTGTCATTCTGAATTCAGTTCAGAATCCATATTATATAACCCAATTTATCTCGTAGAGATTAAATGTCTGTAGAAACAAATGAATCACATCCACCGCCTTATCCCGTAGGGATTAAATAACAATCTTCCTCAAATCATAAATCGTTAATCCTTGCTCTTAAATCCTGACTGTCATTCTGAATTTAGTTCAGAATCCATATTATATAACCCAATTTATCTCGTAGAGATTAAATGTCTGTAGCAAAACAAAACAACAACAATCGTTTTCCCATCGGGAATAAATCTATTTTTTTTTCACAAAGTCCACAAAGTTTTTCACAAAGAATTATCATTCGTAATTCGTAACTGATAATTTGAAAATAATTACTTATCTTTGGCGTTAATAACTTTGAACGTTAGTATGATTATTTCTTTCGGAAACAAAGTAACTGAAAGTATTTGGAATGGGGATAGAGTAAAAAATTTACCCCTTGAAATACAGAAAGTAGGAAGAAGAAAGTTGAGAATGTTGAATAATTCTCAGAATCTTTCTGATTTAAGAATACCACCTTCAAATAGACTTGAAAAATTGAGTGGTAAATTGAATGAATTCTATTGTATCAGAATAAATAATCAATGGCGGATTATATTCAAATGGATTGATGGAAATGCCGAAGAAGTTTTTATTATAGATTATCATTAGGAATTATATGAAAAAATTAGCAAATATACATCCAGGGGAGGTTCTTGAGGAAGAATTTCTGAAGCCCCTCAAAATAAGTGCATATAAACTTTCTAAGGATATCGGAATCCCGCAGACAAGAATATCAGAGATATTGAAGGGCAGAAGAAGTATTACTGTTGATACGGCATTGCGGCTTAGCAGGTATTTCGGCAATTCAGCAAAGTTCTGGCTTGGCTTGCAATCGGATTATGATTTGGAAGAAGCAAAAAAACACAAGAACGGCGACCTGAAAAAAATAAAAATGTTTGAGGGTGTTCTCGCACTTCCCCGATGAAAGCCAGTGATGGTGAAGAAATAAAAATATAATAATTCTATCTCTTAGAGATTAAATATTAGTAGAAAAGCAGAAATCTGCCACCAATCTTATCCCGTTTTCCCTGTCATTCCGTGCTTGACACGGAATCCATAGCCACAACCCGCTGCAATTTCATTCGTAATTCGTAATTAATTTCGAAGTGCAGGTTGTAGTGAAACGGAAATCCCGATTCATCAGGGGTTGGTGTAAAAAAACATTTGATTATCTTATTTCATTTAACTAATTTTACGTTGATTTTAAAACTTATCAATTTACAATAATATCATTTTCACCAATATGATAAAAAGTAAAGAAATATTTTTCAAAGAACTCGCAAACTTATCTGATTTAAATAATAATTTTATTTCATTGGTTTTTGCTAAAAATCCTGATATTGATATTTCATCAAAAGAAAAATTTTTTGATAATGTTAAAACCTTATATCAAAATCAAAAAAATATAGAAAGAGATATATTTAAGATAGAATCCGAAGAAAAAATAAAGGATTTTAATAAATTTTTAGGGAAAGATTTTAGAATAAAAAACATTAAATTATCATCAATCAGAGGATTTCCTAAATCCGTTATTCCTTATGGCATAAATTTTTGTAATGATATTGAAGAACCTCAAAGTATGATCTTACTTGGTGCTAATGCTGTTGGGAAGTCATCAATATATGAAGCAATTGAATATACTTATACCAAGACAATTGGGGAAGCTAACCTTAGAAAAATTATCAATAATAAAGAATATCTTTCACATTTTAACAATGATTTTAGCGATTGTTATTGTGAAATTGTAACTAATAACAAAGATGAAATATTCAATTTAAAAAAAGATAATCTACCAGAAGATATAGTTAAAAGAATAAATCCCGATAATCATTTTATCAGTGATTTCGATATATATTATAATGGTCAACTTGATTATGATTCAAATATTGATAAATCTTTTCACTATTTAATTGCAAAAAGTCTTGGATTAACAGAGTTATTAGAATTTGAGAAAGACCTTAAATTATTTTCAACTTATAAGAGACAAGTGGAAAATAGAAGTAGAAAAGCACTTAATGATGAAAATAAAATATTATATAATAATACCCATGATTGCCAAAGAGATATTGGAGTTAAGGAAAATCAATTACTTATATTAAAAAACAATAAAGATGAATTATTAAAAGAAAAAGATATAAAGGATACTATTGAATTATTTCAACAAATAAAACAAATAAAATATTCATTTATTTTTAACTTCGATATTCTCATAGATCAAATTTTCAATTATACAGAGGCATATAAAGAATTTATTTCAATAAAAATTAAAGAGGGAGACTTAAAGGTACTTCAATTCTTAAATATGGGTTTAGAAATTATAAATGAAATGGAAAAATGTCCATTTTGTGAAAATTCAAATGATAATAAAGAAAATATAATTAATAATGTAATATACCGTATTGAGAAAATTAAATCAATTAATAAAATATTACAAAAGTTACATAATAATTACGAAGATGTTTTCAAAACATTATCAGAATTAATTTTTCAAATCAACTCAATTTTGAAAGAAATTTCAAATGAACTAACAAAGATTGAAGGTAAAACATTATATAATAATTTATTAAATATTGATATAAAATTAAAAACATTTCTATCCGACAGACTTGGAAAACTATTTTTTATGGAATTGAATAGGTTAGATTACAACTCAAATTTTTTAAATAATAATATGACATATATTCATGAATTTTTTCTAAATAACAATGAATATATTGAAGGAAGTTTACAAGATGATATAACTATTTTAGAAAATTATTTAAATACTAGACAAGAAATAATAAAGGAAATTGAGAATTTACTGACAACAAAGTCAGAAGGGATGACTATAACTGAAAAAATAATTGTTTTAAATAAAGAATTAACAGATTTAAATAAACAAATAGAAAATAATTCAAAGACAATTCAAATTAATTCAGAGAGAATTAAAATTTTTGATGAACAAATATTATTATTTAATGAAATTCAAGATCAAGTGAAGAAATATCTTACTTATTTTCATAATAGAATCAATGAAGAAGTAGAACAAGCATTTGTACCAGTAAAAAAAATAATTGAAGAAATATTAAATTATTATTTTAGAAAAATTGATACAAGAGATATTAAAATTGAAGTAATACAAAAACCAGAAATAGATAAAGAAACCGGTGAGATTATATCTGAATTTATATCAGTTATTGTAATTCCTGATGATGAAACAATACCTCCATTATCAATTTCAAAATATTTGAATACATTTCATTACAGATTATTTTCTATAATTGTCGGTATAAGTGTTGCGATTGCTTCAAGAAGAGTAACTGGCATAAATATGCCATTAGTTCTTGATGATGTTTTTTATGCAAGTGATTTTGAAAATAGAGCTACCATTGAAAAATTTATTCATAGTTTATTTGATATTTATGAAAAATTTACACGGAATTTACCTTTACAACTAATTCTTTTCACCCATGATGAACTAATATTTGAAAGTGCTATGATGGCAACACCAGAATATCAAATTGATAAAATCAACTTTGCAAAATTATTTCCATTTAAGGATGCTGAAAAGGAAGGTGATTTCTTAAATCTTATTTATAAATTACCACAATATTTACCTCAAAAATTATATGAAAAAGAGTATGAAGAAACAATGTAAAAAAAGTTCATGTTACTTTGAAAATTGGCCAACTTGGGCTAGATGCCTTATTGGAGTAATACTCTTTTTATTGATTTTGTTGGCATCAAATTATTTAACTTTTCTTTATTTAGAAAGTTATACTTATAAACATTTTAGTGATTATGAATTAAATAAAAAATTGTTAAGGGAACAATCAAAAATGAATTTAATTCCTAGTCTTGAATCTTTGAAAGCTGATAAAAATGGCAACTATTCCTTAAATGAAAAACAATTAGATGAGTTTAAAAGTCATATTGCTTTTTTATCAAGAAAAGTAGATGATGCTATTAATGAAACCAAGAAGGAAATAGGTAATGATATTCAAAGAATAAATAATATAATAATGATATGGATCGGTGTAATTGGATTCCTTGGGATTTTTATACCTATCCTTTTAAATTATCAAACTACAAGGAATATTGATATTGAGTTTGAGAATACTAAAGTAGAGATAGGTCAAGCTCAAGAAAAATCAGATGAAGCTAATAAAAAACTATCTGAAGCTAAGCCGCAGTTAGATAAAGTAGATGCTTTAGTTGATAAATTTGATGCAATTGAAAAGAAAATAAATGCAGCAAGTGAAAATTCAGAAAATGCTTTAAAAAATTTTGAAGAAGTCGACAAAAAAGCAACTTCTGCTTTTAGAAAAAGTGATATAACTGAAAAACTACTTTTATTAGTGTTGCCTATAAATATTTTAAATATTAAAGCAACTCAATGGTTATATATTGGAGTTGATAAACTCGGATATTTTATTAAATATCTTTTACAAATAAAAGATGTTTTAAATAAATGTAACGACTTTTTTAATCATGAGATAGTTTTATTAAGTTTGAAACAATTAGCTGTAAATCTTTATACATCATCATTACATTTTGATTCAGATAAAAATTCAATGAAAGCTATGTTAGAATTTTCAAATTATATAAATACTTCAATAGGTATTTCTTACGATATAAACATATTTCGAAATATTTTAAAAGAATTAGATAATTTAATAGAAAACCTGAAGAAAAACAATACTAAAAAATAAATCCTAAATTTCACAATTATTAATTTTAAAATCATTTTAAAACCGTTTTCTTGACATATCATCCCAACAACCTTATCTTTGCACCGCTTGTTCTTTGCTAAATAATGTCGGGCTGAATCCAGTCAATACCGGTTGAAGTCTTACGGAAATCCCGATTCTTCGGGATGAAGTTTTACGGAAATCCCGATCAATCGGGATATAAATGTTCGTTTGTTTTCTTTCCCACTTTATTAAAGGGGGATTATTCAATTAAAATATAACCACCATTCAGAATTCAGCATTAATAATTCGGAATTTCAATAATATATCCACCATTCAATACTCACATTTCAAAATTGTCTAAACTTGTCCTATTTTGCCAAACCCAATAGGACAAAATGAGACAAAATCGGACAAAACAGGACAAATATTCCATGTCCGCAATATTATAACTCCTTACAAATCAATCCTATTCCTCAATGGGAATGTAAAAATAAAAAAATACAGGACAAAACAAGACAAAACAGGACATTTTCCAAATTTGACTACTTTTCAAAGGGTATTAAGGGGGTCTTACTTCTCCACTTTGTGGGGGTTTTTGAAGTGAATCCTTAAAGTGTACAATAAAAAAAACCTTGTGAAAAATGTCATAAATGAAGAAAAATGTCGTTTTATGTCAATATATAGCCATAATTTTTTCACTGAAAAAAAAGGCAGGTTAGGAACCTGCCCATCTGTTGAGGTTTTTGTGTTTATGAAAAATTATTCTGTTTTTAATTTTCGCAATGGATTCCGCATCAAGTGCGGAATGACAAACTGATGTTTCAAACCTTTTTTTTATAATCTTACATAGGCAATAATATTATATAAATAACGTATTTTTGAAAAAACATAGAGGTTCAAATGAAAATAAAAATAGTTATAGAAAAAAGTTCTGACGGATATACAGGTTATCCATTAGGTTTTTCAAATGGAGCTATTGTCGGGCAGGGCAGTTCTTACTCAGAAGCATTTAAAAGCACTGAAGATTCAATTTCTGCTTTTATTGAATATTATGGTATCGAACGTTTTAAAGAAAGCTTTGGCGATAATATAGATTTACAGGAAGCTTTTATTGCTGAATCCGGTGTCCTCGTATGAAATTTCCTGTTGATTCACACAAAAATGATGTAATAAAGACCTTCATGAGATTAAGATTTGTAATCGTACGAGAAGGCAATCACATAATCATGGAAAGAAAAAACAGTGACGGAACAATCACACCATTAGTAATGCCAAACCACAAAACCATTAATAGCGGAACACTAAGAGCAATAGTTAATCAAATAGGCATCACACGTGATGACTTCTTAAAAGCATATTACGGTCAATAGGAAAATTTAATAAAATTAATAATCGCTTATCAAAAAAAAAGACAGGTTAGGAACCTGCCCATCTGTTGAGGTTTTGTGTTTATGAAATTATTCTGTTTTGTTTTCGCTCTGGATTCCTGTTTCGCAGGAATGATAAATTGCCTAACCGAAGAGACAGAACAATGTTCTGTCCCTACATTTTCAATTATCAATTTTGCATTATTAATTCTTTTTCCGTTGTGTATGTTTCAATTTCAAACGGGTCCTGAAGGTATTTTTTCACTGCACATAGATTGGCAGTATTGATTAGAGAGCCCCTGTACTTTTCAGGAAAGTCGGGAGGCACCTGAATATCGAGAATCACCCTGCCTATTCGCTGGCGTGCCTGGTCGTATTCGATTTTCTGTTCGATTTCGATTCCTTCAGTTGACAAGCCGCGGCTGTCGCAAAATCCCTTTATGTAAATTCCGGCACATGTGCCGAGCGATGCGAGAAAATGCTCGAATGGCGATGGGGCAGTGCCGTCTCCTCCGCCTGTGAGCGGCTGGTCTGTGTGAATCGTGAAACCGTTTATATGTGCGTCAACTTTTTTGTTGCCGGGAAAAGTTATTTTAATTGACATATTTTCTCCAAAAAAAAAATTTAAAATCACTAATTTGTAAATAATAATTATTCAATTTTACTATATGACTATTTATTCATATTATTATTGTAGATGAAAAAGAAAAAACATACTTTTTTGAAAATATTTTTAGGGTTATTAACCCTTTTAATATTATTTTCTGTTTCTGTTGTATTCATTCTTAGCAAGGATGCAGGCATCCAAAATGATGTGCTGGTGAACATTCCGAGGAATACATCGGTCGGCAGGGCGATTGCCATTTTCAATGAAAAGGAACTGCTGACACCGAACTGGTATTATAAATTCATTGTGAAGGTGTATTCCAAAATAACCGCTGAGGGGATTTTTGCCGGGAGCTATATGTACCAGAAGGGGAACACGAATTTTGAATTGCTTTATTCAATTTTTACAGGGAAACAGCTTTGCGTCAGGCGTGTAACTTTTCCCGAAGGAATCAAGCTGGAAAGATTTGCATCTATTATTCAGAGAGAACTATCAGTTGATTCTACTGCTTTTATGAATTTTACCAGTTCGGACAGCTTACTTAAGGCAAATTCAATTCCCGCATCTACAGCAGAGGGTTACCTGATGCCCGACACTTACGAGTTTTACTGGAAGCAGTCTATTTCTGAAATTGTGAACACACTTATTAAAGCACAAGATAGAATCTGGAATGAAAGATTTGCAAAGGATGCCCGGCACGAGGGAAAGACGAGGCATGAGATTCTAACGCTGGCATCAATCATCGAAGCGGAAGCACCGAATAATGAAGATAAGCTGAGAGTCAGCGGAGTGTTTTACAACCGTCTGAAACGCAATATGCCCCTGCAATCCGATCCGACTGTTTTGTATGCATTGAAACTTCATAAAGAAAGAGTGCTGTATAAGGATTTGGATGTTGACAGCCCATACAATACATACAGGCACATAGGACTGCCGCCGGGACCTATTAATTCACCGGGAGTGAAAGCAATCGAAGCGGCATTATATCCGGAAGTGCATGACTATCTATATTTTGTTGCAGCAGGCGACGGTTCGGGGAGAATTAATTTTTCCAGGACAGGCACACAGCATATTTATAATGTACAGAATTACAGGAGAAACAGGGAGAAGTAGCTAATTAGTTTTAAGTGTTAAGTTTTAAGTGATAAGTTAAAAAAATTATAAAATAATTAACGTAAGTGATTAATTATTAATAGAAAATGAGTATTTATTTAAATTGTGAAATTTTATTAAGTAATGAGTCTTATATATTGATAATAATGGAGTTAGATTCTTTGTTTCACTCAGAATGACACAGGTAAAAAAAAGGCAGATTTGGAATCTGCCCCCTACATAAAAAAAATCATTTGCATTTTGAATTTTACATTATCTCGATGTTTCCTTTTCTTTTTAGGACATCTTTTGCGATAATCATTTTCTGAATTTCGTTTGTACCTTCGAAGATTCTGTTAATGCGTGAATCGCGGTAAAATCTTTCGATGGGCATTTCGCGGGAGAATCCCATACCACCGTGAACCTGCATTGCGAGGTCGGCAACTTTACTGAGATGCTCCGATACTACAAGCTTAACGATTGCTGCCTGACGCGGCTGCATTGTCTTATTATCGTAATCGTTAGCGGTACGATAAACAAGGGATTCGCATACATAAATCATTGCTGCCATATCGGCAAGCATAAACTGTACTGCCTGGAAGTTGGCAATCGGTTCGTCAAATTGCTTGCGGTTTTTGGAATAATCAGTTGAGAGACGCAGAAGTTCTTTCATTCCGCCGAGACAAGCTGCTCCAAGTCCAAGACGACCTGCATCGAGCGTATGCATAGCAACGAGAAAACCTTTTCCTTCCTGACCAATAATATTTTCTTTTGGAATCCTGACATTGTCGAAAGTCAGGGATGAGGTTTTGCTTCCCTTGATACCCATTTTCCTTTCGGGAGCACCAGGAGTAAATCCGGGAGTACCTTTTTCGACGACAAATCCGGTGATACCTCTTTTGGTACGGGCATAGACAGCGAATACATCTGCGAATGGACCGTTGGTAATCCAGAGCTTTTCGCCATTGATTACCCAGTGGTCGCCGTCGAGTTCTGCCCTTGTTTTCAGGTTGAAGGCATCAGAACCGGCACCCTGTTCAGTGAGAGCGAATGCAGCGATTTTTTCGCCTGCGGTGAGTGAAGGCATATATTTTTGTTTTAATTCTTCGCTGCCGCCAAGGTAGATTGAATTAGTGCCAATAGAAACATGGGCTCCAATCATAGTGGCAGTTGACATACAAGCTGCACCGATGTTTTCCTGGATGATGCAGTAGCCGATTTCTCCGAAACCGCTGCCTCCGTATTCAACCGGAAAGGCGGCGCCGAGAAGTCCGAGTTCGCCTACTTTTTTTATAATATGAGGTGGGATTGCTTCTTCTTCGTCAATTTTTGCAGCAAGAGGTTTTAATTCATTTGTAGCAAAATCTTTGACCATATCACGCAACATGCGTTGTTCTTCGGTAAAAGTGAAATCAAACATAAAAATTCCTAAAACATAACAAACATTAATTAAATAAAATTTTGATTTCTAAGTGTAAACTACAAAGATAGGTATGTTTTTTTATTTAAGGAAAATTATGAACAATTTAATTGTATAAATTGTGTTGTTAATAATATTAATTTTAAGATAGAAAGGACATTTGAATTGCTTAATAGACGAGATTGAGGAAACCAGACAAGATTTGTCTGATTATCCTCATGATATTATTCAAACGAATTTACAATGCTTTCGCCACCGTCAACGGCAATGATTTGTCCTGTAATCCAATAGGATTTGTCATTGATGAATAATGATATAGCTTTCGAAACATCATCGGGAAGAGTATTCCTTTGATTCGGATTAATTCTTTTTGATGCGGTTAGCATGCTTTCATAACCGGGTATGTGCTTAACTGCCTGAGTGTTTGTAACACCCGGAGAAAGAGCATTTACTGTGATTTTGTAAGGAGCAAGCTCGACTGCAAGCTGCCGGACATAAGCTTCGAGAGCAGCTTTTGCAACAGACACAGCACCGTAGTTTTTCATAGCACGGGATGAGCCGGCACTTGTAAGTGTAATAATTTTGCTTCCCTCTCGGATTAATTTATTATGAATCAAATCCTGAGACCAGTAGAGCAAGCTGTGAGCCATAACGTGCAGAGTCATTTCGAGATTCTTTTGCTGAAGCTGGTCTTCAGCGTTAGGAGCAATCAGAGGTCCTATAGAACCGAAAGCGAGTGAATGGATAAGCACATTTATATAAGAACCGTTTTCTCCATCGAGAACTGATTTGATTGATTCGATGACAGTATCGCGGTTTTTTTCATCAGCGGCATTTAGATTGAAAAATGTTGCCTTTACTCCCATTGCTTTAATCTGCTCCAAAAGCTCTTCTGCAGCTTTTTTATTAGAACCGAAATCGAGATGAACACCGAATATGTTATAGCCCAAGCCGGCTAATTCGAGAGCAGTTGCTCGACCGAAACCACCGGAACTCCCCAAAATCAAAGCGTATTTATTGTTATTTCCCATTTATTTTTCCTCGAAAATTGAAATTTAGCGGTTACAAACTTACTAAAAAATAAGTAATTTTGAGCTTTGATTAAAATTTTACATAATTTATTAAAATGATAATATGTTAAATCTAAAGCATTTGAAAATAATTTAATATCTTCAATTTAGTTTTTTCAATGGATATATAATAAATAAATTTGAAATTAATAAAATTAAACGTAAACTTAAATGATGAGTAATAAATTTATTTTTTTTAAATTAAATGTAACTTTTTGGGGTTATACGTCATCTTATATAGAAAGTTCTTTTTTTATTTATTTTTCGGTGAAAGTATGAGAACAGTAATCATTTTTATATTATTCGGTCTTCTATTAAGCTCCCCGCAGAGCAGGGAAAGTTCATTTATCAAGGGGACAGTAATTAATAAAACTACGAAAAAGCCATTGACGGGTGTTCAGGTTCAAGCATATAACAAGGATACAGTATTAACATTTATTTCAGACAGAAATGGAAATTTTAAATTCGATTTGAATCCGGGTAATTATTCTTTAAAGTTTACCTATTTCGTTTTTTCTGATACAATTATTTCGGATGTTAAAGCAGAATCAGGTTCGGAAACACTATTAAAAATGGAATTTATACCTAATACATCAAATTTATCGAGAGAAGATGATAAAGAATCTTGGGCAAAAGAAGCATTTGGAGTAGGTGGTGCACTGGATAAATCAACAAGTGTTGATTCACCTTTGATTCCCACCACAAAAAAAAGTGCAAGAGATGGAGGCGGTAAAGAGGATGTTGCTACTACGATGGGCAAGGCGGCAAGTGTTACTGCAGATGGAAAACCGGGGGAATCGGGGTATGTATATGATATCAGAAAAGTCAGTGCTGAAGAAACAAGGTCTGCAGAGCCGGCAATACCTCCTTCAGGAGGTGCAGAAGGAAAGGCAGGAGTACTGACATCAGGCGAGGTTAATGATTTCCGTAAATGGGATTTGTGGAAGGATATTGAGGAAAATGATTTTAGAACATACTCGCAAGAATGGATTTTCAAGCCGGTTGAAAGATATACAGTTCAACTTGTTACTCTCGACAAAATGCCTGTAATTGATGCAACTGTCCAGCTTTTATCAGCAAATGGTGATGTGCTTCGGACTGGCAGGAGCGACAATACAGGCAAAGCAGAACTTTGGGGAAATTTATTTACTAACGACCCGGTAGAAAATCAAGGTCTTTTTATAGTAGTTGATTATAAAGGTAATAAAACTACCGTAAATAACATTAAAAAGTTTCATGACGGTATAAATGTCGTTAAGGTTGAGGATTATTGCAGTATTCCCGAGAATGTTGATATTGTATTTGCAGTTGATGCAACCGGCTCGATGGGTGATGAAATAAAGTATCTGAAAGAAGAACTGAAAGATATTATTTCAAAGCTTGGAGATAAATTCAAGAATATAAAAATCAATCTTGGGAGCATATTCTACCGTGATGTGCAGGATGAATTTATTACACGTAAAAGTGATTTATCACCTGATATTGCAAAGACAACTGAATTTATTAATAAACAGGAAGCTAACGGTGGTGGTGATTTTCCAGAGGCAGTTGAGTTAGCTTTGCAGAGTGCAATTAATGAAATTACATGGAGTGAAACTGCAAGGACAAGGTTAATGTTCCTTATTCTGGATGCTCCACCTCACAACACTCCCGAAGTGAAAGCACGGCTCAAAGAACTGACTGCAAGGGCATCCATGCTTGGAATAAGAATTATTCCTGTTACTTGCAGTGGGATTGACAAAAGTACAGAATACCTGATGAGGTCACTGGCATTGGCAACAAACGGTACTTATGTGTTCCTGACTGACGAGAGCGGTGTAGGGGATAAACATATAAAACCATCAACAGATAAATATGATGTTGAGCTATTGAATGATTTGTTCATAAGATTAATCGGACAATTCACGGCTGTTCCTGATTGCAATCCTGAGAAAGCGTTGGCAGGACTTGACCCTAATAATAATATATTGAATCAGGGAGATTCGAGGATTGATTCGACAGTAGAGAATTATGAACAATTAGTTGGAAGGATTAAGTGCTATCCGAATCCGACAAACGGTGAATTGAATGTTGAATTAACCGGGCAGGTTGACGAAATGTTCGTTGTTGATATAACAGGAAAAATACTTCAGAGATTTGAGAATGTGGGATTAGGTAAGCAAATTGTAAATTTGAAGGACTATCCCACGGGTATTTATTTCATCAAATACATGATTGAAAATCAGTGGGGAACACAAAAGATAATGCTGATGAGATAAGAAATATATTTTTAAAGCCACTCTTTTGAAAAGAAGAGTGGTTTTTTTTATTTTCATTGAGACTTTTCTTAAATTAATGTGTCTTTATAATAAAGAAGAATACAATTTTTGGAAAAGTTATGAAAAAACACAGAAAAAAACTGATTTTAATAATTTTTCTTTTACAATTTTCTTTTCTACAAGCTCAATGGGTTGATAGGGGAAAGTACAAAGAAATTAAAATCGGGACAGAATCAATAAAACAAATAGTAATACCATCTGATACAAATCTTATTTATGCTGTTGATGATTCTAATTACATTACAAAAGTTAATATTGATGATGGAATAATTATAGAAAGAAAAAATATTGATAGTGTATTAAATTATAAATTTAGTAGAATAAGTAACGATGGAAAATCCAGGATATACTTCAATAAAATTGGAGATGATTTTCATACTTATAGAGTAGATATAGTAATTTATGAAATTCAAAAGGATTCAATTCTAATAAATATGATGATTGACACTACACCATTTTATTATAATTATACGATTAGAGGAGAATTTTTTGCTGATTATAATTTAAATTTGAACAGTATTTTTATTGTAAAACAATATACTAGTTTATATCAACATGCTGGTATAACAAGTAATTATGCTGACGGATTTTCCGTATTAGTAGATGCTGTAACAGATTCAGCAAAATTTTTAGTAAGATTTAGACCAATTAATTTCATTTTTGATGCTGATTATCAAAATTTCATTTTTTCTACTTATGAATATAAAGATACTTGGGATAGGGATACAGGTCCAATGGAAAATACTGAAGATAGAAGATTTTCATTTTATGATGAAAAATTGGATTCATCGATATTAATATCACAAAATTATAAAGACGCACTTGAACCTGATAAAAATATATATGGTACTGTTCCAGAACAGATTGATTTGTCAAATGACTCAATTATTAATGGATTTAAAGGCAGTACAATATATTTATATAAATTTTTTCCAGAAAAAGTTGTTTTAATTGATTCGATTTTATTAGATTATCAGCCAATTGAAGTAAAATTTTCCGGCTTATCTAAATATTTAATCTGTTCATCGCCATTACATCAAATTAATGTTCTGCATATACCAACAAAAACAATTATTGATAAATTTATTTTGCAGGATAACCAAGATGTAAGAAATATTACTTTAACAAATGACTCTCAAGGTTTCATAGCTGGAAATACAAATGGAATAATAAAATATTTTCAGCCCAAATATTTCTATAAAGAGTTCCACGCCTTATTTACATCAGATAAAACTGAAGCTCTACCTGAAATGAAAATTAAATTTGTAGATATATCTACTGGTGAACCTAATTACTGGGAATGGGATTTTGGAGATGGTGAAAAGAGTACAGAACAGTACCCTATTCATTCATATAAATTACCGGGGAATTATTCAGTAAAATTGATTGCAAAAAAGAATAATTTTTATGACACATTATTTATTGCAGACTATATTACTGTTTATCCTGTTATGAAAGCGGATTTTGAAAGTGATCTTAATGATGGATTTTCTCCAATGACT
Organism: Bacteroidota bacterium; assembly: GCA_004322215.1. GTDB lineage: Bacteria > Bacteroidota > Ignavibacteria > Kapaibacteriales > UBA2268 > XYC2-FULL-35-21. The sequence continues at coordinate 170,581 of SCSM01000011.1, read as the reverse complement.
ACACAATTTTCAAATAAGAGCATTGGAAATATCAAATATTATAAATGGTATTTTAGTGATGGTGATTCAAGTGAGGAAAAGGAACCACTTCGTACTTTTACAAAACCCGGTAAATATGATATAACATTGATTGTATCAGATGGAATGTTTAATGATACATGTATAAAAAGAGAATTTATAAAAATTGGATATAAAGCACTTGATAAAAGTGTTTGTGATAAAGAATTAATAAATACGAATCCAGACCAAAGTCTATCCGGAACAAACGGATTTGAATCTAATGACGGAGGGTATTTTGCAGAATCAAATGATAATAATAAATCGGTGATTTATAGATTTAACAATTCATTTGATACGCTTTGGACAAAATCATTTTATACGAATAATTTTTATCGTCCAATTCAAAAATCCAATTTTGATGGTATTTTCGCTATTGGTACTGAAAATTATGATTTAAATAATGTTGTGATAAATGAAATTAATAATAATGGCAATAAAATTTATTCCAAAATACTTGATAATGTTAAATATGCTTTTGATTTCATTTCAGGTAATGGTATTATAATAATTAAATTAAAAGGTGTGGACTCAACTAATGACAATTATATTGCTGAAGTAATTGAAAAATATGATGATAATTTTAATCTATTATGGTCTGAAATATTAAATCGAAGATATAAGTTAAAGTGTACATCATTAAAAGGACAGCAAAACATATTCTCAGATTATTCAGTATTTTCATCACTTCATTCATATATGGATGTTGATTATGATTATTATTTCTCATATATCTTTGAATTCAATGAAGTGGGTCAAGCAACAGACACTTTTTACATTGATAATCTATTAGATGTACAAATTAATGATTATATACAAACTGACTGGAATAATTTTGTCGTAATTATCGGTAATAAATCAATATATTCAATTAATAAAAATTTAAAAAATGAAATAAATTGGGAACAACAATTTTCAAATATTTCATACAATGGATTGTGTTATATTGATGATAAATACTTTTTTACTTGTGGTTCAAAAGATAGTCTTTGCTGGTTTGCTTTAATGGATACAAGCGGAAATATAATAAATGAATATACACTACCTGAACGTTATGGTGCATTAAATTCAATATCACAAAATAAAGACAGTTCATTGCTATTGACAGGTTATTTGAAAAAAAATCAAAATATGAATAGTTTATACATATTAAAAACAAACCCACAAATATTTTCTGATTTTAAGGATATAAGTAAAAATATTAAGTGCAAAGTATATCCAAATCCTTCGGAAAATGTTGTTAAATTCTTACTCAATCTATCCTCAGAAATTTACATTAAACTTAATGTAAAGGATATTCTTGGGAACCAGGTTGCCTTACTTGCAGACGGATATTATTCAGGGGAATGTAATTTCAAATTCGATTCGTATTCTCAAAGCACCGGAATTTTCTTTTATCAATTACAAATTGGTTCTACTTTCGAGAGTGGAAAATTCATGATAATAAGGTGAGAATCTATTTATTTAACTTCATAAATTACCAACATAATTATTGTCAAAATAATTATTAATCGTATTTTTGAAATCGTTTAATTTTTCATTTTCGATTATTTAATTCTGATGAATAATAAAATAGAAATACCTCAGCCCAAAAATCCTGATGATATAAATGAGCAGTTTGGGATTCTGGTTGAAATTATCAAAATTTTAAGGAAAGAATGTCCATGGGACAGGAACCAGACAAACGAATCAATTGCACATCTTATGATTGAGGAAACTTATGAGACAATTGAAGCAATCAATAATAAGGATGATAAGGAATTCAGTAAGGAATTGGGCGATTTGCTGTTGCATGTGATTATGCATAGCGTTATGGCTGAAGAACGCAATGCATTCGGTATTCTTGATGTAATCAAAAGAATACAGAAGAAGCTGATTCACCGACATCCGCATGTTTTTGGTGATGTTGAGGTGAGCGGGGAAAAGGATGTACTACGGAATTGGGAAAATTTAAAGATGCAGGAAGGAAGGGAATCAATACTTGATGGAGTACCACCGACTTTACCTGCTTTGCTCAGAGCACAAAGAGTACAATTCAAAGCATCAAAGGTCGGATTTGATTGGAATAAAAAGCAGGAAGCATGGAAAAAGATTGATGAAGAATTGGCTGAATTGAAACATGAACTCGAGCAAAATAATCACAAAAAAGCGCAAGAAGAACTCGGTGATATATTGTTCTCGATAGTAAATGCATCACGTTTTGAGGATGTAGTCGCTGAGGAGGCATTGCAAAATTCAAGCAATAAATTTATACGCAGATTCAAATATATCGAGCAAAAGGCGGCGGAGCAGGGTAGATTGCTGAGTGATATGACTCTTGCAGAAATGGATGCTCTCTGGGATGAAGCAAAAAAATTAGAAAATATAAACTGAGATTGTTAAATCATTATTAAATTTAAAAATGTCTAATTCGAATAAAAAAAACAGGGTAACTGGAATATTAGTAATAGTTGCAATAATAGTTATAATAGGGATTTTTACAATACCCGATATATTTCAGAATAATAAAAATGATAAATCAAAAATACCTGATAGTACACAAGTTAGTAAAGACACAGCAAAAAAAACGGATACAAATTTCCTGAAAGCAGTTATCAGCGATGAGGACACGAATGTCAGGATAATCAGAGTGAGTGAGAAATCGGATTTGGATGTGAATTACCAGATTGATGCACAGGCAGGAAAAAGTGTCAGGCGTGTTTTCACCGGAAGAAGAATAAATATTGCAGTTATAGGGGTTGATGCACGGCTTGGGACAAGGTCGAAGAGGGCAGATGCGAATCATGTGATTTCTGTTCTAATAGACCAGGGGATAGTCGAAATTACATCAATACCTCGTGATACACCGGTTGATGCAGGTATGCCGGATACTTCAGGACAAAACAAACTGACGATATTACACGCTACAAAAGGCCAAAAAGGATATTTCGATGAACTTGCCAAAATTGCAGGTTTAGATAAAATACATTATTATGTAGAAGTTGGTTTTTCGCAAGCAATGGGGATTATCGAATTATTCGGATTCAAAGACCCGCGTTCCACACTCCAGGTGTTGAGAAGCCGCAAAGGGCTCGGAGGTGATGATTACCAAAGATGTTACAATCAAGGTCAGTTTATGAGACAATTAATGTTGAGACATTTTGGAAAATTCACCGGCTTTTTCGGAGATATTTTACTTAGAGGCGGATTGGCATTAGTGAATACAAATATCGGTTATAACAAGGCAAAGGAGATAATAACAAAACTGAGTGATAAAGGTTTTCCGAAGAGTGACACAGCAGTTATTGTCAGAGTCCGACCGCCAATAACTCTAAATTATAAGGTTTATGATTTTTCAAATCCTGAAATTATCACACAACTCGAAAATAGAATCGAAAGATTTAACGAATCGAATGGAGAAGTTGATACATCAACGGGAATTGTAGCACATACGAGTTATAAAGTTGCTCCACGTCTATGGAAAGAAATTAATAAATCAATCAAAGACACTATAAAAAATTGTCCGAGGGTCGTTGGAAATTTAAGTACTTATTTTGAACAGAGAGCATGGCTCCAGGTGAGCGATAAAAAAGACCGTGAAAAAATAAGGGAACAAATCTGCACATTGTTGATGACTGCATATACAAAGATGAAGAAATTCGATAAAGCAGAAGAAGTCAGAAATGTTTTGGAATCGGAGAAGAAGATTTTTTCTGTTCCACTTCAATAAAAAAAAAGAACATACAAAATACAGTCATCTAATTACATTTTAATTGACTTTTAAAATTAATTACATTATATTGTTATATTATGAGCTTAACTCATTGATATTAGTTTTTATTAATACGAATCAAAGACCTGAATGAAAACATTGTTATTGGTAAGACACGCAAAATCCAGTTGGGAAAATGCCGAGTTGACAGATTTCGACAGACCATTGAATGAAAGAGGTTTGCGGGATGCCCCATTTATGGCAAAACTAACTAAAGAGAAAGGAATAGCCCCCGACTTGATTATATCGAGTCCGGCAATCAGGGCAATAACAACAGCAAGGTTATTTGCCAAAGAATTAAAATATTCATTGAGGTCAATACAAACAAATGAGATAATATATACAACCGGACCGAAAGAAATACTTAATATGCTTAGTATTGTAGATGATTCCAAAAATTGTGTTATGCTATTCGGGCATAATCCCGATATGACAGCTATAGCGAATTATTTATCAGATGAAGATATTGAAAATCTTCCCACAGCCGCAGTTTTATGTATTGATTTTTATATTGAAAGCTGGTCTGCTTTATCTGACGAAACCGGGAAGGTCAGGTTTTATGAGTATCCGAAGAAGTATTTGAAGAAGAATTAATAAGATAATAATATTTATACGAATTCAATGGTAAAATTCATCAAAAATTTCATTTTAATAATTATTATAACAAGTATGATAATTATCCCGCCTTATGAATTATGTAGTAAAAGTAAAAACCCAATTCATTCTTTAACAAAAATAATTTACTATTATTACGACAGTTCAGTTCCGCCGAAATACCACCGCAGTTATACGATTACAATTACAAGCGACAGCATTAGAATTATTGTTGACAGCTATGGTGATGTAATTAATGATAAAGAATTTGAAATAGATTCAAATCAATTTGAATTAATAAAAAAATCTTTAGTGCTAAACAGAATTAAAAAAGGGAAAAAAATTGAAAGTAAAGGTTGTACCGGTGGCACTTCCGATAAAATAGAATATTATGATAATGATAAATGTTTATTATCTGCATCAGCATATCATTGCGGGAACAAAGACTATGGTGACTTGCGAGGTGATATAAAAAACGTTGCACAGGACATAAGAAATCTAATACCGAATTTTAGTGAATTGCTGAAAAGGGATGATTGAAGAAGGTTTTAATAAATCAATAAAATTAAATTTATAAAGTAATTTTTTATGTTTTCCAGTTGATTATTAATATCAATTCAAATTATCTAAATCAATTAATAAAGGAAAGATTTGAAAATGAAGAAAACTATTAGTTATTTATCTTTTTCAATTCTACTATTATTTGCACTTCTTTTGAATTCATGCCGAACAATTAATATTGGTTTCAAGCCAAATTATGAGAATAAATTTTATAGAAACAGTTATTTAAAAAGATTGAATACTAAAGTAGTTAAGGTTTATGATAACCGACCAAATATTGGACAATATGGTAGTAAATATCTCGGGTACGTTCTTACCGGTGCTACTAATAAAAAAACACCATATTTAATTACTGAACCTTTAGCAGATTATATTCAGAAATTTGTAAACTTAACATTAGATAGCTCAAGTTTTGCGAATAAATATGTTCCAATAACAATGACAATTGATACATTTAGAATTTATGAAACATACGATTCTTACAAAGAAACCGGATATATAAATTGTTCCATGTTTTTTTCTTTTCCAGTATCACAAGATTCATTTAATGTAATTCATACTTATACAACCAAAGAAATCAGTTCAAAATCAGATGTGACTGAATTAATAGATATAATTATTTATGATGCAGTTTTGAGTTGCACGGAGAAATTTATTAATGAATATGATAGTAGTAATAAATTTTTAGTAGAACCTGATACCGATTTGGATAAATACACAAAAAAAGTCGAAACACCAAAAGATTTAAAAGTTGATTCTGATAACACTTTAGATTCAATGAAAAAATATTTACGTTCGATTACCTTAAATTATTTGACTGGAAATCTAATAAAATCCGGTTATAACTTTTCTATCTTTTCCAAAGAATATGAGGAAGAACAGCAATTTTTTCATGGGCTTGGTTATGGTTTTCATTTCTTGAATTTAGAAAATATAGAAAAAAATTATAAAGGAGGTTTATATGGATTAATGAGTTATTATGAGATAAAATATTTTACATTTAAATCTTTACAAGGGCCCTACTTATCTGGCAATTTGTCTTTTTTGTATGGGACAGAAAGTATTATGAATAAATATAGCCTTTTTTTTGGAATACTTCTTAAGGAATCTATTGGATTAATGCTTGGACCAATATTAGTTGAAGCAGGTTTGTTCCAGGTCTTTGTGATTGGCTCGGAATTATTACCGCAAGATATAGGTTATTCCCTTGGAATTGGTTTACAATTTTAAGAGAATTGGATTAATCATCGATCCAATTTTCTAATTTAATTCTTAATATCTTTAATTATATCATCTGCTGTTCTTGAGTCTTTCCAGGCACCAAAAAGTTCTTTTATATTGATATTATTCTGTTTCTGTATAACTAATGATTGATTAAGTTTAGTAATTAATATCCTTTTTGATTACTTATCCAAACCATCAAGAAATTTAAAATATATATCCAAGCTATTTTTATTTAATACAGTTGCTGCCATAATCCTCCTTAATATTTTAAGTAATGATATTATTCTTTTAATATTACATTAAACATTAGAAAAGTGAATAGCAGGGGCAATTCATTAATTGCCCCTACGTTGATTTAAATCTACTTTATGTGTTTCAATGCTTCTTCAGTTGACTCTAATGTCGGTTCTATTGATAACACATTTCCAACAGCACCTTTCATCCATTCATCTGGAAGAATGCTGCCTTGTTTGATTATCCTCTCCATTTCGGTTCCAAGATTTTTTCCTGCCAGAAATTTTTCAAGCTGGAATTCAATCAGATGTCCGATAGGATAAGCTGACAAATACAAGGGATAATCAATCATGTGAGAATAGATTGCAAGTATGGGTTCATCTTTCACTCCGAAGATTGGTGCATAATATTTATTCCATACATCTTTAGCAATTTTGATTACGGATTCCTTCAATTGTTCCGGGGTGGCATCGGGATTTGCATAGAGCCATTTCCAAACTTCCATGTCAACAATCGATACGCCCATAATTTCGAATGCAGACCAGCAATTATCAAGTGTCATCAGATAATCTTTATCGGGATTAGTTTCTTTTAATCCAAGTAACTCAAGGTCTCTTTTTTGAAAAACAAAAGCCCATGCTTCTGTGAAAGCTGTATTTGGAACACCGGCAAGCATATAATAATCAATATCCTGAAGTGAGATGGTTTGCTCAACGTTATGCCCGAATTCGTGAATAGCGATGTTGTAACCTTTGTAATCCATTCCGTCTTTACCCACTCTTGTGCGGAGGTTAGAAATATCTGATTTCATTTCTGCACCTGAGGCATGACCAGCACCGCGTGATGGGTCAACCTGAACTTTTGAAGAAATAAAAGCAGTCTTTTCGGGACTGAATCCAAGTTTCGAGAGAATAACAGGCAATTCTTTCTGGAATGATTCACGAGTCGGGTATTTTGCTTTAGTTGTTGCTGTTAATTGTTCCTGTGAGATGGAACTTCTTGCTTTGAATCCATCATACCAAATATCGAACGGTTCAAGTTTTCTGCCAAGCCGTTTACTAATCAATTCTCCGACTTTCTTCATAGTAGGTGATGAAATGAATTTCACAAACATATCGTAAACTTTTTCTTGCGGAATTTCGAATTCCTGCTCGAATTTTCTTTTGATATAAGTAGGATAGTATGGGCAGTATGGGTCAACTGCTTTCATAGCTTTGAAATTATCGAGCAGATACTTGTATCTGGTATTCGGTTCTTGCTTAAATTCAATTTCTTTTCCATTTTTCAGGACTTTATTTTCAACAGGATCCCATTTTACAGAATCATTATTAATTACCATTTCAGGAATTTCCTGTGAAATGATTCTTTTCATAACATCATAAATCAAATTTTGTTTTACGAGCCCATCCGGTTCACCATAATGGGATTTTAATTCATCGCGTAATCCCCAATGACTAATGAGCTTCATATCGGCAGGAAAGTAAGATATACCTGATTTATCTATCAGATTACCCATGTAAATATTATATTCAGAAATATATGAATCGGCATCGGTGAGGCATTTTGATATTTTTTGATTCAATTCTGCAGGCACTCTTGAATTAAAAATATCAGCCATACGAGCATAAGCCCATTGTTTTCGCGACCAGCTTGGTGCAAGTTTGATTTTTTCCTGTAATGAATAATATGGGAAATTCAGAAGAATTTGGAATGCTATTTTATTTTTATAAAAATCATCTTCAAAATGAGCTGAAGGGTCATAAGCACCAAAATCCTGGTCAATCGGAAGTTTTTCACCAATGTCGAGAGCAAGAGGTTTATTCAGTTCAAGATTAAGTTTCCTGAAGTAACCCCTGATGTATTCCATATTGGTTTGAAGCCGATTAAACAATTTATCGAGTTCTTCATCAGAGTTTATGAAATGGTTAAGACAGAATTGTTGAAACTCCTCAGCAGTACCATCCTCATTCATCCAAAGAGATGCTGCTTGTTTGACTCCGTGTTCGATTCGGAACTCATTCTTGCTTCCATATTTTTTTACCAGTTCTTTAATAGTATTTTCAATAATAGTATTATCAATAGAACTCATTTGTGAACCCTCCGTTTCGTCCATTCTTTTACAATGAGTAAAAATGAATGTAAATGCGATTAAGAAAATTATAAATGTTCTTTTCATAGTATTGCTTGCCCATAGTTTTACAAATTGGATTAACTGAAAACCTAAAATTATAAGATTTATTTTGAATTGGAAACAGGGAATTTACTGTATATTAACTTTTTTCAGTTTTTTGACTTTACGATAAATCTTTTTTTGAATTTTTTTGAACGAAGGGGGAGGGCCTGTTCTGACTTGTTTATTGTCAAGGAATAAGGCATCAGATAAGCCCCATTCATTTAATACGTTTCTTTCTGCAGAATCATAAGTATTAATGATAATATTGTCTTCAATACCATTAACAGCCCTTAATGTTCTTTCATAGACCATATTGAAAGCCGGGCACCATCCGTTTTTAAATAGTGAAATATTGACTTTTCCATCAATCTTCTCAGGTGATTTTAATTGTTTCATTAGAGACGGTTTGATTGCTTTTTTAGAGAATGGTTTCCAAAGCAGGCGAATCATACTATTTTTATCAACCTGTTCGTAACCATGCTTTTTGAACCATGAAGCTCTCATAAAGAAGGGTAAGCCAATACCCCATGATACTATTCCAGAGGAACCAAGTTCTTTGACATCATTTTCAGCAGCTTCCAATAATGCAGTCCCCATTCCTTTTTTTTGGAAGTTACCGCATCCTTTTTTGTGTCCATGAACCCAAATGCATAGAATTAAATATAAATCGGTTCCAATAACGAAAGAATGTTCGACGGGCAGGTATTGAATCATTCCACCAACGACACCTTCATCGTTAATTGCAAGTTTGACTCTTATCCCTTTATCTTTATGTTTTTCATACCATAACTCTTTGTGATTACCAGCTTCTTTGATATCATCCGACCAGTCTTCGAGACAGCAAAAATAGAGATGTTCATACTCAGGAGTCAAATTAATTATTTTCATATAGCACCTATTGATTATTCAAAATCAACATAACTAATTTACCGATTAGAAACAAGGGATTAGAGAATTATTTTTAAATAGTTATTCACCCGTAAACAGGTACATAATATCCTGTGGATTTAAATTTGCCTGGGCTCCATAAGCTTCCTGAACAAATTGATTTGATTTTACAAAATTAAGTTCATTCAAAGCTTCATCATGAGTCTCAATAGGTGCAGCATCCCTTCTGCTCAAGGGGTGAATATCCTCCACCTGAATATTATTCTCCAGCTTTTCGAGTGCAGTTAGTAGAATATCCTTCTGCCAGCTAGTGAAGTTTGCATTTTGTTTCTGCTTGTCAGTGCTTGTTTTTGCTTTATCCCTGACTTGTTCAATGCTTAAATCACCGGAGCTGTTAAGCATTTTCTCGGTATTAGCGATATTTGATATTTGCATAATTCAGTAATTATATTAATTAAACATTATAAAGGATAATTCAATTAGAGTGCCATTTGGTTACATAATTAAAAAAAAGTGACATTTTTAGAACTAATTTAAATTTTTTATAGAATAATATTTTTTTTTTCGAGCATATTAGTTAAATTTAAGTAAGAATAAAATAATGTTAATCAATGGGGATAATATTATGAAAAGAATTTTACCATTTATTTCAATTTTAATTATTGCTTTTGCATGTGCACCGAAAGAAAAAGAATTAACAGCAGACCAAATTGCTAACGAAAAACAAGCTATTATAAAAGTGATGAAAGAATATAATAGTGCATCGGAAGCAAAGAGTTGGTCACGACTTGTTGAGACTTTAGCCAGCGAAGTGAGATTCTACGGAACTGATTCAGCTGAGGTAATCACAACATTTGATGATTACAAGGAAAAAATATTGAACCAGTGGAATTTATTCGATAGCCAAAAATATGGTAATATGACTGATATTCATATCGAGATGGACCCAAGTGCTACATTTGCTTCAATTATTTATGGAATTCCATTCGATGTTACAATTGGACAAAAAATTGCACATTTGTTTTTAAGGATTCAAAGGACCTTGAAAAAGGAAAATGACAAGTGGGTTATTGTGAGCGGAATTGTAGGAGCAACTGACCCGAAACAATCCTTACTTCTTCAGCAAATATTAGAAGAAAAAGCAGGAACTGCACCGGCACCTGCGAAATAATATTGAGAAAATTGTTTAAAACGGGTATATGCAATATTTTTGCATATACCTTTTTGTTTATAATTCAAAATGACTATAAAATTTAATGATATTTATCAAACAGAATTTTCAATAAATAAATTCCAACTGTAATTAATAAGAGATAAGAATTTAATAATTAATTAATTGAATTAATATGGAAAAGTATATAGAAATCATAGAGAAGGATAAGAGCAGGCATCTCAATGAACTAATTGAGTTTTTGAAATTTCCAAGTATCAGCAGTCAATCGGAACATAAGCCAGATATGGAAAAATGTGCGTCATGGCTGGTAGAAAACCTGAAAAATTCAGGAATAAACAATGTCAGGATAATACCAACGGAAGGACATTCAATAATATACGGTGAGTGGCTTGGAGCAGGTAAAGATAAACCGACAATACTAATATACGGGCATTATGATATACAGCCGGTTGACCCTATTGACTTGTGGACATCAAATCCTTTCGAGCCGGAAATCAGAAACGGAAAAATTTGGGCAAGAGGTACTGCCGATGATAAGGGACAATTGTTCTGCCATGTAAAAGCGATAGAATCGCATTTCAAGGCAAACGGGAAATTACCCGTAAATGTTAAAATTTTGTTTGAAGGCGAAGAAGAAGCAATGGAAAGCCATCTCGACGATTTTATAATAAATAATTCTGAATTATTATCATGTGATACGGCAATAATATCTGATACGGAATGGTTTGCAGAAGGATTACCAACTATTTGTTATGGTCTTAGGGGAATATCATTGGCAGAGATAACTGTAACAGGTCCTAACAGGGATGTTCATTCGGGTTCATTCGGAGGAGGGATTGATAATCCTTTGAATGTGTTATGCTGGATGGTAGCTCAACTAAGGGACAGATACGGCAGGATTCGTGTTCCCGGATTTTATGATAATATTATTGAATTAACGGATGAAGAAAGAGAAGCATTCAAAATACTGCCATATAATGAAAAATTGTATTGCGAGGATTTGGGAATAAAATCAGTATTCGGAGAAACCGGTTACAGCACTTTGGAAAGAGTATGGGCAAGACCGGCACTCGATTTGAATGGAATTGTAGGGGGTTATACGGGTGAAGGAGCAAAGACAATTATACCATCGAAGGCATCGGCAAAAATTTCGATGCGGCTTGTTCCCAATCAAGACCCGGAGGACATAGCAAAGAAATTTGAATCATATATTAAATTGATTGCACCACCGACAATTAAGGTTGAAGTTGTAGCTAAAGCGGGAGGAAAACCGGTATTAACACCATTAAATGACCCTGCAATAAAAGCGGCGAGCAGGGCATTGAAACTTGCATTCGGAAAGGAGCCGGTTTTTATGAGAGAGGGCGGTTCTATTCCCGTAGCAGAATTATTCCAAAGCATATTGAATGCAAATACAGTATTTATGGGATTCGGATTGCCGACAGACAACATTCATTCACCGAATGAAAATTATGATTTGAATAATTTTTACAGTGGAATAAAAGCAATTGCATATTTTCTCGATGAATCAGCAAAAAAATAATTTCTGAATTCCATGCCGTTTGGTATCTTTGTAAGATATAATAAATATGATGATAAAAATAATTGTTTTAAGAAATAAGGAGTAATTATGGCGGAAGAGAAAAAGTTTGTACCTTTTGTTTCTTCGGATACTTCCCTTCCTGAAATGACAGTGAAGGCTTTAATTCTGGGTTTAATCATGGCAGTTGTGTTAGGTGCTGCTAATGCATATCTTGGATTAAAAGCCGGTATGACAATAGCTGCAACTTATCCTGCAGCTGTCATCGGAATGGCTGTTTTAAGGTTAATGAAAGGCTCGATTTTAGAAGAAAACATTGCTCGTACAGTTGGCTCAATTGGTGAATCAGTAGCAGCCGGAGCAATTTTCACGATTCCTGCTTTTATGATAGCAGGAATATGGGATGGAGCTAATTTTGGCAGTTTCAGATATTATGTTGAAACATCGGTTATTCTGTTAGTAGGTGGTGTAATAGGAATTTTATTTGTTACAATCCTCAGACGTGTAATGGTTGAGGATAAAGATTTACCATTTCCTGAATCTGTAGCAGCAGGTGAAATTCATAAAGCAGGCAGAACAGGTAAGAGCGGCGCAAAATTTCTCTTCGGAGCTATGGGAATAGGCGGCTTGATACAAGTTTTAATAAAAATTAAATTCTTTGCAGCAGGTTGGGAACATTTTATTGCTTTTGCATCAAAAAAGATAACTCTGGCAAATGGCACATCTGTGACTACCAGCGGCGGCGGATTATTAAGTACACCAGGTGTTAGCCCGGCTTACATGGGTGTCGGTTATATCATTGGTCCAAATCTTGCCGCATTAAACTTTACAGGAGGATTGCTTGCATGGGGTTTATTTGTTCCACTGCTCATGTATTTTCTAGGACCTCAAATTTCTGCTGAAATGGCTACAAACGGCACAGCAATAACCAATGAAACGTGGATTGGAGTTGCAACCAGTATTTGGAAATCAATAGTAAGACCTATCGCAATAGGTGGTATGCTTATGAGTGCAGCCTTCACTTTATGGAGAATGAGAAAAAGTTTGGCTGCAGGGTTAAAACGAGCAATAGGTGATGTCTCGAAAGCTGCAACAAGCGGTAAAGTAGCAGAAGATAGAATTCAGAAAGATATGAGTTTTAAATGGGTATTCATCGGTATTTTTCTCGCCGGTATTGCTACATTTTTTATATATAATTACTATGCACAAAATGTATTAGCTGCTCTCGTAGCAACATTGGTAATGATTATAGCCGGATTTTTCTTCTCTGCTGTTTCCGGATATCTTGTAGGATTAATCGGTTCGAGCAATAATCCGATAAGCGGACTTACGATTTCTACATTAATTGTTGCCGCAATATTGATGGTTGCACTCGGAATGAAGGGTGGACAAGGTATAGCCGCGGTTCTTGGTGTGGCGGCGGTTGTTTGTGTTGGAGCCGCAGTTGCGGGTGAGATGCTTCAGGATTTGAAAGTAGGTCACATACTTGGCGGCACACCATGGAAGATGCAGGTTGGAGATATGTTCGGTGTCCTTTTGTCTGCGGCTGTTATGTTCTGGCCCCTATGGCTTTTGCATCAGGGTGATATTAGTGAACACGGCGGTCAGTTTATACAAGGTGTTACTGGTCTCGGTGGTGAAAACTATTCTGCACCTCAGGCATCATTGATGGCTATTGTTTCTACAGGTATTGTAGGAGGTGACATGGCTTGGCCCCTAATTGTTGTCGGTATTCTAATGGCAATAGGTTTTATACTTGTAAAAGTAAAGAGCCCTATGTTGGTTTGTGTGGGAATGTATCTCCCGCTCGAAACATCATTCGCAATTTTTATTGGCGGTTTGATAAAAGGAATTTATGAGAAGTTTGCTAACAGAGCAAAGTTCAATGAGAATCAGAAGGCGAGAAGCGAAAACGTAGGTGTACTTTTAGCCGCAGGATTAATTGCAGGTGAAGCATTAATAGGATTACTGTTTGCAGCATTAGCAATATTTAATGTGAAGAGTGATTTACCCTCATTCTTAAATCTCCCATTCTATGTGAGCTTGCTGGTATTCATTGCAGTTGGTTATATTCTTGTCCGTATTCCAATGAAGAATGCAGGAAATCCGGATGAACCGGCACCTCCGATGACTATGTAATTAAAGAAAAGATTAAAAAAAAATAACCCGCTTTGAATTTCAGAGCGGGTTTTTTATTTACCCAATAACAAAAGTGTTATTTATTTTCCCAAATTTGAGACATTATTTTCCTATGGTATTAAAACAACAAATATTTAAGTCCAATTTTAAGTCACCGATTCTTTTTAATAATTCACTATCAAAACTCATATCACACTGTGTTTCATAAAATATAGAGACCATTATTTTTATGTCATCAATATTGCTTTTGCTGATTTGAACTTTGTTTTTTTCTAAAAATTCGATAATCCAGTCAAGTTGTGCAATCTCGTGTTCATATCTAAGTTCTTCAGGAGGATAGATCTCAACGGAACCATAAGGAATTGGTTTATCTTTATATCTTCCTTTTAAACCGATATCACCAACTTCAATCTTATCGTTAAAAATATATTTAATTTTTTTTTCTAATTTACCCGGAGAAAATTTTTCACCAATTAAATTACAGGATACTTTAGCCCTTACCATACTTACCTCTTAAATTATAATTTTTCAAGAAATTAAATCTTTAGATTTACTATTCTTTTTAATATTAGTACCGTATTTTATTTAAATTTAAGGAATTTTTCCTATACATGACCATAAAACGCTCAAATTATATTCTCTAATTAATGATTTACTAAATAATCCTTAAATTGCAATTTCTTATTAATTAATAACAGGAAAAAAATTGGGTTTGTTCGGATTTAAAGAAAAAGAGGAATTGAATTACCTGGAAATGACTCCGCTCAGAAATTATGGGCATGAAAAAAATGAAAACAATTTGATAGACGTTCTTGTACCGAAATTCAAAAACGAATTTCTCAGAAATTTGCTTGTACCAAGAAGCCGTTCATCTTATATAAAGGCAAATCTGGATGAATTTGGCTCCGAGACATGGCTTTTGATGGACGGAGAAAATAAAGTAGAAACGATTGCAGATAAATTGATAGAAAAATTCGGTGACAGGATTCAGCCGGTTCTTGGAAGATTGACAACATTTTTAACTAATTTGTATAAAAACGGTTTTATTTCATTTAAAGAGATTGAAAGGAAATAACAATGGGAAAAATACTTGGGCATCTCGAGCCAAAAGCAGTATGGAATTATTTTGAGGAAATTTGCCAGCATCCTCGTCCATCCAAAAAAGAAGAAAAAGTTGCTGCCTACCTGATGAACTGGGCAAAGGAGAACAAATTTGAAACAAAAAGAGATAAGGCAGGTAATATTGTTGTGCGTAAACCGGCAACCCGGGGTATGGAAAACCGAAAACCGATTGCAATTCAGGGGCATATTGATATGGTATGTGAAAAGAATGCCGATGTGAAATTCGATTTCGATAAAGACCCTATTCAGCCCTGGATAGATGGCGATTGGGTTAAAGCAAAAGGCACTACACTCGGTGCAGATAACGGTATTGGTGTTTCCATGGGTATGGCATTGATGACTTCAACTGACATTGCGCATCCTCCACTTGAATTACTTTTGACAGTTGACGAGGAAACCGGTTTGACGGGGGCTATTCAGCTTGGTAAAGGAATGTTGAATGCACAGATTTTAATTAACCTCGATTCCGAAGAAGACGGAACCTTTACAATCGGATGTGCCGGCGGTCAGAACACTTCAGCTATATTCAAATATAAGAAAGATAAATATCCTTCGAATACAATTCCTTATGAGATTGCGCTGAAGGGAATGCGAGGCGGACATTCAGGGATTGAAATCCACGATGGCAGGGCAAATTCGCTGAAATTGATGACAAGAGTTTTAATGAATCTTACAGAAATGTTTGACATCAGATTATCAAGCATTTATGGAGGAAATAAGCATAATGCAATACCACGCGAAGCATTTGCTACGGTGCTTGTATCGGGAGCTAAGGAAAAAACATTTTTGAAAGAAGTTAAAAAATTTGATAAAATTTTGAAAGAAGAATACCAATCGAAAGAACCGGGATTGAATTTATCAGCAAAGAAAACACAAAAGCCGGTTCAAGTTATGACAAAGGGCTTCCATCAATCGTTGTTGAAATCATTTTATGCAATGCCTCATGGGGTCATCAGGATGAGTCCCGATATGAAAGACCTTGTCCAAACATCAACAAACTTTGCTGTCGTCGAGACGAGAGATAAAGAAGTTTATGTTTTGACAAGTCAGAGAAGCTCCGTAGCGAGCGAAAGCATAGATATTGCAGCAATGGTAAAGCATGTTCTCGAGCTCGGTGGAGCAAAAGTAACTCACGGAGATGGCTATCCCGCATGGCAGCCAAATATAAATTCTCCAATCTTAAAAGAAGCTACTGCAATTTATAAGAGAATGTATGGTCACGATGCCGTTGTTCAGGCAATTCACGCCGGATTAGAAACCGGATTGATTGCTGAAAAGTATCTTGGAATGGATATGCTCTCATTTGGACCGAACCTTAAAGATGTTCATTCACCTGCAGAGATGGTGCAAATTTCTACAACAAAGAAATGCTGGGATTTGTTGGTTGAAATTGTGAAGAATATACCTGCGAAATAGATTCATTTAATTAATATTTGTAACCTGTAGGGACAGAACAATGTTCTGTCCCTACATATTAATATCAGAAATAATATTATTATGACACAAACAATAGATTTAAAAAAGGAAGTCCCGGCTTTTTTAAGATGGTCGGTACTGGTAATCATATCTTTTGCAATGTTTGGCAATTACTATATTTATGATAGTATAAGCCCATTAGCCGATTTGCTTGCGAAAGACCTTCACTTTACGGATTCCGATATTGGATTGCTTCAGGGGATTTACAGTTTTCCGAATATAATAATGGTATTAATCGGAGGTATGATTATTGACCGGATAGGAACAAAAAAAGGAGCCCTGATATTTACTGTATTTGTTATGGTCGGTGCAATTGTTACTACACTTAAAGGAAATATATATGTGATGTCTGCCGGAAGACTGATTTTCGGATTGGGTGCCGAATCAATGATAGTGGCAATTACAACAGTCATAGCCCGCTGGTTTAAAGGGAAGGAATTATCTTTTGCATTCGGATTGAATTTAACTGTAGCACGGCTTGGTTCATTTCTTGCACTTAATTCTCCTACATGGGGAAAATCATTTTATACAAACTGGCAGGGACCATTATGGATTACAATTGGAGCCGGCGTATTTGCAGTTTTTTGTTTGCTCATTTTTTACATTGTTGATACATACAGCGATAAAAGATATATTTTAGAAAAAGAGGGAGCGCAGGATAAAGTATTAATTAAAGAGTTGTTTTCATTCGGAAAGTCATTTTGGTTTATTACATTGCTTTGTGTAACTTTTTATTCAGCGATGTTTCCTTTCCAGACTTTCGCTATAAAGTTTTTCCAGGAAGTACATGGGACATCGAGGGAAGTCGGAGGTAATTTATCTTCAATTCTGACATTAGCTGCAATGATATGCACACCTTTATTCGGTTTATTGGCTGATAAAATAGGTAAAAGGTCAATTTTAATGATGTTCGGTTCACTACTGATAATACCTGTTTACCTGATAATGGCATATAAAATAGATATAGCTTCACCACTCGGACTTACGGGATTTATCAATTTAAATATTGGTTTTATGGATATACATTCAAAAATACCGGTTTATTTGATAATACCTATGTCAATGATGGGAATTGCCTTTTCACTTATTCCTGCTGTTATGTGGCCCTCGGTTGCATTAATTGTCAAACACTCCAAACTTGGAACTGCATACGGCTTGATGACAATGATTCAGAATATAGGATTATGGGGGACAAATGTGTTGATTGGAGCGGTAAATGATATGACACACGGATATACGACAGGAATGTGGCTGTTTTCATCCCTGGGATTTTTCGGCTTATTATTCGCATTTTTGTTATGGAAGAATGAATTAGGTCCCCACAACCATGGGCTTGAATTTCCGAAACTAAAAAAAGAATAATTTTATGAAAAAAGAATTATTAATTTTTACAAAAAAAGTTTTTCCTGATTTCAATAAGTTTTAATAAATTGAAACAACTCGAAGTTACAAATTTCGATTAGTTTATAACATTGTTACGTTGGTGTCTATTCTTCTAAATTGAAATCCATAATAAAACCTTAATCAAAAGTTTGTGATATTGAGAAAGTAAGAAGAAAATTAAATCATTATTTTATCTAAGAAAGTAGTTTATGGCAGGGAGTGTAAGACTTAGGAATGCAGCAACTATAGCATTGAAGGATTATCTCGGATTAGCCGAGGAAGAATCGTTGCTTGTTATATGCGATGAAGAATTGCGGGAGATAGGGATAATTTTATATGAATGTGGAAAGAAATTGTGCCACGAAGCAATTTATGTCGAGATGAAGCAAAGGCAATTCAACGGACAGGAGCCCCCGGAACCTATCGCCCATATAATGCAGCAGGTTGATGCTGTGATTTGTCCCACTTCAAAGTCATTAACACATACAAAAGCGAGAAGAGAAGCATCCAAGCTGGGTGTAAGAGTTGCAACGATGCCGGGCATTACGGTTAGTACTATGGTAAGGTGCATGAATGCAGACCACGAACAAATCATTGAACTAACAAACAAAGTAGCCGACAGGTTGAAGAAAGTTAAGCATGTTCGAATTGAATCAGTCCTCGGAACAAATATAACATTACCAATATCTAAAAGAAAAATAATGTCATCTACCGGTGTGCTGAGAAATATAGGTGAGAGTGGGAATCTGCCTTCAGGTGAAGTCTATATTGCACCTTGGGAGGAACAAACGAACGGAACAGTTGTGTTTGACGGCTCATTAGCAGGTATAGGACTTTTAAGAAATCCAATCAAAGTTGATATTAAAAACGGGTATATTGAGAAGATTGACGGAAAATCCGAAGCAAAAGATTTTGAAGAATTACTTAATAAAGTAGGCAATAAAGATGCTAAAGCCGTTGCAGAATTTGGTATAGGCACAAATTATAAGGCAAAATTAACCGGCGATATCCTTGAAGATGAGAAGGTATTAGGAACAGTACATTTGGCATTTGGGAACAATATGTCGATGGGTGGTACAATATCTGTTCAAAGCCATATTGATGGATTGATTAAAGACCCGACAGTTTATTTTGATGATGAAATGGTAATGAAAACAGGAAAACTTCTTTTTTAATTCCATATTTTAAATATAAATTTTTAATTGCGGATTATTAAGGTTTAGTTAATTAAAATAAATGAATAAAATTAATAAGATAAATTTAATAATATTGCCAATCATCTTTGCTGTTTTATTGTTTTTGGGCTGCGAGAGGAAAGGTGAAGAAGAAGAAATTCCATTATCTAAAGAGCAAATCGATTCGATTAAAAAAGCCGAGATAGAAAAAGAAATAGCCAGCCATGATACTTTTCCAAAAATCACATACACTCAGGTTGTAATAAGAGACAGAGCCCATCTGCAATTAATATTCGATAAAATAAAAAATCCTAATACGGAGTTTCCGAACCTAAAAGTTTTAGCTACTTTAAACAGAAAAGAACTAAGATTTTTTGGTGTCGGCCAGACAATAGTGGTGCCAGATACAATTATAGAAAATATGCTGGCATATTCATGCTTCCCGCAATATTATCCGGGAGCAAAGAATATTAAAAAAATAATAATTGTAACGAATAAATTCCAGGCATACGCATGTTATGAATATGGTCATTTAGTGCGGTTTGCTGCTTCAAATACAGGTAAGGAACGAACCCAGACATATCCGGGAAGATATTCACTCGAATGGAAGGAAGCAGTGCACCGTTCATCATTGGACAGTGAATGGGTGATGCCGTTTAATTTCAATTTTCATTCGGAAGCGGGAAATGCCTTCCACCAGTTTATGATGCCGGGAAGACCTGTTTCACATTCGTGCTGCCGCCAGTTTATGGATGATGCAAAATGGCTTTTTTACTGGGGCGAGGGATATAAGAAGAATGCAAACGGTAAGAAAATACCTTTATCAGGAACACCAGTTGTATTGATTGACCATTTTGATTTTGCACGTAAGACAGGTGGTCCCTGGCTCGATTTTAAATCAAACAAAGACAGTGTCCTGACTTTGCCGGAAGACCCTATGGAAGTTGAAGAGGCACTTATTCCCATGTGCCAGATACCGGAAGGCAGCCGAGGAAGTTTGAGGAACAGGGAGAGATATGTTCATGCGGAGGACACTTTACGCGCAAGAGGTGTCATCAGGCCTGGAGTAAAACTGATTGTATCGGTTGATTACAACAAACTGAGACGTCTGAAAGAACTGAAAGAAATAAGAGCAAGAGAAGCAAAAGAAGCACATAAGAAGAAGGAAAATGAGAGTTTGAATCATGAATGAGGTTGACTTAAATCTAAAGTCAAAAGTCTAAAAACAATATTTCGAAGTTTTTTTTTCATATAGAATTATCAATATTCAATTAAGTAAATGAAAGCATGGAAAGCTGAAATGTTCTTACTTATGATGACATTCATCTGGGGAGGGACTTTCCTTTTTACAAAAATCGGACTTCAATTCACTTCACCTTCTTTGTATGTAATAATCAGATATACGATTGCCCTCACCATTTGTCTGATTATATTCGGAAAAAATTTAAAATTATTAAATAAGCAGATATTTATCAGTGGAATTGTACTCGGATTATTTCTCGGCGGAGGATTCTTACTTCAAACACTGGGTTTGAAATATACTACGGTTTCAAAATCAGCTTTTATAACAGGTGTATCTGTCGTATTGACACCAATTGTATTTTGGTTCATTGAAAAGAGAAAAATCAGTTACTGGCAAATCAGCGGAGTAATTATCGTAACAATTGGACTTTGGCTATTCACACAGCCGGAGTTTGATAATATAAATCTGGGAGATTTTCTTACATTGCTTTCAACATTTTTCTGGGCATTTTACATTACCTATATGGATGTCTTTACTAAAGGCAAAAGCGACTTTAAAGAAACGAGTTTAATAGTTATTTTTCAGTTTGTTGCTGCATTGCCATTAGCAATCATATTCTTTATTATTTTCGAATCGCAAAATGTAAAATTGGAAATAACAGATGGATTGCTATATTCATTATTGTATAATGCAATTCTTGCATCTTTTTTCCTTACAATAATTCATACCAGTGTTCAGAGATACACAACACCGGTGAAAGCTGCGTTGATATTTTCACTTGAACCCGTAGTAGCATCTTATCTTGCATATTTATTTATGAATGAGATTATGAATACTATTGAATTTCTTGGTGCTGCTGTACTAATGTTCGGGATATTATTATCTGAAACGGGTGAGTATTTCTATATTAAAATCTTTCCGAATAAATTCAAATAATAATAAGAACTCACAAAAAAACTAAATTCAATTGTAACTTTTTTCCCAATTGATGTGTTTTTATATATAGAATGTAATTTGTGGCCACTCTACATTCGATAATTAGCCGGGTTTGACAAAAACCTGTATTATAGATTATTGATTGTTGAAAGGAGTATGCAAATGAAAAAGTTTCTGTTGGCAATTCTCGCAGTGGCTCTAATTACATTGCTAATAAGTGCCGCACAATTCGGCATTATAAAAGGTGTCGTCCTCGATGAAAATGGTAAACCGGTCATTGGTGCTTCGGTTAGAGTATTAGGAACACCAAGAGGTACTTATGTTAAGAGTACCGATGGTAGTTTTACAATTATTAATGTTCCCATTGGTAATTATAAGCTTCAGGTAACTGCAGTCGGTTATGAAAAAAACGTTATGAATATTTTAATAACTGAAGGTAAAACTGAAGAAATTAAAATCATTTTAAAAACTGAAACATTAAAAACCGGTGAAATTGAAGTATTAGGTAACCGAGTTATGGTTCAGAATACTTGCATAAGCAGAAAGGCAAGTGGAGGTTATGGTACGATAAATGGGTATGCACCCGCTCCTTATCAATCCGGTGAATTCAATACAGAACAGTATGACAGAATATATGATAATGAATTTAAGGAAGCATTGACAGACCCTCTTTCTACTTTTTCGATTGACGTTGATAAGGCATCATACAGTAATGTAAGAAGATTTATCACAAGCGGAAGTCTTCCGCCAGAAGATGCGGTCAGAACAGAAGAATTAATCAATTATTTCACATACAATTATCCTGAGCCAAAAGGAGATGAGCCATTTGCAATATATTCTGAAATAGCGGAATGTCCGTGGAATACCAGTCATAAACTGATTCACATTGGTTTGCAGGGAAAGAAAGTTCCACTTGAAAACATACCGGCGGGAAATCTTGTTTTTCTGATTGATGTTTCGGGTTCGATGCAGGACTACAACAAATTACCTTTAGTGAAATCAGCTTTAAGACTATTAATAGAACAACTAAGACCACAGGATAAAGTTGCTATTGTTGTTTATGCAGGAGCGGCGGGACTTGTCCTGAATTCTACACCGGGAAGCAAGAAGAGTGAGATTATTGATGCAATAGAAAAACTTGAAGCAGGGGGAAGCACTGCAGGTGCCGAAGGTATTAAGTTAGCTTATGAAGTTGCAAAAAAGAATTTGATTAAAAGTGGAAACAACAGGGTGATACTTGCAACCGACGGTGATTTTAATGTCGGCATGTCGAGTGACGGTGAGTTAACAAGAATGATTGAAGACAGAAGAGATGACGGAATATATCTTACAGTTCTCGGATTCGGTATGGGGAGTTATAAGGATTCGAAGATGGAAAAGCTGGCAGACAAGGGCAATGGAAATTATGCGTATATAGATAATATGCTTGAAGCGAAGAAAATGTTTGTCAATGAATTGGGGGGTACACTTTTTACAATTGCAAAGGATGTGAAAATACAAATCGAGTTCAATCCTGCATTAGTTAAAGAATATAGATTAATTGGATATGAAAACAGATTGCTTAATAAAGAAGATTTCAATGATGATAAAAAAGATGCCGGTGAACTTGGTTCCGGTCATACTGTAACTGCATTATATGAAATCGTACCTGCAAACGGTTCGCAGGGTAACTCCTCAAATAAGGTTGACCCGCTGAAGTACCAGACAAACAATGTAAATAATAATTCATATAGTACAGATGAAATTGCAACTGTGAAATTCAGGTACAAAGACCCGGATGGAACAAAGAGTAAGCTGATTGTGAATACACTGAAAAATGCGGAGAATAAATTGAGCCAGTCATCAGAGAATTTGAGATTTGCTTCTGCAGTAACGGAATTTGCAATGCTCCTGAGAAAATCGAAATTTGTAGGTACATCAACATTCGATGAAGTAATAAAACTAGCAAAAGGAGCAAGGGGACAGGACAGGGAAGGATACCGGGCAGAATTTATCGGGTTGGTTGAAGCAACAAAGGTGCTATCGGTTGCGAGCAAATAGAACAATTTTAAGTGTTAAGTTGTAAGTTTTGAGTTAGGGGCAGAAAATTTTCTGCCTCTTTTGTTGAGATTGATTCTTTTATTTGGTAAGTAGATTCGATAAAGTTAATAAAAATTTAAACATCTGATTTTGAATAAAATATTTTTTAAATAGAGTGAAACATTTTACGTTTTTCTGTGTTATAGCAATTAGAGTTATGACACAATTTTCAAATAATTCAAATATTTTTGAAACTTTTTGCTTTTTCATGTGTCATTACATATATTACTGATGCAAATTTCGAAGAAGATTGTTATTTTAGAATGTCTGTTTTGATAATTTTATTTAGGGGCAATTAACTCCGTTGAGCTCAGCTTCGCTTCGGTTCACGAATTGCCCAAATGATAAGTTTATTAACATCAATCATCATAGAAACGAATATTTTTTTATAAATAAATTTGTTTCATTATAATAACGAGGTTTGTGATGATAAAAAAGAGTTTTTTGTTTGTCTTGTCGTTTGTATTACTATTCTGTTTAGCCGCCAATGTTAGCTCTGCACAAAAGCGGGGGGGGGGAGAAGCCCCACGAAATAATCCTCGTGGACCCTGTTGACTGCAATGGAATTTGTACAAGCACTTCATGGACTGAAGACCAGATACCTGCAGTAATTTACAATAGTGATTCCACTATTTGCTGCGCTGTCAACGTAACTGTAAGGCAAAGAAGATGTATTAACATGGGTGAATCTATCAATGAAATTGAAATCCTAAGAGTCGAGCCGCAGGAACTTAACACTTGCAACTGTTCTGTGCAGGAAATCATGTTTTCAACAATTAAATATGTACTGAATGACAGCAGAGGTATATTGGGCGATACCACACTTTACAATTTTAATGTTTATGTCAGAACGTCCAAATGCTGGAAAGTAGACCCTTTGGATAATTATGCTTTGAAAAGCTGTGATGAAAACGATTGTTATCAAACAAAATATAGATTAACATATTATCCTGATTATTGGCCAACTTATGGAATGTTTGTCACTGGGCATGAGTCTGGTGAGAGTCAAGGCATACCGGATTGCGAATCGTTAGGATGCGGAGATGTGATAACAAGCCATAATATACCAAATGGATTTTTATTCCCACAAGGGCTCAATGAAGATTGCCCTGAAAAATGTTACTGGAGAATAATGGGAAATGAACTAACCAATGAAACCAACTTTCTTGGTACGATTGACAATGACCCTCTTATAGTTAAGACTAATAGTAACGAAAGAATTAAAATATCCGAAGATTATAATTTTGGCGGTTTTGAACAAAGAGGCAGAATTGATTTTACAGTAAGTAGATTTACTTCAAGTAAAATATCATTCGATAATGATGCATCAAATGGCCTTGACCCGAATACTGTTATAAAAATGTATAGAGCAATTGGAGCTAACGCAAAGCCATGGTGGCTTGAGACTGGAGCAAATTTAACAGGAAATAATTATAGGCTTGATATTAAAACGGGCCCGACAACAATACCTGGAAGTGAAATCGTTTCACCTGTAATTTCGATAGTTAGTTACACTTCATCTTCAACAGCAAATGTGGGTATTGGTGTGGAAAATCCACAGGAGAAGCTTGTCGTTGCAGGAACAATATGTGCAAGAGAAATGCGTGTTTCTTTAGAAGGTTTACCTTGCTGGGGTGACTATGTATTCGATAAAGATTACAATTTAAGAACAATTGATGAAGTCGAAAAGTATATAAAAGAAAACAAACACTTGCCTGATATACCATCAGCCACAGAAGTTGAAAATAACGGCGTTCAGGTTGGTGAAATGCAAGGAAAACTATTGAAGAAAATAGAAGAATTGACCTTGTATGTTATTGAATTGAAAAAAGAAATTAATCAATTGAAGGGAAGGAGGAAAGGAAAATGAAAAAAATAATTTTTCTATCGATATTATTTGTAGCAGTAATTTTTGGAATTTCTTGCCAGGAAACTGAAACAACTGCACCGACTTATGATAAACATAATATCCAAAATGATACAAATTGGGTGGAAATTACAGATACAATTCATTTTTATTCAGCATGTTTATTTATGGGTCAAAATAAATATTTTACATCTTTTGTAATTAATGATTCAAATACTTATAATAATTTAAAATATTATGATGCCTATTGCAATGATTCTAAGTATCCTTATATTGATTTCGCAAAAAAAACATTACTAATTTATAGTTTTGAACACGGTTGCATTTGGGATGATTATTACCATGTTTACAGAAATGATATTTATAAGAAATATCTTTTTCTTATAGTTAGGGATATAAAAGAGCCAGTATGGATTTTGGAAAAGACTGCTACAGGTATAATAATACCAAAAATAAAAAATAATTATACAGTTGATTTCGATACTTTAAATTTAGGTCATTGTGCGGGTGATTAAAAAATTATAAGGAGATTATTATGAAAATTCAATATTTATTTATATTAGTTGTTTTGTTTATTAATTTTTTACTATTAAAAAGCCAGAATTATTATGACATACCAATAAGTTTTAATTAT
The DNA here is from genome assembly GCA_004322215.1 of Bacteroidota bacterium. Taxonomy (GTDB): domain Bacteria; phylum Bacteroidota; class Ignavibacteria; order Kapaibacteriales; family UBA2268; genus XYC2-FULL-35-21. The sequence continues at coordinate 144,331 of SCSM01000011.1, read as the reverse complement.
AGCTCGACTATTTCTCCACTTACACCTGATAGTTTATTAGATACAAAAGTGATGCCTTTGGTAAATGTAGATTCACTTCTTCAAATAGAAAGGGATTTAGATAGTGCTGGTGTAATTCATCCACATTTTTATGGCTATGGATTTACAGTAAATTTTACTCTTAGTAATTCAGGGACCTGGGATACACTTGAATCCGGGGATAGATTATGGAGGTTAAAAATAATTTGCCCTGAATCTTATGAAATAAATTTTGTTTTTCATAACTTTAAAATGGCAGATAGTATATTTGTATTTGTATATGATTCAACAAAAACTTTTGTACTTGGTCCCTATAATGTTAAAGACAATGATACTTCAAATTACTACACTACTCACTTGGTTAGAGATAATATTGCTTATATAGAATATTATGAACCTCAAAATTGTAATCAGGAAAGATATTTAGAGGTAGAACAAGTTGTATCTGGTTATAAAAATTTATTCTGTGAAAATGATAGTATGCAATATAAAAAAAATATTGTTGATAATATTTTAACAAATTGGGATGATTGCTATAGAGATGCAAACTGTCCCGAAGGTAATGACAGGTGTAGAGAAAAATATTCCATTGTATGGGGAATTAGATATTTTTATTCTCCGACTCTTTGGACTTCATTTTCAAATGTTTTAATTAATAACACTAATCCTGATGATTATCGCCTCATATTATTAACTGCCGGACATTCTGTAATTGGGGATGAATGGACACTTCAAAATATGTCATCATATCGTTTTGGTTATATGAGAGAGTATTGTAAATCAGGAAATATTATGAAATTCTGGGATTTTAGTTGTGCTAACCGTTTGATTGCTGACTTTTATAATACTGATCTTGCACTTATCCAAATAAGAAGAAACTTATACCCCGGGGATTTTTATTCATATCCAGATATGCTATATTGGTCTGGTTGGAATAAATCTAATTCTCATATACCATCTAATACTACAAATTTAAATTACCCGGGTTTATATCCATTGCAAATTGCAATAGATAATGAAAGTCCTGTAATATGCGGTGAGCCTGATAAAAATTGTAACGAAGATAATACTGATTATTTTTGGAAGGTAAGATTTAATTCGGGTATGGCAACTCATGGTTCATCCGGCTCCCCTATATATAATGAAAACCATGAGATTGTAGGAGCTCTTCATGGAAGTTGTACAGCTGATTGTGATCATACAAATGATCCGATTTATTTCGGTAGGTTTTCCAGGTTTTGGGATTTTATTGATATCTATGATAATACTGTTGCTACATTTCTTGACCCTGGTAATAGTGGTTATAATACAGTAAAAGGGAAAAAACTTCCAGTTAATATTTATGGTAGGTTTTTTCACGAACATGATTATTATCATGCATTCAATAAAATCAGATTTGGAAGTAGAAACTATGGAAGTTTTGTCTTGCCATTTTATCTAGGTCCTCTCGGGCCTTCTTTACTTACAATTAAAGCAGGCGAAGAAATAATATTTCGACCTTGTACACAAATACTTGAAGGTGCCAATATGCACGCTTACATACAACCTACCGGATGTGATTTTAATCCTGTAGCAAGTGATCCTGATGATGTGTATACCACAGATTGTGGTGAAACATCGATTGTTGGAAAAAATGATTTCGACAATAATTATTCATCAAAAATAATAGAAGAAACTCAAGAAAAAACATATTTTGATTGTATTCCCAATCCAGCTTTTTCTTCTATTGATGTAGTGTATAAACTACCAACGGAAGGTTCAATGCAACTTATAATAACAAACTCCTATGGTCAGCAGGTATATAATGCGAATTTAAATTATGCGAAAGCAAAAAATGAGCAAAGATTTTCAATTGACATTAGCAGTTTTCCGAGCGGTTTGTATTTTGTCGTGCTTCGTTCACAAAACATTGTGCAATCGAAGCAGGTTGTGATAGTGAAGTAAATTTTGACTCTTCGACTTCGCTCAGAGTGACTATTCCAGGAATTGATTTTATTATTAGGAGAATACTAAAGTTGATTCTCCTTAATTTTTTTATAGGGGGAGTATAGTTAATTTTGTAAGATTTATTTTTTACAAAGGAAGGAAATAATAAATGAATACATACAACTGCGATTTGGTTGTTATTGGGTCGGGACCCGGAGGATATGTTGCGGCTATAAGAGCATCTCAACTTGGATTGAATACAATATGTGTTGAGAGAGACAATTTGGGTGGAGTATGCTTGAACTGGGGATGTATTCCGACAAAGGCATTGCTGAAAAGTGCGGAATATAGGAATTTCATCAATAAATCCTCAGAGTTTGGGTTTGAAATAAAGGATTTCACGGTTGATTTTACTAAAGTGATTCGCAGAAGCAGGGATGTGGCAAATAAAATGTCGAATGGGGTAGGATTTTTATTCAAAAAATATAAAGTTCAGCAGGTCAAAGGTAATGGATTTATCAAATCAAAAGGTGTGGTTGAGGTCAAGGATAAGGATGGAAATGTAACTGACACCATCAATTGCAAAAATATTTTGATTGCAACAGGTGCAAGACCGAGGATGTTAAAGGGGATTGATGTTGATTTAAATAAAATCATTACAAGCACCGAAGCGATGATACCGAAAGAAATCCCTTCGTCAATTATCATAATGGGTGCCGGAGCAATCGGTGTGGAGTTTGCCTATTTTTATAATGCATTCGGAACGAAAGTTACGATTGTCGAGATGCTCGACAGAATTTTGCCAATAGAAGATGTTGATGTTTCTAATGAACTTGCACGAAATTTCAAGAAATCGAAAATTGATTTATTAACAAGTACCAAAGTTCTTTCTGCAAAGGCAAAAGGAAAAGGTGTGGAAGTAAAAATACAGAAAAAAGATGGAAAAGAAGAAGTATTAACTGCCGATTTAGCTTTAAATGCAATCGGCATCCAGCCGAATATAGAAAATCTTTGGAATGAAAGTTTAGGGATTGTACTTGAAAAAGGATTTATCAAGATTGACAAATTTATGAAAACAACTGTTGATGGAATTTATGCAATCGGTGATGTAGCAGGACCGCCCTGGCTTGCTCACAAGGCATCGGCAGAAGGATTAGCTGCAGTCGAAAATATCACCGGTCATAGCAAGGATGGGATTGATTACAACAACATACCTGGTTGTACCTATTGTCAGCCGCAGGTAGCCAGTATCGGACTTACAGAAGCAAAAGCCAAGGAATCAGGTTATGAAGTGAAAATTGGTAAATTTCCATTCACAGCGAACGGTAAAGCAAACGGTATCGGTGAAGCAGTGGGATTTATTAAGCTGGTTTTGGATGCAAAATACGGTGAAATCCTCGGCGCACATTTAATTGGACCTGATGTTACCGAGATGATTGGAGAAATAGGTGTTGCAAAGACATTAGAAGGAACGGGAAAATCAATTTTCAAGACAATACATGCTCACCCGACTTTGAGCGAAGCAATTATGGAAGCGGCGGCTCAGGCGTACGGGGAAACAGTTAATATTTAATTCACAATTAAGGATAATAATTAAAACGTAGTTTTTAACCATAATTATTCACTATTCGTTGTTCACTATTCACTATGATAATTGTTGAGGATTGGGGATTAATCGAGTACAAGGAAGCCTGGGATAAGCAGAAAGTTTATGCTGATGAGGTTTACAATAGAAAGAAGGCAAGTACACTTGTTTTATGCGAACATCCATCAGTTATAACTATTGGTAAAACCGGCTCGGAATCTAATATTATAACCAAACCTGATTTTCTAAAGCAATTGGGAATTGATGTATTTGAAATAGACAGAGGGGGTGACGTAACACTGCACAATCCGGGACAACTTGTTGGTTATCCCATATTTAATCTGGCTGATTATAAACAGGATTTGCATTGGTTTTTGCGTGAAATTGAACATTGCATAATTGAATTATTGGAAGATTATAAAATAAAAAGCGGAAGGGTTGAAGGATTAACCGGTGTTTGGATAGAGCATTTCAGAAAGATTTGTGCAATTGGATTGCACTGCTCACGCTGGGTAACATCACACGGTTTTGCTCTGAATGTTCATAATAATTTAAAAGAATTCGATTTTATTGTGCCTTGCGGCATTAAAGACAAAGATGTAACGTCAATAGAAAGGGAACTTGGCATAAGAATTGAGATTTCAGAAATCAAGAAAAAATGTACTGAGATATTTGAAATACACTTTTAGAATAAAAAAACTTGTTTTTTTTTGTAAAAGGTAGTAAATTTGTTAACGTTCTTTAAAATAAGCGGGAATAGCTCAGTTGGTAGAGCATAACCTTGCCAAGGTTAGGGTCGCGAGTTCGAGTCTCGTTTCCCGCTCGATTCCGGGTAACCGGAATCACTTCCTCTTTATGCTGCATGCCTTGCCGTCAAGTCCCCCCGATGGCGAGGCATTTTTTTAATTATGAATTACAAATAAAAAGCTATATACAATTATGAATATTTTCTTTAAAATAATATAATATAAACATCGTTAACACAATAGAATATGAATTTTGTAAATCATTTTTTTTTGGTTAAATTGAATTTGTAAATAATTTTTATCTTAAATTAACTACTGGTAATTATCGAAGGATTGCTACAGCTTTAAAATTATAGTTGGTTTATTTATTAAACAGTGATGCATAATTTGTGTATTTAAGAGGAAAGCTATGCAATTCCCGGGAATTAAAAATAATATCTGTTATTACTTACTAATAACATTTCTAAGTTTGAACTTATCTTCAGGATTAGCAATTTCCAATTCTGCCAGTAATAATTACGGTTGGAATGTAATAAAATCATCACAAAATGAGCTTATATTATCATTTACACCAAAGTTGAATGGATTTGATACAATTTTTACCGCAAATGGAAGACAAACATTACTGCCGATTATCGAGGATGCATATTCGGCAGATTCTCAAACCGGAAATCAAAGCGAATTAATAACTAAACAAAATATTTCAATTCCTTCACCTGATGGATACCAAATCGAAGATATTAAAGTTGATGGTGTATTGAAAATCAAGGGAATAATTACACCGGTTCCTGATTATTCTGTGAAAGATGCACGTGTTTATAACATTAATACAGTGTTTTACAAGACATATAAACCAAATTGGGTTGGTATTAAGTATGAAGGAATAGCAAGAGACAGGTATATTGCATCATTGACTATTACTACGGCAAAGTACAATCCTGATGAAAATGTAATTGAAATACCAAATAAAATTACAGTAAAAATTAAATTTAAAACACAAGGATTAAAACTATTAAACAGTGTAAATGCTGACCCGATGTCTGCAATTTCAACGATTAATTTTTCAGCAAGTAATAACTGGACCGTTACGCCCGAGATTCTTCGCTTCACTCAGGATGACAAATTAAAGAAGAATATTAATAAGAAAGACGGAATTTTATCGGAGGGCAAATGGATTAAAATTACTGTCGAGAAAGAAGGAATTTACAAAATTGACCAATCTCTGCTCTCATCTCTTGGAGTCAGCATAGCAAAAGAGGATGTACCAACCATAAAAATTTATGGGAATGGGGGAGCAGAATTGAGCGAAAATGTCTCCGATGCACAGAAAAATATTTTGAATGAACAGGAGTTAATAGTTAATACAAAAGGAGATGGTTCCTTAGACAAAATCCTGTTTTATGGAAGTCCTGCTTCAGGATTTAAATATGATTCGAATTCAGCCAAATTCAGCCATTATATCAATCATTACAGTAATAATAATTATTATCTGATGACATGGGGTGGTGAGCAGGGAAAAAGAGCGGAAGCAATTCCAACCCCGATAGGTGATGTAATAAACAATCCCTTGACTTATAATAACAGAATATTTTTCGAAGAAGAGCTAAACAGTCCCTTCAAGGGCTATGGAGCAGGCAGAACATGGTTCGGAGGTAGTTTTTTGCCAAGAATTTTCAGGACGCCATTGCCGAATTTAGACAAAACAGGTATAATAAATTATAGAATATCGGTCGCTCATAGTGCAGATTCACCCGGTTATTTTTCAATTACAGAAAACTCGAAAGAATTATTAAGAGCAAATTTAAATCCATCCGGAGGTTATATCGAAGCAATAAGTACAATTCAGGAAGCTACATTTCCGGCTTCTGACATTGCAAGTGATGAATACAGCACAATGAAATTTTCATATTTTAATCCAACCGGAGGAAGCGGTGCAACCGGATTTTTTGATTATTATGAAATTAGTTATCCGAGATATTTTATTCCAATAAATAACGAAATTGATTTCTTTAACGAACCGACTCTCACAGGTATAACAGAATTTTCAATAAACGGTTACACAGGTTCGGACATTTATGGTTTCGATATCAGCTCTTTAAAAGCTCCAAAACAGTTAACAAATATTTCTACGACTGGCGGCTTGTTTATTTTCAGAGAAAATCTGGTAGCGAATAAACCACATCATTATTATATATCGTCAATATTAAAAACACCGAAACTTGAATTAACTGAACTGGGAAACCTGAGACAAAAAACAGAAACAGCAAATGTAATATTTATTTGCCATCCAAGTTTGTATAATTCAGCATTAAAATATAAGGAATACAGGGAATCCCATGACTCATTAAAGGTATTTATTGCCAGAACAGATTATATATTCAATGAATTTGGGAGTGGAATTCCGGACCCGACTGCTATTCGCGATTTCATAGCTTATTGCTTTACGAATTGGGAAGTGAAACCATCTTATGTAATACTTTGGGGCGACGGACATTTCGATTATAAAGCAATAACGACAAACAAAACAAATTTCATTCCTCCTTACGAAAGCGAAGAATCAGGAACATTTGATGCTGTAAATTCTTATACATCGGATGATTATTTTGCGAGGGTTTTCGGAGACGATAAGCTTGTTGACCTCGGTATAGGAAGGTTAACCATTAATTCCGATGAGCAGGGTGAATGGATAATTGATAAAATTGCGAAATACGAATCAGCATCTTCAAAGGATTCATGGAGGAACTGGATTACATTGATGGCTGATGACGGTCCAACGAGCAATGGAGGAACCGACAGGGATACACATACAAACCAATCAGAATATTTGTCGAAATCTTACATTCCTGTTGACATGAGACAAAAGAAAATTTATCTTGCAGAGTATCCTACAGAAAATATTTCCGGTGGAGGCAGGAGAAAACAAAAAGTCGAGGATGATTTGGTTTCATGGATAAATACGAACGGTTCACTTATTTTAAATTGGATTGGACATGGAAATCCAAGAGTCTGGGCTCATGAAGAAGTTTTTGAGCGAAGCAAAACCATACCAAAATTGAAAAATCTGGACAAGCTGTTCTTTTTGATTGCTGCAACATGTGACTTTGGAAGATTTGATGTGCCGGAAAACCAAAGCGGATCAGAAGACCTTGTAACAAGTGAATTCGGAGGAGCAATCGGCGTTCTTGCATCTGCCAGAGCAGTTCTTGCGGGAGCTAATTCGGTATTCACAAATACATTTTATCAAAAACTATTTACAAGGAACCCTGTAACAAAGCGCTATAACAGAATAGGCGATGTGATGTTTGCATTGAAGCAGGAAAAATACTCTGATAATGATGAAAAGTTTCTGTTGATAGGTGACCCTACGATTAAATTATTAATTCCTGATTATGCGGTTCGGATTGATTCGATAAATAATAATGATGTAGCCGATAACGATACTGTTTTGGCACAATTGAAAGCTTTATCGAAAGTACACTTATCCTGCTCGATAATCAATACAACGACTCAAACTGTCGAAACAAGTTTTAACGGATTGGCAATTTTGAGCATATTGGACAGTGATGTTGGTATCCAGGCACTTGATATTACTGATGGGACCATTCATAATATAGAGAAAGAGGGCGGTGCTTTAAATATCAATTCTGCAAATGTTGTTAACGGGAAATTTGAAGCAAACTGCATAATACCGAAAGATATTAGTTTTTCGAATCAAAAGGGAAGAATTTATGCTTATGCATATTCAAATAATAATGAGTACGCAAAAGGAATTTCAAGGTCATTTACTATCGGCGGAGTAGATACCACACAATCAAATGATGTTGAAGGACCACAGATATCATTATATCTCGATGCCCGTACATTTAAGCCGGGAGAATTTGTTCAAAAAGAACCGCTACTCATCGTTGACCTCTACGATAAAAGCGGGATAAATACGACCGGTTTGGGGATAGGTCACAGGATAGAGGCATGGATAGATGACTCACCTCAATCAACTGATTTGACAACAAAATTTATTACATCTCCGACAGATTTCAGAGCCGGTACTGCAGAAGATTATTTATTCGGTCTGAAGCAGGGTGAACATACAGTGAAGGTCAGGGCATGGGATGTTTTTAATAATTACAGTATAGCACAAACAAATTTTTTTATAAAACCCGAAGAAGATGGAATTATTTTGTCTGATATTATAGCAATTCCGAATCCTGCGGATAACCATACAAAATTTAGTTTTGAACATAACATAACTCCTCCATTCTTTGCAGAAATAAAACTTTATAATGTTATTGGTAAAGAATTTGCTAATATTGCGGGTGATATAAATACTCAGCATACAGCAGAGATGAATTGGGATTGCAGGGACTTTGCAGGCGAAGTATTACCTGTTGGATTATATTTTTACAGAGTTTTTGTCCAAACTACAAAAGGTATCCAGGGAGCCGGAACCGGGAAATTATCAATTTCCCGATAAATTGAAATAAAATTAATTAAATGTTAAAGACGTTAATAAAACAAAAAACGATTACGAAAAAAAAAATTTTATATATCGGAGGATGATTTAAATGATTAATCGAAGAAACTTCAAAATGCTATGGCTGATGATAATATTCTCCTGCATTACATCGAGCATAAGTTTATTAGCCCAGGCAGGTGGTGCAGCAGTGCCATTTCTGCTCATTTCACCGGATGCCCGGGGCAGTGGAATGGGTGAAGTCGGCACAGCCATTGCAGATGATATTAATGCCGTATTCTGGAATCCTGCAGGATTGGGATTCCACGGCTACATAGAGGATGAATACAAAACAGAAAGTGACAAAACACCTTACAGGCAGGTTGCTTTGACATTTTCGAAGTGGCTGCCTCAATTTAATGCAGATTTGTTTTATAGTTATCTGACTGCGGGGCAGTATTTTGAAGATTTGGACGGCACGGTTGCTTTTAATTTTATTTTTATGAATCTCGGTGAATTTACGAGGACTCATGAATCCGGGCAAGTGCTGGGAAAATTTATCTCAAATGAATTTGCATTGGGTTTGTCTTACGGTACAATAATAGCTACCGATTTATCTCTTGGCTTTCAGTTGAGATATATTCAGTCTAATCTTGCACCTGCTTCTGCAGGTCAACAAGGTGCCGGTACAGGGATTAGCGGCGGTTTCGATTTAGGATTGCTATGGAAACCGCAAAACCTGAACATTTTCGGTTGGGAAGCTCAGGATTTGTTGTCCTTAGGATTTAATTTACAGAATGTGGGACCGAAAGTAACATATAGAAATGAATCTGACCCATTGCCGACTTCGCTTCGGCTCGGTGCTGCTTTCAATATTGTAAAAGATGAGTTCAATGATTTGAAATTATCCTTTGACGTATCAAAATTACTTGTAAAAAGACAAACAAATAAATTTGATGTTTTGGATTCATTAGGCAATGTTATTGATTCAACCTTCAAAACAGATTCGGACCCTCTACCAAAATCACTTATAACCGGTTGGAAAAATCCCGGTGTCGAGTTCTCGATTGGCACCGAATATTGGTATGAGGGACTTGTGGCATTGAGAGCAGGTTATTTTTATGAACCGACAAGATTGGGCGGCAGAAAATTCTGGAACTTTGGCGCAGGGGTAAAGTATGACATATTCAGCTTGGATTTCAGCTTCATAAATACTATTGAGGAGAATCATCCTTTGGCAAATACAATGAGATTTTCTCTCATTGTGAATTGGGATTAAATCAATTTGTAGAGTTGAAAGTTATAAAGTTTGTAAAGTAGAAAGGGGAGTTAATCCCCCTTTTTTTTATTTTAAAATCTTAATATAACCTTCATCGGAATTCAATTCAATGATATTTCCTGTTTTAATTTCATTCAAAATGTCTCCATCCGGTTCGCAAACAAACGGAACTTTTGTAAGTATAGCTCCTTCAGCCAAATTGTAATCAACCGGTTTGACTGCCGCCATCGCCTTCGGTGCAATTCCCTTTCTTGCCATAGTCATCAAAACAACCATGCCGCCGGATGAACCCTTTGTATCTTTATAAAGTAAAATCTTATCTTTTATTAATTTTCCTCTTTCAGGGCTGTCGGCTGCAATTATTTCCGATGTATTCATATCGACATCACCAAGGAATGAAAAACTCCCGGGTAGAACAATTGCCTCACCCGAAACATTGCCTCTAACAATCTTTCTGACATTGTACTTTTTCATCCTTCAAACCTTCCTGAAATCGCTGATTCAATACATTTATCTAAATTTGTTAATGCTGTCTTACAACCAATCAAGTCACCGACATATCTCAGCATTTTTCCGCTATTACATACCATTGCATCAACATTTGGAGTCTTCAATCCGAATTCTTTACAGGTTGAAATTCTCAAATGGCTTTCAACCGGACAAGTATCAGCAATCACTTTTGCTCCCGTCTTTTCGATTTTCCCGATATATCCGGAATATTCTGCCTGCTTTCTTGTCATACGATTCGTACATATCCAGCAACGAACATCATCAGCAATTCGCTTTCCATCCAGTTTTTCAGCCATATACCTGATTTGTTCCAGTGTATAATGAGGACATCCAAGGTTGACAAAATCAATTTTATCTCCAATTTCTATATTGGTAAGTTTATTATAAACAGAATCAATATCTTTATCTGTTACTTCACAATAATCTTTTGGGATATTTCCATGAAAAGCTTCTTCCAATGTTCTTGCTTCAGGTGTAACACCTGGTATGTGGAATAATGTAACTGAACCGGCTGTTGCTAATGTGGAGCCGAGTCCGAGTAGCCAATCCTGATTTAAATTTTTAATTGGAATATCAATTACCGGTACATCACTTCCTACTATATTTCCTATATAAAATCCCAAAGCACACCATACATCATAATTCTGTAATCTTTCCTTAGATATATTTACTTTGAACAAATGTGTACCTTTTCTGTTTTCATCTAATAAATATCCCATAAGTGGATATTTACCTGTAACTGCCGAATATCGTGTAAACAAACCACCTCTGTTTGTTCTCGCTCCGAAAACAGAATTATAATAAACAATCGCACTGCTTTCCACCAAAGCATTATACGAACCGAATGGAGGTATAAATCCTAATAATTGCGGCGTACAAGTGTACGTTTCGAGTATGCCCATACTCCTGTGTGCCGCTTCAATCCTGGCTTGCAATTCCGCAAGTTGTTTTGGTATCCCTGTATTTTCCGGTTTCTCCAAATCACAGCACAATGTCGAGCTTGTCGTCGGAACTCTCACCTTCACTTTTTTTTCGGAATAATTAACCCCATCCTCCACATTACCATCGTATATTCCCATCTCAGCAGGATAATGGCAATAGACAATATCAACTAATTCTTCAGCACCAAACGCCTCTCCCAACTGCACAAGATAATCAATTGCCTCAGACACTACAGGGCCCTTTTTTCCCTCAAGCATTCCTTTCTCATCATCACTCAGTTTCATTATACTCCTATGACTAATTATTTATTTCAATCAAAATTACAAAATTTTAAATTTCAATCTTACTAATTCCAAATTAATTACTGCACGCTTTTTTTCTGCTGTTTGTATATTATTACTTCTTAAATTTGCTAAATGTTATATGTATTAAATTAATAATGATACGGTGTTTCTTCAATGAAAGTATTAATTGCAGATGACCATGCTATTGTCAGGGAAGGACTGAAGATGCTCCTAAAGAGATTAGATTCCGTATCTTCCATAGATGAAGCATCAACAGGTTTCGAAGCACTTTATAAATTGGAAAACAATGACTATTCAATTGCAATAATAGATATTTCAATGCCAGGTATATCAGGTATTGACATACTGAAAACATTAAAAGACAAAAACATAAAGGGGAAATTCCTCATCCTCAGCGTCCATCGCCAGGAACAGTATGCTCTTCGTGCTTTCAAACTCGGTGCCTCCGGCTATATTTGTAAAGATACAGTTTACGATGAATTACTTCACGCCATCAAAACTGTCTTATCGGGCAGAAAATATGTTTCACCAATATTAGCAGAAAAAATCGTACTCACAAAACAACATGCTGATAACGATGCACTCCATCAAAAACTCTCAGAACGCGAATTCCAGGTTATGACCATGCTCGCCCGCGGCTATTCAGTTAAGGAAATTGCCGCTTTACTTTTCATCAGCGACAAAACCGTTTCTACACACCGTATGCGCATACTCGATAAAATGGGCATGAAAAAGAATGCAGAACTAATTACTTATGCCCTAAAAAATGACCTGATTGAATAAATCTTATTTTTTAGAATTAAATTAATTAATATTCCTTCAAAAAATAATTAACGACTGAGACAGTTAATTACGGTTTCTCTCCAATAAAATCCGTTCATGCAAAATAGTTCTGTCAGGCAAACACTTACAAAGAAATCAGATTTTACCCTATATTCTCGAGTTCAACCATTACATACTTTTGTAGCGAAATTATTATGAGTATTTAAAAAAATATTTAGCTTAAAAAAAGTTATGATAAAATAAAGGGAGTGTTCAGAGGGACTCATAATAAAAAATGAAAGTGTGCATATATGAATCAAATAAAAGAAATTAATTAAAAAATAAATTATTTCTTTTAAATATAGATGGAGGAGATATGTTTTCAAAAAAGTTTACTGTTTTATACTTGTTGTTAATAGCATTGATATTAGCAGGATGCAGTGAAAATCCTTCAATTGTAAACGAGAATGAAAGGCAAATACCTTCTTCAATTGAAAGTCCCTGCGGGGAAGCTTATTTCAACTTATATATTGAGCAGACAACTTTAGCCGGCAGTGTTAGAGTAGCTAATGACCTGGACAATTTATATATAACATATTACTTAGATAGTCCATATTTAGCTGAACCGGAAGGAATGAATTTTTGGTTAGGAATAAATGCACCTACAAAAAGAGGGACTCCGAAACAGTATCCATTTCATTCGGACAATACCGGTTATGTTGATAATTATTCATTTACCATTGCTTTATCTGATATTCAGAATTATTTGAATGGAAAATCATTTTACTTTATGACCCATGTATCGGTTGTAGTACAGCTTGATGGAGGGAAATACAGTAAATCAACCGATGGATTCAGTGAATTAATAGTAAAGTCAAAATCCAAAGGTGCATGGTATGGTTATAATAGTTTTACATTGTATGATTGTGGTGCACAATAGATTAAAAAAAAAGTGAATTTAAAAATTAAAATATTGAAAAAAAAGCAGGCTGAGGTGATGCCAAAACTTCATATTTTCGCGGGGGGAAGTTGCTTAAATAATAATTTTACAAGGTATTTGATATATCATTGTATTTCATCTCAGCCTGTCATTCCTCGATTATTTTCCAATATGCAATCTTTTGCAAGGTATGTAGCTAAATCATTCAAACAGACAAAGAATGAAATATATAATGATATAAATGAAAGTTCAAACACTATACAAAGAAATATATTTTTTTCAATACAATCATTACATTCTTCATATACAATTAAAATCAAAATACCCTGAGCTTTACGACAATCCTAGGAAAGGCGTTTAGGTCGAAGTTCAAAATCCCTCCCTCAAAATTAGAGGGGGGGATGGTTTTTTTATTACTAAATATAGTTTATTTATAGATAGTTGAAATGAAATTCCGGTGCCTGCAACCCTAAGAAACCTATCAATTGAAAGTGCATTGGCTTCGTTAAGCAAGAAATAACAATTTGAATTAAAAATAATGAATTATGGATGGTTTATTCTGAACTTTGTCCGGAAAGTCATTGTAGAGAGCTTGGACTTCGTTTGGATTAGTAAACTTCTGATATAATCAATTATCCGAAGAATAAAACAATTTTATTTTTTTTTAAGTATAATGATTCAAATTAAAAAAAATCTCTCCCGCCCTAAAGCAGGAGAGACCTTTTTATATGATACCTTCACTATTTTATCTAATCAAATCAATTCCAATCGTCTTAATCCAATTCCTATGCTTAATCATACATATATAAGTTCCGGTACCACATTTAATGCCGTTATTGTTTGTGCCATCCCAACTCAAAATCTTTTTTCCAGTTTCATTAAATTGGTCATCAAATGTTTTAATTTTATTGCCTAAAATATCATATATCGCAACTTCAAATCCTGCATCATCCTTTATATCAAATTCGATATTAACCGTATTGCCTGATGGATTCGGATAAGTTTTAATCCCATCTGAAGAAACATCAAAATCATTAACGCCAACAAATATTGCTGTTCCGTTCAAATCAACTTTGATATCACTGCTCATCTTCTCAACGGCAACATCCAACTGGGCAGTTGCCAATCCCGATGCAAGCGGACTGAAATTCACACTTACTTCCTGCGAACTTCCCGAATCAATAGTAAATGGTGCTTCTGGAGAAACCACTGTGAAGAACAAAGCGTTATTACCTGTAATATCTATCTTAGTAACTTTTGCACCCATATTACCGGTATTATTCAAAGTGAATGAATTTGTTAAATGAGTATTTATATTAACAGAATCGAATTTAACCGTGTTCTTCGACGGCTCTACTGAAATAACACCACATTTTCCTGTGATAGTTACAGTTTGATCTGAACCGGTATTACAGGAGAAATTCAATACAGCTTGTTTCCATCCGCCGCTTGTAGGCGTGAATTTCAAACTAATATTCTTTGTTTCATTTGGCATCATCATGCATGGAACAGGGCTATTAACGATTGTAAACTCAGAATTATCTTTTCCAGATAATGTCATTCCTGTAACCATAAGATTTGCCGAACCGGTATTAGTCATCATTCCCGTCATTACAGTATCTTTGATTTCACCATTCATTACAATACCGAAATTGATATTCTGACTATTTAAAGATAATATTCCTGCACCTGCAGGCATAACTGATAATTTAACCGATTCACTTGTGACGTTACCGCAATCATTGGTGAGTGCGCAATCGTAATTACCTGAATCGGCAAGCTGAACATTATTCAATGTAAGAGTTGCAGTAGTTTGTCCCTGGAGATTAGAATTATTCTTTCTCCATTGATAAGAATTCGCACCTGTAACATTTACTGAAAATGTAGCTGTTGCACCAACCTGGACACTTTGCGGTGCAGGTTGAGAAACAATAGCAGGAACATCATTTACTGTAAGTTTCACCGTAGTGCTTGTTGCAGCAGGTGTACAAGTATTGCTGACCTCAACATAATAACTGCCTGAGTCACTTGCAGCAGCAGAAGCAATGCTATACGACTGTGCTGTTGCTCCTGGAATTGCAGTTCCGTTTTTGTACCATTTATAAGTCAAATTAGTTCCGGATGCAACGACATTAAATTGAGCAGGTTGTCCTGCACAAACAATAACCGGAGCCGGCTGTGTCGTAATCTGAGGCGGATTACTAACTGATAATGTAGCCGCCTGACTTGTTTGCGATGGAGTACAATCTCCGGAGATATCTACAGTGTATTGTCCGGCATCACCCGGTTGCACATTTGTTATTGATAATGTTGCATTCGTTGCCCCACTTATATTAGCTCCGTTCTTTTTCCACTGATAAGTTATATTTGTACCGGTCGCTACAACTGTAAATTGAGCTGTTTGACCTTCACAAGCAGTATCTGAAGACGGCTGAGTTGTTATCTGCGGCGGAGTATTAACGGTTAGTGTTGCTGCCTGGCTCGTTTGTGTCGGCGGGCAATCTCCGGAAACATCAACTGTATATTGACCGGCATCACTTGACTGTGTACTCAAAATAGAATATGTTGAGTTTGTTGCACCGCTGATGTTAACTCCATTTTTCTTCCACTGATAAACCAGGTTAGTACCTGTCGCTGTAACAGAAAAACTAGAATTTCCACCCTGGCAAACGGTTTGGTTTTGAGGTTGAGAAGTAATCGCCGGAATTACGTTAATGGTAAGCGTAGCTGCATTACTTGTTACAGGTGAACCGCATGAACCACTCAATACACAATCATAAGAAGCCGCATCGTTAGATGAAACCGAAGGAATTGAATATGTACTTGCAGTAGCACCGTTTATGTTAACGCTATTCTTTCGCCACTGATAAGTCAGACCACTACCGCTTGCAGTAACCGAAAATTGGGCTGAACTGCCGGTACAAGCCGATGCAGATTGTGGTTGTGCAGTAATTGATACTCCCTGCGAAATTGTAAAATTCGCATTGGATAAATCATTTACCGAAGCGTTAGATTCATCAGTTATTTTAACTTTGTACTGATTCCCTGCCTGTTGTCCGGAAGGAATATTCCAAGCCCATGTACCTGCCGAAGCAGTCACACCAGTTGCAAGTGAAGAGAAAGTACTTCCACCATCACTTGAAAGTTCGATTTTCACAGTAGTTACACCGGAAGAAGTCCATGTGATGTTTTGTGAAGTACCGCCACACCAGGATTCACCGCCATTTGGTGCCGAAACCGTAATAGAACCGCCCGGGGCGGAAACAGTTAATGTCTGGACGGTCATCCAATTCCAAATATCTCCTGCATCTTCGGAACCATTATTATTAACGGCATTTCCAATTGCTCTTAAATAATAAGTTCCCGGAGTCGCAGGTGCTGTCCATGTGAATGATACAGTTGCCTGTCCACCTGACATAGTAATAGGACTGATGTGGACTAACTCACCGCCAATAGTTTTCAAACCCGAACCGGGTGATAATGTTCCGGCAGTAGTATTACCTGTTTGAGTTGTTTTGACAGCAATATCCACTCCCATTTTTGGTTTAGTAGCATGTGCTACAGTAACTGTAAATGAATTAACCGAACCCGGTGCGAATGTATAGCTTCCGCTTCCACTTGTATTTGTTACTGTAGTAGCAGAATTTGCACTCCCGCTGTGGCAATCGCATCCACTCGATGTGGTAGAAGTCTTTCCGGCTATGCCGTTTTGATTAGAATAAAGTGTGATACTAAACCAAAAAACTAAAGCAGTTAGTATCATAAGGTATTTTACATTTTTATACCTTTTTTTAATTTTAATTTGTTCATTCATGCACATATATACCCCCCTTTGAATGATTTATATATATTTAATTGAAATGTAATTTTTAATTAGTAAAAACTAATTGTTGCAGGTTAAGACTAAGAAAATTATTATTTATTTTAACTAAAAATTATTTTTTTTGATGATTCTTGATATAACAGGAATATACTTTGCGAAAGTATATTGAAAATCAAATATTATTACTAAAGAGTTATTTTTAAAAAAAATTTAAAAAAAATAAAAAAAATCCCTCCCAAATAAATTGGAAAGGGATTTATTATTAAAAAAAAATAGCTATTTCATTATCACAATATGTATAAATTTTTTCCAAACACCATTGCTTATTAGACAAATATAAGTGCCGGCTCCACATTTGATACCATTATTGTCAGTGCCATCCCATTGAATTATGTTTTTATAATTTATTGAAATGTTATCAAATATCCTGATTTCGTTTCCAAGAATATTATAAATACTGACTTTAAAATCTCCCCCTTTTATTCCTTGTAAATCTATTTTTACATCATTATCTGTTGGATTCGGATATGCAATTAAATCCTTGACCAAATCTTCATCATCATTAACACCGAGTATTATACCGATTCCGCTTAATCCGATTTGTAATTTGTCAATTTTGTTTTTTATTGTGATATTTAATTGAGCTGTTGCTAACCCTTCTGTCAAAGGATTAAATGATACAACAACATTTTTGGAACTCCCCGAATCAATTGTAAAAGGTGCTTCGGGAGACACGATGCTAAAATAAGATTTCTGATTACCTGTTAAATCCATCTGAAGAATTTCAATATTAACATTTCCTGAATTATTCAGTTTAATCGAATCCTGAATATTAGTATTTGTATTAGTTGTGTCAAATTTAAGTTCAGCGTTCGATAAAGAAATTGAAACAACAGCACCAAATCCTTTCAAAACGATATTCGTATCCTTACTCGTATTACTTGTAAATCTTATTGTAGCCGATTTGTTACCACCTGATACAGGAGCAAATCTGATTGTCAGATTTTTTGTTTCATTCTGTTGTAATGAGAATGGAGCTGGATTTCCGACAATCGAAAATGAAGCACTGTCTTTACCTATGATACTAATTGCATTTATATCCAGCTTTGCAGTACCTGTGTTTTTCAACAAGCTGCTGATAGTAGTATCTTTTATATTTTCTGTTACGATTGTTCCAAAATCAATCGTGGAATTACTTACGGTAAGAAGGGGACCCGCACCAGCCGGTTCTACTGTGAGCTTCACTGATATGCTTGTATCTTTGCCGCAACTGTTCGATACAATGCAGTCATAATTACCAGAATCAGCTAATTGGACATTAGTTAAATTCAGAGTCGAAGAAGTTTTTCCTGTGAGAATATTATTATTTTTTCTCCATTGAAATCCTGTTGCCGAATTTGCAGTTATTGAAAACGATGCATTTGCACCGACAGTTACTTTCAGCGGCTCCGGCTGATTTAATATAAATGGAGCTTCGTTAACTGTTAATAATGCTATTCGGCTCGATGTTTGCGGATTGCAGCTATTGCTGATTATAACATGATAATTACCTTCATCGTTCTTACTTACAGCAGTGATACTATAAGTAGGAGCATTAGAGTTTGGTATTTCAATGTCATTCTTGAACCATTTATATGTATTGTTTAAGCCAGAAGAAATAACTGAGAAAGCTGCCGGTTTCCTTATACAAACTTGCAAAGAATCCGGTTCCTTAGAAATTACCGGCGCTGTATTCACTGAAAGGATTGCCGGCTGGCTTGTCTTTGGAGGTGTGCATTTACCGGATACTTCCACAGTATATTGTGCAGCATCATTTGTTTGGACATTTGAAATTGAATATGTTGTGGCGGTGGCACCATTAATGTTTGTTCCATTTTTCTTCCACTGGTAAGTAATATCGGTACCGACGGCTGTTACAGTAAAGTTGACATTCTCACCTTTGCACACAGTCTGAGATTGGGGCTGTGTTGTAATTGACGGAGTAATATCAACGGATAAGGTAGCCGGGCTACTTGTTACCGGTGAGCCGCAGGCACTACTTACAACGCAATCATAAACACCTGCATCGGTTGTTTTAACAGAAGTAATAGTATAAACACTCGATGAGGCACCACTTATATTTGCACTTGATTTTCTCCACTGATATGATAAACCTCCACCGGTAGCTGTTACTGAAAATTGTATTGACCTTTCAGTACATGCAGTTTGAGATTGTGGTTGTGCTGTGATTGACAAACCGGAAGCAATAGTGAAATTTGCATTGGATTCATCTTTCCTGTTCGGATTTGATTCATCGGTTACTCTTATTCTATATTGATTGCCTGCTGTTTGTCCGGCGGGTATGTCCCATGACCAACTTCCTGATGATGCAGGTATTCCTGAAGCAAGTAAGGAATAAGAACTGCCTCCATTTCCGGATATTTCTATTTTAACTGTTGTTAATCCAAGGGATGTCCATGTAATATTATGTGTAGTACCGGCACACCAGGATTCACCACCATTAGGTCCTGAAACTGTTACACCGGCTACAGTCAATTGTTGTACTGTCATCCAATTCCAAATATCTCCTGGGTCAGCAGAAAAATTATTATTTACTGCATTGGAAATCGCTCTTAAATAGTAAATTCCCGGGGTTGAAGGAGACACCCATGTGAAATTAACTGTTACCTGACCGCCTGATAGCATAAATGCATTAGTATGTGTAAGTTCACCTCCGATATTCTGAAGCCCGGTGCCGGGATTCAACGTTCCTGCATTCGTATTGCCTGTCTGGTCGGTTTTGACTGCTATATTGACACCGCAAGCCGGTTGTGATGCATGTGTAACAGTAACTGAAAAGGAATTAGTAGAATTTGGGTCGAATACATAACTGCCGCTACCACTTGTGTTGGAAACTGTAACAGCAGAATTCGAACCTGAACTATGACAAGAACAACCTCCCGAAGTTGTGGATGTCAATCCCGTAATACCTGCTCTATGTGCATAAGTTGTTAAACTAAACCATACAGCAATTGTAGATAAAATAATAAGATATTTTAAATAAAAATACCTTTTTTTCGAAAAAAATTTTGTAAATAACCTCATAACACACCCCATATAAATTAAAGAATTTAGATATATATAAATATTATGTTAGTTTCATCTAATCATTACTACATGAGACTATCTTATTAATATTTTATTTTTTTTTAATGAAATTTTTTTTGTATGGAATGTTAACAAAGGGATTTGGATATTTCGTTTATCGTTTGAGATGAATTAATTCATTATTTATTTAAATTTTTTTATGAATTAATGAATACTGAATGAATATCTTCACCGCTCAACTCCGAAGAAATTAATTTTAAATTCGTAGCATAAGCCAATCTCGTAATATTGAATCTTTCGAAAGAATGAATTCCGTCTCCTATAATTTTTGGGGCAGTAAAAATATGGAGTTCATCTATCATATTTGCTCTCGCAAATGATGAAAATATACCTGCACCTCCCTCGACTAATACTGAACCGATGCGATATTCGGAATAAAGTGATTTTAAAATTTCTTTTAAGCTGAGTTTTGAATCTTCGTCTTCTTCTACTGCTAAAATATTGATACCTGAAGCTCTTAAATTTTCAGCCCGTTTGGAATGGCGGTAATTTTCATGGCAGACTATTATGACTTTGTACTTTTCATTTTCACTGAAAACTTTGTTTGAAGGCGAAATAGATAATTCTGAATCCAGGATTATTCTAAAAGGATTTCTTCCATTCACATTGCGTACAGTCAAACTCGGATTATCAATTTCTGCTGTTCGCTTACCAATTAAAACAGCATCCACCAAAGCCCTGAGCCGATGTGTGCGTTTCCTGCTTTCCTCTCCTGAAATCCAATGAGATTCTCCTTTTGAAGTTGCGATACAGCCGTCAATGGATTGAGCACATTTTAAAATCACATAAGGGATTCCTGTCGTAATATGTTTTATAAAAAAACGGTTTAACCAGCGACATTCATTTGGAAGTATATCAGACAATATTTCAATATTAGAATCTGATAAAATATTCATTCCGGCTCCGTTTACACTCGGATTAGGGTCTTTTAAACCAATAATGACCTTAGAGATTTTTTTTTCAATTATGGCAGTTGTGCATGGAGGAGTTTTCCCCTGATGTGAGCATGGCTCGAGATTTACAACGAGTGTACATCCTTCGAGGTCAATACCGGCGGCATTGTCAATAGCATCGATTTCGGCATGTTTGGTTCCGAATTTGTGATGCCACCCCTCAGAAATTATTTCATCGTTTTTCAGAATTACGGCTCCGACCATAGGATTAGGGGATACGTAGCCAATTCCGTTCAAAGCCAATACAATAGCCCTTTTCATTGCCTGCTCATTTGTTATCGTCATTGAGCTTCCATTTAAAATTCATTGTGCTTGTATACGAATTCGGTTTTGCAGGGATAGTCATTCTCAATGTATATTCACCCGGGATTAATGGAATCTGGTTAGAACTGTTGCCATACCATTCGACAGTGTATTTATGTGTTTCACCTTTTGATTTCGGAAGAACCGGATTTATCACCTGCAGAAAATTCTGACCGTAACCTGAACTCCAAACGATTGCTCCTTTACGATTTAATATATCAACTCGAAACGTTTCTGATGTAGGTATATATTCGTTTTCAACTATTTTATTCCGGGTTGCCTTAACTCCGAAAACAGCAGAATTGTACGTTTGATTTTCGATAAATGGTTCTAAAGTCAAAGCAGGTTGTTCCACTTCTTCTTCATTGTACAGTTGTGAATAAGTTTTTGTCATATCATAAAATTTATTATTTGCAAAAATTTTAAATCTGTATTTTAATTCCTCCAAATTAATTTTTTCAGGTAAAAACCAATTTGAGTAACCGGAAATTGCCAATGAAGTTTGTGTCTCCTTATCAGTAGTTCCTTTTATATCCAATTGACCGAAATCGATTGTGTGAATAATAGTATCTTCAGGGCTGACTATTTCGAGTTTAACGATAGTTATTGCATTAATAAAATCAAATTTATCCTGCGGTTCGCTTTTATTTGCCTGCAGAGTGAAGATGAATTGGGCATTACCGTTATTATTAGTTATATTAACCTTTGGTAAATAGGGTGGTGGATTTTTATCAATGATTTTCGTTGTGCCGCATCCCGTTAGGATTAATACATAAGAAAGAAAAATAATGAATATTTTAGGCATAATATTTGTTCATTTTTTTAAAAATAATATTTACAATTTGTAATAACGATTATTCGGTAATTTAATTTATCATCGGTAATTTAATTTATCAAATGTTAAGAATTAAACAAATAACCTTTTTGCTGTTTATATTATCTGTCTCATTCACAGAAATTTTCTCTCAGGGTTCTGCGGGAGAAAGAGCAAAATATGAATCTCAATATATAGTAAATATGCCGAATGCAGGAATTCTTACTAAAAGCTCATTTTCATTTAATGCAGATATATTCGAGAATTCAGGTATCCTGATGGAATTAAATACAGCTCCCTTCAGTAACTTCAATTTGGGTTTCAGCTATGGTGGAATTAATATTTTGGGTAACCAGGATATAACATGGCAAAATTTACCCGGTATTCTTATCAGAATCCGAATTTTCGATGAATCTTTAAGTTTTCCGGCAATAGCAATTGGTTTTAATTCGCAGGGGCGTGGTACCTATTTATCTGAATTAAAAAGATTTCAAAATCAATCTCCGGGATTTTTTCTGTCTGCAAGTAAATTTTACACATGGAAAATAGGTATGCTCGGTTTTCATGGTGGCATTAATTATTCAATTGAGCCGGAATTTTCTGATAGGTTACCTAATTTCTATGGAGGTATTGAACAGTCGTTGGGCAACAGGAGTTCGGTGAATTTTGAATATAATGCAAATCTCGATGAAAAGACGGGATTAGTTATGAATAAAAGGGGTTTGTTTAATTTATCAATAAGATATGCATTCACCCAAAATATGACCATCGAATTTCAATTTATTGACTTATTGAATAATATGAAAGGTGGAAAAGGAGCATTAAGAAGATTAGGAATCGAATACATTGATTCATTTTGATAAATTCATTTAATCTTTTTGTATTATTAACTATACATTAATTAAAACCAACTGTCTATATTATAAAATATTCCTATTATATCAGTCCTTTTCGGCTTTTTCATATTTATTTCTTCTTCCCGCATATAATAAAGCTGGATTTCATGGTCTTTATTAATCTTAAAGTTACATCCCAGATAAAATCTGTAATTGTCAAACCTGTCGCCCTTTTTATAATTTAACCTATAAAATAATTCGTAAGCAATGAATGGCTTTAACCAATCTGATGCTTCAAATTCGGCAGTAATTTTATTTCTTATATGTTCCTGTTTTTGATTTTTTTCTTCAAATTTCTTCTTATAAGTTAATCTGTATGCGAGTTCCAAAGGTTTGTTTTCATATTTAAAATAACCGCTTAGATACAATGCATGATTAGGTATTCCATCCGGTATCGCATAAAGACGGTAGGTTGTGGAAACTTTAAAATACTTATTTATTTTGTATTTCAAGCTTAAGTCAGTAATTGCAGATTTTAATTTAGTGATTCCATTATCAAACCTGAATTGTTCTGCAGGTTCAATACTCAGTTTATCCCATACAGGTATGTCGATTCCTGTACCGGTCCATAATTCAGTATCCTTTTGCTGAGAAAACAAATTAGTTAAGTTAAATAATGGAATAATTAATATTATTATTATCTTAAACAATTTTCTGGTTTTATTGAAAATACTATAAAACATAGACATAACCATTTTTATTTAGTCATTAGTAATTATGTTATCGGCTAATATCCTGGTCGTCGGTATGAAATTTATCAAAGTAATAGACACGAATTCTCGCTACATCCCGAAGAAAATCAATCCTAATGATGTCGAATCTATGGATATTCAAACCGGTTCTTTCTTTTAAGTCTTGTATAAGTAGATGATGATTGGATGGCTTGATTAAATCAATTTTCTCATATACCACTTCTTTCTGACTTTCATTCTTAACGAATCCTTTTTCGAGTATGAAAATTCCTACAATTACAATGAGGTTTATTACACCCATAAATAAATATGTATTATGATCGCTAATAAGGGAGTTGATAAGTGCTATCGCAATAGAAATGAAAACATAAGTCATTTCCTTTATAGGAACGGTTATCGTTCTGTATCTGAGTATGGAAAAGATAGCAAAAATTCCGAATGCAAAACCGATGCTGAGTTCACTGCTTTGAAGCAGGAAGCATACGAGAAATACCAATAAATTCAAAACAAAGAATGTGAATAGGTATTCTCTTTTTCTTCTGAAATGAAAATAAATAAGTCTGGTAATAATGAATATAGAGACAATATTAATAACAAATCTTAAAAAGAAATGAAAGTAGAAATCTCCGTTAAATATATGAAAGCTAAAGAAATTTGAAGTATCCATCCTGTCCGTCGCATTGCTTGTTAATAAAAAGTAATCTTGGTTTAAATCTATTGTATTTGATTTCAGGGTAAGACATAATGCTTCCTGTTGCATATTTGCTTATCCTGATTTCGCGTATTCTTAGTTTGTTCATCAATTTTATAAATTCAGAATTAGGATTGAATCTTTCCTGCTTGATTTCGGCAACAACAAGACCCGGAAGATAGGACCAGCCGTTGACCATGCCTTTGAATGACAAATCTTTGTCAAATGTCACTTTCTCGTTTCTCTCATTATGAACAAGAGTAATTCTCGAATATTTAACCCATAACTTTGGAGATAGATTGTCTGTAACAATATTAACTTCTCCATTTATTAGTTCTTTTGCTTCATCAGTGAGAGTTTCTTCAATCCTTTCTTGTTGTATCCTGTTTTTTATCGTAGTAAGTTTATTGGTTTTTCTTTTGATCTCGAAAAAACAAGTTTTATTATCAATATATTTTCTATACCTGATTTTATATCGGTTCAGCTTACCGTTATGATGCTGAAAATACATAAACAGGTCAGGAGTGTCGTAATAAAGGTTCTCATAAAGAAATTCTTTTTTATTCTCTATATCGAGGATTTTGTAATTATTTTTTAATTCTTCAAAAATAGGCGGCAACTCAATATACTTAAAAGCATACTTTGTATCCTGACGGCAGTTAAGATTCAGGTTATTTAAATAATCGAGAGAAACAGTATCGAACTGTTCTAATTTATTATCTGTTTTTTGCTCAACGGAACTATACATTTACATCAGTAATTAATTAAACTATGTACTAATGCTCTATTCCGCCTCCTTATTTTTAATATGTCAATCCCAAAAAACGGGAAAAAATTGTTAACTATTTTGAAAATTGCATTTTTTCTAAATATAATGACACATGAAACGGAATTTGGTCTCAAAAAATTTTTAATAATTTATATATTACTTATTAGAATTTTTAAAAATATAATAAAAATTATTTACAGAATGTTAACAAAAAATTTATTAATAATTCATAAATAACAACTTAATAAACTACAAAGTTAACTATTATTTCAATATTTGAAAAGTTTATTTTAGTGTTTAATTTATATCAGGTACTAATCAATGATTAATCATATTACTCTTATTATGTATTAAGATATTAATAAAACAAAAATTATATAAAATTCTTTTTGTTTATGCGTTTTTTTTCAGCAATTTTGAAGTTTATTTTAAAAGCACTTATGAAAAATCATAAGTCGGATTAATTTTGATTAAATTTATTTAAAAATTAAATTTTTTTCGAAGGAGTAATAATTTAAAAATGAGTATTAGTTTAATTGGTAAGTCAATCAGTGCATCTGCAACTCTTAAATTAAACGAAATTGCTGCAATACTGAGAGACAAGGGGGAACCTGTTATTCACTTAGGCGGTGGAGAACCCAAAAGCAAAGCCCCTCTCGACGCTCTCGTTGCTGCAGCAGGGATTATTAATTCGGGTGAAGTCAGATACACACCTGCAGACGGAATACCTGCCTTAAAGCAGGCAATAATACGCTATACTGAAGAATTTTATAACAGGAAGGTTGAGCCGGAAAATGTAATTGCTTCTGGTGGTGCAAAGCAGGCGATAATGGTTGCTCTGCAGGCAATCCTCAATCCACAGGAAGAAGTGATTTATCCCGCACCTTATTGGGTGAGTTATCCTGAAATGGCTAAGATGATTGGAGCAGTTCCTGTTCCTTGCTATGCGGAGGATGGTTCTTTTTACCCGAGATTACAAGATATTGAAAGACTTGTTACATCATACACAAAATGTGTGATTATCAACAGCCCGAATAATCCTACCGGTGCTATGTATTCAGAGAATTTCATTGCTGAAATTGTTGAATTCTGCGAAAGAAAAGGATTGTATCTTATTATGGATGATATATATCACCGTTTGATTTTCGATGGAAGAAAGCCAATCAATTGTTACAATTATGCAAAGGATTTGAGTGAAAATTCAAAACTGATTGTTGTTAATGGTGTTTCTAAACAATATGCAATGACCGGATTCAGAATCGGTTGGGCTGTAGCTAATAAAAAATTAATTGAAGTGATGACTAATATTCAATCGCATCAGACATCAGGACCTTCGGTTGTAATGCAAAAAGCTGCGGTGGGTGCATTGAACGGAGTACAATCCTCAGTTGAAAGCTTGAGACTGACACTTGAAAATAACCGTAATGTACTGATTGAACGGCTGAATGCATTCGATGGCGTTAAAGCATATAAACCTGACGGAACATTTTATTGTTTTGCTGATTTCAGTTATTACAATAAAGATTCGATTAAACTGGCTCATTTTCTAATAGATAAGGTTCGTGTTGTTACTGTGCCGGGTGTTGAATTCGGATTGGAAGGATTTCTAAGGATTTCAACATGTGGTTCCATTAAAGATATTACCGAAGGAATAGAAAGAATCAAATGGGCACTCGACCCGAATTCACCGAATGAACTGTATATTGGACTTAGAAAATTAGTGAGGGATTGGTTATGACAAAATATCTTGAATTTGATACACCTGCAATTAAACATGCAGGAGAATATGCAAGTGATTATAAATTAAAAAATCATGGACTTCAGTATCTTGACAATGTTTTCTGGAATCTGCCTACATCGGCACTATATGAAGAGGCAGTTTTCAGGGGTGAAGGACATGTTGTTTATGGCGGCCCGTTTATTGTTAATACAGGTAAATGGACAGCGAGGGCGGCAAATGATAAATTCATCGTAAAAGAACAAACTACAGAGGATAATATTTGGTGGGGTGTTTATAACCGTCCATTCGACCCGCAGAAATATGGAAATCTTTTAACAAGATTACAAGCATTTTTACAGGGTGAAGAACTTTTTGTGCAGGATTGTTATGTCGGTGCTGACCCAAATTACAGGATGCCGATTCGGATTATTACAGATACTGCATGGCAGAGCTTATTCGCCAGGAATATGTTTATTAAAATAACTAATCGCGATGAGCTTAAAAGACATGTACCCGAATTTACGGTTATTGCATCGCCGTCTTTTAAATGTGAGCCGGCAATTGATGGCACCCGTTCTGAAACTGCAATGATAATTAATTTCTCGCAACGTCTTGCGATTGTTGCAGGGACAAGCTATGGCGGTGAAATTAAAAAGACTGTATTTACAGTTATGAATTACCTCAAGCCATTGGAAAATGTTATGGCAATGCATTGCTCTGCAAATGTCGGTGATAATGGTGATGTTGCTTTATTTTTCGGTTTAAGCGGCACCGGTAAAACAACTTTATCCGCTGACCCTAAGCGTAAATTGATTGGAGACGATGAACATGGCTGGAGCGATGAAGGTGTGTTTAACTTTGAAGGTGGCTGCTATGCTAAAGTGATTCGTTTATCGGCTGAAGCAGAACCGGAAATTTATCAATGCACAAGGAAATTCGGAACAATACTTGAGAATGTGATTTGGGACCCTGCTTCACGCAGAATTGACCTTGATGATGAATCCCGGACAGAAAACACAAGGGCTTCTTATCCACTTGAATTTATTCCGAATGCCATGCCGGAGAAAATGGCGCGTTCACATCCGAAGAATGTTATCTTTTTAACATGCGATGCAACAGGCGTTCTTCCCCCGATAGCCAAACTGAATATGGACCAGGCAATGTATCATTTTATCAGCGGTTATACCTCCAAAATTGCTGGAACCGAAATCGGTTTGGGAATCGAGCCGGAAATAACCTTCAGTGCATGCTTTGGAGCACCGTTTATGGTACATCATCCGTTCTATTATGCAAATTTACTGAGACAGAAAATGGAGAAACATGGTGCCAATTGCTGGCTTGTCAATACCGGTTGGGTAGGCGGGAAATTCGGAGTTGGTAAGCGTATTAGCATTCGTCACACAAGAAATATGCTCAATGCCGCTCTCGAAGGGCAGCTCGATAATGTAGAATACCGTAAGGATAAATTATTTGGATTTGAAGTTCCTTTGACATGTCCAGGAGTACCTGATGATGTGTTCGAGCCATCAAATGCCTGGGGTAATAAAAATGAGTACTGGATGAAATATGATGCACTTGCTTCACGTTATATCGAGAACTTTAAATTATTTGCAGAAGGAATACCAGATAAGGTAATAAATGCGGGTCCTAAACGGCAGCCAAAATAGAAATTAATAAAAAAGCCCGCTAATTATTATTTGATTAACGGGCTTTTTTTGGAATGTAATTTGATTACATAAAGGTAAATTTGTGTTCAGGAGGTAAACTTGAAAAAATTAGTATTAGTGCGTCATGGTGAAAGCACATGGAATAAAGAAAATAAATTCACCGGATGGGTTGATGTTGACCTGTCTGAGAAAGGCAAGAACGAAGCATGGGAAGCGGCTCAATTACTCAGAGAATCCGGCTATACATTTGATATTGTTTTTACATCTGTTTTAAAAAGGGCAATAAGGACAATGTGGATTATCCTCGATGGCTTGGATATGATGTGGCTGCCGTTTATCAAATCATGGCGGTTGAACGAAAGACACTATGGAGCTTTGCAGGGATTAAATAAAGCAGAGACAGCGAAGAAATACGGTGAGGAACAGGTTTTGATATGGAGGCGAAGCTATGATATTCCACCTCCTCATATCAGTAAAAATCACGATATGTACCCAGGCAAAGATCCGCGTTACCAGGAATTGAGCGAGGATGTACTCCCGCTTGGTGAAAGTCTTAAAGACACTTATTACAGATTCATTCCATTCTGGCATGACGCAATTGCTCCGGCAGTCAAAACAGGAAAAAAGGTATTGGTTGTTGCCCATGGTAACAGTTTGCGTTCATTAGTAAAATATTTAGATAATATGTCTGAAGACGAAATAATCAAGTACAACATTCCAACCGGAATTCCTTTAGTTTATGAGCTTGATGATGATTTGAAGCCGTTAAAAAAATATTATCTTGGAGATTTTGAGTCAATTAAAAAGTCAATCGAATCGGTTGCCAATCAGGGTAAAACAATAAGAGTTCTGAATGGGGATTGAAAATAAATATTTAAATTGAAATATATCTTTTTTATATGAATAATAAAACAATAAATAATTGGGTCAAATTAGCTGAGTATGATATTTCAACAGCAAGGGCCATGCTTGAGTCTGGGAGTATTTATATGTTGCATTTATTTGTCAACAAACAATTGAAAAATTATTGAAAGCTTTATTTATCAAAGACCATAATCAAACGCCTCCTTATACTCACAATCTTCAAAGATGGCTTGATAACTCTTCAATTTCTAATGAAATTAATGATGATAAATTTGAATTTATAACTGAACTTAATATTTATTATATTGAATCAAGATATAGTGAAGAAATCGAAGATTTAGCAAAATTTTTAAATTAAAGAAAAGCGAAAAATATTTTATTAAAAACTGAAGAACTATTTATATGGCTGAAAGCAAAGATACAATAAAATCTAAACTAATCGAGTATTCAAAACTTGTAAGAAAAGAATTTGATGTTTATAAGATTCTTCTTTATGGCTCTTATGCTAAAGGTTTACAGAAATCTGACAGTGATATTGATGTTGCCGTTTTGTTGAATTTAAATGATAAGAGAAAGAAAATCGAAATTTCTAAGAGATTATTTTTACTAGCAAGAAAAATTGACATCCGTATAGAACCAAAATGTGTTTTTGAAAGTGAACTTGAAAACCTTGAACCGGTAAGCATTCTATCAGATATATTGAGGAATAGCGAAGAAATAATCATTAATTAATTTGTTAATTCCTACTTCTTCTGACAAATCTCAATTAATACTCCGTTTGTTGTTTTCGGATGAAGAAATGCAATTTTCAAATCATGAGCTCCATTTGTTGCAGTTTGATTAATCAATTGGATTCCTTCATTTGAAAGCCGCTCCAGTTCTTTATTTACATCATCAGTTTCAAATGAAATATGATGGATTCCTTCACCTCTTTTTTCGAGAAATTTCGTTATAGGGGAAGAATTATCTTTTGGTGTGGTCAGTTCAATTAATAAATCACCGACTTTGAATGATGCAATTTCAACTTTTTGTTCTTCGACAGTTTCACGATGAATATTTTCAAAAGAAAAAATCTTCCTGAATATTTCAATGCTTTCATCCAGGTTTTTTACAGCAATTCCGATATGGTTTAATGATTTTATCATTATTTATGGTAAAGCAATTTCAATTCCTTCTGTTCTTGCGATTTCAAGTAGTGGAGTTGCGTCATCCTCCAGGAATCTTTTTTCTCCGACAGCAATCGGTTCAATTTTATAATCAGAAACTTTTGTTAATTGCCAAATTTTTCCTGCGTA
Organism: Bacteroidota bacterium; assembly: GCA_004322215.1. Taxonomy (GTDB): domain Bacteria; phylum Bacteroidota; class Ignavibacteria; order Kapaibacteriales; family UBA2268; genus XYC2-FULL-35-21. The sequence goes on along the minus strand of SCSM01000011.1, from coordinate 113,234 downwards.
TTTATTACTGCCATTATCAAAAAGTGGCGAAATTAATAACAAATCAATATCACTATTCTCATTTTGTTCAGAACGTGCGTAACTGCCATAGAGAATTGCTCTGGTTATTTTTATTCCATTTTTATTAAGTTCTTGTAAATATTCTTTAACCATTTTCAAAATCTCAGGATGAATATTTTTTGAATCACTCATTGACGGTTTCTAAAATAATAAAAATCTTCGACTTTCTTTAAATCTTCGGGTGAATTTACTCCCTGCAATTCATCAAACTCAGCTCCTGCAAAAGCATGCACTCTTGTACCTTTGTTTTTCAGGATTTCTATTATATCCGTAAGGTAATACTCTGCTTGTGAATTTTTATTTGATACTTCCTGCAGTGATTTAAATAATAAATCTGCATTTAAAAGAAATACACCACTATTGATTTCGGTGACATTTCTTTCATCATCTGATGCATCCTTTTCTTCAACGATTTTAATGAAATTAGCTTCTTCGTCTCTGATTATTCTGCCATATCCAAAGGGGTTTGGTGCAACAGTTGACAGTACTGATACATCTGATTTTTGTACATTATGATAATTAATAAATTTTTTGAGTGTATCTGAACTAAGCATTGGAACGTCGCCAGCAAGAATTAAAATTTTAACGTTGTAATTACTTAATTCAGGTTTTGCCTGATTTACAGCGTGTCCTGTACCGAGTTGCTCCTTCTGCTCAACGAATGTAATATTATCATAAGCGAGTGAATTTATATAATTTATCACACTGTCTTTTTGATGACCAACGACGATTATGATTTTCTCAGGTGATAATTTAATTGCTTGATTCAATACATGACCTATTAAAGGTATTCCGTCAAGCTCAGCCATTACCTTAGCCATCAAGGGATTATTCATCCTTTTACCTTTGCCAGCAGCCAGGATGATTATAATTAGGTTTTGATTCGCAACCGAACTCATTTCAATTAGAGATGAATTTCTTTTTTGGTTCAACCGAATATGATTTCTCTATAATATTATTGTTTTTGTCAACAAGAATTATTGTAGGTTTGTGATTTTTAATTTCTTCCTCATTAAGATGAGCATAACTTATAATTATCATTTCATCACCTATTGCCCCCTTACGGGCAGCAGCACCATTTAAACAGAAATCTCTTCCACCGCGTTTACCCGGGATGACATAAGTTTCGAATCTTTCACCGTTATTTATATTAACAACCGAAACCTGTTCATTTGGTAAAATATCAGCTTCTTCAAGTATTTCTTCATCAATTGTAAAACTGCCTTCATAGTAAAGGTTCGAATCTGTAATTCTCGCCCTGTGTATTTTCGATTTTAACATTATTCTCTGCATCATCTTATCCAATTATCGGCAAAATATTTCCATTTACAATTAACAAAATTACGGTAAAATTATTTTAAATCAATGATGTATGTAACGAAAAACTTTTAAAATTAAAAAATAAATAAAATGTGTTAATTTGCATATTTATATTTAGTTAGATAAATTAAGACAGGTTTATGAATTTATTATTAAAAATATATATTACACTTTTTTCAGCAATATTTCTCTATTCTGCTGACAATCCTTATGAACTGGCAAAAATTAATGTTGATTTGAATGAAATCGGTAAAAATAATAAAACGAAAACCGTAGAATTTCTTTCCGCAACCAAAAAAAGTTACGGGAAATACATTTGCGTTGATATTAACGATATTATTGCAGGAAGTATTAAACATCTTAATGAACAAGAGAAATGCAGGTTGTTAATAGTAGCCGAATCATCAGATAGCGAAGCAATCACATCTACTTATTTCGATTATGACCCTAATAACACAAAATTAGCTCCGGTTCTAATTTTAAAAACTGTTCAGGGGTCTGTTGGTGATACAATAAAAGTATCTGATGTCAAAGGGAAAAAAGGTGTCGTTGATTTATCAATGGTTGAAAAGGAATTACAAAAATCTATTGTCGAAAGAATTTACCTTCAAATAAAAACTATTTCCCAGGGAGAAAAATTCAGGATTTTTAATAGCGGCTCTATCGTATTTCCCCAGGACCAGACTATAAACAGATGGATTGGAAAAATATCGAATATAAAAATATACATAATTAAATAAGAGGAAAAAATACTAAGATTATGAGAAAACTTGTAGAATGTGTACCGAATTATTCAGAAGGCAGAAACCCAGAAATTATTGAATCAATTGCCGATGCAATCAGGCAAACTCCCGGTTGTACATTACTTGATGTTGACCCCGGCAAATCAACAAACCGCACTGTTTATACATTTGTCGGCTCTCCTGAAGCAATCGTCGAAGGTGCCTTGAATTCAGCAAAAGTCGCAAAAAAGTTAATTGACATGCGAAATCATCACGGGGAACATCCGCGAATGGGAGCAATGGATGTATGCCCATTTGTTCCTGTTGCCGGTGTTACAATGGAGGATTGTGTCAAGTGTGCTAATGAATTTGGAAGAAGGGCTGCCGAGGAAATCGGTATTCCGATTTATCTATATGAATTTGCCCAGGAAAAAGATTACAGGAAAAAACTTCCTCAAATCAGGGAAGGGGAGTACGAAGCCATTCCGCAACGAATCAAACAGAAAGAATGGAAGCCGGATTTCGGTCCTGCTGAATTTGTTCCTGAGTGGGGTGCTACTGTTACCGGTGCAAGATTTTTCTTAATAGCATATAATATTAATATCCTTGGAACTAATAACCAGGCACACCGCATTGCACTTAATATACGTGAAGCGGGTAGAGGAGATGAAGAGCCGGGTTTAATGAAAGAAATCAAAGCAATCGGCTGGTTCGTGGATGAATATAATATGGCTCAGGTTTCGATTAATATGACAAATTATCTTGTTTCACCGCCGCATGAGGTATTTGAACAGGTTCTTAAGGAAGCGAAAGCATTGAAAGTCGGAGTTGCCGGTTCTGAGTTGGTCGGTCTCATTCCATTAAATGCTATGTTAATGGCTGCTGATTATTATATCAAAAAAGAAAATTTATTTATAATCGAAGAAGACCAGAAAATCAAGCTCGTTGTTGACCGGCTTGGTTTAAATTCAATTTCAAAATTTGAACCGAATAAGAAAATCATTGAATATATTGTTGCTGAAGAAAAAAATGAACCTCTGGCATCACTTAGTGTTAGAAAATTTGTAGAGAGCGTTGCTGCAAGGACATCAGCTCCCGGTGGCGGTTCGGTATCTGCACTTCTTGCTTCCCTCGGTGTTGGCTTAGGAACAATGGTGTCTCGCTTAACTTATGGTGTCCGTAAATTCGAAGAAGTTGAACCGAAAATTAGGAAAATAATTCCTCCTTTATACGAATTGACACAAAAACTTATACCGATGATTGATGCTGATACAAATGCATTTAATGATTACCTCGAAGGTGTTCGAATGCCTAAGGACACTCCCGAACAGCAAGCAGCACGAAATGCCGCAATGCAGGCAGGTTTGAAAAAAGCAATTGAAGTTCCTCTAACGACTATGCGTCTTGGCGACAGTGCTTGGGATTCGATGATTGAACTTGCAAAGTACGGCAACATTGCATCAAAATCCGATGTCGAAGTCGGCTCAAAAGCTCTCGAAACAGGTATCTGGGGAGCATATAAGAATGTGTTAATTAATCTTCCCGGTATTGAGGATGAATCATTCAAAAAACAGACATTAGAAGAAGCAGAAGCTATTGTAAAGCGAGCAAAAGAAAAATGCAATCGTTTGTTGAGTATTTTGGAGAAGAGAGGAAAGAAGTAAAATTTTATAATAATAGCTAATTGTAAAATTTAGCTCTGTAATTGATTATTATTAAGTTTGAATAACATAATAAAATTAATAAAAATGTTAAACGTTTAATTAAATATCTAATGGTATATAAAAGGATATGAAGATTTATCTTGATACATGTTGCTATAGTAGGCCTTTTGATGACCAGACACTTGAAAGAATTAGATTGGAAACAATTTCGATTGGATATATTCTCAATCGAATTGATATAGGATTATTTGAATTATATTCAAGCGATATTTTAGAATTTGAACTAAATTTGAATCCTGACGATTTAAAAAGAGAACTTTCATTGGAGCTACTTAACCAAACGAGTAACAAGGTATTATTAAATAATGAAATAATTAATTATGCTAAAGAAATAGAACATTTTGGATTTAAGACATTTGATGCATTACATATTGCTACTTCTGTTTTAAATGAAATAAACGTAATAATAACAACAGATGATAAACTAATATCATTGGCACAAAAAAACAAGAAATATATCAAAATTAAGGTTGTAAATCCTATTGAATTTATTAAGGAGTATTTATGATACAAACAGCAAGTATAAATGAAATCCGAAGGGAAGGCATGAAGGCTCTCACTGAAAGATTAGGGTATTATGGTACATTGAGATTTCTTGAGCAATTTGAAATCGGTTATGGCGATTATACTAAAGAAAGAGAAAATTTCCAAAAAGGTTTAACAATTGATGATGTAGCAAATGCAATTTATTCTAAGAGAAAAAAAGAGAAGAAATAATCATTTGTACAAAGACAAAAAAAAATGAAACAGAGTGCTGATTTTTGGAGAAGAGAGAGAAGAAGTAATTATATTTTGATAATAAAATTATCTCATTATTAAATCGTTTGAAACTCTGAATCTTTAAGGAGTTTTAATATGACATCAATATTAGTGAAACCAAAAACAAAAGATGAATTGTTCTTGGTATATGAGCTTTTGAATAAAATGCAGGTTGATTTTTATAAAATTGAACCTGACGATAATATTGAATCAGATTTTGATAAAGAAAGAGATGAATGGCTACGTTTTTCTATGATTAACTTCAGTAAAACCTATGGAGAAGATGAACCTGATTATGAAAATGCAGTTATAAAAGAACCTAATCCTGATTATGATCCACATTAGTTTAAAAAAATTGAAATAATCGAACAAAGTAAAAATAATCTCCATCTGCAAAATGGGGATTTTAATTTTACAATCTGTGTAATCCTTCAATCTGCTTAATCTGTGGTTCAGACTTTTGTATTAATCCAAAAAATGCACGAACAAGCCATCCCTAAGCTTTGGTTCAAACCAGGTTGACTTGGGAGGCATAATTTTTCCGGCATCTGCTATTTTCATCAATTCCTCAACAGAAGTGGGATACATTGCGAATGCTACCTTCATCTCACCTGAATTTACACGTTTTTCTAATTCTTCCAATCCTCTTATTCCACCTACAAAATCAATTCGTTTGCTTGTACGTGAGTCCTCTATTCCGAGAATTTCATTATTAATATATTTTTGTAGAATTGCTACATCAAGCCCTTCCACAGGGTCGGGATTTCTCAATAAGTCCTCATTGATTTTCAGGCAATACCATTTCCCCTCAATATACATCCCGATTTCACCTTTTTTTGATGGTTTAAATCTTGATTGCATTTCTGCGATTGTGAAATGTTTATTCAGCTTCTCAAAAAATTCTTCATTGGTCAAACCATTCAAATCTTTAATAATACGGTTATAATCCATTATATAAAGATGACTCGCAGGAAACAAAACAGCAAGGAAGAAATTATATTCTTCATCACCAAGGTGATTCGGATTTGCTTTTTGTCTCTCTCTTCCTACAATACCAGCCGCTGCAGAACGGTGATGACCATCAGCTACATAAAAATTCGGTACACCGGATAATGTTGTTATTATTTTATCGATAATATCTTTATTCTTTATAACCCAGCATTGATGCCTTATCCCATCGAGTGCCACCAAATCTATTTCCGGTGAATTAATAGTAATTTTTGATACGATTTTATTTAATTCGTCATTATCTCTGTATGTTAAAAATATTGGACCGGAATGTGAATTTGTAACCCTAACGTGATTCGACCTGTCTTCTTCTTTGTCTTTTCTGGTCTTTTCGTGCTTTTTTATTACATCATTCCAATAGTCATCAACCGACGCACAACCGACTAAACCATACTGAGTCCTGCCATCCATAGTTTGTGCATAAATATAAAAATATGATTCCGGGTCTTCTTTGAGAATTCCATCTTTAATTAGTTTCCATAAATTTTCTTTTCCTTTTTCATAAACTTTGGGGTCATATATATTGATTCCCGGGTCTAAGTCAATTTCAGGTTTGCCTACATGTAAAAATGAAATAGGATGTCCTTTTACTTCTTCTCTTGCTTCATTTGAATTCAATACATCATACGGCTTTGCAGCTACTCCCAGTGCATATTGAGGAAGTGGTCTGTATGCCTTGAACGGTCTAAATATCGCCATCAAATTGTCCTTATATTTAACCAAATACAAATTTTTTATTGTCTTGTCATTCTGAGTGAAACAAAGAATCTCGAATTGTGTCTGTAAAGATTGCCCCCTTTTTTTAAAGGTGGAGCAAAGGGGTTTTTTTGATTCTTCACTTCATTCAGAATGACAAAATGAATTTACTACTTCAATGCATCAACTACTTTTTCTGCAATTTCAACTCCAACGCGCAATTGTGCTTCTTCAGTAGAGGCGCCGATATGGGGAGTTACAGAAACTCTCGGATGATTAATCAATTCCTTTTGTGCCTCTGATGGGGGTTCGGTTTCGAAAACATCAATTCCCGCAGCAGAAACTTTTCCGTTGTTCAGAGCATCAAGTAAATCTTTTTCGGAAATAACTCCACCTCTTGCACAATTAATGAGTATCACCCCTTTTTTCATTTTTGCAATTTCAGTTGCTGCTATAGCCGGACCTTCCGATTTAATGAATGGCATGTGCATTGAAATAAAATCGGACTTTGCTAATAATTCATCCTTTGATACAAGCTTGACATCGAGGTCAACAGTAGTAACGTAAGGGTCAAATGCTATTACTGTCATACCCAGTCCAATAGCTCTCTTTGCAACTTCTTTGCCAATATTTCCTATACCCATCAAACCGAGTGTTTTTCCAGTTAACTCCAATCCTTTTGAATATTCTTTTTTGGGCCATTTACCCATACGCATTTCAGTATTGCTGAGGTTTAAAAATCTGCATACAGTAAACATGTGTGCCACAGCCAGTTCTGCGACAGAAATCGAAGAAGCACCCGGTGTGTTTAGTACTTTGATACCTTTTTCTTTAGCATAAGCCACATCAATATTATCGAGCCCGACACCGCCTCTTGCAATCACTTTCAACTTTTTTCCTGCTTCTAAAACTTCTTTAGTTACTTTTGTTGCAGAGCGAACCATAATGCAATCAAAATCCGGAATTTTTTGCAGAAGTTCTTCGGGAGTGAATTTCTGATTAACAACTTCATGTCCGGCATCTTTCAGAATTTTCTCACCGGCAGATTCAATACCATCCGAAATTAAAATTTTCATTGATTCTCCTTATTTATCATTTATAATAAATGAAATTAATTTAGCTTCAAAGTTAAGGAAAATCGGAAAGATGCTAAAACTGTATTTACTATTTTATAATATGATAATTAAATATGTGATTATGTAATTTCTATTGAAATTTGTTAGTGATTTTACTATATTGCATTTGCATGATTTTAAACCACATATAGTAATTGTGAAATTATGGAAAAATTAACTTTTAAAAAGCTGTTTAAACCTGCAAAAAAAGATTTAGGCCAAATCTTATTGATTTGGATTTATTTAATGATGATGTTGATTCTTATAAATATTGGTTTTGAAGAAAAAATTAAGAATAATTATATGATTCTTGGATTTTTAATGTTGATTGTTGGTTTTCAGATTGGTCAAAACAGGGAAGTAATACGGAATCTTTTCATAAAACTAAAATTTAAAGGGAAATCAAAAGATATTACTGAAATCAATTCACAATCTTAACAATTGACTGTATAAGTAGTATCATACCAATCCCAATCAAAAAATAATAAACAAGCTTCTCGAATTTTTCTGAAGGTATTTTTTTATTTAATATGTTTCCGATAATTGTTGCTGTCATTACTGTCGGCAAAGCATATAACATCACTTTGACGACATCTCCTGTCCACAATCCCGCAAATCCGTGCCCTATAATTATAAACATATTAGTTGGTAAAAATACTCCCTGCAATAAAAGTCTGAACTCTTCAGGAGTCCATTTTCTGAGTGTGCCGTACATTATAATCGGAGGACCGTTAGTGTTGTAGGCACTACCGAGAATACCTGATATGATTCCGAATGCGAAAGCTGATTTATTTGTTTTTAAATATAAATGGGGATATGTAAGACTGAACAATGAATATATTATTAATATAAATGCAAGAACAATCTTTACAATGTTCTCATTTATACTTTTAAGAAAAAACAATCCTATAGGAATTCCGATTATCGAAAAAATGACCAATTGCCAGATTTTTGTAAAATTCTGCTTCTGCCTGTTACCTAAAAGAATAAATACAGATACTGCAAATCCCATAAATGCAACTATTGGAGTTGCAATCTTAATGTTAATAAGTAATGCTAATAATGGCATTGCTATCAGTGCATCACCAAAACCGAATGTTGCACGGTAAAGTGAAGCACAAAATATTATTACTAAAACAAGAATAAAAATAATGTTACTATCCATTCCGTAAAATTAGCCAAATTTTGAAAAAATTTGGCTGTTTCTTTATCAAAATGTTGATAATTTGTCTTAACTTTGCTTCAATAAATACGTATAAAACAATATTAGTTAACGAAATTTGACAAGGAGTTTGATTTTTATGAAAAGAGCTTATAATTTTAGTGCTGGTCCTGCAATACTTCCTATTCCGGTTTTAGAGGAAACTGCTAAAGCAGTTGTTGATTATAATAATACCGGAATGTCAATAATGGAAATGAGCCATCGCTCAAAGGAGTATGATGCTGTATTTGTCGAAACACAAAATGATGGTCTGAAAATATTAGGTTTATCGTCTGATGAATATCATGTGTTATTTCTTGGAGGAGGAGCCAGCTTGCAGTTTTTAATGGTGCCAATGAATTTTTTAAATAAAAAAGCCGACTATGTATCAACGGGAGTGTGGGCAAAAAAGGCAATTAAAGAAGCAAAATGGGTTGGGGAAACAAATGTTGTTGCTTCTTCGGAGGACAAGAATTTTAATTATATTCCGAAGGATGTGAAATTTAATCCTGATGCCGATTATGCTCATATCACTACAAATAATACGATCTATGGTACAAGATGGAATAAAATGCCTGATGCAGGAAATATACCACTCCTTGCCGATATGTCATCCGACTTTATGAGCCGACCTTTGGATTATTCAAAATTCAGCTTGATTTATGCAGGTGCACAAAAGAATATTGGACCTGCAGGTGTTACGATGGTAGTGATTAAAAAATCATTTCTTGAAAAACAAAAAGAGAATGTACCAACTATGCTTTCTTATAAGACACATACTGACGCTAATTCTATGTTCAATACACCACCGTGTTTGCCGGTGTATATTGTCGGAAGGACATTCAAGTGGATTATGGCACAAGGTGGATTGGAAGCAATTGAGCAGAATAATATTAAAAAAGCAAATTTATTATATGATTATTTGGATGCTCATTCTGATTTTTATAAAGGTACTGTAACAAATAAAGAAGACCGTTCTTTGATGAACATAACATGGAATCTGAACACACCGGAATTAGAAGCAAAATTCGTTGAAGAAGCGAAAAAGAAATACAACATGACAAATCTTAAAGGTCATCGTAGTGTTGGCGGTATCAGGGCTTCAGTATATAATGCCTGTCCTTTGGATGCTGTTGAGGCATTAGTGAAGTTCATGGATGAATTTATGAAAGATAACAAGTGATAAATAAATAATTAAAAAAGTTTAATGCAATATGTAGAGACGCACTGCCATGCGTCTCTTTTTTTATAATTTTTTTTCTTTAATTGATAGATATTTATTTAAAGCTCTTCCGATTGTATTTTTCAATGGGATTTTCATTAATTCTAAAGTGAAAACTTTACCGCCTTGTTTAATAATTGTAACATTGATTACTGAAAAAATCATGCCCATCGGTACCCATAATGCATCTTTGACAAAATTATTCCCTGTCATGTAATTTATCAATACCTGGTGGAGCATAAGGTAGAATAATAAGCCAAGGAGACGCTTATGCTCAATAGAAAAATCAGTAATTAATAGTTTCCTTGTAATATATTTACCTGTAATAATAATCAAGAAAATAAACATTCCGGTCAGTGAAATAAAACCTATTAGACCTGTTTCGGCAAGTGCAGTTAACGAGGAAAAATCACTGAAATAAATTCCTTCTTTTTTGTCATAAGCAGTTAATCCGATTCCGCATCCGTTAATTGGGTGTTTCTTCCAGATATTTATGCTCCTTTTTGCAGTATGAACTCTTCCGTATATTGATTCTCCTTCCATTCCTTCTTTAGTAACGGAACCATAATGCCAGATGCCTTCGATTCTGTTTTGGAATAACCCTGCTACACTTACACCTGTAAATTTCTCTGTTATAGAATCAGTCAGGAAAATTAATATAATCGATGATATTAATATTATAATCAATGGGACTAACCGCCTGAAACTTTCAAGCATGAAAATTCCAAATATTATAAGAAATACACCTATGAAACCGGTCATCGAAAATGTTAAAAATAATCCTGTCAGTGTAGTTACAAACATCACTGTATTCAGGATTTTTGATTTGAAGAAAGGTTTTGTTTTTTGAATATATGGAATTAAAAGAAAAATAAAAATGACAACATTGAATGATGCTAATGCAGACGGTTCAGGAAATATTGAAGTTGCCCTAAAGAAATCTCCATAATGCAAACTCAATTGTTTAATTTGTGAAACATCGACCGACCCCCTTACACCCATACTTATATTCGTGAAATCGAGCCAAGCAAATGGTAAATCGTATGCTCGCGCAGGTATTTGGTACATCCCGAATATATTAATTATAATAGATAATATCATCCACATTCTTATGACATTAGTCCAAACTTCTGTTTTAATCGGATAACTGATTGCAATGAAAACGATGAATCCGAGGAATACAAAATGTACTGATGTTTTTAAAAATTGAATTACTTCCGGTGCTGAACCTGTAAATAGCGGAGTTAATCCTGAAATAAATATAGCCGCTAATAATCCGATAAAGTAATAAATAGCATTATGCCAGCCAATTGTAAGTCTATCTCCATTCCATATCACTCTTTTGGCAAAGTACATGTAAAATAATAATGTTACTAAATCCAACGAGGTTACACCATAAGTACCAAATAATGGGAATACCTGGTAATTGTACAAAAAAATTGTAAAAAATATTGATATTAAAAAAATTTGAACCATTAATAAATCAATTATTTAAATTATAGATATTTGACGTAATATTATGGCTGTTTATGATATAAATAAAAATCACCATAACGTGCAACTATAACCCATCCGATTTTCTCTGGATTCTTACCGAGATATATATCTGCAAAAGATTTCCAGTCACAGAACCAACTTACTTTTTTCATTGCTAAATATTCGGGGATATTATTTTTATATTTTAATACTTCATTGTTTACTTTACCATCCAAATTCAGCACTTTATTTCTGAAAAATCCAAGTGTACCGCTTTGCGTTGATGATGCGATTTCGTTTGAGGGAACATATTTTGTTACGAGAGGTAATTGATACTTATAGAATTGGCTTTTATTCATAAGTTTTCCCGAATGCATCGTAACTGAAATCATCAATATTGCTAATGTAATTACAATTGTTATTGGATAAAAGTACAGCTTTTTATTTACAAATAAATAGCTGATGAAAATTACTGTAAACAATTGTCCGATTAACGTCAAAGGGCATAAGTATCTATGATAAAAATGTGTGGCTGAAGAGAATAATAAATAATACAGAGCTAATAAAATGGAATAAAGAAGTGTAATATATAATATTTCCAGAGTCCTTTTATTAAAATTAACATTTTCTTTTAATTTCTTAATTGAACCCGGTAATTTTAATTTTAATATTATAATTATAAAACCAAATATTACCAATCTGAATAATATCCCAACAAATCCGCCGGGAATGAACCTATCAAAAGTATAAGTATCAGGAACTAAATTTTGTGATATTGCACTAAGTGTATTGAGAAACCTTAAAAAATTTATTTCGAATCCAAACTGTGCCTGCCCACTGGTCGGCATAATAGAGTTAAAATAATTATAGTTGTACCACCACCATGGTGATGAAATTACTATTGCTATTAAGCCGGATATAATTGCAAAAGTAAACCTTTTCTTTAAGATAATTTCCTTCTTGAATAATAAATAAGTGAAAAATAAAATTACAAGAAATACCGCATCAATTCTTGTCAGTACCAATAATCCCTGTATTATACCGAGAATAATAATGTTCTTAAAATTAAAAATTTCAATCTTTTGGTAATACCTGATTAAAATTAATAAAAACAGAAAGATTAAGCCGGTCTCAAGACCATTTAATTGATTTTTAAAAAATAATGTTGATGACATATAAGTCAGGAAAGAAATCCAAAACAATTCCTGTTTGCCGATTTTTAACGACCCTGAAAATGAATCCCTTATTATTACAGCAAATAAATAAGCGGATAATATAAATATCAAAACGAGGAAAATGAATATTATTCTAACCGAGACGAAGTCATTATTTGTAACTGCGAAAGCAGGGACAATAATAAAAGTATATAGCGGCTGAAATCCATTTGTCAAAGTTTCACCATCAACTGTGACACCATTCCCATGTGCAAGATTCTTTGCGACAGAAAATGTATAATAAGCATCCTCTATAATCGGATGGTCTATTATTGATGATTCTCCTCTGAATGATAAAGATATTATTCCTATTAAAATAATAAACGATAAAATTGTCAGGTATTTCATTATTAATTTCCTATATATTTAATCTAACCTGTATTATTCATATAAAATATCATCTGTATGCAATTCATCTGAATATTTCCTGGTAAACCAATTGTGCTAATGTGCCAATAATAAGAAAATAAGAGAGTATAATATAAAATGCATATTTGTAATATTTTCTTGCATTTGGGAATTTATTAATTGTAAACTCATAAAAATATGCTGTTCCCAGTGTTAATAATACTATTATAACCGATATAATTATCGAGGGAATTATATGAATTGATTTCGGATATAATCTCGCAATGCTTGGGAACCAGCCCGTACCGAATAAAACAATCAGATGGGCAATATATATGAATAATGCTTTTTTCCCGAAAAATGCATAATAGAATGATAGTTTTTTTGTGAATATGTATAATATAGATGCAAATGACAATACAATAAATACGACACCAATTTGATTCAAAATAATACCCGGATTTACCTTATCCAGAACTTTAAATGGCATTTCATATTTGAAAAAATCTGTTATAAAAAAGCTTGGAATCAGGAAAGCAATCCCGATAGGAACACCTGCCCACATTAAAAATTTTGTTCTTTTTTCCGGATTCATTTGCTTTAACAGTGTGCCGAAGGTAACTCCATATAACATAAATCCGGTATAAGGAAATATCGGGAATAATGAACCATGTTCAGTTGAAAGGTAAGAGGCAAAGAATTCAGGTAGATACTTAAACCAGTTGATACTATGTACAAAAGGAGAACTAATAGTTATTATAACTGCCAAAGAAAAAGAAATTATTCCCAATGATTTATCTTTTTTTGTTATTAAAAATAAAAATAATACAAATAACAAAGAGAAACCAATCAATTGTAAAATGTTCACCTGGAAAAATGGTTTCCAAAGTTTTGCTTCTATAAAAAATGCATCAAAGAATGAATATGCGGGAAACATGAACAAATATCCGATTACAGAAAGAATTACCGCCATTTTTATTCTACGGATAATAGTATTTTTATTCAATTTGCCATTTTCATCACGCTTGTTTGCAAAAACGTGAACTGCACCTGATACGGTTAAAAATATTGGAGCAGTAAATCTTCTTATATAATGCCAGATATTCCATGGGAATTGAGTAATATCGAGCTCTGCAGGATTGGCAATAGCATCCAGCGAATGTCCCATTATCATCGTAATCATTGCCATTAATCTTGCCAGATCCAATGATGTAATTCGCTGTGAAGACAGTAATTTTGCTTTTATATTTTTATTTTTATATTCCTTAACCTCTTCTGGTATTTGAATATTTTGAATTTCTTCAGACATTAATTTTATTTAAATAAACCTATTGTTAACAAAAAAATAAAAGGACAGAACCATGTTCTGTCCAAATTAATCAAAATAAAATTCTATTCAATGGAAAGTTGAAATTTTTTTACTTTTGTTATTCAATATTAATAATAAATTATTAATATTGAATAATATTTACCAGGTTTCTTTATTTCTGACATATTCGTCAATTGCCTTTGCGGCTTTTCTTCCGGCACCCATAGCAAGGATTACTGTAGCTCCTCCTGTAACTATATCACCACCGGCAAAAACGCCTTTTTTACTGCTTTTCATTGAATTTTCATCAACTAAAATGTTTCCCCATTTATTAACATTTAAATCGGGTGTTGTTTTGCTGATAATCGGATTTGAGCCGTTACCGATAGCAATCACAGCTACTTCTATAGGAATTTCTTCAATTGCATCTTCTATTGGTACAGGTCTTCTTCTTCCAGAAGCGTCAGGTTCGCCGAGTTCCATTTTTTGGATGACAACACTTCTAAGCCAACCGTCATCAGTACCTTTGAATTCGATTGGTCCCACAAGAAGCATAAACTCGACACCTTCTTCTTTTGCATGCTTTATTTCCTCAATTCTTGCAGGCATTTCTGCTTCTGTCCTTCGATATAAAATCATTGCTCTTTTTGCACCAAGACGCAGTGAAGTTCTTACTGCATCCATTGCTGTATTGCCCCCGCCGAACACTGCAACCTGCTTTCCTTCAATATTAAACATTGGTGTGTCGCTTCTCGGGAAATCATAAGCTTTCATTAGATTTACACGGGTAAGATATTCATTGGAAGAATACACTCCATTCAATTGCTCGCCGGGTACATTAAGGAAGTAGGGTAGTCCTGCACCGACACCAATGAATATCGCATCGTATTCCTCGAGAAGTTCGTCAATTGTATCTGTCAATCCGATTACAGAATTTGTGCGGAATTCGACACCCATTTTCTTTAATCCTTCAACTTCAGCCCTGACTATTGCCTTAGGCAAACGAAATTCGGGAATACCATAAATCAGAACTCCTCCTATATCATGTAATGCTTCAAAGACTGTTACATCATGTCCCATCTGTATCAAATCACCCGCACAGCTTAATCCGGCAGGACCTCCACCGACAATCGCTACTTTCTTTCCGCTATTCGGTTTTTTTTCAGCCAATTGAATTCCAAGATTCTCCCTCTCCCAATCGGCAGCAAATCTTTCAAGATATCCGATAGCTACCGGTGCATTCTTTTTCCCGACCGTACATACTTTTTCGCATTGTTCTTCCTGAGGGCAAACTCTGCCACAAACTGCAGGCAATGCATTATCTTTTTTCAGAATAGCAGCAGCAGATTTAAAATCTCCTTCCTCAATTTTTTTTATAAATGCGGGTATATTTATTGATACCGGACAACCGCCAATACATAGTGGTTTTTTGCATTGAATGCATCTCAATGCTTCTTCTTTTGCCAATTCGACAGTATATCCGAGATTTACTTCACTAAAATTTTTATTTCTAACATCAGCATCCTGTTCGAGCATGTGATGCCTTTTAATAGCCATTCTTTCCTTTGGTGTTATCTCTGCCATATCTCAATTCCAATTATCAATTTTCAAAACTTAATTACTAACAGTTTCTTTTACCATTTTGTCCAATTTGCAGAAATGCTCATAAGAAATTTTTTCCTGCAAAAGATACATCCTGTTCCTTTTTGTTAAAATGTTGAAGTTTACTTTGTGTGCATCGAATTCTGGACCGTCAACGCAAACAAAAACGGTTTTATCGTCAACAATTGCCCTGCATCCGCCGCACATGCCGGTTCCATCAATCATTATCGGGTTTAAACTTACGATTGTCTTAATACCATAAGGTCTGGTTACTTCAGCTACAGCAGACATCATAGGTATCGGTCCGATTGCCAGTACAAGGTCTATCTTTATTCCTTCATTTATCAATTCCTGAAGCTTTTGTGTTACAAAACCATGAAAGCCATAAGAACCATCATCGGTTGTCGGATACACCTCATCGCATACGGCTTTCATCTCATCTTCTAATAATACGAGTTCCTTTGTTCTTCCTCCGATAATGCTGATTACTTTATTTCCTGCTTCTTTTAGTGCTTTTGCAGTCGGGTAGGCAATTGCTGTTCCGACACCACCGCCAATGCTGACTGCTGTACCGTAGAATTCAATATCCGATGCTTTACCAAGTGGTCCGACCAAATCCTGTATATATTCTCCGGCTTCCAATGTATTTAATTGTTTTGTGGTTTTTCCAACACCCTGAACGATGATTGTAATTGTTCCATCCTTTGTATCAGAGTCTGCAATAGTCAATGGAATTCTTTCACCATCCGGATGAACTCTTAATATAATGAATTGACCTGCTTTTCTTTTAAGTGCTATTTTTGGGGCTTCAATCTTAAATAATTTAATATCAGGTGCTAAAAATCTCGCTTCAATTATTCTATTCATATTAATCCAAATAATTTTACTTCTGTAACAAACTTGTTTTTTCAAATTTAACGGTTTCAAAAATACCACATAATTATGAAATAGGAAAATAGTTGATGAATGCAAACTTTGTCCATCCTAACAATTAAATAAAAAATTATCAGATTATTATATTATGATTGGAACAGTAATAAAAAAATTCTATTTTGAATATTTTACGACAATACTTAATTAATAATTTTAATTTTGATTTGTTGATTTATAATTATTTGACTGGTCTTGCTTTATCTATTGCCCACTTGAAAACCTTGAGGTATTCGAGAGCGGAACGGCTGGAAGAAAAATCGCATTGCATTGCGTTCAACCTGATTTTATTCCAATCTGTACCATTATTATATAATGCCAAAGCCCGGTTAACCGCATAAGCAAAATCATCTGCATTATAATTAATAAAAGTGAAGCCGTTTCCCTTTTTCGTGCTGGGGTTATATTCTTCAATCGTGTCTGCCAAACCACCTGTCTTCCTGACAATCGGAATAGTGCCGTACTTTAATGCATACATCTGAGTCAATCCACATGGCTCAAATCTCGAGGGCAGGACCATAAAATCGGCACCGGATATTATCCTGTGAGAAAGTATGTTATTATAGCCAATATTAACATATACACGCTTAGGATATTTCCAGGCAAGATACCTGAAGAAATCTTCATACCTCGATTCACCTGAACCAAGAAGTGCAAATCTAAATAAATTATTGCTGAGAAAATATTCAAGTTTGTCTATTAACAAATCAATTCCTTTTTGTTCCGTAAGGCGTGAAACCATTCCGACCAATGGTAAATTCAATTCATCGCTGTCATTCAATCCGGTCTCTTTGAGAAAGTTAATCTTATTGATTCTTTTTCCCTGCAAATAATCTTTATTATATTTTGAGTGTAGATAAATATCCTTTTCCGGATCCCATTCATTATAATATATTCCATTAAGAATTCCTATTAAATCTCCACCTTTTGCATTCAATACATCCTGAAGTCCTTCACTGAAATAAGGATGCCTAATCTCTTTGGCATAAGTAGGACTGACTGTGGTTATTTTATCGGCAAACATAATTCCTGTTTTCATTGCATTAACTGCGGATTTATGCTCGAACCAGGAACCGGGATAAAACTCTTTCATCCCAAATCCGGCGAAATCCAACGACCTTTGCGGATTGAACCACCCTTGGTAGGCAAGATTATGAATCGTATATATACCTGCTGTTTTTGAGAATTTTGGGTCATGCCTGTATTGTGATTTCAGAAATGCCATAGTGAATGCGGTATGAAAGTCGTGAGCATGTATAACATCCGGAGTGAAATCCACCATTCTTGCAACTTCAAAAACTGCACGGCTAAGAAATATAAATCTTCTGTCATTATCGGGATATTCATGCGGGTCACCGTAAATACCTCTCCTGTTGAAATAATCATTATTCTCGAGAAGATAAACAGGTACATTTGAATTTGGCAAATATCCCTTCCATACATGTGCGAATTCCATCCAGCTACTTATCGGAACATATACAACCATGAATGTCGGTTTGAAACCATAGGCATAAACATCTATATGAGCATACTTAGGCATTACAATTATTGTCTCTTGTCCCTGCTTCTCCCATTCAATCGGTAACGATGCAGTTATATCCGCCAATCCGCCAGTCTTGGCAAATGGCGTCATTTCTGCCGATGTTAAAAGTATCCTCATAAATAAATTTTCAATTCTAAATAAATTTTTATTATTAAATTTTCAAAATCAATCAATTTTCAATTATTAATTTTTCAAATCAGTTCACAAACAAAACATTTATAATTACTAAATTTCAGTGAAGCCGCAAGAGCTTCTTCCCGGGTATCGAACAATCCGTAAACGCTTGCTCCGCTTCCGCTCATTAATGCAAAAAATGCTTCGTTTCTATATAATTCCTCTTTTATTATTCTTATTTCAGGAAAGTGGTCAAAAATTAAAAGTTCAAAATTATTAAAAACTTTCTCTTTTAAAATACTTTTATTTGTTTTTGCAATTTCAAGTACTGTTTTCAGAGCAGTTTTTTCTTTTGCAAAATGAGTTTCATTCAGGTTTTCATACGCCCATTTTGTCGAAATTGATATTTCAGCCATTACAATTAATACATAATAATGTAAACCGAAATCAAAATACTCCAATTCGTCTCCTTTTCCTGAAGCTATTGCATTACCTTTTTTCAGGAAAAAAGGGACATCGGCACCTAATTCTTTTGCCAATTCTGATAGTGTGGCTGAAGTTATACCCCTCATATCCAAACTCCACAACTTCATCAGCCCTAAAATAGTTGAAGCAGCATCAGAACTGCCTCCGCCAAGCCCTGCACCCATCGGAATATTTTTTTCAATATTAATCTCAACTCCTTCATTAATATCAAATTTTCTTTTCAAAAGCAATGCTGCTTTATAAACAAGATTATGTTCGCATGGTATATTAAGCTCCGGTGAAGAATTTACAATTATTTCCTTATTTTTGCGGAGATAAATTGAATCTGCATGGCTTATTCTTGTCATTGCAGAATTAATGTTATGGTAGCCGTCTTGCCTCTTATTGAGGATTTCAAGACCTAAATTAATTTTGGCGTATGCTTTTACAGTTATTATTTCCATATTTAAAATTTATATAAATGGACGAATTTCACGAAATCCCTTATAGCCAGGAAGTTCTCAGAAAAAGCATCCATCTGATGTCATTGACGATTCCTATTACTTATCTGTTTATTACTCAAAGAATAGGTCTATCAATTCTTATACCAGTAACTATCCTCTTTATAATAATGGATGTACTAAGTAAAAAAAGAAATAAGGCACAATTCTTTGTCCGTTTGATTTTTGGTAAAATGCTCAGACGCCACGAAGTAGAAAAAGAATATACATTAAACGGTGCTTCCTGGGTTTTGATTTCGGCAACTATCGGTGTTTTGATATTTCCGAAAATTTTATTTATCACCGGCTTCACAATTTTAATATTATCGGATATAAGTGCCTGTTTATTCGGAAGGAAATTCGGTAAAACACCACTATTCGATAAAAGCTGGGAAGGTACATCTGCTTTCATATTTGTTGCATTTTTAGTTGTGAGTTTTATCGGATATTTGACAAAAGCACCATGGACATTTTTCGTTTTCGGATATATTGCTTCATTTTTTGGAGGTATTGTGGAGGCGGCATCCAGGATATTGAAGGTTGATGATAATATTTCAATCCCTATCAGTATTTGCGTTCTGATGTGGCTTGGTGAATTTGTATCACAATATCTTTTTCATTTATCTTATATTCACTTATTAAATTAATTCCTGAATAGAAAGAATGATAAATATAATTATGAAAAATTTTCCCCTAAATTATTAATTAGAATTCAAGTTATGTTAATAGATTTACGAAGCGATACGGTAACTGTTCCTACTAAGGAAATGCTCGATGCAATTGTTAATGCCAAGGTGGGCGATGATGTCTTCGGCGATGACCCGACTGTTAATGAATTGCAGGAATACACGGCTGATTTACTCGGCAAGGAAGCTGCATTGTATGTCGCATCAGGGACAATGAGCAACCAAATTGCTATAGCTGTTCAGACTAAACGTGCAGATGAGGTCATCGTTGATGCAGATGCTCATATTTATTATTATGAGGCAGCAGCACCTGCCGTAATTTCAGGTGTGCAATTAAGACCGATAAAAACAGAACGGGGAATAATTCCTCTCGAAGAAATAAAAAATTCGATTCGTGTTCTGGATGACCATTTCCCTCATACAGCATTGATTTGTCTTGAAAATACGCATAATCGTCATGGCGGGGCAGTGATACCACTCGATTATATAAAACAAGTGAAGCAAATTGTTGATGATAAGCAGTTATCCTTTCATTGCGACGGAGCTCGTCTTTGGAATGCATGTGCTGCAGCAGGAATTTCACCCAAAGAATATGCAGAGCCATTTGATACCGTTTCTGTTTGTCTTTCAAAAGCTCTTGGGGCTCCTGTTGGCTCTGTACTGGTTGGTTCAAAGGAATTAATTGCTGAAGGAAGAAGAAAACGAAAGCTGATGGGAGGCGGTATGCGTCAGGCAGGAATTATTGCTGCTGCCGGCTTATTCGCATTAAAAAATAATCTGCCAAAATTGGAACAAGACCACGAAAATGCAAAAACTATTGCTAAACTTCTGGCTGATTTGGAATTCATTACTCTTGACTTTAATAGGGTTGAGACAAACATTGTATATTTCAAACTTAGCCCTCAAATCAATGCAGTGGAGTTTGAAAGTGAGTGCAAGAAAAAAGGTCTGTTACTTCTTCATCTTGGAAATAATTCAATACGTGTCGTGTTTCATTACCAGGTGGATGAATCAAAAGTTGAACTTGTTGTAAATATCATAAAGGATGTTTTGAACAATATAATCAAAGGGAAGTCAAAATAATGAGAAAAATTTGGCAGATTATTCCGATAATATTTTTCATAATGAGTAATGTTTCTTACGCTCAGGATGAGTCTCCAACAACTGAAGAACAATATCTAAAAACTATTGCTTCTTTTTCTTCAAATAACATTTATTTGTCGCTAACTACGATTTCAGTAATCAAGCAAAACATTGAACTCGATGATGACACGACACGATATTCAAATTATTCCGATGTTGTTAATTCTGTAATTTTCACCATTGAAGATGAAATAAAAAAATTAGGTGAAATCTTAGAAAAACAGGCATTGAATAAAGATGATAATAAATTTTTAAAGGAAATCATCAAAACTTTATTTTCTATGAAAGAAGATTCAAAGTTGTTAATGACTTATTTGAGAACAAAGGCAGATGAGGATTTCAATAAATTCAATGATTATCATAAGACTGTGGTTGAATCAGTAGAAAAGTTATATTCAACAAATAAATAATTAATAATTATGAATTCTGAAAACAAAAAAATAGAAGTAATCGAAAAGTCATTAACGAAATTTAAATTCAAAGTTAATGGAAGAGTGAAATTTAATGAGGTTGATTCTTATGGAATAGTCCACAATCTTCAATACTTTTATTGGCTGGAGTGGGCGAGAATAGAATATTTGCGTAAAGTTCTGGGAAAAGAGTCAGAGAAAATATCACTATTCGAATTTCCTGTTATTTCTGCTCATAATGAGATTGATTATTTCAATACTTCAGGTTTTGATGATGCTTATGAGGTTCTCACAAGAATATCATACATTAAAAATTCATCCTTCGGGTTTGATAATATCATCCGGCTCGAAAGCGGATTGCTTCTCGTAAAAGCGAGTGCTGTACTCGTTCAGGTAGATATTAAAACCCGACAGCCGGAAAGAATATCAGATAAATACCGTGAATTGGTGCGAAATTTCGAAGGAAATGATGTAATATTTTTAGATTGAATAAAATAATAAAAAAATTTATTTAAAATTGAATGCGACTTTTTTATAATTTATGTCTCTTACTTAGAAAGACAGAAATATAAAAAAATTTATGATTCAAAAAAATAAGCAGGAAGAATTTTCAAAGATATTAGAAACCGTTAGAGAAAGCTTAACAAGGTTTGTTATGGCACTCACACGTTCCAGAGAAGATGCTAAAGATCTTTTACAGGATACTATAATGATAGCTTATGAAAATTTTGAAAAAATTGAAAAGAAAAAAGCTTTTCTCAGCTTCCTTTTTACAACAGCAAGCAGACTATATAGAAGGCGAAAAATTAGAACTAAAATTTTTGGCTTATTTGACCAGGATTATGCAGAATCAATTGAATGTAATGATCCATCGCCCGAATGTGCGACTGATGTTTCGTTCCTTTATCAAGTTTTAGAGAAATTACCTTATAAACAAAAAGAAGCATTATTATTATTTGAGTTATCCGGCTTTTCACTTCAGGAGATAAGACAAATACAAGGAGGAACTTTATCAAGTATAAAATCACGTTTACAACGTGGTAGAAATAAACTTGCACATTTGATGGGAGCAAATATTGTTAAAGAAAAAGGAGAATTAGATAATAAAAATGGCAAAACAAAAAAAATCGAAACTTTTAACGATTTAAAATATTTAGATATTAAAATGGAAATAAGTAATTATTAATTATTAATTATATATATATCCTATGAAAAGTCAGAATAAATCAATTGATGATTTTTTTAATAATGCTAGAAAAGAACAGCTTTATTTTTCACAGGAAGACTTTAAAAATTTTGTTGAAAAAGCTTCAAAAGCAAACATTAAATTAAGCAAATCAAAACATAGCTTTTGGGATAAATTATATCCTTTAAATATTTTAATAATAACAGGAATTGTAATAATCACTTTAAGTTTTTTAATAATAAGTTTATTTAACCAACAATTGATATTCAATAATAAAAGTAAATATCAAAATGTAAGTGTAAATAATAATCTGGGAAAAAGTAAAGATTTATACGTTGACAAAAAAGGTACTAATTTTATAGATAAGGAAAAATCAACACAATCTTATAATAATAACCAAACATCAATAAAATTATATTCACAAACAGATACTTCGAAAAAAAGAAAAATCCAAACATTACAAAAAGATTCCGATTTACAATTATTTTATAAAGTAAATGTAAAAGGAATACAAATGATTGAACTGAGTAATGATGAGTTGGCTGCCATTGGAATTAAGATAGAATCAAATGCCTGGCATGGAGGCGGAATCTCATATTATGAAAAATTTAAGGGGAATAACTTGAAATTATGCACTTTGCATGTCGAGGGAGGATTAACTATAGATGGTAAAGAATATTCACTAAATAATACTGAAAACAAAAGCTTAAATTGTTTACCCACGTCAATAAAAATGATTACGGATAATGCAGGTAACAGAAGAATTACATGGTTTAAAGATGATAGTATTTTTAGTAAAAATGAGAATAGTATTGATTCTATAAGTGATGTTTATAATAAAAAATATTTTAAACAAATCAATAAAAATTTAGACGATTATCTTAAAGTCAACAAACTGATTTCAATAGAAGTTTATATGGGTAAAAATTTAAATAAAGACAATTTCAATAGAAACGATGATTACGCTTTTATTTTATGGTTCGAACCGACAACCGAATTTATTGAAAAATTACCGGAAAAGTATCGAAATAAAATTAACAATGAAATTGATGCTATCAAGGATGAAACAAATAATTGTCAAATTTTACCAAAAACAATAGCCGGAGAAGAACCTTTTTTTGATGTTTGGAGAGCCTGTAATGGTGCCATTGAAAAACTTAATTTATATCCAAACCCAACCTCAGAAAAAATAAATGTGGAATTTAATTTAAAATCTGAAAGACAAATTAGAATTATAATGAATGATTTATCCGGTGTTAAGATTCTTGAATTGATGAATAGTACAATGCTTGTTGCTGGAACTTACACAAAGAGTTTTTACCTGCATAATGTACAACCTGGATTGTATTTGATATCAGTTATTTCTGACTGTGGAGAACAAGCAGTACAACGAGTTATTGTTGAGAAATGATTTACATTACTATTGATTTTAAATTGAATTTAAATATTTATAATCATGTTTTTTATTAAAATTTTCAGTCATAAAAAATAATTATTTCTTAACCACTCTATTAAATTTTGTAATAAGAATAATATTAAATGTAATTTATTATAAATTTTAAAGGTTACTCAATGAAATTTTTTATAATTATTCTATTAGTTATTAATTACACTGTTAACTTTGCTATTATTTACAGGCATGACAAAGATTCCTCCGATTATTTAAAACTTGCACAAGAAGAGCAATTCAATTGTGTTGGCAGAATGTTCAAGATTATAAATGAAAGTGATACAACTGATAAATGGGAATCGAGGCATGCAAAAGGTGATACATTGAAGCCCTGGTGTTCATGTGAATTGATTTCGGAACAATATGTATTATCTGCTGCTCATTGCTTCACAAATCTCATTAAAAAGGATACTACATATATTATGGATGATGGGACAAAAATAGATTCATATATTGTTTTGGGCGAGAATCAATTACCAAGCAGTAAATTCAGATTTGATTTAGATGGAAGATTATTGGAAGCTGATACAATTATCCTTCATTCGAAATATTTTTCTCTTGATGTCAAAGGGCAATGGAATAATTATGATGTTGCAATAATTAAATTGAAAGAACCAGTGACAAAGATTAAAATACCAAAACTCAATAAAAACGCTAATGAAGTTGGGAGAAAAGCAGTTGGAGTGGGATGGGGCTATTACGGAGGAGCTTATGACAAAGAATTGAATTACGGAAAAAAACTGGCAGGAGAAAATATGATAGATACAATTTGGAATTTTCGTGATGGACTTCCCGGGACTCTTGTGTATGATTTTGATAGTCCCACTGATTCAAATTGTAATAAAACCGGTGATTCAAAACCATTAAATTTGGAATTTTCAACCATTGCAGGAGATTCTGGTGGGGGTTTATTTATTGAAAAAAAAGGTCAATGGTTATTGGCAGGAGTATCTCCATCAGCTGGAATAAATATTGAACAATTTAGAAAAACAGGATATTATTGTCATAGCAGTTATTGGGTTAGAATTTCAACAATTCTTGATTGGATAAATCAGAGTATTAAAAATACAAAATAAAAATAAAGTTGATTAATTTTGTTATATGGAAATAATAACAAAATTAAATGATTTATCACCGCTTAAGCTTGCTGCCCAATGTATTATCGGGCGGCTCTCTTCAGAGGATTATTACAAAGACATAAATTATAGGGAAAATATCAAATCGCTTGTCAAATCAGGTATATGTGGTTTCTGTATTTTTAAAGGAACTACTTCTGAAACAAAAAAAATGATTGACGAATTACAATCACTATCAGAAATCCCATTAATATTTTGTGCCGACTTCGAAAATGGCTTGACAATGAGATTGCAGGATGGAACTGCATTTCCTCATGCTATGGCTTTCGGTAAAGCTGATGAAATAGATTTAACCTTTCAGTGTGCTAAAGCAATCGCCGAAGAAGCAAAAGCTATAGGCATTAACTGGAATCTTGCTCCTGTATGTGATGTAAATTCAAATCCTGATAATCCGATAATAAATATACGTTCATTCGGAGAAAATTCAGAAATTGTTGAAAGCCACAGCAATGAATATATCCAGGGAATTCAGTCGGTTAATGTTTTGTCATGTGCAAAGCACTTCCCGGGACACGGCGATACTGCGATTGATTCACATTTATCTTTGCCCGTTTTAAATAAAAGCCGGGAAGAACTATTTGCTCTTGAACTAAAGCCATTCATAAATGCAATTAACAATGGCGTTAGTTCTATTATGATAGGTCATCTCTCTGTTCCTTCATTTGATGATTCATGCCTGCCTGCATCACTATCGAAAAAAATAATTTCAAGTATATTAAAAGAAAAACTTGGTTATAATGGTCTAATAATTACCGATGCATTGGATATGAATTCGATTACATCAAATTATTCAAATAAACAAGCGATAGAATTGCTTTTCAAATCTGGAGCTGATATTGCATTACTCCCTCCTGATTGTAGTGAGGCAATTAACACACTTGAATCATTAATTACAAATGATGCAGATTTACTTGAGCAAGTAAAAATAAGTGTCGGTAAAATCCTTGAAGCAAAGAAATGGTGCGGTTTATTTGATGAAAATAAACAACAAATTAATTTGAATGAATTAGCAGAAAAGAACGGGAAGCTTGCACTAAAAGTTGCTATCAAATCTATTTCAATATTTGGGAACAGGGAATTAATTCCTATAAGAGAGAAAATCTCTATCGGTGGATTCGCTTTTATTCCCGACGATGATATACAACCCGGAGTTCTGTTCTTCAAAATGTTCGCACAGGCATTGGATAATGACTGCGATTTCGGATTCATAAATGATGAAATTTCTGGAGAAGACCTGCAATCTTTAAAAGAGGGAGTTTCTAAATCTGATATTATACTTCTTGCATTCTTCTATCGTGCAAAGGCATATAAAAGTACTATAAATGTAACAGATAAAATTAAACATATCGTTTCAGAATTATCGGAAAATAAGAAAACAATTGCAGTATTATTTGGCAATCCTTATTTGAAAGAAACAATCAATGCTGATACTTATTTACTTACATATTCAGATTCATTGCCAAGCATAGCAGCATCAATTGTTACTCTCAGCGGAAGACAATTATTTATTGATTGAAGTTTATTACTTTTTCTTTTTCTTCTTATCTTCAAATTCCTTTCTTATATCTTCAGTTCCTATAGTTGGTGTCAGAATTAATAAGTGCGGTTCAATTTTATCAAAATGCTTTTCTAATTTTGATTTTTTAATATCTTCCTTTTTGCTATTTTCATTTGGTATATAATTCATCAGAGGACATGCATAAGCTTCGGTAGAACCGGCAGTATGTGTTTTGAAAAATATAGTTTCCAATGCTTCTTCTTCAATCGGGTAAATATTTTCACTTCCAATCAAATCAATAATTTTTGTTTTGATTAAAACACGTGTTACCTTTTCATTTAATCCACAAAATGACATTCCGTAGCCGGCACTATGCATTCTTTTAATTAACAATTCAAGTGATTCGGCACCCGATGCATCAATGTCATTTATTCCCGATGACATTATTATGATGTGTTTTAGTTTGGGCTTCTTTGAAATTATTTCCAATACCTTATCTTCAAGATAACTTGCATTTGCAAAAAACAATGTTCCGTCGAATCTTATAGCTGCAATATGGCTGCATTCCTTCAATCTGAAATCCTTAGCGGGTTTTAATGAAAAGTCTTGTGACATCGAAAGACATGCAACTTTGGGCCGCATACTTTTATATAGAAATATTAAGACAGAAATTACAACACCCAAAACAATACCTTTATCGAGATGAGGTGCAAAATAAAGAGTACCGAAAAATGTAATCCAGGCAGTTAATCCATCATACCATTTTGCAGTCATTATATTTTTAAAAGAACTTAAATTAATTAAACCGATTACTGCAACAATTATAATTGCCGATAAAACCGATTTTGGCAAATGATATAAAAGTGGGGTTAGGAAATATAAAGTCATCACTACAAATAAACTCGAAATTACCATTGAAATACCAGTTGTAGCACCTGCCTGATAATTAACAGCGGAACGGGAAAATGAACCGGAAACCGGAAAACTTTTGCCGAATGCACCTGCTATGTTTGCAAGTCCTTGTCCAATAAGTTCCTGGTTTGGGTCTATTTTCTGTCCTGTTTTTGCTGCAATGGCTTTGGCAATGGATATTGCCTCCATAAACCCAAGCAATGAAATTATTATTGCATAAGGAAACAATTTAAAAAAAGTCTTTAAATGAAAATGAGGTATTGTGAATTCCGGTAAACCCCTTGGTATATCTCCGACAACACCTCCACCTCCTTTCATTGATAATTTATTTTCATTCAATGGAAGGTTTGTTACACGCATTGTCCAGGTTCTATTTTCTGAATTCAAAGAATCCGGTACTTTTCCCTTTTCATAGAATACTAATTTTCCATCTGATTGTACAACGCTTGAGAATTTATACTTTCTGAGTTTTTCCCTGATTGTTCTTGTTTCTTTCCTTTCACTTCCTATTCTGTATCCAAGCAATTCATCGTAATACTCCATATCGAGTAATTTCTGAAAATTTGTAGTAGCATCACGCATAGCATCTAATTTGTCTCCAATGGTTGCTCTTTCCTCGATATTTTGTGAGATTAATTTAACTTCCCTGTTATACTCTTTTATGGTTCGCTGATAATCCTCTGATTTTATTTGTTCAATTGTCGCATTATAATTATGTTCAAAGCCGATAAACCGGGAAATAATTGATGTTATGACAACAGCAATTAATACATTTGGCAGTTTGGGGCTGTATTTTTTTAAAAGTATCATTATTAAAATCGAACCAATTCCCATGTAAAATGTTTCCGGCTGTATATACTCGAATATGCTTTTAATTATTAAATAAATTGTTTCATAGTAATGTTCGGCATCATCAACATAAATTCCGAATAACTTGGTTAATTGAGTCGTTGCTATAATTATTGCTGCGGCATTTGTAAATCCGATTACAACCGGATGAGACATGAAATTAACTATTAAGCCAAGTCGTAATATTCCCAATCCTAATTGAAAAATTCCAACAACAAGTGCGAGTACTATTGCATATTCGATAAATCCTTGCGTACCTGCTGTAGCGATTGGTTCCAACGTTGCCGCTGTCATTAATGATACAACTGCTACCGGACCGGTAGAAAGCTGGAAGCTTGAACCAAATAAAGCAGCAATCAGTGGCGGTAGAAATGAAGCATATAAGCCGTAATAAGCAGGCAACCCCGCTAATTGAGCGTAAGCCATAGATTGAGGTATCAAAATCAGAGATACAGTTAATCCTGAAATAATGTCATTTTTGAGATTATTTTTATTATAGCTTTTAAACCATTTTAAAAATGGGAATAATTTACTGAACATTATGATTTCTCACTAATAAATGTATGAGTTTCAGGGAAAATTAGTTAATTGTAAATATTTATAAAACAGTGTTTTATATTCTGTAACCACTGTTATATGGATGTATGATATGCCAAAAAAATTAGTAAAATTTAATTAAATTTGCATTTTATTAACATATCAATTTTAAAAAATGAGATTCATAAATATTATCGTTATTATTATAATAATAACTCTGAAATCAAATTTATATGGCGGAATTCGTTATTCGCACCATGATTTCAGTGGTTCATCTTGGTCTGGTTATGAAATTTGTGTCGTTTGTCATACACCACATAATGCCAATCAGACTGTATTTAATTCTGCTTTATGGAATCATCAGAATACAGCATCATCGTATCAGACATATACAAGCAGTACTCTGAATGCAACAGTGGGGCAGCCCAGCGGAGTTTCAAAACTGTGTTTAGCGTGCCATGACGGAACTATTGCCATAGATAGTTATGGTGGAACATCAAACGGAACAAGATTTATGACAACTGGAAGTTTCGGGACCGATATGAGAAACCAGCATCCTATTTCATTTGAATATTCGACTGCACTTGCAAATGCAGACGGCAGGCTTCACGACCCATCAACTCAATCTTCCGGGTTGGGTAATACTATAGCCCAGGATTTGCTGGTCAATAACAAACTGGAATGTATATCTTGTCATGATGTACATGTTCATAGAAATACTTCCGGATGTATTGGTTGTCATCAAATGCACCCGTTTCAAACTATTACTTTGTCGCTTAGAAAATCCAATAGCGGTAGTGCATTATGTCTTACATGCCATAATAAGTAAACGATGGCTGCTATTAATGATTATTTTTAATAAAATCTATTTTCAAAAAATTTGAATTTATTTAATTAACAATTATGAGTGATACTATTCTTGTAACAGGAGGAGCCGGCTTCATCGGAAGCTGTTTTATCAGACACATTCTTTCAACAGAGGATGTTAGAATTGTCAATTTGGATGCTTTGACCTATGCCGGAAATCCTGAAAATCTTACACAAATTGAAAAAAAAACGAATTATACATTTGTACATGGCTCGATTCAAAATGCTGAACTTGTAAAATCCATTTGTGAAAAGCATAATGTAACATCAATAATAAATTTTGCTGCGGAATCACATGTTGACCGCTCAATTATTAACGCACATCCTTTCATAGATACTAATGTTCTCGGGACATTAGTTTTGCTTGAAACATTAAACGAGTTAAAACTAACTAAATTAGTACATGTTTCAACTGACGAGGTATATGGTTCCCTTGGGAAGGAAGGTAAATTTACAGAGTTCACACCATTATCGCCGAATTCACCGTATTCAGCATCAAAAGCGTCATCCGACTTACTTGTTAATGCATTTGTAAGTACATTCAATTCACCTGCTATTATAACGAGATGTTCTAATAATTATGGGCCTTTTCAATTTCCCGAGAAATTAATACCGTTGATGATACTAAATGCAATTGAAGATAAGCCGCTTCCTGTATATGGTGATGGTTTGAATGTAAGAGACTGGATTCATGTTCAGGACCATTGCGAGGCAATTTGGACCGTATATAATAATGGTGAACTTGGTCAGGTTTATAATATCGGAGGAAATTGCGAATTGACGAATATCGAAGTCGTAAAAACCATACTTAAACAATTGAATAAACCGGAAACTTTAATTAAATTTATTAATGACAGACCCGGGCACGACAGACGATATGCAATGGATATTGAAAAAATTTCTTATGAATTGGGATGGAAACCCCGTTTAAATTTCGAACAAGGCATCAGGGAAACTATTCAATGGTATATTGATAATCCTCAATGGTGCAATAACGTCAGAACAGGTGCGTATAGAGAATATTATAAAATGCAATATGGAGATAATTGATAAATTAATAATTCTGAATTCTGAATTCTGAATTCTGATTTCTGAATTAAATTCATAAAATTACGATATAAAATATTTGTGTTGAAGTACAGGATTTGGAATGAAGAACGATAAAAATCAAAATAATATACTTGTCAAAATCAAATCAAAAAGAATAACAATTGGAGTTATTGGTATCGGATACGTCGGCTTACCTTTAGCCATGGAATACGCAAAAAAAGGTATTCATACGGTTGGCTTTGATGTTGACAAAAATAAAATAGATTATCTGAATAAAGGTAAAAACTATAATCAGGATTTGGATTCAAATGAAGTAAAAAAATGTGTTAATGACAAATTATTAACAGCCACAGGTGATTTTTCCAAGCTGAAAAATTGTGATGTGATTTTTATCTGTGTTCCGACCCCGTTCACTCCAAATAAAGAGCCGGATATTTCTTATATAATTGAATCTACAAACACGATTGCAAAATATTTAAAAAAAGACCAGATTATAATATTGAAAAGCACTACATTCCCTGGAACAACTGAAAAATATTTAAAACCGATATTAGAAAAAAAAGGATTAAAAGCCGGTAAGGATTTTCACCTTGCCTTTTCTCCGGAAAGAATTGACCCGGGTAACAAAAAATGGACGACTTCTAATACTCCTGTTGTAGTAGGAGGAATAACTCAAAAATCCACGGAACTGGCTTGTGCAGTAACTTCACTTGCAATAGAAAAAGTTGTTCCTGTCAGCTCTCCTTCGATTGCTGAGATGGAAAAGCTTCTCGAAAACATTTTCAGAAGTGTCAATATTGCACTTGTCAATGAACTTGCTCAGTTAGGTGACAGAATCGGTGTTAATATTTGGGAGGTGATTGATGCAGCTTCGACCAAACCATTCGGTTTTATGCCATTCTATCCCGGACCGGGTATTGGTGGGCATTGCATTTTGATTGACCCATACTACCTTGCGTGGATGGCTCGCGAATATGACTTCGTTACGAACTTTATCACATTAGCTGCAGAAATTAACGAGTATATGCCTTTTTATGTACGCAATATGATTATAAATGAAATTGCTAAGCAAAATGTTACAATTAAAAATGCTAAGGTTTTAATTCTCGGTGTTGCATTTAAAAAGGATGTTGATGATTTACGCCATTCACCTGCACTGAAAGTTGCAGAACTAATCCAGAATGACGGTTTGGGAAAGATTTCATATTATGACCCTTACATTCCTGAAATAAAAGTAAATTCAGTTTCATATAAATCTGAAAGGGTTTTAAATCAATCAATACTTAAAAAATATGACGTTGTAATTATTACAACGGACCACTCTTTATTTGATTTTAATATGATAGCAAAAAACAGCAAAATTGTAATTGACACAAGAAACGCCTGCAAAAAAATCAAGAATAGAAAAAATATTATTCTGCTTGGTGATGGAAAATAATAGGAAGGAAGAGAATAATTGTCAAAAAAGAAAATAATATCGGTAGTCGGTGCAAGACCGAACTTTATGAAGGTAGCTCCTTTGCACAGAGCATTCCAAAAATATTATGACACAATCGAGCATCTGATAGTTCACACCGGCCAGCATTACGATTTCTCAATGTCCGATGCTTTTTTCAAAGACTTAGAAATGCCCAAACCTTCTTATTTTTTAGGTGTCGGTTCAGGAACTCATGCCGAACAGACAGCAAAAATTATGGTTGAATTTGAGAAGGTTTGCAAAGAACTTAAACCCGATTTGGTTTTGGTTGTCGGCGATGTTAATTCGACAGTTGCTTGTTCATTAACAGCAGTGAAACTCGGTATTAAAGTAGCTCATATAGAGGCAGGTCTCAGAAGTTTTGACCGTTCAATGCCGGAAGAGATTAACAGAATCGTTACCGATTCAATTTGTAATTATTGCTTTGTTACCGAACAAAGTGGTGTGAAAAATCTTATAAACGAAGGATTTCATAAAAACGGAATATTCTTTGTAGGCAACACAATGATTGATTCTCTGGATTATGCACTTCAAAAAGCAAAAAATTCTCAGATAGGAAATTCACTGAATTTAACATCAAAAGAATATGTATTGGTAACATTGCACAGACCAACTAATGTTGATGAGCCGGAACGTCTCGATGAATTTCTCCGGATTTTCAAGCATCTTTCCCGGTATAGAAAAATCATATTTCCTGTCCATCCCCGAACAAGAAAGAATTTGAAATATTTCAGTCTCGAAAAAAAAATTGATGAAATACCCGGTTTAATATTACTTGAACCGTTAGGATATATTGACTTTTTATCATTGATGCTGGATGCTGATTTCATTATGACTGATTCTGGTGGCATCCAGGAAGAAACAACTTATTTGAAGATACCCTGCCTGACTTTAAGAACCACTACAGAAAGACCTGTAACGATTGAATTAGGTACAAACATTCTCGTTCAGCCGGAAGAAAGTTATATTATCAAAGTAATAAACGATATGATAAATTTACCAAGAAAAGTAGGAAATGTTCCTGAACTATGGGATGGGATAGCTTCATTTAGAATTGCAGATAAAATTGCAAATCTGTTGGCTCGAAATTAACAAAAAATAAATATTACTTACATTTGTCTTTTACAAATATTTTTGTTGCAAATAATAATAAAATAGTATGATTAAAAAAAATAATGTAATTTTCCTTTTAGTATTGATTCTGTCTATAATATTTCAATCAACAATTTCTTATTCTCAGTTAAAAGGTCTGTCTCAATTGGATATGGAATCCTTAATGAAAGAGGATATTCTGTCGAACCAGGAATCTGATAAAATTCAAAAAATGGAAACCATGCCTGTTGGTAATGTAATTAATCCTGATTTTTATTATGTCGGTCCAGGCGATATTTTCGCTTATCAGAATTTATCTGCCTCGACTAATACACAATATCTGATAGTCTCGCCTGAAAATTCGGTCATGCTTCCGAGAATCGGAGAAATCTCACTTAAAGGTAAAACCTTAACTGAGACAAAGAAAATTATTACTGATATAATTAAACAAAGAAATCCGAACTCTTTATCATCGCTTGCACTTTTTAAACCAAGAACTGTTTTAATAACAATTAAAGGGGATGTTTTTTCGGAAGGTACTCTTAGTTTACCTGCAACATATAATGTTTCTACTGCGTATAAGCTCTCGGCTCTTCCAACATTGTCATCAAAAACAACAATGCCGGAATCTATCTCGTATTTAAAATATATTGAAAAAAAACAAAGAATTTCAAAAATTAATGCAGGGACGGGAAGTCCAATTCATCATCATTATTATTCAAGAAATATTTATATAAAACATTCTGACGGCACTCAGCAAACTGCCGATATTATTAAAGCAACTGCCTTTAACAATCCCTTATACGACCCGTATATTAAAGAAGGTGACGAAATCCTTGTTCCGTTCGAACCGGTGAGTTATCAGGAAATATCCATTTCTGGTGGAGTTCTTAATCCATCTACTTTACCTTTTAAAGAAGGTGATAAAGCATCCATGTTATTAAAAATTGCAGGTGGTTTAACAGATGAAGCAGATATTGATAATATTTATCTTATGATGGAGGGTAATTCAGAAAAGATTAAACTCAATATTGATAGTTCCATGAATTTAATGAATGGAGATTATGATTTGAATGCCGGGAGTATGATACTTGTCGGTAAGAAAAATGTTGAAACCCATTCCCAGTTAGGTATGGTTGCCATATCTGGGCATATTAAGAGTCCCGGAGTTTATCCGATAAAAAATGGTAAAACCAAATTAAAAGAAATCATAGAACTCGCAGGAGGATTTACTGATGATGCTTATCTTCCTTTATCTAATATTTACAGGAAATTCAACGGCTTGTCCTATTCGGTAAATCCGAGAACTGAAATTGATGAAAAATTTCAATACAGCGACCTTACTCTGCAGGACACCGTACGTTTCAACATCGACCAGAATTTGAAATTGCCGATTGTTTCATGTGATTTCGATGCTTTGTTTAAAAGTAATTCTCAATCTGATAATATAAGTTTGTTCGATGGAGACCTGATTGTAATCCCATCAAATCCGGGTAGCGTTTTTGTTTACGGGCAGGTAAACAAACCGGGCTATGTCCCTTTTGAAAACGGAAAGAATATGGATTGGTACCTTGAAAAAGCCGGTGGAATTGCAGAAGGTGGCAAATCCGGCAGAACCAGGATTATCAGGGGGAAAAATAATACTTGGGCTGAAGGGGATAATGATGTTGCTGTTTTTGGTGGCGATGAAATTTATGTTCCAAGAGCAGAGGATACACCGCCGGGTACTGATTTGCAGAAATGGGCTATGATTGTCAGTGTATTGGGTGCTACGGCTGCAGTCATTAATGCAGTTATCTGGGCTATACGCTAACTATTCAATTATCTATATTCATTTTTAATTATTCTTAATGTAAATATGTTACGAATATCAGTTGTTTTTTTTATAATAGTATTATCTGCAAGTCCTGTTTTTTCTCAAATAGAGCATGTTCCTGTTGTCCATCCGGTTTATGATTTTCTTCTTCACATGGAAACAAAGGGATTACTGGAAAATTTTTCTTTATCTTCATTGCCTTTGCAAAGACAGGAAATTGTTAATGCTCTGATAAAAATTTCAAAATATAAATCTAATCTCAGTGATGCAGATTATAAATCTTTACAATTATATGAAACTGAATTTGAAATTGTAAAACGTAATAATGCTGTTCTTTTCTTTAGCTCTACTGATTCGAACCCGGTACTGTCATCACGCTTCTATGGTAATGATGAAAAATTCTTCTATCATCTAAAAGATTCGAATTATATTGTAAATGTGTTGCCTATTGGTTCATTCGAATCAATAATCGGATTTGAAAAGTCAACTAAAAAAGATGTAATATATGGAAATCTTGGGGTAAGAATTTATGGTACATTGAGTAATACCTTTGGGTATTTCATCCAGGCATCTAATGGTGCTGTATTATCGGGAAGCCGTGAACTTGCCTTGCACGAAGTCCATAAGCTGCAGCAAAACATAAAATTTGCAGATTTAAATAGTGATTTTGATTTTGCTGAATCCCATGTTGTTTATCAAAATGGCTGGTTTAATGCTGAGATCGGAAGGGAAACAAGATTACTCGGTGCAGGTATTAGTCAACGAATTTATTTATCGGACAATGCAGCACAATTTGATGCAATTAGCGTTGGTGCAAAATTCTTAAATTTTAAGTATAAATTCACTCATGGCAGCTTACTTGCAATTCCTTTAGCAGGTCCCGGATTGGGAGTTGCAGCCAATATTCCCTCAAAATATGTTGCCATTCATCGTTTTGCGATTAAACCAAAATGGGGAGAAATCGGTTTTTGGGAAAATATTATTTATTCGAAAAGAGGTATTGATTTAACTTATCTCAATCCACTTAGTTTTTTTAAATCTTTGGAGCATGCTCTCAAAGACAGAGATAATTCTATGATGGGATTGGATGCTACACTCAGACCGTTTGACGGAATCCAATTCAAAGGAACTTATTTACTCGATGATTTGCGATTTGAAAAAATCGGAACTGGTTCATGGGGGAATAAATCTGCATGGAATATAGGAATGATTGCATCATTAATTCCTGCAATTGATTTTGCAATTGAATATGCAAGGGTGGAACCATATACATTTACTCATTTTGATTCATTAAATGCCATGACTAATGACAGTATGTTGTACGGCTCTTACTTATTTCCGAATTCCGATGAATTATCTTTTAATTTATATTATTGGTGGGGAGAAAGATACCCGATAAAATTAAAGATTGCATACCAAAGACATGGAGATAATTATAAAGATTCGACAGGTAAATTGATTAATGTCGGTGGAAATCCATTTCAAACAAACAGGTTTGGAATTGATTCTGAAACGGTTTATTTCCTCGACGGTAAACGTGTAAATACAGTAGATGCTACAATAGAAGCCGGTTATGAAATTTTCAGAGGATTCAACCTTCACTTACTTTATCATTTAAAATCCATAGATAAAACGACAACTAATGCAATAAGATTAATTTTAAGATTTGAAGATTTTTAAGGAATTTTCAATGAATTCATATCAAATAATAACTTTATTTTTTTTCCTTTTTATTTTTGAATTGGTTTATGCATTTTTTCTCTATCCCTGGATATTATGTATTCTTTCGAAATTATTTAGTAAACCTGTACGGAAGAATTTAAATTTTTATCCTGAAATAACTGTTATAATCGCATCATATAATGAAGAAAATTATATTGAAGATGCCGTAAATTCTATTTATGAGTCAGGATATCCCGCAGAATTAATAAACACTTTAATTGGTTCGGACGGTTCCACCGATAATACGAGTAATGTCGTAAAACAATTAATCAACAAATATCCGAAAATCAGATTATTTGAATATCCTCGCTCGGGTAAGAATTATTTATTAAATCAGTTGGTTCCTAATGCTGAAACAGAAATAATATTTTATATGGATGCTGATTTACGTATTAGCTATGGAACTTTCAATAAATTATTATCAATTTTAGCCGATGATGATGTCGGTTCCGTAATGGCATCTCTTAAAATTGTCAGGTATGATGATAATACCGGTTATTTGGGAGAATCTTCTTACCAGTATCTCGAAACATTTATCAGAAGGTGGGAAAGCAGCATTTATTCATGTACAAATAGTTTAGGAACTCTTTATTGTATTAAAAAAGAGCATTATAATGCCTTACCCAATAATCTCGTTTGTGATGATTTATATAGGATATTATATGTCTCTTTCAAAGGAAAACGAGTAATATTTGATAATGATTCGGAAGTTATCGAAGTAAGACAAAAATCACTAAAGGGAGAACTTCGCCGAAGATTCAGACTTACTGCCGGGAGTCTTTCAACAATTTGGAAATTGAAAAGATTACTGTTACCGGATTATGGGTGGATTTCATTCTTTGTGATTTCTCATAAAATTGCCAGATATGCCTCTCCTTTTATGTTAATAGGCATTTTCATATCCTCATTGATATTAAGTGCTTATTCTGATTTATATCTTATTTTTGTTTATGGGCAATTAATTTTATATTTTTCAGCTTTAATTGGGTGGTTATTTGAAAAAATTAATATTAAATTTCTTCCTTTTCGAATTTCTTTACTATTTATAACAATGAACGTTAGTTTTATTATTGGCATTTTGTGGTTTCTCATTGGTGGGCAAAATGCAAAATGGGAGAGGGACGATGTTCATAAAAATATTTAATTAATAGGATTTATTTGTAGAATGATTTCGTTTAATGAATAGTCAAACCATAAATATTGGAACTATTGTTGATGATGATATACCTATTGTTCATCAAAAGAAATTCAGCTTCAAAAGTAAGTTATCAGCACCTTATTTGCAATTTTTCTTTGATGTAATTACATTGATTTTAAGCTATTTGGCATTTTATATCGTGCTTTTTGAATCAGGTCTTTTCTCATTATCATTTAAACCGGAAATTACGGATCTATTGACTATTATTATTTGTTTGCAGATATATTGGTTTATTTTATTTTGGTTATCCGGATTATACAAGGATTGGTATATACGTTCACCTTTTGATGAACTTTTTAGTATAATAAGGACTGCATTTATTGGTACGTTCATCATATTTTTCTTCATATTTCTTGATAGCAGTAAATCACCAAGATTAGCATTTCTAATATACTTTTCATTATTCATCATAATTGTCGGTGCCGGAAGATTTATAGCAAGAAAACTTCAATGGAAATTAAGAAACAACAGGATTATAACCATACCGACATTAATAGTCGGCACATTTAAAGAAGTGAAAGAATTATATGACAAAACCATCGAAGCGAAATATTGGGGATATAAACCGATAGGAGTTGTGCTTAAAAGCAATGAAGATGTTATAAAATGGTCTGATTATACAGCGAATTTTAATAATCAAGAACAAACACAAATATTGGGGATGATTGATAATTTACGAGAAGTATTTTCAGTTACGAATCCTGAGGAGCTATTGATAGCAGTAGAAAATCCGGAGCATCAATTATTATTGAATATTACATCAATTTGCGCAGAAAAAAAATGCTCAATGAAAATTGTACCCGATTTATATGATTATTTTACAGGACAAGCCCGGACTTTACACTTATACGGGATACCATTAATTGACATCAGTACACAATTATTAAAACCCTGGCAATCAATTACAAAAAGGATTATTGATATTATAGTCAGTACTTTGACTTTATTATTGGGATTGCCATTATGGATAATAATTGCTATAATAATAAAACTTGAATCGAAAGGACCTATTTTTTATTTGCAGGAGAGAGCGGGAAAAGATTGTAAATCCTTTATGATATATAAATTCAGGTCAATGGTTGACGATGCTGAACACAATGGTCCCGGATGGACATCTGTTAATGATGCAAGAGTGACAAAATTCGGAAAATTCATCAGAAAAGCACATTTGGATGAAGTGCCTCAATTTATTAATGTTTTGAAAGGTGAAATGAGTATTGTTGGTCCGCGACCGGAATTATCCAATTTGGTTGATAAGTTCACTGATTTTGTTCCTTATTACAAAAGAAGATTAGTTGTCAGACCAGGAATTACCGGCTGGTGGCAAATAAAATATACAGCTTATGAAGAATCTAAAGAGGAGATAGAAAACCGTTTGAAGGATGACTTTTATTATATTGAAAACATGTCTCTCCGGTTAGATTTCGAAATATTAATTAGAACACTGTTTTTAATGATTAAAGGTCATGGACAAGCATAAGGATTATTTATGAAAACAATTGTTGTCATCCCAACATATAACGAAATTGACAATATTGAACGGCTGATTAATACTATTCATAGTATTGACGAGACTATTAATATATTGGTTGTAGATGACAATTCGCCTGACGGGACAGCACAACTCATTAAAAAATTGCAGGTTAATGATAACACATTACATTTGATAGTCAGAGCCGGTAAGATGGGATTAGGGACAGCATATTGCGAAGGTTTTGCTTATGCACTGAAGAATAACTTTGAAGTAATTTTTGAAATGGATGCTGATTTTTCACATGACCCTGCAATGATACCAAAGTTTTTAGAGGAATTGAAAAACAATGACCTTGTAATTGGTTCCAGGTATATAACCGGTGTGAATGTGATTAATTGGCCGCTCAGCCGTCTGATTTTAAGCTATGGAGCAAATGTATATACCAGACTGATAACCAGGATGCCTATTAAAGATGCAACTGGTGGTTTTAAATGCTTTAGGGCAGAGGCATTGTCTCGTATTAATTTATCAACAATAAAATCAAATGGATATGGATTTCAAATTGAGATGAATTATAGATTATGGAAGCATGGAGCTAAAATTAAAGAAATTCCGATTATTTTTATTGATAGAAGAAGCGGTGTTTCCAAAATGAATAAGGGGATTATTTGGGAAGCTATATTCTTAGTTTGGAAATTAAGATTTGGATTTCATGCCCATCTTGATAAAGAAATACATAATAATATGAAAAGTTAGAATTTATTTTAACTCGCTTGACTAATCTATTGAAATAAAAATAATTATACGATTATATTAAAAATTGTAAAATCACTTAACTTATTATTTATAATAAAATTAAACTATTTACTTGAAAATTAATTGAATGCCTGAAAAAGATATATCGGTTATTATTGTCAATTACAATGTTAAGGAATTCCTATATCAATGTCTTAAGTCTGTTGAGAATGCATCAGTTATAGCGGGAAAACGTGGCTTTTCAATAGAAATAATAGTTGTTGACAACAATTCAGCAGACGGTTCGATTGAATATTTAACTCCATTATTTCCCAAAGTAAATTTTATTAAATTGA
Organism: Bacteroidota bacterium; assembly: GCA_004322215.1. Taxonomy (GTDB): domain Bacteria; phylum Bacteroidota; class Ignavibacteria; order Kapaibacteriales; family UBA2268; genus XYC2-FULL-35-21. Next base: position 72,312 of record SCSM01000011.1, on the reverse strand, counting down.
ATGAGAATTTAGGATTTGGTAAAGCAAATAATATTGGATTCAAGGAATCTCAAGGTAAGTATCTTTTAATTCTCAATCCTGATACAGTCATAGAAGAAGATAATCTGTCCAGGATGATTGATTATATGAAAGGAAATCCTGAAGTTGGTGCTGCTGGATGTAAGGTTCTTAATTCTGACGGTTCATTTCAGTTAGCATGCAGGAGAGGATTGCCAACTCCCTGGGCATCTTTTACAAAATTGTTCGGATTACAGAAATTATTCCCAAAAGTGAAATTTTTCAGCCAATATAATCAAACATACAGGAGCATTGATGAAACATATTATATCGATGTGTTGATAGGTGCTTATATGTTTGTGAAACGTGAAGCTTTTGAGGCCGTCGGTGGATTCGATGAACAGTATTTTATGTATGGTGAGGACGTTGATTTATGTTACAGCATTCAGAGAATGGGCTGGAAGATTGCTTATTACCATGAAACGTCAATTATACATTATAAAGGTGAAAGCACAAGAAAAAGCTCTATAAAAGAGTTGTACCATTTTTATAATGCGATGGAAATATTTTCAAAAAAATATTATAATTCATCGAGCTTATTTCTTTTATTAATCAAATTAGGAATTTCAATAAGGACATTGTTAGCATATTTATTGAAATATAAGAGGCAGATTGGAATCATTCTGTTTGATATTATTTTTCTGAATCTTTCTGTGATGATAGGAACATATTATAAATTCGGTGGAATATTCAATCTGCCGGATTATGCTTATCCAACTGTTTTCATAGTAATTACGTTGATTTTATTTGGCTCAATGATTGCTGTTGGAGAATACTTTGAAGGTAAGAATACAATCAGAAGATTATTTTATGGATTATTACTAAGTTTCTTTATTTTATCTTCCTTAACTTATTATTTCAGAGAATATGCATTTAGTCGTGGTATCCTCTTGTTTACAATCGGGTTTACAACTTTATTATCCGGTTTATTGAGATTTTTCATAAGTTTATACGATAGAATTTCGGGGAAGGAATCTGACAGAAGAATAGCAATACTCGGAATAAATGAACATTCTGAAAAAATTATTAATCAGCTCAAATCGGGAGAAGCAAGAAATGTTAATTTAATGGGAATGATTTCAGATGAAAATAATTCAATTAATATTGAATTAGGAGTACCTGTTATCGGTAATATACAGGAAATGCCTAAAATAATAGAGGATTACGGATTAAAAGAGATAATAATTGCTGAACCTCAATTAAAAAGGAGTGATTTACTAAATTTAATATCTAAGATATCCGATTTAAACGTCAAATTTCATTTTGTTACCGAATATGAGGATTTAATAGCATCCAGGATAATTAATGATGTCTCAAAGACTGAATCAATAATATCAAAATATAATATCCTGAAATTAAGATATAGATTTATTAAAAGAACATTCGATTTGATTGCTTCCTTTTTTCTTTTGACTATTGGGTTACCATTGGTATATTTGCTGTCTGAAAAGCATTCAAAACCGATTAAGGGGATTTGGAAGGTTTTTACAGGTGAGTTATCCCTGATTGGATTATATAAAATTACAAATGAGAAACCAATGATAGGGAAAACGGGATTGACGGGATTGGCTCATATTAGTAAAACAAATAAATTGAATTTGAAAATAGTAAACGATTTAAATGAATATTACTTAATAAATTACAGTTTCTCATTAGATATAGATATTTTATTAAAACATTTTTTCAGGAAATAAAGTGGCAAAAAAGTTAGTATTAGATTTTGAAAAACCAATAATTGAGCTTGAAAAGAAAATAGAGGAGATGAAATCACTTTCGAGCGAACTTGACATAAGTAATGAAATAGAATATCTCCAAAAAAAAGCCGATGACCTTAGATTACAAATTTATCAGAATTTGACGAGATGGCAGAGGGTTCAGATTGCCCGCCATCCCGAAAGACCTTTTACGCTTGATTATATTCAAAATGTATTTACAGACTTTTATGAATTGCATGGAGACAGGAAATTTAAAGATGACCCATCAATTGTGGGAGGTATAGCGAAATTAGATGGAAAACCTGTTATGATAGTCGGTCATCAAAAAGGGAGAGATACCAAATCAAATTTATATAGAAATTTCGGTATGCCTCATCCAGAAGGTTACAGGAAAGCAAACAGGTTATTTCAATTGGCAGAGAAATATGGTAATCCTATAATCACATTTCTTGACACACCTGGAGCTTATCCCGGAATAGAAGCCGAAGAAAGGGGACAAGCAGAGGCAATAGCGAGAAATTTATTATTGATGTCAAAATTGAAAGTACCGGTAATTATTATAATAATCGGCGAAGGGGCTTCCGGTGGAGCTATTGGCATTGGAGTCGGAGACAGAATACTGATGCTTGAAAATTCCTGGTATTCAGTTATTTCTCCCGAATCATGTTCGAGTATACTATGGAGAAGCTGGGATTTCAAAGAACAGGCAGCAGAGGCACTGCAATTAACTGCTGAAGATTTGAAGAGAATCGGAATTATTGATGAAATCATTCCCGAACCGGTTGGAGGAGCTCATAATAACCCACAGGAAATGTTTTCCACTATTAAGAGGTATATATCAAATAATCTTAAAAATTTACTGAAATTGAGTAAGGAAGAATTGATAAAGAACAGACGAGAGAAATTTGCAAAAATGGGTGTATGGGATGAAAATTAATTACTAATAACTGTTAATTTTCTATTAAGAGTGATTATTTTTAAAAAATGAAATAATTAAATGTATCTGATTATAAAGACGGAATTTTAAATAAATAATAAGTATAGTAGTAATGCCAAAAATCGTATCTAACACAATTCAAGTACATATTGCACTGCTCGATAAAAATAAGGAACCGAAATATCTTGTATTACAGAGAACAAAAAACAGTAAGCTGTATCCTAATGTTTGGCAGGTAGTAACAGGTAAAATGAAGAAGGGCGAAACAGCAATATCAACAGCCCTTAGGGAAATAATTGAAGAAATAAGTATTAAACCGAAAAAAATATGGTCTGTTCCTTATGTTACTACCTTCTATGACCCCAGAAGAGATGTAATTAATATTGCACCAGTTTTCGGAGCACTTATAAGTAAAAACCAAAGTGTAAAATTATCAAAGGAACATCAGCAATTTGAATGGCTTACATTTAAAGACTGTTACAAAAGATTATTTTTGAGAACTCATAAGGACGGTGCAAAATTTTTTCACGAATATATTGTTAATGGGACATTGAATGAGTTGTTCGAATTAAAGGGAATTCAGAGTAAATAAATATTCGCAATTCATAGTTAAAAATTAGGATAATAATAAAATATAACTTAAAAATAGAATTGGAAAATCATACTGAATTTTGATGAGTAAAAAAAAAATTGCAGCGGTTGTCATTACATACAACAGATTGGATTTTTTAAAAGAAATCGTTGATTCACTTCGAAAACAAAGTCTAAAAATGGATTTGATAATCGTTGTTAATAATTCCAGCACAGATGGAACTAAGGAATGGCTACAGCAACAATCAGATTTAAAAGTAATCGAGCAGGAAAATGTTGGAAGTTCCGGAGGTCAGTACACAGGAATAAAAGCAGCTTATGAAGATGGATTTGACTGGATTTGGACAATGGATGATGATGTCATACCGGAACCTAATTGTCTCGAAAAGCTGATGGAAAAGGAAGGCGAGAAATTAGTAAGAGTACCATTGAGATACAATCCGGACGGTAAGCCGTTTTACAATGATGTAGTAAAATATAACCTGAAAAATCCTTTTAAAAAATTTTGGCAGGAAATTATTACAGAGAGACATTTAAAAGAGAAATTTATTAAGCTTGAAGGAATAACTTTTGAGGGACCATTATTTCATAGAACATTAATAGAAAAAATCGGTTTACCAGAATTTAATTTTTTCATTTTTGGAGACGACACAGAATATTTCATGCGATTAAAAGAAACTGATTATAAAATAGTACTATTCAGTGAAGCACATCTTAACAGAAAACTTAAGCCGCCAACATTCAAGGATATATCACCCTGGAAAAAGTTTTATACAACAAGGAATTTAATTGCAATCATGGTGAAACACGGAAGTTTTGCAGTAAGGTTGTTAAGCCCATTTAAAATATTAATTATTGAACTTATACATATAAATAGTTTGGAAGACCTGAAATTTATTTTGAAGGGATTTTTCAAAGGATATTTTTATAAATCTGTAAATCCTTCATTTCAAATTAAAAATTGAAAAAAATTGCGTAACTTAGAAATCAATGAATTTAAATATTAATCGGGAGTGGATTAAGTGAGTAAATTATATTTTCTGATTGCCATAATTATCATTATCACATCAAATCATCTGATGTCACAGCCGGGTTATACTAAAATACCAAAGCCGAGAACGATTGCTGATTGTATTAAACAAATCGGTCAGAAGGACAAAGAAGGAAGACAGTTGTATTATAATGACAAAATATACATCAAATTAAAGAAGGATGTTAAAGCATTTTTGAAATCACCTGATGAATTGCAGGGAACCAGCAAATACAGATTCGGAATAAGCAGCATAGATGAAAAATTAGAAAAGTATGGAATAATAACACAGAAAACATATAAGCAAAGAAGTGAGCTGCTTAAAAAAAATAAAGATTTTATTCAGAAAAACAATTTGGACTTACCCGACCTATCTAATATTTATACATTGGAATTCGGGGAATCAAAAAATATCAGAAACATATTAACCGAATTCTATAATGACAGGAATATTGAGTACGCCGAGCCGGTTCCAATTATGTACTTACTTGAAATGCCAAATGATACATTATATCCTCGGCAACAGCATTTACCCCAAATTAAAGCGGATTCTGCGTGGGGTGTATTCAAAGGCGAAGATAGTACAAAGGAAATAATTATAGGAATTAGCGATACAGGAGTGGAATGGGACCATCCGGATTTAATGAATAATTTGAAACAGAATCTTGGTGAAGATGCTGACCACGACGGACATGTGCTCGAGTATAGGGAAAGTGACAGCACATGGGTGTTTGACCCCGGCGATACGAATCATATAGATGATGACTTTAACGGATTTGCAGATGATTTTATCGGATGGGATTTTCTTGCCGATTGGGCAACAAAAAGCGAAGGTAATGACCCATGGGATTATAATAGCCATGGTACTCACGTATCGGGGATTGCCGCGGGTTGTACGAATAATGATACAGGTATTGCTTCGATTAGCTGGAATGTTAAATTTATGGTAACCTCACACTCATCACCTAATTATAATTATATTTACAAAGGATTCGATGGAATTGTTTACCTGGCTGATAATGGAGCCGATGTCATAAATTGCAGTTGGGGAGGAGGCGGTTATTCGACATCAGAAGCTGAAGCAATTGCCTATGCAACAAGCTTAGGAGCCATTCTTGTTATTGCAGCGGGGAATGATAACAGTGAAGAAGCATTTTATCCTGCATCTTATCCGAATGTAATCAGTGTTGCCTCCGTAGGTGTGGATGACAGGAAAGCGAATTATTCGAATTACGGGATTGGTGTTGATATATCTGCACCCGGTGGTGATTATGGAAATGGCGGAGGGATATTGAGTACATTACTCAATCACAGTTATGGAAGTTACCAGGGAACTTCGATGGCAAGTCCTGTGGCTGCCGGCTGTATGGGGTTGCTCAGGGCATATCATCCCGGCTGGTCTATTGATTCACTCGAAGCTCAATTTCTCGGTACTGCTGATAATATTGATTCGATGAATGTAAATTATATAAATAAACTTGGTGCCGGAAGAGTTAATCCATATTATTCACTTATTATGTCAAATCCGTCAGTTCCAAAAAAATTGAGGTTACAACTTTACCAGGTTTATACAAATGACTCGATTTCTAATAATAATGGCGCTTTGGAGCCGGGTGACTCGATTAATATCGGATTTACTGTAAGGAATTATGCACATCTTGTAAGCTCTAATTCTGTAAAATTCACTGTTGAATCTCTTGACCCGGATGTGGAAGTTTTGCAATCGTCATATACCGGGGGTGTAGGGGCGGATGGATATACGGATATTCCCCTCATATTTGAAGTGAAAATTTCAAAATCAGCAACATCGAGATTTGCTAAAATGAGATTGAAAACCTCATCCGATAATGAAGAGATAGTATATGGGAGTTCAATGGACTTTGAAATACCGATTACAAGCGGAGGAATATTGGTATGGGAAGGTGCACCCCAGAGAGGTTATAGTGGTTCATTTATCAGGGATTTTTTAAAGGAACAAGGTGTTAATGTAATGTACGGAAATGATTTTCCGACAACATTATTCGGTTTTGATGCTGTATTTCTCTGTTTCGGCAGTATAGGTAATACGGAATCAGGAGCTTCATTTGGTTTGACAGGATTTGATGACTGGATGGCTGATGTAATCAAGAATTATTTATTGAAAGCTGGAAAAGTTTATATAGAAGGAACAGAAATATTCGGATGGGACCAGAGAAATAATAAAGAATTGCTTGAGTTATTTGGTGTGAAAAGCAGCGATGACGGTTTGGATAATGTTAATCTCGATACTTTGGAAGGCAATTCATCCGCACTGACATTGAATATGGAGTTTATCGGCTCACGTTCTTCGGGATTCCGTTCAGTAGATACGGTGGTTCCGGGTGACAACGGGACAACAGCATTTTATCAACCCGGATATGGAACAGTAGCAGTTCAAAATATCGGTTGGTACAATCAAAAAACTTTTTACAGTGCTTATCCATTAGCTGAACTAAAAGATATGGCACAACCAAGTACCAGATATGAGCTTGTTTCGAGAATTATGAATTTTCTTGGAATTCCAATTAATTATTCGGTGCCTGATTTCACTGCACAACCGTTGACCGGACATGCACCATTGCAGGTAATTTTCAATGATAAATCACAAACAACAAAACCGATTGACAGTTGGAACTGGGAGTTTGGAGACGGAGAAGCAAGCAGTTCGAGTGATAAAAATCCGACATGGACTTATAATGTACCGGGTACGTTTGATGTAATAATGAATATAACCCGTGGCAGCAGGATTTATGATACTACAAGGAGAGTTTACATTTTTGACGGAGAGAGTGCTCTTGATTTTAATAACAGGGACGGGTATGCAGAAGTGCAAGCATCAACTCCTGTTAATTTGTTTAACAGACTTACGATTGAGGCATGGATAAAGCCCAAAAGCGGGGGTAGAGGATATTTCGGAAGAATTGCTGATAAATCGAATTTCCTTTTTTATATAGGTGGTGACAGGTCAATCCGTTTCACATTTACTAATGACAGCAATAAAACTTCGAATGTTTTCACAGACAGGAATAAAATTAATTTTAACGTATGGAACCATGTTGCTGTAACTTATGATGGGGACAGCAATGTAAGGTTTTATGTTAACGGATTGCAAATAGTTGATACGATATATAAAACACAGAATTTGCCCAGGGGACTGATAAAAGATAATTCACAGATTGCTTTGAGGTTCGGAAATAATTCCGATTTGTCGAGACCATTCGACGGGTCAATCGATGAAGCAAGATTCTGGAATATTGAAAGAACACAGAAAGAATTGATACAGAATATGAATACGAATTTAATTGGGAATGAACCTGGTTTAGTCGGTTATTGGCGATTCCAGGAAGGAAACGGAGCAACAACAAAGGATGAAACAAAGAATAAAGGTGAAGCATCAGTTTATTCCGATTGGAGGCAGGGATGGCATAATAGTTATATTAAATCGCAGCCGGTGCATCAAACTCTCTGTGAAGGACAGGATGCAACCTTTTCTGTTAATGCACTTGGAGGTGAAAAAACTTTGACATATCAGTGGTATAAAGATAATCAGCAATTGAACGGAGATAGCAGGGTTGTTGGAGTTGATACATCAGTATTAGTTGTTAATAACATAATAAAAAGGGATGAAGGGAAGTATTATGTTTTAATTACGGCTAACCCGGGGAATATACAAATTTCGTCTGATACAGTTGAATTGATAGCCAAAAACATAGTGAAATTGCAAAGGAATGACACGCTTAGAATATTTAGAATTGAAGATGGGGGAGAAATGCAATTATCGGTTGATGCAAGCGGCGACGAGCCAATATTATATCGCTGGTATAAAAATGGTCTTGAAATACCTGGTACAAACAGTTCTGCACTTACAAAGAAGCCATTTACCAAGCAGGATGAAGGCAGGTATTATTGTTATGTTTCAAATCAATGTAATAATGTTGTATCCGATACATTCGATGTTGTTTTAAACACTACATCAGTCGAGGAATTTAATACCGAAAACATTTTAAGTGTTTACCCGAATCCATTCAATGGAATTACAACATTTTATTTAACTCTGGAAAAACCGCAATCGGTTCGGCTTTCCATATATGATGTTCTTGGAAATGAAGTTGGAACACTCGAAAACGGGATAATGGAAATTGGTACACATATAATAAATTTCGACGCTGTTTCAAAAGGATTAACGAGTGGGATTTATTATTATTCACTGAGAATTAATGGAAAACAAATCACAGGATTGCTGAATTATATAAGATAAAATATTGATTTTTATTGAGGGGCAGATTCCAAATCTGCCCTTGAAAGAACCAGTGATTTCGTAGCAGGTTATTATTAATGAAGAACTACAAAAGGTTTTGTTATTACTTTTCCATTTGCATTTAACACAGCGAAATACATACCAGTTGAAAGTAAGGATACATCGAGTTCAAATAATCGCCAGTTGTTAGTTGTAAATCGAAAGTCGGAAGGTGGTGTATTGATTATTTCCTGTCCGTAGCTGCTAAATATTTGTAATTCCAATGAATTTATAAATTCATCCTTAAATCGGATTTTTATTTTGTCTGTTCCGGGATTTGGGGAAATATATATATTCTCCGAATTATTAGTTTTCTCTGCAACATCGCTATGTGGTGAACCACCTTCATAAATCGGGAAAAATGTTTCCGAGAATTGATATAAAGCACTATCGGTTTGTTGTATTTTCACCCTGAAATTAGAACCGGTTGGATGGTCATCAGGTATTACCCAGTCGTATTCTCCGAGTGATGCCTGCACACTTGTATCAATTGTGGTGAAAGTAGCAGAAGTCATATTCCATAAATATATATTTACTGTATTATGGAAATAGCTCGTATCCCATTTAATTGTCCTGGTTGTGTTCTGTTGCCAGAACTCACCGTTCTCACCTCCGTTGGGATTGAACTCTGCATATAATAGTCCCATCATTAAAAATGAAAGGGAAAAAATAACGAGTAATTTTACAATTGAATTTTTCATTTTGACCTCACTATATAATTAAATTTTCAATTTTCAATTTTACAATTTTCAATGAATATCTAATACTTAATTTTCAATTTTTAAAAATATTACCTATTTTTAACACAAAATCCACAAAGTTCTAATCTCAAAGCACACAAAGAAATTTTGAACCATTCTACATTTATCTGTGCTGAAAAATTTCAGTTCCTACATTCAAAATTCAACATCCAACATTCAAAATTTACTTTATTAGCACCAGTGGAACAGTTTCTACATTTTCATTTATATTTATTTTTACATAATAATAGCCCTGGGGCAGTTTTTCGCAATTTATCGTTTTTTCGTTTGTACCTTCGGTGCTTTGCAGTGACTGGCTTAAAACACAGTTGCCAAGCAAATCGAAAACGTTTAGCTGCACTGTAGTTTCAATCGGCGAATGAAACCTCAATCTAAATTCATCCGAAGCGGGATTGGGATAGATTTTAATTTCATTTGTTTGCTCTGGCTCTTTTACATCCGTAATACCTAAGTCGCTCAGCTTGGCTCTAAATATACCATAATTATCAATCCCAACAAAAACATATTCGCCATTTATTATCATTGATATTATACCTAAACTTGGTAATCCTGAATTTTTAGATACCCAGTTCTTTCCATTATCAGTAGAAATATCTATCCCATAACCACCCACAAAAATATTATTTCCATTAATCTTTATTTCTTTAGTTGCAATTGAATCTTTAATTTTGTTCCAATTATCCCCATTGTCAGTAGATAGAAAAAGATTCCCACCGGCACCGGCATAAATATTATTACCATTTACTTCTAATGACCAAGTTTCAATATTTCCTATTCCATTATTTTTTGGAAACCAATTATCTCCATTATCAGTGGTCATATATACACCATGCTTGGTCCCTGCAAAAATATTATTTCCTATATTTGTAATTGAAGTAACTATATTAAATGAATCTATTTGAAGTAAATCCTCATTCTTTGGAATCCATTTTTCACCATAATCAGTGGTTATATAAACTCCAATATTAGTACCGGCATAAATATTATTACCAATAATTTTTAAGTTAAAAATAACTGTTTTATATATAGTATCAACATATTTAGGAGTCGGTAAACCATTACTCTTACGTTCCCAATTTTCACCCTTATCTGTTGAAAGAAATATTCCATCTATCATAGTCCCTGCAAAAATATTATTTCCATCTATTGCTAATGACAAGATGTTTCTCTCGTTAATTACGCTTATCAAACCATTATTTTTTGCAGTCCAGTGGGCCCCGTAATCAGTTGTCATAAATACACCACCTTTTATACCTGTGTATGTATTATTTTCATCTATTGCGAAACACCAAACAGCATCAATATTGATTGAACCATTCAAACATTCTGAGCATTTATTACATTCTACCCATTGAGCATTTAATAAATTAAAGTTAGAATAAAAGAATAGAATTAAAATTAAAAGTTTTTTCATAATTTCCTCATTTACTTTATATACTTTGTTTAAATTTAAAATTCAAGAATCAAAATTTAACATTCATTAATCAAATAATTAATTCCTCAACACTTTTTGTTTTTCCTGTGTTAACTAAAAGGATTTTTGAAGATTTGGGGATTGAATCCTTCATTTGCAATAGCAGAGCCAGACCTGCCATACCTGATGGTTCGAATTTTATTTTTTGAGAATTGGCAATTTCAATAGCTCTGTCCACATTGCTTTCGTCCACATTGTATATGCCTGTCATCTGTCCGACGCAATCATATTCTTCCTTCATTTCCACAATGTATTTTTTGAATGAATCGAGATTAGGCAGAAAGCTTGAGAACAGTTTGTCGAGCCGGGAATTCGGAAGATTGGTAGAAGCTCCGAGAAAGCTGCATTTCTTCAAAGAATTAATATCGCTGAAAAAGCGGGGGTCATGCTTTGCAACGAATGAATTGAAATATTCAATTTTTACAATATTCAAAACATTGATGAATAAATCGCCTGTGCCGAAGGGGATGAAGCAGTAATCCGGCTTTTCGCGGAGAATTTCGTAGCTCATCCAGTCGTAATAATTATCGTGGGTCGGGTCGAGAACTTCACGGTATGTAATATCAATGCCGTTTTTATTGTCTGTGATTTCTTTTATATCATCAGAGGTTAAAAGCCGTTCAGACAGGTCAGTAATGTATAACTCGCAGCCGATTTGTTTTATAGATTCTTTAATTCCGTTGTTGAGATTTTTGTCAACGAGGACTTTCAATCTTGTCGGAATTTTGAAAAGATTGAATAAATGTTGAATAGCAATAGCAGCACTTCCCGAAGAAATGATGGACATCTGGGGAAGTGAATCCTGGTTTTTATATTTCAAGCTTTCAATCAATGATTTGTATTTAATTACGACTTCCCAAGCCATTCTGTCTTTGTGTGTACCGGTTGGATTAGTGCTTTCATCTTTTAGCCATACATTAGAAAAACCGGGAATACTTAATTTCCTTGTTTCAGAAGCCGGAAATTTTGGAGTATAAAATGGCTCCGGAGGAAACTCCGGCTTTGCAGGATTATTGGTTGACGGAATTTTTATTCTCTTGTAAGTCAATTCGAGTGAACTGCTGATAATATGTGGCTTTGTCAGCTTAGGCAATAATGAGGTAAGTTCATCATAACTGTTGATTTTATTCAGGAGAATTTCATAATAAACCTTATGTTGGTTTTCGCGAATGAAATCGAGAAGGTCGTGAAGTTCCTCGATGATTTTTTTGATTTCATCGAATTCAGTTCTTAACTTTTTATAAAATTCTTTTTCTTTTCGGTCACTGACTAATAGTTTGTGATTTTTTTCGAGTTTTTCGATTCTGAGTTTCCAGTATTTGAGTAGTTCAGACCTGCCGAGAGAATCGAAAATATTGAAATCACCTTCATAAATATCTTTCAGCAGAATATGGAATGTGTGGCTGAGATACAAATCCGGATGTGATTTTTCAAGGTCAATCAATTCCCTGAGACAATTTTCGTTCTGCAGAAAGTCCCTGCTGATTATTATGAATACTTGTTCGTTAGAATCCAGATTGCCGTATAATTCAAATAGAGAGCCCTTGCTGAAAGTTTGAGAATTACGAATTTCAGTTTCAACTTTTATATCAAATTTATCTTTTAGACATTCGCTGACTTTTTCAGCTTCACTCATATTATTCAGGGTAGATGAAATAATAACATTCAAACCGTGTTTTTGAGTTGGTCTGTAAATAGTAAAATCTTCGAGTAGTTTTTTTTCAAATCTTTTTTGTTCAAATCTTTTTTTTCCAAAAGTGAAAAGATAACAAATATCAATGTTGTATTCCTGGAACTGAAGCCCCTTTGCATCTTTGTTAGTATAGAGAAGATTCCTGAAAAAAGTGTTTCCAGGTACGATGTCGTATTCAGGTAAATCCTGTATTTTAATGACGATGTCTTGCTGCTCTTCGATTTCTTTAAGCTTGTTGATGATGATTTCGCGGAGTTCTTCGTAATTAGGCAGATGAGCATTGAATTTCTTTGTACCGCCTTCCGATTCGTATTTCTCCCGGATTTTTTGTCTCAGCTTGTCAAGTTCTTCTTTGTCAACTTTAATCCAGCCGCTTTTTAGTATTATTTCTTGTTTCATTTATTTTTTTTTGTTTTTACAGATAAAATAATAAACGGATTATTGATAAAATAGTTTATTTGAAAAAATGAAAATCAAAAAAGGATAAAATAAAGTGAAACTTTATTTTATGATAAAATTATTTCAGTAAACAACCGAAGTTAAGTTTTGAAGCCATTTACACAAAATTTCAAAGTCATCATTATTGCCTTTGAAAGCTACAGGATGTTTTTTATACTTTAATTTAATTTTTTTCTTTAAAAAATCTTTGAATATTTCTGCATTTAAAGAATCACCGACTGTTGATAGGTCTAATGTTGGTTTTATTGAAGTGTCGAGACATTCTATAGCCTGTGATTTAATCGAGTGGCAGTAATTACATTTTTTTTCTAAAAATATAATACTGCCACTTCTGACAGGAAAGTCCTGTGCTATAATTTTCGTATCTTTAATTAATAAGAAACAAATTACAAATGATAAAGAAAAAATATAATATTTAATTCGTAATCTGATATCCATAGACCGTATTAATTATTTGGAGCCCCTTTATTTATCCATGCAGTAATTTGCTTTACTTCACAAGTGTCGAGAGCATAACTTACATGTTGACCAGGCTGAATATACAGTAATAATTTTCCATTATTTACAGCGGCTTTCAAATTATTATATACTGCAAAATTAGGAGCTGAAACACCATGACAATTACATTTCGTAGAAACGATTTGCTGTACAGTACTTGAAAAAGTAATGTTTGTAGTGTCACATCCACCGGGTGTCGGAGGAGTTATAAATACTTCATCCTGGTCTTTGCATGATGTAATTATAAATACAAGAATCAATGAGGAAAAAATAATTACATCAGATATTATTCTATTTTTACTATTTCGAATATTCATTTAATCACCTATTTATTATTAATTTATTTAATTAAGAATCTCAATAAAATACATGAACCTGGAAAGTCCACTGACGTGCGTAACCTTCGACCTGTTCACTATTATAAATCCTGTACTCAGGTAATAAATCAATATAAGGTAATAGATTTATATGTGCTCCAAATACAAATTGATTCGTATAAAACGGATGATTTTCAATTTTATATTTTGTTTGTCCTCTTTCAGCTCTAATAAAAGGAAGAACAGCATCGGTAACAGCATAAGTAACTTCAGCCATAACATTTTGAGTAAACCTGCAGTCTTTTTTTTCAGAACGCATATATTCTGTCATCAGAGATAATTTCTCAGTCAAGCCAATATTCAGGAATGCACTCGAAATATAATAATCTTTATTTATAAAATAAGTACCACCAAGAAAAGTGGTAATTCCGTCAATCAGTGTCGGCGGGGTAATAAAAGCTCTTAAAACAGTAGAATAAGAGCCGCTGTCAACAACCGGTACCGGAGTGCCTGTTTTATTTACAGTCGTCAAACCTGCTAAATTATCAGCACGAAAAATACCTGCCGATAATCCAAGCCAATCGAGAGCTTCATAATCGAGCTGAGCACCCCATTCGGCATAATCATCAGGAATTAATGGAATAGTTCCCGGTCTTTTATATTTTTTTACATCATTAAAAGTACTTGACCTTGCAAATCCGGTTACTTCCCTGATTAATATAGTATGGTCATCATACTTTGTACCGATGGTCGGCTGGAAATAACCGACACGCAACGAGGGAAGTTTCTCAGACGGTCTTAAATACATGCTGAAAGCATAAGGATTCTGCCCGACAAATCTCTTATCTTTTGCAATATCATAAGCTATATTATAAAAACCCTCGAAGCCAAGCCAGTTAGTTGGCTGTAAAATGAGATATGGTGTGAATTGCATAACCATATCATCTCTTCCAATAACAGGCCAGCGAGCATCCTGCCAGCGGAAATCGGTGCCGAATGTTACTGCTTCATTGGATACGGTATTAGTTGATAATGCATCATAAAATTCTTGCAATCCAATGCCAGATACTGGAATCAGGCTAATGTCTTTTCTCGACAACCAGCCGGGTTGTGTACGCACACCGCCACCCTGTGTGTTATAATGGCAGCCGATACATTTTGTGCCGAAACTCTGGAGAATCGAGTACTGAGGCCTTGCAAAAGCAATCGTTAAGCACACAGTCAATAAAATCGGATAAATGAAAATTTTTTTCATAAAAATCCCTTAAGTCTTCATATACAATAATTATAAAATTAATAAATTCTTAATTCACAGAAAAAAAGCTCCAGCAATTATATGTTGAAGCTTATAATAAATGGAGTCAGGAATTAATCCTGACTCCCAAACTATCATAAATCATTTATTGTCTGAGGAAAGCCAAACCGTTCCAAACAAGAGCTTTTACATAACCTGGATTATGTACACCATTGCTACGGTCTTTAGCAATATATAAATAATTTAACAATACTTCCGCTTCAGTTGGCTGCAAAATCAGATTTTGTCCACCTGCAGTTCTTGGATATTCACCCAAAACATTATAACCTGTTTCCTGAAGTGCCTGAGTTGTATCGAGCCATCCTTTATTAATAAGTAACTGCCTGTAAACCACTAATGAATCCCTGATTGCATTATATAATGGATGAGATTTCATTTTGCTAACATCATGGCATGGGTCAGCACAATTATTTTTAAAGTTAGCTAAGTTTGCAACCGGTGTTAAGAATGTATGACCACCTACTGCAGGATTAAGAGTATCTTTTCCCATATGGCATGAAACACAACCCTTTGGTAAAGCCATGTGTTTATTTGCTTCGGTCGGATAAGGTTCCGGACCGTTAATCTTATATAATCCGTTTTCGGTTACAACATTGGCAACAACACCATAATGCGGACCAAATCTCGAATAAGAAGCACCTTTACTTGCGGGTTTAATTGTATCGGCAGTCGAAGAGTGTGTATAAGGACGTGCCTGATGACATTTTGAACAAAGATTCCCTTCCTTTTGGTCAATCATTGCACCGGTATGTCTTAAAGCAAAACCCTGAGTAACTCTTCTTGCGAAATCTGTGGTATCAAAATTCTTGTGAATAAAATGGCATGCCCTGCAATTGATTTTAGATGATGCCTTTGATACCGGGTCATTTTGATTAAGTCCGGCTGCCTCGGCATAACCGTCACCTGTATGGCATCCGCCGCACTGGAGACGACCAGCTTCTTCTTCATAAATAGTACCTGTGTTGTGCTTCGATAAATCATACTGATTGAATTTTAGTTCAATATTGTCAGCTTCATCACCATGGCAGACTGCACAGATAATGTTTGCATCTCTTCCGTTAGCACCGGGAGTACCGGAAGGGCCTTCCGGTCCCGTACATGAAATAATCACACTTGTCATTCCAATGACTGTAATCAGTCCGAATAACTTCCAAATAAACGTTTCAATTTTTTTCAATACATATCTCCTATTAAAATTATACATAGACAAAAAGTTTATAAAAACAATTATTATTATCAAAAAAAAACATTAAAAGAACCTTTTATCTTCATTAATACAATTTAATTCAAAAATTAATTATTCACAAACGATTTTTTAAAAATTTTTCCACGAAAAGCAAGACTGGTACAGGGATTTTAGTTGATACTAATAATATTATTAATAAGTAGAATAATATAATTTTATTATTCAAAAATTATAAATATATACGACAAAATATTTTAATTATACAATTATAAATTAGATATTAAAAGAGATAAAATAATAATATATTTTACCCTATAAAAATTGATTAAACTTTTTAGTAACCGAGTTCCGTGAGGTATCGGAGAATATCATCTCTGTATATATTCAACATTTCACCATACCACATATCTTGAGGAATGAGAATAAGTGAGCCGTAAGTATATGATTCAGTAGGATAAAAATCAGATGTTGCTATTTGTGTTTCTTCTTCCGGTCTGTATGTGTTGTCAATGTCGTGTACTATAACCGTACAACCGAATCTTGTGAGCTTTCTCTCTTCGACAGGTGGTCCGTCGAAACCGAATAATAGCAGGGGAATTCGGAATTTGACCATGTATCCGTCAGTTGTCAGGGTAGAAGACGCCTTTATCCATGCAGAAGATTCCTTCTGAAACTTGTATAATTTATCCGAACTGCTGACTTCCCGAACGAATGCTTTCTTTTCATGGAAATCTCCAAGAGAAATTTTAAAATTATAAATTCCTTTTTCATCTTCCGTTTTTATATCGTTTTTATTCTGTAAAGATTCGACAATATCTTTTTCATCGTCATCAGACGGCTTAATATCAATCCATATTTCGATGTTATCTGCCGGCGTAAAATCATAATAATCATAAACGACTTTATCGTCCTTTACTTTAATTGTCATATAAATATATTCCTGGTCATAAGCTGAACTGACCCAAAAACTGCAATCATCTTCGCCATTCCAATAGTAAGCTCCTTTTTTCACATAAGGAGTATAATTGTCATAAATCTGGTTGGAATAACCTTCGTAAATGATTCTACCCCTCTGGTAGCTGGGGATTGTAAGATAATCTGTTGAAAATCTTTTTTCGTTTTTGATGGTTTTAATATATTTCTCAGTGTTTTTCAAAGTAGTAAAGTTTTGATAAGTTTCATGTGTATAATCCCTGATTCTTTTTGTAATAAATTCATCCTGAAGAATCAGTGTCCCATTCTTGAATGTGTAACCTTTTATCAGCCAGTTGAATTGTTGAATTTTTGAAGTAACATAACAGGTATTGCTTCTGATACTGACACCGATTTCGAGGGGTAATTCTACATAATCATAAGGTATTTCGGTAATTTTTGTCAAGTAACCGTCTATGTCAACGAAGAAATATACGTGTGACGTTTTCTTTTTCTCTGCACTAATTTTTATGCTGAGTGCAACATCGGTAAATCCATCTCCCGAGAAATCACCTACATCCCAACCCCAGATTGAATAATCACTGCCTTGGGGCAATTGTTTCTTAATATCTTCAATAAGGTCACCATCAAAATATGGTTCTAACTTTTTTTCAAGTTCCGGAAATCTCATTCCGCTTTGTGAGTAAGCTGTAATGACAGATAATAAGTAAATAAATATATAGCAAATAAATTTTTTCATAATAATAATCTTATTTAAATTATCAATCTTACAATTTATTAATCATTGTATTGATTTCCAAGTACTTTATTGTGGAATTAATTACATTTATCCGAAAAAGAAATCTATTATTTTCGAATGTTTTTCCTTCAACCTGGGACCAATTTGGGAAACAATTCTAGCACCTGCTAAAGAACCGAATTTACCCGCTAATTCGGGGTCATTATATTTTATTATTCCATAAAAGAATCCTGCTGCAAAAATATCTCCTGCACCGGTACTGTCAACAGGATTTGCCGGGTAAGCGGGAATTTTGAATATTTTATCTTTCCATTTTACTACTGCACCATTACTACCCCTGGTTACTGCAAAATTTTTAACCTTATCAGAAAGTATTTTTACTGCATCATTAAAATTATTTGTTCGTGTGAAATTTAAAGCTTCAGCTTCATTGCAAAAAATCAAATCGGAATGTTTAACACACTCTGCAAGCGGTTCCCTGAAGTTTTCTGTAATGAATGCATCGGAAAATGTCAATGAAATTTTTGTCTCATTCTTTATTGCCGTTTCGATTGCCTTGAATACCGCTTCAGTGCTGGATTTTTGTGAGAATTTATAACCTTCGATATATAACCATTTTGCACGCTTTATTAATTCTTCGGATAAATCATCAGCACCGAATGATGCTGAAGCACCAAGATTAGTAAGCATGGTTCTCTCGGAATCGGGTGAAATTAAAATTAAGCAAGTTCCTGTCGGTTCGATTTTGCTATTCGAGTAATGAAGAACAATGCCCAAATCCTCGAATTCTTTTACATAGAATTTTCCGTAATCATCATCTCCGAGTTTTGAATTATATGCAGCATTGCCGCCGAATTGAGAAAAGGCAATGATTGTATTTGCAGCCGAGCCACCGCTGGCTCTGTTTTCTTCAGGAATTGCCATATTTCCGATTATTTCCTTTTGCAATATGGAATCAACAAGCCGCATTTCTCCCTTATTAATATTCAATTTGCTGATTAAATCGTCAGATACTATATATTGAATATCGAGGAGCCCGTTACCGATTCCACATAAGTCAATATCTTTAGTTATGCTCATTCTTCCTCATTTTCATCAATGTGATTATTGTTTTTATTGAAAACAAGCTGTATGATTCTGTCGCATAACTCAGGAAATTCTATTCCAATTTCTTTTGCAGCCATAGGAACGAGACTGGTTGCCGTGAAGCCGGGAATTGTATTTATTTCGAGAAGGAAAGGTTGACCTTCGTCATCAAGACGGAAATCCGCTCTTGCAAATCCTGAGCAGCCGATGATATTATAAGCAGACAATGCCTGGTTTTGCATAAATTCTGCAATATCTTCAGTTACTTCTGCAGGGCAGATGTATTCGGTTTTTCCTTTTGTATATTTATGTTCATAATCGTAAAATCCTTCTTCAGGTTCTATTTCGATTAGAGGCAGTGCTTCACCTCCGACAATACCGACTGTAATTTCTCTGCCTTCGATGAATTGCTCTACAATAACTATATCCGAAAATTTAGATGCTAAATCGACACCTTTGTTAATTTCATCGAGATTACCATCTTCGACAATTGTTATTCCAATCGTTGAACCCTGGTCATTCGGTTTAATTACGAGATTATCACCTAATTCGCTCCTGATTTCTTCAAAATATTCATAATTGCCGAAATCTTTTTCCCTGACTGTCAACCACTGGGGTGTAGATATTCCGGCTGCTAAGAATAGCATTTTTGAAGCAAGTTTATCTATTCCGATTGCACTTGCTTTGATGTTGCTACCAGTATAAGGTATTCCCCGAAGTTCGAGTAATGCCTGGATTTTCCCGTCTTCGCCATATTTTCCGTGAAGAACGATGAATGCAACATCTATACCATCAAAAAGTGAAGAGTTTACACATTCTATAATTTTTCTTGATTCGAATTTTGCCAATTCTTCGAGCGAAATACTATTGGATGGCGAAATAATTTCCTCGATTGATTGCTTTCCGTTTGCACCATAAGCAGGGTCAATCGGAACGACTTCGTGACCGAGTTCCTGAAGAGCTTTTATCACTGCTAAGCCACCTGTAATCGAAACATTTCTTTCGGGGGAAATTCCCCCATATAATACTGCTACTTTCATTTTAACATTTTAATTATTTAAACATTAATTTAATTTCAATTTTAAATTTTAAATAAATATATACGATACATTTTTCAAATTAATAATTTCAAACATTTGTCTTTTGAATCAGGAGCATGATAATATCCAATAATATTAATTAATAATTATATATGCTCAACTCTTGATTAACGAATATTGACTTTCGACTCATTATACATTCTAAATATTATATTTTTAGCTTGCTGTTTAAATACTCATCATATAGTTTTCTTAATAATCTGACATCGTCCCAAACCATTTTTTTCCACCCGGGATTCCTCAACAGAGCTGCGGGATGGTATGTAACAACCATTTTTATACCGTGGTAATTTTGTATAGTTCCCCGAATTTCACCCATCTTGTTTTTCTTTTTCAGTAAAGTGTCTATGGCTGTTAAACCAAGAGCAAGAATGAATTTCGGTTGAATCAATTCAATTTGCTTTATTAAATATGGCTCACATTCCTCTATTTCCGATGGGAATGGTGAACGGTTTTCAGGAGGACGGCACTTGAGAATATTACAAATAAAAACGTCGTCTCTTGTTAAACCGATGGACTCGATAATTTTTGTAAGCAATTGTCCTGCCCTACCGACAAATGGCTTTCCTTGCTCATCTTCATCTGCACCGGGGGCTTCTCCTATCAGCATAATATCAGCTTGGGGATTGCCTGTGCCGAAAACAAAGTTTTTTCTTGTAGCACCTAAGGGGCATTTCATACAAGTATGTATTTTCTCATAAAGTTCATCGAGGTTCTTAGTTCTTTTCCACTCAGGTTCTTCGGTGAATAAATCTGTCGGAACGTCAGCAATAACAATTCTTTTAATTTCTGTTTCCTTTCCTGAATAATTTTCCTGATTTAAAATATTATTAATTGTTAATTCAGTCGAGTTATTTTTTTCAGTATATAAAAGATTTCCATATACTTCCTGCTGCTGCTTAAAGTATTTTTCAACCAAATCATTTAAGGTAATATCTTTCATAATTGAAAAAATTAATAAAATTAATAAAAGTGGCAAAAGCCGGAATGTGAACTTAAGGGAAAAGTCCAATAATTAAAAATTAAACCAAATCAAAATTGAAACTGAATGTATAATTTATTTACTTAATTATATTCTCTTATCGGTAACTCGCCTTTCAATGCGTAATAAGTTCCTTCTGCAAGTGCTTTCATCTCATCTTCGCCGGGGTACACTTTAATTGGAGCCAGGAAAATTACCCTTTCCGAAATTAAATTAATAATAAAATCGGAGAAAGCCAGCCCACCGGTAATCAAAATGCAATCAATTTTGCCTGATAAAACAGTGGAACAACTTCCGATTTCTTTTGCAATCTGGTATGCCATCGCCTCCAAAATTAACTTTGCTTTTTCATCTCCATTATTAATTCTCTTTTCGATTTCAGCAGCATCATTAGTTCCGAGATAAGCAACCATACCACCTTTTCCTGTAATCATTTTCCTGATTTCGTGGTACTGATATTTGTCAGAATAACAGAGTTTGGTTAATGCTCCAGCAGGCAGAGTACCTGCTCTTTCGGGTGAGAAAGGACCTTCTCCGTCCAATCCGTTATTTACATCAATTACTCTTCCATGTCTGTGAACACCTACTGTTATACCGCCACCAAGATGGACGACAATTAGATTCAAATTATCATATTTTTTGTTTATTTCTCTTGCATATCTTCTGGCAACAGCTTTTTGATTTAATGCGTGAAAGATACTAATTCTCGGTAGCAGAGGATTACCTGAGATTCTGGCAATGTCATCGAGTTCATCAACGACCACAGGGTCAACGATGAAAGCATCTATTTTTCTGATGTTTTCGTTAGCTATTTCTTTTGCGAGAATACCACCGATATTAGATGCGTGTTCTCCGAGAAGTTCTTTTTTCAGGTCTTCAATTAATTTATCATTTACCCTATAAACACCACCGGGAATCGGCTTAAGTAAACCACCTCTGCCAACTACCGCATCTAAAGTTTGAATATCAATTTCAGCTTGTTTAAGTGCGTTTATTATTATTTTTTTTCTGAATTCATATTGGTCAATAATTCTGGGATATTTTGATAATTCCTCAGCGCTGTGTCTCAAAACAGTTGTAAAATTTTCAATTAAATCATCAAATACAGAAATTTTGGTCGAAGTCGAACCGGGATTAATAGCTAAAATTCTCATTTTCAAATTCAATAATTAAATTATATATGTCTTATTATCATAATTTATTCACTAATCTTTATTCGTTAATTAGCAGCTTGCTGCCAAAGCTATCGACATCAACTTACTCCGGTCATTGTCAGACCTTGATGTTAGTACAATTGGCACTGAAGCCCCAAGTATGATTGCAGCCACAGTTGCATTTCCGAAATAGGTCAAACTTTTATATAAAATATTTCCTGATTCGATGTCAGGTGTTAAAAGCAAATCAACATCACCGCTGACATCACTAATTATACCTTTATGTTCTGCAGATTCTTTTGAAATTGCATTATCGAGTGCCAGGGGACCATCAATGATACACCCTTTAATTTGATTCCTTCGATTCATCATTGTGAAAGCTGCAGCATGAATTGTTGCTTCCATTTTGGGACTTACGGTTTCGACAGCAGCAATCGCAGCAATCTTCGGATTGTCAATTCCGATATTATGGAAACAATCAATTGCATTATTAAGAATTTCGATTTTTTCCTCAAATGTGGGAGCGATGTTTTGAGCTACATCGGTTACGGCAAGAAGCTTGTGATAATTTTGCAATTCAAAGAAAGCAATATGGCTGAGAAGCTGACCTTTTCTCAATCCGTCTTCCTTATTGAGTATTGCTCTTAAATAGTCTGCTGTACTTACCATACCTTTCATCAGAATTTGTGCTTTGTTTTCCCTGATTAGAGTAACTGATGTTTTACATGCCCGAACAGGATTACTTTCATCAATTAATTCTATATTTTTTAAGTCAAAATTTATTTTTGATGAAATTTCCTGAATTTTTATTTTATTGCCAACAAGAATCGGAACAATGATACCTGCCGATTCGGCAGCTGAAATTGCATCAAGTACCGGCTGGTCTTCTGCGGCAGCAACAACAATTTTCTTTTTTGTTTTGCCCTTAGAAATCTCTATAAATGTATTTAAGGACTTAAGTATCATAGTTTAATAAATAACAATAAACAATCAGTAATTTAAATAGAATAAATCATACAATAACCTGTTAAGTTTTTCTCATTAATTTATTCTATACTACCAACGACTTTTTCGACTGTATCGAGGATTTCGCAGGATTTGACAAGCTCCTTCATTTTGTTATGGTCACTATAAAGAGGTCTGTCAATATCCAGGAAATCAACATATTTTCTTATAACTTCTTTAGCTGCGGATACACCATCACCGTTTTTGAAATTACGGAAATCGAGTGCCTGAGCAGCCGCCATAAATTCGATACCGAGTATGCCATAAGCATTATCGAGAATTTGTGAGTTTTTCAAGGCAGTATTCATCCCCATCGAAACAAAATCCTCCTGGTCTGCCGCAGCAGGTATAGATTGAATTGATGCAGGATTCGATAAAATCCTTTGCTCGACGAGCAGTGTGTCAGCAGTATATTGGCTCAACATCAATCCAGAAAACATCCCGGCACCTTTTGTTAAAAAAGCGGGTAAACCGGCACTCAGAGCCGGGTTCAATAATCTGTTAAGCCGGCGTTCGGAAAGTACACACACCATAGTGATTGATGCACCTGAGAAATCCATCGGTAATGAAACAGGTGTTCCCTGGAAGTTTGCGCCCGTAAGTGTCAAATTATCTTCGGGAATAAATATCGGATTATCTCCGACCCCGTTCAGTTCGATTTCAACCTGAGACCTTGCATAAGCAACAGCATCATGTGCAGCACCTATTACTTGCGGTGTGGAACGCATCGAGTAAGCATCCTGTACTCTTGTCTTCATTTTACCTGTTAGAAGGTCACTGCCTTCAATACACTTTTTAATTGAATTCGCACTCCGCTGAGCACCTGTGAAGCCTCTCATTTTATGAAGCCGGATATCATAAGGTTTCATATTTGCCAGTAATGCTTCCAATGTCATTGCTGCCGCAATTTCCGCTTGTTTCAGTAATCTGTTGAAATCATATAAATGCATTGCACTCATAGCAGTTAATAAATTTGAACCATTTATTACCGCGAGTCCGTCACGTGCCTGTAACCCTGGAACAGGAATGCCTGCTTTCTCGAAAGCTGATTTCCCAGACATTCTTTCACCTTTATAATATGCCTCACCTTCACCCATCATCAGTAGTGCTATTTGAGACATTGGTGCCAAATCACCGCAAGCTCCGACCGAACCTTTTTCGCATACAACAGGTGTAACTCCTTTGTTGAGCATTTCGATTAGTGTTTTCGTTATTTCCAATCTGCATCCTGAATTACCGTGTGCATGAACATTAATTCTTCCTGTTATAGCACCGCGTATAAATTCAATCGGAACGGGATTCCCGATACCTGCTGAATGATTGTATATGAGATATTTCTGAAAATCTTTGATTTGTTCGTCATTCAAAACAATTTCTGAAAATTCACCAATGCCTGTATTAACACCATACATAATTTCACGTGCTTCAATTTTTTTCTCAAGCATAGAACGGCAAGTAATGATTCTATCCACCGAGGAATTGTCGAGTTCCACCTTTTCGTTATGCCTCGCAACGCTAACCAATTTTTCAATAGTCAGTCCCTGACCATTTAATATAATCGCCATAAAATCCTAATCAATTAATTTAAATTACTTACACTTCACAAACAATAATTTTAGTTTCGCAGGAAACTTTGGATTTTAAAAATAAGTTCTCTCGTAATGATAACAAAATAAATTTATTTATAATTCTTTTTGCTTCCAACTAAATATTAATTATCTCAATTTTCAATTTTCATATTCTATTTTATTTTATGCCATCAGACTGCAAATAGAAGCAACATTAATAATATCATCGCTACTACAGCCGCGTGATAAATCGCAATACGGCTTTTTCAATCCCTGGACAATAGGTCCGACTGCCTCGGCTCCTGCAAGACGTTCAGTAAGCTTATATCCAATATTTCCTGCATCCAGGTCGGGGAAAATCAATACATTTGCTTTACCCGCAACAGGTGAGCCCTTGCATTTACGTTCACCGATTGATGCAATTAAAGCGGCATCTGCCTGCATTTCGCCATCTACTGACAAACCGGGAACTTTTTCTTTAATTATTTTAGTTGCATTAATAACTTTATCAACATGAGGATGATTAGCACTTCCTTTTGTTGAAAATGAAAGCATTGCAACTTTTGGTTCTTCTCCTGTTACCGCCTGGAAATTTTTTGCAGAAGAAATTGCAATATCTGCAAGTTGTTGTTCATTAGGGTCAGGATTGACCGCACAATCGGCAAAACATAGCAATTTATCAGGGAAAACCATTATGAAATAACTGCTCACAATTGAAATCCCTTCAGCCACTCCTACAGTATGAATCGCAGAGCGAATTACATCCCCGGTTGAAGAAACATTTCCTCCGACAACTACTTTTACATACCCGGTTTCCATGAGTAATCCGGCAAAGTAGAGTGGTAATTCTACTAAATTGTCGGATTCCTCTATTGTCATGCCTTTGGACTTCCTTTTCTCATATAACAGATTTGAAAATTCATTTTTATAGTGGGAACTAACAGGATTGATAAACTCCATTCCACCAATATTAATATTATTATTTCCCGCAATTTTTTTTATATTTTCATCATTTCCAATCAAAACCGGCTGTGCAATTTTCTCATCGGCAAGGAATCTTGCAGCCGTCAAGACCCTCACATCTTCCGCATCGGGAAAAGCTGCCTTCAAATTCAGTGCTTTTGCCTTTGCCCTAATACCATCAGTAAATTTCATCACACTCATTCAAATTAATTTTATAAAATTTAACTATCATTTAATTTTCTAAATTTAAAATTACTACCATATTCTCGGTACATTCAATACAACACGCAAAGTGTCTCTTGCTAAAATCAATTCTTCATTAGTAGGGATGACATAAATTTCTACTTTGCTGTCGTCCGAGCTGATTTTCATTTGTTTTCCGCCATAAGCTTGTTCATTACGTGAGTCATCAATTTCAATACCGAGCCAATCCAGACCGGTAATGATTTTCTTTCTTATATCAAAGGAGTTTTCTCCAATTCCGCCAGCAAAACAAATCGCATCTGCACCATTCATTTCTGCAATGTAAGCACCGATGTATTTTCTGACTTTTGCACAAAACATATCGACGGCAAGAATAGCACGCCTGTCCTGGTGTTCCTTTATTTCATCGAGTAGATCCCGCATATCATTGGTTAAACCGGAAATGCCAAGCACACCTGAACGCTTATTTAAAACATTAAATACTTCGTCGATGCTTGTACCCTCTTTGTGCATAAGGTATTCAATTACAGTCGGGTCAATATCGCCGCAGCGTGTACCCATCATTAAACCGTCGAGGGGAGTCATACCCATCGAAGTATCGAGTGAGTTGCCACCCTTGATGGCACAAGCAGATGAACCATTTCCAAGGTGGAGAGTAATGATATTTGTATCTTCTCTTTCCCTTCCTGTTAATTTCCTGTACCTGTACGAAATATACCTGTGCGAGGTACCATGGAAACCATACTTTCTTACCTTAAACCTTCTGTAAGTTTGATATGGAATTGCATATAGATAAGAAATCTCAGGCATTGTGGAATGAAACGAAGTATCGAAAACAGCGACCTGCGGAGTATTTGGACCGAATTGTTCACGTGCGGCATAAATACCCTTTAAATTAGCCGGATTATGAAGCGGTGCAAGGTCAATGCAATCCTCTATT
The DNA here is from genome assembly GCA_004322215.1 of Bacteroidota bacterium. Taxonomy (GTDB): domain Bacteria; phylum Bacteroidota; class Ignavibacteria; order Kapaibacteriales; family UBA2268; genus XYC2-FULL-35-21. Next base: position 45,290 of record SCSM01000011.1, on the reverse strand, counting down.
CCTTCAATTACTTCCTTGTCAATCCTCACTGATTTCTTGAATCTTTCTGCACCATGGACAACCCTATGACCAATTGCGTGAATATCCTCGAGAGACCTGATACCCGGAATGTCCGTTTCTGAGTCGGTAATCCATTTGATTACATAATTCAAAGCTGCTTTATGGTCTCTCAATGGAGCTGCCTGCTTGACAGGAGGGTGTCCCTCGACCTGGAATGTGATGATTGCCTGGCTTCCTACTCTTTCAATTAATCCTTTTGCTAATGTTCTGTCTTTGTCATCCTTAATTAAATCAAGGTCAGTTTCAATAATTTGGAATTTTAATGACGAGCTACCACAATTTAAAACAAAAATATTCATAATTTATCCTGAATTTATATACAAGAAACTAAAAAAAATATCAATTTCATTAAAAACACTCCGATTACAAACTTAGCTAAAAAAAAGGAATTTTTTGTGATGAATACATTTCTAAAAACAGTATATTTTTCTAAAAAATATATCTATGTATAGAAAAAGTTGTTTTTTGATATTTTTATTTCATAGATTTGAATTACTTAGCTCTAAAAGAATTTATTTTACAACATCTCTTGAAAAAAGGAGGATTTATGTACTGTTGTTTTCAAAATTTTTGGAAAATACCTTTTGGTGTTGCAATTCTGATTATTATTTACAATTCGAATCAACTGTATGGTTCAAATATTTCAGATGTAAAAACTTATGGTAACTTTGAGACCGCTGGAATTATCATTAAAATTGATGGTATGAACTTCAATGAAACTGCAACCGTTGAATACAAAAAAACCGGTACCGACGATTATAAGCATGGTCACGATTTCGTCAGGTATGATGGAAATCATCTTGCAACAAGTTTATTCAAACTTGATTTAAATACCACTTATGATTTGAGAATTACTTTGATTGACCCTGATGGTGTTTCAGGTACAAATCCTTATTTTTCAACGGTAACAACCAAGCCCGAATTTTCAATTCCAACACATCTGAGAGTTGTTAACGTAGCGAATCAATCAGAACTCGATGCGGCAATTGTTAATTTGCAGCCGGGAGATGAAGTAAGATTGGCAGCGGGAACATATACAAACGGTATCCACGTTTTTAATGTGTCAGGAACTCAAACCAATCCAATTGTGTTTACATCACAAAACAATTCAAAGCCATTGATTCAAGGTACAAATAATGGAGCCATTCAGATTGAACATGGTTCATATTTTATTTTCAATAATCTCGAGGTTCACAATGAATCGGGATACGGAGTTTATTTCAGGGGTTGCCATAATATGATAATTACAAATTGTTATATTCACGACAGCCGCTCGGGAGATTACACAACAAATATTTCAGTTCTGCACGGCGAAGAGGCAAATCCACCATTAACGGGTAATTTTCTAATTATGAATAATGTGATTTCAGATGAAACTCATACAGAAGTTGATGAAAACCAGGGACCGGGAGAATCTCACATTAATACACCCGGACAATCATATTTTGGGATTTATTTCAGATATAATCCCGGACCATTTATCACAATCAGGAATAATGTCATTTATGGTGTTGTGGATGGTATTCACCCATGTGCAGATGAAGGAGATCCTCCGGTGATGGGTCCCGATGATTTGGATGTTCTTAATTCTTGGGTTGACAGAGAGATTGATATATACGACAATGTTATTTACGATTGCAAGGACGATGACCTTGAATTAGACGGGCACATGGTCAATGGAAGAGTTTTCAGGAACAGACTGGGTAAATGTGAAAATACGATAAGTGTAGCACCTATTTATCCGGGGCCTGTTTTCGTTGTTAGAAATTATATGAGTGGATTTCATCAGGGATGTATTAAACAAAATACTGGTGTAGAAGGAATATCAAGGGGTATAATATTTTATCATAATACAATTTGGGAGAAACCCAGGTCTATTCCTCCGCATTGTGACAGCGAACATTGTTTATACAGGGGGCAGGACGCAATGCAACAAAACTTTGTTTATAAAAATAATATCTTTTATGCAAGAGGAAGAGTTTATAATGGTGATATGTACTCTGCCGGATTTCACAGGTACGATACTTTCGATTATAATCTGAATTATTCTACAAAAGAAGCTGAAAGCGCTAATCCATACATATATAAATGGGTGAGCTATGAATCAGACTCATTGAATAATTCAAGATATGAAACAATGGATGCATTCAGAATTGCTACAGGTCAGGAACTGCACGGTTACTGGGGAGACCCGAAATTAAGTACAACACAATTTGGGAATTATCCTGCAGGAATGTCTTTATATACTTTTACAACTCAAGAAGGTTCCGCAGGGATTGATAGGGGTGTTTTCATCAATGGAATCAATGAAGATTTCCTGGGAAATGCACCTGACATCGGGGCTTATGAATCAGAATATACATCTGTAGATGATAATACTCAATTAAATGTTTCTCCAATAAAAGAAGTTCAAATGTGTCCAAATCCTTTTACGAATGCAGTTTCGATAAATGTTATTTTTAACAAAAAAGCAGAATCGAAAATCGAATTAATTGATGTATTGGGGAATATGGTTAAAACATTATTTGAGGGAATACCTGCAACAAATGAACTGAAATTGATTTGGTCAACAGATGAAGAAGGAATTTCTTCAGGAATATATTTGTTGAGGATTGTCTCAGTAAATGAGGTTAGAACTGAGAAGTTGATTTTATCCAGGTGAGGTTTTGGATATAATAAAAATAAAACCTTATTTTTAACAATTAAACCTTAGTAACAGGTAATAACAACTCCGAGAAGCCTTATTACCTTATTAAACAACATTAGAAAAATATGGTAATAAGGTTGATAAGGTTAGATAAAGTTTTGTTACTAAGGTTAAGATGATTTGATAAGGTTTATTAAAATTAATATTTAAAAGTAAAATTACAAAGTGATTGATGGCAAAGACAAATATTCTAAATCGGCTGAAGGAAGGGGTAGTTCTCTTCGATGGGGGCATGGGGACAGAGCTGTACAATCGTGGAGTGTTTATTAATAAATGCTTTGAAGAATTGAACCTGACCAATCCTACATTAGTGAGACAGGTACATGAAGATTATCGAAAAGCCGGTGCCGAGGTTCTCGAAACCAATACATTTGGAGCGAACAGGTTTAAACTGAAACCTTTCCTTTTAGCAGATAAATTATATGACCTGAATTACCAGGGTGCTTTGATTGCCCGTGAAGCTGGTGGAAATGATGTATATGTAGCAGGTGCAGTCGGTCCTTTGAATGTAAGGATAGAGCCATTGGGACCAATTTCGAGGGAAGAAGCGAGGGAATACTTTAAAGAGCAAATTCAACCGTTGATTGATGGTGGTGTTGATTTATTAATATTCGAAACATTTGTTTATCCCGAAGAATTGAAGCAAGCTGTTATTGCAGCACGTGAGATTTGCAAATTACCTGTAATAGCTCAAATGACTATTGATGAAGACGGATGCTCACTGACAGGTGCAGAACCGGAAGTAACAATTAAGGAATTAGAGAATCTCGGAGCAGATATTGTCGGTGTTAATTGCACAGTTGGACCGCAGGTGATGCTGAATTGGTTAGAAAGAACACGCAAACATACTTCATTACCAATATCAATAATGCCAAATGCAGGTAAGCCAAAGAATATTGACGGAAGAAATATTTACCTGACTTCACCGGAATATCTTGGAGAGTATGCTAAGCATTATATTCAATCGGGAGCAAATATAATCGGAGGATGCTGCGGCACAGGTCCTGAGCATATAAAGAGAATGAGGAATACACTTAATTCCATGAAACCACAGATTGCAGCACCGAAGATTGAAATTTCAAAGGTCGAGGAATTTCCTGATATTGAAGTAATTCCAATGGAAAAGAAATCTCGTCTTGCACGAAGATTATTCGATAAACATTTTGTGAAGTTTGTGGAATTGGTTTCTCCTCATGGTGTGTCGGCACATAAAGAAATTGAAAAAGCAAGAGAGATGAATTATATTGGAATAGACGTAATTAATATACCTGACGGACCCAGAGCCAGTGCAAGGATGTCAGCATTATCCCTTGCCGTGCAGTTTCAGCGTGATGTCGGAATAGAAACCGTTTTACATTATGTCTGCCGTGACAGAAATGTTATTGGTATGCAATCGGATTTACTCGGTGCTTATGCCCTGGGTTTAAAAAATATTTTGGCTATAACGGGTGACCCGCCCAAACTCGGGAATTATCCTGACGCTACAGGAGTCTTTGATGTTGATGCTATCGGGCTTGTAAATATATTGAACAGATTGAATCACGGTTTGGATATTGCAGGGAATCCGATTGGTAAACCAAGTGGATTTTTTATCGGTGTCGGTGCTAATCCGGGCGCAATCAATCTCGATGAAGAAATCCGCCGTCTTGACTGGAAAGTTGAGGCAGGTGCGGAATACATAGTAACGCAGCCGGTTTTCGATGTGAAAATTTTCGAACAATTTATGAATCGCATTCAACATATTAAATTGCCGGTCATAGCAGGTATATGGCCCCTGACATCATTGAGAAATGCAGAGTTTATGAATAATGAAATTCCGGGGTGTTCTGTTCCTGAAAATATTATGAAGAGATTGGAAAATGTCCAGGATAATAAGGAAGCGAGTTTAGCTGAAGGAGTGAAAATAGCGAGGGAGACTTTAAAGAGTATTATGAGTTTTATCCGGGGTGTGCAGATTTCTACTCCGTTTGGGAGGGTGCAGGGTGTGCTCGATGTGCTTGAGGGAATTGATAAGTAATGTAGAATGTAAAATGAATAATGATATGCAATTGATAAATGAAAGAAAATAAAATAAATAAATTTAATGTTTTGTCTGAACTATTGAAAGAAAGAATTCTCGTTCTTGATGGGGCGATGGGGACGATGGTTCAGAAGTATAAACTCTCAGAACAGGATTTCAGAGGTGATAGTTTTAAAACACATCTAATAGATTTAAAAGGTAACAACGATATTCTTGTTCTGACAAAGCCGGAAGTGATTAGTGAAATTCACTCACAATATCTTGAAGCCGGCTCGGATATTATAGAAACTGATACATTCAATGCGAATGAATTTTCACAGTCGGATTATCATACTGAAAATTTAGTTTATGAGATAAATTACGAAGCAGCAAAAATTGCAAAGAAAGAAACTGAAAAATATACAAAATTAAATCCCAAAAAACCGAGATTTGTTGCGGGTTCTATTGGACCTACAAATCAGACTGGCACAATTTCGCCTGACATCAATAAACCCGGTTACCGCAAATATTACTTCGATGATTTTGTGAAAGCATATTATGAGCAGGTAAGAGGATTAGTCGAAGGAGGTGCTGATTTACTCCTTGTCGAAACTGTATTTGATACACTCAATTGTAAAGCAGCTATTTATGCCATATCCGAGTATTTCAGATTATCGAAATCGGAACCTTTACCGGTTATTGTTTCCGGAACAATTGTTGATTTAAGCGGAAGAACTTTATCAGGACAAACACTCGAAGCATTCTGGACTTCTATTAATCATGGAGAGAACCTGCTGGCTGTAGGATTGAATTGTTCGTTAGGTCCTAAGCAGATGAGAACATTTGTCGAAGAACTTTCAAAACTTGCTGATTGTTACATAGCTTTGTATCCAAATGCAGGAATGCCAAATGCCTTTGGAGGTTATGATGAAACACCCGAAACTATGTCATCAGTATTAGAAGAATATGCTGGTGCAGGTTTTGTGAATATTGTAGGAGGGTGCTGCGGTTCGACCCCTGAGCATATAAAAATGATTTCAGAGATTTCCAAAAAATATAAACCAAGAGAAATACCTGTCGTAGAGCCATATCTTAGATTAAGCGGATTAGAGCCATTGGTAAAATATCCTGAATCTAATTTTATTAACATAGGTGAAAGAACAAACGTTGCCGGCTCGAAAATTTTTGCTAAAACAATTATTGCAGGTGATTATGAGAAAGCAATAGAAGTTGCGAGACAGCAGGTTGAGAATGGGGCTCAAATCATAGATGTAAATATGGATGAGGGGATGCTCGATTCAGAAAAAGCAATGACTGAGTTTCTGTGCTACATCGCATCTGAACCGGAAATATCAAAAGTACCTGTGATGCTCGATTCATCTAAATGGAGTGTGATTGAAGCCGGACTGAAATGCCTGCAAGGAAAAGGTGTCGTAAATTCAATTTCAATGAAAGAAGGTATTGAGCAATTTAAAGAGCATGCCTCGAAAGTTAAGAGATATGGTGCGGCAGTAATCGTAATGGCATTTGACGAGCAAGGACAGGCAACTACTTATGAACGTCAAACAGAAATTTTATCGAAAGCATATAATATTCTTACAGAAGAAGTTGGTTTTGCTCCACAGGATATTATTCTTGACCCAAATATTTTGACAGTAGGAACCGGAATTGAAGAACATAATAATTATGCTGTTAACTTTCTGGAAACAACCAGGTGGATAAAACAGCATCTTCCATTGACAAGTGTCAGCGGGGGAGTCAGCAATATTTCATTCTCTTTCAGGGGAAATAATTTTGTTAGAGAGGCAATGCACTCAGCATTTCTTTATCATGCTGTAAAAGCTGGTATGGATATGGGAATTGTTAATGCAGGTCAGCTTGAAGTTTATGAGAATATTCCAAAAGAATTGCTTGAAAAGGTTGAGGATGTTTTATTAAATCGAAGGACTGATGCTACAGAACTGCTAATCAATTATGCCGAGAAACTAAAAGAGCCGGAGAAAAAAGAAGGAGCTAAAAAGGATGATGAGTGGCGGAACCTACCCGTCGTGGAACGTCTGAAACAAGCATTAGTGAAAGGAATTGCAGAGTATATCGAAGCAGATGTAGAAGAAGCAAGGCAGAAGTTTGATAATCCTATTGGCATTGTCGAAGGACCATTGATGGATGGGATGAATGTTGTTGGAGAGCTGTTTGGTTCAGGAAAAATGTTTCTGCCACAAGTTGTCAAAAGTGCAAGAGTGATGAAAAAGGCAGTAGCTTATCTTGTTCCTTTCATCGAAGAAGCTAATAAGAAAAATGAAATGAAGCAATCGGCAGGAAAAGTGCTTCTTGCAACCGTCAAAGGAGATGTTCACGATATCGGTAAAAACATTGTCGGAGTGGTACTATCCTGTAATAATTATGAAATCATTGACCTTGGTGTGATGGTCAGTTCGGACAGAATAATGGAAGAGGCCGTAAAAAATAATGTAGATGTTATCGGTTTGAGTGGTTTGATTACACCATCTCTCGATGAGATGGTTCATGTTGCAAAAGAGCTGGAAAGGAATAAATTCAACAAGCCATTATTGATTGGTGGAGCGACAACTTCACGGCTTCATACTGCCGTAAAAATTGCAAAGCAATACTCAAATCCTGTTATTTATGTTCCGGATGCATCTAAGAGTGTACCAGTAGTAAGTAATCTGTTAAGTAATAATGAAAAAGAGCAATATTTAAGAATACTTAAGAAAGAATATGAGGATATTTTTATAAATTATGAAAAATCAATAATTAGCAGTAGTGTTATTTCATTAACTGATGCAAGGAAAAACAATTATGTTTTTTCATCTGAAAATGCTAATATAATTAAACCAAATAAGTTAGGAATACAAATATTAAAGAATATTGATTTATCAATTTTAAAGGAATATATTAACTGGTCTCAGTTCTTTATTACCTGGGAATTGAAAGGAAAATATCCGGCAATTTTCGATAATCCGAAGATAGGAAGTGAAGCAAAAAAACTATTTGATGATGCTCAAAAAATGCTGGATGATATAATTAAAAACAAATTAATTACTTCCAATGCAACTATTGGATTGTTCCCTGCAAATTCTATTGATGATGATATTGAAATTTACTCTGATGAAAAAAGAAATGGAATTTTAACAATTTTTCATACGTTGCGACAACAAACACAAAAATCAGATAATGTTAATAATTTTGGCTTGGCAGATTTTATTGCACCAAAAGAATCGGGAGTTAATGATTATTTAGGTGCTTTTGCCATAACAGCGGGTATTGGTGTAGATGAACTTGTTAAACAATATCAATCGCAGAATGATGACTATTCTGCGATTATGGTTAAAGTTCTCGCAGACCGACTGGCAGAAGCAGGGGCAGAGTATTTACACACAATTGTCAGAAAAGATTATTGGGGATATGAAAAGAATGACGGATTAAGTCTGGAAGATATGTTCAAAGAAAAGTACAGGGGAATTAGACCGGCACCGGGGTATCCGTCATTACCCGACCATTCTGAAAAGAAATTATTATTTGAATTGCTTGATGCTGAGAATAATTTAGGGGTAACACTTACTGAAACATATATGATGCAGCCGGCGGCTTCGGTGTGCGGGCTTTACTTTGCACATCCCGAAGCGAAATATTTTCCTGTAGGAAAAATCGGTAAAGACCAGGTACTGGATTATAAACGAAGAAAAGGAATAAGTACAGAACAAGCCGAGAGATGGCTTTCATCAATACTTGGGTATTGAGTATTGAGTGTTAAGTGCTAAGTGTTGAGTTATAAATTTTGAATGCTGAATTTTGAATTATTTTATACTATTTCATACCATTTTTTGAAAATGGCTTTAATGCCGATATAATAGATATTGCATCATCAAAACCTTGTTCAATTACAGCAATCTTCTTATAACCTGAATAATATCCATCAAGATGAAGAATTGTATAGCCACTATTTAAAAAATTCAATAATTTTTTATCTAATTTTGATAAATTATTTTGATAATAATCAATTGATTTTCTTCCCTTTTTTTTAGGTACTTTCTTAATTTCAAACAGGAAATCCAGAGCTTTTAACATTCCTGAATAAGCAGTGCCGCAGGCAGTTTTGACATATTTTTCATCAACAAAGAATTTTCCATCTCTACCTGCATATTTGAGTGTATTTCTTGCGTTTTCAATATAACGCATTGACTCTTGATATGGATTTAAAACATTCATTATTAATATTATTTGTTTACACAAACAAAAATACGAAATATAACAAACTATATTTCATTTTTTGGATTTATAATATAATAAATCGTAATTATTCTTCGCCTGCTAAGCTGGATGTAGTACCTGTGTTTTTATTGATGTTAGCTTTATTGAGATTGTCAGCCCAGTTGGATTGTGTGAAACGTCCTCCATAGCGGAAGCGTTCTGTGTAGTAACCATCTGTTAATAGTGAATATTTGACGCCTCTGCCGCTGCTTGCAGATGATGAATGAGCGAACATTCCGTCATTGATATAAATACCCACGTGCCTGATTCCCCTTGCTCTTTTAGATTTTGAACCGCTGAAAAACAGTAGGTCGCCGAATTGAAGTTCATCCATGTTTTTGATTGGTGTGAAATATGTTGATTGTGAGCTTGCTCCGGCAGGGAATCTGAATCCAAGTGTTTGTTCGATTACAACTGATACAAAGTTAGAACAATCAACACCCTTTCCTGTTCTTCCGCCACGTCTGTATGGTGTTCCAAGCCATTTATTAATATTATTTACAAGTTGGTATCTTAATTCATAATCGGCGAATATAGATTTGTTATAATCTTCATCAAGATATGCCATATCCTGAAGAAAACTCATTTCATTCAGATAATCCAAATCAGAATATTCAGGGAAATGTATTTTTAACAAGGTTAAAGATTTTTTTACATCTGCAGATTTTCTCGGTCTTTTCGATTTTTTCTTATGTTTAATTTTATGAGTTTTACTTTTTGCAGACACTTCTACCGGTGTCATCACTTCGACTGAAGCAAACACAAAAAAGCATAGAATTATATATATAATTGATTTCTTCATTTCAAAATTTTGGTTTTTGTAAAATTTAAGTGGGATAAATATAAACCCAATGATTTGGAGAAACAATTAACAAATAATTAAAAGGTTTTCATAAATGAAAATGAGTTAATCAATGAAAATTAAATTATAAAAATTAAGAAGTAAGTGATTGATTTTTAGACATTCAATATATATTATCAACATCTGTTGATTATGTGTGGAAAAGTTTGTGGAAAACTTTTTTTATTTAGTTTTCATTGAAATCCCCGAATCTCATTTAATAAGAGTATGAATAATAGTAGTAATGGTTAATAATCAGTAAAAATTATTTAATTTAGTTTAAAAGAATAAATTGGGTTTGGAGAAAATACTAAATGAATGATAGATTGTTAGTAATTGCAGGACCTTGTGTTGTAGAATCAAAGGAACTGCTTATTGAGACGGCATCAAAATTGAAATCAATTTGTGATAAACTAAACTTTGAATTTATATTTAAATCATCATACAAAAAGGCAAACAGAACGAGTTCCGATTCTTTTACAGGTATCGGGGATGATTTGGCACTTCAATATTTAAAAGAAATAAAAGACGAATTCAATGTAAAAGTGTTAACTGATATTCATTCAGTTACTGAAGCTGAAAAAGTAGCCCGATTTGTAGATGTTTTGCAAATTCCTGCTTTTTTGAGCCGCCAAACAGAACTTTTACAGGCAGCAGCGAGAACAGGTAAAACCATAAATATAAAAAAGGGACAATTTATGGCTCCCGAGGATATGAAGAAAGCAATTGATAAAGTGCTTGCGACCGGAAATAAGAATGTTATGGTAACGGAGAGAGGAGCTTCGTTCGGCTATCACGATTTGGTTGTGGATTTCCGTTCATTGGTGATTATGAAAAAATTCGGTTATCCTGTTATATATGATGCTACACATTCAGTTCAGCAGCCATCGGCAGGAAAACAATCAGGTGGAAGACCTGAATTTATACCAGCACTTGCGAGAGCCGCTGCGGCAGTTGGAATAGACGGAATCTTTTTTGAGACACATCCCAAACCTGAAAAAGCATTGAGTGATTCCGCTTCTCAATTGCCACTCGAAATTGCTGAAGTTTTTTTAAGCGATTTAAGTAAAATTTACGAGTGTTCGAGAAATCTTGATTTGATTTGATGAGGCAGTTGAAATTCACTTTTTATATTATAAATTTACTAATTGCAGGATTATATTTTATTTCTTGTGAACAAAACAAAGTCGTACCTAAACAAATCAATGACACAATCAATGTTGAAACAACACCTGACCAGTTAAGCTGGGACAATGAGGTGCTGTTTGTTGATTCCTCATATACGAAAGCAAAACTAACAGCAAAAAAAGCAATGGTATTTCAGAAAAGAATGCAGACAATTCTCGAAGGTGGTTTATATGTGGAATTTTACTCGAGATATACAAAAAAAAGGATGAGCTATCTGACAGCTGATAAAGCAGAGATTGATGACCGTACAAAGAATATGCTTGCAAGAGGAAATGTCGTAGTATTTTCAGACAGTTCGAATACAAAAGTAGAAACTCAGCTTCTGCATTGGAATAATAAGACTCAGATGTTTTATTCATCTGAATTCGTGAAGGTAACATCGCCAAAAGAAATTATTCAGGGATATGGTTTTGAATCCGACCAGGATTTAACTAATTATAAAATTTTCAGAGTAAGCGGAGAAAGAAGATGAAAAAAATGCTGATAGCAGGTAATTGGAAAATGAATATGACTCCATCCGAATCAATAAATTTGGTTCAAAGCATTATTGATGGCACAAAAGATAAAAAAATTTCTTGTGATATTTTGGTTTGCCCTCCTTTCACAAGTATCGATTCTGTATCCAGGACAGTGAAAGGAACAAATATTTTATATGGTGCACAGAATTGTCATTTTGAGTCAAAAGGTGCATACACAGGAGAAATATCAATACCAATGCTGAAGGAACTCGGCTGTAAATATATAATAATCGGACATTCTGAAAGAAGAACTTATTTTTTTGAAAATGATGAATTAATCAATAAAAAGGTGAAAGCAGTTCTCGGTGCAGGTATTAATCTTATTCTATGTATTGGCGAAACATTAAGAGAACGGGAGGAAAATAGGACTTTTGAAGTCTTGAAACGTCAGATTGAAATTGGCTTAAACAGGGTTCAGCCGGAGCAATGTATTCAAATCGTTATTGCGTATGAACCGGTATGGGCAATCGGAACAGGTATTTCGGCAGAGCCGGAACAAATCCAGGAAGTTCATTCTTTCATTAAAACTGAATTGGTAAGGGTTCTCGGCAAAAGGGCTTCATCTATTATCGTTCTTTATGGTGGTAGTGTTACAGATGAAAATGCAAAATCAATACTCGAACTGGAAGATGTACATGGTGGCTTGATTGGAGGTGCATCATTAAAAACGGATATCTTTCTTTCAATTGTTGATACTGCAATTTCTATTTTAGAGAAATAGAAATAATTCAGGGATAAATCTGGCAAAATTTTGTAATATTTACTTACTTCACTAATTTGCCTTTCACAAGGGTTTAAAAAAAAACTTATTATGAATTTATATTTTAATTCATAATTCGTAATTCTTAATTAATAATTCGAAATTGATTTGATTTATTCTATACCGAATATAATTAGTTTCATAAGAGTTGCTATAGCTCCTTTTTTTTATTTATTAATGATAAAAAATAATCCCGGTTCGACAAGAATTGCCTGCGGATTGTTTGTTGCGGGTGCAATAACCGATTATCTTGACGGTTGGCTTGCTCGAAATGTATATGGTGTTACCAGTGTTGGAAAGTTTGTGGACCCACTCGCAGATAAAATATTCACATCTGCGGCTTTTCTTGCTTTCGTTCAATTAGGTATCGTAGAAATGTGGATGGTAATAATAATAATTGTGAGAGATTTCGGCACAACATTTCTTCGGCTATTTGCAGTAAATAACAAGCATACTATTAGAACTTCAAGGTCGGCACAATGGAAAACTTTTCTGCAGATGGTGTTCATAATTTATATTTTAATTCTGTTATTGCTGAAAGATATACGCTATATTAAAATACCTCCTGACAGAGTTTCAGGGCTGATTTACTCGGATGTTAGTTATTTTATGATGTTATTCTTAACTTTAATCACGCTTTGGACAGCAGTAGAATATGTAATCAATAACAGGAGTTTGTTCGCTTTGAAGAAAAACTTGTCCGAAGAAAAATGAAGAAAATCATTGATTTTTTTGCTGTCATTATAATTAGCTTCTTCGGAATTGGCTTCATTCCTAATGTTTCGGGTGTTTTAACAACGATAATTTCAGCATTAATATTTTTAATTCTTAATTTTCCTGATTATATTATTTACAGTCTTATCGTGATTTCAATTCTCATTTATATACCTGCAAATTTATCTCAAATCAATGGAATTTTTGAAAATAAAAATATCAATGTTTTTCCCAAATTCATCGGAACTTTTTTCACATTATCATCGCCTGTTATTTATTATTCAATTGAATGGATTTTGGTCTCGATTTTTGTATTCACTGTGTTAAGCAGTAACAGGACTGTCTTCGACAGGTATCTAAAGACGAAAATCAAGAACTGGAGCATACTTATTAAAGATTTGACTGCGGGTGTGGTTGCGGGAATAGTGCTGCACGTGCTTTACGCCGGATGGCTCATCAGTCCTTATGTTTTGGGCTATCTCGAAAAGTAAGAACAGGAGCAGTTATTTTAATAATTGCCATACAGGACTATTCTGAGAAGCAAGTACAGCCAATAATTATTTAAGGATAAAATAAGGTAAATTTACTCCAGATGCGGTTTTTTTGGAACAAAATGCCCACAAACCCTGAAAAAATCCCGATTGTGGAAAAAAAATCCTTGCATTGCTTGATAAAATCTCGTATCTTTGAACCCGTTGTAATTGTACGTTTCATTAACTCTTTAAATTTTAGGAGGTTATTATGGCATTAAACAAAACGCAACTAATCAGTAATGTTGCATCATCAGCAAAAATGACGAAAGTCGAAGCTGAAAGAGCAGTTAAGTCCACTTTCGAAGCGATTCAAAAGGAATTAGCAGGTGGCGGAAATGTTACATTGATTGGTTTTGGCACTTTTTCGGTTTATGAGAGGTCAGCCCGTACAGGCAAGAATCCAAGAACCGGTGCAACAATTAAAATTGCAGCAAAGAAAGTTCCCAAATTCAAAGCAGGTAAAGCATTGGCAGATGTAGTAGCTAAGAAACGTTCCGCTGCTGCACCAAAGGCAAAACCGAAAAAGAGAAAATAAGGAATGAGAAAAAAGCCGTTCATTTGAACGGCTTTTTTTATATTTGCATGATATGAATTTTTATAATTTTAAATATTAATATTTATGCCCGAGGAAACATTATCCCATCCATATCTGCTTAGTTCTGAAGATTTGAATTATGATGATATATTAAAGATTTTTAAAAAAGCAAAGTACTTTATGGACAATATTCAATCGGTCAAAAAATTTGATGATTTGAAGGGAGTTACTGTAGGTCTCGCTTTTTTTGAATCCTCTACCAGGACAAAATTATCATTTGAACTTTCCGCTAAACGTCTTTCTGCTGATGTGTTCAGTTTCCAATCATCATCGAGCAGTTTATCAAAAGGAGAATCATTACTCGATACCCTTAGGACAATCGAGGCAATGGAAGTGCAGGTTTTCATTGTCAGGCATCAGAATTCGGGTGTTCCCGTCTTTTTACAAAAAAACACAAGTGGAATCGTAATAAATGCCGGTGACGGGAAACATGAACATCCAACACAGGCATTACTCGATGCATTTACTTTGCACAGAAGATTTAAGAAAATAGATGGATTGAAGGTTTGCATTATCGGAGATATTCTCCATAGCAGGGTAGCTCGTTCAAATGTAAATACTCTAAAAACTTTAGGAGCTGAACTTGCTTTCTGCAGCCCCGGCACATTGCTTCCGAGGGAATTAAATGTTTGGAATGTTAATATTATAGATGAGCTTGATGATGCGGTTGATTGGGCAGATGTCGTTATGGTGCTTCGATTGCAAAGAGAGAGGATGGATTCGGGTTTGATTCCATCTGTCAAAGAATTTTCCAAATATTATGGAATTACATTTAAACATTTTACTAAAAAACCCGAATTGGTTTTATTACATCCCGGACCTGTGAATTACGGTATTGAGCTTGATTACCTGCTTAGCTCATACCCGAACGTCCTTATTCAGACTCAGGTCAAACACGGAGTTTTCATAAGAATGGCACTTTTGTCTTTGTTAGCTAAGAATCTTGGACATTAACCAAAATAGAACCTGGACAGTAATTGATATAATCAACTGGGGAACTGATTTTTTTAAATCAAAAGGAATCGAATCCCCGAGATTATGTATTGAATTACTTTTATGTCATGTCCTGAATTTTGAAAGAATAGATATATACCTTCAGCACGACAAACCGCTGACAAAATATGAATTGGACAAGCTTCATTCACTTGTAAAAAGAAAATCAAACCGGGAACCAATCCAATATATAATTGGAAAAACACAGTTCTACGGCTTGGAATTAGAAGTAAATAGAAATGTGTTGATACCAAGACCTGAAACAGAAATTCTTGTAGATGAAGTACTGAAATATAAGCGAAATTTTTCAAATCCACGTATTCTCGATATCGGGACAGGATGCGGCAATATTGCAATTTGTATCGCAAATAATTGGAAAGAGGCAGCTATTCTTGCTGTTGACATAATTGAAGATGCCATTAATATGGCAAAATATAATTCCGGAAAATATGGATTGAATAATATTGAATTTAGATGTATGAATATATTGGAAGACATTCCGTCTGATAAATTTGATATTATAGTATCGAATCCTCCATATATTAAACAGAAAGAATACCTAACGCTGATGGCTGAAGTTTTACAATATGAGCCGCCCGAAGCATTGACCGACCATAAAGACGGATTGACCTTTTACAAAAGATTTGCCGGGATTACGCCGGTTTTGTTAAATGAGCACGGTAAATTCTTTTTTGAGATAGGTTATGACCAATCTGAATTAATTGGCGAATTATTTTCAAAATCAGGATTAAGTTATGACTTTGTAGAGGATATAAATAAAATAAAAAGAGTAATTACAGGATATATGAATCCTGAAGAATGAATCAGGCAATAACTTCATAATATAAAATAATTAACATTGAATTAACATAAATTTATTATTTTTGCTTTCTTGATATTTTTCAAAATATAAAATTGATAGTAATTTTTTTACAGGTGAGAAATGTCTCAAATTAAAATTGAAGAAAAAACAAACGGAGTTGTTTTAAGCTTAAAAGGGCAATTTATCGGTGGCGAAGAAACAGATAAATTAAGGGATGCTCTTGTGGGCATAGCACAACAGAAAAAAAACAAACTTGTTATTGATTTGGCAAAAGCAACATATTTGAATTCTACTGCACTTGGTGTACTCATCTCCGCACATGCTAATTTCGTTAAAAGAGAAGGTAAAATTGTACTTTGTAATGTTAATAAATCAATTCAAAACATATTTGTAATCACAAAATTGTCACTTGTGTTTACAATTGTAGAAACATTGGACGAAGCAATCAAAATAATTACAGAATAGTTTAATAAATTTAAAGCGAGGTTGAAATATGAAGAATTTATTTAATCTGGTGGTGATTTTTCTTGCACTAATCATCGGAATAGTCGTTATATGGTGGTTCATTATGGGTAATCCCGGAAATTTCAAGGATGGCGATAAGCGTAAAGAGCCGCATCCCGGTAATGTTCTTGGTACTATCCATACAGGAGGTCCCCTTGTAGGTGCCTTGATTGGGTTCATTATTATTTCCACAACATTTATTTTTGAAAGAACATTTTCCATAAATAAAGCCAAAGGTAAAGGCAATCCTTCTGTATTTCTGAGAAACGTAATTACAAAGCTTGAAAAAGGTGAAATTGAAGCAGCCAAAACCGATTGTGACAATCAGAGAGGAAGCGTTGCTAATGTTTTAAGAGCAGCAATTACGAGATTTATGGATGTTGAAAAAGACCAGGAATACAGCGCCGAAAAGAAAATAGCCGAAACTCAGAGAGCAATTGACGAGGCGATGAACCTCGAAACTCCTTTGCTCGAGAAGAATCTTGTAATTTTATCAACCATTGCTTCAATATCAACGATGGTCGGACTTTTAGGAACTACAATCGGTATGATTAGGGCATTCCAGGCACTTGCCATGAGTGGAACTGTGTCGGCTATCCAGTTGTCAATAGGTATTTCCGAGGCATTGTATAATACTGCCGGGGGTCTAATCGGTGCAGTGCTGTCAATAGTTGCTTACAATTTCTTTACAACAAAAGTTGATAATTTCGTTTATATGATTGACGAGGCAATATTGAGTGTTACTCAGATATTTACCGTCAGAGTTAAATCATAAGCAATTGTTATTTGACAATTGATAATTGATAATTAAAATGAAAAAACAAGGAGAAGCTTGTGCCAAAAGTTAAAAAGAAAAGGTTGAGTTTTGTTATTGATATGACTCCATTGGTGGATATTACATTCCTCCTGTTGACCTTTTTTATGTTTACTGCAAAGTTCAAGACCGAAGCAGAAAGCCAGCAGAAGTTCTTTATCCAGAGACCTAAAGTTACTGCCGATACATCAAAAATTCCCGAGAGAAATCTTGCAATAGTTAAAATAGCAATCAGGGATACTGTTGACGGAGTTATTGTAAATGATACGACATATAACTACGAACTTGTTAATGAATCGGACAGGCAGCAGGTCTGGGCATCTTTGGAAGGGCTTCCGGACAAAGTCAAGGCAAAACCCATGCTTGAAAATATAAGTCTTGATTTATTGAGTACCGTGATAAGGAATACGAGAATCACAAATCCTAAGACCGTGTTTGCAATTGATGCAGATAAAAGAATAAGATATAAATGGGTTTGGGATGCGATGGAGGTAATGAGGAAAAACCGGGCAACGATTTTTAATTATGTTACTGAAAAGAAGTCCGGCTTGTAACTATAAGTGAATAATGAATAGAGAATGATGAATAGAGGTAATTAAAAAATTGATTTTTTATTTTTTTATTGAAAAAGATTAATAAAAAATGTAACTTTTTATATAATTGAATTGTCTAAAATATAAGAACAAAAAATTAGGAGATAATTATGAGCGGAGCAAGTGGTGGTTTAAGTGCTCCTGAAAGAATTAAAAGGGGCAAGCACAGTAAGAGGAAAAAGAGGAAAAGAATCGGCTTTGCTCTCGATATGACACCTCTGGTGGATATTACTTTTCTTCTGTTGACATTTTTCATGTTCACGACTACAATGGCTGCCCCACAGGTAATGGAAATGTCGATGCCACCTGAAGGAGATGTTAAAATTGAAGTTCGTGAAAATGAACTTATGACATTAAGACTAAGGGATGATGGAAAATTATTTTTCAATATGGCAAATGACGAGCCGAAGCCGGTCGAGATTAAAGATTTGAGAAAAATAGCAGAGACAGAAAATCTAAGGCCTGAAATTCAGAATAAATTGATTACCGTATTCAAAGTATCGGAAGATGCAAAATACGGTGATATGGTTAAAGTACTCGATGAGTTGAACCTTGCTGAAATAAAAATTTCAGATGTATTAAGCCAGAAAAAAGATGAAAAAGGTGAACCGGTGAAGCGTAAAAGGAAATTTACTTTGGCTCCGTTGGATACTTCAGATTTAAGATTAATTAAAGGATTGTGATATGGCAACAAGAGTAGCAATCGTTATGCCTCCTCCTTCAGGTTACGGTGCAATAGAACTGAAGGAGTTCATAAGGAAATATACATGGAAAGCATTCATTGTAACAACAGTAAGTTTAACAGTTTTGTTACTGCTTTATTATGCTACAATGAAAATTTCCGAAGCCACAGCAAATAAATTCAAAATGGCACCAATAGTTAAAATAGATATTACGGATTTACCTCCTCCTCCATCTGATGCTGAGGAAGTTCCTCCTCCGCCAGCAGAACAAATTATTAATACAGGTCCTGCATCGAGAGCGGGTACACCTGTTCCTGTTCCTGAAACGGAAATTACAGCTGACCTGAAGGAATTCGCCAGTATGGAAGAATTGGGACGCGCTTCATCTGTAGGAGGTGAAGGCGTTGACCTGGGTGGTTTTGCATCCAATATTGATGTTAATGATAAAAAGGTCAATGTTGATGTTCGTGAAAGCGAAGGAGACCCCTGGGAATTCGTTGCAGTCGAAAAAGAACCATATATTGACCTTACAGAGTTACAAAAGAAAATCGTTTATCCCGAAATGGCAAGAAGAGCCGGCATTGAAGGCAAAGTTGTTGTCAGGGTTTTTGTCGGTAAAGACGGCAGACCAACTAAGACTATAATCGAAGCGAGCGATAATGAACTTTTGAACGATGCGGCAAAAAGTGCTATTATGAAATCGGTATTTACTCCTGCAATTCAGAACGGTAGTCCTGTCTCATTGTGGGTGAGTATTCCGATTAATTTCAAATTGAGATAAAATATTCGGGGTGTAAATAGAATACAAATATTTTTTTAAATATTAAGACAGGTGAAGCGAAGAAGAAATTAAATTAATGATGATTATTTGTTCTTCGCTTTTTTATTAAAAAATTAAAAGTTGTTATGTTCTCTAAAATATTAAATTATGGAATCAGGATTTTAATTATCATTATTGGCATATTGATGGTTACCGGTATAATTTATGTCCCTGATTCGCAAAATAATTCAATTATCAGAATTTTCGGTGTGATTTTCATTTTATTTGGTGCATTGAGAATTTATATGTACTATTCAAGTACACGAAGATATAGCAGGGAAAAAGATATTAATAACGAATAATGACTTAAGAATTATGATAAATGATGGTAAATAAATTGAACATATTGTATCTTTTTTTGATTGTTATTTTCATTTTTAGTTTTTCTTCATGCAATGAAGGGAATAAAAAGCAAGATGATAATGATGCACTGACATCGGGTAAACTTACAGTTTACTGCGATGAAGCACTTTACAATTTAATGGTACCTGCATTTAAAATGCATGACAGCACTTTTCCCGATATAAAACTAACGGCATTAAAAGTAAATGCACGGGAAGCTATGGCAAAGTTGTTATCAGCAAATGCTGAGGTAATTGTTATTGCAAGAGATTTTCTGAAAGATGAAGATTCTCTGATGAAAGCATTTAAGGTGAAGGAGCATCCGTTAATGATTTGTGCTGAAGACGGTCTGGTAATTTATACTCAAAAGAGTTTTCCTGCTGATACAATTACGGAAATGCAGTTGAAAGAAATTTTATTGAATGGAAAATTGTTTATTGATTATTATCCTTCTATTAAGACAGAACCAAAGTTCGTAATTAATAACTATTCTTCATCCGAATATGCTAATTTAATATCTTTGGTTGCAAAAAAACAACAAATCAAAAAAAAATTAATTATGTTTAACGGTTCTGATTCTGTTATAAATTATGTAAAGAAGAATCCGGGCACCATTGGAATAGGATATTTATCACAAATAGCCAAAGACACAAGTTTGAAGGGTATAAAAATCAGTTATAATGATAGTTCGGGCAAATATGTTTTCCCGCATACGGTACACCAGGCAAATATTTTGAGAAGATATTATCCGTATATAGTACCTCTGAGGATTTACCTATTGCAGGATTTGAAGAATAAAGCATTTTGGTTCGGTATGTTTATTTCAAAAGAAGGAAAAGTACAAAGATACTTTTTGGATGCAGGGATAGTTCCCATGTATGCTCAAATAAAACTGGTCGAAGAGGATTAAATTGTAAATGATAATTTTATGAAAAAAATTTAGTTGAATTGTAATTAATAAGTGATATGAAAAATGTTCTGAAAATATTAGTTGTTCTGGTAAGCATTACCGTCTTGTATGGTCAGTCGTCTTACGAAAAAATCAGGGATTTAGTCTATGCGGGCGATTATATGAATGCTGCTGCATTAATTCCTGCAGCGGTGAAGGAAAATCCGAAAAACGAAGCATTAATGATATTATGCGGTGATGTGTATTCCGAACTCGATAAGCTTGATTCGGCTTTGATAATGTATAAGAAAGCGGACGATATAAAAAGCGATGAGCCTCCTACAATGAGAAAAATTGCTCAAACTTTATCATTATTAGGAAGGCACAATGAAGCAATCAATGAAATGAAAGATGCTATTAAAGAAGCACCGAATGATGTCCAGAATTATCTTGAAATAGGCAGAGTGTATATAAAAGCCGATTCATTGAAGCTTGCTGAATTTAATATTTCAAAGGCAAGAGAAA
Organism: Bacteroidota bacterium; assembly: GCA_004322215.1. Taxonomy (GTDB): domain Bacteria; phylum Bacteroidota; class Ignavibacteria; order Kapaibacteriales; family UBA2268; genus XYC2-FULL-35-21. The sequence goes on along the minus strand of SCSM01000011.1, from coordinate 24,117 downwards.
TAAACAAATCCATTCCTGATGCTTATGTTGCCCTCGGTGATTTATATTTTGCTCAAAAAGTTTATGAACTTGCAAAAAACAATTATGAAGAAGCGCTTTCAATCAACCAGGATTTGATTGATGCAAGAATTAAACTTGCGACTGCTTATTATTGGCTTGGTATGAGAGAATTAGACAAAGACCTCGCAAACGAATTTTTCGAGCGTTCACTTAAGGAATGGAATACAATTACTAAAAAAGACCCAAAGAATGCCAAAGCATATTTTGAACAGGGAAAGATATTGTATTTTTCTCAGCAATTTGAAAATGCTGCAAAGTCACTTTATGAATATGTTACATTGAGACCGACAGGTTCCCTCGGAAGGTGGTATCTTGCTCAATCCTTGTATGAACTGCGAGCTTGTGATTCTGCATCTGTACAATTAAAAATATGTGCTAATGAAATAGATTCAATCAAATCGAAAGCATTGAAACTTGCCGCAAGATGTTATTACGATAACGCAAAGTATAAAGAGTCTATCGATGAATTCATGGAATTAAAAAAGACGGATACACTTGAGTTACAGGATTTGAAGAGAGTTGCTCAGGCAGCATTGCAAATAGGAGACACTGCTTTGGCTGTTCAATACTACGTCGAAGCAAAGGACAGGGACCCGTCTCAATGTAAATATGTATATGATGTCGGAAGATTCATCATGTATGTTGTGAAGGATTATAAACTCGCTATTGACTTTTTCAAGACACGTCTTGTTCATTGTAATGATTCATTAAACCAAACTGTAAATTACTTTATCGGGTATGGGTACTCAATTGAAAAACAATATGATTCTGCTTATGTATATCTTAAGGAAAGTTTAAAACTGAATCCTAAAGATTTGAAATCGCATTTGTTTCTGGGTGATGTTTATGCAGGATTGAAGAAGCCGGACTCAGCTAAAGTCGAATTCGAATTTATTATAGAAAATATAAATGGAAATACTGAAACCGTCAAATTCGAATTGACTCAGGCATTATTTAAATTATGTGGAATGTTTTTAGAGCAAAAGAAACCTAACGAATTGAAGAAATATGCTCAGAAATGGGTCGAATTGTTACCTGAGAATCAGTACGGTTATTTATACCTTGCTGTCAGCTACCAGCTTAATTCCGATACTGAGAATGCCTGCAAATATTATAAAAAGGTATTATCAATCGACCCGAAAAATCCACAGGCAAAGGAAATGATTAATAAATTGAAGTGTCCGTAAAGTTTTTTATATTTGCTTATAAACATCCTCCTTAAAATTCTATATTTCTTTAAGGAGGATTTTTTTTATGGTAAATTGTTTTAATAAAAATTGGTAAGCGATGAACTTCATAAATGAGATTCCTCGTGACTTACTTAATGGAATGGTAATAATCGTTCTATCTTTATTAATCGGGATAGAACAACGAAAACATTATGCTGACAAACCTGAAAACGAAGCATTCGGGAGTGACCGGACATTTACACTCATTGGAATACTCGGATTTATTTTATACCTTATTTCACCTGCAAATTTACTAATCTTCTGGTCAGGGGCTTTCATTCTAAGCTTGTTTCTTGGAATTTATTATTGGCAAAAAGTAAAAGTTTTTAATGATTACGGCATTACAACGATTTTGATTGCTTTAATTACATATTGTCTTACGCCGCTTGTTTACACCCAGCCGGGATGGATGGTTTTGTTGATAGTCGTTGCAGTATTAATTCTTGTAGAGGTGAAAAGCCGGCTCACAGCGTTTACTGCAAAGATTGACATGAATGAATTTTTTACCTTATCGAAATTCATAATTTTGGCAGGTATAATATTACCATTGTTGCCTTCAGAAAAAATCTTATCATTTCTGGATATTACACCAAAGTCAATATGGCTCTCAGTTGTTGTTATCTCCGGTATTTCTTACATAAGTTATTTATTGAACAAATTTGTCATTAAAAAAGGCGGTATAACAATAACAGGAATTCTTGGCGGCATTTACAGTAGTACGGCAACGACTATAATTTTATCGAGGAAAAGCAGGGAAGCAAACGGAAGTTCCGAACAATATGCCAGGGGAATTATTCTTGCAACGGGAGCTATGTACCTGAGAATTCTTGCATTAGTTTTTATTTTTAATTTTGAATTAGCTATACATTTAACACCATATATTTTATTTCTTTCACTTGTTTCATTACTAACCGGATTTTTATTTACAAAATCCAAATACAAGAGGGCAGCAACTGCAACCGGAATTGATTATCGTGACAGGAATCCACTTGAGTTGAAATTTGCATTTTTATTTGCATCGCTCTTTATTGTGTTTTCTATCATCACTTATTTCACTATTCAGAATTTCGGTAACTCAGGATTAACTATTTTATCTATAGTAATCGGGGTAACTGATATTGACCCGTTTCTGTTGAATTTATTCCAGGGCAAGTATGAAGTAACATCTGCCATTATAGGAGCAGCTTCCTTGCAGGCGATTGCAAGCAATAATCTGATTAAGCTGTTCTACACTTATTTTTTAGCAGACAGAAAAGTATTTTGGATTTGTCTCAAAGCGTTTTTAATAATTATTATTATGAATATAATAGCAGTTTTATTACTTTATTACCTATTTTAGAAAATTGCTAACTATCATAATAATTGAACAATTATGATTGTAAAACGTAGATTATTACTTTGGTAAATTAAGGATTTTGCCGTATATTTGTAAGTTTTTTTGGGAAACAAAAATGATAAAGATATATATTCAGGGAATTGAAGACGGGCTACAGGAAATAGATATGATGATACCCGTGAGCGAAGTGGAAGAATTATATCCTGAATATTTTGGGAACATACATTTGGTAGGAAAATTGAGAAAATTCGGAAAGAGATATACTTTTACAGGTATTGTCGAATGTAAGGCATCTCTGATATGCGATATTTCATTGAAAAATTTCACAAAAGAAATAACATCGAATATGAATGTTTCATATCTTGCAGATACATTCTTATACCAGATGGCTAAACATAACAGTTTGGACAGGAAGAATGATAATAATGATATTATAATTGCTGAAGAAGATAAATATATTGACCTTACAAATGAAGTTCGTGAAGAGTTGGCTGTAAGTATGCCGATGAAAAGAGTATCACCTGAATTTGAAGGTAAGAATTTCGAAGACATTTATCCTCAATATTCTGTGAATAACCTGTCAAAAAAGAAAAATAATAAAAAAGCAGAAATTGATGATAGATGGGCGCCATTGAAGAAAATAAAGTTAAATTAAATATAGGTTATAAAGATGCCAAATCCAACGAGAAGACATTCAAAAACAAGAAGAGACAAAAGAAGGACGCACTATAAGGCAACTGCGTCTGCAACTACAGTTTGTCCACAGTGCGGAGCAGCAAAGATGACTCATCATGCCTGCCCGGAATGTGGTTATTATAACGGAAGAAAAGTAATTGCTTCACTCTGAGAGTAAATTTTATAATTAAAATTAATAAAATAAATGCACGACATTTATTATTTGATTTTATATAATAAATATTATCGAAGATGAAAAAAGCAGATATGAAAACTTGCAGAATAGCAGTCGATGCTATGGGGGGCGATTTTGCACCAATCAATGAAATTCACGGTGCTGTTTTAGCAGCAGATTATTTTCTCGAAGAAACCGAACTGGAAATTATCCTTGTTGGGAATGAAGGGAAAATTAATTCTGCATTAACTCAGTTCGACCATTCGAGATTAAAATATACAATCGTTCATGCCGAAGAAGTTGTTACGATGGATGATGAACCAACAGCTGCTATTAAGAAAAAGAAGGAATCATCCCTATTTAAAGGCATCGAACTCGTCTTGAAAGGTTATGCAGATGCATTTATTTCTGCCGGAAATACAGGTGCAGTTCTTTCGACAGCTACTGTCATGCTGGGTAGGGTAGCAGGGGTAAGCAGACCGACAATCGGTGAATTTTTTCCTTCTCAAAGAGATTATCCTGTATTGGTTCTCGATGTCGGTGCAAATATAGATTGCAAACCGAGACATCTCTATGAATTTGCCGTTATGGGTTCGATACAGGCAAATCAGATTTATGGGTTAGAAAATCCAAGGATAGGATTACTGAACATCGGTGAGGAAAAATCCAAAGGAACTGATGTTATACAGGAAACATACAGGATGCTTAAAGAAAGTTCCTTGAATTTCATCGGTAATGTTGAAGGACGCGATATTTTCCTTGGTGCTGCAGATGTAGTCGTATGCGATGGCTTCACGGGGAACATAATATTAAAATTTGCAGAAAGTATTGCCGGGTTTTTGAAATTCAGATTTAAAAAATTTGCAGGATTAAATATCATTAATAAAATATTAATGCTATCGGCTATGCCGGCATTGAAAAGAGTTTTCAAGGATTTGGATTACCAGGAATATGGCGGTGTGCCGATTCTTGGGATTAATGGTGTAGTAATAATAGGTCATGGGAAATCTTCTCCCAGGGCTATTCAGAATATGATATATAAAGCATACGAATTTGTTAAAAAAGATGTGAACGGGAAAATTGAGAAAGCTCTCAGTTCACCGGCAATTTCAGAACAAATTGAACAGGATTTATGACAGCAACGATTACTTCGATAGCACATTATCTACCACCGGATGTTTATCCGAATTCTTATTTTGAGAAATATCTTGATACTTCTGACGAATGGATTAAAGCAAGAACAGGTATATCAGAAAGAAGGTTTATTAAGGATGGAGCTACATCCGATATGATTATTCCCGCAGCAAAACAATGTCTTGAAAGGCGTGGCTTTAAGCCGGAAGATATAGATTGTATAATAGTAGCTACAGTAACTCCTGACCACATGTTTCCAGCAACTGCATGTGTCGTTCAAAATAAATTGGGGGCAACAAATGCATGGGGATTCGATTTATCAGCGGCTTGCTCGGGATTTTTATTTGCATTAGTTACTGCAGCAAGTCTGGTTGAATCCGGGACCGTAAAAAATGTTTTACTTTGCGGTGCCGACAAAATGAGTTCTATATTAAATTTTGAAGACAGGGCTCAGGCAGTTCTGTTCGGAGATGGCGCCGGTGTGGTATTACTGGAAAAATCAAAAGACAAAGAGTATGGAATAATCGACCATATATTACATATTGACGGTGCAGGAGGTCCCTATCTTCACCAGGTTGCCGGGGGTAGCTATAAACCGGCTTCAATAGATACTGTGACAAATAAAGAGCATTACATATACCAGGACGGACAAGCAGTGTTCAAAGCTGCCGTTGTTGGAATGGCTGATGTTTCTCTCGAAATAATGCAGAAGAATAAGCTGGAATCCGAAGATGTTGCATGGCTTGTACCTCATCAGGCAAATTTGAGAATTATTGCAGCCACAGCCAACCGTATGGGATTGGATAAGGACAAGGTTATGATTAATATTGATAGGTACGGCAATACTACTGCCGGAACAATTCCAATTTGCCTTTCGGAATGGCTGGATATGGGTAAATTACATAAAGGTGACCGACTTGTACTTTCGAGCTTTGGAGCCGGATTTACCTGGGGAGCAATTTACCTTAGATGGGGGATGAATAAATAATATTAATTGAAAATTCAATGAAAAAAGCGTTACTATTTTCAGGTCAGGGGTCACAGTATGTTGGGATGATGAAGGATATTTCCGAAAAATTTCCCGATGCTTTGAATTTTATCAAAGAAGCAGATGAAATTCTCGGTTATAAATTAAGTGAAATTTGTTTTGATGGGCCATCGGAAAAACTTAAAGAAACGAGATATACTCAACCGGCTATATTTTTTCATTCGGCACTGATTCTTTATTTAATAAAGGATAAAATCGACTACAGTACAACTGCCGGACATTCTGTCGGTGAATATGCAGCATTATTAGCCGCAGATGTAATTAAATTTGAAGATGCTTTGAAACTTGTATCCCTAAGGGGGGAATTAATGTATAAAGCCGGTGAAAATGAGCCGGGGACAATGTTCGCAGTTATCAACCTCGATGATGATAAAGTTGAAGAGGTTTGTAAGAATCTGACTGAAACCGGAGACGGTAATGTTATTGTTGCAGCAAATTATAATTCACCCGGTCAGATTGTTGTTTCGGGTTCTGCAGAGTATTTGAGAACAAATGCAGGTAAATTCAAAGATGCCGGTGCAAAATTTGTGAAGGAACTTATTGTTAGTGGTGCTTTCCATTCACCTTTGATGGAACCGGCAAAAAAGGAACTTGAGGTAGCTATTAATAAAACAAATTTTCAAAACTCAAGGGTTCCGATTTATTGTAATGTTTATGCAAAACCGCTTACTGATGCAAATGAAATAAAAGGCGCATTAATTAAACAATTGACCTCTCCTGTTCTGTGGACACAAACGATGAAACGAATGAAAAATGATGGATTTGATAATTTTATCGAGATTGGCCCTGGAAACGTTTTGCAAGGATTGGCAAAAAGAACAATCGAAGGAATCGAAATATCGGGTATTGATAAGGCAGAAGATTTAGTAAATTTTAAATTCTGAATTTTAAATAATTGAGTTGGATACGAAATTATCCTTAAATTAAAAATGAGATGAAAATTAAAATTATTTAATATATTTGTAATTTATATAAAATAACGGAAATATGGGAATAGGATTAACCGGAAAAACTGCAATTGTAACAGGTGGATGCCGTGGAATAGGTAAAGCAATTGTCGAACGGCTTGCGAACGAAGGAGCAAAAGTTTATGCATTGGATTATGTTATTCCTAAACCGGAAGAAGTGTTCATTGAAGACAAGGACATTAAGGATTTGGTGAAATGCGTTCAGGTTGATGTAACCCAGGATGGTTCTGTAAATGAGGCAGTCCAAAATGTGATGAAGGATAGCGGAAGAATTGATATTTTAATCAATAATGCCGGTATAACGAGAGATAATTTGTTAATGAGGATGTCTGAACAAGAATGGGACTCTGTATTGAATACTAATTTGAAAGGTGCATTTTTATGTACTAAGGCGGTTAGCAGAATAATGATGAACCAAAGAAGCGGAAGAATCGTTAATATTGGTTCTGTAGTCGGTGTAATTGGTAATGCAGGTCAGGTTAATTATTCTTCGTCAAAAGCAGGTTTGATAGGTATGACAAAATCACTTGCAAAAGAACTCGGTTCGAGAAATATACTTGTAAACCTAATTGCTCCCGGTTATGTAATTACTCCAATGACTCGAAAATTGACCGATGAGCAAAAGGAGTATTATATAAAAAATATTCCGTTGAAGCGGGGAGCTACACCGAAAGATATTGCAAATGCAGTTTGGTTCTTTGTATCTGATGATGCTGATTATATAACAGGACAGGTTTTACACGTAGATGGCGGATTGGCAATTTAATTTCAAAAAATAAATTAAGCCTGAAAAAAATATTTAGTTAATTATTTATAAACAATATATGTTTCATTAAACATTAAAGAGGTTGATATGGCTGATATTAAATCAAAAGTTGTCGAGATAATTGTTAAAAAACTTGGAGTTGAAGAATCTCAGGTTACCGATAGTGCAAATTTCACTAAGGACCTTGGAGCAGACTCTCTCGATACTGTTGAGCTTATTATGGAATTCGAAAAAGAATTTGAAATTACAATCGAGGACAGCGACGCCGAAAAAATTCAAACAGTTGGCGATGTTGTAAAATATCTCGATGAGAAAAAAAAGTAATAAACAATTAGTGTATAAAGAATAGTGGATAGAAAATATTTCTATTCACTATTAATTAAAAATTTCTAATTAATTGTAGGTGATTATGCCTAAAAATAATTATCCGAGAATCGTTATTACCGGTGTTGGTGTTGTTAGTCCGATTGGTAATAACGTCAAGGAATTCTGGCAATCAATGATGGATGGCAAAGGAGGAGCTGCACCGATTACCCGTTTCGATGCTGCTGATTTTGACACTAAATTTGCTTGCGAAGTTAAGAATTACGACCCTTTGCTTCACATGAACAAGAAAGAAATACAGAGATTGGACTTGTTTACTCAGTATGCAATATCGGCTGCCACTATGGCAATTGAAGATGCTGAATTGAATCTCGATAAAATAAATAAAGAACGAACTGGAGTTGTTTTTGGTTCCGGTATTGGTGGAATGTGGACATATCATAACCAGCAGCAGGAATTGTATGCGAGAGGTGGAAAACCTGACAGGATTTCTCCATTTTTTATACCTATGTTGATTTCTGATATTGCACCCGGTCATATTGCAATTCGATGGGGATTCAAGGGACCAAATTATGGTACCGTATCTGCCTGTGCTACATCATCCCATTCTTTAAGCGATGCATTGATGATAATGCAGAGAGGTGCTGCTGATATGATGATTGTCGGTGGAAGTGAAGCTGTGATTTGTCCTATGGGAGTTGGTGGATTCAATTCGATGAGAGCACTCTCGACAAGAAACGATAGTCCCGAAACTGCAAGCAGACCTTTCGATAAAGACAGGGACGGCTTTGTAATGGGAGAAGCCAGTGGTGTATTAGTCGTAGAAACACTCGAACATGCTATGAATAGAGGTGCTAAAATATATGCTGAATTTTCCGGTATAGGCCTGACCGATGATGCTTTCCATATCACTCAACCCGCACCCGGAGGTGAAGGTGCTGTCAGGTCTATGGCTTTATGTATAGAAGATGCCGGCTTGACTCCAAACGATATAGATTATATTAATGCTCACGGTACTTCGACCACTTTCAATGACAGGAATGAAACTCAGGCAATAAAAACAGTGTTCGGTGACAAAGCATACAAATTATCAATCAGTTCGACAAAGTCAATGACCGGACATTTATTAGGTGCTGCCGGTGCAATCGAAGCAATTGCAACAGTATTAACTATTAAAGAGGAAATGATTCCGCCCACAATTAATTATACTACGCAAGACCCGGATTGTGATTTGGATTATACGCCAAACAAACCGGTTAAGAAGAAAATTAATGCTGCCTTAAGCAATACTTTCGGTTTCGGCGGGCATAATGCTACTCTGTGCTTTAAAAGATTTGAAGAGTAACTTTTAAAAATCTGATTTTGAGTTTTGAATTTTGAATTAAGGTTAAATTATATAAGAAAGAATAATAATTTTTGAACATCTGTATAATGGATTACTGAGGTTTTCACCTCTTAAAAAATATTTTAAGTTTAAATCCAACCGCAAAGGAAATTTTCCTGAGGTTGGATTTTTAACTAATAGACGTATCAGGGAATTAGAAAATGAATTAGGAATCAGGATTTATAATAAAGAATTTTTCGAGCAGGCATTGACTCACCGTTCTTATATTCAGGTTCTCGATTCCGGGAACAATTCAATTGAAGATGAAGAAGACGATAATAACGGATTAAAATATTCTTCCAATGAAAGATTGGAATTTCTCGGTGATTCGATTCTCGGAATGATTGTAGCCGATTATTTATTTTCATTGCATACCGATATTCCCGAAGGAGAACTAACCAAGATGAGGTCATGGATTGTAAATAAAAATACTTTATCCTTATGTTCAAGGAAAATCCATTTGGACGATTTTCTGATGCTGAGCCATAGTGCTGCAAAATCGCTGGAACAGGGTAGCGATTCAATTCTTGCCGACGCACTCGAAGCAATTATCGCTGCGATTTATCTCGACTCCGGTATAGATTCCGCAAGGAAATTTATTTTGAATACACTGATACCTCTGATTATGAATAAGAGCATAATGGTGGACACGAATTATAAGAGCATCCTGCTCGAAAAAGCACAGGCAGATGGAAAAGACATACCAAGGTATGAAGTAATTAGCGAAGTAGGTCCAGACCACGATAAAGAGTTTACCATTGCAGTTTATATAGGCGACGAACTTTTAGGTACAGGGAAAGGTAAAAACAAGAAGCAGGCAGAGCAAATGGCGGCTTTTGAAGCACTGCAGAAATAATTTATAATTCTCCGTTTTGTAATTAATACTAAAATTACTTTCAATAAAATTCCATAAAATCCACTTAAAAATCCTTATTTTTGAAGTTTATAAATTTGCGATTATTGAATTTAATATTAATGAATTAATAGAAAAATAAGAATATGGAACAATTGATTTTTGAAAAGAGCAGAAGCGGAAGAAAAGGTTACACATTACCCGAATTGGATATACCAAAAGTCGAAACAAAAAATTTACTTACCGAAAAATTTATAAGAAGAACAGATTTAAATCTTCCTGAAGTGAGCGAAAATGAAATTGCAAGACATTTCGTTAAATTATCACATCTGAATTACTGCATTGAAGAGGGTGTTTACCCACTCGGTTCATGCACAATGAAATATAATCCGAAAGTAAATGAGAAAACTGCATCCATTGCCGGATATGCGGAACTGCATCCCTGTATTGATGAAAAATTTTCACAGGGCGCTTTGCGGTTGATGTATGAACTTGGTGAATGTCTGAAAGAAATCTCCGGGATGAAAGGTGTATCGCTTCAGCCATCTGCCGGTTCGCAGGGGGAACTAACTGGTATTTTAATGATACGTGCTTATCATCTTGACAGAGCTGATACAAAGAGAACTAAAATTCTGATACCTGATTCGGCACATGGTACCAATCCTGCTTCTGCAGCAATTGGTGGATTTGAAATAGTCAGTATAAATTCAAATTCCGAAGGTAAAGTTGATATTGACGACCTTGCAAAAAAGGTAGGTGACGATGTTGCCGGATTTATGCTGACAAATCCGAATACACTCGGATTATTCGAAAATCAGATTGTCGAAATTGAGAAATTAATTCACGGGTGCGGCGGATTGATGTATATGGACGGTGCTAATCTGAATGCGCTTCTTGGTGTTGTCCGACCGGGCGATATGAAATTCGATTGTGTTCATATCAATTTACATAAAACATTTTCGACTCCTCATGGTGGGGGTGGTCCCGGTGCGGGTCCTGTTTGTGTGAGCGAGAAGCTTGTTCCATATTTACCAGTTCCTCAAATAATAAAAGAAGACAATGAGTATGTTATCAAGGAGGACAATCCTAAGTCGGTTGGTAAACTCCACACATATTTTGGAAATTTTGGGGTATTTGTCAGGGCATACACATATATCAGGATGAACGGTGCTCAGGGATTATTTGATATCAGTAAAAATGCAATAATAAATGCAAATTATCTTAAAGAAATGTTGAAGCACGATTTTGAATTTCCTTATGACGAAAGATGTATGCACGAGTTTGTTATGAGCGGCGACAAGCAGAAGAAAATAGGTGTTTCTACAAAAGATATGGCAAAGAGGATGCTGGATTATGGTTATCATGCACCGACAATTTATTTTCCTCTTATCGTCCATGAGGCAATGTTGGTTGAGACAACCGAGACTGAAACCAAAGAAAGCATTGACAAATTTGCTGATACATTGATTACAATTGCAAAGGAAGCAGAATCACAGCCGGCTCTGGTGTTAAGTGCTCCATCGAATACACCGGTCAAAAGATTAGATGACGCTTTAGCAGCAAGAGACCTGAATATTTCATGGTTTGCTAAGAAGAAATAAATATAATAAATTAAAAATTCTCTATCAATAATTAAATTTCTGTATATATAGATATAAGAGGCATTAAATGAAAATCAGAACAAGTAGATTATTATTTTATAAAATCAGGATAGTATTTACGGTTACGATTGTTATGTTATTTTTATATAACATTATTAATGCACAGGATAATAAACAGGATGAAAAATATTACAGGGAGAAGGGATTAACAAAATTCAAGCAGGGAAAATATAAAGATGCAATTTCGGATTATACAAAAGCAATTAAGATTAATCCGAAGTTCGAAACATCTTACCTCGAAAGAGGAATCTCTTTTTATATGTCTGGTAAATTCAATGAAGCATTGAATGACTTATCAAAATCTATCAAATTAAACGGTAAAAACCCATTTGCTTACTATAACAGGGCTTTAGTATATAATAGTATAGATAAACCTGATTCTGCAATTATTGATTATACCAAAAGCATTGATTTGAAGCCGAATTTCCCCGAAGCATTTATTAATAGGGGATTAACTTATAAAAAAATAGAGAAGTACGAAGAGGCATTGTTGGATTTTCATAAGGCAATAGAATTCAATCCTAATAAGTCAATGAATTATTTAAGCAGGGGATTGGTTTATGCAAAAATGAAAAATATTGAAATGGCGATAAATGATTTCAACAAATCTTTGGATTTGGAACCTAATAATTTAGAAGCACTTTATAACAGGGGTATGCTCTATTACACTACCGAAAAAAAAGACCTTGCCCTGAAGGATTTTGAGAATTATATAGCTCGTGCAAAAAATAATAAAAAATACAAAGAGACAATCCCCGGAATTGAGGGTATTATCAAGCAGTTAAAAGGGCAATAAATTTTTCCACATTAATATAAAAAATAGCAAGAATCCCCTCAAAAATCACTAATTTTGTAGATTAAATTAATTACCTTATTTAGTTGTAATTAATCAGAAATTTTTCTGAGTTTAAATGTATTTTTATGTAAATAATAATGATTTCATTAAGTGATAAAATAGTACCGACAATATTAGAAGATGAATTACAAAGTTCATATCTTGATTATTCAATGTCTGTAATCGTATCACGTGCTTTACCTGATGTACGTGATGGATTGAAACCAGTTCACAGGCGAATACTCTACGGTATGCATGACCTGGGAATGCAGCCGAATAAACCATATAAGAAATCTGCGCGTATCGTCGGTGACGTTCTTGGTAAATACCATCCGCACGGTGATGCTGCAGTTTACGATTCTATGGTGCGTATGGCTCAGGAATGGTCGCTGCGTTATCCATTAATTGATGGTCAGGGTAACTTCGGTTCTATTGACGGTGATTCTCCTGCTGCCATGAGGTACACGGAAACCCGGCTCGACTGGTTGGCTACTGAGATGCTGAAAGACATTGACAAGAACACAGTTGATTTTACACCCAATTTTGATGAATCACTCGAAGAGCCATCTGTACTTCCATCAGTTGTTCCTAATCTACTGATAAATGGTGCGAGTGGTATAGCAGTTGGAATGGCAACTAATATTCCACCACATAATCTGAGAGAAATAATTGACGGATTACTTGCAATAATCAAAAATGAAAATTTAACAATTGAAGAATTATCCGAAATAGTAAAAGGACCTGATTTCCCGACCGGTGGCGAGATTCATGGATATGCCGGAATTAAGGATGCATATAGGGATGGAAGAGGAAAACTAATTGTTCGCGCCGTTGCAAAATCTGATAAAGCAAAAAGCGGTAAAAGTTCGATTATAATAACAGAATTGCCCTATCAGGTTAATAAAGCCGGTTTAATCGAAAAAATTGCTGAGCTTGTTCGACAGAAAGTTATCGAAGACATATCTGATATCAGGGACGAATCCGACAGAGACGGTATAAGAGTAGTTATAGAATTGAAGAGAGATGCAATTCCCGAAGTGGTTCTGAATAATTTGTATAAGCACACACAAATGCAGGTTACTTTCGGTTGCAACATGCTTGCACTTGTTAATGGTATGCCGAAAACGCTGGGATTGCTCGAGATGATGCATCTTTTCATCGAGCATCGAAATGTTGTGATTGTCCGAAGGTCTAAATATGAACTTGAAATTGCAGAAAAGCGTGCCCATATTTTAGAGGGTTTTCTTAAAGCTTTAAATCATCTCGATGAAGTTATTCAGACTATTAAAGAATCGAGAGACCCCAAGGTTGCTTCCACTAATCTACAGGCAAGATTCGAGTTATCGGAAGAGCAGGCAAAAGCAATACTTGAAATGCGTTTACAGCGTCTGACCGGACTCGAAAGAGAAAAAATTCACCAGGAATATAAAGATATTTTGCAAACTATCGAAAGACTGAATCATATTTTATCCAATAAATCAGAGCAGATGAGAATTATCTCTGATGAGCTTACCGAGTTGAAAAATAAATTCGGTGACGAGAGAAGAACAAAGATTCTTCCCGAAGCAAAAGAAATACGATTAGAAGATATGATTGCCGATGAGGATGTAATTATTACTATTACTCATAATGGATATATAAAGCGTACTCCGGTAACCAGCTACCGCAACCAGAACAAGGGAGGCAGAGGTTCTATGGGTGTGGGTACTTACGAAGATGATTTTGTCGAGCATGTATTCCGTGCTTCGACTCATCACTTTTTGATGTTCTTCACCGATAAAGGAAGATGTTATAAAGTTAAGGTTTATGATTTGCCCGAAGGAAGCCGAACTGCAAAAGGGCGTTCAATGGCAAACGTAATTCAGAAAACCAATGAAGAAAATGTTACTACATACCTTCCCGTGAAAGATTTCTATGAGAAGTATTACATTGTAATGGCAACAAGAAATGGTGTAATAAAGAAATGTGAATTATCGGATTTTGCTAATATTCGTACTACCGGTATCATTGCTATTAACCTTGCAGATAATGATGAATTGGTAAAAGCAAAACTTACAGACGGCAATTGCGAAATATTAATCGGTACAAGGAATGGTTTGGCTTGTCGTTTCCACGAGGATGACGTTAGAGCAATGGGTAGGGCTGCAGCCGGTGTCAGAGGTATTTCGTTAGGTAAAGATGACTATGTTGTTTCATTAGTTACGGTATTGCATACTGATTCTTCAATAATTGTTGTTGGAGAAAATGGTCTTGGTAAACGTACTGCCTTTAAAGATTTCCGGCTGACAAGACGAGGTGCAAAGGGTGTAATTTCAATGAATATCACCGAAAGAACCGGAAAAGTTGTTCGACTACTTTCAGCATCTGATAGTGAGGATTTGGTCGTAATCACAACACGCGGAGTTTTAATCAGGCAACCGGTCAAAGATATACGTGTTATTGGAAGAAATACACAGGGTGTACGACTCATCCGTCTTGACGAAGGCGATTCAATTGCAGATATTACTTCTGTATTAAGAGAAGAGAATGGCAATGGGAACGGTGATGAAGAAATTCAGGAAAATGCTGAAACAGATAACGAGAATCAGGAAAAAATAGATTTTTCCGAAACTGATGAAAATTCTGAAAAATAAATTTATAATTCCAGAGATTACTTTTTTACTTATTACTTTTTTTTGTAATAATAATTTTGCTTTGTTTGCACAGACAAATCCTGAAGATATTATTATTTTGAATAAACTGAAAAAGCTGAACCTACCTGAAGATTCGCTTCAAATCTATTTTGAAAAGGTTAAGCAGGGAAAATTTAATCCTGATTCTGTCAAAGTTGAATCGATAGATACTATACCTCCGAATGTACCTTTAATATCACATGGGAGAGCTTTTGTTATTAATAACGAAATCTATAAATCTATTCGGAAGGAAAATATTCGGTTTCACAATTATAATACACTTTTTGATATTCTGCAATTCAATTTACCGGCTTTTCCTTTGTCTCTCGATGGAATAGGGACCTACCGCCATCTTTCTTTATTCGGTTCTTCTCCTAAAGATATTTCATTTCAATTTAATAATAGACCATATAAAGACCTTGAGTACGGTTCATTGAATATAGAACAATTAACCCCGGAATTTATGGAGCAGGCAGAAGTTCTGGTTGGCTCTGATGCTGTTATTATATCTGATAATTCTTCAGGAGCTTCAATCAATTTGCAGGAAATCAGGTATAATACGAAGAAACCTTATACACGGCTCTGGTATTCTCAGGCAGGTTATGATTTTATTTCCGCCGATGGAATTTATAGCCAGAATTTTATTAAAAACTGGAATTTTACCTTTGGTTTCAGGACAATGACTGCAACCGGTAGATATGCAAATTCATGGCTTCAGGACTGGAATGTCAGAACTTTATTACGATGGAATCCTTCTGATTATACAAGCATCTCATTTGTTGAAAATTATACAAATCACGGATATGGAACAAACGGGGGTGTTGATGTCATTTATTCTTCTGATATTTATGATAATGTTTATGCAAGAGTGAAATTTGAAAATCTGAATGAAAGAGTTTTCAGGCATGACCTGACATTAACTTATACTTCATTACTCGATAAGGATTCATCATCTACATTATCAGGTTCTATATATTTTTCAAATTCCGAATGGGATAATTACCGTTCAAAGGATTTGTTTGTGAATTTAACCGATACTGTTAACATAATCAATCACACAAGTCATTATATGGGAGCCACAGCCAAATACGAGCAGGATTTCTTCAGGACATTTCAGCTTAGAGTTGGTGGTGATGTTGAATATGATGTTCTTCCACAAACATATTATTTTGACGAATTGAATGATATATCTTTATCAGCTTTTGCACACGGATTATTCGAACCGGTAAAAAATATAAAAATTAGCGGGGGTTTGAGATTCACAACTTTTGCTGGAAAAACAGCCCTTTCAACCGGTGCCAAAGCAGTACTTTCCTTAGCTAATGAACTTGAATTAATCGGAGATTTGTCTATCGCAAGCAGATTTCCAACTCCTTCAGAAGGATTAAATTTATCGAATGAAAAACATTTTCTCGGTTTAGCTGAATTAAGATATAAAACGCAACCAATTAATATTTCGATTGGTGCTTTTTACAGAAATGTAGATAATCCAATTTTGACTTATGCTGAAACAATTGATTCACACACAGTTTATAAAAGTTACAGCGAAAACAAAAGAACTGTGCTTGGACTTTATGCTAACCTTGGCTTTATTATTTTCGGTAACATAAATATATCTATATGGGGTCAGGGATATCTGAGCAGGACAAACGATTCAAATGATTACCGTTTCCCTGATTTCATTGCAGGCATTCGTGGCTATTATGAAATCATTGCAGGTAAGAGTGTATTAAGATTAGGTACTTCATTCGGTTTTATAGGTGAAATGAAGGGTGAACAATATGTATCAATCGGTAGAAAATATTTACCGAATTCAACTACAAGTTTAGCAAAACCACTCAGTTTGGATTTATTCGCTGAAGCCCGTCTGGGTGTGGCTTACTTGAAACTCACCTATGAAAATATTTTATCACAAGGTTATTACTACGTACCTTACTACCCGCAGTTAGATGGTAATTTCCGAATATCAGTCGGATGGCCCTTTTTAGATTAATTTGAAAATTCTTATGATAATAGAGTAGAATTAATTGATTATTTTATCCATTAATCAGGTCTTTTAACTTCTTCTTCTTCCTATAATACTCTGCCATCATTTGAATCTGATAATCCTTGCTGGATTTTATCTAAGGAATCAGAATTATTTCAATCGCTGTTCATTCTCAATTTTTTCGACATTCGTTTCTTAGGATTAATCAAATCCCTGTAATATTCCTTCTCTTCGATGTCTTTGTCTGTAGCTATATGAATATCCAGAATATTCGGCAGCTTGTATCCGGACTGAATATAATTGATTTCACTCAGCGAATGGTTCCAACCCTCGAACCAAGCCCAGACGCGCTCCCTTTGCTCATTATTGCCTGTAAAATGAACAAGCAGGTCAATATCGGAATTTGCTCCAGCAGCAAGATTGAAAACAGTCCCGAACAGGTAAACCGCTTTCACACCGAATAGCTTCTCATCCAGCTTCGATGCAATCAAATCCGCTATGTGCAATCTCCAGTGAAGCGGCTCATTGAATAAATTCTCTTTCTGAAGCAAAGTCGAAGTGTTATAAATCGGTATGGCAGAGGGTTGAGTCAGAATTGCTACTGCTTCTTCCTCGTCCGCATTCATCAGCAAACGCAAAACCAATCCGTTAGTTACTTCTGGAATATTTATTATTTTAATTGTATCTGCAAGATATGACGATTCGGGCAAAATCCTGCTCAAAATATTTTCGCTGCTATTTAAAAACCTCTCATTAAAAATTATTCCTTTTTCGTCAGGATAGAGTGGCAGATAGCGAATCGAAGTCTCGACCAAATCCTGGAAAAAATGAGTGCCGAAAGATAAATCGGGAGTGTAATTTCCCTTCTGTTTAGCTATCTCGATTAGCACTGCCGTATTATTAATATCCGAATACGTAACGTTTACACCAAGCCGTATGTCATCGCGGCTTCCCCATCTTCCGGGTCCCATCAGCACAAATCTTTTCTTCGGTAATAATTGATTAATCTTTCCGATGTATCTTCCGATTGCTTTCAGGTTATGAAGCTCATGTTTTCCGTAATTCACCGGGTCAACATAAACGATGTAATTAATATCTGGTACAATCCCATTCGACACATATTTATTTGCTGTAAAAAGAATTCTGTCTTCGGGTATATCTCTTGGTATCACTGCCGACACACTGTCCTTGGTCGAACTCTGGGGTCTGCATTGAAGTAAATACAAATTATCCCCGTCACATGCAAACTCAATATCAACCGGTGTTCCAAGTTTTTTCCTCAGCACCTTCAGCAATCCATGCACTTTATTCAGGTAATCAGTATTTCTCACCATATTGTCAAATGTTACGACTACCTCGTCCTTCCTCGTGTCAATACCTAGTCCGACAGGACTTTTCAAATGTCTCTCCTCCTGAATCGAAAATATTTCATTAAGCATTGGAAACTCATTCCCAATCTCATTCAGCAACCTGCTTATTGAAACCGTCTCAAACGAATTAGTTTCCAGATTCAGCACATCTATATTCTTTGGCGAGTACCGCACCATCTCCTCAAAACTCAGATTCACCTTCAAATCCGGCTGCCCCGGCACAATCAATATTGGATACTCGCTCGAAACCCTGTCAACAGCCCTCGTTCCCAATCCTGCTACCATCCTTATCAAACCGTCATCCCTCTTAATCCTCGGTGACCACCTGAACTCATTATTACTGAACGCCGCTCCCGCAAAAGCAGGGAAGAAATACCTCCCGATTCTTTTGCCCACAACCTCCTGTATCATTATACCCATCTCCTCATTGAAATCCAGCAAGCCCCTCTCAATCCTGTATCCGATCGGGTCAGGTCCAAACGTCGAAGCAAATACCTCAGCTATAGCATCCATCAACGCCTCAAGTCGCTCCTCCTTAGTTCCCTGGTTCGCCAAAAACAAACTCTTATACTTACCTGCAAACGATGAACCCATCCTGTCCTCCAGCAAACTCGAGCTTCTCACTATTATAGGATTATCCCATAAATCATCTAATGCCCTCGACAGCCCGTTCTTTAGCTCAGGGGGAAACTCCGAATTCTTGAACGCCTGTATTAAATGCGGGTACTCATCCCTGATTTCATCTATATCCTTATATTTCTCCTCAATTACCTCTTCAAGGTTATTATAATAAATAAAGCTCATAATCCCGTCACTCGTTATATACCAGGTCTTCGGCACCTTCACACTCCCTAGCAATTCCTTCTCCTCTGTGCTTCGCTCAACCACCTTAAACGCAAGGAACAATCCCGCACTCTTCCCACCAACCTTACCATGACTCTCACCCGGGAATATCAGCCGCTGCAGCAAATCATAAAAATCACGTATCCGGCAATAGTTTTTAGCTGTATTTATAAACTCAAGTTGCTCAGTCAAAAACCTCCGTATCAACGCCACTCGTATTCCCTTCTTCACCGGCGACGTCTCCTCCTCCATCTCCTCGCTGCCTCCTCTTCCAACGCTGTAATAGTACCGCCTCACACCCTCTGTCACCTCGCTTATCGCAGAATTCTGCTGCACCAGGGCCTTCTCTAACCAATGCGACTTCTCCTCTTTAATCCACTTCTCTATCATTCTCATCATCTCTGCGTCCCCCAGACGCTCCTTCCCAACCCTGAATATCATGTCAGCATGTCCGTACAAATTCTCGCTCAGCCACCTCCTCGTCGGCATATTCACCTCTCCGCTCCCTTCCTCTCCTCCTATCCTCCCGAAAAGCTCTCGCCCCCCTTCACGCCTTCTCACAAACAGATCATTCAGCAGTTTCCTCGCTACCACCATATACATCTGCCGGTCCGTACGCCGCATACTCTCAACCACTATGCTCCATTCCGGCTTTTCCGTCATTTCACCTTCACTATCCATACGCACCGCCATTTCTTTCAATTAATAAAAAATTCATACATCAAACACAACACTCCTTATTGCGAACTTATAAAAAATTCACCACCCGCACCAAACAAATAATCTTAACATGCAGACAGCCCGCTTTTATCCTGTGAACAATTTCACAATTCCGTATCTTTATATCAATAACGATGTTTTTCGGATATGGAACAAAATTTTATATTAATAAATTTTCTTAAATTGCAGGGTTTGTTTATTCAAAATTGAATAAACCTTTGAGTTTTTAGCTCAAAATAGTTTTAAGAATTTAGGAGTTTATTATTTATGTCAGTTAGTGAATCATTTAATCCTTTTAAAATGGCACAGCAGCAATTCGATGATGTTGCCCAAAAACTATCATTAGATCAACCAACGAGAGACTTGTTACGTAATCCCGACCGAGAACATCACTTCAACATACCAATTCGCATGGACGACGGCTCTTACCGCGTATTCCGCGGTTTCCGTGTTCAGCACAACGATGCTCGAGGTCCCTGCAAAGGCGGAATCCGTTTCCACCCGCAGGAAACAATTGATACAGTCCGTGCATTGGCTATGTGGATGACCTGGAAAACAGCAGTAGTTGACATTCCACTCGGAGGCGGAAAAGGCGGAGTTATTTGCGACCCCCATAATCTTTCTATGCGCGAACAGGAAGCACTCTGCCGCGGCTGGATCCGTCAGCTTGCCGCAAACGTAGGTCCACTACAGGATGTCCCGGCACCCGATGTGATGACTACAGGTCAGCACATGCTTTGGATGCTCGATGAATACGAAAGAATCCACGGAGCAAAATATCCCGGTTTTATTACAGGTAAACCTGTCGGACTTGGTGGCTCGCTCGGCAGAACAGAAGCTACCGGTTACGGTGTCATTTTCACTTTGAGAGAAGCATTGAAACATCTGGGTATAAAAATCGAAAATACAACTGCCGCTTTCCAGGGATTCGGAAATGTAAGCCAGTACTCATTAGATATGTACTCTCAACTTGGCGGTAAAGCAATTGCAGTGTCATGCTGGGACCAGAAGGAACAAAAATCATACACATATAAAAAAGCAGATGGTATTCAATTCAAACATTTGATGGACATAACCAACAGGTTCGGTGAGATAGACAAACAAAAAGCAAAAGACATTGGTTTCGAAATTCTCGATGGTGGTGCATGGATTGAGCAGGAAGTTGACATTCTTGTTCCGGCAGCACTCGAAAACCAGGTCAATGCAGAAACAGCACCGAAAATCAGGAATAGCGTTAAAGTTATTGTTGAAGGAGCAAACGGACCTACTACACCCGATGCAGATAAAATCATCAAAGAAAAAAATATCTGGTTGATTCCCGATTTCCTTGCCAACGCAGGCGGTGTAACATGTTCTTATTTTGAGCAAGTTCAATGCAACATGAATTACTTCTGGACAAAAGAAGAAGTCCTCAAACGTCTTGATGAAAAAATGACAGTAGCATATCATGCTGTATCTGATTTGGCACTTACCCGCAAAATCTATATGCGTGAGGCAGCTTATATGATTTCAATCTCGAGAGTGGCAGAGGCATGCAAGATGAGAGGATGGGTTTAATTAACGAATAGTAAATAACGAATTATAAGAAATCCCTTTCACGGATTTATCGTGAAAGGGATTTTTTAATCTTTATAACTGTTTTATAATCAATGATTTCCCCCCCAAAAAAAAATGGAAAATATTTTTTTTATTATTTATTGTAACATTTTGTCTTTTTATTTGTTTTTGCAATATAAATTAATACAACTTTTCATTTAGTGCGGAGTTATTATGAAAAAGTATATTTTATCCTTTTTAGTAAGCATAGCATCTTTGAATTGTTATTCACTATCCAACAAATTTGAATTCAAACCCTTAATAATAAATTTCAGGAGTATCGAAACAAAAGGCGATACAATTGCTGCACTTGGAGATTTCGGTTCTATGTTGATTAGCTTTGATGATGCTATTAGTTGGAATCAAATCAGAGTTTTTGATAAAGGAAAAATGGTGAAATTATTTTTTGAAGACACTGAAATAGTTGCTTTCAATGACATTGGTCAGGTAAGTACATCAAATAATAATGGAAAAAACTGGGAATTAATGGCTGATTTAAATGATTCTGTATTTGCAGTAATTGAATATCCGGAGGGATATTTCTTTAGGTCAGACAGTAATTTGAAAATCATATCAAAAGATTTTAAAATAGTTAAAGAATTCTCTTTGTATTCGAAACCATTAGGTAATGCATATAAATATGAGTACAGAAAATCACTTGTATTTTTTAAAAATTATCTAATTGCAGCAATAGATTCGGCAAGATTTTTAAGATTTGATATCAATCTTGCTTTAGTTGATACCTTTGATTTAAAAAAATTTATATCAGATTCATCCTATTATAGTTATTATCAGATAGAATTCGACTCGAATTATTTTTATACCAAAGTGGGTTATAAAATATACAAAACACAAGATTTCACTATTACTGAAATTGCTTTTGATAGTGTTGATTATTACAAACTAATTAATAATGAAATTTATTTCATAAGATTTCCGGAAATATATTATTCTGATAAGAAAAATTTTACTTTATCCTTGCATAAAGTAAATAATAAAGATTCTTCAATTAATATTTCAGAATTAGAGAATACTTATGTTACTTCTAATATCAGACCAAAAGATTTTTCCATTGTTAATAATAAATTAATAATAGTAGGTAATAAAAAATTAATATTAACATTAAATTTAAATGATAATAATTTTAATATCATATCAGATTTTTCAGGAGGCAATTATTATACTTTACCTGATATTATTAATGATTCAACTTGCTTTTTTTATTGTGGTTTTTATTATGGAACATATTATAATTCTATATACAAGAGCATTAATAAAGGGATTACTTTTAAACCAGTAGTTGATACCAAAACTTGTCCGGAATATAGAAAATATTTTCATTTACAATTCAAATATTATAATGATAACAATAAAACAATATATCTTGGAAGCAGTGAAAATTACTTTACTCAGGGTGTAGTGATGATATCAAGTGATTATGGTAAGAGTTTTTCATATAAAGCAATTCCTGATTTTTACTTTAGTTATTTTATACCAACTCCACCATTTCCAAAATTTTGGTTTATACCAAATGTACAAAGAGCTAATTCAAATTTTTTATTATTAACCAATTATTTTTATATTAAAACTTATACAAAAATTATTACATACAATTCGGAATTTGACATAATTAGTATGTATAAGGATTCTAATTATTTAATTAATTACATTTACTCAAAAGATACAAATTCATACCTTATTCATTGTGTTAATTATATTGATACAACAAGAGAAATAAGATTTACTTCTGACAAAGGTTTGACATGGAGTTTAATAAAAAAGTATTCAGATGCAGACAGTTTGTTGTATTATAAAGAAATAACTATAGATTATAAGCCGGCACTTGCAATGTTTTTATATAACAATTTAGATTCATTTGTTACTATTGAAATTTTGGATTTTGAAACCAGAATCATAAATAAAATTTATTCATACAAAGAAACAAGAAATAATTATGAGGTATTAATAAATAATGGCATATATAATAGTAATGATACAATTTACATAGCTATTAAAGATACATTATTCTTTGCAAACGATATTTATAACAAAAGTAAATGGAAGTATATTAATTTTCCTTACAATGGTAAGATAATAAGAACTTTTGCAAAATTTGGTGAAAAGTTTTTTGCGAGATATTCTGATGATATACATCCCAATAATATTTACTGGATTAAAATTATTGATTGGGATAAACCCAAACCGATGATTTCATCAGCAGATTATATTTTTGGTAAAAGGGATATTAAAAGTAATGATACAATCAAGGCAAAATTGAAAATAGAGAATTTATCAACAGATGCAGATTTGAATTTAACAGGATATTCTATTCCGGGTGACACTGCATTTACAACCGATTTACCTAAGATTGATACTATTAATTCATTAATTATCAATCCGGGTAAGTATTTTGAATTTAATGTAATCTTCCATCCAACTGAAGTAAAAGTGTATAACGATAGTATTGTTTTTTATTCAAAT
>SCSM01000010.1 GCA_004322215.1 Bacteroidota bacterium | reverse complement strand
TTACTCCTCTTAACAAGGAAAATATAATTGAAACAGTTTACCTTAATCAAGAGCAACTATACTTAAAGGAAATGTTCAATTTGTAATAAATTTTCGGGTGTCCCAGTGCGGAAGTCAGGATAGTGTCTAAGCCGGTTATCGTGTTAAAATAGATTTATTGTTCAATCAGTATTCTGAAAATAAATGGTTTGATTGAATTTGAAATTACCTGGGATGATATATTAATAAATTCCGGTTTAGCGATTATATTTTCCTTTTTAATTATTGAGCTAATTGCCTCAGCAGTTTCAGCGACACTGTTATTTTGAAGTGAATACTGAACTATTACTTTTTTCACAGCTTTTTCTTTAAGTTTTAAAATTATCGAATTAATATTTTCCGAATTTCTTATTAGACCTGCTTTATTAAATGCAAAAATTATAAATTGCTGAAAAATTCTGCCATTAACTTTTAATGAATTTGATTCCCTGACTAAAGAATGATTTACAGTTAAAATTAAATTGTTTGAATGAATGTTTCCTAAATTATCTTTCATATCCATTTTGATAATAATAGAATCCGATTCGTCAATTTGATTATCAAAATCGGAAAGATTTATTGTGAATTCTGCTGGTAGAGTATCACCTTTGATAATATTATTGAATTTGAAATTTTTGGTAATAAAGCTGCAGAACCATTCCTTAATATCCTTGCGGGGTCTTGCGTCCACTGATAGTTCTAATACGGGCGGACTAAGAACTATCTCATCGGACTTAGCTTCATAATTTTTCAAAATATTTTTATCATTACTTGATATTATAACCGGTTCATTCGGCAGATTATCAGTTGAAATGCGGGTTGAATCGATTATTATTCTATTATCTGCTAATCGGAATTTCTCTTTTAAAAATTCTTTAATATTATTAGCATTTGTTTTAGAAGATGAATTACATTCAAGTGTTATTATAGAAGCAGGATTTTCATTTAATCTTCCCCCTAAAATATTAATCGAATAATTATAAATTGAATCCGGATGATTTGCTATTTGGGTGTCTTTATCATGTTTTACCCAATTATTTAATACGAAGTTCGGTAATTCATAAAGCTGAGAAGAGGTCTGCTTTTTTGATTGTACGGACATTACCTGTGAAGCGATATTAATTTCAATATTTTCGGATACAAGAGTAATTTGTTTTTTTACCTCTTCACGTTTTGACATATATAAATCAAGTTTTCCTTTGCCTCCCGGTCTATCAGAAGCAAATATTATTTCACCCGCAGGTAAAAATGTAATATCCGATTCATTATTATTCGTATTTAGCTCTGTCAAAGGATTAGGCCTGCCCCATTTTCCATCTTCATAAACAGACATGAACATATCGAATCCGCCGGGACCTTCCTGCCCATCGGAGGCAAAATATAATGTATCTTTTGATGCAAGGAATGGGGTAATTTCATTTCCGGGTGAATTAAGTTCAGATAAATTTATTATTGCTCCCCATGAACCATTATCTTGTTTGGATGCCATCCAAAGGTCTGTTTCATTATGTTCTGTATTTCTGTCTGAAGAAAAAATCATAATGGAACCATCCGGTGATATTGTCGGATGGGAAGTAAATGCATCGAATTGTAAACTGTCTGCAATCACCGGTTTACTCCAGCTCATTTTCCGGTATTTTGTATGGTATATATTCAGATATGAACGTTTTTCTGTCAATCTGAATGTGGATAAATATGCTTCTTCTGATGACTCAAAAGATATGTAAGACTGATTATTTCTCGATTGATTTATATCGCCCGCAATGGGTTTAGGTTCAGAAAATTTACTTGTTCCATTATATTTGACGGAATAAAATTTTGAATATCCGGAAATATCCGAATTAAAAAATAAAAAATTTTCATACCTGTTCCATGAAGGTGCAAAATCGTTCGCACTTGTGTTTAGTTCAGATAAATTGACCGGCTCAGACCATTTGAAGCTCAATTTCTGTGAATATAGCCCAGTCGTAAGTAATATTAATAATATATAAAAAATAAATTTTTTCACTTATTTTCTTCGAGAAAGTTCTTAAGTTTATCTTCTTTACCGAATAAAATCAGAATATCACCATTGATAATTTTTGTATCTGGAGTCGGTACACCTATAACGTCATATTCCTCTTTTTCTCCTTTTGTCAACAATCCCCTTTTCTGCTTCAATCTTTTAATGGTAACGACATTAAGAGAATATTCTTTTCTCAGGTTTAAATCAAGTAATGTCTTTCCGGTAGTTCTTTTTGGAGCTTCGATTTCAAAAATGCTGTAATCCTGTGTAATCTCGAATGATTCGATAATTCCCGGTATCATCAGACGATGTGCAAGGTGAGAAGCTGCCTCTGCCTCGGGAACAAGCAGCTCTTCGATGCTCATCAGTTTCAAAAGTCGTTCGTGGACTGGTGAAGTAACCCGGTTAAGAATACGTTTTACTCCAATTTCCTGTAAATGTGCAGTAGTCATAATCGAACTTTCAAATCCTTCGCCAATAGCTACAATCACCGCATCCATATCCTGCAAGCCGAAGCTTTGCAATGCCCTGATGTCAGTTGTATCCATGCACACAGCATGTGTAACTTTATCGGCTATCGCATCGATTTTATCCTGCTGGTTATCGATTGCAAGAACTTCAGCACCTGCTTCAGCCAGTCTCAGCGAAAGATTCAATCCGAAATAACCGAGACCTATAACACAAAATTTCTTATTTGCCATAATATTTTATTGATTTATATCAAATATAAGTTTCAAAAATAATACAAAATTATCCAACCATTAAACCTTCGGTCGGCAATGAATACCTTGCTTCATATTTCGGCTTTACGAGTGAGGAAAAGAAAGTCAACACTCCAATTCTACCTATATACATTGTAATTATAATCAATAATTTTCCTCCGTCACCGAGATGTGGTGTTACATCTCTTGAAAGCCCTACCGTACCAAATGCAGATGTTAATTCAAATATCAAATTTATCGCATCTTTATCCGGCTCGATAAACATAAAAATTATGCTCCCGATTCCTAATACGACTATAGATGCCAAAATAACAAGAAATGCCTTTTGAATACTCAGTGTTGCTATTCTTCTTTTGAATATTTCAACCCTGTCTTTTCCTCGTATTGATTTATATAATGAAATTAATGTAATTGATATCGTTGTCGTTTTGATACCACCTCCTGTACTCCCGGGTGATGCTCCTATCCACATTAATACAATTAATACTAATGCGGAGGGTATTGCAAGCTTTTCAATCGGAATCGAATTATATCCTGCTGTTCTTGCTGTAACGGAACAAAATAATGAGTGGAATAATCTTTCTCCGCTTGTCAGACCTTTATTAAATGAAAACGGGTCTCCGAAATAAATCAGAAATGCTCCGCCAAAAATCAGAATTATCGTTGTTATTATCACAAGTTTTGATGATACAGTTAGACGGTGCCTGAATTTTTGTTTATCTTTCCGCCACGGGAATAATTCGGTTAAATTTCCGAGTACTGTAAAACCCAATCCCCCAAAAACGATTAATAGCATAACAACCGATGCAAAATAAAAATTAACATTTACAAGATTTTCAGAATAAAGAGAGAAGCCGGCATTGCAAAAAGCCGAAACAGAATGGAACACAGCAGAATAAAAATAATCCCAGTGAAAATAATTAATGCTTCCTCCCTGGAAAAAATATAAGAATACTGCACCTATGAATTCAATAACGAATGTAAATGTTATTATTCTGAAAAGCAGATTTGTAACCTGTCCTATATTATCCGAACTGAGCATGTCTTTCATTAACACCCTGAAATGAATGCTAACACCACCGGCAAGATATGTAGCAAAGAAAGTTGTCAGTGTCATAACACCCAGTCCACCTGTTTGAATTAAAAATAAGATAATTATTTTACCAAGCGGTGCAAAATCCTTTGCAGTGTCAACGACAATCAGTCCTGTTACACATACAGCACTTGTAGATGTGAAAAGTGCATCAATATATTTTATCGTATTTCCTTCCGGTGTAGCTTTCGGTAGCATTAAAAGTAAACTTCCGGATATAATAAGAAATGCAAAACTTAAGGCAAAGATTGCACCCGGATGAATCTTGATTTTTGAAAATAAGTAATTATACCTCAGGATTTTTAATAAAATTGTGAATATTATTACCGATTGTATGATACCAATATATATGATTGTTAACTCTTTAATTGTAAACTGAGGCATTAATATTGTCACAATATTAATTGATGTGGAAGGAAATAATAAATTTAATAGTAAAATTAATGCTAAACAATTATCAAACAATCTGTCTCTTATATATTTCAGCAATTCGGCAGCGAAAAGCCATCTCAATCCCTCCTGGATAATATAAAATATAATAATAAAATTAATTATTGTGCCTACGTCTGATAATTGTCTTGGGGTCAGCCGGAATCCGATTACTAATAATAGCAAAATTACTGATAAGATGCCAATTAAAATCAGTAATACATCGAGATATTTTTTAAGTATTCTTGTTGTTTCAGCTTTTATCATTATTTGAATTTATGATTTCATAAAATTTCAATTTAAATATATTTTCAATCTTTGTTATTAAATTAATTTTCATCATTTTATATTTTCAATTATCAATTTTCTTAAAGTAGCTGTCATCCCATAGTGCATCCAACCTTGCCCGATAATTAAAAAACTCTTTCAATAATTCATCTCTTTGTTTCATTATTACTTCTATAGCCGGCTTATACGCATCATCCGGTATTTCCCATTGAAAACTGATAAATGATTGCAGGTCTCTCAATAGTGATACATTGTCCTGTATGTTACCTAAAATTGTCTGGAATTCCTTCATTGCTTCAAAATTATACTTTGTATCCGGCTCCATTGTCTGAATGATTTCCATCAGATAACGGTAATTCTTAAATGCAAGGCGGACTTTATGAACAGAATCCAAATCCTCCGCATTAGCTTCTTCATATAAATCGAAAACGCGGATGAATGCCTGCTTTGCTATCATAATGATTTGATTCTCTGAGACTGGATTCGCATATATTTGCTTTTTCAATTCCATTCTTATGAAGAGTACCAGTCCTTCGATTTCAATAATGTTATAATCAGGAAGTGATTCCTGTATCCCATTTATCAAATCGGTTTCATTTTTCAAAAGACTATTATAGAAAGTGTATAAAACCGGCTCTTTATGAATCACGTCTTTTAGATTACCGATTTGAACATCGGTATCCCTTAGTTTTGAGAATGCCTTCAACTGCTGTTTTATAACCCGTTTTAATTGGCTTATGTATTCATTCGGATACAATGATTCAAGGAGTTTCAATAAGGCAGTGAACCGCCTGATTGAAACCCTTAAATCGTGTACAGAATCATCTGAAAAGTTTTTTATGCAACTATTATATCTTTTACTGTAATTGGCAAATACTTTTTCAAGAGCGTTCACGAAAAAAGTAATAATTTTATCTTTCTGATTTTCTTCAGCCATAATTAATAAACCTAACCTTTTGTCATATCGAGCATATCAAAATAATTTTCACCTATTTATTTTTTTTATAATGAGGTAATAATTCTGACAAAGCTCTTAAAAGCAAATATTAGGATTTTTGGAGTAAATAACAAATAAAATAAACCAATTAATTGTTAGGGTAGTGTAAGAATCAAATCTTCTACATTCCATCTGGGTTTGACCTCGATTTCTTTTTCAAAAACAATGAATTTTTCCGAGTATTTAAATGGGAACGGTTCTCCGTAACTATATTTCCCATTATTATCTTTATCAATAAATACTTCCAATGAGTATAATCCAGGAGGTATGTTTTCAAATTCCCATTTACCGGTTTTATCCGATATTGTTGAAAAGTTCCTGCTTTTATCATTTGCTGTCAAATCAATAATGTAATTATCATCTGGCTGATAATTACCTTTCAATGTTCCTGAAATTCCTCCATAACTTCTAATATCTTTTGTTTTAAATCTAATTTTTAAGGTTGAATCGGAAATACCTAAACCATTTGTAGCTTTAATTCCTGTTTGCTCAAATGTCAAATTGTACCACATATCACTTTGCAGGATTTGCTTTGGCTTAACTGAAAAATAATTGTCATCTTTCCAAATGATTTCGAACGGAATATCTTTACTTCCTTCAGGTAAATGAATTTTAATTCTATCATCAACATTTGTGTCTATTGCAATATTAAAAATAAAATCTAAGCTCTGGTCGGGATTAACGCTTAATGTACTGTCCTTGAAGGGCTGCTTTAGAAGTTTTGGTATAAGCGTGTCTCTTTCTGCTATTGAATAAAAGAAAGTTTTGTTATTAGTATCCTGCATAGCATTGCCTACCGTATCTTTAATTCCCTTTTGCACAGAAATAAACCACTTGGTTATTGTGTCGAGTTCAGTATTCGTTAACAGTTCAATAAAATTTGCACCCTTTGTTCCGATGTTTGCAGATTCGATTGTGATACTTTTTGTATTCTGGGAATCATTGATCATGAATTGAGATTTATCAACAGAAAATGTATCGATATTTTCGTTGAATTCGAGCAAAAATCTCCTGTTGCTTATTGCTTCTGCACTATTTAACTGTGGACCAATTTTGTCAATCGCAGGTCCGATTTTCATATTAATGAAAGCGGCGGAATCCTGTTTTAGATTTATATCATAACCGGCTGCACCGAAATCATCCATCCCGTTATCATAAATTCCATCTTTAAATTTATCTCTCACAGAAAATAACCTGTATAATCCGTCTTGCAATGCGTGAAATTCGAAATTCCCGTTGGTTCCAACCTGTATTCGTGAATATGGTTTTGTATGCGAAATGTTCAGAGTATCAGGATTCATTCCGTTAATTTTATAACAAAAAATAAATACTCCCGATGGTGTTTTGTCGAATAATCTACCCTTGATAATCCCGCTGTCAATTACATTTCCCGTAGAAAAAATCAAAGTATATGCCTCTGCCGGTTTGTTCTGTCTCAAATCGGTGTATTCGGTGCCAAGTGTCAGGGCATAAGTCGTATTCTTAGCAAGCGGCTCAGTAAATTCAATTTCAAGTTCCTTTCCGCTCCAATCCAAAGTAAAAGGTGCTTCGGGAGAAATAAAAACATTCTCACTGACTTCGTTTTTATTCATATATTTATTGAATTTCAACGATATGGAATTACCCGAAAAATTCAGTGTGCCGTTTGCCGGCTCATTTTCGATTATTTCTGGTGCTGTCTTGTCAGGCAGTCCACCCGATGGCGGCTGGACATTAGCGCATCCGTTAACAATAGATAATACTATAATAAATTTTATTGTCAGGTAATAAATATCAATTATGCTTTTCATTTTAAATTTTTCATTTTTCAATTTACATTAATTTCAAATATCGGTAATAATTTTCATTTTCATTATTTATATTGCAATTATACCGATGTCAGTTATATCAACTGATAAAAGAAAAATTCTTGTAATTTATTAAAAGAAACAATGCTCGAACTCGAAATCAAAGATAGGGATATTTTAAAGCTGTTAAATCTCTTTGGAATCAAGAACAAACATTTCAGAAGAGTTGTAGCGGGTTTTGAATCATTTTTCGAACGGGTAGAGCATCATCATGTTTTCTTAATTTCTGCCGGTATAGCATTCAATATTCTTTTGTATCTAATCCCTTTACTTTTGATTGCTATCTATTTTGTCAATGTTGTTTTCGAGGTTGGTTCCGTATCATCTTTTTTGGAAACTGCTCTCGAAGGTGTTCTCCCACCCCACAATAAAACTTTTGATTTTCTTAAAAAAACAATTGAGGAAGTAAACAGTATTTTAACGGGTAGTTCAATTGCCGGATGGATTGGTATTATCTCATTGCTTTGGCTCTCATCGACGTTATTGAGTTCTCTCAGAACCGGTTTAAACAGGATTTTCAGAATTCCATCTCCATATATTTTCTTTATTTACAAAATAAAAGATATATTTCTGATTGTAGCGATTGCATTGCTTGTACTGCTCGCATCATTCATTTTCCCGATTATAACAATTGCAGAAGAATTGCTGTCGAATTCATTGCCTTCAAATGTACAAAGCATTTTTTCTATTATATATTCCACCCTATTTTCTATTGTATCATCTGTATTACTTTTTTACCTGCTGTTCCGGTTTGTACCGAACAAGAAAACAAACCGTTTTGTCCGGTTTTTAAGCATCGGCATTAGTGTTGTATTTATTGAAATATCACGCTTTCTTTTTGCCTGGTACATCAGCGGCGTAACAGCTTACGGATTGTTTTACGGCACCTATGCAATTCTCGCATCCATCGCACTTTGGGTGTATTACTTTGTGTTGATTATTATGTTCAGTGCCGAATTCAGCCAATTTGTATTTGATATGAGAAGGCCTGAATTAGTTGAGTAGAAATTACATACTAATTTCTTTCACGATCCCTTTGTAAATTATATATTGAAGAAAGGGATCAGGGTAGTGTAATTAGTGTGCTTAAAATCAATATTATTCACTTTTCATTATTCGTTATTCACCGATTTTTGTGGGCCCAACGGGATTCGAACCTGTGACCTCTTCCGTGTCAAGGAAGCGCTCTAGACCAAACTGAGCTATGAGCCCGAAAATTGAACTGCAAAATTAATAAATACTGACCTCTTTATAAAATTTTAGTTCTGACAGAACAATGTTCTGTCCCTATCCCTCCATTAATTCTTTTTCTTTCTTTTCTAATAATTCGTCAACTTTTTTTGTATATTCATTTATGATTTTTTGTATTTCTTCCTCACCCCACTTGGAATCATCTTCAGACATTTGTTTGTCCTTTTCTGCTTTCTTCAGAACATCGTTTTGTTCCCTGCGAATATTTCGCAAACCAATTTTTCCTTCTTCAGCATATTTTTTACAGACTTTGACAAATTCCTTTCTTCTTTCCTCGGTAAGCGGCGGCACAGGTATTCTTATGATTGTTCCGTCATTCTGTGGATTGAAACCGAGGTCTGCGGCTTGTATTGCCTTTTCGATAGCTGTTAGAGTCGAGCGGTCCCATGGTTGAATGACTATTGTTCTTGCATCGGGTACTGAAATTGTAGCCATCTGGGAGATTGGTGAAGGATTGCCATAGTAATCTGCTTTTACATTATCAACAAGAGTTGCCGATGCCCTTCCCGTTCTGACTTTTGCAAGCTGGCTTTTATAGAAGTCAACTGATTTATTCATCATATCCCTTGTCTTGCTCAAAACTTCTTTAACATCCATAATTTATCCTGCTATTTGTTCAACATCTGATTTTAATTAATTTTCAATTTTTCATTATTAATTATACATTATCATTATTTAACAACCGTTCCGATTTGCTCACCGAGTATAACCTTTAACAGGTTACTTTTTTCATTAACATTAAAAACGATAATGGGAAGATTGTTTTCCCTGCATAATGTGATTGCAGTCTGGTCCATAACTCTCAGGTTTTTATCCATAACCTCCCTAAAAGTGATTTTATCGAACCTGCTGGCTTGTGGATTTTTCTCCGGGTCAGAATCATAGACTCCATTTACCCTGGTTCCCTTAATTATGACCTCCGCTTCTATTTCAATCGCCCTGAGTACTGCTGCAGTATCTGTCGTAAAGTACGGATTTCCCGTTCCTGCACCGAATAGTACAACTCTCTGTTTTTCAAGGTGGCGAATGGCTCTTCTTCTGATGAACGGTTCTGCAATTTCTTCCATTTTTATTGCTGTCTGCAACCTGGTATGTATGCCCCTGGCTTCGAGAGCATTCTGCAATGCTATGGAATTTATTACGGTTGCCAGCATACCCATATGGTCGCCAGACACTTTGTGAATACCATGAGCTGCCGCTTCCACTCCGCGGAATATGTTTCCTCCGCCGATTACGATTCCGATTTGCACTCCGAGTTGATAGATTTCGTGAACTTCAGCAGCGAAGAATTTCAGAACATTCGGGTCAATGCCGAAGTTTTGTTCACCCATCAGTGCTTCTCCGCTGAGTTTTAACAATATTCTCTTATATTGAGGTGTCATAAATTTGCATATTGATTTAAATTACATTTTCA
The DNA here is from genome assembly GCA_004322215.1 of Bacteroidota bacterium. Lineage (GTDB taxonomy): Bacteria > Bacteroidota > Ignavibacteria > Kapaibacteriales > UBA2268 > XYC2-FULL-35-21. Next base: position 70,801 of record SCSM01000010.1, on the reverse strand, counting down.
AAATTATAAACTTTTTATTCCAAAGCAAAACAGCTTATCGTTAAAAAAAAAGCCATTATGATTTAATCGGTCATAATGGCGTTATTGCTTTCATTTTTAGTTAGATTTCCTCGCCGAGATAATACCTTCTGAATTTTAATATTTTGGCTTCAGAACCGGCTTCCTGGGAAATTTCTTTTATAACATCATTAACTACCTTGCCCGGGTCTTTGACGAATGTCTGTTCGAGCAGGCATTGTTCCTGAAAATACTTTTCAAGTTTACCGATTGCAATTTTATCAGCTATATCCGGCTTTTTACCTTCGGTGATAGCATATTCTTTATATATTTCGATTTCTTTTTCGATAGTTGATTTACTTACATCATTTCTGGATATATACTGTGGATTCATAGCAGCAATCTGCATTGCAACATCCCTTAACAATGAGAATGCTTTCTGATTCAGCTCTTTCTGATTACATTCAACGACTACTGCAAGCCGGTTACCTGCATGAATATAATCGGCAAATATTCCTTCCGAAGTGAATTTTTCGAATCTGCGTATTTCGATTTTTTCACTGAACTTTGCAAGGATTTCATTGTGAAGGTCAATTAGTTTCAATGAACCGATTGATACATTATATAAATCTTGAACATTCGCTGCATGATTACTCAATGCCACATCGGAAACCTTACTTACATAATTAACGAACTCAGCATTTCGGGCAACAAAATCAGTTTCGCAATTAACTTCAACTATTACAGCAGTTTTCTTATCTGCCGAAATTTTTGAATCAATCAACCCTTCATTAGCAGAACGGTCAGAACGCTTTGAAGCAGAAGCTGCACCCTTTTTCCTTAAAATCTCGATGGCTTTCTGCAAATCTCCATCACCATCGTTTAAGGCGTTTTTGCAGTCACCCATTCCTGCTCCGGTTTTATCCCTTAGCTCTTTAATCATTTGTGGTGTTATATTAACCATTATCTATTTCCTTATTTCAAATTTTACTTTTTTATTAATTATTCTGTTGTTTGTTCTTCAGTATCAGGAGAATTTTCTGATTCTATGATTTCTTCTGTTGAATCAACTGGTTCTTCTGTGTCCTGTACCTTTATCTGTTCACCTCTTTGACCTCTTGGTCTTCCTTTGCCGCTTCTTCTTTCTCTCATTCTTCGTTGAACTCTGGGTTTTTCTTCACCGGAGTCTGATTCTTTAGAAGCTCTTTCGGAATCGGATGACAATTCAGCTTGCCTTGCTCTTGCGATTTCAGTACCCTCGATTACAGCGTCTGCAATTACTTTCGAAATAATCTCGATTGTTTTTATTGAATCGTCATTAGCCGGAATCGGGAAATCAACTTCTTCAGGGTCACAATTAGTATCAACAATCGCAATAACCGGTATATCCAGGATTTTTGCTTCTTTAACCGCTATGTGTTCTTTTTTAATATCAACGACAAAAATTGCTCCCGGAAGACGTGTCATTTCTTCTATACCGCCAAAAACCTTTCTGAGACGGTCTCTTTCGCGGGAAAGCATCAGTTTTTCTTTCTTGGTAATTTTATCGAATGTTCCGTCAACTTCCATCTTATCAATTGATGCAAGCCGTTTAATGCTTTTACGGATTGTCGTAAAGTTTGTAAGCATTCCGCCGAGCCATCTTTCTGTTACATAGTTCATTGCCCCACGTTTTGCCTGCTCCTTCATGACTTCCTGTGCCTGGGATTTTGTACCTACAAAGAGAACTATTTTGCCTCTTGAAGCTGCTTCGTGTACTGCATTTCTTGCAATGTCAATTAATATTTGTGTTTTACGCAAATCAATTATGTGAATGCCGTTGCGTTCACCGAAAATATACTTTTCCATCTTGGGATTCCATCGGCGTGTCAGATGTCCGAAATGTGCGCCGCTTTCGAGCAGTTGCTCGATGTCTGCATAATGATTCATTTTTTACTCCTTTGTGTTTTAAACTGCTGTTTCTTTCACTTTACCTGCTCAATAGCAAGCTATCACACACAGGTAATCCGGAAACATGATTATTTATAAAATTATTATTTTCAATATTAACGCTTAGAGAACTGGAATCTCTTCCTTGCTTTCTTTTGCCCGTATTTTTTTCGTTCAACCATTCTCGGGTCTCGTGTAAGCAGTCCGGCATCTCTCAATTGTTTGTGTATCTCCGGGTCGTGTGCAAATAATGCACGTGCGATTGCTAACTGGATTGCACCGGTCTGACCGCTTTTTCCTCCGCCTCTGACAGTGATATTTATATCGAATTTTCCTTCGTTGTTTGTCGAATAAAGTGGTGCTATTGCATGCATCCTGTATACTTCAATCGGGAAATACTGTTCGAATGCTAATTTATTAACAGTTATTTTACCGCTGCCGGGCAATAACTTTGCCTGGGCAACTGCTGTTTTTCTTCTTCCTGTTCCAAAAGCGGCTTTCATTTATTCTCCATCAAATTTTATTTTTGTTAGCAATTTTCATTAATTGTATTTAAACTGTAAATTCTCGGGCTTCTGAGCTGAGTGCGGATGTTCAGTGCCTGCATATACCTTGAGATTCTTCCCGATTTTCTTTCCGAGACGGTTTTTCGGAAGCATTCCCTTGATTGCATGTTCAAGTACAAATGACGGCTTTGTTTCCATAACCATTTTGTATTTTTCAATCTTCTGTCCGCCCGGGTATAAACTATGATGAATATATTCCTTCTTATTAGCTCTTTTACCTGTCACTTTTATTTTATCGGCATTAAGAATAATAACATAATCACCGCAATCTATATGAGGTGTATAATCGGGTTTATGCTTGCCTCTGAGAACTGCGGCAACCTGCGAAGCAAGCCGTCCAAGCACCTGGTCTGCAGCATCAACTATCCACCATTTTTTATCAGTATCTTCTTTTCTTACAGATTTTGTAATCTTTGCAGATGTTTCCACGAAACACTTCCTTCTCACATTTAACAAATATTAAAGAATACAAACTTACTGATTCTCTAATTAATTAACAAATATTTGTTTGAAAAAATTATTGGTTTTGCTTGTGGTGTTTCCTGTTTTCAAAGATTTTTACCGCTACTATTATTGCCTGCAAAGTACTTTCGGGGTCGGCAATGTTTTTCCCTGCAATTTCATAAGCTGTCCCATGGTCGGGTGATGTTCTGACGATGGGTAATCCTGCTGTAAAATTGACACCTGAACCCTCAGACAGCAATTTTAGTGGAATGAGACCCTGGTCATGATACATAGCGAGTATCCCGTCAAATTGCTTATAAAGTCCGAATCCAAAAAATCCGTCTGATGCAAAAGGTCCTTCTAAATATATACCATTTTGCAAACATTTTTGGAGTGCAGGGGTTATAATTTCTGCTTCCTCGGTTCCAATTGTTGCATTTTCACCCGCATGCGGATTAAGCGATAATACTCCAATTTTCGGATTGACGATTTTGAAATCATTCGTTAAACTTTTATTTAATGATTCGACCATCTCAACCAGGTGCTTTTGATTTATTAGTTCGGGAACAACTTTGAATGGAACATGAATAGTTGCGAGTGCTACCCTGATTTTATCTGATAATAATATCATAAGTGGATTGGGAATATTACACCTGTATGAGAGATATTCAGTGTGTCCTGTAAACATCCATCCTGCATTGTACATAGAATATTTAGAAATAGGCAACGTTACCATGGCATCGTAGTGGTTTCCAAGAATCATGTCGAGTGCCTTATCGAGTGCTTCTATTGCTAATTTCCCGGAATCGTGAGTGCTTTTCCCGAATTCTATTTTTGAATAGGTGGGGCAATCCAGAATCTCGCAAAAAGTGTTTGCTACCCATAATCCTTTTCCTTCGAACTGTACTTGCAAATCCACCAAATCGCAATAATCCTTAATAGTCTGCCTGTTCCCTGCAATATCGAATTTAAGGTCATAAGTGGCTTCCTGATTAAAGAATTTTTCAATAGCTTTAATCAGTACCTCAAGACCTACTCCGTTGCAATCACCGATTGTTATTATTAATCTCATAGCATTCTATGAAATATCGGTTAAATTAATTATTTATTTTGTACTTTAATTTTTTGTGACCTGTATGCATTCAAAAGCAAACCGATAAATGCACAATTAACTATTAATGCAGAACCGCCATAACTCATGAATGGCAGTGGTATCCCCATCACCGGCATTAATCCCAAAACCATTCCGATATTTATAATCGTATGATAAAAAAATACGGAAGCAATTCCGAACGATAATAAACTGTAATATTTATTTTCGGAATCGAATGCCGATTTTGTTGCTTTTAGTATTATTCCCGATAAAAGCAGAATAACAAATACACCTCCTGCAAATCCGAATTCTTCGGATGGCACACAATATATAAAATCCGTCCATTGTTTCGGTATATATCTCAATTGGGTCTGTGTACCATGTAAAAATCCTTTACCCATTATACCACCGCTCCCTACTGCCAGTTTTGACTGGATTACATTATATCCTTTACCCAATGGGTCTTTATCAGGATTCAGAAATGTATCTATTCGATTCTTCTGGTGAGGCATCAGGTTGTCTACAATCATCGGGCTTGTATAACCTGCTACAAAAACTATTAATATTGTAGCGAATGTCAATATTATTTTCTTTCTCATCAGTGCTGCTGCAATTGAATAAACAGATACCGCAGCAACGAAATGAATTGGACTTACCAATGATAAAAGTATGATTATTGGTAAACTGATAACGAAAAACAAGAGTAATAAATCGAATCCGGTCCAGAATAGTATACCGATAAACATCGCAAGTATAACGGTTGCGGTACCGAAATCCGGTTCATATAATATTAGTATGAATGGAGCAAAGATAATAGCAAGAACGATTCCGAAATCCCTGAATGTTTTTATATCTGTTCCCTTTCTTGACAGGTGAGTAGCGATTAAATTCAATGAAGCCAGCTTTGCAAATTCCGATGGTTGTATGCTGATGCTTCCAATCTGGAACCAGCCCTTAGTTCCGTAAATCGTTCTTCCGAATATCAATACTGATATCAATAGTAACAGTATAAAGATAAAAAATGCAAGGGAATATGCCTGTAGCCATCGTTCAGGCATTACCATCAATACGAGCATAACACCGATTCCTACACCTGTATAAATCAGTTGCTTGAAAAAATATGTGCTCATACCTGCATCGTATGTGGCACTGTATATCGAGATTAATCCCAAAGTGATTGACATGATTGTTAGGAGAAACGTCTGCCAGTCAAAAAATTGCCCCGGTGATTTTCTTAATTCAAATATGTTTTGTTGTTCAGCCATTTTGTTAAAAATTTAGAAATTTTCCACTTAGTTATTCATTATCATTAAATGCAGTTCCAACAATTCTCCTGTATGCTTCTTTGTATTTTTCCAGGGTTTTTTCAACTATTTCTTTTGGTAATGCCGGTGGCGGTGCTTGCTTGTTCCAATCGAGAGATTCAAGATAGTCCCTCAGAACCTGTTTGTCAAAATTTGTCTGCGGTTTTCCCGGTGCATATTCTTCTTTGAGCCAAAACCTCGACGAATCAGGAGTCAGTGCCTCATCAATAAGGAAAAGTTCACCTGTTTCATCTGCCCCAAATTCAAATTTAGTATCCGCAAGAATTATATCATTTTTTTCTAAATATTCAGCTCCGAATTTGTATAGTTCAATTGATATTTGTGCAATTTTATCCGCTAAATCTTTACCGACAAGTTCTGCTGCTCTCTCAGGTGATATATTTTCATCATGCCCTACTTCTGCTTTTGTTGAAGGTGTGAAAATTGGCTCTGGCAATTTTGAAAACTCCAGTAATCCGTCAGGAAGTTTTATTCCGCAAATTGTTTGATTCATTTTATATTCTTTCCATCCCGAGCCGGCAACATAACCTCTCACTATACACTCAATAGGTAATGGCTTGCATTTTTTTACAAGCATTGACCTTGCTGTCAATTGTTCACGGAATTGCTGAAATTCTTTCGGATAATCATCTACATTATTTGAAATAAAATGGTTCTTAATTATGTTTTTTGTTTTATTGAACCAGGTCGCTGATATTTGCGATAAAATTTTCCCTTTGCCGGGTATAGGTTCGTTCATTATAACATCAAACGCAGAAATGCGGTCTGTTGCCACTATCAATATATACTTATCCAATTCAAATATATCTCTGACTTTGCCTCTCCTTGGGTTCGGCACTCCCGTAAATTCTGTTTTATATACAATTGCCATTTTCTCTCCTTATTAGTTAACTTTTTATTAATAATTTTAAAAAATATGATAAATAATATAGAAATGAATAATAGTACTGATAAATTGCTAAAATTGCACCGGATGTTATTATCGTGATACCGATGCCGATAAGATATGACCTGTAAACAGGTATGTCAAATACAATTGCAGTCGCTTTTAGGATTCTCAATAAAATCCAAATTAATATTATGACTGCCATTATTAAAATCAACCAAGTGATAACAGGGCTTAAATATAACAAACGGCTTAGAATAATATCCAATGGAAGTAATGCAAGCAATGGAACTCCGGACCAGATTGTTATTGTATATGTATCACTGTAGTAAATTCTACCTTTGACTATCAAAGAAAATAATTTTATTATTCCTGCTGTTAAAAATATTATTCCGAAAAATAATAATGATAATATTCCTGTTAATATTTCGGGCATCCATATACTTCGGAAGACTATCTCCTGAATATCATTTGAAGGAATTAATAACATCAATAAAAATTCTGCCTTGTCGAATGTTTTGTAATAATACAGTATTGTTACAATGAAAATTGCCAATGAAACCGATAATACAAATCCAAGAATGAAAGTCTGGACTGATGACATGATTCTTTGGTCTCTGATGTCAGCATAAAAGTTGAAAGGTCTTAGAATTGACCTTGTTAAATATTCTCTGAATCTTCTGAATCTTTTCATAAGGAATATTAATATTCCAACAAGTATCAAACCGACAAACATAAAGAACAATGGATTTTTCTCATTATAGCTCCCTGCATTTAATAGTGGTTCCTTCTCATTGTTAAACAAAGACTGTAATGTCAGGAAGGATAATCTTTCCTGCCTGCTTCTGTCAACGAGACCGCAGGTACCCGTATATAGATTATCATTATTCAGTATTAACAACGGGTGGTTTAGTTCATAGTCATTAAATGACCAAAATATGCTTCCTGCATATTTATGTGCTTTAATTATCCGGTAAAAATTACTAATATAATTTGCCTGCGATTCTAATGATGCGGGGTCTGAAAAACCATTATGATTAAATGGCTGAATCTGCAAACCAAAATTAATCATCGAGGGTAGGTCTTTTGATAATATTTTCAACCGGTAAATTTCATTATTAATTTCTTCAAAGTTGTTGTAATTATGATTATCCTTAAATACAAGGAAATCTATATTGTTTTTATATATAGAATCTATTCCGAAATTTACTGTTTTATATATTAAATTATTAGACCAATTTTTTATAATACCTGTCATAATATCTGAATAATCGCCAACATTTTTATCGTCATCGAATAATCCATCAGATATTCCCCAGGCAATAATCGAAGGATGATTGGAATATTCGGTCAGCATCAAATCTGTAATGTTTTTTACTTTTACCCTTATTTCATTTAAACCGATTAGCTGTTGAGGTACATTATAAACAGGCAGTTCAAAAATTACCATCATTCCGTATTGGTCGCAAAGTTTCAGGAAATATGGGTGGGGTAGTGAATATTTGACGCAGATCAGGTTTGCACCCAGCGTCTTCATCATCAGAATATCTCTTTCCATTCTTTTTGTTGTAACTGTCTGACCGGTTGAATAATCTTCTATATAATCCAATCCTTTAATTTCAAGAAGAGAATCATTCAGGTATATTCCCGGTTTCATTGCTGTTGGCAACTTTTTTACAATTTGAGTCGTAATGCTTCTGAATCCTATATCATTGCTGTATTGGTCAATCAAAACTCCGTTCTTAGTTATCCGTACTTCAATTTCGTATAATTCCGGATTAGAAGGTGTCCACAAAATTGGATTATTTACTGTTAGTGTGTAATTAAGTGTTACTGTTCTTTCCTTTGCGATTTCAACTCTCTGTGGAGCAGATTTTGAAACGATTTCTCCCGTCTCTTTTCTTTTTATTGCTATATCGACAAGTACATCACCCCTGATATTAAATTTCTTCTGAAGTGAATCATTAAGCAAAGCGGGTCCGAGCTTTTGAATATTCGCAGATGATACATTTACATTAGTAGATACCTCGAAAAAAGAAAAATTATCGTTATGTCTCATTTTCTGTTTTATCTGACTTACCCAAATTTGAGGAGTGCCGATGAGCAATACCTCTCTTGGAATACCAGTAGATACTTTTTTCGAATATATGTTTTGTTCTTTCATTTGTTTTGCTGCTGACGATGCCGGCAAAACAACAAGTTTGATTGTATTACTTTCATTTGTAAGCATTCTTTCTGGTATTCTTATTGAAAAGGGAGTCATCGAACTTAAATATTTCCCTATATATTGATTATTGAAATATACTTCGACCTGGTCATCAACTCCCAGGAAATACAAATTCCAGACTAACTTAGAAAGTAATTTATCGTCAATTCTTATAGTCCTTTTATATATTATTGCATTTTTATTCCTACCTGAATAGGGTATAGTTACAGGTATCCAATTTTGTTCATCAAATGAAGATTCCCATTTTCCGTATAAGCTGGCTACATATCTTGTAGGGGATGGTATCAATGAATTAATCTCATCTGCTGTTAATGGCTTATAGCCACCATACAAGTTTAATGAGGGAATAATTATTATAAATGTTATTAATAATTTAATAATGTGAATATTAATTTTTGAATTTTTCATTTAGCAATTTTCCCGATTACCTTTTCAATTTCCAATTAGGAATTACAAAAATAAACAACTTGTTTATCTTATTTGGTTAAAAATAATTCAGAATTTTGTATTATTTATAAACAATTGTGGTTTCTGAAATAGGTCACAGACCTGCCATATCATATTTCATTACTCATCTTTTCTAATACTTAATTCTCATCATAAGCTTTTTTGATAATGGCTATTAATTCTTCATCAATTTCACTTGATTGTTTTATTAAAACCATTTTGTTAATTCTTCCCGAACCGATATTATTTGTTGGTGATGTAATTCGATTATTTGTAAGTGGAATTTTCATCGCCAAACCTATTGCCAGGGCTTGCTTAACAGGTTTGATTGTAATAAATTGTTTGTTCCTGTATAATGGAATATATGTTTTGCATGGTCTTACACTAACATCATTCCCGAATCTTTTTATTTTGCTTAATAATGTATTATAGTCTTTTCTGAATTTTTTATTATCTCCCGAAAACAAATCATCAACAAGTTTATCTCCATCCTCATAAATATTTTCAACTTTATTATGGCTTCTGGCTATAAATGTTGCCTGAACCGAACCCAGCCCTTGTGTTTTGAGCCATACAATCTGTTCTTTAATTCCTTTTACTTTGGATTTTACAAGTGCTTTAATCCACTCCTCCAGAGTTTTTCCTGTATTTTTCGGAAGATTCCTGTAGATTGCTTCTTCCATTTGTTTTGGTCCTAATGACATATAAACGCCCGGTTAAAACTTGATAAACTTACCTGTCAATGTTCTATTATTATTCATTAATAATGAATAAAAGTACATTCCTGTATTCAAATTTTTTAGGTTTAAATCAATTTGTCTATCTGCGATTCCTGATTGTGTTATTAATTCGTTCCCCGCATTGTTAAATATTTTTAAAATGTAATTAACATTATTTAATTCATCAAATTTCAGATATGCAAAATCTCCCACAGGATTAGGGTAAAGTTTTATATCTGATAACCTGTTTGGCTCCTTCGCATCAAGAAACAAATCGTATTTCATAATTAAACCTTTTGTCGCAGCGATATATCCGTAATATTCATCAACACAATCAACAGATAAATAACCTTCGCCTACCCCACCGGTATTTTCCTCTGCCCAGTTTTGTCCTCCGTCAGTTGTTTTAATGACATAATTTTTCTCCCCTGCAGTTAAAATAAAATTTTCGTTTACTATATCTGCTGCATTGAGCATGTAATCGAATCTTCCATTATAATTTGTTGTCCAGTTTTGTCCACCGTCTACCGTTTTGAGCACCACAGCTCTTGTATCATACTTCCCGAATAAATATCCTACGTCTGCATTTACAAATTTTATTGTGCCTATTTTGAGTAATGAATCCCTTTCTCTGATTTCAAACCAGTTGTTGCCTCCGTCTGTTGTTTTATATATTTTATCTATCTTTTCATAATCATATTCTGCACCTGATGCAGCATAGCCAATATTTTCATCAGCAAAATCCATTATTTTGAAAACTTCGTTATTTACACCTGTATGTACTGTATCCCATTTTATACCACCGTTTGTGGTTTTAACTATTATTCCTAAATACCCGGACATAAGAAATGTTTGACTGTTTAGTAATTCGATTGTGTAAAATCCATAAGAAAAAGGTCTGTCTTTACCATCAAATAAATCAGGCATCCAATTTTTTCCCCGGTCTGTGCTGAGCAAAAGTAAACCGCAATTATTAAGCAATGAGTAACCCGCAGCATAAATTATTACTCCATCCAAAGTATTGATTGAGAAAATCTGGTAAGATAATGAGTCTCTTTTGGTCCAGTCATCACCGCCATTTGTCGTTATCATTATTGTTCCATATCTCGACCATCCGGCAGCAAATCCTGTATCTTTATTAATGAACTTCATTGCATATAAATCCTCAAAAATCCCTGGGTCGCGTGCATTCGTCCATTTTGAATATAATAAGTTAAAAGTGGCAAAATCTATTAATATGATTAAAATTATTATTCTTTTCAAACCTTCACCTTTAATTTATAACGCTTATGTAAGTGTTGATTAAACAGTTCTCAAATTAATATTTTTCTTTTAATAATAAAAGCATTGACTATTTGGTAAGCCATAATACATTTCCAGAATTCTTTCTTTACAATTACTAAATTCAAATAAGTACTGCTATTTCATTTTAACAATTTATCTTTAAGCCCTATAATTAATTGTTATTATTACATTTACAAGAATACAAACCTTTAAAATTACAATGTTGAAAAAAAACTGTTGACTTATATCAAAAAATTTACTTTATTTGCGTGTGTAAAAGTGGGAGAAAGTGGGAAAAGTTGTTTAATCTTTTCATTTTTAAAGTAAGTAAGGTACAAATTTAATCTAAAAAATGGCTTTTTTTAAGGGAAAAGAAATACATTCGGTTGACAGCAAAGGCAGGGTCAATCTTCCGGCAAAGATGAGGAAGATTGTCTCTCCCGACGCTAATGACAACTTCACTGTCATACGTGGCTTGGATAAATGTATCGAAGTTTACCCTTCAGATATTTGGAAATTAAAAGAAGCAAGATTCGAAGAACTTGACCAGTATGAACCCGAAAGCAGGTATTTCCTCCGAAAGCTTTTGATGTGGAGCGAAGAAGTCGACCTCGACGGACAGCAAAGAATCATACTCCCCAAAAAGCTAATGGAATATGCTGAGATTGATAACAAGGTTGTAATCATTGGCGTCGGTGACCATATCGAAATATGGAATCCCGAAGTGTTTGATAAATATATTGAAGGAAGTGGCGAATCGTTCGAGGCAATTGCTGCCAAAGTAATGTCCGGGAGGCAATGAAAAAAAAGAAAAAGAAAAAAAGCCGCAGAGTTAAAATTAACAGGGCTTTTGCAGTTGATTACGATTTCCACCTCCCCGTTCTTTTAAATGAGAGTATTGATTTGTTAGTAACCGACCCGGACGGCATCTACATTGACGGCACGCTGGGCGGTGGGGGACATACAGAAGAAATACTCAAAAGATTAAGCAAAAGAGGAAGAGTTCATTCTTTTGATATTGACGAGGAAGCTGTCGAACATTGCCGGAAAAAGTTCTGGGGGGAGCTCTCTAATGGCAGAGACAGTTTGCTTGTCATTCACAACGTGCCTTACGACAAGGCGTGCAGCATAATAGGAACGAGAGGAAAAGTCCAAGGTTTCCTTCTCGACCTCGGTGTATCATCGCGGCAGCTCGACCAAAGTTGCCGCGGTTTCAGTTATCGTTCAGACTCCAGTCTCGACATGAGATTCGGTTCGCATGGAAAATCGGCAGCAGAATTTTTGCATGCAGCAGCAGAGGAAGAACTGGAAAAGGTTCTTCGCATTTATGGCGAAGAACCTTTTTCACGTAATATAGCACGGCGTATTATTGAAAGACGCCGCACTGCCCACCCCATTAGCACAACTTTCGGTCTTCGGGAAGTTGTCGAGCAATCCGTCCCGTACAAACTTCGATATAAATCTCTTTCCCGTGTCTTCCAAGCTTTAAGGATAGCGATCAATAATGAACTTGAGATACTTGAAAGGACACTGGAAAATACCCTGAACATCCTCTCTCCCGGTGGTCGGCTCGCTGTTATTTCCTACCACTCACTCGAAGACCGAATAGTTAAAACCTTCTTTAAAGATTATTCGAAAGAACGAACAGATTATAAAATAGCAAACACAATGCCACTTTTGAAAATCTTAACAAAAAAACCTATTGTCCCTTCAAAAGAAGAATTGCTCACAAATCCCCGTGCAAGAAGCGCTAAACTGAGAGTAGCAGAAAAATTGTAATAATAGATACAAACAATTTTCTGATAACGCTCATTTGGAAAAAAAATTTTCAATTAATAAATAATTATCACGGCTCAAAAGTTAATTGCCTGACCATTTTACCGTCTGTTGTAATTTCATAAATATAAAGGAAATCGGCATTGGGACCACCCATTGATACAGCTAATGTTGAATCGGTTATAAATTCAGCCCACATACCACCATACATACAAAATATTTTTCTCAGATTTATTATTTGCACCGGAATAAACAATGGTTTTTCTATCATATATTTTTCTACATCAATTATCCATATTTCACTAAATCTATGATTATCCAATGGAACTGAATCATTTTCACTAATTCCGACTGAAAGGGCTAATTTCTTTGAATCAGGCGACCAACTGACATATCCTACAGTAACGCTGTCATTATTTTCGGCAAAATTAATAATTTGACCATTTATTAGAATATTATATTTATAACTTGGTGAAGTTTGATAATATTCATGACTATAATAACTACCGTCTTTAGCTTGTCTTCTTAGTAATTTATATGGACTCGGAGATATAAACTCATTTGTTTGTGGAATATAAATTCCTTCATAAATATAATCTAAAGGATGATTGGAATATATTGTATAAAAAGAACCCGATATTAAATCTCTTTCATTTGTTGATTCGTGTAACCAAACTAATGATGCTATTCCTTGGGCGCCTTCTTTAGGACATTCTTTTGGTGTTATTTTTTTTAATTCGGTACCATCTAATGAAATTACATATAAATTAATACCCCAAACGTATTTTTTACCGTCACCTGCTGTATCAGTCAGGGTAACTGCACTTATTAGTAATCTATTACCATTATATGGGCACCAATCATAATCACTGTAGGCAATAAATCTAACATTTGATGGAAGTTTTTTATAAAAATCTATTTTCTGAATTTTTCCGGTTTTAAGATTTAAAATTTCTAAGATTACTTCTTCATCAAGCAGAAAAGCTAATTTTACACCATCGGATGATAATTTTTGTTCAATATGTACTGAAATCGGTTCATGAATACCTGGAGGGTCAGTAAAATACCTCGGCAAAGGGCAACCAGTTTGTGTAACATCAATTGATTCATTACAACTACAAATAATGAATATTATCACAATATAAATTGCAAAAAATGAGAATTTCATATATAATATCATTTACATTATTTTTAATATTATAAGTCTTGTTTTCTTTCATTCTCTACTATTGTATCTCTCCGCATATTATACCTCCATTAATTCTTCGGGAATATATAAGATGGCGAATTTATTTAAAATTTATTATTGATTTCTTTGATATTAATTCTAATTTTATTCAAAAATTGACTAACAGTGTTTAATAGAAAATAATTATATTGTTGTTTTTAAAATTTTCAAAATTATTCGCATTAAAATAATGGATGCTGACGAATTTAAGAAATGGGCTTATGAAATTGTTGACTGGATTTCAGATTATTTTAAAAATATCGAAGCGTACAACGTAAAGCCAAATATCCAGCCCGGTGCTATTAAAAATCAATTACCTTTAAATCCACCTGAAGATTCAGAGAAATTTGAAAATATACTCGATGATTTTAAAAAAATAATTGTTCCCGGAATGACTCACTGGCAGCATCCCAATTTCTTCGCTTATTTCCCGGCTAATACAAGTTTCCCTTCTATAGCCGCAGAATTTCTTACCTCTGCTCTCGCCGCTCAGTGTATGATGTGGCAGACCTCACCGGCAGCGGCAGAACTTGAAGAACTGACTATGGACTGGCTTCGCAAGATGATTGGCTTACCTGAAGATTTTACAGGAGTAATCCAGGACACAGCTTCTACTGCTACTTTATGTTCTATATTAACTGCTCGCGAAAAATTTTCATCTTTCGATATAAATACAAAAGGATTTTCAGGTGATGAACAGTTCAGAGTGTATTGTTCAACAGAAGCACACTCATCAATCGAGAAAGCTGTAAAAATTGCAGGTATAGGAAAAGAAAATCTTGTAAAAATCCCTGTTGATGAAAATTTTGCAATGCTTCCTGCTGAACTTGAAAAGCAAATAGAAATTGATATTATCAATGGCTACAAGCCATTGTGCGTTGTTGATGCACTCGGTACTACCGGTTGCACGGCAATTGACCCCTTAAAAGAAATCGGAGAAATTTGCATAGAGAATAATATCTGGCTCCACGTTGATGCTGCCTTCGCCGGCTCTGCATTGATTCTGCCTGAATATAAATGGATGCTCTATGGTATCGAATACGCTGATTCTTTTGTTTTCAATCCGCATAAATGGTTATTCACTAACTTCGATTGCTCTGCATATTTTGTTCGCGATAAGGAATCTCTCATTAGAACGTTCGAGATCGTCCCGGAATATCTTAAATCTGCAGAATCGCAAGTGAACAACTATAAGGATTGGGGCATCCAGCTTGGCAGACGTTTTCGGGCACTCAAATTATGGTTCGTCATCCGTAATTTCGGTGTTAACGGCTTGCAGGAAAAATTACGTTACCATTTGGAGCTTACCAGGGAATTAAAACAAAAAATCGAATCCGAGAATGATTTTGAGATTCTCGCTCCTGTCCCTTTCAATGTGATTTGTTTCAGGTTCAAACCTGCCGGATTAAATGAAGATGAATTAAATAAAATAAATGAAATGCTCCTTTCAAATTTAAATGACAGCGGAAAAATTTTTCTCACCCACACGAAATTGAATGGTAAATTCGTTATCAGGTTTGTTATTGCTACAACTAATGTGGAATCGAGACACGTTGAGCATGGCTGGGAATTAATTAAGAAGGTCGCACATTCTCTGATTATATAACCATGAATTTCCATCTGCAATTAATTTTTTGTTTTTTAATCAGGTTCACTATGAAGTTTTTATTTTTTGTATTGGTATTAATGATGTTCAATTTAGTAATGAAGGCACAGGTATATTTCAATCCTCCGGCGACAAAGCTAATTCCTCATAAAGATACGGTTCACGGTTTCCAGATTACCGACAATTACCGCTGGCTCGAAGATAAGAAAAATCCCGAAGTTGAGAAGTGGTCCCACGAGCAAACTGATTTTACAATAGATTTCATCAAACAGAATTATCCCGTAATTCCCGGATTGAATGATGAAATCCGTGCTTTCATTGACAGGGATTACATCGGCGCCCCATTTTTCAAAGCTGACAGGGAATTTTTCTACGCTAAGAAAAAAGGCGAACAGCAATACAAACTTTATACAAGAATCAAAGGAAAGGAAATTTTAATTTTCGACCCTTTGACCATTGATAATACTGGTAAAACCGCCATGTCGGGTTTTTACCTGACCAGAGACGGAAACAGTGCTGCTGTCGGTACTCAATTCAAAGGTGATGAGATTAATGAGTACAGAATCATAGATACAAAGAATGGAAAAGTAATCGGTAATGTGATTAAAAACGGGAATGATTTCAGTTGGACGAGAGACGAAAAACATTGCTACCTGTCAGTCCGCACACGTGCAATGATTGACAGCCAGGTTCCTGTTAAGACTTACCTGCACAAGCTCGGTGACGACCAATCAAAAGATATTTTTCTCGTTGCTCCCAAAGATGCGAAGAATTTCGCTTCTGTCTGGGATGCCGAAGATGAGGATGTAACACTTTTCAGCGAAGGCGATTTCTATTCCAACACCCTGAAAATCCGCAAAGCAGGAACAATGGATGAACCGAAAGTCATCTACTCGAGCGACAAATTCAGAGCCGATGCCTTCGTGAAGAACGGTAAAATTTATTATTATACAAATCAAAATGCTCCTAATTACAAACTGCTCGTTGCAGACCTGAAAGAACCCGAATTTGAAAAAGCAAAAGTTCTGCTCCCCGAGAAAGAGACTGTGCTTGAGGGCTATACCATTACTACCGATTACATTATCACTCAGGACAAGAAAGATGCTCTCAGCCGGTTAACTGTCTATGATTCGAATGGAAAATTCATCAAAGAGCTTGAGCTTCCCGAAACAGGAAATGTAAGTGGTATGAGTTATCATAAAGAATCGAACACAGTGTTTGTGTCACTCTCTACTTTCACCGCACCGGGTGTTTTATATAAGCTCGACGGAAAAACCCTGAAGTGGACCTTCTTTTACCAGGACAAACCACCGATTGATACAAAAGATATCGAAGCAAAGCAGGTATTCTATTATTCCAAGGACAGCACCCGTGTTCCAATGTTTATTGTATATAAGAAAGGAATCAAACTCGATGGTGAAAATCCAACATTATTAACCGGCTATGGTGGTTTCAATATCTCGATGTCTCCCGGTTATGTCGGCACGACTGCCTCCTTCATCAACCGTGGAGGAGTCTATGCTGTTGCCTGTCTCCGGGGCGGCGATGAGTACGGCGAAAGATGGCATCAAGACGGAATGTTATTCAAAAAACAACACACATTCGATGATTTCATCGCTGCTGCCGAATACCTAATCAGAGAGGGATATACAAAGCCACAAAAGCTTGGAATTCGCGGCGGAAGCAACGGCGGCTTGCTTATGGGTGCTGTAATGACTCAAAGGCCTGATTTATTCAAAGCCGTCATTTGCGGTGTGCCTCTGCTCGATATGCTCCGCTATCATAAATTCCTGATTGCACGCTATTGGATTCCCGAATACGGCGACCCTGACAAGAAAGAAGATTTTCTGAATATTTTGAAATACTCTCCTTATCAAAATATCCGTGAGGGATTCAACTATCCTGCAACATACTTCAAAGCAGGAGAGAACGACACACGCGTTGACCCTCTCCATGCGAAAAAATTTGTCGCCGCATTGCAGAACAATCCCGGGCAGACAAACCCAATGCTCCTTTATATTGATTTCGACAGCGGGCATGGTTCAGGGCAGTCAATCGAACAGCAAATCGAAAACATTTCCCGTGAATGGATTTTCCTCTTTGGAGAACTGGGAATGAAATAATTACTAATTACGAATTACTAATTGGGAATATTTGTCCTATTTTGTCCTATTTTGCCTCACTTTTTTTTATTTTTGTATTGCTCTCCAGAAATTAAATTGATTTGTAAGGAGTTAATACATTGTATATGTGGAATATTTGTCTCAATTTGTCCTGTTTTGTCCGTTTTTGTCTCATTTTGTCCTATTGATGTCCTATTGGATGCGACAAGATTAGACAATTTTGAGTTTTGAGTGATAAGTTTTGAATGGTGGATTTATAATTGAAATGTTGAAAGTTTGTAAAGTTATAAAGTGTATAAAGTGTGTAAGGAAAATCCCCGAACATTAATATCCCGATGGAACGGGATATCCATTTCATTACAACCGGCATTGACTAGATTCAGCCCGACATTATTTAGCAAAGAACATGCGGTGCAAAGATAAGGTTGTGGGAGTGATATTTCAAGAAAATAGTTTTAAAAGGATTTTAAAATGGTTTTAAAAATTAAAAAGGAGAGGGTCATCTAATACAATATTACTAAAATTATAGTTGATGGAATTTTATCAGTAACTATTTACTCTTTGTTATAGAGCTTATATAATTTCTTACAGGTTATTGTAAATTTATATATTAATTAGTGTTTCAATAATTTTTTTTACAAATTCTGGACTTTTAGCTACCTTGTTAGTATTTCCTAAATCTAGATAAATTTGTTTTAAAATATTAAGAACATCTTTTATGTCACTGTCTGAAATGCTTTCAATATTAATATTACTGAAATCCTTAATTGTATAATTTGTTTTCTTTAAATATTTAATAATTATTGACATTGTCAAATGAAATTTCAAATCACCAATTTCGTTTTTTGTTAATAAAGGTTGGAAATTTTTTAAAATTGATTCGACTCGCTTTTGTAAAATAACTGATTTTAGATATAATTCTGGACTTATTGAATTATCAAAAATCATTTTATATTTTTCCTCACTTTTTATTAATGAAGATGGCCGTGCTCTCGAATAATCTGGTTCCTTTAGTAAAATTGCAGTCATTATCTGAGCTAAATATGGTATACTAATTATTTTGTCAATGGGTTTTTCTAAGTTTTTATAGTAATTTTTTCTTCTATCATAGAAAAATCCTTTTGAAAGAAAATAATCCTCAATATTTAAATGAATTTCATCAGTGGCTCTTAATGAAGCGATTGGAATATTTGTTTGGCTATTCGTAGCTTTAATTATTTTTAATCTACTTGTTTCATTCTCGGGTTTTAAAATACGAATCAATATTTTTCTATCAGCTTTATTAGAAATTTCAGAGTGAAAATAATTATATATCTCATAAGAAGTCTGTAATCCATTAACAATTTGAGGTTCTTCAATTTGAAGGGCTTTACCTGATAAAACAGTTTTATTTGATGTAATTGTTACACCGTTATTTAACCACCAAAAATCTTCATTGAAATTATTTTGTAAACTATCTTTTATTGCTTTATTAACTTCAACCTTACCTTGATAATCCCTTACATTAGCATCAAAAATAGATTTTAATATTTTATCATTATCATCAACAATAAATTTATAATAATTGAATAGATTAACCAAAACTATAAAACCACCATCTTTTGTTGATATAGGTGTTTCCTCAATATTTAATGATTTAGTAATAACAGGTTGTTTTCTTGCTAATAGTAAAAGAGTATCTGAATTTAAAAAGGTAAATATAAAATTACAATCTGAAAATCCACTTTTAATAACTTTTTCTAATACACTTACTTTCCTTTCAACTTTTTGATCTGGTTTATCACCTAATGTAGAATAATAATAATAAATATTAAGTTTTGGAAATTTAGAAGCCAAAGTAAGAAATGCTGTTCTAAATAAATCTATTTTAAATAATAGCTCAGAATTATAAGTGCTTTTTAATGTATCTAATTCTTTAGATAAATCAAATAAATCAATGGCTGAAGCATGTAATTTATTAATTGCTTCTTCTTTATATGATTCTTGATTCTTTGATTGAATGATAAATAAATCGATGTTTATTTCTTTCTTTAAGTACAAGTACTCAGTATCCTCTTCTAAAAGTTCCCCATTAATAAAAGTATATACAGCATCTATTCCTCCATCTCCCCCGCCGTCAACAATACCACTTTTAATTTGGTCATATGATATATCATAATCCTTTAAAATTTGCTCGCAAGAAAAAAGTCCAAAAAATTCATCATCTGTTAGATCTGGTGCTAATTCAACCTTTTTCTGTCTCAATACTTCAATAAGTATTATTTTTGTACTATTTGGCATCGAATCACCTTATTTTATTAATTTTTTAAGATATTCTCTAACTACATTAGAAGCTTGTTTTGTGAAATAAGGGTGCATGTATATATGCCATGCTTTTCCTTTTTCTGGTTTGATAGAATGATTTATCATGAATTATAAATATTATAAATTTTTATGTAAATAAGTCATTAATATTAAGAATCCTAAATATATTCCAAGAATTGCAATTAAATAAATAAAATAACAAAACCAATTTGCTTTAGAAATATTTAAAATTGTTTTATTAAATATATAATGACCAGCTAATAAAAAACATGAAAGAATAAATCCCATAGAAAATAATAAAAATAAAGCATCATTAAAACTGAACTGTTGGCTTATATTTATAGTAGATAAAATGAATGCCATAGCTGCTGTAAAAAAAGCTAAAATCTCAATTATTCTTTTTCTTTCTTGTTCTATATCGGAGGTAATTTTTTCTACTTTGATATTTAGTTCATTAAATAGTTTATCATATTTATTTTTTAAATTAGTATAATCTGCTTCGGTAGTTTGAATTCCTTCAGCATTATTTTGTTTAGCTAGTTCCTCTTCCTTATCTTTATTCATTTAAATTCCTTGCATAATTTGAAATGTTATCAAATTTGAATTAGCAATGAAATGACTGCAAAAATAAAAATATATAGATTTCCCATTAATATTTCCTACTTTTGCTGGTACTGGCATAACTGCACCAATGCTATTTCTCCAACCTGTTAAATGTATATAAAAAGTTGAATCATTATTAATTATATCTTTTGTAGTCCAATTTACATATGGTTTATCTACACCTGTATCTTCTAATTGTATTTGAAAATTCAAATTTATCCCATCAATTTTTATTTGAAGATCTAAATTTGAATTTGATGGTAGAATAAATGTTTCATTATAAACTATCTTATAAGATATTTCTGCACCAAACGTTCCATCGGTTTTCTTTTCTTTATAATTTAAATACATATGAGCCTAATTTTAAATGTTATTAAATTATTATTTTTCAATTTTATAAAAGATATTTTATTTTATTTTATTTTTTTTCTTGGCAACACTGACATCTATTAAATAGTACACTTCCTGTATTGTAACTAAAAGTTTTATTGAATGTTTATGTTAATTTTAGATTAATTTAAGGAGAAAATATGGGAAAGACAAAAGTTTCTACACCTACCTTTCCCCGAGTAAGGGTGAATAAAATTAAGAACAAGTATTAACGATTTTTGATTTGATAAGTACACACCCCTTAATCCCCTCTCAAGAGGGGTAATTAATGCTTCGACTGGCTCAGTGTGACAGCTTTCATTCTTAATTATGAATTATGAATTGTGAATTATTCCCCTACCATGACAAATGCTCCCCAGATATATGGGATTTTGTATTTGTTGAAGATTGCGAGCTGTGCTGTGCGGAATGCCTCGCGCTTTGACATTCCTGTTACCCAGTTGTTGTAAAACATAGTCATCAGCTCGTTTGTGGATTCGTCGCCGACAGACCACAGCGACATCAGCACTGTCTTTGCTCCTGCCGTTTGGAATGCCCTTTGGAGTCCATAAACACCTTCGCCGTTTTTGATTTCACCGAGCCCGGTTTCGCAAGCTGAAAGTACTACAAGCTCTGTGTGGTCGAGGTCCAGGTCCATCGCTTCGTAGGAAGTAAGAATACCGTTGTCTTCTTCACTTAGTTCTGTGTTTTTACCTGTGATAATATTTGATGCACCGGCAAAAAACAGTCCTGAACGGAGCAGGGGATTTTCGAGGAGACGTTTGCTTTCGAATCCGAAAATGTTTGCAAGCTCGGCAGTAATGTCGGGAAGAAATACTCCGTGAGTGGCGATATGCAAAACGCGTGGATTGGAAACATTTTTTACTTCCGATTTCAATGCATCTTCTCTTAAGTGTGTATGGACGAGCCAGCTTTTGCTGTGGAGGAATTTTGCTACATTAAGTATTTCGTCCTCGGAAGCCGGAAGTGATTTCAAAACGAAAGTCGAATCAATTGTGAGCTGTGGAAAATCATCACTCAATGAGCGGTTTTTCCCGTTTATTTTCTTTTTCTTCTCTTTTGTCAATAGGTAATCGGGATTGCCGAACAACTCGGCACTGTTCAGCAAATTGACATCTTTTTGTGTCCTGTAATAGCTGACGATGATGTCGCGTGTACTGTTGCAGATTTGTATGTCCTTTTCCTCGAGAAGGTATTTATCGTTGGGACCGACAAAAGTGGAAGGATTGATTTTGTTGTAGATTCCGTCAGTAGATAAATAAATCTTTTTAACATTTTTGGTAACATCATAAATTTTTGACCAGAACAAATCGAAAGATTCTTTGTCATGCTGAACAGATTTGAGGTTTTCCCTGTAAAAATTGTAAAGCCATCCCTCGAGCTTGTTTCCGTTTTCGAACAAAACAATTTCGGGATGTTCAGTTGTCTGGTCGGTGATAATCAGTGCGGCATAGATTATTGTGTCAGTCCAGTTTTTCTCCCTGTACCTGAACCTGATAATCTCGATAGCTGCTTCATCCGGTTTAAGAAATGCCTGGATGGTTTTCCAGCTTATTTTCTTTTTCTCGTAGGATTCGGAAAATAATTCTGATTTTAAGCTTATCTGCTTTTCGAGAACATTAGCTAAATTTTCAATGGAATCCAGGTTGATATTTTCTTTAAGCAGTTTATCCTTTGTGTATGTATATAATTTGACGAGATACTCTTTCAATGAAATCCATTGTTTGTAATTTTCTATTAATGAGGAATCACGGGAATTTAAAATTCTTCTTTTAACCTTACTGATTGAAGTGAAAAGCAATGCTTTGGTGGCAAGCTGGTTGTCGTACATGTTCCCGCTAAGAGCAGGATTGCCCTTAATGCTTTTTATGGCAAATGAATTGTAGGAATCATAATATCCTTTCATCGTATTCCAGAACTGTCCCTTTTCTTTTTCACTTAATGAAGGGAAGTAAGATGAAACGATTTTTTGAATATTGGAAAATGCCTCGTTATAAAGTTTTTCTGCTTCATTCAGTTTGCCCATGTCTTCGCAAAGTTTTGCCATGCTGTAGATGCTGTTGAGCAGAACCGGGCTTTGGCTCGTGAACAATCTCCTGTTCATAGCAAGGGAACTGTCGAGCAAAGCCAATGCTAATTCCGGTTGCCCGTGATTTAAGTGATGGAAAGCAAGATTGTTCATGCTCACGGCAATGTCCGGGTGGTCAGTTTTGTAAATCCTTCTTCTCATCTCGAGAGCAGATTTGTACAATGATTCAGCTTTATCATAATTGTGACGGGCATCATAAAAAGAAGCAAGGTTGCTTATGCTGATGGCGAGGTCGGGGTGGTCTTCTTTAAAAAGCCGCTTTCTCATTTCGAGTGCTTCGATATAGAGTGGCTCTGCTTTGTCAGCATCGCCTTGTTCGTCGTAAAAATTAGCGATATTGCTTATTGTGTTAGCTAATTCAGAGTTGTCATTTTTGAAAATTTTCCTCTGAATGCGAAGAGCTTCCTCATAAAGTGGACCCGCCTGGTTCGACATACCCTTAATATTATAAAACGAAGCAGCAGCGCTGATGAAGTTTGCAAGTTCGGGATTATCTTCAGAATAAATTTTCCTTGCCATTGTCATTGCCTCCCTGTATAGTGGCTCTGCTTCGGCATATTTGCCTTGCAAACGGCAGCATCTTGCCATATTGCTGATTGATTTTGCTAGGTTAGGATGTACTTCGGCATAGAGACGTCTGTTCATGCTCAACGCTTCGCGGCATAGTTGCTCGGCTTCAGAATATCTCCCCATTTCAAGATAAAATGAACCGAGATTATTCAGCATGTTTGATAATTCGGGATTATCATTTTTATATAGATTCCTGTATATCTGCAACGATTCTTTGTAATAATTTTCAGCAATGCTGAACTTCCCGATTGATGTATAGAACTCGGCAATGTTGTTCATAAGCAAAGCCAGTATAGGGTGGTCTCCTTTTACCAATTGCTTGTACAAACCGAGAGCTTCCATAAATAGTGTTTCTGCTTGCTGGTATTTACCTGTCAACCTGTAAATCCTTGCCATATTGTTGATGCTGTTTGCCAGGGAAAGGTTAGGTTTATTATATATTTTTCTCCTGATATCCAAAGCTTCTTTATATAAATTTTCAGCGTCCTGGTATCTGCCCATATCTTTGTATAATACTGCTAAATTTGTCAAACAGAGAGGTAAATCCGGATGATTTAATTTTCGGTAAATTTTCAATGCTTCATTATAATATGGCTCTGCTTCTTCATATTTACCCTGTTTCTTGAGATAAAGTGCTTCGTTAACGTAACTATCGGCTATATCGGCATGGTCATTTTTGAATAGCCGGATTCTCATATCCAGGGCTTCTTTATTCAGTTTCTCGGCATATTCGGTCTTGTTAATATCATCGAAAAATTCTGCTGTATGACTTAAAAATGCAGCAAAAGCCGAGTCATCTTGCTTATTTATTTTTCTTTTTATACTTAGTGCTTCCCTATAAGAAAGTTCTGCTTCCTTGTAATTACGAATAGATTTATAAGTTATAGCAAGCAATGTAACGGATTTAGCATGTTGTTCGCTTATTTTACCATATAATTCTGAAGTTATCGAACTGTCTTCCTTAGCGAGTTTAAGCGACATTTCATAATCATCGAGATTAAGATATATGTCTATTGATTTTTCTAATGTTTGTATATAAATAGAATCTTTTTTTTCTATTCCGGATTGAATACTAAACAATCCTTTTTCAATAAATGGTACAGCATTTTGAAAATCATTCTTATTATAATAAAAGTCTAAACTATCAATATATTTTTTCCAATCCTGACCGAAGCATGACTCAAGAGAAAATATATTGATAATGCTCAAAAGTAATATTAGTAATGCAATTTTCCTCATTAACTAAAAAATATTATTTATCAAATACATCAACAAATATACACAGAAAAATTTTCAGTTTTATTTAGATGGCGATTTTTTGACCGATAGTTTGATGGTTTAAATGGGTCCTGATTTAAATTATTCTTTAGTCATTCCCAGAATAGAATTAGCTTATTGGAAAAGAATTTTACAATTCGAGATTATTACCCGGAATTTTATTCGGGATTAAATTTTACATATTTTTAATTGGCTATCTGTAAATAACAGATTTATTTTATAATTAATACTGTTTTGATGATTGATTTCCCGTTTAAATCAATTTTAATAAAATATAAACCTTGTGCAACATTATCCAATTTAATTTTTAATGAATTCGTATTGATGATGGACATATACTTTTCCAAATTGATTGATTGCCCGAATAAGTTAAATGCTGATATTCGACTATTACTCAAGTCGTAGTCGCTTTGAAGCTGAAAAATTCCATCAGCAGGATTCGGATAGATTTTTATCAATTTTGCCAAGTCGGATAAATTATCTTTGACTCCAACCGGGAGCTCAACAACGAGCTCTGCATCGCCACTATGAGTTTGATTATTATCATCTATTGTAATATCGTAAGAATAGTTCCCATATCCGAATTTATCTATGCTGACATTATAATCACCGTTCTCAAGCGAGTCGAGAGAATATACTCCAATTGAATTAGTCAAATTGTACTTCCTAACTTTCTCATCCTTATCAACTGTTATAACAACAGCACCATCAATATCTTCCTTTGCAAGAGGACTGTCATCATTCTTTAAAAATGCAGGAAGTTGGTCACCTGTTACAATGCCTGAAATCTTACCACTTCCTGATGTCGGGTAGATATAAGGGAGTGTTATTGTATGGGGTCCACTGGCTTCTCCCGATATAATTTTGATTACTGATGCGTCGAGCCATGAGTGAACAGCAAGTGTATCCTTTTTAAAATATCCGGGAACATTCCCATCAGGAATTGGAATTGCAAGTAATAAGTAATCACCTTCGGCTAAATCTGGGAATTCGAAAGTGCCGTCAATCCCTGTGATATATGTTCTGGCATCGAACATCGAAGCGATACTCGTGTCCCGCGGGAACACAGTAAAATTTAACACAATAGATTTCACCGGCTCTCCGTTTTCGCTTCTCACTTCGCCGAACATCCTGTTATCTGCAACAGGAGCCATTTTCAGTGCAAAATTGATATTGCCGATATTGCCTGAAAATTCGACAGGAGTTGCCTCAGTTATATTGCCAGTCAGATTGTAATACTGTGTAATATATAATGGATTTTGAGGGACCTTAGCCCAGGCAATATAACTGTTTTGTTCATTCAACCTGATTGAATAATCACCTGATTGGTTAGTTGTAGTACTGTCCATCGTATCGGAACTTTTAAAATATAAACTTGCATTTTCTATCGGATTTCCTGTTGATTCATCTGTAACTTTGCCGCTGACCGTATAATCTTTAAATAAATTGACTGTGAAATCCGCACTTGTATTAGTACCGCAAGGTACAGTTATTACTAAAGCATTATTCTCAGAATCTGCATTCTCATACCATTGGCTTTTAAAAGTCGGACCTTCGACATACACCTTACATTTGCCTTCATCAACTAAAACGCGGTAAGCACCTTCTTTGATATAACCAATGTAATATCCTAATGAATCAATACCTGTCTCATCAATTATCTTAACCGTACCATTAGGTATGAGATTATTTTTATCATCTTTTACGATTCCGCTAATGTAAGTGTTGTTCGTACAAGACCTGACTTTTAGCCACCATTCCTGAATAACAAAAGAGTTTGCCGAATCAGTATATAAATATGCTTTCAGTGTTACTTTATAACCACCGACAATTGAAGGAGACCAATTAATTTCACCCTTCTGCGGATTGATGGTCATATCAGAAGGACTGTTGATTAAAATATATCTTAATTCCCTTTCATTATTACCTGTAACAACAGGATTATAATTATAAATGCTTCCTACAACTGTTGAGTTAGAAGGAGTCGATGTGATTGAAAGAGTCAGCGGAGGAATTCTGTAAGCCAGAAGATTAACTTCGGTAGTATCGCCGCATGGGCAAGCCACAGAGTAAGCACTATCCTGAGTTAATTTATTGTCATACCATTGGCTGAATATGGATTCACCCTCTAAATATATTTTACTATTTCCTTCATCAATATTAATAAAATAGGTGCCATCAGGATTTAATGTTCCAAAATAAACACCGGCTGAATCAATCCCACTATCGCTATGAACGGAAATATTTCCCTGATTAATTGCATTTCCTGCTGTATCTAAAACATTACCTTTTATGAAAGTGCCATTTATGCAGGAACGTACTTTTATGTAAAAGTTTTTAAAAGCGTAGGAATTCAGAGAATCATCAAGAAGGTATGCTTTTATAGAAACATAGTATCTGCCGATTGCAGAGGGTGTCCAATGTACTAAGCCGGTTAATGGGTCAATAATCATTCCCTGTGGAGCAGTACTCAGAGAATATCTCAATTCTCTACCGCTGCTGGACATTGCAACACCATTATAAATATATTCATTCCCAACTAATTCATCTGTAATGGGTTCATACGCAAATGTAATTGTATCGGGAGCGTTTCTCGTTACTGTCCAATTCAAAGTCATTGTTCTGCCACAGTTGGCAATAGTTGAATCCGCTTCATTGAATGTAGCTTTATTATGATTCCACTCTTTCTGAAAAGAACCCCCTTCGGCTGATAGTTTATATGCACCTTCAAGCACTTCAACCGAATAATGCCCGTCATTTCCGATAATTCCATAATATACACTGTCAATATCGAGATTATTTACACTGTAAGCAGTTACAATTCCATTTCTCATTGTATCACCATTTTCATCTGTAACAGAGCCAGAAAAATATGTTGGCTCGTTACAGGATTTTACAAGAAGAAGCCAGTTCTGGTCAACCTCACAATTTGAAGTATCAATCAGAATATTTTTCGATAGAGTGCCATCTTTGTCTCCCTTTTCAGCAATACCGATAGGATTAAAATTAAGGAAAGCATTCAATCTTATATTATACCTTCCTGTATTAACCGGCAACCATGTTACAAGTCCTGTTAATGATTCCACTAACATTGCCTGGGGACCATTTTTTAATACATAATTTATAGTAGCAGGATCTGGTGAATAAGCATTTGCATTATATTGATATAATGAACCGACAGAGCCGATTGAAGGAGGTAATGTTGTGAATACTACATCAACGTGTCCCTGCTTGAATCTTGCCTGTAATAAATTTGAATGCATGCTTTCAATTTCAATAACACCTTCTTTCCTAATTGAAGTAATGTAAAATGTGTAATTATTTACAAATAACGGATTGACGTTTACTGTCCATGCCGTATCGGTACCATACCTGTTGACAGTTTGCCAATAAGTTAATAGAACATAATTGTTCGTAAAGATATTTGCCTTATAAATTTTAAATTTGGTGATTCTGGATGTATCGGAAGGGTGCATTGACCAGTCAAACTTAAATTGAGTATAAGAACCTGCCCCTTCGAGTGTAATATTTTGAAATATCGGAGGAAAAGGAGTACCCTGAGAATATACTGCGGTTTCAATTGAAATAAAACCGACAATACATAAAAAAATAAACGGTATTAATTTTTTCATAATACAACCCTCTTTATTTGGGTTAAAATTATTATAATTTGATAATTTATGAAATTTTTTAACATATTTTTCATTTTTTTTTTAAAAAAAGCAAACACTGGTCAAAATTTTTGTAAATACATTATAGCAAAAATAATTCCATAATATTTATAATCGTATAAATATATTTTTTCTTGTTATTAAAAAAAATCGTTATATTTACTCAAGGTTATATCATAATAAGATTATTATTGAAAATTAATTGATAATATAAATCAATCAATTATTTTTCGCAGGTGGTTATTCCTCATAAATTCAAAAAAGATGGGGGAATCTTAATAATGTTTATATCAGGTAGGCGATTATTTTGTTTACTAATAAACAAGTTTTTCAGTGGATTGAAGTTGAGATTAGAAAATATTAACTATTTCCATAAATTCAGGTATAAACTTTAAAAAATGAATATCGATTCAAACGGGAATATAATAGTCGGAATAAACCGTACTTATTTATATTATTTTATCAAATCTATTGAGACAATTCCAATACTGTTTAATAAATATCCAAGGAGCCATATCATATGAAAAAAATCTTTTATTTACTAATTGCAATGTTGCTTGCAGTTTGTGTAAATTCGGCATTATCACAACAACAATGTACCGCTAATTTAACAAATGAATGCGGCAACTGCTACCAATTTACATTTACTAATAACACCGGCTCTCCGGTCGATGAGATTCAGGTATTAGTAAGTGGCGGTAGCTTTTATTTTAGCTGGGGCGATGTATCCGGAACAGCACATTCGGAAAGCTGGACATTCAGTCCGACATCATACAATCCGAATGTTACAATGCTTACTTTTTCCGGAGGTACTCCTATCCCTAATAATTCAACCAAAGGAACGTTCCATTTCTGCTTATCCGGTGATTTACAGGGAGGACCTGTTCTTACTTTCAGGGCATTGAGCAACAAACAGGTTGTATGTACCACCATGGTTGAACGACCGAATTACGGAATATGCTGCGATAATCTTGTGATGACAGTGGCAAATTCAGACCCGACACCGAATGACCAGGGAGATTGCTGCTATAATTTCTCTTTATTAGCTAAAACCGCATTTCCACAATCAACAATTTTTTATGTCAGGTTCAAGCCATTAAATCCAGGTGTCAGCGTTGGTACAAAATTATCACCAACAACACCATCAGGATGGGGAACCGCAACCGCATTTGGCAATGGTGCACAATTCCAGACGCCTGCTGCAGGCATAACTCCTGAAACTCATCAATACTTTAAGTTATGTGTATTTATGCCGGCAGGTGTTACAACATTCCCGATGGAAATCACATACACGAACAGGGATGGAGGTATCATTTGCAGTGATACGGTTCCGTTAACCTGCGATATTTGTGCAGGATTGCATTTATATCCCGAAAAGACTACAAAAAATAATAATGACCAGGGAGATTGTTGTTATAATATCAAACTTCAGGCAGACAGGAATTATCCCGGATTAACACATGTATCCTTTACTCCGGTCAATAACGCTGTTACAATTGGAACTGCATTAAGACCAACTTCACCTTCGGGATGGGGTGCAGGAACCAGCGACCCACCGAACGGAATCAAGTTTGCCACACCAGGTATAATCGGGGCAGGTCCCGGTTTGCCGTCAGGAGCACATGAATTATTCAAATTATGTTTCAATTTACCTGCGGGTGTGTCTTCATTTGAACTTATTGTTAAATATCTTGGAGCTAATAATAATGTTATTTGCCTGGATACAGTACTGATAGAATGCCAGGTAATTGACAGATGTGACAGCTTGAATATGGAGCGTGAAATAGTAGAGCCGACACCAAATGAAGGAGATTGCTGTTACCAATTCAGATTGACAACAAGCATTGATTTCCCAACGATACAATATATCAAATTCGTATCTTTGAGTGCAGCAGTTCAGATATCATCGGCACTACCACCATCGAGTCCTACTGGCTGGTCGCTGGCACCACCGGCTCCTCCGGGGCAATCTGTTGCGTTTATACCACCGGGAGGGTATTTACATTCCGGAGTCCATGATTCATTCAGAATCTGTTACGATATCCAGGGTAATCAGGGTGAGTTCAAATTGGAAATTGTTTATCTCGATGCAGCAGGAGCAACTGTCTGTACTGATACAATCGATATAAAATGCCAGACTTCAAGTGGCTGCGATACATTGAAAATGGATTATGAAAAAGTAACTCCGGGAGCAAATGACCAGGGTAATTGCTGCTATCAATTCAAACTGAATGCAGGTATGGACATGCCGGATGTATTTTATGTAAGGTTTAAATCTTTAATTTCATCAATACCTATTGCTTCGGCACAGCCGCCATCAAGCCCATCGGGATGGGGAAGCGCATCGCCGACTCCTCCGGGACTAGAGGTCAGCTTTATGGCTCCGGCAGGGTTCCTTCATCAAGGAACACATGCTCATTTCAGGTTATGCTTTGATATGCCGGCAGGCGTTAATTCACTCCCGGTTGAGATTGCTTACACTAACAGAGATGGAAAAGAGATTTGCATTGACACTGTCCCAATTGTTTGCGAAGCAGTTAAATGCGATGTAGAATGGTACACTGAAAAAATTCCGGTTGATAATAAAAATCTGAAGGGTGATTGCTGCTATAAGATTGCTTTGATTGTAAAGAATGCGATTCCCGGCGTTGCATGGGTTAATTTTATTCCGATAAATCCAGGGGTAACAATCGCTTCTGCTCTTCCTGCATATTCACCTTCAGGGTGGGGGCCCGGTGTTCCTGTTTCGCCGAACGGTGCTAAATTCCATACTCCTGGAACAGCAGGTGCAAATTTACCGAATGGCGTTCATAAGTATTTCAGGTTGTGCTTCTATTTGCCCGCAGGTGTGACTTCATTCCCTGTCGAAGTGCAGTTTACAGGTGCAAACGGGGAAATTATATGCAAAGATACATTACTGATGAATTGTGAAAAGAAGGATTGCGAGTTTGAAATTACCGGCGAAAGACTGCAGGTGAATACACCCGCGACAACTGCAAACAATCTCGGTGATTGCTGTTATGCATTTAAACTTTATGCTCACACCGATTTCCCGGGAGTGTTCTATCTGAACTTTATGCCTGTAAATCCGGGTGTGCATATTACATTTGCATCTACACCGGGTACTCCTCCGGGATGGGGCTCATCAACACCAAATCCGCCGAATGGAGTTAGATATTTGACTCCCGGTTTACTTTCAGGTGTTCATGGAATTCCTGCAGGAATACATGAGTACTTCAGGTTATGCTTTGACTTGCCTGCAAATGTATTTTCATTTCAGATGATAGTAACGATGACGGACAGGGAAGGTAAGATAATTTGTAGTGATACAGTTGATGTAAAATGCGGTGAAGGAAATGGTACCTGTGAAAACCTCAAATTGAATTCAGTTCCATATAAACCAACACCGAATGACCAGATAAAAGGAGAATGTTGCCAGTCATTTATGTTCACAGCGACGGCGAATTTCCCGAACATTAACAGTGTTCATTTTGATTCACCGGCTGCTACAATTGTGGGTGCTGTTGGCCCATCGAACTGGATAGGGCCTAATCCACCTCCACCATCGAACGGAGTTTCCTGGAATGTTCCGACTCCACCGGGAATGTTGACGGCAGGTAATCACGGGCCCTTCAAGCTTTGCTTTGAACTGAAAGACGGAGTAACGAGCTTCCCGGTGATTATTACATTCCTCGACCAAAACGGAAATGTCGTATGTAAATTCGAACAGATAATAAATTGCAAGAATTGCTGCGATAAATTTGATTCCATAGATATCAGGCAGAAAAACATCAGGCAATTGCCAATCAGACAGGGAAGGTATATTTGGCTTCAGAATTCATTGACAGCATTGCCGGGTCCGATTATCCGTGCAGCCGCGACAATAGTCAGTGCTCAGATACAGACTCCGACATCGTCAATTGCATATCATTCATATAGCGATATTCTTGGTGCTAAAGCATTCCATCCATATTGGGTGCCTTCCGGCTCTATTATTCCTTGTCCTCTGGGTGGACCAGGTACAACTCCGTGGAACGGTTTGCAGGGTGTGTTCGGAACTTTCAGGTCTGAGCCATTCTACAGCAGGGAAGTCATTTGGGGTGATTACCGGCATGTGTTGTCGAGTGTTATCCTGAATGGAGCGAATATGGAAGTATTGATTGAATTTCCGCCTGTAACGAGCAGAACCGGAGACAGGTTGAAATTCTTAGTAAGGTATGAATTCACTGATACAAACTGCTGTACTTGCGATAAACTTGTCGAGTATGTCATTGACAGGAAGTATTATTCGGATAATCTGACTCACGGCGAAGCGGAGAAGGGAAGGAAAGATAATAAAATACAAGGACAAACTGCAGAGAATGACGTATATATCACTATGACAGATTACCAGACAGGTACACTTCATATTTCGAACACTACGAACGGAGTAGATGCGATGACTTACACAAATGTTGAACTGACTCCTCAATTGCCAGTGTTGATAGCTTCAATGCATGATAATACATCAGGCAATGATGCTGTTATCGAGGATTCGACTGCTAAATTAAGAGTCAATATCACTGCAGGAGGTCAAACTGACATTACTCTCGGCTATGATAATGCACTTGAAAAGGGATTGTTCTATAATGAATTAGTTATTAAGTGCGTATATAATGATTTGCCACTCGATACATTCGACATTGAACTCCATAATATAAATTCAAGAGTTGAAGGCGGGGGCGGTGACCAGATGGCTTTGGACAACACGGCTAATCTGCAGAATGTATATACATACGCTCTTAATTTAACTAACGCGAATTCTTATGACGAAGGAATAAGAAGTATTGAGCTCAAGACTCCATCAGGTGCAGATTTACTTGCAGTTGGTCCAGTCATAGACCCGCAGCAGATAATATTGAGTGCGTATAGTATTCAGGGAGGCAATAGCCAATTACTTCCGCAGGTTCCGGCAAGTGCCGAGGTATCTGCGATTTTACCAGGCGAATCGGTTAAACCGATTTTTATCAGTTTGAGGGGTACAGGTACTGTCAATATTGACTTCATTACTTATAACAACAGTGGTGAGAAAATGACAGAAGGAACATTCCAGCTTGTAACATCAGTGGTGGATTTGGATGACCATGACAATCAAAATGTCGATTTTGTAATTGTAAACTGTTATCCTAACCCGACATCGAATAATGTTACATTCCAGTTCATTGCGAAACATGACCTGAACGATGTATCACTTGAACTCACAGATGTTACCGGACATACAGTAGCAAGAATCCTGGATAACAACTCGGTTGCTTCAGGCAATCATGTTGTCGTATTCAATACCAATAAACTTGTAAGTGGTGCTTATTACTATACCTTAAGGTCAGGTAATAATGTTAAAACAGGATTATTGAATATTGTCAAGTAATTGACAAACAATTATTTAATTATATGCCGGGTACTTTCGGGTATCCGGCATTTTTTTGTTTATTAACCATAATTAATTGTAAAAACTGAAAAGCATTTATAATTTTGCTGTTTAAATTTTTACGATATTGAAAATAATATAAATAAAAAGGAAAAGTTATGAAACAGTTTGCAAATGAAAAGCCATTGGATTTTACAAAAGAAGAAAATGTTAAGAAACAAAAAGAATCATTAAAAATAGTCAACAGGAAGTTGGGAAAGGAATATCCCAATATTATTGGAGGAAAGAAAGTATTTTCCGAAAAGAAAACAATTTCCATTAATCCGGCTAATACAAACGAAAAAGTCGGTATATTCCAGAAATCGGGACGCGAACAGGCAGAACAGGCATTACAAACAGCACTCAAGTCATTCGAGACATGGAAATATGCTCCGGCAAAAGAGAGGGCAAATATATTATTGAAAGCGGCACAGATTGCGAAGAAAAGAAGATTGGAAATAAATGCGTGGATGATAAAAGAAGTCGGTAAAAACTTTGCAGAAGCAGATGCCGATACATGCGAGGCGATTGATTTCATGGAATTTTATGCACGCGAAGCACTGAGATATGCACAGGAACAACCATTGACACCATACCCGGGAGAAAAGAATCAATATACATATATTCCGCTTGGTGTAGGTCTATGTGTCCCGCCATGGAATTTCCCCTTTGCAATTATGGTTGGAATCAGCTCTGCAGCTATAGTATCGGGAAATACAATCATATTAAAACCTTCATCCGATTCGCCGATGATGGCGTGGCTATACCAGGAAATCATGCATGAAGCCGGATTACCAAAAGGCGTTCTGAATTATTTTATTGCAAGCGGAGCCGAAGCCGGCGATTATCTGGTACAGCATCCCAAGATTCGGTTTATTTCATTCACAGGTTCTATGGAAGTCGGTTTACATATCAACGAGGTTGCTGCTAAAGCAAGCGAAGGACAAATCTGGATTAAGAGAGTAGTTGCAGAAATGGGTGGCAAGGATACCATCGTCGTTGATTCAGAGGCAGACATTGATTCGGCAGTAGCAGGGACTGTTGCGTCTGCTTTCGGTTTCCAGGGGCAGAAATGTTCTGCCTGTTCCAGGGTTGTCGTTGATATTAAAGTTTATGGACCATTTGTAAAGAAGCTGAAAGAAGCAGTGTCAAAGCTGAAAATCGGAAGTCCTGAAGAAAATGTTTATGCAGGTCCTGTTGTTAATTCTAGTTCTGAACAAAAGGTTATGCAATATATAGAAATCGGAAAGAAAGAAGGTAAGCTTCTTATCGGTGGAAATAAATTGAAAGATTTACCCGGTTACTTTATCGAACCGACAGTATTTATTGATATAAAGCCAAATGCACGGCTCGCACAGGAAGAAATATTCGGTCCTGTGCTCGCAGTAATCAAATCGAAGAACTTTGATGACGGCTTGAAGATTGCCAATAATACTATTTATGGTTTGACAGGAAGCGTTTATTCAAAGGACAGGCAAAAGTTAGAGAGAGCCAGAAGAGAATTCCATGTAGGAAACTTATACTTCAACAGGAAATGCACAGGGGCTGTAGTTGATGTCCATCCTTTTGGAGGATTTAATATGAGTGGAACGGATTCTAAAGCAGGAAGCCGTGATTATTTATTATTATTCCTGCAAGGGAAATCAATCTGTGAAAAAGTAAAATAATAACTATATTTGAAGAAAATTGTTGGTCATGCTTTGAAAATCAGGAAATATTTGAACTTTTTTCCATTTTCAAAGTGTTTTTTATTTGTAAAATAATTGATGAATTATTCGGGTAATAAGGAAACCCGGGAAAAAAGATTTGTTGCGTTAACGTCTGTATTTGCAGCAATTTTGTTAACCGGGATGAAGCTTGTCGTTGGATTATTAACGGGTAGTCTTGGAATACTTTCTGAGGCATTACATTCGGGACTGGATTTGGTGGCAGCCGGCATGACTTTTTTTGCAGTTAAAATAGCCGATAAGCCGGCAGATGATGAACATCAATTCGGTCACGGCAAAGTAGAGAATCTGTCTGCACTCGGAGAAACACTCCTTTTATTTTTTACATGTATATGGATAATTTACGAAGGATATGAACGGTTATCTTCCGGCAAAACCCATATTGATGTTACTTTCTGGAGCTTTGCAGTAATAATCGTTTCAATCATTATTGATATCACAAGGTCACGTGCATTAAATAGAACTGCAAAAAAATACAACAGTCAGGCACTCGAGGCAGATGCACTTCATTTTTCGACAGATATTCTCAGCTCTTTTGTCGTATTAATCGGATTGGTAAGTGCATATTATGATTATCATATTGCTGATTCAATAGCTGCACTGGTAGTTGCATTAATTGTAATCTGGATTTCGATACGATTAGGAAAAAAGTCAATTGATGCTTTGCTCGACCGTTCTCCCATCGAAATGAAGCTTAAAATTGCCGATATTGTTTCCCAGATTCCTGAAGTTACTCATTATCATAATATAAAGCTCAGGACTTCGGGCTCAAATACATTTGTTGAAATGAACATACACGTTGACTCATCCATTTCAATCGAGAGGGCACATGAAATATCCCATTTGGTTGAAGATAAGATTAAATCGAAGTTAAGAAAATGCAATGTTCACATACATACTGAACCGGAAAGCGATAATGAAAGATAAATATAATTTACCTTTTTATGCAAGAAATCATTGATATAAACGATAATAGAATATCTTATTTCAAAAATCTTCGTTATACACCATTATCTCATACTAAAGAGAAATTGTTTGTTACTGAAGGAGAAATAGTAACGATAAAATTATTAAAATCAGATTTCGAAATAATTTCCGTATTTGTAATAGAAGAATTTTATAAGAATTATCATAAATTAATTTCAAAGAAAAAGATTCCCGACAATAAATTATATTTTGCCGATAAATCTTTGATTAATCAAATAGTGGGCTTCAAACATCATTCCGGAATAATGGCACTTGCGAGCCAACCATTAGCACCTGAATTATCTGAATTGAAATCTCCGGTAATTGTAATGAACGGAATCATCAATTCCGAAAATGTCGGCTCGATAATTCGAAATTGTGCTGCATTCGGTGTTTATTCTATAATTGTTGATAAGCAGACAAGCAGTCCATATTTGAGAAGAGCTGTGAGAGTTTCGATGGGAGCAATTCTGGATATTAATGTTTACTTTTCGGATTTTTTAGTAGAAGATTTGAAAAAATTAAAACAAAATTCCTATAAAATTATATGTGCCGAGTTGCAAACAATATCTAAACCAATAACAAATTTTAATTTCCCTGAAAAGTTTGCACTGGTATTTGGAAATGAAGATAAAGGAATTGATGGCGAAGTCCTTGATATCAGCGATGATGTCATCTATATACCGATTACAGATAGAGTGCAATCAATAAATGTTGCATCAAGCAGTGCAGTGATTTTATCGAAAATATTTAAATTGAATAAGTAAATTACTTCATCTTAATTTATCTTTTTTGTAAATTAATTTTTTTCAACTTTGAAATTAACAAAATGTCGTATCCCGGAAGCTGGAAACTTGAAGATATACTGACCTTTTCTTATACCAAAGGTATAAATTCATCCATGTTGAGAAAAGCTGTTGAGAGTTATAACAGCTTTGAAGAATTGCTGGATTCGGGTGACGGATTATTTGCAGACAAGATTAACCAGCATGAGCTGTTCAATGATATTAAAGCATCGGCTTGGGGTTCGGCAAGAGAGGAAGCAAAAAGGCAGATTGAGTTTTTAAATAATGATAATTACAATATCATATCAATCTGGGATGATGGTTATCCTGAATTATTGAAGGATATTGTTCTTCCACCCATAATATTATATGTCAAAGGGACTTTACAATCAAATGGCTCAGTCTCCATATCTATGGTAGGTACGAGGAAATGCTCTCAATACGGAAAACTCACTGCTGAAAGCTTTGCAGAATATTTTGCTTTGCATGACATAATCGTTACAAGTGGCATGGCTTATGGTATAGATACAATTTCTCATTTGTCGGCAATCAATAAAAAAGGTATAAGTTATGCGATAGTCGCTTGTGGTTTAGATATGATTAATCCAGAAGAAGCTGTTCGCAATTCTAATAAAATTGTTGAATCGGGTGGAGCAATAATTTCCGAATACAAATTCGGAACAGCAACTCAAATCGGTTATTTTCCACAAAGGAACAGAATAATAAGCGGTATATCATTGGCAACTATAATTGTCGAATGTGGATATAAAAGCGGCGCGCTAATTACAGCTAAGTTCGCACTTGACCAGCAAAGAGAAGTATTTGCAATTCCCGGAAGAATTGATTCCGAGAAAAGCAAGGGTACAAATCTGCTGATAAAAAATAATAGTGCCGCTCCTGCATTAAGTCCCGAACTGGTTTTGATTGACCTTGGTTTGTTAAAACCTGATTCAGTTTTAATTGATAGCAAAAAGACTCTTATCAAAATGAATCATATTGAACAAAGTATATTTGATTTACTTAGCAATGAACCAATACATATTGACGAGATTGCCTCGCGCACAGAATATGAAATAAATGAAATTCTCGTTGCTATGCTCGAGATGGAATTCAAAGACATTATAAGGCAACTTCCGGGCAAATATTATATCAGGAAATATTAATTTATTGGTGAATTATGAATAACAGACATTATAAAAATCTATACGATGAATATCTGAAAAAAGTTGAGAATAAACTTGATTGCATAGTAAAAGATAAACAACCGGAATCATTATATGCTCCGTTTCATTATTTGATAACCGGAGGAGGAAAACGAATCCGGCCGGTTCTTACAATGATATGCACCGGAGCAGTTGGAGGGAATCCTGAAGATGCACTCGATTGTGGAGTTGCAATAGAACTTCTTCATAATTTCACACTTGTTCACGATGATATAATGGACAGGTCTCCTCTGCGAAGAAACCGGCAGACAGTTCACGAGAAATGGAATGAGGCATCAGCTATTCTCACAGGAGATGTAATGGTCGGTTTTGCTTACAAGTTATTACCTACTTCCAAACAACACTCGCGTTCTGATGAAATTTACAAAGTATTCACGAGGGGTCTGATTGAGGTATGTGAAGGGCAAGCGTATGATATGGACTTCAATGAGCAAAAGGATGTAACGCTGGATGATTATCTAAATATGATAGACAAAAAAACAGCAAAGATTCTTGAAACTTCTGCTATGATTGGTGGACATATCGGAAATGGCAGTGAAGAAGAAATTAATTCATTACAAGATTATGCTAATTGTCTCGGCATTGCATTCCAGGCGCAGGATGATTTGCTTGACCTGACAGCAGAACAAGCCGAACTCGGGAAAAAAATAGGACAGGACTTATTCGAAGGGAAAAAGACTTTTTTAATAATAAAAGCAATTGAAAAAGCAAAAGATGAATATGATAAAATATTGCTGAATGATTTTCTAAATAATAATGGTTTAAAAGATGAAAACCAACTGCCGGAAATGGTTACTCTATTTACAAAATTGAATGTATTTGATGATGCCATTTCATTTGCAGACACCTATTTTGAAAAAGCTAAGAATTCCACAGCAAAGCTGAAAGTGAATCAATATACACAAATGCTGCACTGGTTAATTGATACATTGAATAAGAGGAAGAAGTGAGAATTATATACTCTTGATTAATATTATTTTTTATTATAATTAATATAAAATTTATCTAATATATTTGGAGAATAATAAATATCTCCACGTATAGTATCTTTTTTCCACAATACATACAAATTAGGAGGCATTCCAAACAGTCTTAATCTTGTAGAATCATAACCACCTTTTTCACCCAACTGATAACCATTTAAACATATTAATTTTGATAGTGGAGAATACATATATTTATATAATTCTAATTGATAAATCTTTCCTGTGTCAATTAAAGAAAAAAAACTTTGTTGAGATTCTTCACCTACATTGTTAATATTAATGTGAGATGTGAAATACGAATCAAGTTTTTGTGATAATAATAACATTTCTTTTACCGGATTTATAGTTGTTTCAACACCAATAAGAATATAGTTAGAGAAAACTTTTTCATTAATGAATGTGATTTTATAATTCTCATTTTTTTCATTCAGAGAAGATATTTTAATGCAGATAAAAAAGATAATAATATATAAACCAACTTTGATTGATAATTTCATTTTACTCATAATGGCTCCACATTCTAATTATCTTTACAGTTTTTTCTTTATCTAAAATTTGATATCGAGATAATTGGAAATACCTACATCACCAACCTGGATCTTCTGAACATTCATCTAACGGCGTATTGTTACCTTCAATAATTGATTCTCGCATACCTGGAATAGAGAGCAGATATTCCGTGTCATCAACCTCAATTAAATTATTGGAATCATCATCAGATTCTGTAATTGCATTATTCATAAATCAATTTAATTCTGTTGTTAACACACTTAATTAATGAATATAAACAGGTAATTATTGAAAATATTTTATTAGTTTTTGTATTCTCTTCCAGCTTTCAACGCTTCAAGATTGACATTAACTACATTATCGCCTTTGCGTTTGAACATCAGCCGAATGGCATTCTCTAACTTGTCATACTCAAGTCCGACATAAGGAGAAGCACAGCC
Organism: Bacteroidota bacterium; assembly: GCA_004322215.1. Classification (GTDB taxonomy): domain Bacteria; phylum Bacteroidota; class Ignavibacteria; order Kapaibacteriales; family UBA2268; genus XYC2-FULL-35-21. The sequence continues at coordinate 30,163 of SCSM01000010.1, read as the reverse complement.
GAGAATCACAATATTTGCCGATTTTGGTGATTTGAGGTTTTTCGCAATTTTATCGGCATCAACTGAAATATTTCTCGGATACTTTTTAATTTCATCGAGTATTTTATTAACATCGGGATAGTTCGGAATGTTTATAAATGGAGTTGTGTTTGTAATTAACCAGCCATCGGAATTGAGCATGGGCAAGTATCTCAAAGCTTCCATCGGTTCGACTGAAATGATTAAATCTGCTTTCCCTTGAGGTATCAGGTCTGATGCGATTTCTTTGTCCGACAGCCGGAAATGGGAATATACCTCTCCACCCCTCTGGCTCATTCCGTGAACTTCACTTTGCTTGAGGAATAATCCTGCTTCTACGGTTGCATAGCCGATTACTGCGGCTATTGAAACAATTCCCTGTCCGCCAACACCGGCTATAATAATATCTTTTTTCATACGAGCAAATTCTTTTTTTCTTATTTAAATCTATTTAGCTTTTTTCTTTTCTTTCGATTTCTGAGTTAATGTTACTACACACTCACGCCTCGGAATAATTACTGATACACCATTATATGCAACTTCTTCTTTGATTATCAAAACATTTTCTCTGTGATTCTTTTTAAGAGGTTCGATTATTTTGATATGTTCTTCTTCTACACCGATACCTTTGCAAATCTCTTCAATTCTTCCGTTTGCTGGTGAGAACTGTCCTCCAGTCATAGCTGTGGTATAATTATCCAGAATAAAAACAGTGATTGGGGATTTGTCGTTTACTGCGTCGAGCAAACCTGTGATTCCGGAATGAGTGAATGTGGAATCGCCAATTACAGAGATTGAAGGTAATAAACCGGCATCTGCTGCACCTTTTGCCATTGTAATCGAGGCACCCATATCCACACATGAATTAATGGATTGATAAGGAGGTAATGCTCCTAAAGTGTAACATCCAATATCTGAGAAATTTCTTCCTTTTGAATATCCGGACATTGCCTCATTTATTGCCCTGAATGTATCTGAATGAGGACACCCGTCGCATAACGAAGGGGGTCTTCCTACTATTGTATCTGAAATCGGAATTGTTTGTTGTACTTCTATTCCAAGTGATTTAGCAACTATATTCGGATTTAATTCACCATCCCTGGGAATTGAACCGTCAAATCTTCCTCTGACTTTTATGCCTCTTCTGAGCAATCCTGAGAGTGATTCTTCAATTAAGGGGTAACCTTCTTCAATCACCAAAATTTCTTTACATTCATCGCATAATTTCTCTATCATTTTCTTTGGAAGCGGGTACTGGCTTACCTTTATGAATGGATAAGGAATATCTCCATAATCAAAATTTTCAATAAAATAATTATATGCAATTCCACTCACAATTATTCCAAGTGATTTATCCTTACCTTCGAAATATTTATTATAAATTGAATTTTCTGATTCTTCCTCTAATGAATTTTGAATTCCGAGAAGTTTCTTGTATCTCTTTCGGGCATTCGAAGGAAGCAGAACATATTGGATTGAATCCTCAGGAGTATATACTGGCTTTTGTTCTTTTGGTTCGATTGTATTCACACTGGAACGGGAATGAGCCAGCCGAGTTGTGATTCTCAACAAAACGGGAACCTGGTATTTCTCAGATAAATCATATCCGTAATGCATCATATCATAAGATTCCTGCTGGTTTGATGGTTCAAGCACAGGCACCATAGCAAACTTACCGTAAAAGCGTGAATCCTGCTCATTTTGTGATGAGTGCATCGAAGGGTCATCGGCAGAAGCAATTATTAACCCGCCGTTTGCTCCTGTAATCGCAGAGCACATAAACGGGTCAGCAGCTACGTTCAATCCAACGTGCTTCATACATACCAAAGCTCTTTTCCCAGTGTATGACATACCGAGAGCGGCTTCCATTGCAGTTTTCTCATTAGCAGACCAAGTGCAATGTACTTTTCCCTCTTTTCCATCCTTCGTTCTCTGAACATATTCCATTATTTCAGTCGAAGGAGTGCCGGGATAAGCATATACACCTGAGATACCTGAATCTAATGCACCCTGTGCAATCGCTTCATCACCTAATAATAACGTTTTATTCATTTTAATTACTTTATTGACAATTAGAAAAAAATAAAAAACAAAACTACTAAAATAATGTCAAATGGCTTACGATAATTCCCAAACTTTTGTTAATTTCATATTTGCGAAATGTTATAATGGCACACAGTTTTCACTAATTTTCTTATTAGCTATGCCACAGGTTATTTATAATGAATCATTTGAGCAATTTCTGAATCTTGCAGATTCCGAAAATCTGATTAATTATACAATCGAAAACAATAATCCTAACATGGCAAACCTGATTGTTCCTACTGGAAAACTAGTAAACCATCATAACCTGAAAGCAGTAAGAAAATATTATGAGAGATATAATAAACCTGTTACTAATTTTAACATATTCACATTAAAATCATTTATTACATCAATTTTTTGGAAAATCACAGATAATAATGATTATAAACTCATTTCTGATGCTTATCGTTTTGCACTTTTTGAAGAAGCTTCAGAAAAAGCAAAATTGAAATTTTATAAGCAGACAGCTCAACCTCTTTCACCTGTTATATTGCAAAAATTGTCCGATTTGATTTATGGCTTGAAGGAGGATGGAATTACCGTTGAACAATTAAGCGAAGACCTGGCTTCATCTGAAGAGAATCAAACAGAAATCGAACCGAAAAAACTGTCTGATATCATTTCATTATACGAAACATATCAAGAGCTTCTTGGCAGTAAGTATCTCGATTTCGCAGAACTGCTATCGGGGACAAATAAAATAATTGAGCAAAAAGTAAATGTTTTGAATCAATTATTTTCTGAAAAATCATTGATTTTAATTGACGGATTCAGCGAATTCAGACAACCTGAGCTAAAATTTATTTCTCATTTTGCTGAAAGTACAGTTCCGTTAGCAATTGTTATTGATTATTCGACAGAATTGGGACCATTAGGGGTTACACTCGAAAATACAATATTGGCACTAACGGGAAAAGGTTTTAAGCTTGTATCTACTGAAAAAAATGAAGAAGATAAAATATCTCAACAACAGAATAGAAAATATTTTTTAAGCAGGTGGCTATTCACATCTGAAACAAAAGTTAAGGGACCTGATTTTGGAGATATTATTAAAGTTTATGCAGCAGATTCAAGGTTGGAAGAAGTTGTTTCAATTTCCAAACTTGTTAAATTTCTAATCCAGAAAAATAATTATAAACCCGGTGAAATCTGCATCTGCATTAGAACGCCTGATAATTATTCGGAACTTTACAGGGAAATCTTTTCTTTATATAATATTCCTGTGAATATCTCTGACAGGTATCCTCTCGACCGCTCACCTGTTGCAATCGCGGTATTTTCAGTTCTCGACATTATCACCCGGGGATTTCGCAGGGATGATATTCATAGAACTATTTTAAGCCCATACTTGTCATATCTGAGAAAAACAGAAGGTGATGAAAAATCAATTGATGGGGATAATTTATTTTCAATTGCCTTGAAGCTGAGAATCACAGGTGGTTTAAGAAGAGGAGGAGCTGAATTCTGGAAAACACGGCTTACGAGTTACAGGGATGCGATTAATAATAAAATTGCCCTTCTAAAAAAATCGGATACCCCGGACCAAATGGAAATTGAAATGAATTTAGCTGATTTATCTAATATAATAAAAGCATTTTCGGATTTTAAACAATTACAAAAGTTACTTCCTGATGGTAAAGCCAGATATTCACCTACTGAATTCCTGGAGATAATAAAAGAAAATATTTTAAGTAATTTTAATGTTAAGGGAAATATACTCAAGCTTTATGAATTTATTAAATCATCTGCAGATTTGTCATCCATTGAAAGAAATAATTTACTTGAAGAAGTTGAAAGGGACGGCAGGGCTTTTTCAACAATCATAAATTTACTTGATGAGTTTGCATTTATTTATGAGGAAAGATACCCAAAAAAGAAATTCACTTTGGATGAGCTTGCCGGCAGGTTTAAAACAATGGTGTCTTCTGCTAAATATCAAATCAGGGAAAAGCATAATTATGGTGTAACTGTAACTTCAATTGAGCAGACAAGAGGAATCTCATACAAAGTTATGTTCCTTTGCGGTGCATTGGACGGAGAATTTCCTTTAAAATACCAAACCGAAGTATTCCTTGGAAAAGAACTTCCTGATTCCGAGGATAAGCATATTTTATCGGAAAGGATGCAATTTTTCCAATTCCTCACCAATTCAACTGAAAATTTGAATTCTGGAATTAAAAAGATATTTATAACTTATCCTAAGTATAACGAAGGAGAGCAATTGGTTAAATCTCCTTTTGTTGATAGTCTCTTAAATATTATTGCTGAAGATAAAAATGAATTTGAATTCGACCTCGCCCGAATAAGAAAAGATATTAATGAGGGTAACACTGAGGTGAATGATTTTGAATGGCTTTACTCTATAGCAAATGAATCTGAATTACTCGAGTATTTAACAAAGAAAGGACAAACCAAAATACCAGATGAATACTTGTTGAATAAGCAATCATTATCAAAAAGTATTGAGTATATAAACTTTTGTAGAAAAAACAAGAAAGGGGAAATTGATTTAACGAGCAGATTAGAAACTGTTCAGAATGATAGTGAAGTTCAACAAAAGATATTTTCTGTTTCCGATTTGGAAACTTATGCATCCTGTCCATTTAAATATTTTGTTAAGAAACAGATTAAGCCACTTGAAGAAAAAGTTGAAGATTTTACTCTCGAAGCATTTGAAAAGGGTAGTATATATCATAATATATTGTACAGATTTTATTCAACACTCCAGGAAGAAACTATTAAATCAGGAAATTCTGAGATAATGATTTTACCAAAATCAGAAGGGTTTCCTGTTATTGCGAGTGTCTATCTTGAAAAAGAAAGCGAATCGGGTTATTTAAAACTTCTGAAAGAAATTGCAGAGGATGAACTGAAAAAAATTCAGTTCGTACATCCCTTTTTTGAATTGGAAGCAGAAGAAATAACCGGTTCAAAAAGTAAACCGGGAATATTAGAGAACTGGTTAAAATCTGAAATTCAAAGAATTGATTCCGGCTGGCAATTTCTACCTTGCCTGTTTGAATTCGGATTCGGATTATCACTCCATCACGGCAAATCGTCTGCGATTCCTCCGGTTAAAATTTGCGATGATTTTTATATGAGAGGGAAAATTGACAGGATTGAAATAGGGTTTAATAATAATAAACCATTATTATTGGTAACAGATTACAAAAGCAAATCAACTTATATTAAATCATATACCGAGAATGTAATTGAAACATCTTTTCAAATGCCATTATATATGCTCGCTGCTAAGAGCATATTGGAGCATTATTATGATATTCATCCGGAACTTGCAGGAGCTTTGTATTACATATTAAATCCAATTTATGATAAGGATAAATTAAAAAAGGAATTATTCTTCCTTCAGAATACAGATATAATTCCGATGCAATCAAAATCTTCCGCTCGTTATTATGTATCATCCGAAAAAATGAGTGAAATACTCGATGATTCAGTAGAAAAATGCAATTCGATAATCGAATCAATAAATCGGAGAGAATTTCCTGTCAAGCCGGTATCAGGTGCCTGTAGGAATTGTACATATCAATCAGTCTGCAGAATTGATGAGAAGGGCTGGGCTGGAAACAGTGAAGATACATTTACCCCTGAAGAATAAAAAAAGCGGTAAGTTTTTAAAAACCCACCGCCTTTCAGACTTCACTATACTAAATTAGTCGGGAATCTCCAGGGCAACAATTCTACTTGCGTCCGGATATTTCAACTGCAATAGAATTGCATCTCCCGGTTTCTTCGAATCAATAATTTTCTTCAATTGTTCAGGTGTGCTAACATCTTTCCTGTCTGCTTTGACGATGACACCGTTCGGAGCAAGACCGCGTTCTGCCGCTTTACTGTACCTGTCAACCTTTGTTACAAGAACACCTTTGCTCACATCATTGTTCTTTTTTACATCACTTGTCAAGGGAGCAATACTGAAGCCGAGTTTATCGAAAGAAATCGGCTTGTTTGTTCCTTCTTCCTTTTTGGGTTCTTCACCTGCCACAGTTTCTTCTTTATCCTTGTCTTCATCGCGTGCAAGCAATTTCACAGATTTATTGATTTTCTTGCCGTCTCTCCATATAGTCAAATTAACAATATCACCTGCTCTATGCAGTACAATCTGACTTTGTAGTTCATTTGATGATGTGACCGGTTTGCCGTTGATTTCGAGTATTATATCGCCGATTTCAATTCCTGCTTTTTCTGCTGCCTGCCCTTTCATCACCTCGTGAACCATAGCCCCTTCAACCTTATCGAGTCCCGAGGATTTTGCTTCAACTTCATCAACGGTTTTAATTCTTACGCCAATGTAACCCCTGTTGATTTTACCGTCATCAATCAGGTCCATTATTACTGCTTTCACTAAATCAATCGGAATTGCAAAACCATAACCTATATACGTGCCGGTCCTTGTTGCGATAGCTGAATTTATCCCGATTAGACTTCCTTCGAGATTATATAAGCCGCCGCCACTGTTTCCCGGATTAATTGCCGCATCGGTCTGGATGAAATTTTCCACAGAATAACCGCTTTGGTCATTACCGAGTGCCAGCCCACCTCTGCCAATTGCACTGACTATACCGCTCGTTACGGTGGAATTCAAGCCGAGAGGATTACCTACAGCAATAACCATTTCACCGATTTTTACATTATCAATGTCTCCGAAATGTGCAACCGGAAATCCACTGCCTTCGATTTTGATTACTGCAAGGTCTGTTAACGGGTCTCTGCCAATCAATTTTGCCTTATGTTCTTTTTTATCATTTGTTGTTACTGTAATTTCCGTAGCATTTTCAACGACGTGATTATTAGTTACGATATATCCGTCTTCTGAAATTATTACACCTGAGCCGCTTCCTTCGGATTTTCTCAATTCGGGAGAATCTTCGTCACCAAACGGGTGTCCGAAGAATTTGAAGAAATCCTTGAACTGCTCGTTCATTTTTCCTGCATCTTTATTTTCAACGACAACACTGACAGTAACAACTGTTGGAATTACTGCATTGCTGACATTAACATAAGCATCATTCAAAGCTTTAACAGTTTCACTAACCACTACCGGTGGTTTATTTGCTCCTATATTCGGACCATCTGCCAGCAGATTGGTACCGAGCGAGGAGAACACAAATAAAACCAAAACAGCTCCAATTACGAATCCTCCTCCAATCAAACTTGCTGTTTTAAAAAGCTTTTTGTTCATAAACTTTACTCCTGCCAAGAATATATATTTAAAAATATCAAATTAAATTGCAGTATTATAACGAGAAAACAAGCCGTTTGTTGTTATACGGTTGTCAAAGGAATATGATTGTAGTATAATAAATAGTTAGTTATTTTATTTAATTATTACAAATTCTTTGATTGAAGAAAACGGTCCGGAGGTCATTCTGCACCAATAAACTCCCGACCCAAGCATTGCGGATGGAATATCGAAATTGTAAACACCGGATTTTTGATTTGTGAATGTTACAGTATAAACACTACTGCCATCGTAATTCAATATCTCGAATTTTGTATTTCCGTCTAAACCAATTGAATAATAAACCTTGCTGTTTCCTGCTCCTACGGGATTAGGGTTAATCGCTCCCAGGCCATAATTAAGCGAATTAATGCTTATTTTCATTATATCGTTCATGCAGACAGGGTCTATTTGTACAGTAATTGTTTTCTTATCTGAAAAATCTACGCATTGATTGGTAATTGGGATAACTGTCGGGTCAATAATTGAAAGATTGCTCGAATCCTTTGAGTTTGGTAAATAAGCGTGGAAGATTATTTTCAATATTTCACCGGCACCGCTTAATCTTTCGTTTGGTATACCTCTTAATGTATCTAATTTCAATCTTATGATTCCGGGATTATCTTTTATCCCAAGTTCATTAATTTGAAATTTTCCTTCTAATAATTCACCGATTCTAATTTCGTCAGGTTCAGCTTTGATTATACCGCCATTGTATTTGATATTCAACGCTAATTCTTTAATATCGAATACATCTATATCATCACCGGGTTCAAGGAATATATTACATTGGAATGCACTCCCGATTTGTACGTTATAATTATCCTGTGTTAATTCAACACGCAAATTCCGTTTTTTCTGAATTCCTTCACCTTCGAGCTTATTATGGGCTATACTATTGAATTTTGTGTCGTTATAAACAATAAAATCAGCCAACGATATTCCCGGTAGGTTTGGTTTATATAAAATACTTACTTTTACTTTATTTCCGGGGTTCATATCAAATCCTAATATATTAGAGGAATCAATAAATCCGAATTGTTGTGAAGAATCTTTTATATTTAAAGATGTAACGTTAATAAATGTATTTCCTGCATTTTCCACAAAATAATCTATTGTATCCTGGTTTCCCAAACATATACTTGGTGGGGGCTGTTTTACATAAACCTCTAATCTTTCATTAACACCGATTCCATAAATATGAGCAGTATCCTCCGGCTCTATATCACTAACTGTTTTAATTGCTGCACTGACAATACCTGTATCCCTGGCAACGAATAAAATCGGTATTTCAAGTTCATCACCCGGTAAAAGAATCCTGGGAAGTCGAAGTGCTTTTTTATCGAATTTGAATCCTAATCTGCTCCAATTTGAATCAGGTGAAATTTCGTCTCCATTCGGAAGGATTTTCAAATCGTTGATTTTAATCGTGTCGCCATACTCCCAATCAACATTCTTGAATCTTACAGTGTCATTTATTGGATATGGGTATTTTCCCACTACCGATGTATCGAATACGACATTGGACGTTTCCATTATTGGCAATACACCGACACCTGAAAGCCGCGTTTCAGTTTGAGAGTTTATTGAGTTATCGTAAACAAGAACAAGTTCATATCTACCGGTATCGAGTGGCTTAAATTTGACAGGAACATATATGTTTTCACCTGAAGGAATTGTTACATTTTCAAGATGCTTCCAGTCGAATATGAAAACATCTCCACCTTTATTTACTTTTGTTGCAAAACCATATATTGTAACATCACCGTCACTCGTATTTTCAATCGTAATGCTTTGGTTGCCTGCAGGATATTCGTTGCCGATTCTTCTTCTTCCCCAATCGAACGATGTTGAAATCATACCTGGCTGGATTCCGTTCCCATTCAATATTGCAATACTGTCAGTAACAAAAGCATCGCTGAAAAAGACAATGGAATCGTGATAAACCTCTTCGAGTAAGGGGCTGAATTCAACTTTAAATTTATACGGTGGGTCATCCGGTTTTATTGTTAACGGCTTCAATTCAGATATTTCAGGAAGATCTGTTTTATATGCAGGATTATTTGGTCCCTTGTAACCTGTTATTATTAAATCAACTGTTCCATAATTTTTAATTTCTACTATCTTAGTAGCAGTTGTTTTAATTGGTAAGTCTTCAAATAATGCATCAGATACATTTATTATTGATTGTCTGACATCGGTTTCAACTTTTGCAACGTTGAAGAAAATACAACCGTTTCCTATTCCTATCGAATCAATATACTTGCCTTCTTCGGTAGCCGTAAAATTCACTGTGAATTTTACGGAATCCATGGGTGGAATTGTAATTGGTAAACTTACTTCAGAAATTGAAAATCCCTGAGTTTTGTCTTTCAATTCAAGTTTTTTTATAATAGAAGTATCATTTCCCTTGTTAACAAGCCAGAAATCTCTGAATACACTATTTCCTTTTTTTACTATTCCGAAATTTGCATAATCTGGACTTATTATTACTTTTGGAGCAAAATACTTTACAGTAATTGTATCAGAATTATTTGCACAATCTGAAAACTCAAGTATGGCAAGTGCATCAGATCTCGGGTCAACGACCTTCAATTCCCAATCTATCTGTGGAGTCTTGCAGGAAACGAATTGTTTTTCATTATATTTAAATACATAATTGAACGATTGGTTTTGCATCGTTATAATATTCAGATTGGTTCTGACATTGTCATTGTCAGGCAAGTCTATTACTCTTGCCCTATAGGTTGAACCGTCGCAATTCAGTATATAAATCGGAAATGGCGGTATTGTATCAAATTCAATTAATGGCGCTTTTGGCTCCCAGAGTAAGGGAGGGTCCATATAATAATAAGTTTTAATCTCTTCACTGCTAAACAACAAATCCTGAACAGGTGGAATTGATTCATATTTAACCGGGGGTAGTCCAGGTTCCCAAAGTAACGGTTTGTCTATAGTGCGTTGAGGAACTGATATATTTTTATCACTTGCTTCTATTCCAACCAGAGATAAAAGCATGATAATGGGTAGCAGTATTTTTTTAAAGCGTCCCACTTTCAAAGTATTAGTACTATTTTGTTCGTAAATTAATTAACTATATTCTCAAACTACTATTAATTTAACAACCCAACATTTAAAATTTTCCTGAACTTACGAAAAATAACGGTTAAAGTCAATAGTGATTTTAATTTAATGAAAAAAACATGGTTTTTCCATTAAATGTGAATTAATCGCTCAAGCGTAATTTAATAATCAATTAATCAAACCAAGCTCTTTACCAACTTTACTGAAAACCTCAAGTATTTTATTTAAATGTGTGTCTTCATGCGAAGCCATATAACTCGTTCTCATCATACTCATGTTAGGTGGAACACCCGGGGGTATGAAAGTATTGACAAAAACACCGCTATCGAATAATTTTCTCCAGAATAAAAATGCCTTGTCAACATCTCCTACAATTACAGGTACAATCGCAGTCTGGTTAGGTACGATTCTAAGCCCAAGCTCGGTAAATCCTTTTCTCATTTTATCGGCATTTGATATAAGTTGCGATACTAATTCAGGATGTGCTTCGAGTATATCGAGTGCTTTCAATGTTGCTGCGCATGAAGCAGGAGTCGGACTTGCACTGAAAATAATAGCAGGCGACAAGTGTTTCAAATAATTAATAACTCTTTCTTTTCCGGCTACGAAACCGCCGAGCGATGCGAATGTTTTTGAGAAAGTACCCATCACAAGGTCAATTTCACTTTCCAAATTATAATTGGACACAGTCCCTCTGCCTCCATTACCGACTACCCCAATCCCGTGTGCATCATCAATCAAAATTCTTGCACCGTATTTTTTTGCTACCTCATTCATTTTCGGGAGATTAACTAATTCTCCTGTAACTGAAAAAACTCCATCCGAAACAATAAGTTTCGGTGCTTTTGTGGGTATTCCAGAAAGAACTTTGTCCAAATCATCCATGTCATTGTGTTTAAATCTTACGAATTCAGCAAATCCTCCTTTGGCAAGAACACAACCGTTCACAATACATGCATGATTTTCTTTATCAGAAATTACATATTCCCCTTTTGTAACAAGTGTAGAGATTGTTCCTAAAGATGTTTGATACCCTGTGCTGAAAAGAAGAACTGCCTCATAACCAAGAAATTTTGCCAATCTTTCTTCTAATTCGATATGTAAATCCAATGTACCTGTTAAATAGCGTGAACCTGAACAGCCGGTTCCATACTTCTCGATTGCCATTGCAGCCGCCTTTTTGACTTCCGGATGCGATGTCAATCCGAGATAGTTGTTTGAACCTGCCATTATCATTTCTTTTCCTTCTACTCTGACAACGGGTCCCTCGTTTTGTTCTATTGGATGAAAATATGGGTATAATCCGAGAGCTTTTACATCGTCTGCTCTTGTGAAATTGTAACATTTATCAAATAAATCCACCTAAGTCCTCCGAATCTTCAATCAATTATTATTCATAAATTTAGTAATTTTTAAAGAATACAAATATCTGCAAAATTACCAAGGTTTCAAAGTCTTATTCGGCTTGAAAATTCAGTATAAGTAATTATTTTATTTTTAAGAATATTGTTTTGGCAGCCATAAATGCTTTTTGAGGTTTACTTGTTCTCCGATGAATTCTATCCCTTCATTTTCAAGGAGTTCTCTCATTAATGTGGGGGTTCTGAAATGTCTTTTCCCGGTGAGATCTCCGTTACGGTTAATAACCCTGTGGCATGGATATGAATCGTCTCCTGCCGCAGAATTCAATGCCCATCCGACCATCCGGGCTGATGATTTGGCGCCTAATGCCTTTGCTATCTCGCCATACGTTGTTACTTTCCCTTTTGGAATTTTTGCAACAATTCCGAATACTTTTTTAAAAAAATCTTCATTATTCGCTTTAACTTTATTTTTATTATCCGTTCTTCTCATTATTCATAACTTTACTAAATAAAATAATATAAAAACAATCGCATTAAACAAACGTTTTAATCAAAAAAAATTTTTTATATATTTGAAATTAATTTGAATAATTATAAAATACAAAAAGAAGTTGATTTTTTATCTTTTCTGAAAGAAAGATTAACAAAACCTCTGCCGGGTCATACTGCTCATCTCAAGATGCAGCCAATGCACGGAAACAGAGAATTTCGTTCATTAACTCCAAATAACGATACGACACCGAGTGCCGTACTTGTACTTTTGACAAAAAACAAAGAAATCAATGATTTTGAAGTTTTATTAACTTTGAGAAGTACCAATATAAGGCATAGCGGACAGATAAGTTGCCCGGGAGGATTCAAGGAAGAAGGTGAAGATGCAATCATTACGGCTTTACGTGAAGCAAAGGAAGAAATCGGAATAGAAGCTGACAACATTTTAATTCTTGGAAGTCTGTCGGATTTATATGTTCAGCCCTCAAACACTTTAATAACACCGGTATTAGCTTATATAAGTGAAATTAATGATTTAAATGTAAATAAAGAAGAAGTTGATGAAGTATTTTTTATTAAATTGAGTACCTTACTCGATAAAAATGTTTATAGAAAAGAATTATGGAATCTTAAAGGGAATGAAGTTGAAGTTCCGTTTTGGAATGTTCATCCGACGACTCCTTTATGGGGAGCAACAGCGATGATACTGAAAGAATTGTTATTTTTATATGATGAATTTTTAGAATTAATAAAATCCGAATTATAATATGAAATTTAAACCTCCTGTTTCTGAAAAAATTTATGATTTTAAATTTCCTTCGTTTACTAAAAGAACTCTAAGTCCAAATTTGGAAATATATCATTGCAAGAGGGATGATACACCTCTTTTTAACATAAAAATAATTTCAAAATCGGGTTCTTATGATGAAGAAATACCCGGACTGACTTATCTCTCTGCCCAGATGACAACAAAAGGGACAAAAAAACGCAGCCAGGAAAAATTAGCTGATGAAATGGATTTTCTCGGATTAAATCTTAATGCCGGCGCTTCGTGGGATATGTCTTACTGGAATTTATCATGCATGGAAGAAAATAAAGAAAATGCTTTGGATTTACTCGGGGATTGTATTAATAATTCCAATTTTCCAAAAAGGGAAATTGATATTTCAAAAGGAAGGATAGTTGCAGATATTTCCCAAAAAAAGGCTGAACCGTCCTATCTGGCGAAGCAGGCATTTTATTCGGGTATATATCAAAACAATCCATATAGAAATCCTTTAACCGGTGATGAAAAATCGGTTTCTGCCATTTCCCGCAATAATCTGATTAACAGATTTAATGAATTATTTTATGAAAAAAATATAACTATAATTTCTTCATCTCAAAATAATCTTGAAGACACATTAAATCTTTTAAATCGTTATTTTAAATTCGATAATGGAACTGAAGGTAAACAAAGAAATAGAATCCGAAATATAATTCCGAAACATAACAGTATTCGAATTGCTTCAAAAGAATCAGCAGAACAAACAGTTCTGAGAATAGGTAAATTGACAATCGGTATCAATCACCCGGATTATATTCCCTTGTCACTGGCAAATACTATATTCGGTGGTTATTTTATGTCGAGACTGAACGGATTGATTCGGGAAAAATTGGGCTATACTTATGGAATACATTCTTTTATTGATTATCGCCTGAACGGTTCTACTCTCCAGGTTACATCGAGTGTAAACAAATCTACAACTGCCAAAACAGTCAGTGAAGTATTCAAATTAATGGAAAAGTTTACACGAGAACCTGTGAAAGTTAAAGAATTTCAGAGAGCAAAGCAATATTCTCTTGGTACATTCCTGCGTAACACAGAGTCGAATCAGCAAATAATGTCATTAATCGGAGTTATTAATTTGTTCAATTTAAAAAAGAATTATTATGAAGATGCATACCTAAAGATTTCAAATCTTACACCAGAAGAGCTTTTCGAAGTTCAGCAAAAATATTTCTCACCTGAAAATATGGTTATAGCTGCTGCCGGAGACATGAAATATTTGGAAAAAGAATTAAAAGGATTTGGCGAAATTAGTTATTATGAACTATAATTCTGTTCATCAAAACAAATTTTTATGTGTTTTGAGTTTGAATTTCGGAACAAATTCCTGTGCATAAATAGGTTTGAATTCTTCAGGATTTGTAAATAATCCCTGTTTGAACATCTCTAATCCAAGCTTGGCAATCTGTATTGCCGATAAATCAATATTATAAAATTCATTTCCTATGGGTAATTGACTCCGATTGTCTTCGCTTTTCTCCTGCTCATTAAATACTCCGGTATTACCGCATAAAATGTCTGTATCTGATAATTTCGATTGTAATTCATGTAAATTAATTAGTTCTGGAACAGATTGTTCCTGCAAATGCTTATCATACTTTGCATAAAAACAATTGTTATTAACAGATGCAATTACCGGAACGATATTTATATAATTTTTATCTATAATAATTTTAAGACAGGACATTGCAATTGCTTTCAAAGTCGGGACAGCAATAAATTTCGGCTCATCACCGAAACATAATGCTTTTGCGATACTCGAGCCGATACGAATACCTGTGAACGAGCCGGGACCAGCTGATACAGCAACTGCATCTAAAGATTTTAAATTTGATATTCCACTTTCCGATAAAATCTTTCTTATCGAATCGGCTAACTTTTGGTCATGGACATTAGTACCATCGAGGGAATATTCCGATATTATCGTATCATCATTTGTTAGGCATACTCCACAAACTGAACCGGTGCTTTCGATTGCTAATAATTTTGCCATTAATTTAATTTGTTTTTCAGTTCGGAAATTTTTTCTTGGAATTTTTCTTTTTTTTCAGGAAATTTTTCACACAATTTATTATATACTTTTATCGCTGTAGTATATGCTTTCTGAATTTCATAAATTTGAGCCATTGTTTCTGAAACAAGATATGGCTCATCATCCGAATCGGTTGGTTTTGTTACTTCTTGCTTTACGATTAATTTCCCGTCTCCTATTCTACCAGCCACCAAAGAGAAATAGTCTCTTTCTTCTTCGGTTTCTGTTTCTTTTTCGATTTCATGCTTTTCTTCCTTGAACGATGCAATTAAATCCCTTAAATTCTCAAAATTATTTATTTGCCCGAATAATTCACTATCGAAATCACTATGAACAAATTGTTCTATTCTGCCATTTGTCAGAATTATATTTTCAGTTTTGTATTCATTATATAATTTCTCTACTTCTTCTTCATTCAATATTTTATGTTCAATGTATATTATTTTTTCATCTTTTTTACCTGATTCTATTTCGTAGTTGTTTATGATAGAATCACCAATCACAAATTGGTTGGAATTATTGAATATATCATTTAATTTACCCCGAAGATATAGTAATGATTTGTTTTCGGGATACCTGTCGAGTGCAGCTTCTATTGTTGTTAATGCAGAATCATAGTCCTGCAATAAGATATATCCGTTTGCCAAAACAGAATAAGCCACCGTATAAGTAGGGTAATCCCTCAAACCCTTTTTACACAATTCTATTCCTTCACGGATGAAACCATCGTTCATCATCATTTCCGCTTCATAAGCAAAGAGGTAATTCATCTGCTATAAAATAAAAAAATTCAAATATGGTTTATCTATCTTGCAAAAATAAAAAATCGCTCAGAGAATTCACCCCAAGCGATTTTATTTTTTAAAAATAATTCATCTTCTATCGCCGAATAATCTTAACAGGAACAGGAATAAGTTTATGAAGTCGAGATATAAAGTCAAAGCACCTATTATTGATGCTTTTGCTGCAATTTCACCTCCCTCGAATTGCACCATGTACATCTCTTTTAATTTTTGTGTGTCGTAAGCTGTTAATCCCGCAAATACTATAACCCCTACAACCGAGAATAGAAATTCGAGCATTGAACTTCCAATGAATATATTGATGAACATTGTTATCAACAATCCAATCAAACCCATAAACATAAATCTGCCTAGCCCCGAAAGATCCTTTTTTGTTACAAATCCGAAAACACTCAGACCGGCAAACATAGCTGCTGATATAAGAAAAACCTGCTGAACCGATTCTGCCGTATAAACCGCTAAAATTACTGATAATGTTAATCCGTTCAATGCCGAATAGAGTATGAACAAACTGCCTGCGAGAAATGTTGTCATGCTTTGTACTTTTGCAGATATTACGAATACAATCGCAAGTTCACCTATAATCAACCCGTAGAAAAGTATTGTGTTTGAAACAATCTGCATCCAAAATCCTGATGAGAATACATACCAGGCAGTTAATGAAGTTATTAATAATCCACCGACCATCCATGCATATACTTTTGAGAGGAAGTCCTGTTGTGCCTTGACAATTTCGCTTTCAGGCATTATCATTTCATTTGTATTTCTCATATTTACTCCTTTATTCTTTTATTTATTTTCATATATAAATTAACATATAGCTGAATTTTAATATTATAGACATTATTCACGATAATTTATTCAAATTATTTGCTAATGCCGGTTTTACAGATTTCTATTTATAACAAAATCCGTAAGTACCGATAGTGATGTCTTTGCAGGAGAATCAGGGAAAATATTAAGTTTTTCAACAGCTTTAGAGCTGAATTCCTGTGCCTTTTCGAACGCATATTCAATACCGCCGTTTTCTCTGACAAAAGAAATTATTTTTTTTATGTCATCTTTTTTTATTTTCTTCTTTTTCATTAGTGAAAGAATTTCTTTAGATTGTTTTTTTGAAACTTTTGAAAAAGAATAAATCAGAGGAAGCGTGATTTTCTTTTCTTTCAGGTCGTTACCAACAGGTTTACCTATAGTTCCGCTTTTACCTTCATAATCCAAAATATCGTCCTGAATCTGGAAAGACATTCCGAGAAACTCCCCGTATTCTCTCATTTTCTTATGATATGCAGGATTGTCCGACGAACTTATTGACCCGATTTCACAGCAGGCAGCCATTAATGATGCTGTTTTATCTGAAATTATCCTGAAATAAGTGGATTCATCTATGTTGTAATCTTTGCTTTTTTGAATTTGCAATAGTTCACCCTCACTCATCCTTCGCACAGCGTGGGATGTTGCCCTGAGAAAATCAAATTCACCGTTGTCTATAGCTGTCAGTAATCCTTTTGCAAGCAAATAATCACCGATTAATACTGCGATTTTATTTTTCCATATTGCATTCACAGAAGCCATACCCCGGCGTTCTTTTGATTCGTCAACCACATCGTCGTGGATTAAGGTTGCTGTATGCAGCAGTTCGGCCATCGAGGCACCGGCATAAGTCCTGTGGCTGATTTCTCCGCACAGTTGTGCTGATAAAAGTACAAGGGCAGGCCTGATTTGTTTACCTCTCTTCCTTGTCAGGTAACTGATAATCAAATTTAAGAGAGACACATCCGATTTCATTAAATTCTTAAAAAATGAATTAAATTCCTTCAAATGCGGCTCGATTGGTTTCGTTATTTCTTTAATTAACATCTGATTTTATTTTTTTCTTGGGATAATTGTACATTTTGATAAAAAGCAATATACAATATTGTATAAAAAAATTATTATTTATTTTTCTTTGTTCTTCGGTTCAGTGCTATATCTCTTTTCTGCAATTTTAGAAATTAAAATGCTTAATTCATATAAGACAAACAAAGGCATTGCGAATATGAGCTGGTTTATTGGGTCGGGGGTTGGTGTCAAAACTGCGGCAATTATTAATATTACGACTATGGAATGTCTCCTGTATTTTCTGAGGAATCTGGGTGAAAGTATGCCCACTCTGGATAAAACATAAGAAATCATAGGCATTTCAAAGACAATTCCCGAAGCGAGAAGCATCAAAGATAAAAAGCTGAAATACTCATTTATATCAATGATATTCTTTATGTCTGAAGAACCAAAGCTCGCTGCAAACTTCAACATTGTGGGTATCATCACAAAATAAGCGAAAACTACACCGGAAAAAAAGCATAATGAAGTGAAAAAAGTTATTTTACTTACCCATTTTCTTTCCCTGAGATAAAGCCCCGGTGCAATAAATTTCCATAACTGGTAAAGTATGAAAGGAATTGCAATAATAATTCCCACAACGAAAATTACTTTAAAATATAAAAATGCCTGTCCGAATGGTCTGAGATTCTGCAGATTCATGTGGACTGATGTAGCCGGCTTCAGTAAAATCCAATCCATTAATTGGTTGATGAATACACCGGATATTATACATCCGATTATTATACCAACCATTGCTAATATCACTCGTTTTCTGAGTTCCTGCAAATGTCCGAGAAATCCCATTTCTTCCTGGGATTCATCCTGTTCTGTATTTGTTTCCTGTTTATTCTCTTCTTCTTCCTTCATTAAAATTTATTTTGCAAAATCAAATAATAATTTGTGAGAATTTTTAAAACTCTTATATTTGCTCGTTTTAAAAAATTGTTGTTCCATTTTTTCAAACCAAAAATACAAATTTAACAATTATGTCAGAAGAAATAGCTCAACCAAAAAAGCACCGTCTTATATTTATTGACGTAATGCGGGGGCTTGCAGTTTTATGGATGATTGAAACACATGTTGTTGATGCCAATATGTTCAATTATCTCAAGCACGGATTTTTCTACACCTGGCTTAATATCTCAAACGGATATGTTTCTGTTGCATTTATTTTTTGTGCAGGATGCGGTTTCTGGCTTGCAGCAATGAGAAAAGGGGATGATTATAAGTCATTAAGAAAACCACTTTGGGTATATCTCAGGAGACTGGGATTTGTTATTATGATGGGATATTGGCTCCATATTCCTAATTTGTCATTGCAGAGAATATTGAGTTATTCGCCTGCAGAATTGGTTGGTTTGTTCCAATGTGATGTGCTTCATACTATTATAATAGCTTCGGTTCTTTCTTTGATTTTACTACTCACTATCAGGAATATGAAATACCTTCCATACATTTATATCGTATTAGCGATTATATTTATCTTTCTGTCCCCATCAGTCAGGGCATCTAATGCTATGACATATATGCCTCCCTGGCTGGGTACATATTTTGTTGGACCTCCGGTTTCGAAATTTCCTTTGTTCCCATGGGTAGCTTATTTCTTTGCAGGAGCAGCTTTCACAGCATTATTTTATAGTGTTGAGGATAAAAAGAAATTCTCGATTATTGTAGCAATCTCTGGTTTTTCTGTTGCTGCAATATTATTTGCAACACGCCATATCACTGAGGGCTGGATGGGTGTCCCGGATTGGTGGCAGGGTTCACCCCAGCACACTTTCTTCCGTCTGGGAGGCACAGTGATGACTTTTTCCTTATTATATTTATTCGAGAGATTCTATAAGGAAAGAAAAATCGGGGATGTTCTGAAAGTCTGCGGACAAGAATCGTTATTTGTTTATATTTTCCATCTCATGGTAGTCTATGGCTCCGTCGTGAATCTTGGATTAAAGCAGTTCGTTGGAAATAATTTTAATTATTACGGAACTTTTCTTGTAACACTATTGTTATGTGTTGTTAATTACTGGCTCGCTTTCATCTGGAATGGATTCAAAGCAAGGTCGCCAGAGTTATCTTTCAGAGTAATTTTATCTTTGAGCTTATTATTCATTGTTGTATTTATTTTCAATCCATTCGGATGAGATTATATAAAATTCCATTCCTCGAGGAAGGGCAGTGTATGTGTATAAAATAAAAATTATTTTAAAATCCTTTTAAAACCATTTTATTTTTATATCATCCCTCCCTTCTTATCTTTGCCCCGCTTGTTCTTTGAAATTCCGGGATGAATAGCCACTATCTTTAGATAGTGGAGTTTGGTTCCCCCACCACACGACTTTAGTCACTTATGTCACAACCGATAGGACATCAATAGGACAAAATGAGACACAATGTGACAAAACAGGACAAAAATTCCTTGTGCGTAATATACTAATTCCTTAAAAATCAGTTTTATTTCTAAAGAGTAATGTTAAATTAAAAAAAAGTGAGGCAAAACACGACAAACCATGACATTGTACAAAACTGAAAACAAAAAAATCCTGTCCAAACTGTTCAAAATGAATAAAACTGCCCATTTTTAACTCAATATAACCAAAATTCTCTGCGACTCTGCGTGAAAAATAATGTTGATTTGGATTATACGCTATGGGTTCCGTATCAAGTATGTAATGACAGTGATGATTTAAGAATAACGATTAGCGATTTTTGATTTAAGATGGATTGTAATATAATCCCGCTCCATCGGGTAAAAATTTTCTATTTTATATAACCTAACTGCCTACCTCCTACAGTCTACAGTCTAATTGTGAATTATTAATTATTAATTCTACAATCTCACATCAAACCTGAGATAAGACCAGAATGAAACATCCTTTACAGTTCTGGTTGTATTAAGATAATAAATTTCTTTCATTGCCTCTCCTGCAAAGTATAAACCCCCTCCAAGCTCAACAAAAATGTTCTCGTGCAAATTATATCTGCCGACAATATCAACTTCCTGACCAAGAGTGGATTTATCAGTAGCACTTTTTTGGTTTGTCATAAAATACCATAATGCAACATCAAGAGAAAATGGTTTTCCTTTAGGAGTATATTTACATTTAATATGCAAATCACTCAATCCGAGATTATTTGTTGATTGAGTCAGGTCTCCCGTGAAATAATCCATATAACCATAGAACTGGTGTACTGTTCCCCATGGTCTCCAGAAAGTATTTGTCTTTTCGGTTTCTGTCTGATTAGTACCTGATACAGTTTCTGCATTCATAGATGCAGTCAATGAATTTAAAGTATACTGTATTTTCAGGCACCCTAAATATGAAGATGCCTCTTTATTCTTTTTTCCACCGAATAATGAACGTCCTGTTTGATAAGCAGTTTCGAGTGCTATATCAATACTACCTGATTTATATTCATAATTAAGACCTGCAGTTAACAATTCAGCATCTTTATAAGGAAATCCTTCTGCATCTTTAGTCTCTGTATCCGTTATTTTATTATTATTCTCGTAATAGGCTAACAATTCAACTTTTTGTTCATCCCCGATATTGACAGTTGACCATAAACCATAAATGTTAAAGCTTGTGTCAATCATAGATGAAAAAGGATAACGTATCGGGATAGTAGTTAGAGCCGTATGAGCAAGGCTGAAGGCATCAATATAGAATTTTTTTTCGTTTCCGTATCTTATTCTATAGCCATCCCAGGCACGTGCAACATAATTCCACGGATTCGGACCAAGTATCCTTCCTGTGCCATACTCAATTTCAAACCTTCCGACCCGTACCGATAATGGGACATTAAAAATATTTTTCACATCTACATAACCCTGGTGCATATCAATGTTTGCAAGGTTCTTTGTCGGACTTGCCGTCTGTCCCCATACCCTTGAATCCTGTAATTGGATGAAAAAAGAAACATCATCAAATAAATTCTTCTCGACATTTACCCTTGTCCTCATAAGGGTATAAGTAGGAGGATATGTCTTATTATCGAAATCCTTTCCGTCCACTTCTGACCTCATCAGAACTTGTCCGCTGAACTTCCAGTCATTATGTTTCAGAGAATCGGATTGAGAATGAAGATTTGAAATCAAAAGAAAAAAACTTATAAAAATTATAATTGAATTTTTCATAATAGTCCCTGATTAATATGAATAAATTTCTCATTTGTTAATATTTATTAACACCATACAATTTTTACAAATTTAATTTGTCAATTTCCAATTAAAACCTGTTAAACCAAATTTAACTTAAATCTGTATGGAATATGTTGGTGAGCTTTTTGCATTATTAACGGCTGTTTTATGGTCGTTTTCATCATTTATTTTCACAACTGTCGGTCAAAGAATCGGGACAATTCAACTGAATATATATCGCTTGCTTTTTGCATCAATATTTCTTTTAATCACATTTTTCATATTTAATATTAAAATTATTGCAGACCCGATGCAGGTTTTATACCTCGGATTGAGCAGTATCATAGGATTAGTTATCGGAGATACATTTCTTTTTAAGGGATTTGATTTAATCGGTCCGCGGCATACTTTACTGATAATGTCAATTAATCCTGCGATTGCAGCAATAATTGCATTCTTCGCTCTCAATGAGAGAATGGGTGTTTTTGCCATCATCGGAATGTTAGTTACACTTGCCGGAATAGCTCTCGTTATATTGGATAAAAAGCAAAATGAAAATTCAAGATTTAAATTAAACAAGAGAGGGGTGGTATTTGCTTTTATAGGTGCTGCCGGTCAGGGTGTTGGGATTATATTTGCAAAGCTTGCCTTTGTTCACGGAGACATTCATGGTTTGGTTGCTACTTTCATCCGTCTGGCTATTGCAGCAGTTATTTTATTCCCGGCAACTGCTATCATAGGCAGTTTTAAAAATCCATTCAAAATATTTGCAGGTGATAAAAAATCATTCGGACTTATTCTTCTTGGTTCAATAATTGGTCCTTATCTCGGAATAACATTCAGTTTCTATGCAATTATTTACACAAAAATCGGAATTGCATCAACATTGATGGCAACTATTCCAATCATTATGCTTCCTCTCTCAGTTTTAATATATAAAGAAAAGCTAAGCTGGAAATCAATTCTTGGTGCTTTTATTAGTGTAGCTGGTGTTGCAATTCTGTTCCTGCATTAAAGTTTTCCACATATTTGGTATTAAAAATAAAATTAAATAGATTTGAATTTATTGTAGGTTCACAGACATTCCTAACTGAATGGATGTGTGAATAGGGAAGCAGGTGAAAATCCTGCACGGTAGCGCCGCTGTAAGGGTGTACAAGCTTTTCATGCGAAAGCAGCCACTGCAAATGACGGGAAGGCGAAAAGCAAGGTTGATACTCAAGTCAGAATACCTGCCTGCATGGCTCATTGGTTTATACTTTTAGTATAAGACATTCGCGCTTTGACGAATGCTGTGAGGAAATACCCGATTTATTTAAGGCATCGTATTATATGGCTCTACAATCCGGTTGTTTTCTCATCAAATTTATTTAAAATATTTTTTACATAATCACATGTTATCTGGTATTCCTGTAAAGGTGTGAAATGAAATATTATTTCTTTAATCATCGTTTTTACTTTTTTAAGTACTGCGGTTCGGTTTTTGTATTTGCATACTTAATAATAGTATTCTCTGCAATTGTATATTCTCAGAACAAAAATGAGAAAGATTCTGTCAAAACCAAATTCCCTGAAATCGTTGTTACTGCATCCCGCTTGAATAAAAGTCCCGGTACAGAATTTTCAGCTTATTCTACTATTACAAAATCAGAGTTAACAAAAATCGGCGCAGTGCAAATTTCAGATGTCCTTCAATTTATTCCCGGAGTATTTATAAAAAATTATGGTGGAATGGGTGGATTTAAAAATCTGTCTATAAGAGGAACAACAGCCAAACAAACCATCTTAATGATTGACGGTGTTAGGATTAATTCAACTCAAAACGGTATGTGCGATTTAAGCATAATACCTGTTGATATGGTAAATGAAATTGAGATTATCAGGGGAGGAAATTCCGTTTTGTTTGGTGCTAATGCAATTGGAGGTATCGTAAATCTGATTACAAGAAGCAGTGATTCCATCAGTTTTTTTAAAGGAAATTTAAAATACGGTTCGTATGATGATTTTCACTCTGCTTTTAATAGCAGAATAATTTCATCAGCAATTGATATTGATGGTTCTCTCGAATACTTAAGTTCTAAGGGTAATTACAAATTTAAAGTAATTGATTTTGGTGAAAGAAAAATCCTGCATAGAGAAAATGCGGACTTTGAGAACTTATCAGTTTCATTATCATTTAATTCAAAACCATCTGATTTGAATTATTCAATTAAAGGAATCGGAAGAATTTCAGACAGAGGCACTCCGGGTGCAGTTACTCAGAATAATGTCGAAAATGCTTTTGCACGTCTTAAAGAAAAAGAATTAATTATTCTTGGTTCATCATCTTTGATTATCAATGATGATCAAATTATAAATTTAACTTCACTTTTTAGAGTAAATGATTACCTATACAATGACCCACTTCTCAAATGGTATTCTCCAACCGGATTAGACGAAATTTTTATAAACAGAGATTTTCAGCTTTCAACAAAATATTCTTATAAAATTCAAAAATTTTTAGCAGACATTAATATTGAGGGTGGTTATTCGGATATTCGCGGAAATATGCTTCAGCCAGGAGTTGGCAACTATAAAAAAAGGAATTCATTCGGAATTTCAGGGCTTTTAGAAAATTCATTCGGAATTTATAATGAATCATATATTACTTGTCAGCTTGGATTGAGAGCCGATGTGTTTTCTGATGCTGGGAATGCTATATCCCCACTTGTTGGATTAATTTTTAATGCAGGTTCATTACCATTAAAATTCAGGTTCAATTATGCTTATAACTTCCGACCTCCGAATTTTAATGAAATGTATTACCTCAATTACGGCACTTCCAACTTAATACCTGAGCGCTCTCATTCATTTAATCTTGGATTAAGTAGCTGGATAATTTCAAATACAACTATCGAAATAGAAACATTTCTAATATCAACAAAAAATCAAATTATTTCAGTACCAAATAGTCCGATCCAGTGGAGTGCAAGAAATTACGGTGAAGTACAAACCAAAGGATTGGAAATAAGATTACAATCTTCTTTATTCGATAAGACATTTAATTTTCAATTAGTTTATACACTACAGGAAGCTATTGATAAAAGTCCTGATTCGATAACTTTTGGAATGCTGATACCTTACGTCCCGCAGGAATTAATAGCAGGTTCTTTTGACTATAATTATGCCGGATTTATTCTCGGATTAAACTTTCAATATTCAAGCTATTATTACACTATTCCCGGAAATTCTTTAAATAATTTAATGCCATCATACACAATTCTAAATGTGTTTATTTCAAAAAATTTTGAACTATTAGGAACAAATTTGGAATTAAGGATTGACTGCAATAATATTTTTAATGCTCAATATTGTGTCGTCTGGAAATATCCTATGCCGGGAAGGTTATTAAAGGGTGGTATATCAATCAAAATATAATAAAATGGAATATAATTTTTGTAACAATTTATAAATAAAATGAAAGGTTTGAAATGAAAAAATATTACATCTTGATAGCAGCTTTATTTATACTTGCTGTATCCTGTGTCAAACAGCCATCAGAGCCGATAGACGATAATACAAACATAGGTGAAACCGGAGCGTTCATATTATGCGAAGGTCTATTTAAAATGGATAATTCCACACTTGACAGGTTAGATTTCTCCTCAAATTCAATCATCAATGATTACTATGGGAAATCCAATTCAGGATTAAGACTTGGTGACCTTTCAAGTGATATTGTAATAATCGGCAATAGAACATACATCACTGTTAGCTCGTCCCACACAATCGAAGTGATGGAAACTTCAACGGGGAAATCACTCGGCAGAATAATTTATTCACAATCAAGTAATCCAAGAAAAATATGTATGATTAACGATTCAATAGGATATGTAACTGACTTGATGAGGAATTCCATCTCAAAAGTAAATTTCAAGTCACTCACAATAATAATCGATAGTCTGCCTGTCGGTCCTGCACCTGAAGGAATTGCTTTCTATAATAATAATTTATTTGTAGCAAATTCAGGATTTGGTGATTATATGGCAAATGTTCCTAAAGCAGGCTCAGTCTCGGTTATTGACATTACAACAAACCAGGAATTAAAAGAATTGAAAAACCTGCCGAATGTTATTGATGTACTTGTTAACAAAAAGTCAGGAAAACTATATGTCGGTTATTTGAATCTTCCATCTTTGACTGATTCAACCGGAGGAATTGCAGAATTTGATTTAAACACACTCGATGAAACAAGAAGATGGAAGTTCAGAGCGTCTGCAATTACACTTTCATCAACGGGAGATTCACTTTTCTTTTTCAAAGATAGTACAGTTTCAATGCTTAAGCTGAATGATGCAAATCCGCAATCACAGGAATTATTTAAAAATCCTGCAAGCAGTGAAACGTGGTATTCACTTTCTTACTCAGCATATAATAATTCTTTATACATTGGTAATGCAAAAAATTTTCAAGTTAATGGTTCATTGTTGATTTATCCTTTGAACGATTTATTAAATCCAAAAGTATTTCAAACTGGTATTAATCCTAATAAAATAGTATTCTTTTAATTTTAATGAATAGCCACTATCTTCAGATAGCGGGTTGGTTTTTATAATAACAGATTTGGATTTTAGTCATTTTATATAAGTGGATAAATCCAAATTTAGGTTCATTAATCAAGCCGACTACTTAAAAGTAGTGGCTATTCTATAGAATTAGTTTTTCGATTAATGTATTTTTTCTAAATTGCTTGTTTTGATTAATCGAAATAACAGAAATGCAATAATTTGATGGCTGAGATTAAAAATAATATTAAAAAACAAAAATATATTTCAATTAAAGGAGCAAAGCTCCATAACCTGAAAAATGTTTCTGTTGATATTCCTCATAATAAATTAACTGTAATTACAGGAGTAAGTGGTTCGGGAAAATCAACTCTTGCTTTCGATACTATCTATGCCGAAGGGCAGCGTAGATTCGTTGAATCACTCTCGGCTTATGCACGTCAGTTTCTCGAGAAGATGAACAAACCCGATGTTGAAGTGATTTCCGGCTTACCACCTGCTATTGCAATCGAGCAAAAACCTGCAGGCAGAAATCCCCGCTCAACTGTCGGCACTACAACCGAAATCTATGATTACTTCAGATTGCTATTCGGCAGAATCGGCGAAACTAAATGCAAGAACTGCGGAAAAACCGTTCGCAAAGATACGCCAGCTTCTGTAACCGATGCTTTGTTGAAATGGGATGAGGGAACAAAACTTTATATAATGTTTCCGCTATCAAAGCAGTCAAGAAATATAAAATCAGAAATTGACAAGTACCAGGAACAGGGCTTCTTCAGAATCATTTTGAAAAAATCCGATGATATAATTAATCTAACCGAACAATCAATTCCTAACGATGAAAATATCGAAGACATCTATGTTCTTGCTGACCGGCTCATTCTGAATAAAGATAAAGAATCGGTCACGCGGTTGACCGAATCAATCGAATCTGCCTTCAACACCGGTGACAACAGGATTGTTATTCGTAATCTCACATCCGGCAAAGAATATTTTTTCAGTGCAAATTATGAATGTGCCGAATGTGAAATTGTTTATTCGGAACCGGAACCAAAGCTTTTTTCTTTCAACAATCCTCACGGTGCCTGTCCCGCTTGCCAGGGTTTCGGCAGAACCATCGGCATTGATGAAGACCTCGTCATTCCCGAAAAAACAAAATCAATTAGCAAGGGTGCTTTGCATCCTTTCAGGACTCAGGGCTTCTCGATTCACCTTCGCGATTTATTGCGTGTGGCTGCAAAATATAAAGTAAGAGTGGATGAGCCGTTTGAAAATCTCACGAAAGAAGAATTGGATGTAGTGTGGAACGGTGCAGGTGATTACATCGGCATAAACGGCTTTTTCAATTTACTCGAAGAGAAATCTTACAAGCTGCACTATCGTGTGCTGATGAGCCGTTACCGCGGATATACAACATGCAAAGCCTGCGGCGGTTCACGGTTGAGGACTTCTGCAAGGCAGGTGTTCATTAATGGTATGACTATTCCCGAACTTATAAAATTACCACTCGACAAAACTCTCGATTTCATAAGCAATCTGAAATTAACGAAATACCAGGAGCATGTCGCAGGGCAGATTGTGAAGGAAATCAAGTGGAGGATTCAGCTTCTCGTTGACATCGGCTTGCATTACATAACGCTCGACCGTCTGACTCATACTCTTTCGGGTGGCGAATTGCAGAGAATAAATCTTTCAACTGCACTTGGCTCTTCTCTCGTTGGTACTCTTTATGTTCTCGACGAACCGAGCATCGGCATGCATCCCCGTGATACTGCGAGATTGATGGAAATTCTTTACAAACTTCGGAATCTTGGTAACACTATTGTCGTTGTCGAACACGATTTTGATATTATCAAAAAAGCCGATAATCTCATTGATATGGGACCCGCTGCAGGTGAGCATGGCGGCAAAGTCGTCTATTCCGGTGAACTTGACAAATTAAGCATTGCAGCAGAATCTGTTACGGGAAAATATTTATCAGGTCAGCTCGATATTGCAATTCCTGAATACAGGATTCCCGGAAATAATAGAGCAATCGTAATCCACAAACCGCGAAAGCATAATCTCAAAATTGATAAAGTCAGTTTCCCGCTTGGCTGTATGGTTGCTGTAACAGGTGTCTCCGGCTCAGGGAAAAGCACTCTCGTTCACGATGTTTTGTATGCTACCCTGAAAAAATCATATAGTGGAGTTGACGGAACTGCCGGCTCTTACGAGAAAATAGAAGGCACCGATTGGATTAGCTACTCCGAATTAGTTGACCAGCAGCCGATTGGAAGGTCATCGCGTTCGACTCCTGCTACATTCACAAAAGCATTCGATTTTATCCGTGAGCTTTATTCCAATACACAAGCATCGCGTCAGCTTGGATTGAAGCCCGGTTATTTCTCATTCAACGTTCCCGGTGGAAGATGTGAAGTGTGCGAAGGCGAGGGTTCCGTATCGGTTGATATGCAATTCCTTCCCGATGTCCATCTCGAATGTGAAGCGTGTAAGGGAACGAGGTACAGCAAGGAGGCAAGAGGCATTTTGTATAAAGGGAAATCAATCGTTGATGTTTTGAATATGACAATTGACGGCGCTCTTGACTTTTTCAAAGACCACAAGAAAATCGTGAACAAGCTGAAAACTTTACAGCAGGTCGGACTCGGTTATATCAGGATAGGACAGCCCAGCACTATGCTTTCCGGTGGCGAATCACAGAGAATCAAGCTGGCTTCCCATCTCGATACGGAAAGCTCATCCGAAACTTTATTCATTTTTGACGAGCCGACAACTGGACTTCATATACACGACATTTCGAAACTGCTCGAATGTTTCCGTCAGCTTATCGAGCGCGGACATTCGATCATTGTCATCGAGCATAACATTCACGTCATCGCATCAGCAGATTGGGTAATTGACCTTGGTCCCGAAGCGGGGGAGCTTGGCGGCAACATAGTTGCAACAGGCACACCGGAAAAAGTCGCAAACGTAAAATCATCATACACAGGCAAAGCACTCAGGGATTTTTTTGAAAATCGGAAATAGGAAACAATCATAAAAATTCTGAATGCTGAATTCTGAATGCTGAATTGAAAATCCAAAGCCTGTCATTCCTCGCTTGACACGGAATCCATTGTCAAAACCCAAATCAATTTCCCTTCCTCGAGCAAGGGTAGGGGTGTGTTAATAAATAAATATAACAATTCTATCTCGTAGAGATTATATCTCTATAGAAAACGAATCCCCGCCACGACACTTATCCCGTAGGGATTATATATTAATAGAAAAAAAGACATAAAAATCATCACCTTTTCCCTTAGGGAATAAATATTTATTTCACTGCAGAGCCGCAAAGTCGCAGAGAAATTTGGTTATAGAGAACCAAAAACCGACAATTTTACACATTTCCGACATTTTTCTCATGGTTTTTCATGTGTACACTTTTGTAAATGTCCTGTTTTGTCTTGTTTTGTCCTATTTTTTTTTATTTTTGGATTGCTTCCCAGAAATAAAATTGATTTGTATGGAGTTAAAATATTGCGAACATGGAATATTTGTCTCAACTTGTCCTGTTTTGTCTCATTTTGTCCTATTGATGTCCTATCGGTTGTGACATTAAGTGACTAAAGTCGTGTGGTGCTGGAAACCAAACTCCACTATCTAAAGATAGTGGCTATTCATTCC